>NZ_JBAZTL010000002.1:0-523365 GCF_041661885.1 Sphingomonas sp. | reverse complement strand
TATGAGTAGTCGCTGCACCGCTCACTGAATCTTCGATCTCGTCCGACACCCGCCACCCCGCTCAAAGAGCGGCAATCATCCCGGCGGAGGCCCGGCGTGCAAGGTGGCCGTCAGACCCCGCTTACGGCATATATTGCCGACGTCATCGCCAAGATCGCCGACAACTGGCCCGCTGCCCGCTGGGATGAACTCATGCCGTGGAACTGGCGACCAGATCAGCAACCGATCGCCGAAGCCGCCTGATCTGCGGCCTCCAGCCCACGCTTACCGCTTACTTCATTTCACGCGCCGCTCCCGGAGGACCGAAGGGCTATTCGGCCTGCACGTACGATGGTTTACGGGCCTTGGCCAAGCCCCTCCAATCGATGTTCTGCTCCTTCAGCAAGACCACATTATCACCACTGAGACTTGGCGACCCCGCACTTGGTGTTTCGGATGTCGTCTCAAGGGCGCGATGCGTGGCGAGCGTGGCTGCGGGCACGAGAACGTAGCTTACGCGATGCGATCTGAGCGCGCTTTCGAACGAGCCGACTGAATTGGGACAGGGGCGCTTTTCGCACGGTACGGCCGCGAATAGATTATCTGCCAAAAAGACCTTATTTCGCTTGAAATTAACGGCAAAGGCGCAGGGCGCTTCCACAGCAAGGATCACCGAGCCCGGTGCGGCGCCCGTTGCAGCGGCGTTGCAGCTTTGCCCGGGTTGGGCGTCGGCGATCATGCGTTGGTAGAAACGATTGCGGAATGGAGCCAGCGTAGACGGTTTGATCGTCGCCGCAAGGATCAACCCCAAAGCCAATATCGCGCACAGCACGCCAGCCCCAGGCAACGCCAGGGGCGCAAGCGGCGCCAGCAACGGAAGCTTGTCGTCACGCGTGTCGAGCAGCAACGCAACCAGCACGCCGACCGAGCTCGGGAAGGAATAGTGATCGAGGTGATATGCGTTCAGGCTCCACGCGATGAGCACAAGCGCCACTGAAGCTGCGGCAAGGAGATAGATCTTGCCACGCACGTTGCCGGTGTTCCGCCCGACGATTGCGACGGCGAAACCAAGCAGTAAAGGCAACAGCGCGAGCGGATCGGCACAAATCGCGGAGATAACGTTGACATTTCCACCACCGATCGGGACACCAAAATCGGTATGCACGCCGCGACCAAGGAAGGGATACCAAAGGGTGCCCGAACTTTGCTGCATGAGCAGCATCATCGGGATCAGCGACAGGCCGACCAACATACCGCCGCCAAGCATCGTCCGATAGAGTCGATCCCGAATCAGGACTATCCCCAGAAGCGGGCTGAGAACCGCGAAGTAGACGATCATGGTCGGGCGAATGGCGATAGCGCCGATCGCTGCAATCGTAACCAGAAGGAAAAGCCCGCGCTGCATCGCCCGCTCTTCGCCGACCATCCGCAAGACAGCAAAACTTGCGAACGCGACGAAACAAAATTCCAGCATACTCGGCAGCATATTTACGATCGGGCGTGCTCCAAGGAACAGCGAAAATAGCAGGAAGGCAATGACGCCCGATGCGGCGAACCTCAGCGTGGACCGCGCGGTCGATACACAAGCGAAAAGCCAGCCCAACAGGATCACCGTCAAGCCGGGTTCGAACGCGCTGAGGCCGCGCAACCCGAACCATTGCAGCACTGGGACCTGGAGCGGAAGATACCCAAGGAAGGTGAACAGTCTGCGTTCGCTGAATGGCTCCGTGCCGGTGCCTCTGAGTGCAATGAGCTTGTAGGCATAGGTTAGATAGGCACTGTCGTCGTTCAGATTGATCGGTGCCGGGAGGGTCGCTAGGATCGCGCCGAACGTGACAAACACGAGCAACATGGGACGATCGATATCGATCTTGGCCAACCCGGCGAAAGCCCGTCGCCAGATCAGTACATAGGCGGTTGCGGCCACATCGATACCGACGATCGCCCACACGGTGAAAATGCCCAGAAAATTAAGCGCGCCCCCCAGGACGAACACAATGACCACGCCGACCACCGGCGCAAAGCCCATAGCCACATCTTTCCGCAACGGAAAACCCAGCGCGCTCATCAATTGGATGAACAAAAAACCGAGAAATCCGGCTCCGGTTACCAGGGCAACGACGACAGCATACGCACCCAGCGCAGTGATTACCATTGCATTCGACTGGATTCAGGCATGCTGCAGTCCTAGCTTGCAATCATCAGTCTACGGGCGCTGGCCGGTGGATCAGTTTCGAAATTCTCCACTTGCGCGGGCGTACCGAGCATACCGACCTGATCCAACGTCAGATGAGAAATCGTAACGTTACGTCCCTCTTCGATCATTAGATTGTACATCGGCGCTATATACCGTTCGTTACGCTCAACGCCAAGGCCGTTCGAAAAGAAACGATCGTATGTCGTTGTATACATAGCCGCAGATGAAAACCAGTATAGGCCGACCGTTGCATACGGCGAAATGCGTTTCTTTTCACGCACTTCAACTGCTCGACCGTCCGCGTCGGTTCGCACGAACGACCAGGCGTCGCCGGGGCCCGGGAAGCATGGCAGCCAGCCATCGACATCCTTTGGCAGATCGCCAATTGTCAATGCTCGCGGGTCGACAAAGGTATCGATGTTGAACACCGCAAACGGTGCGACCGCGTCGCAAGCTTGGGCGAGCATCAGCGCGGTAGTTGCCTGACCGTCAGTCATGCCTTCGAGCTCAATGATGTTGCCGACCTGTATCCCTAGTGCGGTACAACGGTGGCGCACGAAAGACTGTGCATCGTCGGTGGCTAGCATGGCGAAATCGAAGCGCCACCCCGCCTGTCGAAATGCCGCCAGTCCCAGCATTGACCAGTCGAACAGGGACCGGCCAAGGACATCGATCCGGTATTTCGGGCAGGCATAGCCTGCGCTCCTGAAGCGAGAACCCAGTCCAGCCATGGTGATGGCGAGCGTTCCAGGCGCGCGCGCCATCATAACCGCCGATCCCGGTCACACAATTCGGTCAATTGCTGTAGCGACAGGTCGACGAACTCGCGCGGCCTGACGGCGCGATCATCGACGTAAAAACCGTCGGAACCGGGCCACGGCTTACCCAGGACGAGCTCGTCATAAGGAACCTCGTTGCGATCCAACCAGTCCACCATCACGGGATAGACATGCGTCGCGAGCGCGGCGAGGTCGCCTTCATGGGTGCGCATACCGCGCGACGAGAACAACAATATCCTCCACCCGTCGCGCTTCAACGCGGAGAGACGATCACGCATCGCGGCGTCGATGGGCAGGTCTCCGTACTGTTGCCCGTCCTGTTTAATCGGGCACAACGTGCCATCGACGTCCACGACCAACACTTTGTGTTTCTGGATCATGGCGCGGTATCAAGCTCCTTTAGGATTCCGTCGGCCACCAGGCAAAATGCGGGAAGCTTGCGTGGATTCTCGCTATGCAGCGGCAGCATCGACAAAAACAGCGATAGCTCGAATGCGCGAATCGCGCGAATATTGAAACCGCCTGCTTTCAGTTGCTCTATGAACATCTGCCGAAGCCAGGTGGGAGGACCTCCATTGTCGAGCTTTAGGTCGAGCATCAGATCGTTGTTCAACTGGCATTCGAACAGGCCGTTGTTGATGAAATCATATCCGCCGAGAACCGAATGGCTGAACTTCGCCAGATCGTAAAGCGGGTGCATAAATGCGGCGTCCCGGTCGATCGCCCCGCGCGGATCGATCAGGCGGAACAGGCCAATCTCCCGATTGAACAGGATATTGGACAGGCATGCGTCGCCATGACTGATCGCCAGATAATCGGTGCTCTCGTCGGCAATGACGCTAGCGATGACGGCGGCGGCCTGTTGCACCATCGCCCGCAGCCCGCGATAGGCGGTCGATGACGCCAGGAGCATGTCGACGCTGGCCCCTGCCTCTGTCTGCTCGAACTGGGCGATGCGCCGCTCGAGCTTTTCGAGGACGTCGAACCGGGCCCGGGCCGCGCCGGCTTCCCGCCCGACTGATCGCCTTTCGCGTTCGCTGATAAAGGCGAAAAAGCTGTCCAGTAGCGTCGCAAAACTCTCGCGGTCAAAACTGTGGTGCACCAGCTGCAGCGCCGCGTCCGGCACCAGCAAATTTTCCATCGAGTAGGACGCCCTTCCCTCCTCCACATGAAAATCGAAGGTGGGCAGAAGGAACCGGCGCATCCGTTCGGGCACGACGTGAAAGAACCTGTACTCCGCCTCCATCTTTGCAATGTCGATCGAGGTCTTGGTAAAAATGCCGCTCGCGACCTTAGTAGCGTTGAAATGCCGCGCCTCGGTTGCGCCGATCATGAAGGAAAGGAACAAGCCGATTTGACGGAGGTCGGAGAACGGGCTGGTGCTGCTGAGCTGCACCCCGGTGTTGGCGATCTCCTGATGATACCGCCGGACGTCTTCGCCGCCTGGCAGCATCAAAAGCGCGGCCATGGCATCGCTCGAAAGCAGCGAGACCGCCTCGTCACCGATAATATCCCCAATGATCGCCGCGCTCGGCGCATAAGGCAGCTTGCGCAGCGTTTGTGTAAACTGGCCGAGGTTGAGCGGCATGAAGCAGCTCGGCAGCCTGACAACCATTTCGTCGCTGTGGACGCGGTCGAGGAGCTGAGCCTGAAGTCGACGGTCCTCACGATTGGTAATCCGGACAAAGCGGATATCACCCGCTTCCGCGACTTGACGCTCTATAACGTCGGCGAGACGGCTTTTCCGCCGGATGACGTCGCCAAATCGTTGTGCCCCTATGATCTGGCGGATCGCGTGCGGTGCCGGCACCGAGTCGTCGTAAATAAACAACATTCGCTTAGCGCCTCCAGGAAAGCCGAGGAAAGCCCGTGGTCAAGGGAAACAACGAGGCACGGCTCGGTTCACGGCGCAGACGGCGAAGGTAGGGCGAAGCGACCCCCAACCAAGTGAGTAGCAAGCTCCACAAAAAGACGATCGTCAGCAATCGCTCCGCTGGACTAGCAGTTACCGCATTCCAGACGAGTAACGCGCTATGATCGGCCCGCCCGAGCATCGACCCGATTGCCGTTACGCCGGGTACGGTCCCAGTAATACCGCCGAGTACCAGCATCGTCGCACTCAGCTCCATCGCCCAGATTCCGAGTGTGAAGAGTGCGAGAAACGGTGCGGCTTCCCCGATGGCGGCTCTGGTATGATCGAGCACCTTGCGACAGTTGGTGACAGCCCGCAGTAAATCGAGCGCGCGGTCGTGCAAATGGTTGAGGAAGACGTGACGTTGCACCGCTTCGAGCAACACTGGCATAACTAGCAGCAGGATTGCGATCGTTAGCAGCCCCGCACCGATCAAGATGCTTAAGCCGGCAAGGCGTCCACGGCCATCGGCAATCAACACCAGCGCCAGAGTGACCAGGACAAGGCCGTCCATTGATCGATCGATCAACGACGTCAGCACGCTCCAGACGAGCGACCCGCTGGCCCTCTGTAACTCACGGATCCTGATGAGTTCATCGAGCTTGAAGGGAAGTATCAGCGACCACGGGGCAACGAACAGATGCAACAGCATGACCGTTCTGAAACTCACCCCAAGCAGTTGCACGCCAATGACGGCGAGCCGCATTGCACGCATGACATGAGCGGCGACGTATAGCCCCCCTCCCGCGACAAACAAAAGCAGTGCCGGTACCTGCGCCGGGATAGCGGAAGACCCCGCAGGGAAACTCGTATAGACAGCAAGCGCGAATATGACGAAAGACAACGCCGCGAACGCGCGCTGCCAGCCCCGCGCGCGGTCAAGCACCGTTTTGCGGGATATCGGCGATTCCACTAGCGGATCAAGGTCGCTGGATAGGTAGCCCGGGGCATCGCACGGTGTTCGCCAGCCAGGAAAGCCTCGCGATCCAACATCCGCCGCGACAGCAACCTCAGCATGAGCGTACCCTGGCTGAAGAGCTTGGCGTTCGACACCTGGTCGTCTTCGCGCCATTCGATTGGAAAGAATTCGACCCTCAGCTTCCTATCCACCAGCGCGATGATTAGATAATAGTTGAACGTGAGATCATCGGCAAAGCGCAGGTGCATGCCCTCATCGAAAATCGCCCGGCGATACATATTGAGGCCCGACCCGAGATCATAAATGCGGTGGCGGGTAATCGCCGAGAAAATTGCGTTGAACACGCGGTTTGCAGCCGTGCGCAACGCCGAATAGCCCTTCAGCTTGGATCCGGGTGCAAAACGAGCGCCCAGCAAGGCGTCGCATCGCAGATGGTCGCCGCGCTTTATCCGCGGCAAAAGGTCAAAAATCGACCCTTGATCGTCACCATGAAGAACCAGGACATAATCGAAACCGTGGATTCGCGCGAACTCGAACGCCACTTTGTGCGATCCGCCGAGACCGTAATTGTTGTCGTTGAGCAATAGGAATTTGTCGGCAACCGGGCACGCTGCTAGCGCCGCAGTCGCCGCCGCGACGGTATCATCGGGCGAGCGATTGTCCACGCAGAGGATAGCAAAGCGCGGATCCTCAGCGATGGTCGCCAATTTGCCGATCACGCGCGTGATCTGCGGTGCGCACCGGTACATCGGCACGAACACCAAAATCCGTTGAGGTTGAGCGGCCTGGTCCACTAGTTCAGCCTCAAGCGTCGTTCAACGATGAGCCCCATCACCACATAATTACCGTACATCGAAAAAGGGGTAACCGCGATCTTGCTCAATAAGGCCGCCAAAGCGAACGAGCTTAAAAAGGGTCGTTCGTTGAAAACGACCATTGAAGCTTCTCGCACAGCAGGGAAGATGAAAAAAGTCAAGAAACTGATCGCGACGGACGCGATCAAAATTGCGACGATGTTCCAAGCGATATAGATCGGGACCGCGATCAAGTGCGACGATCTGGCTTCAGCGAAAACGCGAAATCGCCCAACGATATATACAAAGCCGACGCCGCAAGATGCGCTCGCGAAATTGGCCAGTGCTGGCGCGAGCCCCAACGTTACGAGAAGTAGAAAAACGCCCGTATCGATACCCCAGCCGATGGCGGAAACCGCCGCAAACCGGCCAAGTCGCCCGGCCTTGCTCCCCATCGTTGCGATGGCCAGGCCGATCCCCGCGCAATGACTTTCGGCGGTGCGGAAGCGGGTCAAAGATACCTCGTTCAAGATAGTTTGCGAAGCGCCCATCTGCTACCGCCATTGGAGTAAAGCGCAGAAGGGGTCAACAATTCTCGCTGCCCCGGGGAAGCGATCAGCGCAGGACAACCCCCGTGGAGCGCACCCGATGACGCCAACGCAGCACGAACCCGCCTGCTCCCCGGGATTCATTCCAATGATGAATTAGCTCTTCAGATAGAGTAAGCTGCCACCGGTTCTTGGACTGGCCGGATCGCACTGTGGGTCAACGCCATGATCGTCCCATTCGCATCGATGCCAATGCCCGCTGGCGGAAGGCCCTCGAAAAGGCTCCCACATTTTCGCGATTGTCGGCGAACCCCAGTAACCGGGAACGGTCAATATGAGAGTTAGACTGTAGTATTTCCGAATTTTTTACCTATCGCGAGCGTCTTTGATAGAAAAATGGTGCGGCCGAGAAGACTCGAACTTCCACGGGCTTTCGCCCACAACGACCTCAACGTTGCGCGTCTACCAGTTCCGCCACGGCCGCACGTAACATCACCGGGCACGCCCGGCAGCTGGTAGGCGAGGGCCCCTAGCAAAGCATCGCGGCGGGCGCAATGCCTATCGCAATCGGGATGATGCGCGTAGCAGGCGCGGATGCCGGTTGCCCCACTCCCCAGTCGCTCCGACCGATGCGCTGTGGAGACGCGGCGTATTCTCACGCTGGCGTGGCCGGTGATGCTGACCAGCCTCAACTGGACGATTTTGAGCGTAACCGACATTGTTGTGGTTGGCCTGACGGGCACCGACCAGGTCGCCGCGCTGGGCGCGAGTCGGGCGCTGACCTTCGTGACGATCGTCGCGGGGCTGGCATGGCTGTCGGGCACGCTCGTGTTCACTGCGCGTGCCGATGGCGCGGGCGACTTGCCGCGCACGGGCGCGACGCTGCGTGAAGGGCTGGTACTGGCGTTGGTCCTGGGCGCGCTTGGTGCGATGGGTTTCGGGCTGTTTGCCGAGGCGATGTTGGGCGGCATCGGCGTCGCGCCTGCTTTGGTGGGCCCGGCGGCGCGCGTGGTGCGCGTGATGGCATTGTCCTATCCGTTTCAGTTGACGATCATCGCGGCGAGCTTCTTTCTGGAGGCGATTGCGCGTCCGCGACGGGTGATGGTCGTCAATCTCGCGATTCTGCCGCTCAATGCGGTGCTGGCCTGGGCGTGGTCGGGCGGGCATCTCGGCTTGCCCGCCTTGGGGGCGGTCGGTGCGGCGGCGGCGACGGCGAGTGCGTCGCTGATTGGTGCCGTGGCAATGCTGGCGGCGGCGTGGACGACCGACACCGCACGCGCGCGCGGCGTGCGCAATCTTTCGCGGCGGGCGTGGGCGGCGGCGGTGCCCGGTGCCGTGCGGCTGGCGCGCTTCGGGGTGGTGCCCGCGATCGCCTCGGGCCTGGAACTGGCGGGTTTTTCGATTTTGATCGCTTTGTCGACCGATTTCGGCCCGGTAACCGCGCACGCCTTCCAGATCGTCTTTTCGGTCCACAACGTCACCTTTGGAGTCGCGCTGGGGCTTGGGTCGGCAGCGGGGGTGCGCGTGGGCAATGCGGTGGGCGAGGGCACGCCCGCGCTGGCGGTGCCCCGTACCCTGATCGCGGCTGGGCTGGCAGCGCTGTTCACGGGCTTGCTTGCGATCGTGATCGTGGTGGCGCGCTGGCCGATCGTCGCGGCGTTTCCGGCGGCACCGGGCGTTCATACGGTGGCGCTGGCGATGCTGCCGTTATGGGCGCCGTTCATTCTGTTCGACGGCGTGCAGGTGGTGTTCGTCTATGCGCTGCGGTCGCTTGGCGACCAGATTGCGGCGGGGGTGAACAGCATCCTCGCCTTCTTCGTCGTTACAGGCGGGGCGGGTTGGCTGTTCGTGCAATCGGGGGCTGGGCCGCTTGGGCTGGTCTATGCCTCCGGGCTGGGGATGGTCGCGGCGGCGATGTTACACGGCGGCCGCTTCGCCTGGGTCAGTGCGCGGTTTCGCCGGAAAAACTCAACACCAGCTCCTGTGCGTTGACGGGCACATTGACTTGGGCAGAGTTGAACTGAACTTGCCCCTTGGGCGGCAGCGTGGTCGCCTCGGGCCGGATGATCCAGCTAAACACGATCCGCTTTTGCGCATCGCGCAGGTCGGCTCGGATGTCGGGAATGGGCTGGCGCGTGTCGGTGGGGTTGAGCACGGTGCCGCTGACCGCGAAAATTTCATTGCCGTTGAAGGTATGCTGATCGACCGGCTTGCTGACGATTTTGAGCGGGGTGCCCGTCGCCGGGCGAAACACTTGGCCTGCCAGCCCAGGAAGGTCCGAATAGAAGATCAGTGCCGCCGCCGCGAGCATCGCGATGCCTGCCGCCAGCGCCGCGACCGTCCAGCGCCGCGCCGGGTTGCGACGCGGGCGAAACGGGGGTTCGTGCGCAAAGGCGTCATAGTCGTCATAAGCGGACGCCGCGCCCATCGCGGGTGGTGGGGAAGCAATCGGTTGCGGCTGCGGTTCGGCCTGAATCCGCGGTGCGGCGGGCTGGGCGGGGATCGGTGCCGCCTCGGCACGCGCCACCAGATCGAGCACGGGTACGCCCGCCTGGAACCAACTGTGCTTGCAGCTCGCGCATCGCACGGTCCGCCCGTCCGCTCCGATAGCGGAATCCGGAACAAGATAGCGCGTGTGGCACTCGGTGCATTCGAGGATCATGATACGGCTTTGGCCCCGTTACCGCCCTGTGGCAACGTATTCGCCGAATCTAAGCCCACGCAACCACGCTAGGCAAGCCTTTCGCAAACTGATCGTGATGCCCGCGCTTGTGGCGGCGCGGCGGATCGTGCGATGCAGGCGCGGGGCATAGATTTTAGAGCGAGCAGCACGCGCCACATGGCGAATATCGTCCAGTTCGAAAATGTGGGGCTACGCTACGGCACCGGCCAGGAGACGTTGTCCGACGTCAGCTTCACGCTGTCGACGGGCGCGTTCTATTTCCTGACCGGGGCATCGGGCGCGGGCAAGACCTCGCTGTTGAAGCTGCTCTATCTGGCGCAGCGCCCGACGCGCGGCAGCATCCGGCTGTTCGGCGAGGATGCGGTGACCTTGCCGCGATCGCGCTTGCCCGGCTTTCGGCGGCGGATTGGCGTGGTGTTTCAGGATTTCCGGCTCGTCCCGCATCTCTCGGCCTATGACAATATCGCCCTGCCGTTGCGCGTGTCCGGTGTGCCCGAAAGCGATGTCGAAGCGCCGGTGCGCGAGATGCTGGCGTGGGTGGGGCTTAGCGACCGGGTCGAGGCGAAGCCGCCGACGCTGTCGGGCGGGGAGCAGCAGCGCGTGGCGATCGCGCGGGCGGTGATTGGCCGCCCCGAAATTCTGGTTGCCGACGAACCGACCGGCAACGTCGATCCGGATATGGCGGAGCGGCTGCTGCACTTGTTCGATTCGCTCAACCGGCTCGGCACGACCGTTGTGGTCGCAACGCACGATTTTCATCTGCTCGGTCGCATCCAGAATGCGCATATGATGCGGCTGGACCACGGGCGTTTGCTCGATCCGACAGGATCGCTGCGCTTCCCGCCGCCGACCAGCCCGGGCAGCGCGGAATGAGCGTCAAGCTGATCGCGTCGGCGGCGGACCGGCGTTTGCTCGACGAAAGTCGGGGCACGCGTGCGATGATGTGGATCATGGCGATCATGCTGTTTCTAACCGTGCTGGCGGCGGCGCTTGGCCTCGGCACGTTGGGCGCGGCGGCGTTGCTCGACCGGCAATTGGCCGGGCGGTTGACGGTTCAGATCGTCGAGCCCGCAGAGAGCAAGCGGCTCGACCAGACGCAGCGCGCGCTGGCGGTGCTGCGCACCGATCCGGTCGTAACCCGCGCGGTCGAGGTGGATCGTGCCAAATTGACGACGCTGCTGCGCCCGTGGCTGGGGGCCGATGGTGCTGATCCCGATTTGCCGATTCCGGCGATGATCGATGTTGATCTTGGTGCCGCCAGCGATGCAGCGGTGGCCCGCGTGCGCGATGGCGTGCGTGCGGTTGCCCCCTCGGCGCGGATCGACCGGCATGAAAGCTGGATGTCGCCGGTGCGCAGCTTCATGGGGCTGGTTACGCTGCTGGCGGCGGGCCTCGTGCTGCTGATGGCCGCGGCGACGGCGGCGGTGGTGATTCTGGCGGCGCGGGCGGGGCTGGAAACGCACCGCGACACGATCGAGGTCCTGCACATGCTGGGCTCGACCGATGTGCAGGTCTCGCGGCTGTTCCAGCGGCGGATCGCGCTCGATACGTTGATTGGGGGCGTGCTTGGCACGGCGGTGGCGGTTGGCGTGGTGATGCTGGTCGGCTGGCAATTGACGACGCTTGGTTCGGACCTTTTGGCCGGGCTTTCGCTCGGCACGCGCGATTGGGTGCTGCTGGGGATTTTGCCCTTTGTTTTTGCGGTGCTGGCGACGCTGGCGGCACGGCGGGCAGTGCTTGGCGCGCTTGGACGCTATCTGTGATCGCGCGGATTCTCGGCGTGCTCGCGTTGCTTTGGCTGCTTGGCTTTGCGGTTTTTCTGGCGACGATGCCGGCACCGCTGGTCGGCCCGCGCACCGACGCGATTGTGGTGCTGACGGGGGCGGCCGGGCGAATCGATCGTGGCCTCACGCTGCTGCAGGCGCATATGGCCAAGCGTATGCTCATCAGCGGGGTCGCGCCCGAAGTGCGCCCGGCGGAACTGGCACACGAATATCATGTCAGCCCGGCGCTGTTCGCTTGCTGTGTCGATCTCGGCCACGAAGCGGTGGATACCCGCTCGAATGCCGACGAGACGGCGGATTGGGTACGCACGCACGGGTATAAGACGGTACGGCTGGTGACTTCTGACTGGCATCTTGCGCGCGCGCGGCTCGAATTGGTCAATGCGCTCGATGGCGATGCCACCGTTTTGGGCGATGGCGTGCCGAGCAGCCCGCGTTATGCCGTGCTGATCGGCGAATATAACAAGCTCATTCTGCGCAAGGCCGCCTTGCTGATCGGGGCCGTGACGTGATCGCTTTGCGCAATTGGCTGTTCCTACTGGTGTTCTACGGCGGCTCGGTGCCGATCGTGTTGACCTCGCCGATTTCGGCGTTGTTCGGCTGGCGTGCGATGGTGGTGCATACGCACTTCTGGACGCGCTTTCACGGTTGGGCGACGCGCAACATTCTGGGTATCCACCAGAATATCGAGGGCGCGCGGTTCGGGGATACGACCGGGCCGGGGCATATCGGTGGCGTGCCGGTGCTTTACGCGGCCAAGCATCAGGCGATGTATGAAACGCTCGAACTCGGGCGGATGCTGCGCAACCCCGCCATCGTGATGAAGCAGGAATTGACCGACATCCCGGTATGGGGCTGGGCGGCGCGGCAATATGGCGTGATCGTGGTTGACCGCGAGGCGTCGGCGGGCGCCTTGCGGCGGATGCTGCGCGAGGCGCGCGTGGCGCTGGCCGAGCAGCGCTCGATCCTGATTTTCCCCGAGGGGACCCGCGTCGCCCCCGGCGAGCAGCCGCCGCTGCGCGCGGGGTTCGCCGGGCTATATCAGATGCTCAAGATTCCGGTGGTGCCGGTGGCGATCAACAGCGGGCTGGTATGGCCGAAACATGGGCCGAAGCTGCCGGGTGTGGTGACGTTCCGCTTTGGCGACCCGATTCCGCCGGGTCTGCCGCGCGCCGAGATTGAGCGGCGCGTCCATGCGGCGATCAACGCGCTGGATTTTCCGCAAGGCTAGGACCGCGTTCGCGCTAGTCGTGCGCGCGCCCGAAGTCGGGTGCGGGATCGTCCTGGCCTTGTTCGATGATGCCGCGCCGCACCGCGCGCGTCTTGGTGAACAAATCGAACAGTTCGTCGCCTTTGCCCCAGCGGATCGCGCGTTGCAGCGCGGTCAGGTCTTCGGAGAAGCGTTGCAGCATGTCGAGCACTGCCTCGCGATTGGCGAGAAACACGTCGCGCCACATGGTTGGATCGGAGGCGGCGATGCGCGTGAAATCGCGAAAGCCGCCCGCTGAATATTTGATGACCTCGGACTGGGTCACTTCCTCCATGTCGGAGGCGGTGCCGACGATGGTGTAGGCGATGAGATGCGGCAGGTGGCTGGTAATGGCGAGCACGCGGTCATGATGGTCGGGGGCCATCGTCTCGATCTCGGCGCCCAATCTGCGCCAGAATTCGGCAACGCGTTCAACGGCGAGCGGATCCGCCCCCTCGGGCGGGGTGAGGATGCACCAGCGCTTGTGAAACAGCGTTGCAAAGCCCGCTTCAGGCCCGCTGCGCTCGGTTCCGGCGACTGGGTGGGCGGGCACGACCGTCGCGCCGGGCAAGGCCGCGGTCAGCGCGCGGAGCACCTCGGCCTTGCAGCTTCCCACGTCGCTGACCACGGCGTCGGCGGGCAGTTCAGCGGCGAAATCGGCAGCGGCGGCCTCCATCGCGCCAACGGGTACGCACAGGATGACGAGATCGGCATCGATCACCGCCGCGCCGCTGCTGTCGGTCACGTCGTCGAACAACTGGAGCTGTTCGGCGGTCGCGCGCACTTGCGGGTCGGCATCATAGCCGGTCAGCCGAACCGTCGGCATCGCCACGCGCGCGGCGCGCGCGATCGAGGAGCCGATGAGACCGATGCCGATGATGGTGACGCGGGCGAAGGGCAGCATGGCGCGTCGCATGACGGATGCTCAAGCCAATGGCAAGCTGGCGTTGTTCGCCCGGCCTGCTAGGAGGCCGCAGCGGGGAGATTTTGATGCGGGGAAGCGAGACGGTCTGGCGCGCATTGGCAGCGGCACGACGGGCCAATCTGACGGAGACACATCTGCCAGCGCCCGTTGCGGGCGGAACGGGGGAGACGCGGCGGGCGGTCCTGGCGGCGATTGCAGCGGCGGGGGCGGCGAGCGCCGTGCCGCGCCCGGCGCTCGCGACGGTGCAGGGGACCGGGCCGGTGGCGATCATCGGCGGGGGTATCGCCGGGCTCACCGCCTTGTGGCACCTCACCCGCGCCGGGATCGACGCGCGCCTTTTCGAAGCGCGCGCGCGGCTTGGTGGCCGGGTCTATACCGCGCGGGAGCCCGGCAAACCCACGGTCGAAGCCGGCGCGCAACTGGTCAACACCGATCATGCCGACATGCACACGCTGGCGCGTGAATTCGGCCTGGCGTTGATCGACCGCAAGGGCACGCCACACCGCACGATGATCCTGGCCAATGGCAAGGAGGTGCCCGAGGGCAAGCTCGCCGCCGCGCTCCGCGGCATTGCCGGGCAAATCGATGCGGATTCGGTGCGGATGGACCAGGATTATACCCGCGTCGTGCCCGAACTGGATGCCCTGAGTTTTACCGATTATCTCGACAAACATGCCGATCTGATCCCCGAACCGTGGGTACGCAATCTGATCGAGGCGACGGCGCGAACTGAATATGGCGTTGAGCCGGGCGAGGCATCGGCGATCGAATTGGTGTTCAATCTGCCGACGGTCAACGGGCGGCGCATCGATGTGCTTGGCCGCAGCGACGAGCGCTATCTGATCTCCGGTGGTACAGGCGCGTTGATCGACGCGATGGCGGCGCGGTTGTCGGCGCACATTCAGCTCAACCGGCGCGTGACGCGGATCGATCCGTTCGGGGCGGGCGTGCGCATCGTGTTTGCCGATGGCAAGACGGTCGATGCGGCGAATGTCATCGTCACCACCCCCGCCTCGATCACGCGCAATATCGATTTTCGGGTGCCGCTGCCGCCCTTGTGGACGCGTTTCATCGCCGAAGTCGGGCTGGGCAGGAACATGAAGGTCCAGGCGGGGATGACCGCGCGTCCGTGGGACAAGGTTATCGGGCGCGGTGGCGATATCTGGCAAACCGACGCCCGCGCCGGCATGGCGAGCGGCTGGGACGGCAGCGTCCACGGCGGCGGCGCATCGGGCGACATGTGGACCTGGTTCCTGGGTGGAGCCGAGGTTGCTGCGGCCGACCGGCCAGAACCGTTATCGTTGACCGCGAAATATGCGGTCCAAATCGAGCCTGGCGTACCGGGGATGTTGGCAGCGACCGGCCCGTTCGTGCGGCGCACCAACTGGCACCGCGACCCGATGGCGATGGGGGCCTATGTCAATTTCCGGCCCGGCCAATTGACCCGTTTCGGTCGGCTGATCTGGACCGAGGTCGGCGGCCTGGTGAAGCAGCCCGTTTCGGCCGGGCCGGTGCTGTTCGCAGGAGAGCATCTTTCCGACGCCTATCCCGGCTATATGAACGGCAGTGCGCAGACCGGGCGACTTGCCGCCTCGACGATCATTGCGGGCCGGGCTCATGCGCGACGCTTGAGTTGAGCCCCGCATGATCCTAACCACCGCGCAATGACCGAGGATGCGCGTTTCGGGCTTGCCCGCCATGTCCGTTTGCCGGGGCCGTTGCGGCTTGACGGTGGTACGCTGCTTTCCCCGGTCGAGATCGCGTATGAGACCTATGGCACGCTGAACGCCGACCGCAGCAATGCGGTGATGATCTGCCACGCGCTGACGGGTGACCAGCACGTCGCCTCGCCCCATCCCGTAACGGGCAAGCCCGGCTGGTGGACGCGGATGGTGGGTGCGGGCAAGCCGGTCGACCCGGCGCGGCATTTCATCATCTGCACCAATGTCATCGGCAGTTGCATGGGCTCCTCGGGGCCCGCCACGATCAACCCCGCCACGGGCGCGCACTGGGGGATGGCCTTTCCCGTCATCACCATCCGCGACATGGTGCGCGCGCAGGCGCTGTTGCTCGATCATCTGGGCATTGCCACGCTGGCGGCGGTGATCGGTGGCTCAATGGGGGGGATGCAGGCGTTGAGCTGGCCCGCAACCTTCCCGGATCGCGTGGCGGCGGCGGTCGTGATCGCCTCCACGGCGCGCCATAGTGCGCAGAACATCGCCTTTCACGAGGTCGGGCGACAAGCGATCATGGCCGATGCCAAATGGCGCGACGGCAATTATTACGAAACCGGGGATCCGCCCGCCGCCGGTCTGGCGGTGGCGCGGATGGCGGCGCATATCACCTATTTGTCGGAAGCGGGGCTGACCGAAAAGTTCGGCAGGCGCCTGCAACAACGGCCTGATCGGCCCGATGGCGCAATCAGCTTCGGCTTTGACGCCGATTTTCAGATCGAAAGCTATTTGCGGCATCAGGGCATCAGCTTTGTCGATCGCTTCGATGCCAATTCCTACCTCTATATCACGCGCGCAACCGACTATTTCGATCTCGCGAGCGAGCATGGCGGGCATTTGGCCAATGCCTTCCGCGCCACCAAAGCGCGGTTTTGCCTGATAAGTTTCGATACCGACTGGTTGTATCCGACGCCCGCCTCGCGCGCGATCGTCCATGCCCTCAACGCGGCGGGGGCACCGGTCAGCTTCGTCGAATTGTCGAGCCCTTATGGGCATGACGCCTTCCTGCTCGACGCACCCGAAATGAACCGCGTCGTCGATGGTTTTTTGAGAGCGGGCGCATGATCGATTTATCCGACGACAAGAGCCTGCTCGACGTGGCGCGGGTGCATGGCTGGCTCGCGTCGAGCTATTGGTCGCCGGGCATCGCGCGCGATCTCGTCGAACGGGCGATGGCGGGGTCGCATTGTCTGGGCGCCTATAGCCGGGACGAGCAGGTCGGCTACGCCCGTGCGATCAGCGACCGCGCAACGTTCGCCTGGTTCGCCGACGTCTGGGTCGACGGCGCTGCGCGCGGGCAGGGGCTGGGGCGACGGATGGTGCAGTGGTTTCTCGATCATCCGGAATATCAGGGGATTCGCCGGTTCGGCCTGGTCACGCGCGATGCGCACGGGGTTTACGCCGCCTTGGGGTTTCATCCGCCGCTTCGCCCGGAAACCTATATGGAGCGGCTCGATCCCGCGTATCTGGCGGTGCTGCGGTCATGAGCTTGCGCCCCGATCTTGCGATCATCGCCGACCATATTGCGCCGGGCAGCCGCATTCTCGATGTCGGCTGCGGCGATGGCGCGCTGATGGCCGCGTTGCGTGATGCCAAGGGCGTCGATGCGCGCGGGCTGGAACTGGATGCGGGCAATGTCGCGGCGGCGGTGTCGCGCGGCTTGTCGGTGATCCAGGGTGATGCCGACATCGATCTCGCCGATTATCCCGATGCGAGCTTCGATTATGCCATCCTGAGCCAGACCTTGCAGACCGCGCGTCGCCCGGACGTGGTGCTCGAACACTTGTTGCGGGTTGGGCGGCAAGCCTTTGTTTCCTTTCCAAATTTCGCCCATTGGCGGGTGCGAATGTCGCTCTTGTGGGGCGGGCGGATGCCGGTCACGCGGTTGTTGCCCGAACAATGGTTCGATACGCCCAACATCCACCACGTAACGATCGAGGATTTTCGCGCCTTCGTCAGGGCACGCGGAATCGAGGTGCAGGGCGCGTGGTTCCTGTCGGGCGATCAGCAAACCGGATCGACCCAGGCCAATCTCCTGGCGGAACATGCGGTGTTCCAATTGGGCGGGCGCGGTGCTTTGACGGCTTAGATTCGGTCGCTATAAAGCCTGCATAATCGGCGATGCTGCACTGCAACCGCACACCGAACTGGGGATAAGCGCTTGATCATTCTGGGCCTCAACGCCTTTCATGGCGATTCGTCCGCATGTCTGGTGCGCGATGGCGTGCTGATTGCCGCTGCCGAAGAAGAACGATTCCGCCGTATCAAGCATTGGGCGGGCTTCCCGTCGGAGGCGATCGCCTATGTCTTGCGCGAAGGCGGCGTAACGCTCGCCGATGTCGATGTCGTTGCCTATAATCAGGACAGCCGCGCCAATCTGTGGCGTAAACTTGCCTTTGTGGCGCGCAACCGGCCCAACCCGGCCTTCGTGCTCGATCGCCTGCGCAACCGTGGCAAGCGCCAGAGCATCCCCGAATTTCTCGCACAGGAAGTGGGCCCGGGCTTCAAGGGTACGATGGCGCCGGTGGAGCACCATCTCGCGCATTTGTCCTCCGCCTTCCATGTTTCGCCCTTCAAGGATGCGACGGTCGTCTCGGTCGATGGCTTTGGCGATTTCAGCAGTGCCGCCTGGGGGCTTGGCACCGAATCGAAGATCGACATTGAGGGGCGGGTCTATTTCCCGCACTCGCTTGGCGTGTTCTATCAGGCGCTCACCCAATATCTTGGTTTCCCGCATTATGGCGACGAATATAAGGTGATGGGCCTCGCCCCTTATGGCGCACCGACGCAACTCGACAAGCTGCGCGACATGGTGGACCTGAAGTCCGACGGCAGCTTTGCGCTCAACCTCCGCTATTTCTCGCACCACAAGGACGGCGTTCCTTATCAGTGGGAAGGCGGTATTCCCGCGGTCGGCGACCTGTTCACCAGTGCGCTCGAAGAACTACTGGGCCCGCGCCGCGCCAAGGATGAACCGCTGAGCCAGGATCATCGCGACCTCGCCCGCTCGGTGCAGGCGATGTACGAAGAGGCCTTCTTCCATCTGCTCGACACGATCCAGCCGCGCCACGGGACGACGGCGATCACCATCGCGGGCGGGTGCGGCAACAATTCGGTCGCCAATGGCAAGATCCGCCGGCGCACCAAATACACCCATGTCTATGTCCAGTCGGCGGCGGGGGATGCCGGCGGCGCGATCGGTGCGGCGTTCGCGCATTGGCATAGCGCGGGCAACCCGCGCAGTTTCACGATGGACCATGCCTATTGGGGCCCGTCGGCGAGCGAGGACGAAATCGGGACGCTGCTCGACACGCGGGCGAGTGCCATTGCCGATGCGGGTTGCACCGTCACGCATTTTACCGACGAGGCCGCGCTGTGCGATCATACTGCGACGGCGATCGCCGAGGGCAAGGTGATCGGCTGGTTCCAGGGGCGGATGGAATGGGGGCCGCGTGCGCTTGGCAACCGTTCGATCCTTGGCGATCCGCGGCGCGCGGACATGAAGGACATCCTCAACCTCAAGATCAAGCGGCGCGAGAGCTTCCGCCCGTTTGCGCCGTCGGTGCTGGCCGAGGGCGTGGCCGACTGGTTTGAGGAGGATGACGATGTCCCCTTCATGATGCAGGTGTTCCAGATCCGCGAAGACAAGCGCGCGCGCATCCCGGCCGTCACCCATGTCGATGGCTCGGGCCGCTTGCAGACGGTCAAGGCGTCGACCAATCCGCGCTATCACCGGCTGATCTCGGCATTCCATGCCGCGACCGGTGTGCCGATGGTGCTCAACACATCGTTCAACGAAAACGAACCCGTGGTGTGCCGCCCGGAAGAGGCGCTCGACTGTTTCCTGCGTACGCGCATGGATCTGCTTGTCATCGGCGATCGCATTGTCGAGCGCGTTGGCTGATTTCGGGCGCGGAACGACGGCATAATAGATTGATCGAGGTTAAGGAACCAACCGGGGCGATGCGGGGTTGGTGAGGTTCTGATCTCCCAAATCGATTGTCGAACCCGCCATGCCTGCCACCGCGCTGATTGTAGAAGACGAAATTTTCGTCGCGCTCGATCTGGAGCGAATCCTGATCGATGCGGGCTATGCGGTAAAGGCGATCGCTGCCGATCGTGACGGTGCGCTCGACGCCGCGCCCGAATGCAGCTTCGCGCTGGTGGATATCAATTTGCGCGACGGTGCCACCGGCCCGGAATTGGCGCGGACGCTCACGCGGGATTATGGGATGAAGGTCGTCTTCGTCACCGCCAATCCGGGGCAAATCGCGCATCCGAGCGGGGCGCTCGGCTATGTCCGCAAACCCTTCAGCGAAGCTGCCATCCTTGCGGCAGCGGCGATTGCCAGTCACGCTGCCCTGCCCGGGAGCGCTGCGCACGGTGATTTCGTGCCCCTGAGCGCTTGATGACTATGCCCGGCTGAGCGCCGGGTTGGGGATGCCGATCTCGACCGTCAGCCCGTCGTTGGTCCAGTCGTGCGTGACCGTTCCCCCCAATTGCCGCACCGCGCTAAGCTCGATCAGTTGCGAGCCGAAGCCGCTTTTGGCCGGCGCGGTGACCGGCGGGCCGCCGCGCTCGCGCCACAGCATCACGACGCGCGCGCCGTCGCGGCGGGTGGTGAGTTCGATTTCCCCACCATCGACCGCCAGCGCGCCATATTTGATCGCATTGGTGGCGAGTTCGTGGAACAGCAGCGCGATCGGGGTGGCGGAGCGATCGTCGATCTCGAAATCCTCCCCGCCCACCAGAATACGCGGGGCAGTCGTCGGCTGATAGGGCAGGAACAATTCTCGCAAAAGCCCGTGCAGACTGCTTTGCGATACCGCGGGGCGCGACTGCGCGCTGTGCGGACGCACGAAATCATGCGCGCGCCCCAAGGCTGTGACACGGTCGCGCAGGTCGCTGGCAATGCCCGCAAAACCGGGATTGGCGCGCGCCGAAAAGGCGATCAGGCCCGAAATGACCGCGAAGATGTTCTTGATCCGGTGGCTGAGTTCATGCGCGATGATCTCGCGCTGCTCGCTCGCTTCCTTTTGTTCGTGAATGTCGGTGCAGGTGCCGAACCAGCGCACGACCGCGCCGTGATCGTTATAGATTGGCAGCGCGCGCCCCAGCGTCCAGCGATACGCCCCGTCGGCGCGGCGCAGGCGATATTCGATCTGATAGGGCGCGCCCGTTTCCAGCGAGTGTCGCCACGCCGCCCAGGCGCGATCCTGATCGTCGGGGTGGAACATCCCGTTCCACCCCTCACCGTCGGTCGATCCCGCCGGCATTCCGGTAAATTCATACCAGCGCGCATTGTAATAATCGTGGAAGCCATCGGCTCGCGTCGACCACACCATTTGCGGCATCGTGTCGGCCAGCGTGCGGAAACGCTCCTCGCTCCGCTCCAGCGCAGCGCGCGACCGTGCTGCAGTGCGTCTGTCGCTCAAGCGCACCATGACGTCGGCGGCGAGAACGCGAAGCCCCTGGCGTTGAAGATCGCTTAGCCCCGCGCGCGGGGCCGTATCGATCACGCACAACGAACCGAGCGGCAAACCATCTTCGCGCACCAAAGGGATGCCGGCGTAGAAGCGGATCCCTGGCTCGCCTGTCACCAATGGGTTGTCGGCAAAGCGCGGGTCCTGGGTCGCGTCGGGCACGACCATGATGTCTGTGCCCTGTATCGCATGGGTACAAAAGGATATTTCGCGCGGAGTGTCGCGAACGTCGAGGCCTGTGCGCGACAGAAAGGTCTGGTGACACTCCTCCACGATACTGACGGAGGCGATTGGTGTCCCGCACAAGGCCGCCGCAAAATCGGTGATGCGGCTCAGCGCCGCGTCATCGCGCAGCGCCTCCAGATCATGCTCCGCAATCGCCGCGGCGCGCGCGCGCTCGTCAATCTGCCAGCCGGGCGTGCCGGATATCGCGGGAAGCGAAAAGTCCATCATCGGCTCGAACAACGCGGCGGCGCGCGTTCGGTTCAGAACGGCACGTCGTCGTCGAGATCGTCGGCAAAGCCGCCGCGTGCCGCGCCGCCACCAGCGGGGGCACCGCCGCGTGATCCGCCGCGATTGCCGCCACCGTAACCGCCCGAACCGCCGCCGAAATCGTCATTGCCGCCGAAATCGTCGCGCGAGGCTCCGCCGCCACCGCCACCGCCACCGCCACCGCCGCCGCCGCCCGAACCGGGGGCTCCGTCGAGCATCGTCAGCACGCCATTAAAGCCCTGCAGTACGATTTCGGTCGAATATTTGTCGTTGCCGCTGGCATCCTGCCATTTGCGGGTCTTCAGCGCGCCTTCGATATAGACCTTGGAGCCCTTGCGCAGATAGCGCTCGGCCACATTGCCCAGCGCTTCGTTGAAGATGGCGACCGAATGCCATTCGGTCTGCTCCTTGCGCTCACCGGTATTCTTGTCCTTCCACGTCTCCGACGTGGCGATGCGCAGGTTCACGACCTTGCCGCCATTCTGGAAGGTGCGGCTTTCCGGGTCGCGCCCGAGATTGCCGACGATGATTACCTTGTTGACGCTGCCGCCCGCCATAGTCTGTTCCTGCGCTGTCCGGGGCTAAAGCCCGAGTCCGATGGCGGCCCAATAGACCGCTCCTGCAGCGATGTAGGCGAGCGCGAACAAATAGCCAACCATGAAGGCAGGCCACTTCCAGCCATTGGTCTCCCGCCTTGTGACGGCAATCGTCGAGATGCATTGCGGGGCGAACACGAACCACATCAAAAAGGCGAGCGCGGTCGGCAAGCTCCAGCGCGCGTGCAGCGTCTGCGCCATCTTGGCTTCGTCCTGATCGCCGGCTGTATCAATGGCATAGACGGTGCCGAGCGCCGCCACCGCCACCTCGCGCGCCGCCATCGCCGGGATCAGCGCCAGCACGATGTCGCGGTTGAATCCAATCGGACGGAAGGCGGGCTCGATGGTGTTGGCGATGCGCCCGGCGACCGAATAATTGACCGCCGAAACCGGGCTGCCCTCGGGCGGCTTGGGGAAGCTCAGCAGCGCCCAGAGCACGATGGTGGTGAAGGCGATGGTCGTGCCCGCACGCTTGAGGAAAATCTCCGCGCGGCTCCACAGGCCGATCGCCAGGTCCCGCCCGCGCGGCAACTGATATTTGGGCATTTCCATCATGAAGCCCGACGAGGCACCCTTGGTCACCGTGCGGCGCAGCACGAACGCGACGACGAACGCCCCGACCACACCCATGATGTACAGGCCCAGCATCACCAGCCCCTGCAAGCCGACAAAGGGCAAGACCCTGGTGTTGGGGATCAGCGCGCCGATCACCAGCGTGTAGACCGGCAACCGCGCCGAACAGGTCATCAGCGGTGCGACCAGAATGGTGGTCAGCCGGTCCTTCTCATCCTCGATCGTGCGCGTCGACATGATGCCGGGCACCGCGCAGGCGAAGCTCGACAGCAGCGGGATGAACGCGCGGCCCGACAGGCCGACGCTCGCCATCACCCGGTCCATCAGGAAAGCGGCGCGGACCATATAGCCGCTCGCCTCCAGCACCAGAATGAAGAAGAACATGATGAGGATTTGCGGCAGGAACTTCACCACCGCGCCGACGCCCGCGATGATGCCGTCGGTGATGAGCGAGCGCAGCACCGAATCAGGCATGACGCTCTTCACCAGCGCGCTCACCGCATCGAACCCGGCGGCAATCGCGTCGGCGGGGGTGGCCCCAGCATAGAACACCGCCTGGAACATCACGAACAGGATCGCGAACAGCAGCATCAGCCCGAAGATCGGGTGCAGGGCAACCGAATCGAGCGCGTGCGTCCAGCGGCGCACCGGTGCCTCCGACACCGTTGCCGCAGCGGCGATCCTGCGCGCGCGGCGCTGTAGCGTGACGATATCCTCGCCGATCGTGCCATTGCTCGGGCGCAGCCGGACCGCGGCGCCTTGGTCGATGATCGCGCCGAGCCGGGCCTTCAATTCGTCGAGACCGCGTCGCCGCACCGCCACGGTCGCCACCACCGGCACGCCCAGTTCGGTCGATAGCCGCGCCGGATCGAGCGTCAGCCCGTCGCGCTCGGCCAGATCGAACATGTTGAGCGCCACCACCACCGGCAGCCCGAGCGCGATCAATTGCAGCGTGAAGCGCAAATGGTTGTCAAGGTTGGAGGCATCGACCACCACCACCAGCGCATCGGGCAAACGCTCGCCGACTTGCGTGCCGGTGACGAAATCGCGCGTCACGCGCTCGTCGGGGCTCGACGGTTCGAGGCTATAGGCACCGGGCAAATCGACCAGATCGACGATGCGGCCATCGGGCAGCGATAATTTGCCCGAATGGCGTTCGACCGTAACGCCCGGATAATTGCCGACCTTCTGCCGCGCGCCGGTCAGCGCGTTGAACAGCGCGCTCTTGCCGGCATTGGGATTGCCGACCAGCGCCACCAACGGCGCGGCGCCGGGAACGGGGGGCATGTTAGCGCGTAACGGGCGAAACGAGGACGGCACCCGCGACGGCGCGGCGCAGCGCGACGGTCATCCGCCCGATCCGGCACGCGATTGGCCCCCTGCCGAGGCGCGCACGGTGCAGCACCTCGACGCCGACACCTTCATCGAAACCCAGTTCGCGCAAGCGCCGCGCCTCCGGCATCGACAGATGCCCCCAATCGATTGCGGATACGGTCGCGCACTGCCGCTGCGGCAGCGACTCGAGGCTGAGCAAGGGAAGCGACGACGCAGTCTTCACCGGGTTGGACATATCCATGATGCGACTGATTATCAATGACGCGAGCGCAATGCCAGCGTTAAATGCGAATCACTCTCAAACAGCCGGATAGCGCAGCCGTCCGATGAAGCGCGACAGGCTTGGACGCAATTCGGCTCGGCCCAACAGTTTCGCCTTGGCTTTTTCGAACTGCATGATGCCGCCAATCCGCCGGGCGAGAAAGGCGCGGGTGGCGGCATAACCGTCGCTTTCATCGTCCAGAAACACCGTTACGGTGGCACCATAGACCGCCGCCAGCATCGCGCGCTTGGTATAGTGGTTATAATCGGTTGCCGTGTCGCCCGCCGCGCGCCACATCACATCGGCGGCGTTCCAGCCAAGCTTCACGCCACGCGCCGCGTTCTGTGGCAGCGCAAGAATGGCAAGGGCGCGCCGCAGCGCCTCGCGATCGGGCGCGGCGGTGGCCAGGCGTGCCTCGACCAAGGCGGTGATCTTGTCGCGAATCTTCATCGTCGCCAGCCGCTCGGCGGGCACGCGCTGCAGCATGGCGTGGTCGACATGGGCGAACCACGCCTCCACCATATCGACCGCGCCGCCGGGAAAGGCGAGCCGCGCGACATCGCGATCGACCCCTGCACCGTCGGCGGCAAGATCGCGCGCGCTATCGCCCCAGCCGTCAAACCCGGCATTGGCGGCGATCAGCGGCGCGAGCGCGGCGCGGATTTCATCGAGCGTTGCATCGGCCAGCGGCGTGGGGGCGATCGAATCTGTCATGCCGGTTATCTAGGCGCGCGCGCGGCGGCTGACCAGCACCAGCGCGGCCGCGACCAGCAACCCGCCGACCCAGTCGGCCCAACCGAGTTGCTCATGGTAAACGACCCAACCGATCGTGGCGCCGACGATCGGCTGGATCAGCAAAGCAAGCCCGATCGTCAACGGTGGCAAGCGACCGAGCCCATAGATCATCAGCCCCTGGCCAATAATCTGGCTCACCAGCGCAAGGCCAATCAAGGGTGCCCAATGCGTCGGCAGCAGCTTTTCGCCGAGCAACAGGGCGAAGCACAATAAGGGCACGATGCTGGCCATTGTCGACAGCGCCAGAGCGGGAAGCGGCGCGAGCGTCGCCCGCACGCGCGCCATGAGGATGAAATAGCCCGTGTAAAGCAGCCCGGCCAGCACACACAGCACATCGCCTGCGAGATGGCGGGGATCGAGCTGGTAGGACCGCCCCATCAACAACCCCGCGCCGAGCACCGCCAGTGCCAGCGCCAGGCCCTGCATCCGCGTCGGCCAGGCGCGCGCGATGAGGAAGCCATAAATTGGGAACATCAGCGTGGCCGAATTGCCGAGCAAGGTCGCATTGGCGAGCGTCGTGCGCAAAATCCCGAGGTGCCAGCTCCCGAGATCGGCGGCGAAACATAGCCCGCCCAGCGCAACCATCCACCACAAACCGCGCCCCGCGCCGCGCCGATCGACGTGAGCGGGGCGCGACCCGCTTGCCAATGCCGCCGCGACGAGCACCGGTGCCGCAAGCGCAATCCGCCAGAAGGCCGAGGCAACGGGCCCCGTGTCGGACAGGCGCACGAACCACGGCCCGAAGGCAAGCGCGGCGTTGGCGAAAATCACTGCGAGCAGCGCAGCACTGCTGGCTGGGATTGCAGCCGTAACAGTTATTCTTTTGTATCGGGCCTCATGCATGGCGCGCTGTAGCGCCCTATTTATGGCGCGTCACAGCAAAAGGACTTGTCCGCAATGCCCAGCCTCTTCGACCCGATCCAACTCGGCGCGATCCATGCGCCCAATCGCATTTTGATGGCACCGCTCACACGCGGGCGCGCCACGCGTGATGCCGTGCCCACCGCAATCATGGCCGAATATTATACGCAGCGTGCGAGCGCCGGGCTAATCATCACCGAAGCGACCGGCATCAGTCGCGAAGGGCTCGGCTGGCCGTTCGCGCCGGGCTTGTGGACCGACGCGCAGGTCGAACATTGGAAACCGGTGGTGGATTCGGTTCATGCCGCGGGCGGGCACATTGTCGTGCAGCTCTGGCACATGGGTCGCCAGGTGCATTCCTCGGTAACGGGTGCGCAGCCAGTTTCCTCTTCGGCGACTCGTACCAATGGTCAGGCGCACACCTTTGACGGCAAGAAGGATTTCGAGGTCGCCCGGCCACTCGAACTGGCCGAGATCCCGCGTCTGCTGGCCGATTATGAGCAGGCGACGCGCAATGCGATCCGTGCCGGCTTTGATGGGGTGCAAATCCATGCCGCAAACGGATATTTGCTCGACCAGTTTTTGCGCGACAATGCCAATTTCCGCGACGATATCTATGGCGGCAGCATCGAAAATCGCACCCGCCTGTTGCGCGAAGTGACCGAGCGTGTCGTATCGGTGGCGGGCGCGGATCGCACCTCGGTTCGCCTGTCGCCCAATGGCGATTCGCAAGGGGTGGACGACAGCAATCCGCGTGCCCTGTTCACCGCTGCTGCCAGGGCGCTCGACGAAATCGGGGTCGCTTTCCTCGAATTGCGCGAGCCGGGTGTCGATGGCACCTATGGCCGTACCGATGTGCCCAAGCTGAGCCCGGTGATCCGCGAGGTCTTCTCAAAACCGCTGGTGGTGAACTCGGATTATACGACGCTGGAGCAAGCGCAGGCGGTGCTCGACGCGGGTGTCGCCGACGCGGTTGCGTTCGGGCGGACTTTCCTGGCCAATCCCGATTTGCCCGAACGGCTGCGTACCGGCGCGCCGCTCAACCCGTCCGACCCGAAGACGTGGTTCAGCCAGGGGGCGGAAGGCTATACCGACTATCCCGCGCTGGAAACGGTGGCGGCGTAAGACTTGCCGACCCCTCCTGGAAACGGGAGGGGTCAGGCCAGCGGAATGAAGTGCAGGGGCAAGCCGTCCTTCGGGCGTGGAATCGGCCAGGCTTGCCACTCCGCCCCGGCACCCTCATCGAGTTCGATCCGATAGCGGCTGAGCAACTGCGCGAGCAGGATGCGGATCTGCATCGTCGCGAAATGCAGCCCCAGGCACATATGCGCGCCACCGCCAAACGGCACCCACGCATATTTGTGCCGCGCGCGCACCGCTTCTGGCGTGAAGCGCAACGGGTCGAAACGCTGCGGGTCGGGCCACAGCTCGGGCATGGTGTGGGTGTAGGCCACGCTGACGCTGACGGTGGTGCCGGCGGGAATATGATAGCCGCCGAAATCGAACGGCTTGATCGCACGGCGCGGCAGCGACGGCACGGGCGGGATTAGTCGCAGCGCTTCCTTGAAGGCCATGTCGGTCAGTTCGAGCCGGTCGAGTTGGCCATAGGGCAATGTGCCCTCGGCGTTCATGCCGAGTTCGGTAATTTCGGCGCGCAGTTTCTCTTGCCATTCCGGATTCCGCCCGAGCAGCATGATCAGGCTGGTTGCCGAGGACGTGATGGTGTCATGCGCCGCCATCATCAGGAAGTTCATGTGATCGGCAATCGCATCGGCGGGCAGCGGCTGGCCGTCATCGCCGGTCGCGCGGCAGAATTGCGAGAAGAAATCCTGCCCGGTGCCGGTGCGCCGCGCCGGGATTTCGCGTTCGAACAGGTCGATCAGATAGGCGCGCGCGCGCACGCCCTTGCGCATTTGCGATCCCGGCAGCGGAATGCGGATCGGGGTGATCGACGCCTGCACTTCATCGACAAAGGCCTGGTTGATGCGCGTCGCCTCGGGGCCGAGCGGCATACCGAGAAAGCTCTCCGCCGCCAGATCGAGCGTCAATTCCTTGATCGCGTCATAGAAGCGAACGGGTTTGTTGCCCCAGCTCGCCACCGCGCGCGAGATGCCCGCATTGAGCGTCTCGGCATAATGCCGCATCGGCTCGGGTTTGAACGCCACCGCCATCACCTTGCGGTCGGCGCGGTGCTTTTCGAAATCCATCAGCATCAGCCCGCGCGGGAACAGCAGGTTGAGCAGCGGTCCCCAACCCTGTTCGGACGAAAACACCCGGTCGCGGTCGAACAACACCAGTTCGTTGGCGTCGGGGCCGATCAAGCTGACGGTCGGGCCGCCAAAGGCATTGTTGCGGAACACCGGACCATAAGTGTCGATCATCCGCTTGCCGAAAGCGACGGGGTCGCGCAGCATCCGGAAGGTATTGCCAATGAAGGGTAGCCCGTCCTCGCCCGGAATGGCGTGGATCGCGGATTGCTTCTGGCGGGGCAGCCAATGCGGATTCGCCCGATAGGTGTGCGCATAGGCCATCGATCGCTCTCCCGCTTATTGACACAAGTATAAGTAAGGATGCTGGCGGTGGGAAGGCCCCACCTTTACCACACTTCCCCGGCGAAGGCCGGGGCCCAGGAGCAAGACAGGAGAAAATCAGACGCTGCGTGTCGTTACCAAAACCTGCGCGATTGGGCCCCGGCCTTCGCCTGGGAAGCGCTTAAGGAAGGAACAAAAACCGGACCCGCTGCGCCGCTCAGCCGAAGCGGCTCTTCAGCGCGAGCATCGCGAGCGCGGCCTTGGCGGCGGCACCGCCCTTGTCGAGTTGCGCGCGGTCGGCCCGGACGATCGCCTGCGCTTCATCCTCGGTGGTCAGGATGCCATTGCCGATCGGCAGCCCATCCATCGACAGCGCCATCAGCCCGCGCGCGCTCTCGCCCGCGACGATCTCGAAATGATAGGTCTCACCGCGGATGACGACGCCCAGCGCGACGAACGCATCATAGGCCCCGCTATCCGCCGCCAGTGCGACGGCGGCGGGAATTTCCAGCGCACCGGGCACGGTGATCGTCTCGTGCTTGTGCTCCGCTTCCTCGATCGCGGCGCGGGCGCCGTCGAGCAGCATGTCGTTGAGATGGTCGTAGAAGCGGGCTTCGACGATGAGAATCTTGGCCATTATTCGCCTCCAGTACCGGGAATCGTGCGCTCGTCGACAATCGACAGGCCATAGCCTTCCAGACCGACCAGCGCGTGGTGGGTGTTGGTCAGCAACACCATTTCCTCAACGCCGAGTTCGGCGAGAATCTGGGCACCAACGCCATAGTCGCGCAGTTCCTCAACCTCGGGCGCGCCCGCGCCCTTGCCCTCGCCGCGCAGCTTGATGAAGCGCGTCACCGAATCTTTCATCGGGCGGTTGATGACGACGATGACGCCAGCGCCTTCCTCGCCGATCAGCTCCATCGAGCGTGAGAGCAGCCCGGAACGTTCGGATTGTTCGCCGAACATGTCGACGAAATAGGAGGCGGTGTGCATCCGCACCAGCGTCGGCTTGGCCGGGTCGATCTTGCCCTTGACCAAGGCGATCGTCTCGTCGCCGGTCGCCTTGTTGTGGAAGGTCATCGCCTTCCACTGGCCGCCCCATTTCGACTCGAACGCCATTTCGGCGCGCTTCTCGACCAGATGATCGTGGCGACGGCGATAGGCGATCAAGTCGCGGATCGTACCGATCTTGAGATTGTGGAACTGCGCGAAGGTGACGAGGTCGTCGAGGCGGCTCATCGTGCCATCCTCGTTCATGATTTCGCAGATCACGCCCGAAGGGTTAAGCCCGGCGAGGCGCGAGACATCGACCGCCGCCTCGGTATGGCCGGCGCGCACCAGCACGCCGCCATCGCGCGCCACCAGCGGGAAGACATGGCCGGGCGTGACGATCTCGTCCTTGCCCTTGGATGAATCGATCGCGACCGAGATGGTGCGCGCGCGGTCGGCGGCGGAAATGCCGGTGGTAACCCCATCGCGCGCCTCGATTGAAGTCGTAAAGGCGGTTTCATGCCGCGTGCCATTGTGGCGGCTCATCAGGTCGAGGCCGAGTTCGTCGACACGCTTCTTGGTCATTGCGAGGCAAATCAGCCCACGGCCATATTTGGCCATGAAGTTGATCTTCTCCGGCGTCGCCATTTGCGCCGGGATGACCAGATCGCCCTCATTCTCGCGGTCTTCATCATCGACCAGAATGAACATGCGGCCATTCTTGGCCTCGTCGATCAGTTCCTCAGGGGTCGACAGGAACCCATGACGCAGGCGCGTGACTTCAGGCTGTGGCACGATAATGCTCCATGCGTTTCAAATAGCGGGCGAGGACGTCGATCTCGATGTTGACGGCATCGCCGGGGTGAAGATCGCCCAGCGTGGTCATCGCCTGGGTGTGCGGAATGATGTTGAGCGAGAAATGCGAGGTCGTGCCGTGGTCGGCGACGGCATTGACCGTCAGCGATACGCCATCGACGGTGATCGAACCCTTTTGTGCGACGAACGGGGCGAGGTCGGCGGGCACGGCGATGTCAATCTTGCGCGAGTCGCCATCGTCGCTGACGCTCACCACGCTGCCGATGCCATCGACATGGCCGGTGACGATGTGCCCGCCCAGCTCCTCGCCCAGCTTCAGCGCGCGTTCGAGGTTGAGGCGGCGTCCGGTGGTCCATTGCTGGGGTGGCGTGCGCGAGACGGTTTCGCCCGAGACATCGGCGGCGAACCAACCCGGTTCGCCCGCGCCCGATTTGTCGATGACGGTCAAGCATACGCCCGAACAGGCGATCGACGCGCCGAGATCGACGCCCGCCATGTCATAGTCCGTCCGCACGAAGATGCGCCGGTCGCCGCGCGCCTCGACCCGGTCGATCGTGCCGATATCGGTGATGATGCCGGTGAACATCGCGCTATCCTCTTTCGCCCGGTACAGGCTCCCTGACGCGCTCGTAAACCTCGAGCCGGTCGCTGCCAAGGCTCCGCGAATCGATCGGTCGCCAGCGGCCATGCGCGTCGGCAAGGTCGGTGAGGCCAATGTCGGGCAGCGTGCGTCCGCCACCGATGAGGATCGGCGCCTGATAAAGCAACAGCCGGTCGACCAGATCGGCGGAGAGGAAAGCGGCGGCGGTGGCCGGCCCACCCTCGACCAGCACATGATCGACCGAATCGAGCGTCGCGATGTCGGTGGGCGCGGCGAGGCGCGTCCAGCCATCGGTTTCGGTGCGCGACAGTAAAATTCGCTGCGGGCTGCGCGATTCAAGTCCCGCGAGCCGGACGTCGAGCTTCGGAGCATCCGCCTCAAACGTGCCGCGTCCAACCAAAATCGCTTCGTGGCGCGCGCGTTCGAGATGCGCGTGCGCGCGCGCTTGCGGCCCGGTGATCCAGATGCTTTGCCCCGACCCCATCGCCATCGCCCCGTCGAGCGATAGCGCGAGTTTCAGCGTCACGTGCGGGCGTCCGAGCAGGCGGCGGGCAAGAAATCCCGCCATCGCTCTGCGGGCTTCGTCGGCGCGTACGCCGACCTCAACCGCGATCCCGGCGTCGCGCAGCCGGACGATTCCCGCGCCGTTGGTCCGCACATCGGGGTCCTCCAGCGCCACCACCACGCGCGCCACGCCTGCCAGTTGCAGCACATTGCTGCACGCGGGGCCGCGCGGCGAGACATGCGCGCAGGGTTCCAGCGTGACATAGACCGTCGCGCCGCGCGCCTTTTCGCCGGCCTCGGCCAGCGCCATCGCCTCGGCATGGGGGCGGCCGCCGGGCTGGGTCCAGCCGCGCCCGACGACGCGGCCTTCGGACACGATCACGCAGCCGACATTCGGGTTGGGAGCGGTGCGCCCGCGCCCGCGCTCGCCCAGCGCCAGCGCGGCCCCCATCCAGCGATGGTCGCCGATCATGCTCAGAGCCCGTAAGCCTTGAGGCCGTCATTTACTTTCTTGAACTGCGCGCGCCGCTCGGCCTGCAGCCGCTTCAGCTCATTCTCGCGCCGGGTCTGTTCGATGCCGTCGATTTTCTGCTGCGCGACGATTTCGGCATCGGTGCGGTTGGCGGGCCATTGCTGCACATAGATGATGTCGCGGTGATACGGCTTGGGCGGAATGCGCGATTCATAGATCACGCCCACCACCATGACATAGGTCAGCGCCAGCGCGACGCCCATGAAGCCAAGCTGATGTCGCTGCCGGGTGCCAATGTAATAACGCAGATCGCGCCAGGCACGCAGCAGAGAGAAATGGCGCAGGAAATTCATGAAAGAGCAGATAGGCGCGGCGGGGCACCGATGCCACCCCCACCGCGCCGCACCACGGTTTGTTATTCGCCATCGAGCTCGAAGCGCACCGCCATCGTTCGCCATGCCTCGACTGGCACGCCGTCGCGCGTACCCGGCATGAAGCGCCATTTGGTCAGCGCCTGTTTGCGTGTCGCCTCGAAAAAGGCGGTGCTGGCGGCGCTGACCTGCTGCACGTCTTTCACGCGCCCGTCGGTGCCGATCAGCACGCGCACGACGACTCGGCCCGTTCGACCGGCGAGGCGTTCGTCGCTCGGGTAATTGGGCTGGAACAGGTTGGCATAGCGCGAGTCGAGCTGTGGGCCGACGATCGCGGGGACATGCGGTGGTGTGACAGTACCGATCTCGTCCGAACCCGTGCCCACGGCGACTTCGATCTTGGGCGGAAACTCGACCGGAAAAGCGGCGGTCCCGGCGCTGGTCGCGGATTGCTGTTTGGAACTGTCGACGGTTTCCGGGGGTGGGTTCGCGCGGGTTGGATCTTTTAGATGCCGCTCGGGCTGGGTCTTTTCGGGCGGTGGAGGATCGCTCGGGATGGGGATGTTGGTGGTCGTCAGCGGTGGATCGACCAGACGGGTGAGGATGTTGGGTGCGGTCAACGAAAGCCCGAATAAGAGCACGCCGCCCACGCCGAGCGCGAAACCGACGCCCCCGGGATCGAGGCCCTGGCGGCTGGAATAACGATCTGCGTACATCGTTGCTCTCCCTCTGCGGTGCCCGACCGCGCGCCGGGCAGAGAGAATGTTACATCATAACATTTGCGGCACAAGAGACATTATATCAAATCGTAGAAAGTCGCGCTGCCGCACGATCGCGTCCGATCAACGGCAGCAGCGCCTTCATGTCCGGGCCGTGGTCGCGCCCGGTCAGTGCGCGGCGCAGCGGCAGGAACAGCGCCTTGCCGCCGCGTCCGGTCTCGGCTTTCAAAGCGGCGGTCAGCGCGTGCCACGGATCGGCGTCCCACGGCATCGTGGCCACATGGCGCGCGGCGGCGGCGAGGAAATCGGCATCGGCGGGGTCGCGCACCGCATCGATCGGGCCTTCGATCACGCCCCACCAGTCCGCTGCCTCGGCAACGGTCGAGAGGTTTGGCCGCACCGCCTCCCATTCTGGCGCACCCATCCCTGCGGGCAGCCGTTCAGCCACGCTGGCGAAATCGAGCTGGTGGACGATCTTGGCATTGAGCGCGGCCAGTTCCGCTTCGTCGAAGCGCGCGGGCGCGCGCCCGAATTTGGCGAAATCGAAGCTTTCGACCAAGGCAGCGGTGTCGACCAAAGGCTCGACCGGCAAGCTCGTCCCGATCCGCGCCAGCAGCGCGCGCACGGCGGCGGGCTCGATCCCGGCTTCGCGGAAATGCTCGACGCCAAGCGAGCCGAGCCGCTTCGACAATTTGCCTTCGGAGCCGACCAGCAACGCTTCATGCGCGAAGGCAGGCGGCGCGACACCCATCGCCTCGAACATTTGCAATTGCAGCGCGGTGTTGGAGACATGGTCCTCGCCGCGCACGACATGGGTGATGCCCATCTCGGCATCGTCGATCGCCGAGGGCAGCATATACAGCCACGATCCATCGGCGCGGCGGATCACCGGATCGCTCATCGTCGCCGCATCGAATTTCTGGGGGCCGCGAATCAAATCGTCCCAGAGGATCGGCGTGTCATGATCGAGCTTGAAGCGCCAATGCGGGGCGATGCCGTCGGCTTCCAGTCTGGCGTGGTCGGCGTCCGACAAAGCCAGCGCGGCGCGATCATAGATCGGTGGCAGGCCGCGCCCAGCGGCGATCTTGCGCTTGAGATCGAGTTCCTGCGCGGTTTCATAAGCGGGATAGACCCGCCCCGCCGCGCGCAACGCGGCAAAGCGCGCCTCGTACAGCGCGAACCGCGCCGACTGGCGTTCCTCGCCGTGCGGGGTGAGGCCAAGCCAGCCGAGATCGGCGCGGATCGCGTCGACAAAGCGTTCCGCGCTCCGTTCGGCATCGGTATCGTCGATGCGCAGCCAGAATTCCCCGCCCTGCGCTTGCGCCCACAACCAGTTGTGGAGCGCGGTGCGGATATTGCCGACATGCAACATGCCGGTGGGCGAGGGGGCGAAACGGGTGCGAATGGTCATGGATTTGCTCTAGGCAGCACGCCTTCGCGCGGCAATGCCCCTTTACCGCGCGCAAAACCCACGCCTAAAGGACGCTTTGTCAGCACGGCGCGCAGCCCGATGCGGGGCACGGGGACCAAAGGGAGTTTCGAACGCCATGAAATTGATGACCGGCAATTCGAACTTGCCTCTCGCGCGCGATATCGCGGCCTATCTCGAACTGCCGTTGACCGACGCGTTGGTGCGCCGTTTCGCCGATGAAGAAATCTTCGTCGAGATCCGCGAGAATGTGCGCGGCGAGGATGTGTTCGTGCTGCAATCGACCGGCTATCCGGCGAACGACAATCTGATGGAGTTGTTGATTTGCATCGACGCGCTGAAACGCGCCTCGGCCAAGCGCATCACCGCCGTCATCCCCTATTTCGGCTATGCCCGGCAGGACCGCAAGCCGGGGCCGCGCACGCCGATTTCGGCCAAGCTCGTCGCCAATCTCATCACCGTTGCGGGCGCCGACCGCGTGCTCTCGGTCGATCTCCACGCCGGGCAGATTCAGGGGTTCTTCGACATCCCGACCGACAATCTGTTCGCAGCCCCAGTGATGTCCGCCGACATTCTGACGCGCTATGGCAAGCGCAACCTGATGGTGGTTTCGCCCGACGTTGGCGGTGTGGTGCGCGCGCGCGCGCTGGCCAAGCGACTCGACAACGCCCCACTCGCCATCGTCGACAAGCGGCGCGAGCGCGCGGGCGAATCCGAGGTGATGAACATCATCGGTGACGTCGAAGGCCGTTTCTGCATCCTGATCGACGATATCGTCGATTCGGGCGGCACGCTGTGCAACGCCGCCGCTGCGCTCAAGCAAGCGGGGGCCGAGGGCGTCGCTGCCTATATCACGCACGGCGTGCTGTCGGGTGGTGCTGTGGCGCGCGTCGAAAGCTCGGCGCTTGAGGAACTCGTCATCACCGATTCGCTCGGCAGCCATGACATTGTCGCTTCGGCTAAGAAGATCCGCCATCTGACGATCGCACCGCTGCTCGCCGAAGCGATCCGCCGCATCGCCGATGAAAGCTCGGTGTCGTCGCTGTTCGACTGAGGGGCGGCGCGTAACGCCGACGCGCGCGGTTCAATCGGAAGCGCGCGCTTCCTCGCCGACCGGGGCGCGGACCCCGGCATAGCCGCGCCGTTTGAGGTCGGCCTTCAGAACTTCCGGGCGCGGCGTCACCAAGAAGCCGAAACTGACATTGCCTTGCCTGGTTTCCACCACATGGTGCAGCCGGTGCGCCTGGATGATGCGCTTCATATAGGCCGATTTGGGCAGATAGCGGTGGTTGAAGCGCTTGTGCACGATCACATCGTGAAAGCCGAGATAGATCGCGCCATAAGCCGCAATCCCGGCACCAACCCAGATCGCCCACGCGCCCCAGCCCCATTGCACGCCGCCGAGCAATAGCGTGATCGAGGGGGCAGCGAAGATCACGAAATACAGGTCGTTCAGTTCCCAATTGCCGGTGCGCGGGCGGTGGTGGCTTTCATGCAGGAACCAGCCGGGGCCGTGCATCAGCCAGCGGTGCGCGCCGTAAGCAAAGCCTTCCATTCCGGCGACGGTGGCGACAAACAGCAGCGGGCCGGTGATCCAGGACATGGCGCCGATATAGCCTGCAGGGGCAAGGATGGCGAGCGATGCCGACGCCTACGGGGTGGATTCGCGAGTTCGGCTGTGCTTAAGGCCACTCTATCCCCGATTTTCGAAAGGCACGCAGCCCATGAACATCCATGAATATCAGGCCAAAGAAGTCCTCGCGAAATTCGGCGTGCCGGTGCCCGCAGGCTTTGCTGCGCTGACCGTCGAAGAGGCCGTCGCCGCCGCCGCCAAGCTTCCCGGGCCGCTTTACGTCGTCAAGGCGCAGATCCACGCCGGTGGCCGCGGCAAGGGCAAGTTCAAGGAACTCGGGCCTGATGCAAAGGGCGGTGTCCGCCTCGCCAAGACGCTCGACGATGTGCGCGCGGCAGCGACCGACATGCTCGGCAACACGCTCGTGACCGTGCAGACCGGTGAGCATGGCAAGCAGGTCAACCGCCTGTACATCACCGACGGTGTCGACATCGCCAAGGAATTCTACCTGGCACTGCTCGTCAACCGCGCAACTGGCCGCGTGTCGATGGTCGCCTCGACCGAAGGCGGCATGGACATCGAAACCGTCGCACATGAGACGCCTGAAAAGATCCACGCGATCGACATCGATTGCGCGACCGGTTTCCAGCCGCATCATGGCCGCGCCGTGGCTGCCGCGCTCGAACTGAAGGGCGATCTCGCCAAGCAGGCGGCGAGCGTCGCGTCGAAGCTGTATGATGCGTTCCTCGGCACCGATGCCGAGCAGATCGAGATCAACCCGCTCGCGGTTACCGAGGACAACAAGCTCGTCGTGCTCGACGCCAAGGTCGGCTTCGACGGCAATGCGCTGTTCCGCCACAAGGATCTGCTCGAACTGCGCGACGAGACCGAGGAAGATCCGGCCGAGCTCGAAGCCTCCAAGTACGACCTGGCCTATATCAAGCTCGACGGCGACATTGGTTGCATGGTCAACGGTGCGGGCCTCGCGATGGCGACGATGGACATCATCAAGCTGAACGGCATGTTCCCCGCCAACTTCCTCGACGTTGGCGGTGGCGCCAATAAGGAGAAGGTGACGGCGGCGTTCAAGATCATCCTCAGCGATCCGAACGTGAAGGGCATCCTGGTCAACATCTTCGGCGGCATCATGCGCTGCGACATCATCGCCGAGGGCATCGTCGCGGCAGCCAAGGAAGTGAACCTTTCGGTGCCGCTGGTCGTTCGTCTCGAAGGCACCAACGTTCAGTTGGGCAAGGACATCCTGGCCAATTCCGGCCTGGCGATCGTCCCTGCCAACGATCTGGGCGATGCCGCCAAGAAGATCGTCGCCGAGGTCAAGGCCGCGGCCTGAACGGGCTAACCCGTCCTACGCACGCTAAACGAAGGGCCCGGACGGAAACGCCGGGCCCTTTCGCGTTCAGGGCGTGGTCGAGTCGCGCCGGATGCCGCTACGGCACGCGCGAATGGCATACCGGACTTGCGAAAAGCGCGTGAAACCGCCATTTGAACAGCCGATGCTGCCGAGCAAGAAACTGCCCTGGAAGGAATCCCGATGAAAGTGCTGGTCCCGGTCAAGCGCGTGCTTGATTACAATGTGAAGCCCCGCGTGAAGGCGGACGGGACGGGGGTCGACCTCGCCAACGTCAAGATGAGCATGAACCCCTTTGACGAAATCGCCGTCGAAGAGGCGATCCGCTTGAAGGAAAAAGCGGGCGTCACCGAGATCGTCGTCGTGTCGATCGGCGAGCAGAAGGCGCAGGAAACGCTGCGCACCGCGCTGGCGATGGGTGCCGACCGCGCGATCCTGATCGTGTCCGAAGACAAGGTCGAGCCGCTCGGCGTCGCCAAATTGCTCGCCAAGATCGTCGAGGAGGAACAGCCCGACCTCGTCATCCTCGGCAAGCAGGCGATCGATGATGACAACAACCAGACCGGGCAAATGCTGGCTGGGTTGCTCGGTCGCGGCCAGGCGACCTTTGCGTCCAAGGTCGAACTGTCGCCGGGCACCGTCATGGTGACGCGCGAAGTCGATGGCGGTGCGGAGACCGAATCGCTGCCGTTGCCCGCGATCATCACGGTCGACCTGCGTCTTAACGAGCCGCGTTATGCCTCGCTGCCCAACATCATGAAGGCCAAGTCCAAGCCGCTCGCGCAGAAGACCCCGGCGGATTACGGCGTCGATGTGTCACCGCGCCTGACCACGCTCAAGGTGGTCGAGCCGCCCAAGCGCTCGGCGGGAATCAAGGTTGCCGATGTCGATGAATTGGTAGCCAAGCTCAAGGCAATGGGAGTCGCGAAGTGAAGACGCTCGTTTGGGTTGAACATGATGGTGCATCCGTAAAGGACGCCACCCTCTCCACCGTCACCGCTGCTGCCAAGCTGGGGGAAGTGCATCTGCTCGTCGCCGGCCAGGGCGTCGGCGCGGTGGCCGAGGCTGCCGCGAAGATCGCGGGCGTCGGCATGGTGCATGTCGCAGACGACGCGGCTTATGCCCATGCGCTCGCCGAAAACGTCGCGCCGCTCGTCGCCAAGCTGATGGAAACGCATGACGCGTTCCTCGTGCCCGCGACCACCAACGGCAAGAACATCGCGCCGCGCGTCGCCGCCTTGCTCGACGTGATGCAGATTTCGGACATCCTCTCGGTCGAGAGCGAGGATACCTTCACGCGCCCGATCTATGCCGGCAACGCCATCGCCACGGTGCAGACGCGCGACGCCAAGAAGGTCATCTCGGTGCGCGGCACCGCTTTTGAAAAGGCGGCGACCGAAGGCGGCGCGGGCACGATCGAAGCCGTTGCCTCGACCGGCGATGCCGGCGTGTCGAGCTATGTCGGTTCGGAAATCGCCAAGTCGGAGCGGCCCGAGCTCACCTCGGCCAAGATCATCGTTTCGGGCGGGCGCGCACTCGGGTCGAGCGAGCAGTTCCATGCCGTGATCGATCCGCTTGCTGACAAGCTCGGCGCGGGCGTCGGCGCCAGCCGCGCGGCGGTCGATGCGGGTTATGCGCCAAACGACTATCAGGTCGGCCAGACCGGCAAGATCGTCGCGCCCGAAGTCTATGTCGCAGTCGGCATTTCGGGCGCGATCCAGCATCTGGCGGGGATGAAGGACAGCAAGACCATCATCGCCATCAACAAGGACGAAGACGCGCCGATCTTCCAGGTCGCCGATCTCGGCCTCGTCGGCGATCTGTTCAAGATCGTGCCGGAGCTGACCGAAAAGCTCTGATTGACCGATTGAGGCGACATGGGACGGGCGCTCCAAACGGGGCGCCCGTTTCGTTTTGGGCGATCAAGCGCCGTTCGTACGCGGCGCGATATAGCGCAGCACGATATAGCCCGCGATTGCCGACAGGATCGATCCACCGAGCACGCCGATCTTGACCGAATCCTGCAATTGCGCGTCGCCCGGAAAAGCGAGGCCGCCGATGAACAGGCTCATCGTGAAGCCAATGCCCGCCAGCAGACCGACCCCGTAAAGCTGCATCCAGCGCATCCCCTTGGGGCGTTTGGCGATCCCCAGACGCTCGGCGAGCGCCACGCCCCCGACGATCCCGGCCTGTTTGCCAAGGAACAGGCCGCCGGCAATGCCCAGCACCAATGGATCGCCCAGTGTCGCCGCCGATACACCGAGCAGCGATACCCCGGCATTGGCAAAGGCGAACAGCGGCACGATGCCGAACGCGACCCAGGGCGAGAGTGCATGTTCGAGCCGGTGGAGCGGTGAATGCGCGGCATCGGGCGCGCCGCGCGAGATCGTAACCGGGATCAACGCGGCGGCAATCACGCCCGCGACGGTTGCGTGGACGCCCGACAGCAGCACCAGCCACCACAGGCACACAAAGCCGAGCAGATAAGGCCACAAAGCGACTACGCCGCGCCGGTTGAGCGTGAACAGGATCAGGATCGTGCCCACCGCGCCCGCTAGCGCGATCCAGTCGATGCCGTGGCTATAGACCAGCGCAATGATCGCCACCGCGCCACAATCATCGACGATCGCCACGGTGGTGAGGAAGAGTTTCAGCGCGGGGCTGACGCGCTTGCCGAGCAACGCCAGCACGCCGATGGCAAAGGCGATGTCGGTTGCCGCCGGAATCGCCCAGCCTGGACTCAATGCAGGCGCGCCGCCGGTAATGGCGAGAAAGACCAACGCCGGTATCGCCATCCCCGCGCCCGCCGCGATAATCGGCAAGCGCCGTCGCGCGGGACTGGCCAATTGCCCATCGACCAGCTCGCGTTTGATCTCGAGGCCAACCAGCAGGAAGAACACCGCCATCAAGCCGTCGTTGATCCACAGATGCACCGTCATTGGACCGATCGCGCGCGCCAGTACCGGCCCCGTCTCGTGGTGCAAGAAGGCGAAATAAGCGGAGGCCAGTCCGGAATTGGCGAAGATCAGCGCGAACGCCGCCGCCGCCATCAACACCATCCCACCCGCCGCCTCCTGCGCGAGAAACGCACGCAGGGCCGAGCGCGCGCGGCGGAGCGGCGATCGGCTCACAAGACGAGCGCTTCGGCGATTAGCTTGCGGGTATTGTCGATGCCGTACAGCGCGATGAAGCTCCCCATGCGCGGGCCCTGCGTGGAGCCGAGCAGCGTTTCGTAGAGCGCCCCGAACCAGGCGCGCAGCGGCTCAAACCCGCCTTCATTGCCGATCGCATAGACGATGTTCTGCAAATCGACCGCCGAGGCATCAGCGGGCGCGGCGGCGAGTTCGCGGTCAAGCCGTTCGAGTGCGGCAATCTCGATCCCCTCGGGCTTGCGGCGCTGGAGCGTCGGCGCGACATAATCGCGGTTATAGGCGAGTGCATGACCGATCAGCGCGTTGAGTTCGGGCGTGATGGCCCCTTCGACATAATTGCTGAGATAGCCGTGGACCTGTTCCGCCGTCCCGCCCGCACCCAGCACGCCGACCAGATTGAGCAACAGGCCGAAGGTGACCGGCGGGTTGGTGTCCGGCACGTCGCCTTCATGGATATGATGCACCGGATTGCCGAGCTTCTGTTCGACCGGCTGCGCGGCATAGCTGCCGCGGAACTGGAAATACTCGTCCACCGCGCGCGGGATGACGCCGATGTGGAGCTGCTTGGCTTTTTTGGGCTCGCGATAAGCGAAGAAGGCCAGGCTCTCCTGCGTGCCATATTCCAGCCATTGCTCCAGCGTCAGGCCATTGCCCTTGGACTTGGAGATCTTCTCGCCCTTTTCGTCGAGGAACATCTCGTAGATCAGCCCCTCGGGCGGGCGCCCGCCGAGCACGCGCGCGATCTTGCCCGACTGCACGCCGCTGTCGATCAGGTCCTTGCCGTACATCTCATAATCGACGCCCAATGCGACCCAGCGCATCGCCCAATCGACCTTCCACTGCAGCTTGGCCTGCCCGCCGAGCACCGATTGGACGAGCACCTCGCCGTCGCTGTCGGTGAAGCGGATCGTGCCCTGCTCGACATTGACGACCTCGACCGGGACTTGCAGCACGATTCCCGTCTTGGGGCTGATCGGCAGGATCGGCGAATAGGTCGCGGCGCGTTCCTTGCGCAGCGTCGGCAGCATCACGCCCATGATCGCGGCATAGTTGCGCAGCACGCCCTTCAGCGCATCGTCGAACACGCCGGCTTCATATTGCGAGGCCGACGAGATGAATTCATACTCGAAGCCGAAGCGATCGAGAAAATCGCGGAGCATGGCGTTGTTGTGGGCGGCGAAGCTCTCGAACTTCTCGAACGGATCGGGAATACGGCTGAGCGGCTTGCCGAGATGCGTCGCAAGCATCGCCTGGTTGGGGACATTGTCGGGGACCTTGCGCAACCCGTCCATATCGTCGCTGAACTCGATCAGCCGCGTCGGCGCATCGGACAGCGTCTGGAAAGCGTGGCGCACCATCGTCGTGCGCAGCACTTCGTTGAAGGTGCCGATATGCGGCAGACCCGACGGGCCATAGCCGGTCTCGAAGATGATCGGCGCGGGCTGTCCGTCCTTGGCCGGTTTCCCCTCCGGATAGCGCTTGAGCAGCTTGCGCGCCTCTTCATACGGCCAGGCTTTGGAATCGAGGGCGGCGGTGCGGAAATCGGTGGTCATGCGCAGCGTCTAGCGCGGTGGGGGCGGTTCGTCACGGGGTGGGCAGTGCTCGGTGATCGTTATGCGGATGCTCAAGACGCGGGAGGGCAGGTGGCCTGCGAGAATGTCATATTTTGATTGTAAAGCAGCTTTTCCGTTTCTGGGCAGCAAAAGGCGTAGATGGTCGCTCATTCAGGAGGCGCGGCAGACCGGTATTCGTCATATCTTAATATCGTATGGCTTATTGTCTCGCACCGCTTCAAGTAGGTCAAATGCCTCTTGGGAATATTTGTGATAGCTGTTCGTGTTCATCTGTTCCGAGCGATGATAAATGTTGTCGGATGCTTTAATGTTCTTCCCAGATGACGCTTCCAGTTTCTCGATTAACTTGTTTGCGACATGCCATGTCGTGCCGCCTAGCTTCTTTGCCAGTTGCGTGGCGGTGTATTTGTAGTGGGCCGAAGCGGCTGAATAGTCGCTGATTGTCGCGATACCGAATAGGCTAGCGAACGCTTCGGAGGATGCGACCTTCTCAGTGAGAACCTGAAAGTTTGCTTCCATTTGCATACGCGGGATATCGTGCCGGACCAGTTCGTAGGAGCGTGCGAGTAGAGACCGGAGGACTCGCGGGTTCACGTTGTTCAGAACGGGGTTGGCGGCGAAAGCATCGAACACCCAAGAGAAGTCGCTCGCCGTAATTAGCTTCACCCGAACCGTCCTATCTTCCTCCGTCTGGATCATCTTGTCGTGAGCGGGATAGGAGGTGTCGGTGAGGTTCGGATCCCACTCCAGAATGTAGACGTTCGGGATGACACCGCCCCGCTCAGGAAGAGCTTCGTCAATGTCGGACAGGATAGCCCGGATGTTGGGATCGCTAGCGCTGTATCCGATAAAAATCAGCGGGTGCTCGTTAAAAAACGTTAGTAGCTTGGCACTTAAGAACTTCTTTTTCTTGGTAAACTGTTCGTAGTCCGAAGCGGTCAAGACGATCTCTGATGGTCGCGTCACGCAGCCGTGTATCTTGAAGACCTCACCGATGGATACCGATTGTCCCTTGATAGCCTGTTGGCCAATAATGGGTGTCAGGTCGGGAAATAGAACCTCCAGCATCTGATCGTAATTTGTCGTTATGATCGCGTGAGGTTTGATCTTTTGGAGCGCTTGGATTTCACCTGCCAAAGGTGACGTCAAAAAAGCTTCGGAATTTGGCGGCGTTAAACTTTTTATGTATTCTGCTACCTTGAATTTGACGTAGTCATTTTTGCCTACCTTAGGATCGTTGAACATTTCCTCGGGAAATTCGTTGTGCCCTGTCGACCAAGCCCACTGTTGGTAAAGGTTAGCGAACTCTTCTCCGATGTGAATAGAGTCTCCCAGGGATTGTTTGTAAAAGCCTATGCCCTTGTCGATCATCGAGCACTTTTCGGCCAGATGCTCCAGAAGCTCGTCCCAACTAGGAGCACCAAAGTACCGCTTAGACAGGCCAGAGCCGATAAAGAGGATGGGCTGAACGCCATATTGCTGGATCGTCTCGCCGATATCCTCAGCGACTTCCTCAACGTATCGGGCGTACCGGCTCGTTGCGTCGGACCCAGCAGAAAGATCTTGCGCCATAAAAATATTCCTCGTTGACCGCACGATAACCAGAAGAACGCACTAAGCAATGAGCCTCAATCTACACCGCTCTCCGCAGGCATTTCATCACGCGATCAAAGTGGCCCACGTAAGCGCCGTTTCTCATATTTGAACGAAGGTCCGGTTGGAGCGGCCTGTCACCGCCAGCCATCGGCACTCCGCCCTGTCCTACACGTCGCATTTATGCGATGCTCTGGTGAAATCCCGCTCTTTCAAACCGTTAACCGCGCTCGTTTTCGGCGAGCCTCCCTCCCACGACCGCTCGCGCAACGGCGGTGTTTGCAAAACGCATTTCGCCTAACCTTAGCCTAACCTTCCGCGCCCCACCCAACCTACGCACCGCGTGCCGACGGCCCCAAATCCACTCGCGCCACGCCCGCCGCATTACCCCCGATCGCCTAACCTTTCTGACTTTACGCCACGCCCCCGCACCCCCCGCCCGTTGCCATTTCGTTCCAACCCGCTATCTCCATCCCATGCTCCCGTATCCCGCCCTCCACGCCAGCCACAGCGGCATCTGGATCGCGGATGAGAGCGGCACGCGGCCGATCGGGCGGGGGGAGGCGATCCGGATTGCCGCCGATACGCCGGTGATCCTGCTCAATGCCGCCTTGGTCGGGCAGCGGCTGGGCTATACCGATCTGTCGGGGCTCGATTTGCTCGAACTGTTCGCCTTTCTGTGCCCGGCGCGCTTCATGGTACCGACGCCGCGCGGGCTTGCGCGGGTGACCGGGCTGACGCCGCCCGCCGCCGATGCCGAAGTCGCCACTTTCCTGCGCGCAGCCGCAGCGGCGTTGCTCGGCATGATCGAGGGCGAGTGGCCCGAACGCGAGGGCGCGTGGACTGCGGCGCAGTCGCTGTTTCGTCTCCGCTGGACCTGGGCACCGGTGCTGACCCAGCGCCTGAAAAAGCCCGAGACGGCCGAGCGCTGGCTGTTCACCAAGCTCGGCGATTGGTCGGAGGGCGCGCCGCGCGCGCAGCCGCGCACGGTCACGCTGGAAGCGGACGAAACGCAGGCGCGGCTCGCCCGCTTGACCGGCAGCACCGCCGAGCAGCGGCCCGGCCAGCGTGCCTATGCACAGGCGGCGCGCGAGGCGTTTGGGCCGCGCATGGCGGCGGGGATGCCCAATATAGTGCTCGCCGAAGCCGGCACCGGCATCGGCAAGACGCTTGGCTATCTCGCGCCGGCTTCGCTCTGGGCGGAGAAGGCCGATGGTGCGGTGTGGGTATCGACCTTCACCAAGGCGCTGCAGCGGCAATTGGGGCATGAAAGCGCGCGGCTGTTCCCCGATGCGGCAACCCGCCGGGCGAAGGTGGTGACGCGCAAGGGCCGCGAGAATTATCTGTGCCTGTTGAACCTCGAGGATGCGCTGCAGGGCGGATTCGCCGGGCGCGCCGCGATCCTGGCGCATCTGGTCGCGCGCTGGGCGGCGTATAGCGCCGATGGCGACATGGTCGGCGGGGATCTGCCCGGCTGGCTGCCGACATTGTTCCGCCGCAACGGCGCGACCGCGCTGACCGATCGGCGCGGCGAATGCGTTTATGCTGGCTGTCCGCATTACCGCAAATGCTTCATCGAAAAGGCCGCGCGCGCGAGTGCCGATGCCGATCTCGTGATCGCCAACCATGCGCTGGTGATGGTCAACGCGGCACGGGGACGCGAATCGACCACGCGCCCGACACGCTATGTGTTCGACGAGGGGCATCATTTGTTCGATGCCGCCGACGCGATGTTCTCGACCGCGCTGACCGGTGCCGAGACGATCGAACTGCGGCGCTGGGTGCTCGGCCCCGAATCGGGCGGGCGCGGGCGGCGACGCGGACTGGCGGCGCGGCTGTCCGATGTGGCGAGTTATGACGAAGGCGGCGCGCGCGCAATCGCCGATGCGGTGAGCGCGGCGCAGGCGCTGGCGAGTGATGGCTGGCTGCAGCGCCTGGGCGAAGGTGCGCCGTTCGGTCCGATCGAGGCGCTGCTCGCGGCGGTGCGCGGGCTGACTTATGCGCGCGCCGAATCGGGGCGCGATCCGGGTGGTGACGCGGGCTATGGTCTGGAAACCGAGCTGGCCGAGCCCGACCCCGGCTTGATCGAGGCGGCGGGCCCGGCGGCGGAAGCGCTGGATGCCTTGGTGCGCCCGCTGGTGGCGCTCGGGCGGCGGCTGGAAGCGGTGCTCGACGAAGCACCCGACTGGATGGACGGTCCCGCGCGCGCGCGCATCGAAGGCGCGGTGGCCTCACTCGGCTGGCGTGCCGAGACGGTGGCGGCGTGGCTGTCGCTGCTCGCGCGAATTGGCGGGCCGGCCTCGCCCGATTTCGTCGACTGGATGGCGGTCGATCGCGTCGAAGGGCGCGATTACGATGTCGGCCTGCACCGCCATTGGCTCGATCCGACGCGGCCCTTTGCCGAAACCGTGCTGAAACCCGCGCATGGCGTGCTCGTCACCTCGGCGACGCTGCGCGGCGGGGGCGACTGGGACGTGGCGGAGGCGCGCACCGGGGCGACGCATCTGCTGCGCGGCGCGAGCCGGTTCGAGGCGGCCTCTCCCTTCGATTATGCGGCGCAGGCCGAGGTGCTGATCGTCACCGATGTGAAGCGCGGCGATATGGGCGCGCTCGCCAATGCCTATGCGCGGCTCGGCGTGGCGAGCGGCGGCGGGATGCTTGGCCTGTTTACCGCGATCCGGCGGCTGCGCGGCGTCCATGCCCGCATTGCCGACCGGCTCGCGCGTGAGGGGCTGCCGCTCTACGCGCAGCATGTCGATCCGATCGATACCGGCACGTTGGTCGATATTTTCCGGGATGATCCGGCGGCCTCCTTGCTCGGCACCGATGCGCTGCGCGATGGCGTCGATGTGCCAGGCCGCTCCTTGCGGCTGGTGGTGATGGAGGGTGTGCCGTGGCCCAAGCCAACCGTGCTGCACGCCGCGCGGCGTCTGGCGGGCGGCGGCAGCGGCTATGACGATCGCATCGTGCGGGCGCGGCTGGCGCAGGCGTTCGGGCGCTTGATTCGCCGCGCCGACGATCACGGCGTGTTCGTTTTGCTCTCCGCTGCAATGCCATCACGCTTGCTGACGGCGTTCCCGCCCGGCGTGACGATTACGCGCGTTACGCTGGATGAAGCGGTGGCGCGCGCGTCGGCGCTTCCCTCGCTGACGCAAACGGGGCATGACGCGCACGAAACCGCCTGACGGAGATCCGCATGACCGCCGGCACCAAGACGCTGACGTTGCTCCGCCACGCCAAATCGGGGTGGGACGATCCCGCGCTCCGCGATTACGACCGCGCGCTCAACGCGCGGGGCAAACGCGCCGCCGCGCTGATGGGCGGTTATTTGCGCAGCGGTGGCGCGGTGTTCGATCATATCATCGCCTCACCCGCGCTTCGTGTGGTGGAGACGCTCGCGCACGTCGAAACGGGGTATGGCCGCACGCTTGCGCCGGAATGGGATCGGCGAATCTACCTCGCTTCGGCGGTCACGCTGCTGGATATCGTCCACGAATTTTCCGAAGACACCGCGCGGGTCCTGCTGGTGGGGCACAATCCCGGCCTTGAGGATCTGGCGATGCTGCTCGCGCCCGAATCGGATGAGCCTGCGCGCGTCGCGCTCGAGGCCAAATACCCGACTGCGACCCTTGCCGAACTTCAGTTCGAGGGGGGCTGGGCGGATCTGGCCGCAGGCGGTGCGCGGTTGGTGCGCTTCGTGCGTCCGCGCGATCTCGACCCGGCGCTGGGGCCTGAGGATTAATCCTTCGCCAACAGACTCTTTAAACCGGCAAGTGCCCCCGCCGGTTTGGCGTCTTCCTCGCTGATGACCCCCGCCGCGCGCAGGGCCGCCGCCGCATTGGGCCCGCGTGGAAACGGATCGAGCGCCAGTGCCATCGTTTCTGCGGCGGCCTCGCCGAGATCGATTGCCGCGCCGTCATAAGGCATCGTGTCGAGCGCATCGAGGTCGAGCTCGATCTCCTCCTCGGCGGCGGCTTCCTGCTCGGTGACGAAGCGCAAGGCGACGTCTTCGCTGACGGTGACGGGCAAGGGCTCCTCGGTCACCGAGCAGGCTTGCACCACCGCTGCGCGCACTTCGCCGCGCGCCACGACGCCCGCCGCATCGCGCTGCACGCGGAAAGTCGCCTCCAGCCGATCGACCGCGAGCAGGCCAAACCGCGCCGCCAGCGCGCTACGCTCGGCGGCATCGGCGGTGATCGAGACGCTGCGGGCACCCTCGCCGATCGTATCGATTCGCTCCAGTCGCGAAAATTTGGGGGCAGTCATGGCAGGTCTCCGGCGATCAACACAGCGGCGGGGGTGGCGGCGAGCGCGTCGCGAAAGGCGATCAGTGCCGCTTGCGAATGGATCAGCGCAGTCGGAGCAGGGTCAATCCCGCGATAAAGATTGCGCAGCAGCGCCGCCGTTAGATCGCCTGCCATCAACCCGTCGCGATACGCGCCCAGCCGCCCGCCAAGCATACTCATCATCTTGCCGATATGCTTGCCGACCCCGATGTCGCCAATGCCGCTTTCGCGCAACTGTCCGTCCATGTCGGTCACGAAGCGCTCGGTCAGGCGCGCGCTGACGGCGGCCGATTCGGCGTCGCCTTCCAACCGCAACAGCACCAGCGCCAGCACCGCCACCACCATATCGAAGCGCCCGTCGAGCGAATCGGGCACGCCGCCCGCTTCATACCAATGCGGCGCACGCGCGCGTTCGATCACGCCATTGTACAGCCGCAACGCGACCGTATCGCGCTCCCCGCCCAGCAATCTGGTAAGCCAGCCCAAAACCTTGTTCCCCATGCGCCCTTGTTTGGCCGCGTTTCCCGGCATATTGAGGCTCCCTGTCCGCGATGCAATGCGTCCTGGACCTTTGCGTGCCTGTGGAGAGTGTCGATGAGCCCCAAGTCCGTCCGCCTGATGACGGCCGCTGCCCTCGCCACCAGTCTGTTCGGGGCCAGCGCCTGCGTTCCGCTGAAGGGGCATCAGGGCTATGTCATCGATTCGGATCTGGTAAATTCGGTCCAAGCGGGGACGGATACGCGCCAGTCGGTGCTCGCCGTGCTTGGCAAGCCGACCTTCACCAGCGAGTTCAACCAGGGCGACTGGTATTACATTTCACGCGAGGTCCGTAATTTTGCCTATAACAATCCGCACGTACACGATCAGGTGACGCTGCGGATCAGCTTCGATTCACGCGGTGTCGTATCGGCGGTGCGGCGGTCGGGGGCGGAGCAAGTCGCCTCGATCAGCCCATCGGGCAAGACCACGCCGACCTTGGGCAAGAAGCGTAGCTTCTTCGACGAACTGTTCGGCAATATCGGCACGGTTGGCGCCATCGGTGGCGGACAGGGCGGCGGCAACAACAATACCGGTGGCGGTCGCGACACGCCATAATGCGAGGCGTTACGGTTTTGATACAACCCTGACAGACTCCTGACAGCGCCGTTCGCGCAGCGTTCAGCCCGACATTGCCACATTCCCCGTCATGGCTCGGCCAATGCCAATCCGGTCGACCAGTAATGGAGGATATGATGCGTAAACTCATTGTCACCGCGCTGCTTGCTGCGACCCTGGTTCCTGTTGCAGCCAGCGCCCAGTCAAACGAAGACCTGCGCCATGATCGGCGGGACATTCGCCGTGAACAGCGCGATTTGAACGCGGCGTATCGCAGCGGCGATCCCCGCGCGATCCATGAAGAACGGCGCGAGTTGCATGACGCCCGCCGCGATTTCCGCGAGGACGTTCGCGACCGCGATCGTGCCTGGGGCCGGGATGACTGGCGCGGCTGGCGCGATCGCAACCCCAATTGGTATGGGCGTGGGCGCTGGGAGGCTCCGTTCCGCTACACCGCGTTCCGTCCTGGCTTGCGCATCGCCGCGCCCTATTATGGCCCGCGCTACATCATTGTCGATCCGTGGCGCTATCACTTGCGTCGTCCGGCTTATGGCCAGCAGTGGATCCGGCATTATGACGACGTGATCCTGGTCGATACGCGGCGTGGTTACGTCGTCGACGTGATCCACGGCTTCTACCGCTAAACCCCGTCGCATCGGTCGCTCCCCTCGGAGCGACCGGTGTCTTCAGCGAATCGTAAATATCACCTGATCGACGACGCGCCCGCCGACATCGGTGAGGCGCAGGCGGTGCGTGCCCGGCCCGGCGATGATCTCGGGCTGCGAATCCGCCGCTCCAATGTCGGTCTTGTCGAGCCACAAGCGATGCGCGGTGACCGCCCCCGACACATCGACCGCGAGGCGTTGCCGGTCGTGCGGAATGTCGGGATCGATCGCATAGACGCTGCCGGAAACGGGGTTGGTGATGCGCGGGCGGCGCGATTCGTCGGGCGCGAAGGCGATGTGGCTTTGCCCGGTGCCGGCCAGGAAATATTCGGTGCGCGGCTGCTCGATCGCGCGCGCGAAAGTGATTGCGCGTGCTTCGACGCCCGCCGGGCGCGGCGGCGGTGCGCCGCGTTCCTCGGCATTGAGCGACAGCATGATGTCGCGCCACACCGGTGCCGCGCCGCTGACGCCCGACACCGCGCGCATCGAATCGCCCTCCAAATTGCCGACCCACACGGCAACCGTGTATTTCTGGGTGAAGCCGATGCACCAATTGTCGCGCAGCGCCTTGCTCGTCCCCGTCTTCACCGCCGCCCAGAAGGGCAGATGCAGCGCCGAATCGAGCCCGAAAGTGACCGCGCGGGCATTGGCGTCGGCCATCATGTCGGCAACGATCCACGCCGCTTGGCGGGTGGTGACCGCGCGGGGGGCGGTGCGGGGCGCATCGAGGGTCAGTCGCAGCGGTGACCAGCGCCCGCCTTGCGCGAGGCTGCGGTAAGCGTCCGCCTGTTCGAGCAAGGTGACTTCGGCCGAGCCCAAGGCGAGCGAATAGCCGTAATACTCGCCATCCTCGACCAGCCCGCGATAGCCCGTATCCCATAGCCGGTCGCGAAACGGCTCGACCCCGACGAGCAGCAAGGTGCGCACTGCGGGCACGTTGAGCGACCCTGCCAGCGCCGAACGCGCCGACACCGGCCCCTTAAAGCCGCGATCGTAATTCTGCGGCACGTACAGGCCCGACGCCGTATCGAGTTGCACCGGCGAATCATCTAGGATCGAGGCGGGCGTCAGATAGCCCTTTTCGATCGCCTGGGCGTAGAGGAACGGTTTCAGCGTCGATCCCGCCTGGCGATAGCTGTTCGCGCCATCGACGGCGGGCGCGGTCGAAGCCCCACCGATGCCGCCGACATAGGCCAACACGTCGCCGCTGGCATTGTCGATCACCACTACTGCGCCGTCGCGCGCGCGCGCGCCGCCAAGGCCCTGCAACTGCCGCTTCAACGCGACGATGGCGAGCGTCTGGATGCGGCGGTCGAGCGTGGTGGTGACCTTGAGCCCGGGCTTGGTCAGCAAACGGTCCGACAGATGCGGCGCGAGCCCCGGATCGAGCGCGAGACTGCGCGCGGGCCCGAGCATCGAGGCCGCTTCCCCGGCAAAGCGCCCACAGTCCTGCTCGTGCGACACGGCGCAGGCGCGGCGTGCGACGGTTCCAGCATCGGCTTGCGGATCGGGCAGCAGCGCCGCCAGCAGCAGCGCATCATCGCGCGCAAGCGCATCGGGGGTCTTGCCGAACAGTCCGAGCGCGGCTGCACCAATGCCCTGCGCCTCGCCGCGAAACCCGGCCAGGTTGAGATAGGCTTCGAGGATCTGCTCCTTGGACCAGCGTGATTCGAGCGCCCAGGCGGCGCGCATCTGGCGGATTTTGTCCCATAGGCGGCGCTGGCCGGGGGCAGCAAGATCGGGCGCAAGGAAACCGGCGACCTGCATCGACAGCGTACTCGCCCCGCGTGCCCGTTCGCCCTTGGCCTTGTCACGCGCGACCCCCGCGAGCGCGAGCCAGTCGACGCCGCTATGTGAGAAGAAGCGGCGGTCCTCGACACCAACGATCGTCGTGCGCGCCACCGGGCCGACATGGTCGAGCGGGGTCCAGGCGAGGCGGCGCGCCTTGAAATCGACGCGCGCGCTGTCGATCAGCACGCCGTTTCGGTCATAGAGCCACGCTTCGGACGGGTGCCATGCGCCGCGGACCTGGGCGTAACCGGGGAGCGGCGGGGGCAGGGTAGCATAATCAAGTGTAATGAAGGCTAGGAGAAGCAGCGTCAGCCCCGCGATGCTCGCGCCTGTACGCGTCTGGAGGACAGCCCAAACCTTTTCGCTTCCCCGGCGCAGGCCGGGGCCCAGTCGCGACAGTTTCTGCAAGAGAGCACCATGCTCAATCATTCAACGGCCCGCGACTGGGCCCCGGCCTGCGCCGGGGAAGGTGAGAAAGGGGGGAGTAAGACGCTTATCGCTGCACGACCGTCATCGTCTCGAGCGGCAGTTGTGCGCGGATCGCGGGCGAATACATCGCCTCGATCCGGCTCGGCGGCAGGTTGAAGCGCCCGGCTCCGTTTAGCCGCAGCATGTACGACGCGCTGAACGCCCCGCGCGGAACCCAGCCATAATAAGCCCGCCAGCTATCGTTCCGCCGCTCGACATAGGCGGGCACAACGCCGACCTGAATGTCCCACAGCTTGCCATTGGCATCGCGCGCCTCGAACTTGGTGCCCGGCCCGGCTTGCGCTTGCCCTGCAAGGATTTGCGATTGCCCGCCCAGATCGCCGATGATCGTCGCGCCCGCCGGGATCGGATCGTTGATCACCACCCAGTTGCGCTCGGCGCTGGCCTTGACCGTGATCGTCACCCTGACCACGTCGCCGCGCGTGAGAACGCCCTTGGTGCGCGCTTGCACAACCTCGACCCGGCGTTGCATCTCATAGCCTGCGAATAGCGGCTTGGTCAGCGGCACCGCTGCCGATACTGAGACCGTCGCCCACGGCCCGGCCCCAACCGATTGCGCGAGTTTCAGCGGGGTCTGCGTTGTCGGCAGCGCAAAGCTTGCGGTGCGCGCGGTGGCGGCGAGCGGCCAGTTCTTGCTGATCGTCTGCGTGCCCAACCCCAATGTGGTCGTGCCGATGATCGCGCTGGCGGGATAGAGCGCGCCGAATTTACGCGCCGCGATCGTGCCCCAGGCATTGGCGGTGGTGGTGTCCCACCGTCCGTGCGACTGGCGCAGCGCCACGCCGACCATCATCTTGGCGGCTTCGTCCTGCCAGCCCGGACGGCCGAGCGTGGCGATCACCGTCTTGATCGACGCTTCGTCGCCCGACGACATCAGCCACCACGGCTGGTTGCTGCTGTCGGACAAGTCGAGCCGCGTGCCTTCATAAACCAGCCGCGTGCGCAACACCGCCTCGGCGGCGCTCTTCAGTGCAGCCCCGTTGGCGAGGCCCTGGAGATGATCGAGCGACACCAGATAATCGGCGAGCAACGCGGTCGGCATTTCCTTTGGCGTCATGCTCAATTGGCCGAGCATCGCCGGGGTCGCGGCCCCGGCGCGGGCGAGCGCGTTGAAGGCATAGACGCGCTGCCAGCGCACATCGCCATAATCCTCATGCCGCAAGCGCCCGTCGAGCACGGCCTTCAGCCCCTCGATCATCTTCGCGCGCGGGCCCGCCGGGATCGGCAATCCTGCGTCGGAGGTCATCGCCAGCACATAAGCGGTCAGCGCTTCGGAGCCGGTCAGGCTGCCCGAAGGCCAATAGCGCAGCAGGCCGTCGTCGGCCTGATAGGCCGGAAGATCGCCCGCCAGCGATTGCCACAGCCCGGCATCGCCGAGCGCGACCGCACGCGACAGACGCTGTTCGAAGCAATCATAGGGATAGCGCGCCATGAATTCGCGCACCCCGGCGAGCGGCGGCGCCAGCGTATCGTCGAGCCGGATATCGACGGTTCCGCGCCCCGCGATCGCGCCCGCAGGCGGCAGAATCGGGATGGTCGTATCGGCACCGATGCGCGCCAGCGTGCCCGCCCACACTTCGACCGGATAGAGCGGCACCACCGCCTGATCGGTGGTGATCTGGTCGACCGCCTTGCCGTTCGACGCCTTGGCGCTGACATGCCAGCGCAAGCGGTCGATAGTGGCGGGCGCAGTGAGATTCCACGCGACCGGCACCGCGCCGCCCGCCGGGATCGTGACCGTCAACGGCTTGCCCTGCGCGATGGCGGGGGTCAGGTCGACCGTTGCCGTCACCGTCATCGGCTTGTCCGATCCGTTGCGCAGCGTGAAGCTCGACGCATAGAAATCGCCGGTACGCACGACCGGGGGAATGCCGGCATAGATCGACAGATCCTGCGCGGTGCGCACGCTGGTCATCCCCGTGCCGTAGAGTTGCGCGCCATCGGTAGCGATCGCGACCAGCTTGAACGACGACAGCGCGTCGCTGAGCGTCACCGGAATGCGGGCATGGCCGTTCTCGTCGAGCGCGACGCGGCCCTTCCACAGAATCACCGGCTGGAAATTCTCGCGGTTGAGCCCCGAAGAATCGCCGCCACCGCCGCCACCGGCCTCGACCGCTTTCTTGCCATAGTGGCGTTTGCCGACGACCTGCGTTTGCGCGGTCGAGGTTAGCACCGACAACGGGCGTTCGCCCATCAGCGCGGTCAGCACGTCCCAGCTATCATTGGGAGCGAGTTGCAGCAGCGCCTCATCGACCGCCGCGAAGGCGACATCGGCGGTGCGCGCGGGCTTGCCATCGGGCGTCTTCACCGCGACATCGACTTGCGCCACGTCGCGCACGGCATAGCGCGCGCGATCGGCCTTGACCGCGACCTGCAACTGATGCGCTTCCCAGCCGACCTTCACCTTGGCGATGCCCAGGCGATAACTCGGCTTGGCGAGATCGACCAAAGCGGTCGGCTCCTGTCCCTCGGGCGGGCTGTTCGCCAGCCCGACCGACTGGGCGATGCCGTGCAGCCATGTCCAAAAGCCGCTTTCGGTGCGGCCACGCACGACCATGACCGAGACGAACACGTCGGGCGCATAGCTGCCCGGCATCTTGACCTCGACCACCGGATCGGTGCCGCTGAGCTCTGTGACGAAGCTCGACAGCACCCCTTCGCGCTCGACCGTGACCAGCGCGGTCGCCTTGCGGAAGGGCATCCGCACCTGGAAGCGTGCAGTGTCGCCCGCTTTATAGGCCTGTTGTTCGGGCACCACGTCCATGCGGTCGCCATTGTCGCCGCCGAACCACCAATCGTCATTGCCCGCCAGCCACACGCTTTGCGTGGCGCGCGCTTCGTTGCCGTTCGCGTCCTTGGTCGTGGCGACGGCATAGACTTCGCCCGAAATGCCCGGCGCGATCTTGCACCTCGCCAGCCCCTGCGCATCGGTCGTCGCGGTGCAGCTTTGCGAGAGCTTGGTCGTCTTCATGCGGTTGTCATAGGCATAGAAGCCGCCGATCAGCCGCCGCCTGGCGGTGAGGATCTGGCGGCTGTAGAGCGCGACCGAAATCGCCTGGTTGGCGATCGGCTTGCCATTCGTGTCGAGCGCGACGAAGCGCAGCCGCAAATCGTCCTGCTTCATCAGCCAGCCATCGGTCTTCACGCCCAGTTGCACCGTGCTCGGGAAGATCGGGATGCGTTTGGATGCGGTCAGCACCTCGCCATTGGCGTCCTGATAATCCATTTCGACCAGCATGTCGGTGACGCCGTCGAGCGTCTGCGGCACGGCGACGGTCTGTTTGCCGGTCCCGTCCCCGCCGAGCGTGGTCGGCAGCGTCTGCGTTGGCGGGAGCGCGGTCTGCTCCTCTTCGCCATCGCCGTTGAGCGGCTTGGTGCCCTCGGTGATCGCCTTGCCGCCGAAGCTGTAGCTTTCATAGCCGTCGGGCTTGGTGTCATGCGCGAAATAGCCGATGCGCATGTCAACCGGCAGGTTCGACGCGCCGCCGCCCGACAGATAGCCGACGAACAGATCGAGCAGCAGATTGGTCGGGCGGACCGCGGCGTCCTTGGGGCCGGTGACGCTCGCGCGCATCGTCGGCAATTTATATTCGTCGACCTTGAACGATTGCGAGGTCTCGATCGTGCGACCATCGACGATCACCGACAGGTCGTAATCGCCCATCGGCGCGCCGGTGGGGGCGGTCCATTCATTCTCGCCAATGCCATTGGCGTCGATCGTCAGCGGCAAATCGAACTGCGTGTCGGACCCGCGATGCTGCAAGCGGAGCGTGCCGGACACTGCCGGGGCCATGCCGAAGCCATCGGCAACCGACGTGCGCAGGATGTGCTTCATGTGGATCGTCTCGCCCTGGCGGACGAGCATCCGGTCGAACACGGTGTGCAGCATTTCGCCGCGCGCCTGATAGCCATAGGGCAAGTCGAAATCATACGGGCGGATGCCTTCGCCCCAGGCCGTCAGCGTGAAGCTGAAATCGTCGGCGGCGCGGGCTGAGACCATTAGCGGGTGGCTGCTGGTGTCTTCGCAACTGCCCCAGGTTTCGGGCTCGGGCAGGCCCGGCGGGGCATAGACGCCGCCGCTCTTGTCGGTCACCCCGCGCGCGAGCACTTCGCCGGTGCAGCTATCGCTCACGCGCACTTCGGCCCCGGCGACGGGCTGGCCGGTGTCGAGCGCGGTCACCCAGGCGAGGCTTTTCGCGCGGCCCCATTTGAAGTGGACGCTCATATTGGTGACGAGCGCGGCGGCGGCGACGTAGCGCGGGGCCTTGCGCCCGAGCAGCGCCTGGCCGAGCACGGGGCTGGCCAGTTCGACGACATAGAAACCGGGCTTGCCGCCGCCGAGCGGCATTCCGACGACTTCGAAATCCTTGCCCTTGCCGGGCAGGCCGATCTTCAGTGACGCGCCCTGCTTGCCGAGGATCGAGGTCGCGCCGGTGTCGTTGATGCGGACCTTGTCCTTGCCGCGTGTTTCCTCATGGCTGGCGGTGTCATCGGCATGGGAAACGGTGCGCAGCCATTCGGCGATCTTGCCGTCGGACCCGTCGATGCGCAGCGCCTGCCCGGCGATGCTGAGGTTGGTGCCCTGAAGGGCTGGTTCGACATTGCGCACCGTCACCGGCAGCACACCGCCTTGCTTCGATTCCAAGATGCCAAAGGGCGCCGCGAATTTCACCAGCGGCGGCGCGGCATCGAAGCGCACGTCCAGCGGGAAGCGCTCGGCATTGGCGAGCGCGCGACCGCTTTCGTCCTTCACGCCCGCTGGCAACAACAGCTTGGCGGCTTGCGATTCGGGCAACGGGCTTTTGAAACCGACCGACGAGACGGTCGCCTTGCTCTTGGCATCGCCATGTTCGGTGTCTTCGGAGGCATCATCGAACAGCGTCGGGGTCAGCAATTTGCCGTCGGCGGTCTGGATGCGGATTTGTTTGGCGAGATCGGTCGCGACGGGCGCGGAGAAGCGCACCCACGCTTTCTCGACCGGATTGCACCCGGCTTGCGCGTTGACACGACCGCATTCGAAGCGCGCGGTAAAGGGTTTGCGCACGGTGTAATCGAAGCGCTGGTCGGCACCTGCGGTCTTGCCGCTGGCCCCGGCGATATTCGCACCCCATACCAACGCCATGTCGGTGCCCGGCGGCAGCGGACGGCGGCACTTCAGTGCGGTCACCCCGGCATAAGCCTTGGCGCGATCGGCAGCGGCGGGGATCGCGGCGGGGAGCCCGGCGCTTTCCAGGAAGTTGCGCACGGTCCAATTCTCGGTGCCCATTTCGCCGAGCAATTTTCCGGGCACATCGGGTGCGAGCACTTCGACCGGAATCTTCTCGCCAATGCCCTTGACCGCGCAATAGGCGTTGGCCGCGACCGAGGCGGGCGTGGCGGGCAAATTGGCGGCGACGAGGAAAACCTGATCTTCCTCAATCTCACTATCGTATTGGCTGGGCAGGACAGCGCGCGCGACCGGGCCGCCGGCGTCGACCGAAAATTCCTGTTGCCCCGTGACGGCATAACCCGACACGCTCTTCAGGCCCGAGCGCAGTTTGAACTTGCAGACGGTGCCGCCGGGCAGGCCGTTTGCAAAATCATAGACGAAGGTCTGCGGATCAACCCACCGCCCCTGACCGCCGACCGCGCAGCTAACGTCGAAGGGCGAGGCCGCGCGTGGGTCGCCGAGGGGCACGATCGGCTGGCTGAAGCGCGCGGTGAAGCGTTCGATCGCACCGTCACCAATGCCGGGCGTCGCCAGAATGACCTGCGGGCTCGAATCGCCAAAAGCAGTGACCGGGGCAAGCGCCAAAGCGAGCAATGCGACTCGGAACGCGCGTTTCATCAAATCCTCCCCAAGACCCAGGGGCGGGGTATAATGCGATAAGGCGTGCTCGTACATCGATGAATGGTGACGATGCTGTGACAGCTTGATCGAAGGAACGGGCTGTTGGACAAAAGCGACCATTCGACTCGGGGGGCACCGGTCGAGGGGGAGGAACGCTCTTGGCGGGAGAGTGGGTCATCGCCGCGCTGGACGCGGTCGCGCGTGAGACCATGTTGTTCGCCGCGATCGGCTTTCTGGTCGGGGGCGTCGATGACATCGCGGTCGACTTCGCCTGGTTGTGGACGCGGTTGTGGCGGCGATCCGATCGCTTGCCCGACACGCTGGAGGGCTACGCCCTGCAAGAGCCCCGCCGGATGGCCGTGTTCGTTGCCGCATGGGATGAGGCAAGCGTCATCGGTGCGATGTTGCGGGCCAGCCTCGCGCGCTTCGATCATCCCGATTACCGAATCTACGTTGGCACGTACCCCAACGATCTTGCGACCATCGCCGCCGTCGCTGCCGTGGCGGCGGACGATGCCCGTGTGCGGTTGGTGATCGGGCCGAATGATGGGCCCACGACCAAGGCCGACTGCTTGAATGCGCTGTGGGCGGCGCTGCTGCGCGACGAGCGAAGCGAGCAGATTCGCGTGGCGGCAGTCGAACTGCACGATGCCGAGGATATGGTTCATCCAGCCGAACTGCGCGTGATCGATGCCCTGATCGGGCGATACGCCGCAGTGCAGTTGCCGGTATTGCCACTGGTGGATGGCAAAGCGCGGCTGGTTTCGGGCCATTATGCCGATGAATTTGCAGAGGCGCATGGGAAGAATCTCGTGGTGCGCCAGGCGCTCGGCGCGGGGTTGCCGCTTGCCGGGGTCGGCTGCGCGATCGAGCGCGGGATGCTCGAGAGGATTGCTGCGGCGCGCGGTGGCGTACCGTTCGATGCCGATAGCTTGACCGAGGATTATGAGCTTGGCCTGCACATTGCCGGGCTGGGCGGGCGCGGTGCGTTCGCGCGGGTGCGCGAGCGGCGGGGCGGACCATTGGTCGCGGTGCGCGCCTATTTCCCCGCCACGCTTGAAACTGCGGTCCGGCAGAAATCGCGCTGGATGACGGGCATCGCGCTGGCGGGGTGGGATCGGATGGGGTGGGCGCGCCCGCTCGATCTGCACGAACATTGGATGCGGATGCGTGATCGCCGCGCGCCGATCTCGGTCCTCATCTTGGCGATCGCCTATGTCGCGCTGGTGGCGTGGGGCGCGTCGCTGCTGGGCCATGCGTTGCTGGATGGCGGCGGGCTGCGTCTGTCCGATCCGATGGCGGGGCTGTTGCGCGTCAACGCGGCCTTGCTGCTGTGGCGGCTTGCCTCGCGGGCGGCGTTTACCGGCGCGGATTATGGCTGGCGCGAGGCGGCCTGGTCGTTGCCGCGCGCTTTTGTCGGCAATCTCATCGCTTTGCTCGCCGCACGGCGCGCGATGGTCGCTTATGTCGCGTCGCTGCGCGGGACGGCGCTGCGGTGGGACAAAACCCAGCACACCTTTCCCGACCTGGCGCAGCTCGATCAATGAAAACCGGGCGGGGGCGCCCTTTGCGGTTCCTCGCCTTGTTCCTGATCGCGTGGGTCGGCGCGCGGGTGGCGCTGCTGTGGCCGCAGTTCGAGTCCGCAGCGGACGTGCTTCGCGCCGTTGTCCCGGGCGTGGTGACGGCGATGGTGCGCGAAGTACCAGCCGTGGCCACCAGACCGGGGGTGGGGAAAGAGGAGCCGCACCGGAATGGCACAACGGTGGCCGCCCCGCGCTGGCCGTCGCCGCGCAAGCCCGATCCAACCCGGATCGCGCTCGCGCTGCTTGGGCTCGTTCGCTACGGCGACGCGCAGCCGGTGGTGCAGGCGGCTCCCGCGCAAGCGACCCCCTTATTGCCAGGCCTTCCACATCCCGCCGGCGCAGACATGCCCGCAGGGCGACCTCCGCCGTCGCGTTGGTCTGGGAGTGCATGGCTGTTCGCCCGCGCTGGTTCCGGGCTCGCGCCAGGGGGCCTTGGCGGGCAGCTCGGCGGATCGCAGGCGGGGGTGCGGATTGCTTATACCGTCGATCGCAAGCATCGCCTTGCGCTGGCTGGACGCGTGTCTTCGCCGCTGGGGCCGGGCCTGCGCGAGGCGGCGTTCGGGGTTGAATGGCAACCGACTCGCCTGCCGCTGCGATTGGTCGCCGAACAGCGTTTCGCGATCTCGGGCGGGCGCGGCGGATCGGGACTGGCGCTCGTTGGCGGGGTTGGGCCAACGCGACTGCCGCTTGGCTTCCGGCTCGACGCTTATGGTCAGGCGGGCGTGATTCGCCGCACGACGACCGAGGCCTATGGCGATGGGGCGGTACGGATCGCACATCCCTTTGCGGCAATCGGCGGCGTTCGGGTCGATCTTGGGGCCGGGGTGTGGGGCGCTGCGCAACGCGGCGCGGCGCGGCTCGATCTGGGGCCGTCGCTGGCGCTCACCGTCCCCATTGGTCAACGCTCGGTGCGGCTCGGCTTCGATTGGCGCGCGCGTGTTGCCGGGGATGCGCGGCCCGGATCAGGGCCGGCGCTGACGCTCGGTGCGGATTTCTGACACGGCGTGCTTTGCGCAAGCGGCGCGAACGGTTAACGCTGTCGCGCAATGGACATCTACCTGCCCATCGCCAATCTTTCGGTCAACGCGCTCGTCATCGTGCTGTTGGGGGGCGGCGTTGGGCTGTTGTCGGGCATGTTCGGTGTCGGCGGCGGTTTCCTGACCACGCCCTTGCTGATCGTTTACGGTATTCCGCCAACCGTCGCCGCCGCCTCCGCTGCAAGCCAGGTGACCGGGGCCAGCGTTTCCGGCGTCTTCGCGCATGTCCGGCGCAAGGGCGTCGATTTCAAAATGGGCGGGGTGCTGGTTGCGGGCGGACTGGTCGGTTCGGTGTTCGGCGGCTGGGTGTTCCGGTTGCTGCAGGCGAGCGGGCAGATCGATACCGTCATCGCGATCGTGTATGTCGTGCTGCTCGGTTCGATCGGCAGCATGATGGCCAGGGAAGCGCTGGGCGCGATCCGCGCCGCGCGCGCGGGCGAGGCGCCGCGCGCGCGCAAGCGGCGCCACCATCCGCTGGTCGCAGCGCTGCCCTTGCGCACGCGCTTCTATCGCTCGGGGCTGTATATTTCGCCGCTGGCGCCGCTGCTGCTGGGGTTCGGCGTCGGCATCCTGACGATCCTGCTCGGCGTCGGTGGCGGATTCATCCTGGTGCCGGCCATGCTCTATCTGCTGGGCATGACGACGCAGGTGGTGGTCGGCACCTCGCTGTTCCAGACGCTGTTCGTGACCGCGATGGCGACGATGGTCCATGCGACGACGACCAAGGCGGTCGATATTGTGCTGGCGGCGCTGCTGCTGTTCGGCTCGGTCGCGGGCGCGCAGGTGGGCGCGCGCTTTGCCGCCAGGGTGAAGCCCGAATATCTGCGCCTCGCTTTGGCGGTGATCGTGTTGCTCGTCGCCGGGCGAATCGCGCTGGGGCTGGGCTGGCGGCCCGACGAAATCTATTCGGTCGATCTGTCGTGAAGCGGGGCTGGATCGCGGTCCTGCTGGCACCGTTGCTGATGGCGCAATCCAAGCCGGTGCTGGTGCCCGACGTGTCGCAGCGCGATATCGAAATCCAGTACAGCTTTACCGGTGCAGATTTGCTGCTGTTCGGCGCGATCCTCTATCCCGGCGGGCGCCTGCCCGATGACGACAAGCCGACCGACATCGTGGTGGTGGTGAAGGGGCCGGTGCAATCGATCCTGATCCGCGAAAAGCAGAAGTTGGGCGGGCTGATCTGGGTTAACGCCAATCGGCTGCGCTATCGCTCGGCGCCCAGTTTCTATGCAATCGCTTCGTCCAAGCCGATTGCGCGGATGCTCGATGCGCGCACGCGCGCGATTTACGAACTGGGCCTGTCGAGCCTGCAACTGTCCCCCGCTTCCAGCGCGCCGCTGCAGGATCAGGATCGTTTCGCGCGCGGGCTGGTCGAGCTGAGGCGGCGCAACGGCCTGTATGTCGAGGCCCCGGGCGCGGTCGAGATTAGCGAAGGCGTGCTGTACCGCGCGCGTGTGACGATTCCGGCACGGGTGCCGGTCGGTCGATTTACCGCCGAAACCTTCCTGATCCGCGACGGTCGCGTGTTGGCGGTGGCGACGCGCGAAATCGACATTCGCAAATCGGGCTTCGAGCGCTTCGTCGCACGCTCGGCCGAGCGGCAATCGGTGCTGTACGGGCTGGTCGCGGTGGCGCTGTCGGTGTTGTTCGGCTGGGGCGCCGGGGTGGTTGCGCGGCGTTTTTGAGAGAGGCGGGGCGATGCTGTTCGCGCCGCTGGTAAAAGAGATTTTACGAAAACAACGGCTTGGAGGGCAGGCGCGGCGTTTTGCCGTCCATCAACTGTTCCGCAACCACCGACCAGTTCGCAATGCCCCAATCGAGCGGGACTTGTTCGCTCAGCACCTCATTGTCGGAGGCGCTGTCTTCGATGAAGACATCGTGGAGCGGCAATGGTGTCCGGGTGCGCGCGCAATAGAACACCCGCACCTTGGCGCGCGACGCACGTCGACCATTGAGTAATGTGACCGCAAGCCGATCCGAAGGCAGCCGCACGAGCAAGCCCGGCGGATAGACCCCAATAACCTCCATGAAGGCAAGCAGAAGGTCGGGATCAAAATGGCCGACCCAACGGTGCATTTTGGTGATGGCCTGTTGCGACGTCCACGCGCTTTTATAGGCGCGGTTGGAGGTCAGGGCATCGTAAACGTCGCAAATGGCCGCCATGCGGGCCACGCGACTGATTCCCTCCCCCTTCAATCGGAACGGATAGCCCGTGCCATCGACGCGCTCATGGTGGTGACGGCAGATGTCCAGCACTACGTCCGGGGTTGTCGGGTCTTGGCGGAGCAGGTGATAGCCTCGCTCCGGGTGCGTTCGCACCACGGCAAACTCTTCATCGGTCAGCGATACGGGCTTTTGCAGAACGGTATCGGGGATGAAGATCTTCCCAATGTCATGGAGAAGACCTGCAAGCCCGAGCTCATAAACCTCCATCTCGTTCATGCCGAGGCTGCGCCCAAAACTGGTGAGGAGCGCGCTGACCGAAAGCGAGTGAACATAGGTATAGACATCGCGCGACTTGAGGCGGGTAATGGCAATCAACGCACGAGGATTACGTTTAATCGACGATATTACCTCGACCACCGTCGATGAAAAGGCCGAAATATTGACGACCTCCCCACCATGCACTGCGTCGAAGAGGTTTTTTATCTCGTCGGTTGCCGCGCGGACCATTTGGGTCGCGCGCTCTGCCTCTTCGGCAAAACTGTTGGCCTGTTGCTGCGCCGAAGCCGATCTTGGTGAAGATGCCGGGTCGGAAAGCGTTGGAACGGTTGGGGCCCCCTGACAGGGATTCCCCGCTTTCAAAGGCAGGCCCCGCCGCTCGTCGATCACCACCGACGAAACGGCGCTTTCGCGAATACGGTCGAGATCGGTGGTATTTTTGACCAGGAAGCGCGTGCGCCAGAAGGGGTTGTCCAGCCACGACTCATCGAAGGCATGAATGAACATGCCAATTTTGACCTGACCGGGCGCAATTCGTCTGAGCATCACTCTCCAACAACACGGGTGATGCAGCCGAATCGGTTAAGATACCGTTCTCTGGGGAAGCGGCGTGAGCAGGGTGCGGGCACCCGTCGGCATCCTTACCCGATCTTTACCGGTCGTCCGGCATGAAAGCCGCACGAAGCAAGCAAGGGCTGCCGATGACCGAGATGCCGGGCGGTAACGCCTTTGTCCAAGCCGCGCCGCTGGCGGCGATGCCGTGCATCGGCATGGTGTTCGATATTGCCGGATCCAGCAGCCTGGTCATGCTCGATCCCGTCGCGCTCGAAGCGACGATGGGGCATGGCGATCCGGTGATCGCCGCTGCCGGATCGGTTGGTAGCCAAATCAAGGTGCGCGTCGGCGGTTCATGGCTGATCGCCAATGTCCGGTCCTTGAAACTCATTGACGGGCAGGAAGACCGCATCGCCGCGCAGGTCGATTTCCTGGGCGAGGGTGACGAGGAAAAGCTGACCGGAAAGCTGTATAATTTCCGCCGCGGCGTCACCCGCTATCCGACTCCCGGCTATCCGGTCTATCCGGTTTCGACCGCCGATCTGACGCAGATTTATGCGGCAGACGAGCGCGTGAATATCGAAATTGGCACCGTATATCCGACGCGCGACATTCGCGCCGCGCTCTATGTCGATGCGTTGCTTGGCAGGCATTTCGCGCTGCTGGGCTCGACCGGCACGGGCAAGTCGACCGCTGTCGCGTTGATCCTCCACCGCATTTGCGAATTGGCACCGCAGGGGCATATCGTGATGGTCGATCCGCATGGCGAATATGCCGCCGCCTTCAAGGGCAATGGCGCGATTTACGACGTGTCCAATCTGCAAATGCCCTATTGGCTGATGAATTTTGAAGAACATTGCGAGGTGTTCGTCACCGCATCGGGTGCGGAGCGGCAGATTGACGCCGACATCCTCGCCAAATGTCTGCTCGGCGCGCGCGCGAAGGGGCGGTTGGGGCAGGAAATCAGCAAGCTGACGGTCGATGCCCCGGTGCCGTATCTGCTGAGCGACCTGTCCAACCTGATTCAGCTCGAAATGGGCAAGCTCGACCGGGCGGGCGACACCGCGCCCTATTTGCGGCTGAAGACCAAGATCGACGAGATCAAGACCGATCCGCGCTATGGCTTCATGTTTTCGGGCATGTTGGTCGCCGATACGATGGGCGCGTTCCTGGAGCGGATCTTCCGCTTGCCCGGCGACGGCAAGCCGATTTCGATCATCGATGTGTCGGGTGTGCCGAGCGAAATCACCTCGGTGGTGGTGGCGGTGCTGGCGCGGATGGTGTTCGACTTTGCGATCTGGTCGCGCGGGGAGCCGCAGCGGCCGATCCTGCTCGTCTGCGAAGAGGCGCATCGCTACATTCCGAGCGGGCAACATGCCGATTTTTCGAGCGTCGGGCGCATTCTCAGCCGCATCGCCAAGGAAGGCCGCAAATATGGCGTGGCGCTGGGGTTGATTACCCAGCGGCCATCGGATCTGGCGGAGGGTGTGCTGTCGCAATGCGGCACCATCATTGCAATGCGGCTTAACAACGATCGCGACCAGGCCTTTGTCCGCGCGGCGATGCCCGAGGGCGCGCGCGGGTTCCTCGATTCGATCCCCGCCTTGCGCAATCGCGAGGCGATCGTGTGTGGGGAGGGCGTTGCGATTCCGATCCGCGTCGCCTTCGATACGCTGGCCGAGGACAAGCGCCCCGCATCGGACGACCCCGTTTTCTCGCGGCTGTGGCGGGAAACCGGCGGAGAGGGCGAGATTATTGCGCGGACGCTCAAACGCTGGCGCGCGCAGGGGCGGTAACGCGGGGCTTACGCCCCCGGTCGCACCGCCAGCAGGTTCGCCACCTTCGCCTTGAACTGGCGCAATTGTTCGCCTGACAGGGTGGCAATGCTGGAGAAGGAGAAGCCGCGCGGGTTGACCGCGACGCCATTGCGGATGACCTCCCAATGGAGGTGGGGTCCGGTCGACAGTCCGCTATTGCCCGAATAGCCGATGATTTCGCCGCGCGCGACATGCTGGCCCGAGCGTGTCGCGAACCGGCTGAGATGGCCGTAGCACGTGACGATGTTGCCGCCATGCGCCATCTTGATGAAATTGCCATAGCCGCCGCTGCGCCCGGCATAGACGATCGTGCCGTCGGCGGGGGCATGGATCGGTGTGCCCCACGGCGTGCCGATATCGATGCCCTTGTGCATCCGCGTGAAGCCGAGCAGCGGGTGGAAACGCATTCCGAAGCTCGACGTGACCCGCGCCATCGACACCGGCATGGTGAACATGCCTTGCCGCTCGGCCTGGCCCGAGGCTTCATACCAGGTGCCGTCGGTCCATTTGACCAACTGCGTCTTCTTGTCGCCATGATCGAGCCCGGCGAACAGCAGATTGCCGAGCTGCTGCTCGCCGGTGGCGGCGCGCTGGCGCTCGATCACCAGATCATAGGTGTCGCCCGAGGAAACCCGCCCGATCGCGAATTTGGTGGCGATTGCCTTGATATAGGTTTCGACCAGCTTGACGGGCACACCGGCGGCGCGCGCCGACCGGTACAGGCTGCCCCCGACCGGCCCCTGAATGCGCAGCGGCGTATTGTCGATTGCGATCGCCTGGCGGGTGAGCGTCAGGCCGGTGCCGGCACGCTTCAACGTCAGTGCGAGATCAAAGCGCGCCCGTACCGACAGCGCTTCGAGCGGGCGCGCCACGGTCTTGTTCGGGCGCCGACCCAGCGTGATCGGGATTTGCGTGCCGGGTTTCAAATCCCCCAGCGGCACGGCGGACGAAATCAGCGCGGTCGCATCCTGCGCATCGTGCTCGGAAAGGCCGGCGCGTTGCAGCATGTCGCCAAAGCCGCCGCCGCGCCCGACGGTGACGGTGCGATCCTCGATCGGGCGTTCGGGCGCTTCGGCCAGCGGGACGACAAGGTCGTTTGCTGCCATATGCCGCCCGCTGTCGCCACCCCAGGCGATCGGTGCGATCGCTTGCGCGCGCGCTTCGTCACGGTCGGTGCCGGTCAGCGGGCTGGGCATGGTGCCGAGCAAGGGGCGACCGATTGGTGGGGCGATTGCGATGGCGGTTGCGCACAGGGCGGCGCAGGTCGCGGCTCCACGCCACCACTCGAGTGAACCGATTCGCGATCCGAGATCGGGCACCCAGTCGATTTGCAGTGCGGCGGTGCGCAGTCGATCAACCAAACCCAGTTCGGGCTGTGGTACGATCGCGCGACCGAACGCCATCGTCGCCGTGCCGCCCGCCTGCTCCAGGCCATGATCGCTTCGCAAGAACAAGGCTGAGGGTGTCCCCGAAAATCCCAACTGCTGCCGGTACCCGCCCCGCAGCATCAGGCGTAGGACTGTGCCGGGCAAAGCCTAAAGTCAAATTAACCGCGCCGTCGAAACGGGCCGGGCGCGGCGAAGCGTTTGGTCTATACGGCGAAGGGATGGAACTTAGGGAAAAGTGCGTAATTCGATATGGTTAAGGAAATCTCCGTAGAGTCGCATATTTCTCGTGACTAGCGGTTGCGCGCAGGTCCGTGGCACGCGATGTTGCAGGAGTCATGCAACAAACCCAAGGCCGCGCCGCTGCGGCGGTGCCCGTTACGGCAGTGTTGGGCCCGACCAACACCGGCAAGACCCATCTCGCGGTCGAGCGGATGTGTGGCCATTCGAGCGGCATGATCGGCTTCCCGCTGCGGTTGCTGGCGCGTGAAGTCTATGACCGTGTCGTCAAGCTGAAGGGCGAGAATCGCGTCGCGCTCATCACCGGCGAAGAGAAGATCGTGCCGAAGGATGCGCGCTGGTTTCTGTGCACCGCCGAATCGATGCCGCTCGACAAGGATCTCGCCTTCGTCGCGCTCGACGAGGCGCAACTGGGCGCGGACCCTGAGCGCGGCCATGTCTTCACCGACCGCATTTTGCGCGCACGGGGTCGCGAGGAGACGATGCTGTTGGGGTCGGAGGCGTTGCGACCGATGCTCAAGGCGCTGGTGCCAAAGATCGAGATCATCAATCGCCCGCGCTTTTCGACGCTGACCTATGTCGGGGCGAAGAAGATCAGCCGCTTGCCCAAACGCTCGGCGATCGTCGCGTTCAGCGCCGAGGAAGTCTATGCGGTGGCCGAGATGTTGCGGCGCTTACGCGGCGGCGCGGCGGTGGTGATGGGCGCGCTTAGCCCGCGCACGCGCAATGCGCAGGTCGCGATGTTCCAGGCGGGCGAAGTCGATTATCTGGTCGCCACCGATGCGATCGGCATGGGGCTCAACATGGACGTGGCGCATGTCGCCTTTGCCAGCCTCAACAAATTTGACGGCCATCGCCAGCGCCGCCTGCGCATCGCCGAAATGGCGCAAATCGCTGGGCGCGCCGGGCGGCATCAACGCGACGGCACCTTCGGCGCCTTGGTTGAGGAAGGGCCGGGGGCGTTCGCGCCCGAAGAGGTACTGGCGATCGAGGAACATCGCTTCCCGCCGCTCGAACAGCTCTATTGGCGGCAAGGCGAGCCCGATTATTCGAGCGTCGATGCGTTGATCGCGAGCCTGGAACAGCGTCCGCAGCATCCGGCCTTGTGGGCGGCCCCGCAATCGGTCGATCTCGCGGTGCTCAAGCGCATGGCCGAGGAGCCGGGCGTGCGCGCCCGCGCGCGGCATCCGGCGATGGTCGCGCGGTTATGGGCGGCGTGCGGCGTACCCGATTTCCGCAAATTGGGGGGCGATCCGCATAGCCGTTTCGTCGCGCGGCTGTGGGGCTATCTCAGCGAGGGCAAGGGTCATATCCCGCACGAATGGTTCGCCGCCGAAATCGCCCGGCTCGACCATGTGGCGGGCGATGTCGAAACGCTCGCTGGGCGAATCGCGGCGGCGCGGAGCTGGTCCTATATCGCCAACCGTGCCGATTGGCTGGCCGACCCGGCGCATTGGTCGGCGCGGGCGAGCGCGGTCGAGGAGCGGCTGTCCGACGCGCTGCACGCCAGCCTGACGCAGCGCTTCGTCGATAAGCGCACCACCTTGCTTATGCGCCAAATCGGTGCCGATCCGCGCGCGCTGCCCGTGACGATCGGTCCCGAGGGCGAAGTGCTGGTCGAGGATCATGCGATCGGGCGGCTCGACGGCTTTCGCTTCACCGTCGCCGCCGATGCGCGCGCCGCCGACAAGCGCCTGCTGCTCGCCGCCGCCGAGCGCCGCCTGGGCGACGAGCGCACGCGGCGCGGGCTGGCGCTGGCCGATGCGACCGATGCCGATCTGACGATGGTGATGGACGAAGGCGCGGTGCCGACGCTGCTGTGGCGCGCTTTGCCGGTGGCGACGCTCGGCCCCGGTGCCTCGCTGATGCGCCCGCGTGTGGTGCTGGATCGTGCGCTCGAATGTCTGACGGTCGAGCTGCGCGGGCGCATTGCGACGCGGCTCGGCGATTGGCTGTCCGGGCAGCTCCGTCGCGCGCTGCCGGGGCTGGCGCTGCTCGATTCGGTGCAGCGCGATCCTGCCGCCAGCCCCGCCTCTCGCGCGGTTGCAGCGGCGCTGGTCGCGGGTGGCGGGATGGTGGCGCGCGCCGATATCGCGGTGTCGCTCGATGGTCTGGACGGCGTGGCGCGCAAGGCGTTTCGCGGGGCCGGGGTGACGATCGGCGCGCTCGACGTGTTCGATGCGCGTGTGCTGAAGCCCGCCCCGGCACGCTGGCGGCGCGTGTTGCGGGCGGCGCGCGCCGGGGTCGCGGTGGAAGCCGGCCCGCGCGAGGGCGCGAGCGTGCTGGAGCGCGGGGCCCCTGGCGCAACGCTCGATCATGGCTATCGCCCGGTCGCGGCGCAGGCGGTGCGGATCGATCTGGTCGAGCGGATCGCGCGGGCGGCGCATGACGCGCGCGGGGCGTCGGGTCGCAAACCCTTCGCGCTCGATCCGGCGCTCGCTTTGTCGATGGGGCTGACACGCCCGACGCTCGAGCGGCTGATGGCGGGGTTCGGTTTTCGCCCCGCCCCCGTCGGGCCGGATGCGGCTGCCTTGTGGACTTGGCGCGGGCTGCCAACGGTGCGCGCCACGCCGCCGCCGCGCGACACCGCCTTGGCCGGGGCGTTTGCCGCCTTGGCGGATCTGGTGGTGTAACCGCTTGGCGGCGACGCAGGGCATGATGCGGATTGACCGCTTTTTGTGGTTCGCGCGGATCGCTAAAACGCGCGGAATCGCACAAACGATGGCGGCCAGCGGGCATTTGCGGATCGACGGTCGCGCGATCGAAAAGCCTGCCGCGCCGGTGCGCGTCGGCTGCATTATCGCCTTCGTTACGCCCGGCGGACGCGTTCGCGCGCTGCGCGTGGTGGCGCTGCCGATGCGGCGTGGCCCCTCCGACGAAGCGCGCGCCTGCTATGTCGACTTGATCGAAAATGCGCCTTCGATGCGCGGAGGCGTTGACGGCGGAAGCGCTCGCGCATAGCAGCAACGCGTTCGTTGCTCCGGGAGTGTTTCAATGACCTACGTCGTCACCGATGCCTGCATCAAGTGCAAGTACATGGATTGCGTCGAGGTGTGCCCGGTCGATTGCTTCTACGAAGGCGAGAACATGCTCGTCATTAACCCGAGCGAGTGCATCGATTGCGGCGTGTGCGAGCCCGAATGCCCGGCCGAAGCGATCCTGCCCGACACCGAAAAGGATGTCGAAACCTGGCTGGAGCTGAACGCGACCTTCTCCGCGCAATGGCCCAACGTCACGCGCAAGGCCGACCAAACCCCCGCCGATGCCGATGAGCATAAGGGCGAGGCGGACAAGTATGACAAATACTTCTCGGCAGAACCCGGCGCGGGCGACTGATCTGCGCCAACGCGGGCAGCAATCCCAATCTGGGAACGCCTTTGAGCGTTAACGCTGCGCATTGCGCGACGTTTGGCTGGTAATTTTATTACGACTCTGTTAAAAGGTCCGCACGGAAGCGCCAGCGAGCGTACTTCCGACCACGGAGACGTACACAACCAACACCCGCATGTGCCCCGTCAGCGTTGCTGCTGCGGACGCGCTGCCCCGGGAACCCCGGTCCACAGAAAGGTCTTACGGAATGGCTGCCAAGGCGCTGTCCTTCGACGTCGGCGATTATGTCGTTTACCCCAAGCACGGCGTTGGCCGTGTGATCGAACTGCAACGGCAGGAAATCGCCGGGATGCAACTCGAGCTCTATGTGCTGCGCTTCGAAAAAGAACGCATGACGTTGCGCGTTCCCACCAACAAGGCCGAAAGCGTTGGGATGCGCAAGCTGTCCAGCGACAAAACGCTGCGTGAAGCGCTCGAAACCTTGACCGGCAAGCCCCGCGTCAAGCGCACGATGTGGTCACGTCGCGCGCAGGAATATGAAGCCAAGATCAATTCGGGCGACCTGGTGTCGATTGCTGAAGTGGTCCGCGACCTGTTCCGTGCCGATGACCAGCCCGAGCAAAGCTATTCGGAACGGCAGATTTTCGAGGGCGCGACCAGCCGCCTCGCGCGCGAACTCGCCGCGATGGAGCAGGTCGATGAGCCGACCGCGCAGGAAAAGATCCTCGAAATCCTGCGCAAGGCCGCCGCGATCCACAATAAGGACAAGGCTCCGGCTTGATCCGCATTGGCGATTCGCTTGCGAAAAAGGGCGGCTGGCGACAGCCGCCCTTTTTTTGTTGCGCGGACGACCGGCAGGTGTATTGTCAAAGCAATACACAGGAGGCTCTCGATGCGCGCTATCTTTTTGTTCCCCGCTTTGTTGTTGACCGCCGCTCCGTTGGTGGCCTGTTCGATCCATGACGAGGATGGCGGCCCCGGCGCCCCCGCTGCGGGAACCGGCCCGGCACGGACCTTCGCCATCGCCGATTTTACCGGCGTCGCGCTGCGCGGCTCGGACAATGTCGATGTACGCGTGGGGCCAGCCTTTTCGGTCCGCGCCGAGGGGCCGAGCGCCGAGCTCGACAAGCTCAAGATCGAGCGCGTCGGCGATACGCTCCGCGTCGGGCGCAAGAACCATCTGGGGATCAGTTGGGGCGATCGCGCCTCGGTGAAGGTGTTCGTGACGATGCCACGCATTGCTGCCGCGCAGATCGCCGGATCGGGCAATCTCGCGATCGATCGTGTCGCCGGCGGGGATTTTGCCGGCGACACTGCGGGCTCGGGCAATCTCAGCATTGCGGCGCTGACAGTGCCGCACGCAAAATTATCGGTCGCCGGGTCGGGTGGTATCGTCGCCAAGGGCACGGTGGATCGGCTGACCGTTGACGTCGCCGGATCGGGCGATGTCGCAGCAGGCGGGCTGAAGGCGCGCGGCGCGAATGTGTCGGTTGCGGGCTCCGGCAATGTCCGCGCCGATGTCGATGGCAGCGCGTCGGTGTCGGTGGTCGGATCGGGCGATGTCGATCTTGGCCGCAGTGCCAAATGCGCGACCACCAAGATCGGCTCGGGTGAGGTGCATTGCGGCGGCTGATCGCGCTTGCGTGTGGTGGAACGGTAGCGGGGCAATAACGAGGCGGCTTACAGCAGCCCCAAGGCCGACAATTTTCCGAGCAACGCCGCCGGAATCGCGTCGCTCGCTACCACACCCGCGCCGAGATCGGCGGGTGCATCGGCGGCCTCAAGATAGCGCCAGCCCTGATGCGCGCGCTTGGGGCGGCCTTCGGTCAGCACCAGTTCGGGGTCGATATGGATCGCAACGCGCCCGCCCTCGGCCTCGCCGAAGCGCAGGATCGGGGAGCGCGCCACCAGCGTGTGCTTGATGATCCAGAACAGCGAGCCGCCTTCCCCTGCACCGGGCCCGGCAATTTCCTCATGCCGTTTAGGCAAATAGCGCGTGGTGAGGAACACTGGCCCTTCGGCACCGCGTTGGCGCAGACGTTCGGCGAGATGGTCGAGGCTGGTCGCGCCGAAGGCGACCTTGGTCAGATGCAGTGGCATTTACGCCAAATGGGGCGGGGCGCGCTAACCGCCAAGCCCGAACAGCGTGGCGAGCCCGAGAAACGAGAAAAACCCCATCACATCGGTCATCATCGTCACGAACACTGCCGACGACACCGCAGGATCGATGTCGAACCGGTCGAGCGTCACCGGGATCAGCACACCCGACAGGCCCGCGATCAGATTGTTGATGACCATCGCCATCGCGATCACGATCGCCAGATTGACGTTGCCGAAGATCAGCAAGGTGCCAAGCCCGATCAGCGCGCCCAGCATCACGCCATTGGCGGCGGCGATGCGGAATTCGCGGAAGATCATGCGGCCCGTATTGGAACTGGTAAGCTGGTTGGTGGCGATGGCGCGCACCATCACCGCCAGCGTTTGCGTGCCGGCATTGCCGCCCATGCCCGACACGATCGGCATCAGCACCGCGAGCAAGGCGAAGCGCCCGATCTCGCCCTGGAACAACCCAACCACCGACGCCGCCAGCATCGCCGTGCCAAGATTGACCACCAGCCAGGTGATCCGCGTGCGCACCGTCAAATGGATCGGTTCGTTGATGTCGCCGTCGCCCGCGCCCGACAGGCGCAAAATGTCTTCGCCGGCCTCTTCGGAAATGATGTGGACGACATCATCGACCGTAATCATGCCGACCAGCCGCCCGGCGGTATCGACGACGGCCGCTGAGATCAGCGCATATTTCTGGAAGCGCAAAGCGACTTCTTCCTGGTCCATATCGACCGGAATCAGCGTTTGTTCGCGCTGCATCACATCGCTGATGGCAATGCCGTGCGGGGTGCGCAGGATCCAGGAGAGGGCGACGGTGCCGACCGGCTTGTGGCCGGGATCGACCACGAAGATTTCCCAGAAATCGGTGGTCAGTTCCTCATGTCCGCGCAGATATTCCAGCACGTCGCCGACCGTCCAATGTTCGGGCACGGCGATCAGCTCGCGCTGCATCAAGCGCCCGGCGGATTCCTCGGGGTAGCGCAGGGCTTCCTCGATCGCGGCGCGATCGTCGGGGTCGAGCGCGCGGAGCACCTCGCGCTGGTCGGCGGGCTCCATGTCCTCGATGATCGCGACGGCGTCGTCGGTGTCGAGTTCGGAGGCGATGTCGGCGACTTGCGTGGCCGAGAGCGCGTCGATCAAATCCTCGCGGACATAATCGTTCATCTCGGCGAACACGTCGCCGTCGAGCAGATTTTCGAGCGCGGTGGCGAGCGCCGCGCGCAGTTCGTGCGGGGTCAGTTCAAACAGATCGGCGATGTCGGCGGGGTGGAGCGGCTCGACCAGCGTGCGCGCGCCCTCGGCATCGCCATCCTCAACCGCGTCGAGCACCGAGCGGACGAATTCAGGCTTGAGCCGGTCGTCTTCGTCGAGCTGCGCGGTGTCGATTTCGGTCTCGGGCAGGTCGGTCTCGTTCATGTCAGACCTCCTCAGCCACGCGACGATCGCGGTGTAGCGTCGCCCGGCTGCAAAGCCAAGCAAGCGATAGCCCTCGGGATTTGCCAGCCGTGCACGGCGACGCTAGGGCGAACCATCCCCCCTTTTGAGGAGTGCCATGATGGCCGATCTTCCCGAAACCCTGACGTTGACGCTCGACACCGGAAATGGCGACGGCGGCGATGTTGTTATCAAGCTGCGCGGCGATCTCGCCCCCAACCATGTCGCGCGCATTTCCGAACTCGCCAATGAAGGGTTTTACGACGGCGTCGTGTTCCACCGCGTCATCCCCGGTTTCATGGCGCAGGGCGGTGATCCCACTGGCACCGGTATGCACGGCTCGGACAAGCCCAATCTCGCCGCCGAATTCACGAAGGAGCCGCATGTACGCGGTGTTGCATCGATGGCGCGCGCGCAGAGCCCCAATTCGGCCAACAGCCAGTTCTTCATCTGCTTCGACGACGCGCGCTTCCTCGACGGCCAATATACCGTGTGGGGCGAAGTGACCGCGGGCATGGAACATGTCGACGCGCTCCCCAAGGGTGAGCCGCCGCGCGAGCCCGGCAAAATTGTGAAGGCGCGCGCAGAATAACCCAATCTCCCTCTCCCCACAGGGGGAGAGGGAGACTTCACACCCCCGGTTCGACGATCGTGTCGATCAGCCAGTCGTGGAACAGCTTTACCGGGCGCTGCGTCAGCGCGCGCGGGCGGCACGCGAACCAGTAACTGTAGGGGCTTTCCACCGAAATATCGAACAGCCGTACCAGCCGGTCGTCATGCGCATCCTCGAAATGGCTCGCGTGCATGAAGGCGATGCCGAGCCCCTGTGCCGCCGCCTCCAGCATCAATGCGCCCGAATCGAAATGGTCGATCGCCAGTGGTTCGAGGTCGCTCAGCCCCGCAGCCAGGCGCCATGCGCTGAAGGTGTCGGGCATTTCGCGGTGGACCAGGGCGGTCAGGCCGGCAAGCTGTTCGGGGCGCACCACCGGGTCGGGGCCGTCGCGCAAGCTCTTTGCGCCAATCACATAGACCTGATTGCGATCCAGCCGCCGCGCATACAATGCCGGGTCGATTTCGCGCGCGAGCGCGATGACCGCGTCGAGCCCCTCGCCAAGCCGCGCGAGCCCGTGCTGCGCGGTATCGACGTCGAGATGCAGTTCGGGGTGCTTCGCGCGCAGCTCGGGCAAGCGCGGGAACAGCCGTTGCGAGGCATAGAGCGGCAAGATGCCAAGGCGCAGCCGGAGCACGTCGGTGTTGCTGGTCATCACTTCGACCGCGTCCGACAATTGATCGAGCGCCGGTGCGATTTGCTGCAGCAGCCGCTCACCATCGGCGTTGAGCACAACCGCCTGGTGCCGCCGTTCGAACAACGGGCGGCCGATAAAGCGTTCAAGCGCCTGAATCCGGCGGCTGAGCGCGGGCGGCGACAAAGCGAGTTCCTGCGATGCGGCCTTGATCGAGCCGGTACGGGCAACCTGTACGAACGCCTCGATTGCGGTCAGTGGCGGCAATCTGCGCATGATGATGGGCCTTTTCCCCTGCTGGTGGCGGCATATTGTGCAACGCACCAAAATACCGTTCGATCGAAAGCTATCATTTCTCGGGTGCAAAAGAAAAGCCGCGATTGCAGAAAGCGCAATCGCATTCGGTTCTTTCGCACTTGCAACATGAAACGCGGTGCCGCACATAGGGGGTGCCTTTCAGGCATCCTCTCCTAAAACTTTCGAGGCCGATCCTTCCGAGGGTCGGCCCTTTTTTGTGTTTCCAATGGGTTGGCTGTAGAGTTCGGCTGACCACTCGTATTCGTGGAACCGCGATCCTATCTCGCGCGCTCAACACCCGGTCGCGGCGCCTGGCGCACCGGCGGGGGCGAAACGAGGAAGACAGCACATGGCGGACATCGAGACGCCGATTCGGAAATTGCAGGTCGCCAATGCGCGGCCCGAGGACAGCGGGCGCGGGCTTGCGCATGTGCCGCGCGCACTGCTGGCGGCGCTTGGCCTTGGCGAAGGCGATGTGATCGAGATCGTCGGCAAATCGTCCACGCCGGCGCGCGCCGTCGCGCCTTATGCCGAGGATGAAGGGCTTGAGATCATCCGCATCGACGGACTTCAGCGTGCCAATGCCGGGGTCGGATCGGGTGATTTCGTCGAAATTCGCCGCGTCGAATCGAAGGTGGCGACGCGCGTGGTGTTCGCGCCCGCGCAGCAGAATCTGCGGCTGCAGGGTTCCGCCAACGCGTTGAAACGCACCTTTCTTGGGCGGCCGCTGACGCAGGGCGATGTGGTGGCGACGGCGGGGCAACAGCGCGTCGATAACATGCCGCCGGGCGTGCAGAACATGCTGCGTGCGCCGGCCTATGCGCTCCAGGAAATCCGCCTCGCGGTGATCTCCACCGTGCCCAAGGGCGTGGTGCATGTCGACGAACATACCGAAATCGAACTTCGCCCCGAATATGAGGAGCCGAAGGAAGCGCGCCGCGCCGACGTCACCTATGACGATATCGGCGGCATGGGCCCGACGATCGACCAATTGCGCGAAATGGTCGAATTGCCGCTGCGCTACCCCGAATTGTTCCAGCGTCTTGGCGTCGATCCGCCCAAGGGCGTGTTGCTGCACGGCCCGCCCGGCACCGGCAAGACGCGGCTTGCCCGCGCCGTTGCCAACGAATCCGCCGCCGAATTCTTCCTGATCAACGGGCCCGAGATCATGGGTTCGGCCTATGGCGAATCCGAAGGCAAGTTGCGTCAGGTGTTCGAGGAAGCGGCCAAGGCCGCGCCCTCGATCGTGTTCATCGACGAGATCGATTCGATCGCGCCCAAGCGTGGGCAAGTGTCGGGCGAAGCCGAGAAACGGCTGGTCGCGCAATTGCTGACGCTGATGGACGGGCTGGAAGCGCGCGCCAATGTCGTGGTGATCGCCGCGACCAATCGCCCCGAGGCGATCGACGAGGCGTTGCGGCGTCCGGGGCGGTTCGACCGTGAAATCGTTGTCGGCGTGCCGGATGAGCGCGGCCGTCGCGAGATTCTCGGCATCCATACGCGCGGTATGCCGCTTGGCGACAAGGTCGATCTGGATGAGCTGGCGCGCACCACCTATGGCTTTGTCGGGGCCGATCTTGCCGCACTCGCGCGCGAGGCGGCGATCGAGGCGGTGCGCAAGCTGATGCCGCGGCTGAACCTGTCGGAGGGCACGATCCCGCCGGAGATTCTCGACACGCTGGCCGTGACACGCGAGGATTTCGTCGATGCGTTGAAGCGCGTGCAGCCCTCGGCGATGCGCGAAGTGATGGTCGAGGCACCGCGCGTCCGCTGGGAGGATGTCGGTGGTCTCGATGCCGCGCAGATGCGGCTAAAGGAAGGTGTCGAACTGCCGCTGAAGGACCCGGATGCGTTCCGGCGACTGGGGATTCGTCCGGCCAAGGGCTTCCTGCTCTACGGCCCGCCCGGCACTGGCAAGACCTTGCTGGCCAAGGCGGTCGCGCGCGAGGCGCAGGCCAATTTCATCGCCACGCGCTCGTCCGATCTGCTCAGCAAATGGTATGGCGAAAGCGAACAGCAAATCGCCAAATTGTTCGCGCGCGCGCGGCAGGTGGCACCGTGCGTGATCTTCATCGACGAACTCGATTCGCTCGTGCCCGCACGCGGCGGCGGTCTTGGCGAGCCGCAAGTGACCGAACGGGTCGTCAACACCATCCTCGCTGAGATGGATGGGCTGGAGGAATTGCAGTCGGTCGTCGTGATCGGCGCGACCAACCGGCCCAACCTGATCGATCCGGCGTTGTTGCGGCCGGGTCGGTTCGACGAACTGATCTATGTCGGCGTGCCGAGCCTTGACGGGCGCGCGCGCATCCTGGCGATCCAGACCGCCAAGATGCCGATCGCCGAGGACGTCAATCTCGACGAACTCGCGCGACGTACCGATCGCTTCACTGGCGCCGATCTCGAGGATCTCGTGCGGCGCGCTGGGCTTACCGCATTGCGCGAATCGCTGGCCGTCACGCAGGTGACGATGGCGCATTTCGAGATTGCGCTGGGCGAATCGCGCGCCTCGGTCACGCCCGAGCTGGAACGCGAATATGAATCGATGAGCACGCGGCTGAAGCAGGATGCGGCGTCTCTGCAGCCGATCGGCTTCGTCTCACCGGGGCAATTGCGCCCCCGCGAGGGAGATCGCTGACGGTTCGCGCAAGGTGAGGCGGGCATAGAGGAACAGCAGCAGCATCGCGGCACCTGCTGTCACATAGGGCAGCGGGTGCCATGCTTCGTACAGCCCGACCCCGATCGATGGCCCCAGCACGAACGCCGCGCCGTTGACCGAGGTGACCTTCCCCGCAACCGCCCCTTGTGCGTTATGCCCGACCGCGAGCGACGCGCCTGCCGTAAACGCCGGGCGCGTAAAGCCGAAGCCGACGCTGGCGAGCGCATAGGCGCAGGCGATGCTGTAGAGCGACGTCGCCAGCCCGGTCAGCACGCAGCCGAGCGTCGCGATCAGCAGCCCCGTCAGCATCATCGCGCGCGGTCGCAGATCGAGATTGGGGATGATCCCCCATTGCACCAGCAGTGCCGCGCCCGCGCCCATCATCAGCACGATACCGGTCGGTTGCAGCGCGAGCGCCGGGGCGAGATGCAAGCGGTCGATGACGAGGAAACCGATCGCCTGCCCCGTCATCGCCTGGCCGTGGCCCATGATTAGCCCGGCGATCATCCAGCCGCGAATACGCGGGTCGGCATAGCCCACATGCTCGCTATGCGGTTCGGTTGCCGCCATGATGCTCGCGCCCGAACTTTGCCCGCCGATCGAGGGATAGGCAGTGGCCGCGCCATGCGTTCCGGCTTGCGGGACCAGATCATTGGGCAGCATCTGCCGCACCGCAATCCACACGCCGAGCCCGAATAGCGCGAACAGGAAAGCCGGGCCCGCCAGCCCGATCTCGACTCCGCCGATCGATCCGAGGATCAGATAGGGGGCAATCGCTGGCCCCAAAATCGTGCCCAACCCAAAGGCCGATCCCAACAGCGTCAGCGCCTTGGTGCGTTGCGCGCGCGAGGTGTTGCCCGCGACCAACGCCTGGACGGCGGGCGGTGCCGCTGCGCCGAAGGTGCCGTAGATCAAGCGTCCGACGATGAAGCACAGGAACGCCGCCGTTCCGCCGATCCAGCCATTGATTCCGGCGGTGAGAAATACGCCGCACACGCTCAGCGACACGGCAAAGCCCCCCACACCGAGCAGGATCATCGCGCGCCGCCCGTGCTGATCCGATCGCTTTGCCCAGAACGGTGCCGCCAGTACCCACAGCAAGGCCGACACCGAAAACGCCGCCGCGACCGCGCTGTCGGGCACGTGCAGCGACCGGCCAAGCGCAGGCAGCACCGATTGCAACGCGGTGTTGCCCGCCGCAATCGTCAGCATGACGGTGAACAGCAACGCGAAATCGCGGTCGATCCGCGCTTGCCGCTTCACCGTTCACGCCCGAAATTGAGCCGCTTGGTCACGTTATAGTCGAGCACGGTCATCACGAAAAAGGCGGCGGCTTGCTTGGTGCGCGTCCACCAGCCGGTGGTGGCGCGATAGTGTTCGGCGGTGATCTGCTCGGACTCGTTCACCTCGCCATCGACATAGGCGCGGACGTGGGTGGCAAAGGCCGCGTCGTCGATCCGCAGCATCATTTCCAGGTTCAGGAACAGGCTGCGAATGTCGTAATTGGCCGAGCCGATATAGACGACGTCGTCGATCAGGAAGAGCTTGGTGTGCAGCTTGGTCGGCTGATATTCGTGGATCTGCACGCGTTTGCGTAGCAGCCCGGCATAGGTAAAGCGCGACGCCCAGATCGCGGCACCGTGGTCGTTCTTCGACGCCAGCACGATCCGCACGCGCCCGCGCAGCCCCGCCGCGTCGAGCCGCCGCAACATTCCCGGGCTCGGCGCGAAATAGGCCGAGATCAGATCGACGCGCTTCGCCTGTTCGAGATCGTGCTTCACCGCGCGCGCCCACGGCGACAGGCGCCGCGTCGGGCCGCCGAACAGCCAGCGCACGCTGCCATCAGGCTCGCTCCACGTCTTCAGCGCGCGGCGCAGCGCGCGCAGCGGCGGCTTGGGTTGCTTGGCCCAGCGCGCCAGCGCATCGAAATAGCCGGTGATGCGCTGCGCGGCGGGCCCTTCGACCAACAAACCGAGGTCGCGCCATGCCTGCTCGGCGGGCGTCCCGAAATAACTGTCCTCGACGTTGAACCCGCCGATGATCGCGCGCGCTTGATCGGATTCGCCATCGGCCAGCGCCAGCTTTTGGTGGTTGCGCAACAGATAGCGCCGCCCCCAGCGCGGCACGAAGCGACAGACCTCGACGCCGGCTTCGCGCAGCGGCTCGAAAAAGTGATGGCTCTCGGCCACTTCGCTGCCCAGCCCGTCAACCACCAGCGACACCTTTACCCCGCGTGCCGCCGCCCGGATCATCGCGCCGCGCACTTTCGCTCCGGCGGCATCATCGACATAGATGTAATAAAGGATGCGCAGCGTGGCCCGCGCCCCGTCGATCAGCGCGATCAGCGTGTCGAGTCGTCGCGGGCCCGTATCGAGCATGGTCAAGCGATTGCCGGCGACCGTGAAGCTGGGTTGCGGGGCGGGATCGGGCGCGCGGTCGAGCATGGGCACCTTGGTGATGGCAATGCGGTGCTTGCGCAAGCCGTTGACGCGGTGCCGATAGGGGCCATAGGGTTTGGATCGCTCCGAAAAAGGACCGCCATGCTGCTCGCCCTCGCCTTGCAAGTCGCCAGCACGCCACCGGCTCCGCGTGACGGCTTTGCCGAGAGCGCCTTTGCGCACTTCTCCCGGGTGCAGACGCTCACGCACAGCAGTGAAACCGTCGATGTTGCGATTGTCTATGCGCCCTATTCCACCGCGCCTCCGGCTTATATGATGCGCTTGACGCGGCGACGCTTCCAGCAGCCCGATGCAATTTTCTGGGCCGACAGCCGATCGTGCCCGGCCATGCGACCGGTGCTCGATGCGATGCGCGCATTGGCGTCGCCGCAGCCACAGGTGCCGGGGATCGATCCCTATGGCGACATCATCCTCGATGGCACGGGGTATCGCCTGACGACGAGGGCACGCTTTGCCAACAGGCAGGATGGCGACCTTGTCTACAGCTCGAATATCGGCACACCGCTCGCTGCGTGGGTCGATGGCAGCCTCGGGGCGCTCGCGCGGTGTTGGTCGGCGACGGCGCCGGTTTCTTGACTCGATCGGCCATAGCGCCTAGAGAACCGCCTTTCCGACTACCGTCGTACAAGCAAGGAAGCCGTTCATGGCGCGCGTCACTGTCGAAGATTGCGTCGACAAGATTCCCAACCGCTTCGATCTCGTCCTGTTCGCCGCGCAGCGCGCGCGGCAGATTTCGGGTGGCGCTGAATTGCTGCTCGATCGCGATCGCGACAAGAACCCGGTCGTCGCGCTGCGCGAGATCGCCGAGGAGCTGGTTCAGCCCGCGCATCTGCAGGAATCGGTCGTTTCGGGCCTGCAGCGCGTCCAAGTCGATGACGATGATGTCGCTGATGCGGTCGGTTCGCTGGCGGCTTCGGCTGAAGCGCTACGGCTTACGGCGGCAGCTCCCCCGCGCAACCAGAATTTGGGCGCGGATTACGAAGGTTGAGGCCCGAGGCTAACGCATGAGCGTTAGTCGAGTGCTGGACGGCGGTCGCGCGGGGCTTGTTCTCGCGCTTGCCGTCCAACGGTGTGGCTTAGCCACACCGCATTTATGCCTCCAAGCTTACGCCTCGTCCGGTTCCACTGCGGCCTTGGCGCGACCCTTGAAACCCTGCGCCACCACATACCATTCGCTCGATGCCTTGCGGCTGGCAGCAGGCTTGGCGTGTTTTACGCTCGCGAAATTGCGCTTCATTTCCGCGACGAGAGCGGTATCGGCGCCGCCCGCAAACACCTTGCCGACAAAGGCGCCGCCGGGCTCCAGCACGTCGATGGCGAACGCCAATGCTGCCTCGACCAGCCCCATCGTGCGCAACGCATCGGTCTGCGGGTGGCCAACGGTATTGGCGGCCATGTCCGACAGCACCAGATCGGGCGCGCCGTCGAGCGCCGCCATCAGCCGCGCGGGCGCGACATCGGCCATGAAATCGAGCTGGAAGATCGTGACGCCCTCGATTGGATCGACGGGCAGCAAATCGATCCCGACGATCGCCGCCTTGGGCACCAGCCGTCGCACCACTTGCGACCAGCCCCCCGGCGCGATGCCGAGATCGACGACGCGGCGCTTGCCCTTCAGGAAGGCGAAGCGTTCGTCGAGTTCGCTCAATTTATAGGCCGCGCGGCTGCGAAAGCCGTCGGCCTTGGCGCGTTTCACATAGGGGTCGTTCAATTGCCGCTCGAGCCAGCGCGTCGATTGCGCGGTGCGCTTGCGTGCCGTTTTCACGCGGACCCTGAGGCCGCCACCATCCCGGCTCATGCGCCATTTCCCATCAAACGTCGAAGAATGCCCTCGCGAATCCCGCGATCGGCGATGCCGAGCCGTTCGGCCGGCCACAAATCCATGATCGTCTCCAGGATCGCGCAACCCGCGACTACCAGATCGGCGCGTTCGGTGCCGATGCAGGGAAGCTGTGCGCGCTGCCGCAAATCCATCGCCGCGAGATCGGCGCTGATGCGGCGCATTGCGCTGGCGGGGACGATCACCCCGTCCACTTGCGCCCGGTCGTAATGCGACAGGCCAAGATGCACGCTGGCGAGCGTGGTTACCGTGCCCGAGGTGCCGAGCAAGCGCGGCACCGCGATGCCGCGTGGCAGGCGCGTAGCGAAGGCGGCCATGCTGTCGGCGACCACCGCGCGCATCTGCGCATACGCCGCGGCGCGGCCTGCAGCACCGTCGCCATAACCGGCGCTTTCGGTCAACGACACCACGCCCCACGGCGCGCTGTGCCAATCGAGCACTTTGGGAGCGGGGCCGCGTGTATCGACCAGCACCAATTCGGTCGATCCGCCGCCAATGTCGAACACAAGGGCGGGGTCCTCGCCCGGTTCGATCAGTGCGTGGCACCCGAGCACGGCGAGGCGCGCCTCCTCTTCGGCGGTGATGACGTCGAGCAGGATACCGGTCTCGGCATAAGCGCGGGCGATAAATTCGGCACCGTTGCTGGCGCGACGGCACGCCTCGGTTGCCACCGCGCGCGATAAGGTGACGTTGCGGCGTTTCAATTTTTCGGCGCAGATCTTCAGCGCGGCGATGGTGCGGTCGATCGCGGCATCGCTTAATCGCCCGGAACTCGCCAAACCTTCGCCCAGCCGCACGATTCGCGAAAAGGCGTCGACCACGGCAAAGCCATTGCCCTGCGGTCGTGCAATGAGCAGGCGGCAATTATTGGTGCCGAGGTCCAGCGCGGCGAAATGACGCGGATCGCGCCCGCGCGCGGCGATTGCGGTGCCGCTTCTTGGTTTGCCGTTGGTCGGCGCCGAACGGGCAGGCTTCCCCTGCCGGTACGGCATATCGGGCGATCGATCCCCCATGCCGTGTGACTCGCTTGTTCTGTTCTGCCGTCGCGGCGTGCGGATCGCGCGCCGTTCGGTGCTTGAAAGTGATCCTAGCGGATGGTCGGGCGAGCGGCAAGCGACCGTGCGCGGCAAACATATCGCCTCGGTTGACACAGGTGCCGCCCGCCCGTACAGCGCGACGCCTGCGTTGCCCCGTCGTCTAATGGTAAGACTGCGGTTTCTGATACCGCCTATTGAGGTTCGAATCCTCACGGGGCATCCAGCCATTGTCGCGGGCCGACCAATTGCTCGTGAGTCAGCAGACATTGTGCGTGTATGCACGCGGCGGATGTGGTCAGCGTGGGTTTCCCGCTTGTTCGATGATTTCGGCCGCTGCGGTGGCGGTCGGGTGCCATTGCATCGCATCATGGGTTGCGCCGTGTTCCACGATTTCGAAACCGCGGCGGAGGTAGAGCGCGCGGGCACGCCTATTGTCGCGCACCACGCTCAAGGCAAGCGTCGCACCGGTTTCGCGGCTGCGCTGCTCCAATGCCGCCAGGATGCGGTTGCCAATGCCTTGACCCTGCCGTTGCGGGAGCAGCGCGATGTCGATCAGGTCCAGCGTCGCGCCCGACAGATCGACATAGAGACGACCGATCGGCTCGCGCCCTTCGGCCACGATCAGGAACCAGGCCAGCGGATAACGCCGGGTATAATCGAGATGTTGCGCGGTGAATTGCGCGCGGCAAAAGGCGCGCTTGTCGTCTTCGGACCATCCGGACCCAGCCAATTCCCGCTCGCGCGTGCGACGGTAGAGGCGTTGCAGGAACGCCAGATCAGATGTTTTTGCCGGTCGCAAAAACACGCCGGGGATAACCGGTATCACTCCGCGCGCGGCAGAAGAACTCGGCACGGGAAAAGACAGTCGTTCGGCCATTCGGCTCAACATTGCTGGATGGGAAGGACCATATCCTAGGCGATGCCCGGGCGGATCGCCAGCCACGGGTGCGAAAGGCCCGATGGATCGACATCCACCGCAGGGACAGTATGGCTCGACCGCGCGCGCCGTCGTGGCGCGGGGCGACTGCGGCGGAGGGCATCCTTTGCGCCGGTCCCGTTCGATTTCGCGCAACGATCTTGCGCGAGCCGGGTTGATCGGGTGGAACGTTGTGGCGGATTACAGGAGGTTGGGTGAACGAAGGCGCGACGGCACGCAGCGAGGACCGGCCTTCGCGTCGCGCGCGCTGGCCGTACTTGCTGGTGGCGCTTGGCCTGATGATCGTGGTGGGGGTGCTGGCGGCGTGGTTGGCGCGCAAGCCGTTGGCCGAGCACTATATCGACGACGCCCTGCGCGCGCGCGGCGTCCCCGCGCGGTATCAGATCCAGAAGTTCGGCCTGCGCACGCAGCGGCTGACCCATATCGTGATCGGCGATCCCGCAAATCCCGATCTGCGGGCCGACTGGGTCGAGATCGATACCAGCCTGTGGTTTTCAGGGGCCAGCGTTACCGCGATTCGCGTCGGCCATGTCACGATCCGCGCGCGGTTGAAGGATGGAAAGGTTTCGTTCGGCGCGATCGATCGTTTGTTGCCCGCGCCCTCCGGCGCACCGTTCGCGCTGCCCGCGATCCGCGCCGATATCGGCGATGCGCGAATCGCGCTGGATACCCCGTATGGCGCGGTCGCGCTGGCGGTGCGCGGCGCGGGGCGGCTGGATGATGGATTTACGGGCAGGCTTGGGGTGCGTGCGACGCGGATCACATTCGGCACGTGCCGAATGGACGATATGGCGGGTGACGTGGCGCTCGAGGTGGTGGCGGCTCGACCGAGCCTGTCGGGGCCGCTGCGGATCGCGCAAGCGCGGTGTGGCGGCACCCGTGTCGCGAATGCGACCGCCGATCTTGCCATCGCGATCACCACGCATCTCGATCGCTGGAGAGGCACGGCACGATTGGGCATCGCCGCGCTCGATTTGCCGGGGGTACGGATGCGCGCGATCTCCGGGCCGGTCGCTTTTGTCGGATCGACAGCGGATGTGTCGGGGACGGTCGATCTTCACTCGGGCGCGGTCGCGGCATCCGGCGTGTCGGCCGTGCGTACCGCTCTCGCGGGACGCTTTCGCTATGCGGATGGTGGCTTCGCGGTTGATGGTGTCGCGCGCGGGCTTGGCACGGCGATGCCGCCCGCGCTGCTGGCGCGGCTCGATTCGTGGCGGACGGCAGGGGCGGGGACCCCGCTCGCGCCGATTGCCGCGCAATTGGTGGCAGCGACGCAAGCGGCGGGGCGATCAGCGACGGTGGAAGCGGCCTTCGCGGCGGTGGTCAACGGCGCGCGTGGCCGCGTACGCCTATCGCGATTGGTGTGGGCAGCGCCTTCGGGCGCGCGCATCATCGCATCTGGCGGCACCGGCATTACTTATGGATGGCCGGGCGGCGCTTTCCGGGTCGATGGCGACGCACAGATTTCAGGGGGCGGATTGCCGCGCGCGCGCCTGCACCTGAGCCAAAGCGCGCCCGGCGCGCCGCTGGTGGGACGGGCGGTGGTGGAGCCCTATGGCGCTGGGGCCGCTCGGCTCGTGCTGGCTCCGGTGCTGTTCACCGTCCGCAGCGATGGCGCGACACGGCTGACGACGCGTGTCGCGCTCTCGGGTCCGTTGGGCGACGGGCAAGTCGATGCGCTGCGTATGCCGATCCTGGCGGCGTGGGATGGTGCCGCGCGGCTGACCGTCAATCCCGCCTGTGCGCCGCTGGAGGTGGAGCGGTTGCACGTAGCGGGCGTCGATCTGCGGCGCTCGGCGATTACGCTGTGCCCGCGCGACGGGGCGTTGGTGCGGCTCGATCGCGACGGGATGCGCGGTGGTGGCGCCATCGGGGCGATCCGGCTGGCCGGAACATTGGGTCAGGCACCGTTCGAGCTCGTGACGCGCGAGGCGTCTTTCACCTTCGCCGACGGGCGGCTTTCGGGCGCCGGGTTCGGCATCCGCGTTGGTACGGGGGATCATGTCACGCGCCTGGATGTCGCGACGCTTGCCGGTCAAGTTCGCAGCGAAAGCGCGCGAGGCACTTTTTCGGGGGCAAGCGGGCAAATCGGTGCGGTGCCGCTGCGTCTCTCCGGCGCCGATGGTCGCTGGCGTTTCGCGCAGCGCGCGGTGGTGATCGAGGGCGGGGTGATGGTTGCCGATGCCGCGCCCACGCCCCGCTTTCATCCCCTCGCGGGGCGCGATGTGGCGGTGCGGTTGGCCGATAACCGGATCGTCGCTACCGGCGCGTTGGTCGAACCGAAGCAGGGCGTAAAAGTCGCCGATGTCACGATCGCGCATGATCTTGGTGCGGGAACGGGCCATGCCGACCTCATCGTTCCGGGGATTGCCTTTGGTGAGCGTTTCCAGCCCGATCAGCTCACCCCTTTGACCTTCGGCGTCATCGCCAATGTCGTCGGCGTGGCCAGTGGGGAGGGGCATATCCGCTGGACGTCGCAAGCCGTGACGAGCAACGGTGTGTTCCGCACAAACGGGATCGATCTCGCCGCCGCCTTTGGCCCCGCGAGCGGCATTGCCACGGAAATTCGCTTCACCGATTTGCTCAATCTGGAAAGCGCGCCGGGGCAGATTGCGACGATCAAGAGCCTTAATCCGGGCGTCGCGGTTAATGACGGAATGGTTCGTTATCAATTGCTGCCGCGCGCGCGGGTGCGGATCGAACAAGGCCTGTGGCCGTTTGCCGGCGGAAAGCTCGCGCTGGAGCCAACCTTGCTCGATTTCGACCAAGCGGAAGAACGGCATTTGACGTTCCGCGTGAGCGGGGTGCAGGCCGATCAATTCCTCCAGCAATTCGATTTCAAGAACCTCAACGCGACCGGAATCTTCGATGGCGCGCTGCCGATGGTGTTCGATGCGCGTGGCGGGCGGATCGAAAACGGAACGTTGGTGGTGCGTCCCGGCGGTGGCACGATCGCCTATGTTGGCGAAGTGACGCAGAAGGACCTTGGTTTCTGGGGCAATTTCGCGTTCCAGTCGCTGAAATCGCTGCGCTATCGCAATCTTGATATCGTGATGAACGGCCCGTTGGCGGGGGAGGTCATCACCCAGGTCCGCTTTGCCGGGATTGCGCAGGGCGCGGGGGCGAAGCGCAATTTCCTGTTCAACCGGCTGCAGAAACTGCCGATCCTTTTCAACCTCAGGATTTCAGCGCCCTTCCGCCAGCTCGCCGATTCGGTGCAGAATTTCTACGATCCAAAGCGGCTGATCGAACGCAACCTGCCGACCTTGCTCGAAGAACAGAATAAGCGCGTCCCCCCGCCCGCGCCGCCCGCCCCCATTCAGCCCTCCGACAGCAGGACCGTGCCATGACCGAAACAGCATTGACGAAGCGGAAGGATCGACCGACCAACGGCATGATGAAGATACTGACGATCATCGGCCTGTTCGCGGCCTGTCTTGCCCAGACGGCGTGCGTCAATGTGACGGCACCCGACAAGCCGATCGTCATCAACCTCAACATCAGCGTCACGCAGGAGGTGGTCTATCGTCTCGATGGTCAGGCCAAGAGTTTGATCCAGTCGCAACCGGGGATTTTCTGATGAACACGAGCTTCAAGCTATCGATCGCGACGCTGCTCCTGGTTGCCGGGGCGTCGGCGGCGTTGGCGCAGCGCGACCCCGCGTATCAGGCAGCGCGATCCTCGGGCCAGGTTGGCGAACTGCCCGACGGCTATCTCGGCGTGGTCGGCAATGCCAGCCCGGAAGTGCGCGCGCTGGTCAGCAACATCAACATTCAGCGCAAGGCGGCCTATACCCAGCAAAGCGCGGCGTCGGGCGCGACGGTCGAGCAGTTCGCCTTCACCAGCGGCTGCAATTTGATTCTGAAGACCGTGCCGGGCGAGAAGTACAAGAGCCCGGACGGCGTGTGGAAAACCCGCACCACCGCCCCGCCCGAGCGCGATTCACGCTGTATCTAGGCGGCGTATCTGGGCGGTGCGCTTTATTTGGCCTCGGCCAGCGCCGCTTTGGCGGCGGCGCTGGTCCAGTCCATGCCGCCAGCGCTGCGCCATACTTCATGACCGGTCGAATCGAACAAAATGCTCATCGGCAGGCTGGGATTATAGGCGATGCTGAGACCGATATCCTTGTCGAGATAAGCCTTTAGCCGCGCGAATTTCTGCTTGGCGAAGAAGGCGGTGACGGTCGGACGATCCTTGTCCTGGCTGATCGTGGCGATGGTGAAGGTTGCCGCGGCGGCGTCGAGCGTCGGCATTTCCTTGACGCACGGCCCGCACCATGTCGCCCAGAGATTGACCAGCACCGGCTTGCCCTTGAAGGCGGCGAGCGTCATCGGTTGGCCGTCGGGCCCTTCGAAGCGGACAGTGGGAGCGGCCTCTCCCTTATGCGTGCGATCGATTGCGTGCGCGGCGAGGGGTTCCGCCGCAATGTCTGCGGAATTGGCAGGCGGCGTGAGCGCGTCTTGCCCGTTGGACGAGACTTGCTTATCGCACCCGGCAAGCACACCGAGCAGCAGGACCGGGACAATCACCGAGCGGAAAGACATAACGGGCGCATCCAATGCGATGTGGGGTGGTCGCTTCGCCGAGGGGCCGACCGCAGTGATGCGAGCGATAAATGCCTCGATCCCGTTCGACAAGCGCCTGTGGCGGCAGGACATCGCCGGATCAAAGGCGCATGTCGCCATGCTGGGGGCAACCGGAATCGTTTCAACCGAGGATGCGGCGACCATTTCGGCGGGCCTTGACACCGTTGCCGCGCAATATGCCGAACATGGTGTGACCGAGGACATGGTGCTCGAAGACATCCACATGCAGAGCGAATCGCGGCTGGCCGAGGCGATCGGCCCGGTTGCCGGGCGGTTGCACACCGCGCGCTCGCGCAACGATCAGGTCGCGACCGATTTCAAATTGTGGGTGCGCGATGCGATCGACGAGGTCGATGCTGCTTTGGGGGCCTTTCAGGACGCCTTGCTCGTTCGCGCCGAACACCATGCCGACAGCGTGATGCCCGGTTTCACCCATCTCCAAAGCGCGCAGCCGGTGACGCTCGGCCATCATCTGATGGCCTATTATGAGATGATCGCGCGCGACCGCAGCCGCTTTGCCGATGCGCGGGCGCGGATGAACCTGTCGCCGCTCGGCTCGGCGGCGCTGGCGGGCACCGGTTTCCCGATCGATCGCGATATGACGGCGGCGGCGCTCGGCTTCGATGGTCCGACGCGCAATTCGCTCGATGGCGTGTCCGACCGCGATTTCGCGATCGATTATCTGACTTCGGCGACGCAATGTTCGCTGCATCTGTCGCGGCTGGCGGAAGAATTCGTGCTGTGGGCGTCGCAACCCTTCGGCTTCGTCGCGCTGTCGGATCAATGGTCGACCGGCAGCTCGATCATGCCGCAAAAGCGCAATCCCGATGCCGCCGAGCTGGTACGCGGCCATGCCGGGCGTATCCTCGGCTGCATGACCGCGCTGATGGTGACGATGAAGGGCCTGCCGCTGGCGTATTCCAAGGACATGCAGGACGATAAGCCGCCGGTGTTCGAGGCGCATGATCTGCTGGGGCTTTCGATCGCGGCGATGACGGGCATGGTCGAGAGCGCGACCTTCCGTGCCGACCGGATGCGCGGGCTCGCCGAAGCGGGCTTTGCGACCGCGACCGATCTGGCCGACTGGCTGGTGCGCGAAGCGGGTGTCCCGTTCCGTGAGGCGCATCACATCACCGGCCAGGCGGTCGCGCGCGCGGAAGCGTTGGGGGTGAAGCTCGACGCCGTGCCGCTTGCCGATTTGCAAGCCATCGATGCGCGGATCGACGATCGCGTCTATGGCGTGCTGTCGGTCGATGCGTCGGTTGCCAGCCGCACGAGCTTTGGCGGCACTGCCCCGGTCCGGGTGCGGGCGGCGATTGCGGCGGCGCGCGAAGGGAAGCGGTCATGAAGATCACGCGGGTGCCGGGCTTTATGGGAATGGGGGCGATGGTGCTGCTCGCGGGCTGCGGTTCCGCGACCAATTTGAAACCGCCTAAGGGCGAGCCGCTACCCGTCGCGCCGTTTGGGGCGACCGCCACGCCGACGCCCGCCGATTTGATAAAACCGAGCAACCAGGCCCGCCCCGAGCGCAGCGACGAAGTGCTCAAGAACTCGCAGCAGCGGCGCGGCGACGATTTCGACTTGCCGCCCCCCAATTGATTTAGGCTGAATTTATGGATCATTTTTCGCTCGTCGATGGCGCGATGCACTGCGAAGGCGTGCCGCTGTCGGTGATCGCCGAGGCGGTCGGCACCCCGGTTTATGTCTATTCGACCGCGACGTTGAAGCGGCACGCACGCGTTTTCCGCGAAGGGCTGGCCGGGGCGGGGGATGTCCACCTGGCTTATGCGATCAAGGCCAATCCCAATCTCGCGGTGCTGCGCGTGATGGCGGATGCGGGATACGGTGCCGATGTCGTGTCGGGCGGGGAATTGGCGCGCGCGCTGGCGGCGGGGATTCCGGCGCACGATGTGGTGTTTTCAGGCGTCGGCAAGACCGTTGCCGAATTGACCGCCGCGCTGGAGGCGGGGCTTGGCCAGTTCAATCTCGAACTGGAAGAGGAGGGCGTCGTGCTGGCCGGGCTTGCCGCCGCGCGCGGACTGATCGCCAATGCCACGCTGCGCGTAAACCCCGATGTCGATGCCGGCACCCACGCCAAGATTTCGACCGGAAAGCGCGAGAACAAGTTCGGCGTGCCGATCGATCAGGCTCCGGCGATTTTCAAGCGGCTGGCGGGGCTTCCCGGTCTCGCGCTGCGCGGCGTCGCGATCCATATTGGCAGCCAGTTGAGCGATCTCGCGCCGCTGGAGGCGGCCTATCGCCGCGTGGGCGAGCTGGTGGCCGAGTTGCGCGGGCTTGGCTTTCCGATCGAACGCGTTGATCTCGGCGGTGGGCTGGGCGTGCCGTATCGCGAAGGCGATGTCTTGCCGAGCCCCGCCGAATACGGTGCGATGGTCGCCCGCGCGACCAAGGATTGGGGCGTGCGGCTGATGTTCGAACCCGGTCGCGTGATCGCGGGCAATGCCGGGGTGCTGCTGACCAAGGTGATCTGGGTCAAGCCCGGCGCGATCAATCCCTATGTCATCGTCGATGCCGCGATGAACGATCTCGCGCGCCCGGCGATGTACGACGCCTGGCATGATTTCAGGGCGGTCCATCCGATCGGCGAACGCATGATCGCGAACATTGCCGGGCCGGTGTGCGAAAGCGGCGACACCTTCGCAATGGGCCGTGACATCGATGCCGTGAAGAGCGGCGACCTCGCCATTTTCCGCACGGCGGGGGCTTATGGCGCGACGATGGCGTCGACTTATAACAGCCGCGCGCTGGTGCCCGAAGTGCTGGTCGATGGCGACCGGTTCGCGGTGGTGGCCGACCGCATCCTGCCCGAAACGATCCTCGCCGCCGAACGCATTCCGGAATGGCTCACGCCGGGTGACTGACGACGCTCGCCTGCACAGTCTGCCGCTGTTCGTGCGGTTGGCCGGGCGGCGGGTGATTCTTGTGGGAACGGGCGAAGCCGCTGACGCCAAGCGTCGCTTGCTGGAGCGCGCCGGGGCCGAGATTGTCGGCGAGGAGGCCAGCGCGTCGCTTGCCATCGTCGCGCTGGCGGATTCGGGCGAGGCGCAGGCGGTGATCGCGCGGTTGAAGGCACGCGGCGTGCTGGTCAATGCCGTCGACCGACCTGACGATTGCGATTTTACGCTGCCCGCGATCATCGATCGCGCGCCCGTTATCATTGCGATTGGCACCGGCGGGGCGTCGGCGGGGCTGGCGGCGGCTGTGCGGCAACGGCTCGAGACGCTGCTCCCGCAAACGCTCGGGCCGCTGGCAACCGCCTTGTATCGCTGGCGGGCGGCGATCCGCCTTGCTTTCCCATCGCTGGAGGCGCGGCGGCGCGCGCTGGGTGCGGCGTTTGCGCAAGGCGGAGCGCTTGATCCGCTGGTGGCGGGGCCGGAGGCGGTCGAGCCGTGGCTGCGGACACCGGCGGCGCAGGGCGATCGGCTGGTTAGTATCACCCTGGTGTCGGACGATCCCGACGATCTCACGCTCGCCCAGGCGCGGGCACTGGCCCTGGCCGATCGTATCTATCTCTCCGCAACCGTCCCGCCCGCAATCCTCGACCGTGCGCGCGCCGATGCGGTGCGGATCGTTTGCGCGGCTCCGCCGGATACGCGCGAACCCGGGCTTTCGGTATGGATGGAGCGCGCATGAGCGGATTTGCGTATCGGGTTGCGGATGGCAAAGCGGAGCGGATCGACATTGGCCGCGCGCTCGATGGCCCGGGGGATTTGGTGTGGGTGCATCTGACCACCAATAATGAACACGCCCAGGCATGGCTGACCGATACCGCCAAGGCCCCCGATTATATTGTCGATGCCCTGACCACGTCCGAATCGCGCCCGCGCTGCGATGCGGTGGGTGATGGCGCGTTTCTGAACCTGCGCGGTCGCTCCAAGGAAGAGATGACCACGTCCGATCCGCTGGCGTCGCTGCGCATCTGGGCGGTCGCCGGGCGGGTGATTTCCGTGACGCGCCGCGCGCTGACCGCGATCGATGACGTGGTGAAGCTGATCGAGGGCGGGCATATTCGCGATCCCGGCGATTTGATCGCCGAATTTGCCGTCGCGATCACCGAGGAACTCGATCCCGAAGTCGCGGATCTCGGCGACCGGCTCGATGATTGCGAGGCTGATCTTGATGCCGACAAAGTGTTCGAGCTGCGGCGCAGCGTCACCAGGGTGCGCGTTGCCGCAATTGGCTATCGACGCTTTTTGCAGCCGCAGCGCGCCGCGCTTGAAAAGCTCGCGGCGTTGCCGTGCGACTGGCTGCACGCCGATGACCGGCTGCATCTCAATTCCGCCGCGGACCGCGCTGCGCGCATGGCCGAAGAATTGGAGGCGATCCGCGAACGTTCGGCGCTGATGCACGAAGCGCTCACCGACTTGCGCGCCGAACAGATCGATTCGCGCTCGCTGCTGATTTCGATCGTTGCGCTGATTTTCCTGCCTTTGACCTTTTTGACCGGGCTGTACGGCATGAATGTCGAGGGGTTGCCTTATGCCAAGGAACCGTGGGCGTTTGATGTGATCGGCGGGATTTGCATCGCGACCACGGTCGGTATCATCGGTTATTTCAGCGCGAAACGCTGGTTCGGTTGAGCTGCGCGAGCTGATCGTTGAGCGTTTGGATCGACGCGATCAGGCGTTGACGATCGGCGGAGGTCGCGGCGAGCGCGGCCTTGGTTTCGCCGATTTCGATGGCGCGCGTTGCGATCCGCGCATCGAGGACCGCGTTGGCGCGCTTGAGGTCGGCGATCCGCTTTGCCTGTGCCAGCACCCGCGCGATTCGCGCGGCCAGGACGTCGAAATCGAACGGCTTGGCGACATGGTCGTCCGCCCCTGCCGCGAGCGCATCGACCGCCGCTGCGGTGTCGCTGCGCCCGGTCAGCATGATGACGGGCAAATCCGCCGTGTCGGCGCTGTTGCGGATCTCGCGCAACACCTGCAGCCCGCACATGCCGGGCATGATCATATCGAGCAAAACCAGATCGAAGCCGCGCGCGGCGATCAGGTCGAGCCCTTCGGGCCCGTTATCGCTCAGCGCCGTGAGATACCCGCGCTGCGCAAGACGCCGCCCGAGCACGCCAAGATTGGTGCGACTGTCGTCGATCGCCAGGATCGTGGTCGACGCACGAGACGGCAAGGCGGGGGCGAAGGCCGGAAACTCGATCATTGCAGGTAGGGTCTCGCTGGGGATCGGGACGATGCTGGCGCCGACGGCGTCACCATTTGGAGGAAGGGACGGAAACCATCTCAGGCGGCACGTACCGTGCGCCAGGCTTGGCCGATTTCGTCGAGGGTCGCGGCGACTTCGCGGAACGGCTCGGGATTGCTGCCGATACTGGCCTGGACCACGGTTTGACGGGCGCCGGCATAAAGTTTGGCGAGTGCGGGGGCGACGGTGCCGCCTGCGGTGAAATCCAGCCCGGCTTCGAGTGCGAACAGGATCGCGGTTGCGCGCGTTACTTTCTCGCTCTTCATCGCGTAATTGCCGTTTTCGGCTGCCCAGGCGGCACCGCGCAAAGCGCGGATCGCTTCATCATAAAGCAATTGGACAAGCGCCGGACCATCGGCCTCTGCAGTTTGCCCGGCGAGCTCGATCTGGCGATAGGTCGCCTCCGGGTTGCGCCCGAACGCCCGTGCATAGGCGGCGGTCATGCGTTATTGTTCGTTTGCGCGAACTGGGCGGTTAGCGCGGCTTGCGCTGCTTTATATTTGGCGACGATGGCATCGGACGCGGCATATTGCTTGGTCAGGCGCTCCTGATAGGCCGTGGTATCGGTCGCGACCTTGGCTTCCGCGTCGGTAACTTTGGTCCTGGCGGCGGTATAGAGCGCAGTGCTGCCGACCAGGCCGATATGTTCGATATTGCCGTTGATCGTGACCGTCTGATCGACCGCAGCGGTCGAAATGGCGTCGAGGGCGGCGGCGATGCCCCCCCCGGTCGCGCCGGTGCCACTGGCAAACAAGGCTTCGACCGCGTCGGGCGTGTTGGAGAGCGCGGCGGTGAGCTTGGATGAATCGACGCTCAGCGTGCCATCGCGATTGGTCGATACGCCGATCGAGGCCAGGTTGGTCGGCGCACCCGCTGCCGCACCGGTTGCCAATGTCGTCAGCGGCAGGGCGCGCAACGCCCGCACCAGGTTCGTGGCGTTCTTGTCGTTGCGCAAGGCTCCGTCAGTGGCATTGGTTTCCGCTTTCAACACCGCCTGAAGCTGATTGTAGGTATCGACGAAATCGGTCACCGCCTGCGTCAGCGCGGCGGTCGGCCTGGTAATGCCAAGCGTTACGGGTTTGCCCACGGCGGCGCTGGTCAGGTTGAGCTTTACGCCTTCGATCAGGTCGGAGACGGTGTTGCTGGAGCGTTCGACCGCTACTCCGTCGAGCTTTAGCTGTGCATTGCCCGCCGCGCTGCCAATCGTGGTGGAGCTTTCGCCGACGCCGACGTTGAGCGCGGACAGGGCGGGTGTATCGCCGCTCAGGGTGAAGGCTTGCGCTGCACCCGTCGCGCCTTTCAGGGTCAGGCGGGCGGTTCCGTCCGCGTCGGTGACGATGCTGGCGGTGACACCGGCTGCGGCGGCGTTGATTGCGGAGGCGATGCCGGACAGCGTCTGATGGGCGCTGTCGATCGCGATCGTGACTGGAGTGGCGGTGCCGGCGGTAAAGCCGCTCAAGGCACCGTTGCTGACGGTGGCAGTGCCGAGCGTGAGCGTCAGATTACCCGTCCCGATCGTCGTATCGCGAGCGGCGAACGATGTCGCGCTGGTCGCAATTTGCGCGGTGGCAAGACGCGTTACCTCGACCGAGGCGGCCAGACCCGCCAGTTTCGCTCCGGGTAGCGCGCTTGCGGTCAGGACGCTGGAATCAGAGCTGGTTGGCTGTGTCGCCAGCGTTCCGTTGCTCGTCAGCGTCTTGAGACCGGTCGCAAAGCTCGTGATCCCGCTTTGTACCTTGGCGACCGAGGATATCTGCGCGGTGAGCGTATTTTCCTGCTTGGTCAGCGCCGCATTCTTGGAGGCGAACTGCGCCTGGACGAGCGAAGTGACCAGCGCCGCCGTATCGACGCCCGAACCGGCGCCGAGCGAGGTGAGAATGGACGATGTCGCGCTGGTCGTCACCATTGTCTGGGTCCCGGTTCGATGTGCATCTCTAAGAACGGCTGGCGCGGGGGCATGTTTAGGATTCCTTCACGCCATTTTCGTCGAAGCGCGCACTTGGCGGCACCTGCACGGGCGGGGGTGTCCCACCTGCTGCGGTGTTGAGGCCGAAGACGAAGGCAAGGATCGCTGCCAAGGCGACGTACAGATCGTCACGGACCTCCTGCCCCTCGCGGCTGGTGTAATAAACCGCACGCGCAAGCGAGGGATATTCGAGCACGGGAACCCGCGCCTCCGCCCCCAATTCGCGGATCGCCAGCGCGACCTCTCCGCGCCCTTTGGCGACGACAACCGGAACCTGGTCCGATTCGCGATTGTAGCGCAGCGCCACTGCGAAATGCGTCGGATTGGTGAGAATAACGTGCGCTTCGCTCACCGATTTACGCATGTTGCGCTTGGCCACGTCCCGCTGGCGTTGACGGATTATGCCCTTTGCTTCGGGCGACCCTTCGGTTTCCTTATGTTCGTCGCGGACCTCCTGCTTCGACATGCGCAATTTGCGCAGCAACTGGACCATTTGCAGCGGCACATCGATCCCCGAAATGATGACGAGCCCGCCCGCCATCGCGAACAATATCCCCATGAAAGTGTCGCCGAGCGCGCCGACCGCGCTGCCGAGGTTGCTGGAGGCAAGCCCGATCGTGGTGTGCGACGCCTGTTCCAGCATGTACCAGCCAATGCTGCCCAGCAACGCCACCTTCAGCAGCGATTTGCCCAGTTCGATCCACCCCTGCGCACCGAAGATGCGCTTTAGGCCCGATGCCGGATTGATGCGCGTTGCCTTGGGCGCGAGCAATTTGCCGTTGAATCCGAGATGGCCGAGCCCTGCCTGGCTCAAAATCGCGGCGACCAGCGTCACCGCCAGCAACGATACGATCGCGGGCGCAAGCTTCCACCCGCTTTGCTGCAACGGGCGGAACGGCGAAAAATCCTCGATATCACGATGATCGAAGGCGAAGCTCGACGCCATGATTTCCTTGCACGCCCCGACAAGCGACGGCCCCATCATCGCCAGCCAGCCGCACCCGGCCAGAATCACCAGCGCGGTTGCAAATTCGCGGGATTTGAGGACGTCGCCCTGTTCAACCGCGTCGCGTTTGCGCTTGGCGGTTGGGGATTCTGTCTTTTCACCAGAATCCTCCGCCATCAGCCGAGCACCAGCTTTTGCGTGGCGGCAAGGCCTTCGTTGATGATGACGAGGAAATAGTCCCCCATCGCGGGAAAGCTGACGGCCAGCGCGACGACGCCGACCGCAAGGCTGGCGGGCAAGCCGACCGCGTACAGGTTGAGCGACGGGGCGGAGCGCGAAATCATCCCGACGACGAGGTTGAGGCACAGCAGCAGAAAGCCGACCGGCAGCGCCAGTAGAAATCCGGCAAGAAAGGTATAGCCGCCGAAGATCGCGATGTTTTCAAGCTGCGCGGGTTTGAGCCAGGCCGCGCCCGGCGGCAGCGCGTCATAGCTCTTCACGATCATTTCGACGAGGATCAGGTGGCCGTTAACGCTGAGGAACAGCAGCGTCAGCATCATCGTAAAGAACTGGCCGAGCGCGGGGGTCGAGTGGCCATTTTGCGGGTCGATCGCAGACGCAAAGCCAATCCCCATCGAGGTGCCGATCACCTCGCTTGCAAGCATCGGCGCGGCGAACGCGATTTGCAGGATGAAGCCCAACGCAAAGCCGACCAACGCTTCGGCCGCGACCGCGAGGAAGGTGGCGAGCGCGAAGACATGCGCTGGCGGCGTGACCGGATGCACCGCCAGAACCAGCACACCGATCGCCCCCGATAACGCCACGCGCACCGTGACCGGGATGGAAACCGCGCTGAACACCGGGGCGACAATGAACGCCGCACCAACGCGCACCATCACGAAAATCAGCGCCCAGAGTTGTGGCTCGATCGACAGGCCGAAACCAAGCGGGCTCATTTTCGCACGTACCCGGCACGGGAGGATATCATCGTACCAATTCCGGAATGCGCTCGAAAATCCCGACCGTGAAATCGGTGAGCAGTCCCAGGATCAAGCTACCGAACACCAGGATCGATACAGCGACGACGATCAGCTTGGGCACGAACGACAGCGTTTGCTCGTTGATCGAGGTTGCCGCCTGGATCATGCCGGTAATCAGCCCGGCGAGCAGCGCCGGGATCAGGATCGGGGCGGAGGCGAGCGCCAACACCCACATCGTCTGATTGGCGACGGTCAGGAAATATTCCGCGTCCATCGCGCTAATTCACGAACGAATTGGCAAGGCTGCCCATCGTCAGCGCCCAGCCATCGACCAGCACGAACAATAGCAGCTTGAAGGGCAAGGATATGATGGTCGGCGACAGCATCATCATGCCGAGCGACATCAGCACCGTCGCCACCACCAGATCGATCACGATGAAAGGCAGAAACACCAGAAACCCGATCTGGAACGCGGTCTTGAGCTCACTGGTGACGAAGGCGGGCAGCAATACCGAAAAGGGAATGTCCTTTGCGTTCTGGTACGGCCCGCTCTTGGCGATGCCGGCGAACATGGTGATGTCCTTCTTGCGCGTCTGCTTGGTCATGAAGGAGTGCAGCGGGATTGCCGCGGCCTTTATCATGTCGGTCGCGCCGATTTTGCTTTCGGCATAAGGCTGGATGGCGGTGGCGTTGATCTGGTTGATCGTCGGGGCCATCACGAAGAAGGACAGGAACAGCGAAAGGCCGATCAGCACCTGGTTGGGCGGGGTCTGTTGCAGGCCCATTGCCTGCCGCACGATCGCCAGCACGATGATGATGCGCGTAAAGCTGGTCATCATCAGCAGGATGCCGGGCAGGATCGTCAGCAGACCCATGACGATGAGGATCTGCAGGCTCAGCGCCATTGGTGCGTTGCCGCCGCCAAGATCCTTCAACGCCCGATCGGCGGCATCGCCCGCGCCCGGCGTCGGCACCGCGATCGGCGCGGCCTGGGCGAAGGCAGGGTGCGCGACGAGGACGGCGAAGAGGATGCCGAGCAGCATCAGCGCGAGCTTGCCCCACGGCATCACCCACGCCACCGATGGTTTGATCAGCACCGGGCCCGAGCCTTTGCGAACAACCTTGACGCTCATCGTGCGTCTCCACCCCGATCGACCAGCGTAACGCCGGTGCGGCTGACCGAGACGAGCAGTTTGCGTCCTTCGAAATCGATCACCGCCAGCCGGACGCTGGGCGAGATCATCATCGTCTCGGTGACCTTGAGCATCCGGTTGGCGGGCTGTCCGGGTAGCCGCGATTCGAGCCTGCGCCACGCGTAAAGGCACCCGATCATCAAGCCACAGACCAGCGGCAGCAGCACGACGAGCTTGAGGATATAGGACCACATCATCGCGGATCAGGCCCGCTTCTCGGGGCTGACCAGCTCGGTCATGCGTACCCCGAAACTGTCGCCGACCATCACCACTTCGCCACGCCCGATCAGCGTACCGTTGACCAGCACGTCGAGCAGTTCATTGGCTTGCCGGTCGAGCTCGATCACGCTGCTCTCGCCGAGCGCCAGCAATTCGCGCAGGGTGAGCGACGTCGAACCGATTTCGACCGTCAGCTTGACATCGACATCCTGCAGCAAGCGGAAATTGGCCGCGAGACTGGTGTCGACGGGGAATCCGCCACTCATGTCGGTCATTGCAATTCACCCCTGAAATCACGGTCTAGATCGTAGGAAATATGGGTCAGCTTGACCGCGGCCTTGCCGTTCGACGTGCCGACGGTGCCCGTGCCAAGCCGATCCCGGCCAACCATCACCGGCACGTCGCCGCCGACTGAAATGGGGATGACGTCGCCGGCTTTGAGCTCCATCAGCAAGCTGAGCGGAACCATTGTCTCCGCGAGCACCGAGCGGATCGGGAAGCGGACGTCCATCACTGCACGGGTGAGGCCGTTGCGCCATGCCGGGTCGGGCTCGGCGGTCTTGCCGTGTACCTTGCCGGTCAGCGACGGGCCGTGCGGCTTCAACGCGGTAACCGGATAGAGCAAGTCGAGGAACACCGGCTTGGCGGCTCCCGCGACGATGCCGAAGCGGGTGATGACGATGGCGTCGTCGGTATCGAGATCGGTAATCAGCGCGGGGTTTGCCTCGACGCGGCCCGGCGTAAACTCGATCCGCGCGAGCGGTTCCCAGGCCGCGCGCATCGGCTCGGCCAGCATCCGGCCGAGCTGCACGATCATCGCCTCGGCGGCGGGCGTAAATTCGGCGGGCAGCGTGGCCGGCGCGGTGCCGGTGCCACCAAAGAACAGATCGAGCATTTCCATCACGAAACGCCCGTCGAGCACCGCCAAAGCCTGCCCCGCGCTCGGTGTGCCCGCCGCAGACATTGTCAGTGGCAGCCACGCGGTCAGCCCGTCGGGGCGCTCGACCCGGTAATCGGCCAGACGCTGCACCACCAGCGGCTCGGCCCAGGTGCGGCATTCGCGGCGCAGCAACGGCTCGAACACGGCGCGCACGCCACGCGCGAGCCGCGCGGACAGATGCTGCACCGTATGCAAGTCGCCGAACGGGTTGAGGTTGGTCGTCCCCAGCGCGGCATGGTTAGCCGTCCGCCGGGGCCGTTCCCGCCTGTCGCTCGCGCTCCGAAGGCCTTCGTTAACCATGCCTCACTGAACAACGAAATTGGTAAAGTAAACGTTACCGACGCCTCCAAAGCCTTCTTTTTCCTTGAGCGTATCGTTGATGGCCTTGGCGATGCGGCGTTGCAGCATCTTCTTGCCGTCGCTGGTGAAAACCTGTTCCTCGGTGGTGTCGCCCAGCGCCATCAGGATTGCCGATCGCACCGCAATCTCGTTGGTTTTGATGTTCTCGATGACGGTGTCGTCATAGGGGGTGGAGACCGCGACGCCGACCTGCACGAAATGGACGCTGTCCTGCAGGTTGGAGGTAAACTCCTTTTCCATCGCATAATAATTGGAGGCATATTTGTCGCCGCCGACGCCGATTGGGGGCTTGTGGCCGCCCGTGGCACCCTCTGCCCCCTCGCCCGCACCGACGCGTTTTTGTTCGGCTTTGGGGACAAGTCGCGGCCCCGCGGGTTCAGCGGGCCCTTTTGCGCCGCCGATAAGCCCAGCATTCATCGCGAACAGCGCGCCACCAACGCCTCCGCCGACGAGCACCAGCACGCCGATGATGAGCAGCAAAATCTTCATTACGCCGCCCTTCTTCTTGGGCGTGTCCTTGGGGGTATCACTCATGATGTACTTCCTTCATTTCAGGCGAGGCGGTGGTCGGTCGGAGCGTCGGCTTCGGTCGTGACGGGCGTCGGTGTCCGGGCGATTTGCGGGTTGGGGGGCGGTTGTCGCGTGCTGGCGTTGCCGCCACCCGATGGATCGGCCGTCACGCTGGTGTCGCCGATACGCACGCCACGCGCGGCGGCCAGTTCGGCCAGGCGCGGTTGCGCCTCGGCGATCAGCGCGCGCGTGGCTTCGTGTTCGGCGGTGAAGCGGACATGGACGCGGTCACCCTCCTGGCGCACCGCGACATCGACACTGCCCAGCGCATCGGGGGTAAGCTTGATCCGCGTATCGTGGGCGTCGGCGTTGTCGCGCAAGGTTTCGATGTGATCGATCACGCGTTGCAAACCTTGATCCTGGCCGAGATCAAGCGGGGCACCATTGGCCTTGCCGGTCGCCTGCACCGCAACCGCGCCTTGCAAATCAAGCGTGGGGGCCAGCGTAATCCCGGCTTCAGGGTTCCGCACGTCGCCGTCCTCGCGCAGCCCGACCCGGTCGCGCCAGGCGGTCGCTGCAGCGATGGCGGCGGCAAAGACCTGACCTGCGGGTTGTGGCGTCGTGCTGACCGCGATGGTCGAAACGGCGGCATCGTGCTGGACGACGGGTGGAGCAACCGGCTCGCGCGCGGTCGGCCCTGCGGTATCGGACGTGCCCTTTGCGGTGACGGGCGCTGGAGTGGCATCGCGCGGTGTCGTGGTCGCCACCGCGACCGTCGCGCGCACGTCCGCCGCTCGGGCATTGGGGGCAGCCTCGCCACCCCCCGGAGGGGTCGGAGCCGAGACCGAGCGCGAAGGTGTTGCGGGTTGACCAACATAAGCAACCGCCGCGCGCGATGGGGCGGCGCTTCGGGGTGGCGGCACTGATCCCGCCAGCACAGGGGCCACCACCACCACCGATGGATTGATTGCAGCGGCGGTTTGCGCGGCTGGTATTGGTTGGTTGGGCGACGCGACGGCGTCTGTAGCAAGCGTAAACCCGGCCAGATCCACCGCATCGGCCAGCGTCTTTGCCACCTGCACGCGGGATACGGCGATGCCATCCGATATAAGGGCGGGGTTTTGCGAGGCAGCGTCGGGGCGGGAAATGGCCGCGCCCGCTTTGTCGAGGGGCGGCGGTACGGTGTTCGGCGGTGTCGGGTTGGCGACATCGGAACCGATCGAGGGCGACTCGGTGGGAACGGATTGCGCGCGGGTGGCATAGGGCGTGGAAGCGGCGCCGGGTTGCGCGGCAATGGCCGGGGCCGACGTCTGGGCGGCAGGTTCGAGGGCTGCCGTTTGTGCGGCGTCGCCGCCGGGGGCGGGCGGCTCGATGACGGGCGGCTCGATGACGGGCGCGAGGGCGGTCGGCGGCAGCGCCCAGGGAAGCAGGATCGCGGGGTCCTGATCGTCGGTTTCGGTGCCGGAGGTTGGTGTCGAGGGCAAAGCGTTGCCGTCATCGGCAAGCGGTTGCCGGGTGAGGGCGGGTGTGCCTGCCGCCGTCGCCGCGGCATCGCGCGCATCGAGGAACGCACCGAGAGTTTGTTCGAAAGCGCCCGTTGCCGCCCCATTCCCACCGGGGGCGGGAAGGATCGTGGGGGGGGCTGTGGTAATGGGCAACAGGTCGATCATGCGTGCTCCAGCGGGGGCGATCATGGCACCCGACCGACGTCATCGGGTCACTGGCTTCTCAGCAAGGATCGTGCCGAATTTTCCGTGTTGGCGGCGCAGCTTCCATCGCGCGGATCGCTTTGACCACAGCTTCGGCCTCGGCGCGCACGATCAGCTTTTCGATCGCGCTTTGGTCGCGGCGGGCTTCGCGCGTGGCTTCGCTTGCGCGCGCCGCGGTCGCCTGCGCTGCGCGCAAGCGGCCTTCGGCGGCTTCGGCCGAGCGGTGGAGACGTTCGCGCAGATGCGCGGCCGCAACCAGCGACACAGCGGTGTCAGGTGCGGGGGCGGGTGCGACATTTTCGGCCAGTTGCGCGATGCGGGCCTTGAGCATTTGCTCGCTGGCGGCGCGATCATGCGCGCGCGCTTCCTCGGCCTGGACCAGCCCGAGCTGCAGCGTGCGCACCCTGAGGATGCGGTCGAGCTTTGAGGGTTTAGCCATCGCCGAACACGCCGATCAGCTCGGCGGCGGCATCGGGCAGCGAGACCATTTCGTCGGGGTCCTGCTTGATATATTCGAGCACGGCGGGATGGCAGGCGAGCGCTGCGTCGATCGCCGGGTCAGCACCCGAGCGATAGGCCCCCATCAGCACCAGATCGCGATTTTCCTCATAGGTGGCGAGGTGACGGCGCAGCACGCGCGCGGCCATCTGGTGTGGTTTGTCGACAATGTCGTTCATCACCCGGCTGACCGAGGGGCCGATGTCGATCGCGGGATAGACACCACGTTCGGCGAGCGCGCGGTTGAGCACGATATGCCCGTCAAGGATCGAGCGCGCGCTGTCGACGACGGGGTCGTTGCCGTCATCACCATCGGCGAGCACGGTGTAGATGGCGGTGATCGATCCGCCCGAGGCAACGTCGGTGCCGGCGCGTTCGATCAGATTGGGCAACATCGCGATTGCCGAGGGGGGATAGCCGCGCGCGCTGGCCGGTTCGCCCAGCGCGAGGCCGATTTCACGTCCGGCGTGCGCCACGCGAGTGAGCGAATCCATGATGAGCAGCACCTTCTTGCCCTCGGCACGAAAGGCTTCGGCAATGGCATGGGTGCGGAGTGCGCCACGGATGCGCAGCACCGGCGAATGGTTGGCGGGCACGGCGATGACGACGGCGCGCTTGCGCGCTTCGCCCGCCACCTTGGTTTCGAGAAAGTCGGCCACTTCGCGGCTGCGCTCGCCGATCAGGCCGATAACGATGACATCGGCCTGCGCCGCGCGCACAATCATGCCGAGCAGCACCGATTTGCCGACGCCCGACCCGGCCATGATGCCGATGCGCTGCCCCTGCCCGACCGTCAGCAACCCGTTGATCGCGCGCACGCCGACATCGAGCGGGTGCAGCACGCGGCCACGGTCGAGCGGCGACTGCAATTTGCCCGCAAGCGGCCAGCGTTCCGCACCGCGGATTGGCCCCAGCCCGTCGATCGGCTTGCCTGCGCCGTCAACCACGCGACCGAGCAACGCCGCCCCGACCTCGGCCTCACCCGGAGGCCCGAGCGGGCGCACCGGCGCTTGCGGGAGCAATGCCGCAGGGCCACCGAGGTTCATAAGCAAGGTGCGGCCATTGCGGAAGCCGATCACTTCGGCTTCGACGCCCGCGTGACGATCGCCGACCTGACACACCGTGCCGACCGGTAGCGTCAGGCCGACCGCCTCCATCAGCAGCCCGTCAAACGATGCCAGCCGCCCGGAAACCTTGGGTCGCGGCGTGAAATCGGGCAGGCCGAGCGCATCGAGATAATCGCCGGTGAAGCGGTTCAGCATGGCATGCTCTTGGTGTTCCGTTCGTGCTGAGCCTGTCGAAGCACCTCTCCTCCCACAAGCGGCGGTGCGACAAACGACGGCCCTTCGACAGGCTCAGGGCGAACGGTGTGCGGGGCGGTCATGCCCCTGGCACTGCGACGCGCTCGATCGCCTGCCCCAATTGTTCGAGCCACAAGTCCGGCCCGTCCTCGACGATGGTCGATGCGCTTTCGAGCACGAACGACCCGCGCGCCACGCTCGCATCGCCCACCGCGAAGATCTGCCGGGGCAGCTTGCCCTCAAGCAAAGCGACATCGTCGGGGTGGACGCGCAGCATCGCCGATTCGGCAGCATCGGTCAGCAGGTCGGCAGCCACCTCGATCCGCTGCGCGAGCCGGTCGGACGCAATGCCGATTTCGCCGACCAGCCGTGTGACCAGGAACAGCACGGTTTCGCGCAGGCGACGCGCAACCGCCTCGCGGTCGATCCGGTCGTTCGATTGCAATGCCTGGGTAAGCGATTCCAGCAACGCTCGATCGCGGTCCGCCAATGCCGTCATTTCCGCGCGCGCGGCATCGCCGCCTTCGACATAGCCGATCGCATAACCCGCTTCATGCGCGACTGCGACGGGGTCGACAAAGGGCTGTGCCGACGGCGTGGGGTTGGCGTCGAACGGGTCCCACCCGGCGGTCGGATTCGTGGCCGGATCAGCCGGGGAGAAATGTCGTGGGTGTTCCTCCTCGCGCCCCTGGGGCGAAAAGGAGACCGGACCGCGCTCGGCGTGCTCGCGCAAATCGGCGGCGGCAAAACCGGCAACACGCGGCGCGAACGCTGCCTTCAGCGCTTCGGCCACGCCGTGGCCGCGTGCGGAAAATCCAGCGGTAAACTCAGACATAATCGTCCTCGCCTGCGCCCATCTGGATCGTGCCGTCCTTGGCGAGGTTGCGCGCAATCTGGATGATGACCTTTTGCGCGTCGAGCACTTCGCTGAGCTTCATCGGTCCGCGCGCCTCCATCTCGTCGCGAATGCCATCGGCGGCGCGGCTCGACATGCAGCCGAGGAAGCGCGCGCGGATGCTTTCGTCCACGCCCTTCAGCGCCCGCGTAAGAATGTCGCTGTCGATATTGCGGATGAGCGTGCCCAAATTCTTGTCGTCGAGTTCGAGCAGATTTTCGAACACGAACATCGCTTCCTCGATCGCCTTGGCGACGTCGCGGTCGATCTTGAACAATTTCGGCATGACACGCAGCTCGGTCGCCTTGCGCCCGCTCGACAGGATCTTGGCGGCGTCGCGCGTGCCGCCGAGCGTGACCCCGGCTGATGCCTGTGCGGCCCCCGCGCGGTTGGCGAGCATCGTGCGCAGCGTTTCGACCGCTTCGGGCGTGATCGGTCCCAGCCGCGCGAGCCGGTGCAAGATGTCGGGCTGGGCGGCATCGGGCATCAGTTCGAGCACTTGCGCGCCGACGCTGGGTTCGAGATTGGCGATCAGCACGGCGGCGATTTGCGGATGTTCCTTCTCGATCATCGCGGCGATTTCGCCCGCGTCGAGCCAGTCGAGCAAATCGAGCTGACACGCATCTTCAGCGGGGACGATCCGCGCGAGCACGCTGTCGGCCTTTTCCTGCCCCAACGCGCGCGTCATCACCGCCTCGATCCGCGGGCGCGGGTCGAAACCGATTGCGGTGCGCTCACGCGCCTTGCCGACGAAATCGTCGAGCGCATATTCGACCTCGATCTCGCTGACATCGGCCACCGCGAACATTGCCTTGCCAAGCTGCCGCACTTCCTCGGGGTCGAGCTTCTGCAGGATTGCGGCGGCCTCTTCCTCGCCGACCAGCATCATCAGCACGGCGGCGCGTTCTACGCCGGTATAGGTGCGCATGGGGGCGTTCATGACTTTATCATGTCCCGCACGGCGAGCGCGGCGCGCGCCGGATTGTCGCGGGTGAAGCCGCGCACCATGCCGATGCGATCGTCATAGTTGCGCGCGCTCTCCAACGCCTGGATGCTGACGGGCTGGTCGGCTGGCGGCGGCGCGGCCAACCCGCCGCCCTGCGCTTCGCTCAGCAAATCGCGGCCGAGCGCCGGACGAGCTTGCGCCACGGGTTCTTCGTGTTTCTTGAGCAGACCCTTGGCAAGCGGACGAACGCCAAGAAACAAAACCAGCAACGCGATGACCAACGCGGTGGCGTTGCGCGCCACGACGGGCAACCATCCAGCCTCATACCAGGGTTGTTTGTCGTCCAGCGTGTTGCCGCCGGCAAACGTGCGGCTGATAACGGTGACGTGGTCACCCCGGTTGGCATTGTAGCCGACCGCCGTCTGGACAAGCTGCGTCACTTGCTGAATTTCAAGCGGGCTGCGCGGTTTGCCGGTTGCGGGATCGCGCAACAGCACCGCGACCGAGAGGCGCGTGATCGCACCAGGCGCGGAACGGCTGACCGACACTTCCCTGCCGAGATCGTAAGCGCGTGAATATTGTTCACTCGCCTTCATCGCATCGCTGACTGCGCCGGCGGCGGCTGCCACGACCGGGGCGGCGACGCCCGGCGTGGAGACACCCGAGCCAGCGGGCGGCGCGGGGGTTGGCGTCGCCGCAGGTTGCGGGGCGGACAGCGTCGAAGCGGGCGGCGGCGTGTTGGACAACGCACCGGGGATGCCGCCGGGCGCTTGCGCGTCCTTGCCATTGCCGGTCCATTGGCCCTGCTCGACGCGGAGGGCGCCTTGCTTGTCATAGCTTTCGCGGGTCGCCTGGGTTTCGTTCAGATCGACATCGGCCTGGATTTCGGTGGTGAAATTGCCCGCGCCAATCAGCGGGGTGAGCAACTGCATCACCTGCGCGCGATATTTTTCCTCGATCCGACGCTGAAAAGCGATGCGTTCGTCGCTGGCGATGCCGAGTTGGCTTTGATTGGTCCCCTTGGTCAGCAACCCGCCCATCTGGTCGACGATGGTAACGCTTTCCGGCTTCATGCCGGGAACCGAGGAGGCGACGAGGTTGACGATCGAGGATACCTGCGCATCGCCGAGCGAACGGCCCGGCTGGAGCTTGACGATTACCGAGGCAGAGGGCGCCGCATTGTCGCGCACGAACACCGATTGTTCGGGCGTGGCGAGGTGGACGCGCGCTTCGGCCACCGCATCGATTTCCTGGATCGATCGCGCCAGTTCGGTCTCGCGGGCCTGGCGCAGGCGTTCGCCTTCAACGGCGCGTGATACGCCCATCGGAAGATTGTCGAGGATCTGGTATCCGCCGGGGGCGGCCTTGGGCAGGCCCTGCCCGGCGAGCAGGATGCGCGCGCGCGAATAGTCGTCCTCCGCAACCGTCAACGCGCCGGTGCCGGGGTCGATCCGCGAGGTGATGTTGGCTTGTTGCAACGCGGCCGTCACCGATGCCTTGTCGCTATCGGCCAGCCCCGAGAACAGCGTCTTCTGGGTTGGCGTGGCGAGCACCATCCAGGCCAGCGCGGCGCTGGCGATCAAGCCGACGAGCAAGGCCATCGGCAAGCTGCGGCGGACGGCGGGTTGCGCAAGCAAACCCTGAATTTGCTGCAAGGGGTTGGCAAAACGTTCGGGCACCAGGGCGGCGACACCGGACTGCGGGGCGGGGGTGAGGGCGTTGCTCATCTATTTTAGACCGGCATACTCATAATGTCCTTGTATGCGGACAGCAGTTTGTTGCGGACTTGCAGTGTCGCTTCGAACCCGACCGCGGCTTCTTGGCGTGCCAGCATCACCTTGGCGATGTCGATCGTTTCACCACGTTCATAGGCTTCGGACAGTTTGCCTGCCTCGACCTGACCCTGGTTCACGCTCTTCAGCGTGTTCTCAAAGGTTGCGGCAAAGCTGGCGGGTTTGTCGGCTGCCGCAGGCGCAGCCCCCGATGCGGCACCCGCCCGGGCGAGCGCCTGGTTGCGTTCCAGGATCTGCGCGCGCAGCGCCATCACCCGGTCGACGCCCATCGCGCCGCCACCGTCTATGCCATCGATGCTCATGCCCACGCCGTCCGGTTGCTGGCGGGAACGATGTCATCGCCTTGCTCGCGTGCCTTGGCGAGGCGATACCGCAGCGTGCGTTCCGAAATGCCAAGCCGCTTGGCGGTTTCGGTACGGCTGCCGTTGCACGCGGCGAGCGTTTCGCGGATCGCCTGAAATTCGTGCATCTGGACGATGTTGCCAAGCGTCGCGGGGTGCCCCGGCTGATCGTTGGCGGCGCGGTTGCTCGGCCGGTCGAATACGATATGTTCGGCTGAAATCGTGTCACCGCCGGCAAACAGCAACGCGCGCTGCACGACGTTTTCCAGCTCGCGGACATTGCCCGGCCAATCGTGGCGCATCAGCAGATCGATCGCGGACCGGTCCGGCCAGGGGATCGTCATGCGGTTGCCGGCATGGCGCAGGATCAGCGTCGCCGCCAGCGCGGGAATATCCTGTGTACGGGCGGCCAGCGGCTTGGTGGTCAACGGAAAAACCGACAGGCGGTAATAAAGGTCGGCGCGGAACCGGCCCGCCGCGACTTCGTCCTGAAGATCGCGATTGGCGCACGCGATGACGCGCACGTCGATCGCCTGTGGCTGGGTGGCCCCGATCGGCACGATTTCACGCTCCTGCAAGGCGCGCAGCAGCTTGGCCTGGAGCTGCAACGGCAATTCGGCGATTTCGTCGAGCAGCAGCGTGCCGCCATGTGCCGCGCGGAAAAACCCCTCTCCGCCCGAGGACGCACCCGTAAACGCGCCCTTTTGATGGCCGAACAGCAGCGCCTCGAGCATCGTTTCCGGCAGGGCCGCGCAGTTGATGGCGACGAAGGGCGCAGCCGCGCGCGCCGATTTCAAATGGATCGAGCGCGCCAGCACCTCCTTGCCGGTGCCGGTTGGGCCGTTGATGAGGACCGTGATGTCGGCGGCGGCGACGCGATCGGCAAGGGCATGGAGCGCCAGGCTTTCGGGGTCGGCGGCGGTCGGCATTTCAGGCTCGGCGAGCAAGGCACGGACGAAGCCCGCGCCCACCGCGGCGTCTGCATCGGTATAAGCGATACGCGCCGGGTTGCCATCGTGCGAGGGCGCCACATAACGGCCGTCGGTGCCGATCACGACAGTGCGCGCGGCGGCGGGAGGCGTTTCGCCCTCCGCGACGAGGTACAGATCCCCGCTGCGCAGCTTGCCGTCTTCAAAGCTGGCGATGGCGAAGCCTTGCGCGCGCAGGATGGAAACCAGCGCATAATGCTGGCGGAGTATCGCGGCGGATGGGACGATGGATCGCATGAAATTCCCCCTGGTCAATTCCGGGAATGCCCTACCCGTGGTAAACGAGCCGTTAAGGACGTTCTGAGGCGGCAATTTTTTTCCGGCGGCAATCCGCCGCCACCGTGAGCCACCCCGGAATCGGGGGGGCGATGGCGAAAAATAGTATGTGGTTTGCAAAAGTACTTAATCGCCAGCGCGACCGGTCGTTACCTGTGATGGCGGCTCGGCTCTCCGATAGGGGGCGGCGGGATTGCCGAACCACGATGGAGACACATCATGACTGTTATTGGAACCAACGTTGCCGCACTGCGCGCGACCAATGCGTCGAATGCGGCCAGCACTGCGCTGCAGACCAGCATCGAACGTCTGGCGACCGGCAAGCGCATCAACTCGGCCAAGGATGACGCGGCCGGCCTTGCCATTGCATCCTCGCTGACCTCGCAGATTCGCGGCCAGAACCAGGCGATTCGTAACGCGAACGACGGTATTGCGCTGTCGCAGACCGCCGACGGCGCGCTTGGCGAAGTTACCAACATTTTGCAGCGTGTTCGTGAACTTGCCGTTCAGTCGGCATCGGGGACCTATGCTGATACCGACCGTACCAACCTGCAGGCCGAAGTCACGCAATTGACCGGTCAGTTGACCGACATTCAGAACAAGACCAATTTCAACGGCGTTTCGTTGCTTGGTAGCACGGCTGGCACCGTCAACATTCAAACGGGTTCGGCGGGGACCGACACGGTCTCGCTTGCGGTTGGCGGGTTGGATCTGTCTGCCGTCACTGGTTCGGACATTTCCACCGCAGGGGGCGCAACCACGGCGCTTGATGCACTCGACACCGCGCTCGCGTCGGTCAACACCACGCGAGCATCGCTGGGTGCGGGCCAGAGCCGTTTGAACTCGGTCGTCAACAATCTGACCAACAGCGTTTCCAACCTGACCGACGCACGCAGCCGTATTGAGGATGTCGACTTCTCGACCGAAACGACCAGCCTCGCCAAGGCGCAGATTCTCAGCCAGGCCTCGACCGCGCTGCTCGCCCAGGCGAACCAGTCGCAGCAGGGCGTGTTGAGTCTGCTCCGCTAAGACGGACCGGCCCTGGCACCCGACCCCCTATACCGGTGTCGGGGCCGACCGGGATCTCTCGCTTATGCGGGGCGGTCCACCGAAAACCCCGACGGTCCATCAGGACCGTCGGGGTTTTTCATATCGGGGTATCGGGGAAACCCAAAAATGGTGCTGCCGGTGAGGATTGAACTCACGACCTCAGCCTTACCAAGGATGCGCTCTACCACTGAGCTACGGCAGCATGTCCACGAAGCGTCTTACGGCGCGAGCGGAAGCGGCCTAAGAGCCGCTGGAGCAGACATTGTCAAGGAGCGTGTGGCGACGTGGCGACGAAAGACGAGGAAAAAGCCGAACGGCTGGCGGCGGCGCTGCGCGAGAATCTGAAGCGGCGCAAGGGTCGCGCCCGCGCTCTGGACGCCGTCGCGACCGCTCCCGCCTCCGACGCGCCTAAGCAATAGGCGCGCATTTCGCCGCCAGCCAGGCCCGCTCCTCCGTATCCAGATAAGGCCCGATCACCGCGACGACTCGCGCATGATACGCGTCGAGCCAGGCCCGCTCGCCCGCGCTGAGCATATCGGCGACGATCAGCGAGCGTTCGATCGGGCAGAAGGTCAGCGTTTCGAAGCCGAGCATCGTCACGCCGTGCGCGAAGGGACGTTCCTCGACCAGCAGCAGATTCTCGATGCGGATGCCATATTCCCCGGCTTTGTAATAACCCGGCTCGTTCGAGAGGATCATGCCAGCGCGCAGCGGCTCGGCCGCACCCCCGCCGGGATAGCTGGGTGGGGCGATTCGCTGCGGGCCTTCATGCACCGACAGATAGGCCCCGACGCCGTGGCCGGTGCCATGCGCATAATCGAGCCCGATTTGCCACAAGGGCGCGCGCGCGAACGAATCGAGCTGGCCGCCCGTGGTGCCCGCCGGGAAGACCGCAGTGGCGAGCGCGATATGCCCCTGCAGCACGCGGGTGAAACGGTCGCGCATTTCGTCGGTCGGCGTGCCAATCGGCAGGACGCGGGTCAGGTCGGTCGTGCCATCGGCATATTGTCCACCCGAATCGACCAGATAGAGCTGGCCGAGCGCCAGCGGCGCGTTCGATTCGGGGGTCGAATGGTAATGCGGGCTGGCCCCATGCGCGCCAGTCGCCGAGATCGTGTCGAACGAGGTGTCGAGCAACACGCCGGTTTCTTCGCGAAAGTCTTGCAGCTTGGCGACGCAGGAAAGTTCGGTCAGGCCGCCCTTGGGCGCCTCCGCCTCGACCCAGCGCAGAAAGCGCGCGACAGCGGCGCCGTCGCGCACGGATGCCGCACGGTGGCCGCCAATCTCGACCGGATTTTTGATCGCCTTGGCCAGCACCACCGGATCGCGCAGCGCCAACACGGTTGCACCCCCTGCCGCGAGCCGGTCGAAGATTGCCGAAACGGCGCGTTCGGGGTCGGCGGCGATGCGCTTGCCGGAATATCCCTCCAGTGCCCCCGCAAAGGCCTCGCGCGGATGCAGGCGGATCGCATTGCCAAGATGTTGGCGCACCGTATCGGTCAGCTTTTCGGGCGCGACGAACAGGTCGGCAGTGCCATCGGCATCGACAATGGCATAAGCGAGGGCAACAGGGGTGTGCGCCACGTCGCTGCCGCGCAGATTGAGTGCCCAGGCGATCGAATCGAGCGCGGTCAGTACGACGGCATCGGCCCTGGTCTCGGCAAGCCAATCGGCGATCTGCGCGCGCTTGGCCGCCGAGCCGAGCCCGCTCTGCGCGTCATCCTGAACCGAGAGCAAGGCAGGTGACGGGGCCGGACGATCGCTCCACACCGCGTCGATCGGGTTGTGCGTCACCGCAACCAGCTCTGCCCCGCGCGCGGCCAGCGCCGCGCGCGCGTCGGCGACCCAGGCGCTGGTGTGCAGCCACGGGTCATAGCCGATCCGCCCGCCCGTCGGCGCATGCTCGCCCAGCCAGCGCGCAACGTTGCTCGCCGGCACCGCGATATAGTCCCACTCGTCCGCCGACACCTGCTCGCGCACTTGCAGCGTGTAGCGGCCATCGGTGAAGATCGCCGCGCGATCGGCCAGCACCACCGCGCTGCCGGCCGAGCCCTTGAACCCGGTCAGCCAGGCAAGCCGCTGGGCATAAGCCCCGACATATTCGGACATATGTTCATCGGTCAGCGGTATGACAAAGCCATCGAGTCCGTCGTGCGCAAGCTGGGCGCGGACGGCGGCAAGACGGGCGGAATAGGAGGACATGGGCGGCTTTCGCGAGTGGAAGGTTGGGCCAAGGTTAGGGCAAATGCGCTGCATTTGTCAGGGTAAAAGTCAGCAGCCGCAGATTTTGGACCGGGCGTGGACGGACGTCCCGCAGTTTGGGCGAGTGCCGTCTATAATGAAGCGGCATCGCTTTTTTGCAGGAAAGTCGTTCCCTCATGTCCATCGCCAGGCGCCTTCGCATCGGCTCGGCTTTGATTACAGTCACCATGTTGCTGGCGATCGTGATCGCAGCTTATGGTATCAATCTGGTGCGGATCGGAGGCCCGATCGGCGACCAGATCCAGGCCGAATCGGATTATGTCGCCGACATTTTGCCGCCGCCCGAATATGTGCTCGAGCCGTTTCTGGAGGCGACCTTGCTCGCCAACCATCCCGAGCAAGTGGAAATGCGCGCGACACGCCTGGCGGCCTTGCGCAAGGCTTATGACGAGCGGCACGATTATTGGAAGGCCTCCACGCTCGATCCCGAGCTGGTGAGCGCGTTGACGCGCGATGCCGATGCCCCGGCGCGGCGGTTGTGGAGTGAGGTCGATCGGCTGGTCGCCGCCGCACGGGTACGGGATGCGGCGACGATTGCGAGCAGTTACGCACGCCTTGCCGATGCCTATGCCGCGCACCGCGCGCAAATCGATAGAGCGGTTACCCTGGCCAACACGCATCAGGCCGCGCTCAAGGCACGGGCCGAGTACACTTTGACCGCAGTCGCGGTTGCTTTGCTTGGGCTTGCTGTGACGATCCTGGTTCTGGCGATTGGATCGCGCCTGTATCTCACGCACCGCGTGATGGCGCCGCTGGGGCAATTGGTCGAGGCGACCGATGCGCTGGCCGAAGGGGCCGAGCGAAGCGTACCGTACCTCGACCGTGTCGACGAACTCGGCCAGATGGCGCGCGCGGTCGATATGTTCCGCCAAGCGGCCGCCGCGCGCGCCGCGCAGGAGGCGCAGGCCAGCGCCGAGCAGAAAGAGGTGGCGGACGCGCTTGGCCAGGTGTTGCGGACGATGGCGGCGGGGGATCTGCGCGGCGGGGACGCGCTGCGCTTCCCGCCAAGCTATGCCGCGGTCAATCGCGATCTCAACGATGCGGTCGATACACTGCGCTCGATGGTGCAGGCGGTGGTGGAAACGACCGCCGAGATTGACGAGTCCTCAGGTTCGATCGCGCGTGCGACCGGGGATCTGGCGGAACGCACCGCGAGCAGCGCGGTGGTGATCGAGCAGACCTCGGCAGCCGTTGGACGGATGGAGGCGCGGTTGCGCAGCACGGTGCAGGCGGCGCACAAATCCTCCGACGGATCGCAAGCGACGCTGGCGGCGGCAGGCGAAGTGCGCGTGCGCGCCGACGGTGCGATGGAGGTGATGAACCGCGTTTCCAGCAGTGCCGCCGGCATCGACGACGTTATCGAAGGCCTCGACAAGATCGCCTTCCAGACGCGCGTTCTGGCGATGAACGCGGCGGTCGAAGCGGGGCGTGCGGGGGATGCGGGGCGCGGGTTTGCGGTTGTCGCCGACCTTGTTTCGACGCTGGCGATGCGGGCGGAGGAAGAAGCCAAGCGCGCGCGCGCCCAACTCAGCGCGACGCAGCAGGAAGTGGCGGTCGCGGTCGATGCGGTCGGGCTGGTTCATGGCGCGCTGGAAACCATCATGACGAGTTGCACCGAAGCGGTCGCATTGACTCAGGCGATTGCCAGCGACAATGCCGCGCAAGCCGAAGCGATTGGCGAGATTACCAGCGCGGTCGCGCAGCTCGACCGGATCGCACAACAAAATGCCGGAATGGTGACCGAAACCTCCGCCACGGCTGCCACGCTGGCGCACGACATCGCCACACTGGCGGCGCGCGCGGCGGCGTTCCGGTATGACAGCCGTGACGGCGATGCCCCACCCCTGACCGAGCAGCCCGCGAGCGAGCAACGCCCGGTGACGGAACCGGCCCAGCGTCGCGCGCCGTCCGGGCGCGTGGTCCGGCTGGCACCCTCGCGGACATTGCGGCGCGCCTGATCGCCCCATCTCGACTTGGCCTGCGGCAAGCGGGTAGGAGAGGGGATGACCGAAACGCTTCCGCCCCCCGTCGCCGACACCCGCCCGCATAGCTTCACCGCGCATGGGTACACCATCGAAGATCCTTATGCCTGGCTGAAGGACCCCAACTATCCCGAGGTGACCGACACGGACGTGCTCGCTTATCTCGCGGCGGAAAACGCCTATTTCGAAAGCGTGATGGCGCCGCACCGCCCGCTGATCGACCGGCTCTATGAAGAGATGAAGGGCCGCATCAAGGAAGACGATTCCTCGGTGCCGCAAAAGGATGGCGACTGGCTGTACTGGACCGCGTTCGAAACCGGCGGGCAGTATCGCAAATGGTGGCGGCGTCCCGTGTCGGCGGGTGAGGATAAGAGCCAGGACGTGCTCATCCTCGACGAACCCGCTCTGGCCGAGGGCAAGGAATATTTCCGGCTGGGGGCCTTTTCGGTCAGCAATGACGGGCGGCTGCTCGCTTATGCGATCGACGACAATGGTTCGGAACGCTTCGAGGTGCGCGTCAAGGATTTGATGACCGGGGAGCATCTGTCCGACGTCATTCCGGGGATGCTCTCCGAAATCGTGTGGACCGCCGATGACAAGGGCTTTCTCTACGGCCTCGCCAACGATCAGTGGCGCACCGACAATGCGCGGCTGCACTGGCTGGGCACGCCGATCACGCAAGATATCGAACTGTTCAAGGAAGCTGACGAGGGTTTCCGCGTGGGGGTGAGCGAGACCAGCGACCGCAAGTGGATCGTGCTGTCGACCGGCGACCATGTGACGAGCGAAATCTACCTGCTGCCTGCGACCGACCCGCTCGCCACGCCGCTGTGCGTGTCGCTGCGCCAGGTCGGGCGCGAATATGATGTCGACATGCACGGCGACACTTTGTTCATCCACACAAACGACACCGACCCCAATTTCCGCCTGTGCACCGCGCATATTTCGACGCCCGGCGAATGGGTCGAGAAGATCGCGCCGTCGCGCCATTTCTACATGACCGGGGTCGATTGTTTCCGCGACTTCTTCATCGTCGACGGGCGCGAAGACGGGCTCGATCAAATCGAGATCCACCGTTACGAGGAGGGCATCGCCCCGCAGCGCATCCGCTTCCCCGAGGCGAGCTATGATGCGGGTCTGGGCAACAATCCCGAATATGCGATGCAGGTGCTGCGCGTCGGGTATGAATCGATGGTCACGCCGGGCACCGAATATGATTATGATGTGGCGACGGGTGAGTTGACCACGCTGAAGGTGCAGGAAATCCCGAGTGGGTATCAGGCGGCGAAATACCGCACCGAACGCCTCAAAATTACCGCGCGCGACGGAACGCACGTGCCGGTGTCGATCGTCTATCCGGCGGACTTTCCACGCGACGGGTCGCGTCCGCTGTTTCTCTATGCTTACGGTGCCTATGGCTATGCCATTCCGCCGGGCTTTTCGACCGGGCGGCTGTCGCTGCTCGATCGCGGCTTTGCCTATGCCATCGCGCACATCCGCGGCGGCGACGATCTGGGCCAGCAATGGTATCTCGACGGCAAGCTGGAAAAACGCACCAACACCTTCAACGATTTCGTCGATGTGGCGAAGGGGTTGATCGCGGATGGCTGGACGGCGGCGGGCAAGATCGCAATTGCCGGGCGGTCGGCTGGCGGCGAATTGATGGGCGCGGTGGTCAATTCCGATCCAGACCTGTGGGGCGCGGTGATCGCCGACGTACCGTTCGTCGATGTGCTCAACACCATGCTGGATGCGGATTTGCCGCTGACGCCGGGCGAATGGCCCGAATGGGGCAATCCGATCGAGGACAAAGCCGCGTTCGAGTTGATCCGCAGCTATTCGCCGTATGACCAGGTGACGGCGCAGGCCTATCCGCCGCTGTTCATTTCGGGCGGCCTCAACGATCCGCGCGTGACCTATTGGGAGCCGGCCAAATGGGCGGCCAAGCTGCGCGCCACCAAGACCGATGACAATGTCCTGCTGCTCAAGACCAATATGGGCGCGGGGCATGGCGGCAAATCGGGCCGGTTCGAAAGCTTGCGCGAGGGCGCGGAGGAACATGCCTTCGTGCTGTGGCAGCTCGGCATCGAGGGATAATCGGCCACCGGTGTCGGCGCCCCCCAAGCGCGGACGCATCAGGGGAACTACGCATTTCGGCGGGGCGCGGCTTTTTGTCAGGGTTGCCGGGAACCTGTTGCCCGCTTCGGGGCTTCAAGGCGCAAACCCCAGGAAAAGGCCGCAACGATGCTCGAACATCTCCCCGAATGGCTTGGTGCTTCGCTGAGCGGCGTGCGCGCGGGGGCGGAGCATCTCACGATCGTCAACCCAGCGCTGGGCAAGAGTTTTGCACCAATCGTGCTTAGCAGCCCGGCCTTTGGCGACTGGACCGAAATGCCGCGGCGCTTCACCGCCGATGGTGCGGGCGTGTCGCCGCCGCTGGCTTGGGACGCGGTGCCGGCAGGCACGCAGAGCCTTGCGTTGATTGTCGAGGATGCCGATTCGCCGACGCCTGCGCCGCTGGTTCACGCGATTCTGTGGGGCTTGCCAGCGGGAATGCGCGCGCTGGCCGAAGGCGCGATCGTCGCCGATACCGCGACCGGCGATACCGGCAGAAATTCCCTTCTTTCACAAAACTGGCTCTCGCCCGATCCGCCCAAGGGGCATGGCGAGCATCGCTATGTTTTTCAACTGTTCGCGCTCGATTGCCCAGCCGCCAATTTGGGCGATGCGCCGGGGCGTAGCGCAGTGCTCAACGCGATGGCGGGCCATGTGATCGGCGCAGGGATGCTGACCGGGCTTTATGCGCGGGGGCAGGTTGTGGGCTAACCCCTTCCGCCTGAACTCAACCGCTATTCCGGAGCGCCGTCGCGATTGCGTTGATCGACAGCAGGATGCCCTCGCCGATTCGTTCATCCTCGTCGCCCGCGCGGCGGCGCTTGATGAGTTCGATCTGGAGCAGGTTGAGCGGCTCGATATAGGGCAGGCGCAGGCGGATCGAGGCGTCGAGCGCGGGGTGCGCCTCCAGCAGGCGCGATTGGCCGGTGACTTGCAGCAACCCGTCATGCGCTTGCTGCCAGCCGCTTTCGATGCGCGGGAAGATCGCATCGGCGAGCGCGCGGTCCTCGACCAGCCCGGCATAGCGCGCGGCAATGCCTATGTCGGACTTGGCGATCACCTGTTCCATATTGGCGAGGCTGGCGGCGAAGAACGGCCAGCCTTGCGCCATTTCAGCGAGCAAACCCTTGTCCGGAAACGCCGCCAGCGCATGGCCGACACCGTACCAGCCCGGCAGCATCACGCGCGCCTGCGCCCAACTGAACACCCAGGGAATCGCGCGCAGATCCTCGATCCGGTCGGATTTGGTGCGGCTCGCCGGGCGGCTGCCGATCTTGAGGCCGGAAATTTCGGCGAGCGGGGTCATCTGGCGGAAGAAGGTGCGGAACCCGCGATCGTCACCGTTGCTGCCGTACACCAGATCGCGATAGGCCGCGAAGGCGGAGGCGGAGAGCGTGTCCATCGCCGCCGAGAAGCGGGCGGTGTCCGCCGCTGACAGTGCGTCTGGCTCCAGGCTGGCGAGCAAGGTGGCCGACGCCATCGCCTCCAAATTGGTCATCGCGCTGTCGCGCGTGCCATATTTGCCCGCGATCACTTCGCCCTGTTCGGTGATGCGGATGCGGCCCTGCACCGTGCCGGGCGGCTGCGCGCGGATTGCGGCGAAGGACGACCCACCGCCGCGCCCGACCGCGCCGCCGCGACCGTGGAACAATTGCATCCCAACACCCGCATCGGCAAACACGCTTTTCAGCGCGGTCGAGGCCTTGGACAGGCTCCAGGTCGAGGTGAGATACCCCCCGTCCTTGTTGCTGTCCGAATAACCGATCATCACTTCCTGGAAGCTGCGCGCCGCAGTAATGCCGCGCACTTCGGGCAGCGCGAACCATTCGGTCATGATGGCGGGGGCGGCCTCGAGATCGCCGATCGTCTCGAACAGCGGCACCGCCATGATCGCCGCGCTCGACGGCTCGCCCGAGGCACCGCCGGGGCGATACAGGCCGACCTCCTTCAACAGGATGTTGAGTTCGAGCAGATCCGATACCGATTGCGCCATCGACACGATATGCTGCGCGATGCACGCCGGGCCATAAGTGGCGTGCGCCTTTGCCGCCGCGCGCAGGATGGCCAGTTCGGACCGCGTCTCGTCTGAATAAGCGGCGAACGGGCTGGCGAGCGGGCGCGCATTGGACAGTTCGTGACGCAGCAGCGAGACGCGCTGCGATTCGCCCAGCGCCAGATAGTCGCCCTCGACGCCGGCGACCTTGAGCAGTTCGGCGACGACGCGTTCGTGGACCGCGCTGTTCTGGCGCAGATCGAGCGTCGCCAGATGGAAGCCGAAGGTCTCGACCGCGCGCACCAGCCGCCCGAGCGCACCGCCCGAGGACAGCGCACCGCCGCCCTGATGCTCCTCTTGCCGCAGCGCGCGCGCGATGATGACAAGATCGGCGCGGAACGCCTGCGGATCGGGGTAGCGTTCGCCCTTCAATGCGCCGGGGCGGGGCGCTGGCTTGCCGGTGAGCGCGAGGTGCGTCGCGGCGAGGCGCGCGTAAATGCCCGACAAGGCGCGGCGATAGGGTTCGTCGCTGCGGCTTTCGGCGGTATCGCCGCTTGCCTCGGCCAGCGCCTGTACGCCTGCATCGGCGGGGGCGAGATCGGTCGAGATCGACAGTTCGGCACCCAGCGCATGAACCGCGTCGAGATAATAGACCAGCACCGCTTCGCTCGCCTTGGCGAGCGCGGTGGTCAGGCTGTCGGCAGTGACGAAGGGGTTGCCATCACGGTCGCCGCCGATCCAGCTTCCCGGCCGCACGAAGCTCGGCACGCGTTCGCCAAGCGCCCGGTCCCACCGCTGATAGAGCGCGGGCAAAGCGGGCAGGAACACGTCGCGCAAATAACTGAGCGCGGTTTCGACTTCGTCGGTAACGTACAGCCGCTCGCGCCGCAGCACGCGCGTCTGCCACAACAAGGCGATTTGGCGCAGGATCGCCTCTTCGATATTGTCGCCATCGGGGGTTTCGGTGGCGCCGCCATCGCGCAGCAGCATCAAGGCGGCGATGCGGTTGCGGTGGTCGATCATCGATTTGCGGCGCACCTCGGTCGGGTGCGCGGTAAGCACGGGGGCGATCAGTGCGTGGTCGAGCAGGCGCATCACCTGCGCCTTGTCGATGCCTTCGTCCGCCAGCCGTTCGAGCGCGGCGGCAAGGTCAGCCCCGCGTTCGGCGGCGACGCCCTGGCGATCCTCGGCAAGATTGGCGAGCATTGAGAACAGCATGAAACCGCGCACGAAATCGAGCGTTTCGTCGAGGTTCAGCCGGTCGAGCCCGAGATCGACGTCGGTCCCGCCGCGATGCCGGTCGACCGATGCGGCGCGGATATGTTCGGTACGCTGATACAGCGTATCGCCACCATAAGCGCGAATGACATCGCCGAGCAATTTGCCCAGAAAACGGATGTCGGGATTGTTTGCGATACCGGGGAGGGATGCCATTAGCCTATGCTGCATTGCGGCAGCGCGGGGGTCAACGGTGGATGTGGATCATCCGATCACTCGGGACGGGCCACTCGTGCTTTGGCTTCGAAAAAATCGGTGTCCTTTTCCAGCCGCTTGGCGGAGATGCCCTGATCCTTGAAGCCCGCAGCGAGCGTCTCGTTTTGCGCGACCGCGCTGCTCATATCGGCGGCAAGCGCGGAGGCGGCGTGCGAATCGTCGGCACCTGTGGCCAGCATGTCGGTGTATAGCCCCTTGGCCAACGCGCTGCTCGCATCGTGCTCGACCGTCATCGCGAGGGCGGGTGCGTTGCGGAGACCGCTGCGCAACAAGGCCGTTTTCGCTTCGGGGTCGATCGCGAACAGGCCGTTCGAATATTGCACAAGATTCGCGTTGCGATCGAAGCGAGCCTTGATCGTGCGCGGCAATCGATCGGCGAAGCACTGGTCATCCGGTGGAATTTTAAGCATCGCCGAGGCCCGCAACATCATGCGAAGGGCGTCGGTGATATTGTCGGTATACGCCTCCACCTGTCTTACGAGCAGATCGGCACAGGACGGAGGGCGGTCGGTCGCGACGGTAAATTCCACGCGGTTCAGGCCCTTTCGCACATTGAGAATCAACGCGAAGGTATCGTTGTCGAGGTTCAACAAGATAGTGCGTTGTTCGACCAGGCGCGTGGGAACGGCAAGCGTTCCGGTGAAGGTGGTCGAGCCGGCATCATGCGCCAGCTCCGAAACGCCGCCGTCATCGGTTAGCGACACGCGGTGCGGTTGCGGCGCGCTCCAATGAATGATGAGCGGAATCGTTTTGGAGGTTTGCGCACTGGCGGTGAGCGGTGCGAGCGCAGCGATACAGGCGGGGATCCAGCGAAGGAGTGTCAACGCGCGCATCTCAGTCTCCGCAGCTTGATGTCATGAGGTTGGTGCCGGGGTGGGCGGCGCGGGCTGCGGCGGTTCGCCAGCGTCGGGCATTCCAAGCTGCGTCGAAACCGTACCGGTCAACCACAGACCCAGCGGAACGAACACGCGCGGCAGGCCATCAAAATAAGCCTTGCTGGTTATCAGCGTGTCGATCGTGCTGTGATCGAAAATGGCATGGGCCACGTCCCGATCGCGCAGCAGCACCGAAAGCACGATGCACAGCACGATGCCGACAAGACCGATGGCCACCACCGCATAGTATAAGGCGTCGCGTCCACGGGAGCGGGCGACGACGCCGGCACCAAGCGCCAGCAGAAACAGCAGGCCCTTGCTCAGCAATTCGGTCGGCCGATAATCCATCAGCAGCAGCAAGCCGCGCGCGGGCCAAGTATAGCCGTCCAAGGTGCCAAGCGCGAAGCCGACGGTCAGCCAGGCAAGCAACCCGGTGGTGGCGGTCACGACACTGACAGTGAACACCGCCATGATGCGTGCCGATCGTGGATCGAGCGTAGGAAAAACCCCAGCCATCGCAGCCCCCTGCCAATACAGAGAAGCTACCACAAAACCAAAGGTGGCGAAAGGCTGCAGGTAAAATCGGGATCCGACCGAGCCGGTTCGGGGATTGTCGTCGAAAAATGTAGGCTTAAGCTTCCAGTTCGACGTCCCAATACAGCCAGTCATGCCAGGTATCATGCAGGAAATTAGGCGGATAGCGGCGGCCATGTTCCTGCAATTGCCAGCTCGTCGGGCGGATCGCGTCGATGTGCAGCGGCATCCCGGCTTGCTTTGGCGTGCGTCCGCCCTTTTTGAGGTTGCACGGCGAACAGGCGGTGGCGACGTTTTCCCAGGTGGTGCGCCCGCCTTGTGCGCGCGGCACGATATGATCGAAGGTCAGGTCGTGACCGGCCCCGCAATATTGGCACATGAACTTGTCGCGCAGGAACAGGTTGAAGCGCGTGAAAGCCGGGAAAGCCGAAGGGCGCACATAGGATTTGAGGGCGATGACCGAGGGCAGTTTAATGCGCTGCGTCGGGCTGCGCACTTCGCGTTCATATTCGGCGACGATGTCGACCCGGTCGAGGAACACCGCCTTGATCGCGGTCTGCCACGGCCACAGCGAAAGCGGATAATAGCTGAGCGGCGTATAGTCCGCATTGAGCACGAGTGCGGGACAGCCATCCGGATGGCGGATCAGATCGGGATGGTACATCTGGACCCCCTTTTACCACTGAGTGGCGCTTCCTGCCGGGCTTCAAGCCCATTAGGATGACGCTGTGATGACACCGCACCCTGTCGTTAACGATTTCAGCACAGCGCGCGACTCGCGGTCAAGAGCGGTGTTGGGATGACCGTGCGCGACGTGGTTACGCGCTTTGCGCCAAGTCCGACAGGGCGGTTGCATCTGGGGCACGCCTATTCGGCGGTACTGGCGCACGATCTGGCGCGATCGGCGGGCGGGCGCTTCCTGCTGCGGATCGAGGATATCGATGGCACGCGCAGCCGCGCAGAGCATGTCGATGCGATCCTGGCTGATCTCACATGGCTGGGGCTGGATTGGGACGGGGCGGTGCTGTTCCAGTCGACTCGTGAAGCGGCCTACGCCGCGGCACTCGGGCGCTTGCAGGACATGGGGCTGCTTTATCCGTGCTTCTGCACGCGCGCCGAAATCGCGGCGAGCCAGTCGGCCCCGCACGGCCCGGAAAGCGTCTATCCGGGACTTTGCCGGGGGTTGAGCGCGACAGAACGCGCGGCGCGGATCGCGGGCGGAGTGTCGCATGCCTGGCGGCTGGATATGGCGCGCGCGGTGGCGCTGACGGAAGGGGAGGGCCTGTGGTGGAGCGATGCGCTCGCCGGGCGGGTACGCGCCGATCCGCTGACGCAGGGCGATGTCGTGCTGGCGCGCAAGGATGCGCTGGCCAGTTACCATCTCGCGGTGACGGTCGATGATGCCGCGCAAGGGGTGACGCATATCGTGCGCGGGGTCGATTTGTTCGCGGCGACCGATGTGCATCGCGTGCTGCAAGCGCTGCTGGGGTTACCGACGCCACTGTATCGTCATCATGCCTTGTTGACCGGCCCCAACGGGCGGCGGCTGGCGAAGCGCAACGACGCGCCGACGCTCGAAAGCGTGCGATTGCAGGGCGGTGACGGGCGCGCCCTGGCAAGCCGGTTGCGCGCCGGGCCGCCGGGCATTGGCATTGGTCGGCAAAACGCCTAGATTAGGCAAATGAGCACTTTCCTGACAATCCTGTTGGTCGCCGCGATGATCGCGGTGGTCGTCGTGCTGGTCCGTGGACTGGTCATCTTTCTGCTCGGCGCGAGCCAGAATTTGCGCGACGGGGCAACGCCGGGCGAGGCGCGGATCGCGTCTTCGGTGCGATCCAACCAGATGATGCAATATCGCGTGATGTTGCAGGCGGTCGCCATTTTCCTGGTGGTGGTGTTGATGTGGTTCGCCGGCAAGAGCTGAGCCCGGCTTGGGGCGTAGCCCGGCGGTTGGAATAACACATGGTCAAGCTCAACCGCATCTACACGCGCACCGGCGATGACGGCACGACCGGGCTGGTCGATGGATCGCGCATTGCCAAGGATGCGGCACGGCTGGCGGCGATGGGCGATGTTGACGAAGCCAATAGCGCGATCGGTGCGGCGATCGTGGCGATTGCGCAGGATGGCCTGGCCAGCACCGACCTGACGACATGGCTGGCGCGGATCCAGAATGATTTGTTCGATCTCGGTGCGGATCTCGCCACGCCGAAAACCGGGAGCGAGGGCGACGATTTCGCGCCATCCGCGATGACGCTGCGGGTGGTGGCGGCGCAAGTCGATCGGCTCGAGGCGGAAATCGACCGGATGAATGCGGATTTGGCACCCCTGACCAGTTTCATCCTGCCGGGCGGATCAGCCGGGGCCGCTGCCCTCCATATCGCGCGTGCGACGGTACGTCGTGCCGAGCGTACCGCGGTGGCAGCGACACGGACCGAGGCTTTCAATCCGCTCGCGCTCGCCTATCTCAACCGTCTGTCGGATTATCTGTTCGTTGCCGCGCGCGCGGTGAACCAAAGCGCGGATGGCGACGTTCTGTGGCGACCGGGAGCGACGCGCTAGTTCGGCTGGCGCTTCTGAAAGAAGGGGACATGACGATGGCACTGCAACCGGTCCCCAAGCGCCCGGCGCGCGCGCTGGTGGAGCATTTTCAGGCGGTGCGCGCGTTGTCGGTCGCCTTGGTCGGGCCCTTGTCGGATGCCGATGCGACGGTGCAGTCGATGGAGGATGCGTCGCCCGCCAAATGGCATCTGGCGCATACGAGCTGGTTTTTCGAAACCTTCGTGTTGCGTGATTTCGTGTCCGGCTACAGGCTGTACGACGCGCGTTTCCCCTTCCTGTTCAACAGCTATTACGAGGCCGAGGGCAAGCGCCACGCGCGTCCGCGACGCGGGATGGTGACGCGGCCATCGCTCGACGAGATCCTTGCCTATCGCGCGCATGTCGATGCCGTGCTGGCGGCGGCGCTGCCCGATCTTCCCCAGGCGGCGCAGGAATTGGTGATGCTGGGGTGCCAGCATGAGCAGCAGCACCAGGAATTGCTCGTCACCGACATCGTGCATTTGATGGCGCAAAATCCGGTCGAACCCGCTTTATGGGCGCCCCCGCGCAAGGTGCCGGTGGCAATGCCCGGCCCGCTCGGCTGGATCGACGGCACGAGCGGTGTTGTCGAGATCGGCCATGACGGCGATGCTTTTGCGTTCGATGCCGAGGGGCCGCGCCACCCGGTGTTGCTCACCCCCCACGCCTTGGCCGATCGTACCGTGACCAATGGCGAATGGGCCGCGTTCATCGCCGATGGCGGCTATGCCGAGCCGCGCCATTGGCTGTCCGATGGCTGGGCATGGGTGCAGCGCGAACGGATTGCCGCGCCGCTTTATTGGGAGCGGACGGGTGACGGGTGGACGCGCTTCGGGCTCGACGGACGGCGCGCGCTCGATCCCGCTGCACCGGTGACGCATGTCAGTTTCTACGAAGCCGATGCCTATGCCAGTTGGGCAGGCGCACGCTTGCCGACCGAGGCGGAATGGGAGGCGGCGGCATCGAACCATGATCCGGCTGGCGGCAACCAGATGGACGCGGCGGGGCCGGTCGAACCGCGCCCGGCGAGCGATGGTCCCGCCTTTTTCGGGGATGTGTGGGAATGGACCGGCAGCGCGTTCCGGCCCTATCCCGGCTTCCGCGCGGTCGAAGGCGCGGTTGGCGAATATAATGGCAAGTTCATGAGCGGGCAGTGCGTGCTGCGCGGGGGATCGTGCGCGACGCCGCGCGGCCATATGCGGGCAAGCTACCGCAATTTCTTTTATCCGCACCAGCGCTGGCAATTCACCGGTGTTCGGCTGGCGAAGGACCTTTGAGATGTTGAAGCCCGAAATCGAGGACGGCCAGGTCACGCTGGCCGATCCGGCCTTTCGCCACGACGTGTTGCGCGGTTTCGCCAGCCGCCCGCGCGCGATTCCGGCGCGGTGGTTCTATGACCGGCGTGGCTCCGAATTGTTCGAGGCGATCACCGATTTGCCCGAATATTATCCGACACGCACCGAAACCGCGATTCTGCGGGCGTGTTGCGCGGAGGTCGCGCGGATTGCGGGCGTGGGGCGCGCGGTCGTCGAATTCGGTTCGGGTTCCTCGACCAAGACGCCGATCCTGCTGCGCGCGGTTGCCCCTTCAGCCTATGTCCCGATCGATATTTCGGGCGATTTCCTGCGTGAATCGTCGGCCGGGCTGGCGTCCGCCTTTCCCGGCTTGCCGGTGCTCCCGGTCGAGGCCGATTTCCTCCACCCGATCACGCTGCCGGAGCCGGTGGCGGATACGCCCAAGCTGGGGTTCTTCCCCGGCTCGACCATCGGCAACATGATCCCGCATTCCAGCGTCGATTTGCTGCGCGCGATGAAGGCGTCGCTGGGCGAGGGCGCGATGCTGCTGATCGGGATGGACCGGATCAAGGATGCGCGCGTGCTGGAGGCGGCCTATGACGATGCGCAGCGGGTGACCGCCGCGTTCAACCGCAATTTGCTCGAACGGATCAATCGCGAACTGGGCGGCACCATCCCGCTCGACGCCTTCCGCCACCGCGCGGTCTGGAACGATTCGCGCGCCCGGATCGAAATGCATCTCGAAGCGACGCGGGACCTCCGTTTCGAGATCGAGGGGCGGATGTTTGAGATGGCGGCGGGCGAGACGATCCACACCGAGAACAGCCACAAATACGGCCCGCGCGATGCGCGCATCCTGCTGCGCGCGGGCGGATGGACGCCGATTGCGGAATGGACCGATCCCGATGGCCTGTTCGCGGTGCTTCTGGCCGAGGCACAGCCGGCCCGACACGCGCCGTAAGCGCCAAACCGCTATCCAATCGCGGCGGCGATTCTTCCTGCCGCCAGAATCTATGCCAAGGCCTATGATTGCCGTCGCATCGCGTGATCCCTAAAGCGAGCGCAGACAGGAGCGAAGGACGGGATATGCAGACGGTTGGCGTAATCGGCGCGGGGCAGATGGGCGCGGGGATCGCGCAGGTTTCGGCGCAGGCGGGCTTCCGCGTATTGCTCAGCGATGTCTCGCTGGAGCGCGCGCAAGTCGGCAAGGCGGGCATCGCCAAGGCGCTCGACCGGCTGGTGACCAAGGAAAAGATCACGTCGCAAGCGCGCGATGCCGCGCTTGCGCTGATCGAACCGGTGGCGAGCGTCGCCGAGATGGGCCCGGCCTTCCTCGTCATCGAAGCGGCGACCGAGCGCGAGGAAATCAAGCGCGCGATCTTCGCGGAGGTCGGCAAGGTGCTGTCGGACACGGCGATCCTCGCCTCCAACACCTCCTCGATCCCGATTACGCGCCTCGCCCAGGCGGCACCCGATGCCGGGCGCTTCGTCGGCGTGCATTTCTTCAATCCGGTGCCGGTGATGGGCTTGATCGAGCTGATCCGCGGGCTCGCCACCTCGGACGCGACGGTCAACGCGGTCGAGGCGTTCGGCCAAAAGCTTGGCAAGCAGATCGTCCATGCCAATGATGCGCCAGGCTTCATCGTCAACCGCATCCTGATGCCGATGCTCAACGAAGCGTGCTTCGCGCTGGGCGAGGGCGTGGCGACGATCCGCGATATCGATCTGGCGTGCCAGCTCGGGCTCAATCACCCGATGGGGCCGCTGACACTCGCCGATTTCATCGGGCTCGACACCTGCCTCGAGATTACCCGCGTGCTGTTCGAGGGGACGGGCGACCCCAAATTCCGCCCGGCCCCGCTGCTGGTGAAATATGTCGAGGCCGGCTGGTTCGGCCGCAAGACCAAGCGCGGTTTTTACGATTATACCGGCGCGGAGCCGGTGCCGACGCGGTAAACCCGGTTAATCCGGCCGCCGCATCGCAAAACGGGCCGCCTCGCCGATTTCGAAATAATCCGCCGCGCCGCCGCCGCGCAAAATTGGGTGAGCGGCGGCGGTGCGATAGGCACCTTCCTCAATCAGATGCGGCGCGATGTGGATGCCGACGACTTCGCCGAGCACCAGCCAGGTGTCGAGCGTGGTGCCGTCGGCGGATGCCAGCCGCAGCGTCTGGGTCAGGCGGCATTCGAACGCGACCGGGCTGGCAGCGACCCGCAGTGGCGCGACGACCCGCGAGGGGGCAACGGCCAGGCCGGCCAGGGTGAATTCATCGACTTCGGGGGTAACCGTCGCAGCGCTTGCGTTCATGGCGTCGGCCAGATCGCGCGTGGCGAGATTCCACACAAATTCACCGCTTTGCGCCACGTTGGCAACGCTGTCCTTCCAGCCGATCGACGTAAAACCGATGATCGGCGGTTGATAATTGTACAGGCTGAAGAAGCTGTAGGGTGCCAGGTTGCGAACGCCATCGCTGCCAAGCGTGCTGATCCAGCCAATCGGGCGGGGTGCCACGATCGCATTCAGCGGATCATGCGCCAGGCCGGGGACGGTCTTGTGACCGTCGCGCGGTTCGTAGAAATGGTGCTGTATCATCCTGGTCTAAACTTCCGTTTCCGGTTTTGAATATCGCGCGTACCGGATATGATGCCCGATATGATAGGGTCGCATCGTAACCGAGCCGCGTGGCGGGCCGAATAGGGATCTATATGACCGACACAAGTCTCCCAAACGAATCAGATGCGACACCAGCCGACGCGCCGCCGTCGCCCGGCACGGCGCTGTACCGCCATCGACTGGCGACGCGCCTGTGGCATTGGCTCAACGTCGTAACGGTTTTCATCATGATCGGCAGCGGTCTGACGATCCTGAATGCCCACCCACACCTTTATTGGGGGCAGTTTGGCGCCAATCCGGATCATCCGTGGTTCAACCCGCCGCACGCGCCATCCTATCTCACCATTCCAGCCGGGTATAATCTGGCGATCGCGCGGCGCTGGCATTTGCTGTTTGCATTGGTGTTCGCGTTCGGATTGCTGGCGTTCATGGTGTCGAGCCTGATCAACCAGCATTTCCAGAAGGATTTGCGGATTCGGCTAAAGGAGCTCGCTCCGGCGCATTTGTGGTTCGACCTGAAGGAGCATCTCGCCTTTCGTTTTCACGACCCCAAAAATCCCGGCGCGTTCAATATCTTCCAGAAGTTGTCCTATGTGCTGGTGATTTTCGGTCTGATCCCGATGATGATCCTGTCGGGGCTGGTGCTCTCGCCGACGATGGTTGCGGCCTGGCCGTGGATGCTCGATTTGGTCGGTGGACGGGCGTCGGCGCGCTCGCTGCATTTCATCGCGGCGAGCGGATTGGTGCTGTTCATCATCGTCCATCTGGTGCTGGTCATTCTCGCCGGGGCGTGGCCTGAGGTAAAGTCGATGGTGACGGGATGGTGGACAGTTCCCGCCACGCATGATGAGGAGGAAGCGGCATGAGCGCGATTATCACGCGGCGCGCGCTGCTCACGACCGGAGCGCTTGGTGCAGGCGCGTTGCTCAGCGGATGCGACAAGGTCGCCAACAACCCGTCCTTTCGCAAAATCCTGTTTTCCGGCGAAAAGATCAACCACGGGCTGGCCCGCGCGCTGACCGATCGCAACAGCCTGGCCAAGGAATATCGGCCAGAGCAAATGTCGCCGATCTTCCGCGTCAACGGAACTCACAACCCCAATACCGCCAGCTATAACGCGATGGTTGCGGAAAATTTCGCGAACTGGCGGCTGGAGGTTGGCGGGCTCGTCAACCGCCCGCTGTCCATCTCGCGCCAGGCGCTGCTGGCGATGCCGGCGCGTACGCAGATCACGCGGCACGATTGCGTCGAAGGGTGGAGCGCGATCGGCAAGTGGCACGGGCCCTTGCTGGGAACGATCCTGAAGGCGGCGGATATCCGGACAACGGCACGCTATGTCGTGTTCACCTGCGCCGATCTTTATTCGGGCCAGCCTTATTATGAGTCGCTTGATCTGATCGACGCTTTCCATCCCCAGACGATTATGGCGTGGGCCATGAACGACCATTTACTGAGTGTAGCGCACGGCGCGCCGATCCGGCTGCGGGTCGAGCGTCAGCTTGGATATAAGCACGCCAAATATGTGATGCGGATCGACGCGGTCGCCTCGCTCGCCGGGATCGGGCTTGGCAAAGGTGGATATTGGGAAGATCATGTTGATTACGATTGGTATGCAGGTATTTAACGGGTTAGTGGCCTGCGCATGGCATTGATTGATGTGTTTCTCGCCAAGCGGGTCCAGCGCGGCACGCTCACCGTCCACCACGCCGATGGCAAGACCCTGAGTTTCGGCACGGCTGAACCGGGCTTTCCCGATGTGGCGATTCGCTTCACCGATGCCGGTGCCGCCGGCGCGATCGTGCGCGATCCGGGGCTCGGCGCGGGCGAGGCCTATATGAACGGACGGCTGGTCGTCGAGCAGGGGGATGTGCGCGATCTCGTTCGGCTGCTGACGATGAACGATCCGTGGGAGGCGGGGCAGAACGGTCTCGTCGCCTCCCCGCTGCGCCGCGCGATCCAGGCGGTGACGCACCGTATCGGGCGGATCAACATGGCGCGTCGGTCGAAGCGCAACGTTGCGCACCATTATGATCTGTCGGACCGGCTGTACGATCTCTTCCTCGATGCCGACCGCCAATATAGCTGCGCCTATTTCACCGACCCCTCCAACAGCCTGGAGCAGGCGCAGAGCGACAAGAAGGCGCATATCGCCGCCAAGCTGGCGTTAAAGCCCGGCATGACCGTGCTCGACATCGGTTGCGGCTGGGGCGGCATGGCGCTGTATCTGCACCAGATGACGGGTGCCAAGGTGCTGGGCGTGACCTTGTCGGAGGAACAGTTGAAAGTCGCGCGGGAGCGGGCAGCCGCAGCGGGTGTGGCCGACATGGTCACCTTCGAGTTGATCGATTATCGCCATGTGCAGGGCAAATTCGACCGGATCGTGTCGGTCGGGATGTTCGAGCATGTCGGCCCGGCGCATTACAAGACGTTTTTCCGCCAGTGCCGCGACTTGCTGAGCGACGATGGCGTGATGTTGCTCCACACGATCGGGCGCGCGGGTGGGCCGGGCGTGACCGACAAATGGACCACGCAATATATCTTCCCCGGCGGGTATAATCCGGCATTGTCCGAGATTATTTCGGCCAATGAAGGCCTGCGCCTGATGGTCACCGACGTCGAGGTGCTGCGGCTGCATTATGCCTATACGCTCGATGATTGGTATGACCGTACCGTTGCCGCGCGCGAACAGATCGTGGCGCTGTATGACGAGCGCTTCTTTCGCATGTGGCAATTCTATCTCGCGGGCGCAGGGGCGGCTTTCCACTTTGGCGGGATGGTCAATTATCAGGTGCAGTTCGCGAAAAATCGCCACGTCCTGCCGATCACGCGCGATTACATGATCGAGGGTGAGCAGCGTTTGCGGCTGTAACCCGGTTGCGTGGGCGCGCGGCCTCGCATAGGGGGCACGCGACTACGAAGGATCCTGCCCGTGACCGATAAGATCAACCGCGTCGTCCTCGCCTATTCGGGCGGTCTCGACACCAGCGTCATCCTCAAATGGCTGCAGCAGACCTACCAATGCGAGGTGGTCACCTTCACCGCCGATCTCGGCCAGGGGGAGGAACTGGAATCCGCGCGCAAGAAGGCGGAACTGGCAGGCGTCAAGCCCGAGCACATCTTCATCGACGATCTGCGCGAGGAGTTCGTGCGCGATTACGTCTTCCCGATGATGCGCGCCAATGCGCTGTACGAAGGGCTGTATTTGCTCGGCACCTCGATCGCACGGCCGCTGATCGCCAAGCGCCAGATTGAGATCGCGCGGATGGTCAATGCCGACGCAGTCAGCCACGGCGCGACCGGCAAGGGCAACGATCAGGTCCGTTTCGAGCTTGGTTATTATGCGCTGGCGCCCGACATCAAGGTGATCGCGCCGTGGCGCGAATGGGATTTGACCAGCCGCACCAAGCTGATCGAGTTCGCCGAACAGCACCAGATTGCGGTGAGCAAGGACAAGCGCGGCGAGGCTCCGTTCTCGACCGACGCCAACATGCTGCACACCTCATCCGAGGGCAAAGTGCTTGAGGACCCGTGGGATGAAGTCCCCGATTACGTCTATTCGCGCACGGTGAACCCCGAGGACGCGCCCGATGCGCCCGAGACGATTACGATCGATTTCGAGCGTGGCGATGGCGTCGCGGTCAACGGCGTTGGCATGTCGCCCGCGACCCTGCTCGAAACGCTCAACGAAATGGGCCGTCGCCACGGCATCGGGCGGCTCGATCTGGTCGAGAATCGCTTCGTCGGCATGAAGTCGCGCGGCATGTATGAAACGCCGGGCGGCACGATCTATCATCTGGCGCATCGCGGGATCGAGCAGATCACGCTCGACCGGGGAGCCGCGCATTTGAAGGACGAGCTGATGCCGCGTTATGCGGAATTGCTCTATAATGGGTTGTGGTTCAGCCCCGAGCGCGAAATGCTGCAGGCGGCGATCGATCATAGCCAGGAGAAGGTCGCCGGGACCGTGCGGCTGAAACTCTACAAGGGTTCGGTCATCGTGACGGGGCGCAAATCGCCCTTCTCGCTCTATTCCGAGAAGGTCGTCACCTTCGAGGACGATCAGGGTGCGTATGACCAGCGCGATGCGGCGGGCTTCATCAAGCTCAACGCGTTGCGGCTGCGGTTGCTGGGGCGTCGCGACCGCTAACGCGGAGCCCTTCGCGCGACTCTACACGCTGTTTTAACGGGCTGCGCCTACACCCGCAGCTATGGATTTGGTCGAACACCGTCGAACCCGGCTGAACGACGCGCTGTGCGCGCTCGCACTGGCGGTGGTGTTGTGCATCGGCTGGGCGTGGCGCGACTGGGCGTCGCTGTCCGCGCTGCGTCTGCCCGATACCGACGACATGATGCGGTTGCAGCAGATTCGCGACTGGATCGCGGGGCAGGGCTTTGTCGATTTGGCGCAGCACCGGCTCGGGGCAGGGGCCGGGCTGGAAATGCACTGGTCGCGCCTGCCCGATCTCGTGCCGGCGACGATCATCGTGCAGGTGACGCCGTTTTTGGGTCGGCACACCGCCGAACTGGTCGCGGTGATCGTTTGGCCGACCTTGCTGTTTGCGGGCACTTTGTGCCTGACGGCGCGGATCGCGCGCGTGCTGGGCGGTGCGGCGATTGCGCGGACGGCCATAGTGGTCGCCGCCGTAGCCTTCCCCGCGACCACGGTCTTCCTGCCGGGACGAATCGACCATCATGGGCTTCAGTTGCTGTTGCTGCTGATTGTGGTGCGCGCGCTGCTTGCCCGACCGGCGATGGAGCCGGGGCTGGTCGCCGGACTGGCGGCGGCGGCGAGCCTGGTGATCGGGCTGGAAACCGCACCGCTGATTGCAGCGGCAGGTGTCGCGATGGCGATGACATGGTTGCGCGCGCGCTCGGGCAGCGACGATCGCATGATGGGGTTTGGGATTGGCCTTGGAGCGGGGTTGCTGGCGGCGTCGATCGTTTTTCGCACATCATCGTGGAATTATCCCGGCTGTGACGGCTTCACGATGGTGGCGTGGCGCGCTGCGGTCATCGCCGCCTTCGCGCCGATGGGTATGGCGCTGGCAGCGCGCGACATCGCAAGTCCGGCGACCCGCGCCATATTGGGCACGATCATCGCGGTGGTGGTGGGCGTGGGCATGGTGCTGGTCGCGCCGCAATGCCTGTCGCCTTATGGTCTGGTCGATCCCATGCTGGTGCGGTTGTGGCTGGGCAAGGTCGGCGAGGCGCAACCGTTGCTCGCCACGCCGTTGCCGGTCGCGATCGGTTATGCTGGCGTGATGGTGGCGGGACTGGGGGCTAGTGCGTGGCGGGCGCTGGTGACGCGTGACCCGCGTTGGGGCAGTTTGCTGCTGGTACAGGTTGCAGCGTTGCTGTTGACCTTCTCGCAGGTACGCGGTGCCTATGCCGGGGCGATTCTGGCCGCACCGGGGTTGGCAATGGTCATCACCGCGGCCCGTGCGCGCGGTTCGTTGTGGCTGGCGGGGGCGTGGATCGCCTCGGCGGGAATGCTCTATCCAATCGCGGCACAGGCAATTGTGGCGCACGCCAGCGGCGCGTCGCCGGGGCCAGGCAGCGCCGAAGCGGCCGGGGCGTGTGCCGATCCCGCGACGCTCGTGGAACTCGGCGCGTTGCCGCCGGGCCGGTTGATGGCCCCGCTCGATCTTGGTGCCTATGCGATTGGCGCAACGCGCCTGTCGGTGGTTGGCGCGCCATACCATCGCAACAATGCGGGTAACCTCGCCGCCTATCACTTCTTTCTGGGACGGCCCGATCAGGCGGCAAGCCTCGCTGTGACGTGGCAGGTGCGCTATGTCGCGCTGTGTCCCGGCAGTTTCGGCGCAGCCGATGCCGGCTCGTTGGCACAGGCGCTTCGCCGAGATGCGCCGCCACCCTGGCTACGCCGCGTCGCGACCCGTGGCGGGGCTCTTACGCTCTACACTGTTCAAGGCGACTTGTTTCCGAAGCATTCCACGCGGTAAGAGCCGCGGATGCAGGGGGATCTTGATAAGCTACACTGGTGGCAGACGCGCAGCTTCGTAGCGGCAATGGCGCTGGTGGCGATTATTCCGCTGTTGCGTCCGGACATTCCACCGCTGGTCGATCTGCCGGGGCATATGGGGCGCTACCGCGTGCAATTGTCGCACGACGCCTATCCGTGGTTGACGGACTGGTACAATTTCAGTTGGCAGTTGATCGGCAATCTCGGGATCGACATCCTGATTATACCGCTCGCCAAGCTGTTCGGGCTCGAACTGGCGGTCAAGCTGATCGTTATAACGATTCCAGCACTGACCGTGACGGGCTTTCTGTGGATCGCGCGCGAAGTGCATGGCCGGATTCCGCCGACCGCGTTGTTCGCATTGCCGCTTGCTTACAGTTACGCCTTTCAGTTCGGTTTCGTGAATTTCGCGCTGTCGATGGCGCTGTCGCTCAACGCCTTTGCCTTGTGGCTGCGGCTGGCGCGGACCGGGCATTTCCGATTGCGCGCGGCAATTTTCGTGCCGCTGTCGTGCCTGATTTGGGTGTGCCACACCTTTGGCTGGGGTGTGTTGGGCGTGCTTGCCTGTTCGGCGGAAATGGTGCGGCAGCACGATGCACGGACGGATCATGGCCCGATGAGCTGGATCAAGGCATGGGTCCGCGCCGGGCTGGGCTGCCTTCCGCTTGCCTTGCCGATCATCCTGATGGTGGCGTGGCGCAGCGGTGAGCATGTCGGCGGTCAAACGGAGGACTGGTTCAACTGGCGCGCCAAGATCGGTTATATGACGATGGCTTTGCGCGATCGTTGGATCGCGTTCGACATCGCTTCGGTGGCGGTGTTGTACCTCATCCTGTTTCGCGGCTTTCGGGACCCGAATGTCGAATATTCGCGCAATCTTGGGCTTTCGGCGCTGTTTCTGCTCGCGGTGTTCATCCTGTTGCCGCGCATCGTGTTCGGATCGGCTTATGCCGACATGCGGCTGGCGCCGTTCATGCTCGGGATCGCGATCATCGCGGTGCGGCCCAAAAAGGGCCTGTCGATCCGCGGCAGCGCGACGCTGGCGGCGGCGGGACTTGCCTTTTTCCTGATCCGGATCGCGGCAGGGACGGTCAGCTTCTGGATGTTCGCCGATGATTATGACCGCGAGTTGAAAGCGCTCGATCATTTGCCGGTCGGGGCACGGCTGGTCACCTTTATCGGCACCGAATGCGGCAGCCCGTGGACGATGACCCGGCTCGAACATCTGTCCGCGATCGCGCTCGAACGGAAAATGGCCTATACCAATGACCAATGGTCGATGGCGGGCGCGCAATTGCTGACGACGCGCTATTTGCCAGCGGGCCGCTTCTCGCACGATCCGTCACAAATCGTGACCAGCGTGCAATGCCCGCGCGAATGGTGGCGACCGATCAGCCGCGCGATGGCGCGCTTTCCGCGCAACGCCTTCGATTATGTCTGGCTGATTCGCCCGCCCGCTTATGATCCAAAGTTCAACCAGGGGCTGGTGCCGATCTGGCGCGACGGATCGAGCGTGTTGTACCGCGTCGATCACGGCGCGCCTGGCATCAAGATCAGCGACGAAGCGCTGCGCCCGCGTATCCGCCCGGTGCCGACGCCGTTCTAACCGCGTTTGAACGGCGTCATCGCGCCAAGGAATTCCTGGTCGGATTCGACCGAGGCGCGCTCCCGCGCGAGAAAATCGGCAATCGCGCGGCGGAAGCCCAAGTCCGGAATATAATGCGCTGACCATGTCGGCACGGGCACATAGCCGCGCGCGAGCTTGTGTTCGCCTTGCGCCCCCGCTTCGACCGTCTTGAGCCCGCGCGCGATGGCCGCATCGATCGCTTGGTAATAGCACAGTTCGAAATGGAGGAAGGGCACTTCCTCGGTGCAACCCCAATAGCGGCCGTAGAGCGTATCGGTGCCGATCAGGTTGAGCGCGCCCGCGATCGGGCGCCCATCGCGCTCGGCGAAGATCAGCAGGACGCGGTCGGGCATGGTTTCGCCGAGCAGCGAGAAGAATTGGCGGGTTAGATAGGGCTGCCCCCATTTGCGCGCGCCAGTGTCCTGATAGAACACCCAAAAGGCATCCCAATCGGCTTCGGTAATGTCGGTTCCTGACACGTGGCGGATGGTAAGCCCTTCGATTGCGCCGCTACGTTCCTTGCGGATCGCCTTGCGCTTGCGGCTGGCAAGCTCGCCCAGAAAATCGTCGAAGGTGGCATAGTCCTGATTTTGCCAGTGGAATTGCGTGCCCTCGCGGATCAGCCAGCCTGCCGCCTCGAAGAGGGGAAGTTGGTCGGGGCTGACGAACGTCGCATGGGCAGAGGAGAGTCCATGCTGGTCGGTCACTGCCTCGATCGCGGCGATCAATGCAGGGGCTTGTGCGGGGTCGCGGAGCAACAACCGCGGCCCCGGCGCTGGGGTGAAGGGCACCGCGACTTGCAGCTTGGGGTAATAGGTGCCGCCAGCCCGTTCCCACGCATCGGCCCAGGCATGGTCGAACACATATTCGCCCTGGCTGTGGCTTTTGGCGTAAGCAGGGGCGATCGCTGCTGGCTGGCCATCGGTGCCGTCGACGATGATCGGAATGGGTTGCCAGCCGGTGCGCGCGCGCGCGCTGCCCGAACGTTCGAGGATCGACAGGAAGGCATGGCCGACGAACGGATTGTCCCGTCCGGCGCAGGCATCCCATGCGGTTGCAGGAATGGCGCAAACGCCGTCGGCGATACGGGCGGTAACGGCGTTGTTCACGCCCATAAGCTAGGGCTTTGAGGCCAGCTTCTCAACCGGTGGCGTGGCAAAGGACCAACACAAAGCCAGCAACAGGAATGGCGTCGCAAATTCGCGGTGCCGTTCGCCAAATTCAAACCACATGCTGAACAGGAGCAGTTGCAGGCCGCACGCCGCGATCAGCAGGACGAGCGTGAAGGGGATACGCCCCAGCCGAAGCGCCGCCAAAGCGAGCATGGCCAGATGGGTGCCCTGCGCGAGCGGCCAAAGTGCCGCCGCCAGCACGCGCGGGAAGGGTGGCCCCATTGCGACGAGGCGATTCACGCCAAATTCGGCAATGCCGCACGCGCGCAGCAATTTGGTGATGGTCAGCCTGATGAAGGCCGCCGGGTGCGCCTCGATCCAGGCGATCGCAATCGCGGCGATGCGCTTGCCATAAGCGAGCTCGGGAACCCCCTTCAAAGCGACGGGCGGCGGTTCCCAATTGCCCGTGGCATCCGGATTGTTGCCGATCCACAGGCTGGCGCCGCTGGCGGTGGTGAGGGGAACAAAGGCGTGGAACACGATGCCGTTGCGCACCCACCACGGCAACAGCACCAATAAGGCGACCAATCCCCCGCGCAGCCCGGCCACCATCATCGGGACGAGGCCGATTCGGCGCACCAACACCACGCCGAACAGTGCTGCCAGCGGGGCTTGCCCCGGTTGCGCCAAGGCGAGCAAGCCAGCCGGAACCCCCAAGGCAACCGCGCCACGCCAGCCGCGACGGCGGTCGATCCACGCCAAAGCGAGCGCCAGAATCAACACGGCGCACAGCGATTCCTTTTGCGCGAGCGGTGCCGAAAACAGGATCGACGGCCAGATCAGATAAAGCCACGCCGCCCGCCGTCCGGCGACGGTGTTACCGAGCCGCCTGCCCAATACAAACAGCAGCCACGCCGCCCCGCCATCGATCAGCGTGCCGAGCGCCAGCACCGATGGTGTGGCAAAGCCCGCAACCGCTCCCCATCCCGCCAGCATGACGGGGTAAAGCGGTGGAAACAGCGCATACCACACGCTGCCGAAAAAGGGCTCGTAGAGCGCCAGTCCGCGCCCGGCGAGCAAGCCCTTGGCGAGATTGAGATAGCTATTGGGGTCGCCGGTCGAGGTTCTGCCGACCGCAAACAGGGCAAAGGCGATCCGCACCACCACCAATATGGCCGCAAGCGCCAGGATGGGCCCCACAGATGGGCGATGACGCAGCAGGTGAAATCCGGTTGCCGCAAGCGCGATCCAGCCTGCGATCACGCCGACGCTGGTGAACGACATGCCCCAGCGTGCGCTGAAATCGGGCAGGGCGGTCAACCCGTAGAGCAGCATCGCCCCAAGGGCCGCTTGTACACCCCACGCGACGACTCGCTCGACGCGGGGCGACATGCGGGTCACTGGCCGAAGCTGGTTGCGCGATAGAGCAATGTGATGGCGACGCGGCGGTTTCGCGGATCGGCGGCATTGCCCCTGATGATCGGCTCGCGGTCGGCAACGCCTTCGATCCGGTTGAAGCGCGCTTCCCCGATGCCGCCGTTTGCCAGCCTGCGCCGTGTGGCCTCGGCACGCGCGCTCGACAGCATCCAGTTGTTCATCGCCAACGGGTCACCATAGCCCAGGCTATCGGTATGGCCGCGGATCATGATCGGGTTTTCCGTGTCTTTGATGGTCTGCGCGACAAGACCGATCAACGCCGAGGCGCGTGGTTCGAGTTGCGTGGTGCCGAGATCGAACATCGAATAATCGGCATCGTCGAGCAAATCGATGCGCAGCCCATCGCGGGTCTGAACGAACCGGACATGGTTGGACAGTTTGGCAAGGTTGGGAGTGGCGGCCATCGCACGGGCCATTTGCCGCTTCATTGCCTCAAAATTCTTGCGGTCCTCGGCGGACAAAGCAGCGCGATCCTTCAGCGTGCCTTTCTCGCCAGTGCCGACCTGGGTTCCGCCCACAACCTCGGCGGGCACCGTCAGCGAGCGCGTGCCCGTCTGCGATGCCTTGTGCTGGTAGTTGTCCTGATCGGTGATCGATGATCCGCCGAACAGCCCCATCGAGCCCGCGCTATTTTCCTTCAACTGCACCAGTGTCGGCGCGAAATAGTCGGCGAGCGCCTTGCGCTGCTTCTCGTTGGTCGCACCAAGCAGCCACATCAGCAGAAAGAACGCCATCATCGCGGTCACGAAATCGGCATAAGCGACCTTCCACGCCCCACCGTGATGGCCGCCATGCCCTTCGATATAGACTTTCTTGTAGATGATCTTGGGCGGCAGGTTGGTGCCGTGGGGCGCGCGTGCGGCGGCCATTAGCGGGCACCCGTTGCAGTGGGTTCACGCGGAGGCGCGGAGACGCGGAGCGGAAGGGGGTTTCGCGCAGAGCCGCAGGGGACGCAGAGACGATGCGCCCCGTCGCGCGAGCGACGCTTCATTGCTGCGGTCGGAAATGTGGAGACGCGCTGATGCGCGCGCGCGCCTCTCTGCGCCTCTGCGCGAACCAATTTCCCCCGCTCCGCGTCTCCGCGCTTCCGCGTGAACCCAGCCACGCTTACCGCCCCCGCAGACCGTCGAACACCTCGGCGAAACCGGGCTGGTTCGAGTGGGCGATGCCCGAACGGGCAGCTTCGATGACGAGCGGCTGCGGGTGGCCGTGCAGCGAGGCAATGATGATCTGTTTGACGACGTGATAGATCGCGGCATCGGCCTCGATCACTTGCTTCAGCCGGTTGGCGAGCGGGGCGACGATGCCGTAGGCCAGCAGCACGCCCATGAAGGTGCCGACCAGCGCCGATCCGATCAATGCCCCCAGCACGGCGGGCGGCTTGTCGATTGAACCCATCGTCTTGACCACGCCGAGCACCGCCGCGACGATGCCAAGCGCCGGAAGCGCGTCGGCGAGCGTCGCAATCGTGCCCTGCGGTCCCTCGACCTCGTGGTGGTGGGTTTTGATCATGTTATCCATCACGTCCTCGACGGCATGGACGTCGAGCGTGCCCGACGACACCACGACCAGCCGCAGCGTGTCGGCGATCAGGCTGACCAGGGTATGATCGGCCACCAGCCGTGGATATTCGGCGAAGACGGCGGAGGATTGCGGATCCTCGACATGCGGTTCGAGCGCAATCGGCCCTTCGGTGCGCAGCATCTTCATCAGCTTCGACACCAGGAAAATGACGTCGAGATAATCCTGTTTCTTGTATTTGGGGCCCTTGAACACCTTCGCCAGACCGCCGCCCAGCGCCTTCAGCTCCTTCATCGAATTGCCGATGATGAGCGCGCCGACCGCCGCGCCGCCGATGATGAGCATTTCGTGCGGAATCGCTTCCATCACCGGGCCGAGCGCGCCGCCGGTAATCGCGAAGCCGCCGAAGATCATCACGAGAAGGACGACAATGCCGATGACGGGAAACATGAGTCGCGGGGTGCCCCTTATTGGCCCGCCTTGCAGAAGGCGGGCGGTATTTCCAAGGGTTAGCGCGGATACCTCGCCAATCGGTTAACCAGATGCAGTATTTCTTGTGCCGCTCCGTCCCATAAGTGGGCGGAAGCCCGCAAAATCAGCGAAGATAGTCGAACAGCGAGAGCTGACCGAGCTTGGTGAGGCTCGCCTGGGTCGCCTGCAAAATCGAAATCGTCTTCTGCAGGCTGATAATGGCGGTGGAAACATCGGTATCCTCCAGCGCCGACCGATCAACATCGCGCGCGTTGGCGGCATCGCTCGCCTGGGTCGAGACAATGTCGAGCCGCGCCGCCCGGGCACCGACCGAACCCTGGACGTCAGAGGCTTGATTGAGCGCCGCCTGAATCGCGGTTGCGGCGGTGCCCGATGCGGCGGTGGCGGTTGCCGTTCCACCAGCGTTGAGCGCGGAAATATAGGTGGACAGGACCGCAAAGATGTCGGTGGTGCCGCCACTGCCATTGGGAAGCCCGCCAAACACGCGCTGCGCGCTGTCGGTGGCGCGGATGTCGGTGCCGTCGCCTACGGGAATGGCCGGCACTTCGCCGGTTCCGCCGAAGCTCACGCTGCCATCGGCAGCTTGGGTGACTGCGGTGGTGCCCGTCGCCGCCCCAAAAAGCGGCTGGCCGCGCGCGTCGGTGGTTCCGGCCAGATTGACCAGGTCGTCGCGAATGCTTTGCAACTCGATGGCGATGGTTTTGCGATTGGCGTCGCTCAACGTGCCATTCGCAGCCTGGGTGGTCAGCTCGGCTGCGCGTTGCAATTGGGTGGTGACGGCGGTGAGCGTGGTGTCGGATTGCTGCAGCAGCGACTTGGCGAGGCTGATGTTGCTGCCATAGGTGGTGTTGTCGGCATTGGCCTGCTTGATCTGGGCGAGCCGGTTATAGGCCACGACATCCTGCGACGGCGCGCTGATCTTTTTGCCGGTGGAGATCTGGTTGTTGATCGCATCAGCCTGAGCCGACAGGCTGCTGAGTTGCGAGGCGGCGGTGTTGAAGAACTGGTTGATTCCGATGGTCATGGCGGCCTCTAACGGATGTCGAGGATCGACTGGAGCGTGTCACGCGCCACCTGGATGACGCGGCTCGACGCCTGATAGGCTTGCTGAAAGCGCAAAAGGTCAACCGCCTCGCTATCCAGATTGACGCCCGACACCGAATCGCGCGCGCTGACCGCATTGTCGCGAATCGCACTTTGCGCGTCCGCAACTTGTTTACGGCTGGCGAGCGTTGCGGCGTTGCCGGAAATCAGGGCGGTGGTGTTGGTCTCAAAGCCGCCCGAAGTCCGCAGTGCATCCAGCGCGGCGAGGTTGCTGTTGTCGCGCACGCCCTTGCCAACCCCGGCTGCGGCGATGCCGCGCGGATCGGTAAGCGATAGGGAAATGTCAGTTGGCGTTGTTCCGGTGGTGAACAAGGCCGCGCCAGGGGAGCCGTTAAGGTCGCGACCCTGTGCCTGTACCGCATTGACCCCGTCGGTAAAGGCGGTGGCGATGCTGTTGAGCTGGGTCCGCGCGTCGGCGATGCGTGCCGCGCCGTCGATCACACCCGCCAGTGCGCCGCCGCTGGGAGAGAATACCGAGACGGCCTGTTGGGTATGGACAGCGAAGGATACGGTGCCATCGCCACCGCGCGCGAAGGTGACGCTCGCCGCCTGATTGCCGTTGACGAAGGTTGGGCCGCCGGCGTTGCCGAGCTTTACCGTCGCGCGTCCGGCGGCGTCGGTGGTCACCGAAACATCCGAAATCGCGCTGATCTGATCGAGGATGGCGTCGCGCTGATCGGCGAGCTGGGCCGCGCCGTTCGATCCGGGCGTCGCGCGCCCGAGTCCGTCATTGATCTTGGCGAGAGCGGCGCCGAGATTGTTGAGCGTGGCGACGCCATTATCGGCAGTAACGTCGAGATCGGCATCGAGATTGTTGAGCGCTTTGCCAGTGGCCGTGAAGCTGTTGGCGACCGAGCTGGCCTGTTCAAGAAGGGCGCTGCGTGGTGCGATTGCGGTTGGATCGGCGGCAGCGATCTTGGCGGCGTTGAAGAAGCCGGTCAGGCGGTCGCCCAACTGGTTTCCGGTCAATGCGGTTTCGATCCGGCCGAGCAATGCAACACCGGTCTCGCTACGGGCAAGATCTGCACTGGAATTGCGGACGTCGGCGGCGCGCAACGCATCGGCGGAGCGTGTGACCCCGGCGACCGACACGCCCTGGCCGGTTGTGGTCGCGTTGTTCGACGTAAGGCCGTTGGCGGGCGCGATTTCGCGCAAGTCCGACGTGCGCTTGGCGTAACCGGGCGTGCTCGCATTGGCGATGTTTTCGGATACGGTGGAGAGCGCGGTCTGATAGGCGCGTACTCCACTGGCACCGATGCCGAGGAGATCGCTCACGAGTGTTCACCCGTCGAATCGGGCTGGAGCGCGGCTTGCGATTTCGCGAGGAAGCTGGTTATCGCCTTGCCGATGCCAAGCGGCGTATGTTCGGCCATGTTCTGGGCGAGCTGCGCGTCCTGCATGTCCTTGAAAGTGTCCAGACCGCTCGACCCGAACAGCGTGTCCTCGGCGAGATGCGTCGAATGCATGGCCTTGACCATCATACGGGTGAACACCGCCTCGAACTTTTTGCCCGCCGCTTCCAGATTGGCACGGTTCTGCAGGCGGCTGGTGTCGATGCCGACGCCAGCCGTAACTGCAGGTGCCGCAATCGGCGCAATGGCGGGAATGTCGCTCACAGGATAATCAACTCGGCCTTCAGCGCGCCGGCTTCCTTGAGGGCTTCGAGGATCGCGACGAGATCAGCCGGTGACGCGCCAATGGCGTTGACCGCCTTGACCACGTCGGAGAGCTTGGGGCCGGGTTCGAGCAGGAACACCGGGTGCTTTTCCTCGTCGACCGCCACCGCCGATTTCTGCTCCTTGGTTGTCTGGCCCTGGCTGAACGGGGCGGGCTGGCTCGCCTTTTCGGTTTCGTCGATGCGCACGGTCAGCTTGCCATGCGTGACGGCGGCAGTACCGACGCGCACGGTGGAATTGATGACGACGGTGCCCGTGCGCGCGTTGACGATGACCTTGGCCGAAGGCTCGGCTGAGACGACATCGAGGTTTTCGATCTCGCTCATCAACGTCGCACGCACATCACCGCCAATCGGCGCGCGAACCGACACCGACACGGCGTCGACCGCCTGGGCGCTGCCGCTACCGAGCCGCGAATTGATCGCGGCGGCGACATTCTGCGCGGTGGTGAAATCGGCGCGGGCAAGATTGTAGGTGAGCACCGGGGTCGTTTCGAATCCGGTTTGCACCGCGCGCTCGACCGTCGCACCCTCTGGGATACGCCCGGCTGAAGGAATGTTGACGACGATCTGCGAACCGTCCTTGCCCTCGGCACCGAGCCCGCCGACCGCGAGATTGCCCTGCGCCATCGCATAAATCTGCCCGTCGGCACCGAGCAGCGGCGTCAGGATCAACGCCCCGCCGCGCAGCGACTTGGCCTTGCCCATCGAGGCGACGGTGATGTCCAGCTTCTGCCCCGGCTTGGCGAAGGGCGGCAGGTCGGCGGTAATCAGCACGACGGCTGCGTTCTTCAGCCCGGGATTGACGTTGGCGGGCAGTTGCAGGCCAAAGCGCGAGGCGACCGCCTTCATCGACTGGATGGTATATTCAAGATTGTCGTCACCGGTGCCGGGCAGGCCGACGACGATGCCATAGCCCGTCAACTGGTTCGAGCGGATGCCCTGAAAACCGCCGAGATCCTTGATCCGGTCGGCATGAGCCGGCGTCGCGAAGGTCAACGCGGCGAGCAAGGCGATCAGGAAGCGGTGCATCCGGGCGATCCTCAGAAGGGGCTGACGACGGAGAAGAACCGGCCGAGCCAGCCCTGGCGGCTGGCGCGGGCAACATCGCCCTTGCCGGTATAAGCGATCTGCGCGTCGGCCACGCGGGTCGATAAAATACGGTTGTCGGCGTCGATGTCGGAGACGCGGATCAGGCCCTTGATCTGGACGAACTCGTCGCCGCGGTTAAGCGTGACGCGCTTTTGGCCCTGGACCAGCATGGTGCCGTTGGGAAACACCTGGCTGACGGTAACGCTGACTTCGCCCGACAGCGTGTTCGACTGGTCGGTTGCGCCCTGGCCGGTGAAGCTGCGTGTCCCGCTCGCACTCGCATCGGTGCCCCTGAACAGCGAAAGGCTGCCGGTCGTCGGGGGGGTGAGGCTGAGTCCCCCGCTCGAATCGAGTTTCGAACTGGCCGATTTGGAAGCGGCGGTGCGCTCGACCAGTACGATTGTCAGCGGGTCCCCCACACGGCGCGCGCGGGTACCTTCGTAGAGCGCGGCATAGCCCTGCGAGACCTGGAAGATTGATCCGGTCGCGATCAGCGGGGCGGGCGGTGGCGGTGGTGGGAGCGCCGCCGAAAAATCGACCGGTGGTTTCTTCTTGCCGAACAGGTTCGCGTTCGCCGCGCCGGGTACAAGCGCGACGGCGACGATCAGGCCGATTCGGAGGGCGGATGGTTTCATGGGATTAGCCATCAGATATTTTGGTTAACGTATTGCAGCATTTCGTCGGTCGCCTTGATCATTTTTGAATTGACCTCATAGGCACGCTGCGTCTCGATCATGTCGACCAACTCCTCAACGATGTTGACGTTGGAGCCTTCGAGCTGCCCCTGACGGATGTTGCCGCGCCCATCTTGCCCGGCGACACCGAGATTGGCCGCACCGCTGGCCGAGCTTTCGACCAGGTAATTGTCGCCCTTGTTCAGCAAGCCCGCCGAATTGGGAAAGCTCGCGACCTGGATCTGGCCAAGCTCGGTCGATCCGGCTTGGCCCGCGATGTTTGCCGAAACGGTGCCATCGGTGCCGATCGTAATCGCGGTAGCCCCTTCGGGGATCGTGATGCCGGGCTGCACCTGATAGCCTTCACTGGTGACCAGCAGCCCTTCGGGCGAGCGCGAGAAGTTACCGGCGCGGGTGTAGCCGAGCGTGCCGCCGGGCAACTGCACCTGGAAATAACCATCGCCGTCGAGCGCGAGGTCGAGACTGCCATTGGTCTGCTGGAACGAGCCCTGCGTCTCGATCCGGGCGGTCCCCTGAACGCGGACACCGGTGCCGAGGTTGAGGCCGGTGGCATATTTCGATTCGGCCGTGCTCGGTGCGCCTGGCGCGGTGACGGTCTGGTAGGCAAGCGTTTCGAACGCCGCGCGATCCTTTTTATAGGCGGTTGTATTCACGTTCGCGAGGTTGTTCGAGATGACGCGCATACGCGTGTCCTGGGCATCGATCCCCGTGCGCGCGATCTGTAGAGCTGCACTACCCATGATCTCTTCCCCTTAAGCAGGCAGCCGCATCACGGATGCAGCGCTTTCATCTAATTCTTTGGCCGATTTCAACAAATTGGCCTGCACTTCATAGCTGCGCTGATTTTGGATCAAGTCGACCAGCGCTTGCGTTATGTTGACGTTGGACCCTTCGAGCGCCCCCGTTTCGAGCTTGGCGTCGAGGTCGCTTGGCAGCACGCCGCCGCCCTTGACGTGCAGCAGATTGTCGGTGCCCTTGACCGTCTCCGAGCCCTTGGGGCTGGCGAGCTTCAACGTGTCGATTACCTGCGGATTGCGGGCATTGCCGCCGAGCGGGACGATCGAAAGCTTGCCGTCGGCGGAGATCGAGATGCTTTGCGCGGGCGGCACGGTGATCGGGCCCCCCGACCCGATCACCGGAAATCCGTCGCCGGTCTGCAGCACGCCCGAAGGCGCGATCTGCAAGTCCCCGCGGCGGGTATAGGCCTCGCTCCCGTCGGTCGCCTGCACCGCGAGCCAGCTTTCACCGGTGATCGCGATGTCGAGCGGACGCCCGGTCTGCTGGATTTCGCCGGGTTTGCGATCGGCATCGACAACCTCCGCTGAAGCCGGGGTACGCGTGTCGAAATCGGAACCTTGCAGCGACAGCCGTTCGAACACGATACGATCGGCGCGAAAACCGGTCGTGGACGCGTTCGCGATGTTGTTGGCGATCGCTGCCTGCGACGCAAGATGCGCCTTGAGGCCCGAGGCCGCCGTATAAACCAGCTTATCCATGCAATGCTCCGATTACGCTCCCGTCAGCCCTGGATGTTGAAGATGGTCTGCGAAATCTGGCTGGAGGTATCGAGCGCCTTGGCATTCGCCTGGAAGTTGCGCTGCGCTGCGATCAACGCGACCAGTTCCTCGGTAATGTCGACGTTCGAACCTTCGAGCGTGCCCGAAAGGAGCGAGCCGAAGCCATTTTCGTTTGCGGCGCCGATTGCGGCCTGGCCGGAAATGCCGCTTGCCGACCAATAGCTGTTGCCCGCCTGGCGCAGGCCCTCGGGGTTGGCGAAATTGGCCAGCGCGACCTTGCCGAGCGAGACGGTGTCGCCGTTGGAATAATTGGCCGAGACGATCCCCTGCGAATTGACGGTGACGCCCGCCAGGTCCCCGACCGAGGCACCATCGATGTTGCGCGCATTGACCGAGAAGGCGCTCGATTGCTGGGTCGAGCCGGCCAGATCGAATTGCAGTGCTTGCGCCACGCCACCCGTGGTTGGGGTGAAGGCGTCGTAGGTTACCGGCGTCGTCGGCGCGGTTAGCTTGCCGGTGGCATCGAAGGTAACCGGCGTGCCGGCGGTCGAACCGGCGACCGTCAGCTCCTTGTCTCCGACAAAGCTGTGGATGGTCCAGGCGTCGGTGCCGGTGTGCACATAATAATTGGTCAGCGTGTTGGCCTTGCCGGCCGAATCATAAATCGTCGAAGAGGACGAGCTGTTGTAGCTGGCGGCGTTGGCGGAATCGAAGGTCGCCGTCGGCGTGGCAGCGGCGGCATAGAGATTGACCTTCAACGCGGCGCTGCTGGTCGCAACCGGGGTGCCGCTGGTGGCGGGCAGGTTGAGCGGAATGAGGCCGTCGGCCCCGGTCGCGGTCGCGTTGCCCTTGGCATCGACCGGATACCCAAGCAGCGCGGAACCCTGCGCGTCGACGATGTTGTGCGTCGAGGGATCAATCTGGAACGCGCCATTGCGGGTATAAGCGGTGGTGGCGTTGAGGCCGCTGGTCTTGACCGCGAAGAAACCGTCGCCCGCAACCGTCAGGTCGAGCGAGGAGCCGGTGGTCTTCAAATTGCCTTCGGTGAATTGCTGGCGATTGCCCTTCACCACCGTACCCGAGCCGACGATCTTGGTCGGGTCGGTCGCGACGCTCGACGCGATCACGTCAGCAAAATCGGTGCGGCTCTTCTTGAAGCCGTTGGTCGAGACGTTGGCGAGATTGTGCGAGACGGTCGAGAGTTCGGTCTGGGCCGCCTGCAGGCCGCTGAGCGAGGTGTAGAAGGACATTGCAGATACTCCTTTGGGGGGTAGGGGGTAAGGGTTGAGAAATCAGCCGATCTGGCGGACGGCGGTGACGGGGATTTGCCCGACGCCGGGCACGGTGAGGACGGGAACGCCCGAGCTGGGCAGCGCGACCGAGGCGACCGGCGCCCAGACGAGGTTGCGGCTGGAAACGGTGGTTCCGCTTTTCGCGGCGGCAACCGAAACGGTGAACGGTCCGTTACCGGCGTCCGCTCCGCTCGCGGTCTTGCCGTCCCACTCATAGGAAACGGTGCCGGCCTTTTGTGCGCCAAGCGACAGCGTTTGCAACGCCTGGCCATTCGCGTCGCGGATCGAAACGGTAACGTCGGTCGCGTCGTCATCGAGTTCGGCGGCACCCGCCAGGCCGCCCGCTGCGCGGCCATAAGCGGTCGACCCTTCGGTCAGCACGGTGCGGCCGACATAGGACAGCGCATCGCTGGCCGAGCTCGCGCCAAGCTTGGTCTGGATCGCCTTCAATGTACTATTGATGTCGCTAATGCCCGACGTGCTGGTGATCTGCGCGAGCTGCGCGACCAATTGGTTGTTGTCGACCGGGGCGAACGGGTCCTGATTTTGTAACTGGGCCGTAAACAGCTTCAGAAAATCGGACGTGCCGATGGACGGGCTGCTGCTACTGGCTGCCGTCGCTGCGGTATTGGTAGAGCGGTTGATGCCCAAACTGGTGAGCGTCGAATCGAAGGTTGAGGCCATAGTCTTAACGTCCCAGCTTGAGGGTATCGAGGATCAGCGATTTCGCGGTCTGCAGGACCTCGACATTGTTTTGGTAACTGCGCGAGGTCTCCAGCATGTCGACCAGCTCGCGCGTTTCATCGACCGAGGATTCCCACACATTGCCATCCTTGTCGGCGAGCGGGTGTGAGGGATCGTAATGTTTGGACGGCGCTTCGCCCGCCTGGACGATGTTCTCGACGTTGACGGTGGCAAGGCCGGAAGCCTTGTCGAACTGCGTACGAAACACCGGTTTGATCGTGCGATAAGCGGTGTCGGCGCTCGCCGCGACGGCCCCGGCATTGGCGAGGTTCGACGCGGTCGTGTTCAGTCGGACAAGCTGCGCCGACATGGCGCGCCCCGCGACCTGGAAGATGGTGAGCGGCTGATCGGCCATGCTTATTCGCCCCGCAACGCGCGGGTGAGTTGCCCGATGCGCCCGTTGAGGAAGGACAGCGTCGTCTGATAGGCGACAGCGTTTTCGGCAAAGGCGGTCTGTTCGGTCGACAGTTCGACGGTATTGCCGTCGAGCGACGGCTGCGATGGCACGCGATATTGCAGCGCGCTTTTGATGCTGACGTCGCCGCCGATCTTGGCGGCATTTTCCACCGCAGAAAGCGCGGTGTGGAAATCGATATCCTGCGCCTTGTAACCCGGGGTCGAGGCGTTGGCGATGTTCGAGGCAAGCACACCCAGGCGCTGCGAGCGCACTTCGAGTGCGGCGCCATGAACTCCAAAAAGGCCTTCGCTGGGCATTGCCCGTCTCCTGCGCCGGATTGCGCCACGGGTTACCAGCAAAGGGCGTGCCAAATGGGCAAGGGCGGTGAAAACGGGCGTGCGGCAGACCGAACCGGCAAGGATTTGCCGCAGGCGGCAACGGGATTGCCGCCTGCGCGCGGCGTGACTGGCGGTGCCCCCGGCGGCGTTTTTATTCGCGGAGGCTGGGCCCGTTTGGCCCGCGCCTTGCAGTGGCGAATGCGATGTTGTCGCTATTATCGCCTTTTCTGGATCCCGTCGCATTCGCCATCGTTGGCGGGGGCACGCTTGGCGCAATGATCTTGCGCACGCCCGCGCGCGACCTCGTTCGGGGCGTTGCTGCGCTCGGCGCGCTTGGGCGGCGGAGTTTTACCGCTGATCCCTTGCTGGATCAGATTGCCGCTTTCGGACGGATCGCGCGGCGGCATGGCGTTATGGCGCTCGACCGTTCGGTGATCGCTGATGGCGATGTTGCAGCGGCGGTTGCCGCGATCGTCGATGGCGCAAGCCCGGAGGATGTTGCCGAACTGCTCCGCCAGCGTCGGCGCGCGCGCGGCGAGCGTGCCGTGGCCGCCGCCGAATTGTGGGCCGGGGCGGCGGACACCGCACCAGCGATGGGGATGATCGGCACGCTGATCGGTTTGGTTGGCATGTTTGTGCGAATGCGCGATCCCAGTGCCATCGGTGCCGCGATGGCGGTTGCCCTGCTCGCCACGCTTTATGGCGCGGTGCTGGCCAATCTGGTCTTCGCCCCGCTTGCCGCCCGCTTGCGTCGCCGCGCGCGTGATGAAGCGGTCGAGCGCTTGCGGCTCGATGCGCCGTTGATCGCGCTGGCGGCGCGTGAAGCACCGCGCGTGGTGATGGCGGAGGTGGCATGATGTCGCGCACCTTTGACGATGATCTGCCCGACCTGGCCCCCACGCGACCGATCTGGCTGATGACGCTCGCTGATTTGGCGCTGCTGTTGATTGGATTTTTCGTGTTGTTGCAGGCGAGTCAGCAGCTTGACCGTGCCGCATTGGCGCGTGGATTGCGTGCGGGCTTTGGCGTTCGCGATACGCTCGCCCCTTCGGCGATCCCGACCCCCGAGCCAATGGCAGTGTCGGCGGGCGCGATGCGCGGCTTTGCGCCGGGCTCGGCTGCGCTGCCCACGACCCCCGATGGGTTGATCGCCTGGGCGCGCGATGCGGCTCGCGACACGCGTGTAACCTTGCGGGTTGCCGGTGCGGTCGACGGTTCCCCTGCCGATGTCGATCCGCTCACGGGCAGCGGGGCGGTGCTCGCCGCCGATCGTGCCCGCGCGGTGGCGAGCGCGTTGCTGCTGGGACATGCCGTGCCCGCCAACCGTATCACCATCGCCGCCGCCCGACCGGGGCAGCGCGGCGTTACCGTTTCCACCGGCTTTGCGGGAGGGCGGCAATGACATGCCGTCCGGCAACCGCATTTTGCCGCCCCTGCAGAGGATAATGCAATGGTGCGTCTTCTCCCCCTTGGCCTGATGGCTGCGGTCAGCCCCGCTGTCGCAGCGCCCGTCTTTCAGGATATCGCGACCCTCGATCGTGCGGTCGCGGCCTTTACCGGCAAGGCGATCGGCGATGAGGGTGGCGCGCGGACTCCGGTGGACAGTCGGCTGAAGCTGGCGGCGTGTCCGACGGTGTCGATGGCGTGGCGCTCCGACGCGCATGATGCGGTCGTGGTCACCTGCACCGCGCCGCAATGGCGGCTGTTCGTGCCGATGCGGATCCCGGCTGTCACGCCCAAGGGGCCGGCTCCGCTCGTCATCACGCCGTCCGAAGTGGTGCCGCTGCGCCCGGTGTACGTTATCAAGCGTGGCGACCCGGTTACGATCAGCGCGGGCTCGTCGGGCTTTTCGATCACGCGCGAGGGGATTGCCGCGGGCGATGCCGTGGCGGGCGGTCGCTTTCTGGTAAAGGTCGACAATACGCGCGCGCCCGTGCAGGCGGTCGCGATCGCCGGTGGCCGCGCAACGCTGCCGGGCTGGACCGAATAAAGCCCCGCGCTGGGACTTTTTGCGACTTTGGCGGAATAATTTCTTAAGGTCCGCGCGTCGCGGTCGTTTCTACTTTTGTCAGCGTAACCCCAAAGGTGCAGGCAATGGTGGACTCGATCGGAGCAAAGGCTGTTACGACGCAAGACCGCCCGGTCGTGCCTGTGAGGCCGACTGCCCAGCCCGCAAACGCAGCGGCTCGCCAGAGTGAAACGGTCCAAAAGCAGCTTGAGCTCTCCGCGCTCGCTTTCGATTTTGGCAAGCAACCGCCGGTCGACACCAAGCGGGTTGAACAGGTGCGTCAGGCCATTAGCGAGGGCACATACACGCTTCGTCCCGAAACCATTGCCGATCGGTTGCTCGCGTTGAAACAGTCTGGGAACCCGAAGAAATGACGCCCCCTGGTTCTTCGCGGCGCGACGCGCTGATCCGCGTGATCGAATCGCTCCACGGCGAGATTGCGGCGCTGAAGGCTAATGATGTGCTGGCGCTCGAAGCGGCGACGCAAGAGAAGCTGGTCGCAATCGAGGCGGTTGCGGCATTCGGTACTGGTCCGGCGGGGCCGGAATTGCGCGGCCTTGCCGAAGAAGCGCATCGCCTGAACGAAACCTGCCGCATCTACGTTAACCTGATGGCGGCAAATGTTCGCCGCCGCCTGCAAAACTTGACCGGATTTGCCGGAGTCGCGGTCGGCTCCGCGCCGGGGACGGTGTACCGGCCAGGGATGGGCATCGCGGCCTACGCCTGACCGGAACATAGCTTACGTCTCATTAAGGATAACTGGCACGGCTCTTGCTGATGTTCGGCTGACTATTCGCTCGAATAGCCGCGACGCAGCCGGGGACCGATGCCTTTCAACCCACTTTCCATTCTGAACGGTGCAGCGAGCGAGGTGAAAAGCCTCGGCGGCGGAGCGATCCGTACCGCAATCGCCAATGCCAGCCAGCGGACCGGGATCGATTTCAACTATCTGCTGGGCCAGGCCAAGCTGGAGAGCGGTCTGCGCGCCGATGCCAAAGCGGGCACGTCGAGCGCGACCGGCCTCTATCAATTCGTCGACCAGAGCTGGCTGCGCGTGGTTAAGGCGCATGGTGCGGAACACGGGCTTGGCTGGGCGGCTGATGCGATCACCGTTTCGTCCACCGGTCGCGCGACCGTGGCCGATCCTGCGACACGCCATGCGATCCTCGCGCTGCGCAACGATCCGGCGACCGCCTCGATGATGGCTGCCGAACATGCCAGCGACAATAAGGACGCGCTGGAAAGCGCGACCGGGCGGACGGCGACCGGCACTGATCTGTATATGGCGCATTTCCTGGGGCTTGGCGGCGCACGCTCGTTCCTCACCGCGTTGCAGACATCGCCGGACAGGGCCGGAGCGGCGATGTTTCCCGCCGCCGCTCATGCCAATCGCAGCGTATTTTTCGATGCCAGTGGCGGTGCGCGGTCGCTGGCCGAGATTTACAGCCGCTTCTCGGCCAAGCTCGACGAGAGCGCAGCCGGGGCGAGCGCGCCGGTGGCGGCGGCATCAGGGCTGGCGGCGACGCGGCTGGGCAGTTGGGGGGCCGATGTCATCCCCGGCAATGACGAAACCTCGACCGCCGATGCCGCCGTCTGGGCGCAATCGACGCTCGACCGGCTGAGCGGCACCGCCGCCGGCAATGGCGCGCGCGTCGAAAGTGCCAATCTGCTGCGTCCGACGCCCGCCAATGCCCGGCTGGCTTATCTAATGCTCGCGCAACTGGGAGCGTAAACAGTGGCGATTGCGTTGAAGTCCGGTGGTTTGAAATCTGGCGGCGTGTTGCCGCTGCTGCGTTCCGCCGCCTTGCCGGTGGCGATCCTGTTGCTCGTCGTGCTGATGGTGGTGCCGATTCCGTCGGCGTTGCTCGACGTGTTCTTCATTATGAACATCACGATCAGCCTTGCCGTGCTGATGGTGTCGCTCAATGCGCAAAAGCCGCTCGATTTCTCGGCCTTCCCGACGGTGTTGCTGTTCGCGACCCTGTTCCGCCTTAGCCTCAACGTCGCCTCGACGCGTGTGGTGCTGGTGCACGGCCATGAGGGCGAAAGCGCCGCAGGGCATGTGATCGAGGCGTTCGGCACCTTCCTGATCGGTGGCGATTATGTCGTCGGCCTGTTTGTCTTCGCGATCCTGGTCATCATCAACATGATTGTGGTGACCAAGGGCGCGGGCCGCGTGTCCGAAGTGTCGGCGCGCTTCACGCTCGATGCCCTGCCGGGCAAGCAGATCGGGATTGATTCCGATCTCAACGCCGGCCTCATCACCCCCGAAGAAGCCAAAGCCCGGCGCATCGAAGTGGCGACCGAGGCCGATTTTTACGGCTCGATGGATGGTTCGTCGAAGTTCGTAAAGGGCGACGCGGTGGCGGGCCTGCTGATCCTTGCCGCCAACATCATTGGTGGTTTGATCCTGGGGCCGGTCAGCCACGGCATGACGATTTCGGCGGCGGCGCATAATTATGTGCTGCTGGCGATTGGCGACGCGCTGGTCGCGCAAATCCCCTCGCTGATGCTGTCGATCGCCGCCGCCGCGATCGTGACGCGCGTCACCTCGAGCCTGGATCTGGCGGGCCAGATCGGCAGCCAGTTCGGTTCGGCGCGGACGTGGACGCCCGTGGCGATCATCCTCGCGCTGCTCGGGCTGATGCCGGGGATGCCGCATCTGGTGATCCTGCCCGCCGCCGCGCTTGCCGGTTTTGCCGCGTGGAGGATGCGTCAGTCCGCCAATCGCCCTCCGCCCGTTATTACCGCCCCAACCGAGCCGGTCGACCATTCCAAGATCGGCTGGGACGAAGTCGCCGACACGATACAGGTCAATCTCGATGTCGGTTATGGCCTGGTGCCGCTGGTCGATGAACGCCGTGGTGCGCCGCTGATGGGGCGGATCACCGGGGTGCGGCGGCAATTGTCCAAGGAAATGGGCTTCGTCATCCCACAGGTGCGCGTGCGCGACGACATCAACTTGCCGCCCTATGTCTATCGTATCGTCGTCGGGGGCGTGGTGGTCGGCGAGGACAGCGTCTCGCCCGAGGAAATGCTCGCACTCGATACGGGTCAGGCGGTCGGCGGGCTGATGGGCAAGCGCGCCAAGGACCCGACCTTCGGGCTCGACGCGGTGTGGATTGCGGCGGGCGATGCCGATGCCGCGACGGGGGCGGGGTATCTCGTGGTCGATCCGGGCACCGTCGTCGCGACGCATCTCAACCATCAATTGGGCCTCCATGCCGCTGAACTGCTCGGTCCCGATGAAGTGCAAGCGTTGCTCGATGGCCTGAAGGAGCGCGCCGCCAACCTCGTCGCGTCGTTGTCGCCAAACCCGCTGCCGCTGACCACGCTGACACAAGTGCTGCGCGGGCTGCTGGCCGAGAATATCCCGCTCAAGGAATTCCGTCGCATCGCCGCCGCGATCGCGGTCGCCGCGCAAAAGACGCTCGATGCCGACGAAATCGTCGAGGCGATCCGTCCCGATCTTGGCGGGCTGATTATCGGCAAGATCTGCGGCGTGCGCGAACCGTTGCGCGTGATGACGCTTGAGGGTGGGCTCGAAGGCCTGCTCGGCCAGGCGATCCGCAGCGATCCGTCGCGCCGCCACACGATCGAGCCCGATCTCGGCCGCCGCATCGTCGATGCGTTGCAACGCGCGGCGCAACCCTTTGTCGATGAGGCCAAGCCGTTCGCGCTCGTCGTCCAGCCCGCGATCCGCGTGGCGATCCGCAAACTCGTCAAAACCTGCCTGCCCGACATTCCGGTGATGAGCTTCTTCGAAGTCCCCGAGGACAAATCGGTCGAAGTCGTCGCCGTGATCGGTGCCCCTGGAGCCCTGCCCGCATGACCGCGCAGCCCGATTTCGCGACCTTCACCGAGGCGATGCCGCTGGTCTATCGCCGGTCCGGCACGCCTGACCTGTCGCTGCTGGCGAAGAAGCACTTGCCATTGGTGCGGCGGATCGCGTGGCACGTGCATGGCAGCATGTCATCCGCGATTGAAGTCGAGGATCTCGTGCAGATCGGGCTCGTCGCGTTGGTTGAGGCATCCACCGCTTTTGAGGAACGCGGGCAAGTGACCTTTGAGCAATATCTGGTCACGCGTGTGCGCGGTTCGATGATCGATGCGCTGCGCCGCAGCGCCACGATCACGCGCGGCGCGATGCAGCGCAAGCGCCTCTATGCCGAAACCGTCGCCGCGCTGACCACCGAACTGGGTCACGCGCCCGAGGAGGCGCAGGTTGCCGCCCGGCTGGGCGTGCCGCTGGAAAAGCTGCGGCTGGACTATGCCAATGCGCAGCCGGTGCGCTTCGAGCCGATCGACGATGTCTATTCGGACGAGGGGCCGTGGTTCGCGAGCGACGAGCCTGACGCTTTTGCGCAACTGTCCGAGGGTGAGGAACGCGACACGCTGATTGCGGCAATCGCTAGTCTGCCCGAGCGCGAGATGCTGGTGGTGCAGCTTTATTATGTCGAGGAAATGAACCTCGAGGAGATCGGGCAGGTGATCGGCGTGGGGGCCGCACGCGTGTGCCAAATCAAGGCCTCGGCACACGCCAAGCTGAAAAAGGCGATGCTGCGGCGCTGAGCGCGACCCTGTTCTTTTTCACGCGAAGGCGCGAAGAGAAGAAGGTTCTTTCGCGCAGAGGCGCGGAGGACGCAGAGGAAAAGGAGGGGGCGTGGAGCAGCCCTGTGCGTCCAAATTCGCTCGGTATCGGTCTCCCGATTGATACCGGGCGCATATCCTCCGCGTCCTCCGCGCCTCTGTGCGAACCAATTCTTATCTCTTCGTCGCGACTTCGCGTCTTCGCGTGAGAACAGCCCGTCCCCGCGATCCCCTCACCCCAGCAGCAACCCCGCCAGCGCCGCCGACATCAAATTCGCCAGACTGCCCGCCGCCAGCGCGCGCAGGCCGAGCTTGGCGATCATCGGGCGTTGATTGGGGGCAAGGCTCCCGGTCGAGGCCATCTGGATCGCGATCGACGAGAAATTGGCGAAGCCGCACAAGGCAAAGGTCACCACGGCGGTGGTGTGCGGCGACAGATCCTCCATCTTGCCGAGATCGATAAAGGCGACGAATTCGTTGAGCACGATCTTCTGCCCGAACAATTGCCCGGCGATGCGCGCCTCGTTCCACGGAATGTCGAGCAAATACATCACCGGCGCGAAGATATAACCGAGAAGGCCCTGAAAGCTGAGGTCGGGATAGCCGAACCACCCGCCAAGCCCGCCGAGCAAGCCGTTGGCGAGCGCGACCAGGCCGACGAACGCCAGCACCATCGCACCGACCGCGACCGCGATGCGCACGCCCGTCTGCGCGCCATTCGCCGCCGCCATGATGATGTTGGCGGCGCGCTCTTCCTCCAGTGCCTGTTCGGCGACGTGGAGCACGGCTTCTTCGGGATCGTCGCCCAATGGCAATTCACCGACGGGCGTGAGCGAAACGTCGGGCATGATGATCTTGGCCATCAACAGCCCGCCCGGTGCCGACATGAACGAGGCGGCGAGCAGATAGGGCAGCGCGCCCTGACCAAGAAAGGTTGCATAAGCGAGCAGGATCGTGCCCGCCACGCCCGACATGCCGACCGTCATCACCGCGAACAATTGCGGCGGGGTCAGGCTGGCGAGATAGGGGCGGATCACCAGCGGCGATTCGCTTTGCCCGACAAAAATGTTGGCGGCGGCACACAGCGCTTCCACCTTCGACACGCCGATCACTTTCTCGATCGCACCGCCGACCCAGCGGATGACGAACTGCATGATGCCGAGGTGATAAAGGATCGAGACGAGCGCTGCGAAGAAGATGATGACCGGGAGCGCCGAGAAGACGAACGCACTGCCGAAGGTAGGATCGCTGGCAAGGCCGCCGAAAATCGTCATCGTGCCCGCCTTGGCATAGCCGAGCAGCGCCCATACCCCGCGCGACATGCCCTCGATCGCGCGGCGGCCGATGTCGCTGCGCAGCACGATGAACGCGATCGCCACTTGCAGCGCGAACGCCGCCCCCACGACCCGCAGCCGGATCGCGCGCTTGTTGTTCGACAGCAGGAAGGCGAGCCCGAGAATGACGAGAATGCCTATGATGCCGATCGGAAATGTACCCACGTGTTCCCCGCAATAACGCCTGCACCGCCGAAATCGGCGCGCACGGCGGCCCACCATACACGCACGAGACGCAAGCGATAGGGGGGGCAACCGGAATGGTGCCCTCCGCCTTTGACGTAGCCGCGAAACCGGCTAGCGTGGCCAGGATGACCAGTCCCGCTCCCGCGATCCCGCGTTCGCTCTTCGCCTTTTCGATCTTTTATGGCGGCATGGTCTGCATTGCCGGGGTGCTCGGCAACAAGCAGGTGTCGCTTGGGCCGATTTCGGGGCTCGGTACTTTGGTTGGGATCGGGCCGCTGGCGGTGGAGGCGGGGATCTTCGCCTTCCTGTTGCTGGTGGTGGTGTCGAGCGCGGTTGCCGAACTACATGGCCGCGCGGTTGCCAACCGGCTGGTGCAGATCGGCTTTGCACCGCTGATCGCCTCGATCCTGCTGTCGATCGTGGTGCTCGCCGCCCCCGCCGCGCCGGCGATGGACCCTGCACGGCGCGATGCCTTCGCGCTGATGATGGGCGCGACGCCGCGCATCTGGTTCGGTGGCATCATCGCTTATGGCGTATCGCAGACGCTGAACGTGACCATCTTCAGTTGGTTGAAGCGGGCGGAAGGGGGCGGTCTGTTGTGGCTGCGCGCGGGGATTGCCAGCGTGCTGAGCCAGATCGTCGATACGCTGTTGTTCGTCAGCATCGCCTTTTGGGGCGTGTTCCCGATTGGATCGCTGCTCGCCGGGCAAATGCTGGCCAAGGTCACGCTGTCGGCGATTCTGGTGCCGCCGCTCATCTATCTGGCGGTCGGTATCGGGCGGCGGCTGGATCGCTGAACCTTTCCGTCGATTGACGCGAGCGGTGCTCCGCCTGTTGCACCGCTCGCATCGGGAGGGCATGGAGCGCCACGCGCCCAGAGCGGCCCTCCCCCCGACCCCTTCCGCCTGGCGGTAGGGGAGAAGAAGGTTTGGCATGACCGATCATTCCCCCGCCCCCGCATTGCTCGCCAAGGCCGAGACACTGGTCGAGGCGCTGCCCTATATGCAGCGCTACGCCGGCAAGACCTTTGTCGTGAAATATGGCGGCCATGCGATGGGCGACCCCGAACTCGCGCGCGATTTCGCCGAGGACGTGGTGTTGATGAAGGCGGTCGGCATCAACCCCGTGGTGGTGCATGGCGGCGGCCCGCAAATCGGCGCGATGCTCAAGCGGCTGGGGGTCGAATCACGCTTCGTCGATGGCCTCCGCGTCACCGATGCCGAAACCGCGCAGATTGCCGAAATGGTGCTGGCGGGATCGATCAACAAGGAAATCGTCGGCTGGATCGGACAGGCGGGCGGGCGCGCAGTCGGCATTTCGGGCAAGGATGCGGGTTTCGTCACCGCTGCCAAGGTCGGGCGTGACACGCCCGACACCTTGCAGGGGATCGAACGCCATGTCGATCTGGGCTTCGTCGGCGAGCCGGTCGGGGTTGACCGGCGGATCATCGACACATTGTCGCAAGCCGGGATCATCCCGGTGGTCGCGCCGATTGCGATCGGTGCCGACGGGCATACCTATAATATCAACGCCGATACGATGGCGGGCGCGATCGCGGCGGCGCTGGGGGCGGAACGCCTGTTCATGCTGACCGACGTGGTCGGCGTGCTCGACAAGAGTGGCGCGCTGGTGACCGATCTCGATCCGGCGGGCGTCGCGGCGCTCCGCGCCGATGGCACGATCAAGGGGGGCATGATCCCCAAGCTCGAAACCTGCGTCCATGCGGTCGAGGGCGGGGTGGACGCCGCCGTCATCCTCGACGGGCGCGTGCCGCACGCAATGCTGCTGGAAATCTTCACCCGGCGCGGGGCGGGCACGTTGGTTCGGCGTTAAGGCGGGGGTTGCTAGGGGTGGTCGCATCGGCGCGATCGCGCTACGATGTCATCATCAACGCCGGAGACGCTTCTTGCATACGATCATCCAATTATTACAGGTCCTGATCGACGCGGTAACGCTGATCGTGCTGGTGCAGGTGATCCTGTCGCTGCTGGTCTCGTTCAACGTTATCAACACCTATAACGAGGTTATTCGCGCGATTTACACCGGGCTCAATCGCGGGACCGAACAGCTCTATCGCCCATTGCGCCGGATTTTGCCCGATTTCGGGGCGCTCGATCTGGCGCCGTTCGCGGTGCTGCTGATCCTGCGGTTGATCAGCATCGTGCTGGTCAATCTCGATTCACATCTGCTCAACGGCACCCCGCTCTGAACGACCCGCTCCAAACTGAAAGTCCCCAGGCATGACCGCCGCACTGATCGATGGAAAAGCCTTTGCGGCTGGCTTGCGTGCGGGCGTGGCTGAACGCGTCGCCGCCTTCGCCGCACAGGCCGGGCGCGCGCCGGGGCTGGCGGTGGTGCTGGTCGGCGAAGATCCTGCTTCGGCGGTGTACGTCCGCAACAAGGGCAAGGCGACGCGCGAGGCCGGGATGGTCAGCGTCGAGCATCGCTTGCCCGCCGATGTGCCGCAAGACACGCTGCTCGATCTGGTCGACACGCTCAACGCCGATCCCGCGATCGACGGCATCCTCGTGCAATTGCCGCTGCCGGGGCATATCGACGAGCGCACCGTGCTGACCCGGATCGACCCCGACAAGGATGTCGACGGCTTCCACCCGGTCAATGCCGGGCGGCTGGCGACGGGGCTGCCGGGGTTCGTGCCGTGCACGCCCTTTGGGTGCGTGATGCTGCTGAAGGACGTGCTGGGTGATCTCTCTGGGCTCGATGCGGTCGTCATCGGTCGCTCGAACATCGTCGGTAAGCCGATGGCGCAATTGCTGATCGCGGAAAGCTGCACCGTAACGATCGCGCATTCGCGCACGCGTGATCTGTCGAGCGTGGTGCGGCGCGCCGACATCGTCGTGGCGGCGGTCGGGCGACCGGAGATGGTGCGCGGTGAATGGCTGAAACCTGGCGCAACCGTGATCGACGTCGGCATCAACCGTACCGAAACGGGGCTGGTCGGCGATGTCGATTTCGCGGGCGCGATGAGCGTCGCGGGCGCGGTGACACCGGTGCCGGGCGGCGTCGGGCCGATGACGATCGCCTGCCTGCTGCGTAATACGCTCATCTCCGCCGAGCGGCGCGAAGGCGTGGTCGGCGAGGGCGAGTTGTGATCGCAGCCTTGCTGCTGGCGGCGGCCGCTTCCCCAACACCCGTTCGGGCTGAGCCTGTCGAAGCCCCTGCCGCCGCGCGCGCGGAGAGGAGCCCTTCGACAGGCTCAGGGCGAACGGAGCTTGAGTCCGCGCTTGACGCCGAACGCGTCTTTGCCGCCGATGCTCAGACGCTCGGGCAATGGGCCGCGTTCCGCAAATGATCGAACTCTACATCTCCTCGCTCATCACCTTTTTCGTGGTGATCGATCCGCCGGGGTGCGCGCCGATTTATGCCGGGCTGACGGCGGGCGCGACGCCGGTCCATACGCGCGCGATGGCGCTGCGCGCGGTGCTGGTCGCGGCGGGCATCCTGCTGGTGTTCGCTTTGTTCGGCGAAGCCTTGCTGCATGGGCTGGGCATCAGCCTGGCGAGCTTTCGCATCGCTGGCGGGATTATGCTGTTCCTGATCGCGCTCGAAATGGTGTTCGAAAAGCGCACCGAGCGCCGCGAGGACCGCGCCGCCAAGATCGCCGCCGAACCGCATGAGGATGTGTCGATCTTCCCGATGGCGATGCCGATGATCGCGGGGCCGGGGTCGATTGCCTCGGTGATGTTGCTGATGGGCCGCAATGAGGGGATCGAACGCTCGCTCGTCGTGTTGGCTGCGCTGGCGACGATCCTGCTGCTGACGCTGGTGGCGCTGCTCGCCGCGGGGCCGATCATGCGCGTGCTGGGGGCCAAGATCGAAGCGGTGATTACGCGGCTGCTCGGCGTGTTGCTGGCCGCGCTCGCGGTGCAGTTCGTGATCGACGGGGTAAAGATCAGCCTGCTTTAGGCTGAGTGCAGGTGAACCCTTTTTCCTCCGCGTCCTCCGCGCCTCTGCGCGAACAAGAGGATTGGGTTCGCGCAGAGGCGCGGAGAACGCAGAGAGGAAGAAGGATTATTTGATGCGCCACAGCCGCAGCGGTGACTTCTTCGGCAGCGGTAACGGTTCGAGCCAGTCGAAGGTCTTGCGGTGCGCGAGCTGGTCGTAGAATCCGCCGGGCGCGCGCACGCGGTAGATGGTCGATTCGGACATGTTGGGGCAGACCAGCAGCATGCTCGCGCCGTGGCGCTTGGCGATTGCGCGGAAATTCTCCGGTGTGCCGGAAAAAGCGTGCTGTACGTCCAGGATCGCATCGCCATTGCGGTGATAGGGCCCCGCCACCGCATTGTGATGCGTGATGGTGATGATGCGCGGCCCCAGATCGATGAAGCTGAAGATGGTTTGCGCCGGATAGCGGTTGAGCGGGGTGAGCGCGGTCATCGTCGGGCAGAATCCGCTGGCGCGATCGATGATCTGGACACGTTTGGTTGGCCGGTCGATCGGCAGGAAACGGATGGCGAGCCCGGCGAACAGCCCCGAGCCGACCAGCAGGATCGCCGCCACCGTCCCTAATACCCGCACCAGTGCCGAGCGGCTGGCCTGGATCCGCGGGATTAACAGCCATGCCAGCGCGACCGCGCCCGGCACCGCCAGCATCTGTGCGGCGGGTCCCGCGCGGGCTTGCCACAGCAGCAGCAAGGCGGCGCCTGTAACGAAGAGCAAGACCGTCGCCCAAGCCGCGCCCAGCGCGGTGCCGCGCGCGCGCCATGTCGCGATGATCGCGCCGATCACGCCGACCACGGGCATGGCGGCAACCGGGAAGGCGACGCGGAACGGGTGGACATAGATCGGGCGCGCCTCGCGGATCATGTTAAGCCAGTTTTTCTGCAATTCGGGCGAGGCTTGTTCGGGGCGGCCGAGGCATTGCGGGAAGACCAAGGCAAAGCCGATCACGATCACTGCGCCCGCCGCAACCGCGAGCGCAAGCCGCACCCAGCGATTGGCCGGATTGACCCAGGCGAGCGCGAACAGCAGCGCCCCCGCCATCACCATCACGCTTAGCCACACCGGCGTCAGCGCGTCGCAGCGCGGTGCGGCGTTTGCGTAAGAGGCGAACAGCGCATAGCCGATGCCGCTGCCCGCCCCCAGGCACAGCGCATAAATCGACAGGCGTTGCGCTTCGGCACGGTCCCAAATCCAGCGCAGTGCCAGGATTGCGCCGGCAATCGCGGCATAAGGCAGCATTTCCAGACCGATCGTGAGCGACACTGCGCTTGCCAAGCCGACGATCGCGCCGCCGCGCACGCCCCTGGGGTCCGACAGGCCCGCCACCGTCAGGCTCAGCATGGCGAGTTGCCAGCCGTGATGATCGATGCGTTCGGGCATATACATCAACAGCGTCGCCGAGCAGCAGAGCAGCAGAGCAATAGCGAGCGGCCAGGCATAGGGGCTGACCAGCCGCCTGACCGTCGCGCCGATGCCGAGCATGGCGATGCTGAGCGGCAACAGCGGGGCAATGCCGCACGCAAGCATCTCCGCCTCGCGCACGCCGACGAACGGGCGCAACAGCAGGATCAACCCGGCAATCGGCAAATCGACGATGCGGCTCCAGTGAATGTCATAGCCGCCCGGCGGGTTCAGGCGATATTGGCGCAGGTCGTACCAGCCTTGCCCGCCCAGCCAGGCGCGCACCTGCATCAACCGCATATTATCGTCGGTGTCGCCCAATTGCAGATAATGGATGCTGGTCCAGCGATCCTGCAGGAAATAGATGGCGATGCAGAGCCACGCGATCAGGCTCAGGCGGATCCAATCCCGCTCCATCACGCGCGTCAGCGAACCAAGCTTCATCCAAACCGCTTTCCTAGACCGAGATCGCGCTCTACTGCGGCACGCGTAAAGGGCAAGCAAACGTGACGATACTCCTCCAACACGTCGATCGCTGGCGGTCGAGCGGCCTGCTTGGCCAAATGATCCGCTTCGGCATCGCCGGCGGGCTGTCGACGCTGGTCTATTCGGCGGTGTATCTGCCGCTGACGCTGTATGTGTTCGAGCGGCGCCACGCGGTTTATGCCGTGCCGTTCGCTTTTGCGGTGGCGGTTACGACGGGGTTTTTTCTCCATAGCCGCTGGAGCTTCAAGGGGCACGGCACGCGCGCCCCCGGTGCCGCGCAACAGGTTCAGTTCGTGATGGTGCAAGGGTCGGGCATGGCGTTGAACGCGGTCATTACCTGGATCGGCACCGCAAAACTGGGCTTTCCCGCCTGGGCCCCGCTGCTGCCCGCGATCGTGCTGGCAACGGGCATGACCTTCGTGCTCAACCGATACCTTGTGTTCAAATAAGAGGGATCACACCGACCTTGGATAGAATCGTTTACGACCGCATGGCGGCGCATGATTCGACGCATTGGTGGTATCGCGCCCGGCGCGATATCCTGGCCGACTATCTGGCGCGCGAAGGGCATTTGCCCGCCGATGCGCGCATTCTGGAGATTGGCTGCGGCACCGGGCACAATCTGCCGATGCTGGCGCAGTTTGGTGTGGTCGAGGCGATCGAGATTGACCCTGCCGCGCGCGCCATTGCCAGCGAACGACTAGGCAAGCCGGTGGGCGCGGCACCGCTGCCCGAACTGACGGGCGTCGAGCGTGGCGCTTATGATCTGATCGCGGTGCTCGATGTGGTCGAGCATATCGAGGATGATGTCGCGGCGTTGAAGGCGATGGGCGAATGCCTGAAGCCCGGCGGCAAGATCCTGATCGCGGTCCCGGCGCACCAATGGCTGTGGAGCGCGCACGATGTCGTCAACCACCATCACCGGCGCTATTCCAAGGCGACGCTGGCTGCGGCGATCGGCAAAGCGGGGCTCAAGCACAATGGTTTGCGCTGGTTCAATTCGCTGCTGTTTCCGCTGGCGGTGGCATCGCGCGTCGCCGGGCGCATCCGCGGCAAGGATGACAGCGACGATTCGCCGCCGCCGGGGCTGGTCAATGCGCTGTTCGAGGCGATTTTTCGATTCGAGCGGCATCTGGTCGGCAGGGTGCCGTTGTCGCCCGGCGTGTCGATCGTGACGCTGGCCTCGGTAAAATAGGCCGAATGCTATGCTTCCGTTCGTGCTGAGCTTGTCGAAGCACTGCTCTCCGCAAGGTCTGGTGCCTGCGTTGGGAGCTGCCCTTCGGTAAGCTCGGGCCGAACGGGTTGGGGCTGGGCTTCCGCGCGATAGCCGAGCGTCGCCCGCCCTTGAATCGGCCCCACCACATCGGCAACCAGATAGAGTGGTCGCCGCTTCGATTCGACATAAAGCCGCCCGAGATATTCGCCGATCATCCCAAGCACGAACATCTGGAACGCACCCAACAGCACGACGACGAGCATGGTCGAGGTCCAGCCGGCGACCGCGCTGCCGCTGAAGAAGCCGACCGCGATATAGAGGAACAGCAGCAACGAAGCGGCGGTCAGCGCGAGCCCGAGATGGCTGGCGAAGCGCAGCGGCGCGGTGGAAAAACCGGTGACCGCGTCGAGCGCGAGCCGGATCATCTTGCTGAGCGGATAATTGGTTTCCCCGGCATGGCGTTCGGCCCGGTCATAGGGGAAGGGGACTTGCTTGAAGCCGACCCAGGCGACCATGCCGCGAATGAAGCGCGCCTGTTCGGGCATCGACAAGAACGCGTCGAGCGCGCGCCTGCTCATCAAGCGGAAATCGCCGGTGTCGAGCGGAATCGCGGTGTCGGTGACGCGGTCGAGCAAGCGATAGAAAGCGGCGGCGGTGGCCCTTTTGAACAGCGTTTCACCCTCGCGCTTGCGGCGCACGGCATAGACGACATCGGCCCCTTGCGCCGCCATTGCCGCGCGCATGTCGCCCAGCAATTCGGGCGGGTCCTGCAAATCGGCGTCGATAATCAGAATTTGCGCGCCCGAACACAGATCGAGCCCGGCGGTTAGCGCAAGCTGGTGCCCGTGGTTGCGCGACAGGTTGATGACGACCAGCCGCGGATCATTGGCGGCTAGGCGCTGCATCTCGCCCCAGCTATCATCGCGCGAGCCGTCGTTGATGAACAGGATTTCGTAATCGTCCCCAACCGCCGCGCGCGCGGCGGCGGTGACGCGCGCGTAGAGCTGCCCGAGACAGGCGGCCTCATTGTAACATGGAATGACGACAGACAAAGCGGGACGGGTCATGACGCCGATGTAGCGCCGCTTTTCGCGCGCGTCACGTCCCGCATCCGTACCCGCTTACACCTGGGCGCGTGCGCGTTCCTCGACCAGGCGTTCGAGAATGACGAGCGGCACCGCGCCACTGCGCAACACCTCATGGAATTGCCGCACGTCGAAGCGTGCGCCAAGGATGGCCTTCGCCTTGGCGCGCGCGCGCAGCCAGCTCACATGGCCGAGCTTGTAGCTGCACGCCTGGCCCGGCATCGTGCAATAGCGATTGATTTCGCTGGTCGCGCGCGGTGGCGGGAAACCGGTGACCTCGACCATATAGGCGATCGCCTTTTCGCGGCTCCAGCGTTTGGCATGGATGCCGGTATCGACCACCAGCCGACAGGCGCGGAACAGCAGCGATTGGTAAAAGCCGATGCGGCCCAGCGGGTCCTGATCGTACACGCCGCTTTCCTCGGCCAATTGCTCGGCATAGAGCGCCCAGCCTTCGGTATAGGCGTTGAAGAAACTGGTCTTGCGGATCAACGGCCCCGGTGCCGCCTGCGCGATGCTGATCTGGAGGTGGTGGCCGGGCACACCTTCGTGATGCGTCAGCGTGGGCAGGCCGTATTTCGGCCAGTCGCCGATATGCTTGAGGTTGATCCAGTAAATCGCCGGACGCGAGCCATCGAGCGCGGCGCGGTAATAATAGCCGTTCGAGGCGCCGTCCTGAATTTCGACCGGCACGCTGCGGATTTCGAGCGGGGCATCGGGCGGGTTGATGAACAGCGCCGGCAGCCGGGCCTGCATCGTCCGTACCTGGCCGTTAAGGCTGGCGAGCAAGGCGGCGCGGCCTTCGGCAGTGTCGGGGAAGAGTTGCGCGGGCGTGGTGTTGAGCGTGTCCAGCCGCGCGCTGACGCTGCCCTGGGTCAGGCCCTGTGCCTTGAGCAGCGAATCGAGCGTGGCGGAAATTTCGGCAACCTGGTCCAACCCGATTTGATGGACCTGGTCGGGGGTGAAATCGGTCGTCGTCGCGCTGGCCAGAGCGGCGGCGTAGAGCGCATCGCCACCCGGCACCGCCCACAACCCGACATCGGCACGCGCGGTCTGGCGCAGCGTCGTGACGAGCGCAATTTGCCGGTCGAGCGCGGGATAGACCGAGTCGGTGACGATGCGCGCCGCGCGCGCGCCGTAATCCCCGGTCAGGCCCGCCGCAGTGGCGCGCCGGACCAGGGAGGTGACAAGCGAGCTGTCGGCGGGGGCGGGCTTGCGCAAGGCGGCCATTTGTCCGAGCGCCAGATCAAGCGCGAAGGCGGGGGCGACCAGGCCGCGCTTCGCTGCGTCCTGCTGTACCGCATTTTCGGCATCGAGCACGCGCGCGAAATCAGCCAGTCGTGCGAGATAGGCCTCGGCATCGTCGGCGGTCTTCACGACATGGGTGGAATTGAGAAAGTCGGGAATGCCGAAATAGGCACCCTGTTGCTGGGTGACCGGATAGGGCCGCTGCGGCGATCCGACGCCGAACTGGGCCGGGCCGACTTCGCGCTGGCGCAGCGAATAGAGCACGACTTCGCGGTCGAGCTTGCTCGCGGGCGACAAGGTTGCAGGGTCGATCGCGGTGAGAGCGGTAATCGCCTGCCGGGTGCGGGCAAGGCCGCGCGCGCGGTTGGCGAGCGAGGGGTCGTCAAGGCGGGATTTCAGCGCCGCATTGGCCCCCTTGTCGAGGCCAAGCTGGGTCGCGCTTTGCGGGCTGTCCTGGATGCCATCGTTGAAAATGCGATCGAACAGGGCCTGTAGCGCCGCGTCGCCGGCACCGGCGGTGGCCGCACGGGCGGCGGCGGGCAGCATCGCCAGCGCTCCAAGCGCGGTGCTCGATCCCAGGAAGTCGCGACGGTCCATGATGATCCCCTTTAGAGTTGGCTGCGTTACACCCGCACCACGCTGTTGACCGCGTCCGCCGCACGCAACGCGCCGATGACGTGCATCAGATGGTGCACATCATGCACCTCGACATCGATGGTATTGGTGTGGAAGCCGGTGTCGCGGTTGTCGAGCCGCAGGTTGACGATATTGGCCTTTTGCGCACCGATGATGGTGGCGATGGTGCCAAGCGCGCCGGGTTCGTTCTTGACCTCGACCGAGATGCGCCCGGTCGCACCCTCGGTCTTGTCGCCCCATGACAGATCGACCCAATCGGCATCGTCGGCGGCGCCCAGGACCGGGCAATCGATCGTATGCACCTCGATCCCGGCATCGGGGCGGCGCAGGCCCACGATGCGATCGCCGGGGACGGGATGACAACATTCGGCGAGATCGAAGGCGACTCCCGCCGTCAGCCCGCGAATCGAGATCGCGCTCGATTGCGGGGGCAGGTCGCGCAGCGCATCCGCCCCGGCCGAGCCCGGCATCAGCGCTTCCATCACCGCCGCATCGGGCAAGCGACGGCGCGCGATCGCTTCGAGCAAGGCGGCTTCGTCCGCGACTTTCAGCCGCTGCATCGCCATCGCCTGCGCATTGCCGGCGAGCGGGGCGGGCAGGCGCGAGACGAGTTCATCGTACATCTTGCGGCCGAGCGCTTGCGTCTCGACGCGTTCCTTGTGGCGCAAATGCCGCCGGATCGCGGCGCGGGCCTTGCCGGTTATGGCGAAGTTCAGCCAATTGGCCTGCGGTTCCTGCGCCTTGGAGCGCAAAATCTGCACCTGATCGCCATTTTCGATTCCCGTGCGCAGCGGCACGACACGACCGTTGATCTTGGCACCCACCGCCTGATCGCCAAGATCGGTGTGGACGGCATACGCAAAGTCGATCGGCGATGCGCCCTTGGGCAATTGGTGCAGCTCGCCCTTGGGGGTGAAGGCGAAGATGCGATCCTGGTACATCGCCATCTTGGTATGTTCGAGCAGTTCCTCGGGGCTTTCGGCATTGTCGAGGATTTCGACCAGATCGCGAATCCAGCTCACTTGCGTGTCGGGCCGCACGCGCCCGTTCATCGGGTCCTGCTTATACGCCCAATGTGCGGCGAGGCCGAGTTCGGCCTCTTCATGCATGTCGTGCGTGCGAATCTGAATTTCGACGCGGGTATTGTCGGCGTGGATCACGCTGGTGTGGAGCGAGCGATAGCCGTTGCGCTTCGGGGTCGAGATGTAGTCCTTGAAACGCCCCGGCACCATCGGCCAGCGGCGGTGGATTACGCCCAGCGCCGCGTAACACGCCTCCTCGCTCGGCACGATCGCGCGGAACGCCATGATGTCGCTCAATTGTTCGAAGCTGATATGGCGCTCGGCCATCTTCTTCCAGATCGAATAGGGATGCTTTTCGCGACCCGAAATTTCGGCCTCGATCCCGGCGCGCGACAGCAGCAGCTTTAGCCCCGATCCGATCTTGGCGATGCGGTCGCCGCCGCCTTCCTTCAACTGGGCGAGGCGTTTGGTGATCGATTCATACGCTTCGGGCTCGAGCTGCGCGAAGGCGAGCGTCTGCATCTCCTTCATGAATTCATACATGCCGATCCGCTCGGCGAGCGGGGCGTAGATATCCATCGTCTCGCGCGCGATGCGTTTGCGCTTGTCGGGATTTTTGATGAAATGCAGCGTGCGCATATTGTGCAGCCGGTCGGCGAGCTTGACCAGCAGCACGCGAATATCGTCGGACATTGCCAGCAGGAATTTGCGCAGGTTTTCGGCGGCGCGCTCGTTTTCGGTCTGCGCCTCGATCTTGGACAGCTTGGTCACGCCATCGACCAGCCGCGCGACCGAGGGGCCGAACAGGCGCGTAATCTCCTCGGGCGTGGCGACGGTATCCTCGATCGTGTCGTGCAGGATCGCGGTCGCAATCGTCTCGTCGTCGAGATGCAGGTCGGTCAGGATGCCGGCCACCTCGATCGGGTGGCTGAAATAGGGGTCGCCATTGGCGCGCTTCTGGCTGCCATGTGCCTGCATCGAGAACACATAGGCGCGGTTGAGCAGCGCCTCATTGGCAGTGGGATCGTAATCGAGGACCCGATCGACGAGTTCATATTGGCGTAGCATCTGCCCCCCAAGATGGCGTCGGAGGCTGTTGCTTTGCAACATGTTTAGCCCGCAGGCCCAAAAAAGCCCCTCCCGCGCGGGCGCGGAAGGGGCAATTCACCTCTCGGGGAGGATGCTTATTTGGCGCGGGCGTTGCACTTGGCGAGCGCATCGGCGTCAAAGGCCTGACCGGCCGCGGTGAAGGCCGAAAGCTTGCCAGCGCGCTGCGCCACCAATTCGCACACGATGCCGTCGCGCTGCGGGCCCTTGGCGGCGGTGAAGGCGGTGTTGTTCCACTTCCACAGCGTGCCGTTGGTGATGAGCACGGTCTTGGTCGGGGCGGTGACCGGGGTTGCGGCGTAATAGGGGCCGCCATCGGCAGCATTGGCCGCCATCGGCGCGAGCAAAGTGGCCGAGGCCAGAACGGCGGCAGCGGTGAGCGTACGAATCATGGCGACAGTCCTCATAAATCAGTTGCTAAGGGCCACCTAAATGCTGCACATGCGAGTTGCAAGTAGAAACGTATATTTCAGTCCCATGACTTTCAAAAATGGGATAAGGTTGGAGATTATGGACGAAAAGCTCCGCGAGCCCTTGCGGGAAATGGTGAAGTGCAGCCTGCCGGCGGCGCTGGAGGCGATGGGCGAGCGCTGGAGTTTTATGATTTTGCGCGCGGCGTTTAACGGCCTGCACCATTTCGAACAATTCCAGTCCGAACTGGGCATTGCCCGCAATATCCTGGCCAATCGGCTGGGGCGGCTGGTCGATCACGGCATTTTGACGCGCACGGCAATGCCGGAGGACCGGCGCAAAATCCAATATCAACTGACCGAGAAGGGCGTTGCGCTGTTGCCGACGATGCTGGCGCTGCGGCAGTGGGGCGAGCGGTGGGAAACGGGTTTCCGTGCCAGCCCGGTGCTGGTCGATAAACGCGACATGCGCCCGATCGCCCCGATTGAGGTGCGCGCCTGGGATGGCCGGGTGCTGACCAAGCCCGAACTGCTCTGGGCGTTGCCGGAGGATGTCGATTATGGCGAGCAGGTGCTGCGCGCCGCCGAATAAGGTGCGGGCAATGCGACCAAACGGCCTGTAGATTCGTCGATCGATCTTGCGTATCGGGGACGCGTGACAAGCCTTCACATCTTCGCCAATCCAGCGCGTTTCCTGAAACTGGCACGTCCGTTGACGTTGCCGCTGTTCTGGGCGGGCGTGCTGTTGATCGGGTACGGCATTTGGGGTGGACTGGTGCGGACTCCGCCCGACTATCTTCAGGGCGAGACGGTGCGCATCCTCTACATTCACGTGCCGACCGCATGGCTGGGCATGGGCGGATGGAGCGGGATTGCAATTTCGTCGCTCGTCTTCCTGGTGTGGCGGCATCCGCTGGCGATGATCGCGGCACGCGCGATTGCCTTGCCCGGCGCTGTGTTCGCTGCCTTGTGCCTGGCCACCGGATCGATTTGGGGGCGACCGACCTGGGGCACGTGGTGGCAATGGGACGGGCGACTGACCTCGATGTTGTTGCTGTTCTTCGTCTATCTGGGGTTTATGGCGTTGACTCGCGCCGATGATGATCGCGGCGGCGACGGGCGGATTCCGGCGATTTACGGTATTGCGGGATCGGTGTTGTTGCCGATCATCCGCTATTCGGTGGTGTGGTGGAACACGCTGCATCAGGGGCAGAGCATCGGGCTCACCTCCTCCAAAATCGACGCGACAATCCTGTGGCCCTTGTGGTTCACGCTCAGCGGTTTCACCTGTTTCTTCGCCGCAATCGTGCTGATGCGGATGCGCACGATTCTCGCACGGACCAAGGCCGAGGCGCGGATGCGGCGCATGGCGCATGTCGTGGAGGTGGGCGCATGAACCCCTGGCCGTTCGTAATTGCCGCTTATGCGCTGACCGGGGTCGTCGCGGTCGGGCTGGCGGCGTGGAGCTTCGTGGCGATGCGCCGGAGCGAGAAACGATGAAGGCCAAGCATCAACGGCTGACGCTGGTGCTGCTGGCGGTCGCGGCGGTCGGCGGGGCGAGCGTTTTGGCGCTGTCGGCGCTGAAGGACCAGGCGGCGTTCTTTTATGCGCCGGGCGACGTGAAGAAGGACGGTTTGCCGCTTGGGCGTGCGGTGCGGCTCGGCGGGATGGTGGCGGATCATTCGATCCAGCGTTTGCCCGATGGCGTATCGATGCGCTTCGTCGTGACGGACGGCGTGGCGACGGTGCCGGTGGCCTTCAAGGGCATCGCCCCCGACCTGTTCCGCGAGAAATCGGGCGTGGTCGCGGAAGGATCGTTCAACCCCGACGGCAGCTTTACCGCGACCAATCTGCTCGCCAAGCATGACGAGAAATACATGCCACCGGAGATTGCGGGCAAGATGCACGAAACCAAGACGCTGAAACAATGATCGCCGAAGCTGGCCTTGCCGCTTTGTGGTTCGCCGCAGCGCTCGCGTTGCTGCAATTGGTGCTGGCGGCGCTTGGGGTTTGGCGGACCAGTCGTCTGTCCGTTGCGCGGGGGGCTTCGACAGGCTCAGCCCGAACGGGACAGGAAGGCGACGCCGCGAAACGTGCGCTGACCGATGAGATCATGGCGGCGGTGCGCCCGGTGGCGGTGGTGCAGGGGTTGCTTGCTTTGCTGGCGATGCTGCTGCTCATCACCGTGTTCGCGCGCAGCGACATGTCGGTGTTGCTCGTTGCCGAGAACAGCCATTCAGACAAGCCGATGCTGTACAAGGTTGCGGGCGCATGGGGCAATCACGAAGGTTCGATGCTGCTGTGGGTGACGATCCTCGGCGTCGCCGGGGCGGCGGTGGCGGTGCTCGAACGCACGCTCGCCAAGCCAACGCTGATCGCGACGCTCGGCGCGCAGGCGGCAATCGCGCTGGGGTTTTACGCCTTCTTGCTGTTTTCCTCCAATCCGTTCGCGCGGCTCGATCCGGCACCAGCGGACGGAAACGGCCTCAACCCGCTGTTGCAGGATCCCGGCCTCGCCTTCCATCCGCCGACTTTGTACATCGGCTATGTCGGCATCTCGATCGCTTTCTCCTTCGCGGTTGGCGCGATGGTGACGCGCGATGTCGGCCCGGCTTTCGCGCGCGCGATGCGACCGTGGGTGCTGGGCGCGTGGATCTTCCTGACGTTGGGGATCACCGCAGGCTCCTATTGGGCTTATTATGAGCTTGGCTGGGGCGGCTGGTGGTTCTGGGACCCGGTCGAGAATGCCTCGTTGATGCCGTGGCTGGCGGCGACGGCACTGCTGCATTCGGTGACGGTGCTGGCGACACGCGACGGCTTGCGTGCGTGGACGCTGATGCTGGCAGTGGTTGCCTTCTCGATGTCGATGATCGGCACCTTCCTCGTGCGATCGGGCATCCTCACCAGCGTCCATGCCTTTGCGGTTGATCCGACGCGCGGCAGTTTCATTCTCGCCTTGCTCGCGCTCTATATCGGTGGCGCGATGCTGCTGTTCGCGCTGCGCGTCGGCACGGTCAAGCAAGGCAATGGCTTCGATTTCGTCAGCCGCGAAGGCGCGCTGATCGCCAACAATCTGCTGCTGACGGTGATCCTGGGGATCGTGCTGATCGGCACGCTCTACCCGATTGTGGCGGCGGCGTTCGGCACGCAATTGTCGGTCGGCCCGCCCTTTTTCGACAAGGCGGCGGGGCCGGTTGCGTTGGTTCTGGTCGCGGTAATGGCGGCGGGGCCGCTGCTGCGCTGGCGCCGCGATACATTGGCGGCCTTGCTCGGGCGGATGACGGTGCCGGTCGCGGCGACGGGGGTGATGCTGATCCTGCTGGCGACGATCGGGGGCGTGGCCTTGCTGCCGATGCTCGGCCTGGCCCTGTCCGCCGGGCTGGCGGCGGCGAGCCTGGCACCTTTGTGGAAGCGCAATCTGCGCCGCACGCCGCTGTTCACCTATGGCATGGTGGTGTCGCATCTCGGCATTGCGGTGAGCCTGGCCGGGATGGCGTGCGATACCGCGTTTACGCAGGCGACTTTGGTCGCGGCGCGCGTGGGGGAGCCGCAGCATGTCGGGCCGTTCACGGTGACGCTCGACGGGATCAAGCCGGTGATCGGGCCCAATTGGTCGGCGCTGGAGGCGCGGCTCAGCGCGCGGCGGGGCGATGATGGCGCGGTCTTCTATCTCCGCCCGCAATCGCGCTTCTTCGCCAATCCGGTGACGGTGACGAGCGAGTCGGCGATCGCAACGCGCTGGGACGGGCAGCTTTATACCGTGCTGGGCGAACCCGACGGGACGGGGCGCTGGCAATTGCGGTTGTGGTGGAAGCCGTTCGTGACGCTGATCTGGTTTGGTGGCGCGCTGATCGCGATCGGCGGCGCGCTGTCGCTGCTTGGGCGGCTGGCGCGCGGGCGGCGGGCGGCATTGCGCGAGGCCTACGCATGAAGCGGCCGCTAATCTGGGTGCCGTTCGTGGCGGTGCTCGCCGTGTTCGCGGTGATCGGCTGGGGCTTGTACCGGCCCGCCGACCGCACGATCCGGTCCGCATTGGTCGGGCAGCCGCTGCCAAAGTTCAACCTGCCGCCGATCATACCGGGCAAGCCGGGCTTGGCGACCGCCGCCTTCGCCAAGGGCAAACCGCGGCTGCTCAACGTGTTTGCAAGCTGGTGCATTCCCTGCATCGCCGAGGCACCGCAATTGCTGAAGCTCAAGCAAGCCGGGGTCGAAATCGACGCGATCGCAATTCGGGATACGCCCGCCGCCATCACCGATTTCCTGGCGCGCAATGGCGACCCTTATGCCGCAATCGGTGATGACAAGATCAGCGCGGTGCAGCTCGCGCTCGGCTCGTCGGGCGTGCCCGAAACCTTCGTCATCGGTGGGGACGGGCGGATCGTGCTGCAGCACGTCGGCGATATTCGCGAAGAGGAAGTGCCGGGCTTGATCGCGGCGGTGAGGAACGCGCGATGAGGCGGCTGGCATTCCTTTTGCTGTTGGTGGCAAGCCCGGCCTTTGCCGACAGCCAACAACCGCCCGCGCCGCTCGCCAATGTCCAGCTCAAGGATCCGGCGCAGGAACGCCAGGCGCAGGCGCTGATGCTGACGCTGCGCTGCGTGGTGTGTCAGGGCCAGTCGATCGCCGACAGCAATGCCGAGATGGCGGGCGACATGCGCGCACTGGTGCGCACGCGCATCGCCGCCGGAGAAAGCCCGGAGACGATCCGCGCATGGCTGATCGCGCGTTATGGGGACTATGTCAGCTATGATCCGCCGCTCAGCGCGCTGACCGCGCCCTTATGGATCACGCCGCTGGTGCTGCTGGCGCTGGGCGCGTGGCTGGCGCGCGCGAGCTTCAAGAAGCGGCGGCGCGCATGAACTGGGTGATCCTGCTCGCCGCCGGGGTTGCTACGGCGGGCCTGTTGTCGGCGCTGGGCGTGTCGCGACGCTTGTGGACGATTGCGGGCGCGACGCTGATGCTGGGGGCGGCGGGTTTCGCCGCTCAGGGGCCGCGCCATGTGGCAGGCAAGCCGGTTGCAGCCGATGTCACGCCGATTGTGATCGACCCCGGCATGGTCGCGTTTCGCGAAGCGGTGTTCGCGCTGCCGCGGGCGGACAGCCTGGCGCTGGCCAGCGCTGACGCGCGCTTGCGCGATGGCGACGCGCGCGCCGCGATTGACGGGCTACGCGGCGAGCTTGCCTTGCGGCCGCGCGACGCGGCGTTGTGGACCGCGCTAGGCTATGCCTTCGCGCTGCATGACCGGACGGTGTCCCCTGCGGCGAAGTTCGCGTTTCGCCGCGCAGTACTGCTCGCACCCGAAACGCCCGGACCCTTGTTCTTCCTGGGCCTGGCCTATGTCGATGCCGGAGATTTGCCGGCGGCGCGCCCGGCCTGGCGCTATGCGCTGGCGGTGACACCGCCGGGCGCGTCGTATCGTGCGGACATTGCCGAACGGGTGGTGTTGCTCGATCGCTTCCTGAGGGCGTCGGCAGCGCACGCTACAAAGCGGTAAAGCGAAAGTCGCGAAAGCGCGCGGCGCCCGTGCCCGCCGCGTAAACGCCCGGTCGCAACATCAGAAAGCCGCCGCGCACATTGTGGTGATAGCCGGACACTTCCATCCCTCGGTCGAAGCGCTTCCAGGTGTGGCCGCCATCGCCGCTGGTGTCGAAAGTTACGATGTGGCGATCGTTGGTGATGCGCAGCCGCATCCGGCCCCCATGCGGATTGTGCGGGCGACCGCGCTCCCGCCCATATTGGTGGGTGACGAAGCGGTGCTGGTCGAAACCGAGCCCGCAATACAGGTGATCGTCGTAGAAGAGCAGGAGCCCAGCGGTGGTGCCGTGCTCGATTTCGATGTCGACCTCAAAGCGATAAGCGGTGTCGCCCGCGATCAGCAGTAGCGGTGCCGAATCGACCGGCGCGCTGCCGCTGGCGGTGAGCGTCAGCGTGCGGTTGGCGATCGACAGGCGATCGGCCTCATTCGGGCGTGGGCGGAAGAAGCTCCAGCGCGTACCGAGCGCCGGGGCCCGGAAAGCGTCGGACAGGGCCATGCCGTGCGGAACCGCGCTGCCGCCCTTGGGCTTGGCGAGCGGGCGTGACAGATCGCCGCCGGTCATCTTGAACCAGCCATCGGCGGTCCAGGCGACGGGATCGAGCAACGTTTGCCGCCCGAGCGTCCAATAGCCGTTCTCATAGCCGTGATAGAGCGCCCACCAATCGCCCGCCGGCCCTTCGACCAGCGAGGCGTGGCCGCGTGACCACCAGCGCTCGCTCTGGTCGCGCGTGCGCACCAGCGGGTTGGCGGGGCAGTCCTCCCACGGCCCGTGGATCGAGCGCGCGCGGGCGGCGATCACCATATGCCCGGTCGGTGGCCCGGCGGTGCCGCCGACGGCGGTGATGAGGTAGAAATAGCCGCCGTGACGGACGATCTTGGGGCCTTCGGGCGAGAAACCCTCGACCACCCAGTCGCTCGGATAGTGCCACGGATCATAGACATGTTCGGGAACGCCGACCGTCGACAGGCCATCGACGGACAGGCGCACGCGGTCGCCGCCCGACAGGAACAGCCAGCGCGAGCCGTCCTCGCCGACGACATGGCACGGGTCGATATGCGCGTGCAGGCCGAGATCGATCGGCTCGCTCCACGGCCCTTCGATGCGGTCGGCATGGATCACCCAGATCGTATTGGGGGCGGCTTTGGTCGGGATGTAGAGAAAATAGCGCCCGTCATGCTTGGCGAGGCTCACCGCCCAGACCGAGCCGATGTTGCGGTGGAGCGCGGGGCCGATCGGCCGCCAGTTCACCAGATCGCGCGAATGCCACAGGATCAGGCCGGGGTAGGAATCGAAGCTGGAGAAGGTCAGGTAATAGTCCTGTCCGTCTTTCAGGATGGCGGGGTCGGGGCGGTCGCCCGACAGCACGGGATTGAGGAAGCGCCCGTCGCCGAGATCGGCGATGCGTTGCTGATCGAGCCCGCGCCTGTAATCGGCGGGGGTGTCGGGCGTGGCGACGGAGGCGGTGGGCAGCAGCAGCGCGGCGCTGCCGCCGGCTGCGGCGAGCGCGTCCCGGCGCGTCAGGCGCATCAAACCCTCCGGGCGCGGCGCGCCAGTTCGTCGCTGCGCATCCGGCCATCGCGGAGCAGCACTTGGTGGTAGCGGGCCAGCGCCGGGCCCGTGCGCCGACGCGCGCCGTCTTCGATCGCGAGCGCGAACAGCATTTCGCCTGCGCGCGTCATCGGCTCCTGCACGATCCGGGCAAGATCAGCGTCGAACGGCGCGAAATAGGCGGGTTCTCCCTGCCAGGTGACCAGGCGCGCGCGGGCTTCCGCCAGCGAAAGGCCGTGGAGATGGAGGGCGAGATCGGCCAGCGCGCGCCCGATGCGGAACAGCCGCCAGTGCAAATAACCGAGTTCGGCCAGCGGATCGGCGGCGTACAGGCCCGCATCGGCAACGCGGCGTTCGGCATAGATGCCCCATCCTTCGGCAAAGCCCGGCGCATAGTCGAGCCGCAGCGGGTGCGGATCGGCGGCGGCTTCCAGCGGAAGTTGCACCATATGGCCGGGGAGCAATTCGTGCGCGACGACGCTTGGCAGCGTGAAAGCGGGGCGATCGGCGAGGCGCTGAAGATCGGGGACATAGCCGCCCGGCTGCGTGGGCGTGGGCAGCGTGCGATACCCGAAATGGGCTTGGGCGATGTCGGCGGTGGTCGGCGGATTGGCGGCGACATTCAAGCACCAGGGTGGCACCATGCCGACCAAGGCCGGGACATGCGGGCGCATAACGGCCAGCCATCGGTTCATATCGGCCAAAGCGGCGTCGGGGTTTGGATAAGCGTAGCGCGGGCCGTACCACAGGGCCGAGAAGCGCGCGCCGGTGTTGGCACCCGCCACCCCTAGCCGCGCGAACAGCGCATCGGCGCGGGCGGCGCAGCGGCGGCGTTCGGCCTCCAGCCGCGTCGCCGCCGCGCGCGGATCGACGTCATTGCCGAGCTTGCGGCGGAGCAGGAGCGCGGCGTGCGCCGGGTTGCGCGGTGGCCCCTTGGCGCGGGGGTCGACCGCGAACCGTTGTACTATGTCCCGGTCGATCGCCAGCCCGGCGCGGGCGGTGTCGAGGTCGAGCTGCGCAGATGTGCCAAGGCTGTTCAAATCATATCCGGCCAGCAGGGCAAGCGCTGCACCCGGATCGTGCGGCAAGGCCGCCGCCGCATCGAGCGCGGCACGTAAGGAGATAGGGCGCGCGGCCCGAACGCGGCCGGCCAGTGCCAGCGCCGCGCCCCCGGCGAGCAGCGCCCGCCGCGTTGTCATGGCGTGCGATCGGCGATGGCGACGGTGTTGTTCTGCTGGGTGACTTCGGGGGTGCCATCGGTCTGTTCGACGCGGACGCAGAGCTTTTGCGGATCGGCGCCTGCGGGCACCGTCAGCGTCACCCGCGCGGTTTTGGGGGTGAGGTCGCTGGGCGCTGGGAGCGGTGGCACGGGCGCGCTGACGATCCTGCGATCCTGCTGCCACAGCGACACGCGGCCTGCTGTCGTTGGCACCGCGCCGAGGCTGTGGACAGTGACCGCGACGCGCTGGCCCGCAACGCTCACATCATCGCGCCCGATGCCGAGATCGGGGCGGGTTTCGACCGGCGTGGTGGGTGTCACCAGCGCAAAGTCGAGCACGGTCTCGCCCGGCGGGAAGGTCAGCGGGATCGACGCGCTGCGTTCGAGCGCCACCGTCGTGCGCTCCGGTACCGCGCCGCGTTCGGCTGCGATCGACCAGCGTCCGGCGGTGACGTTCCACGCCGTCATCGTCGCCGCTTGCGGGCGGTCGCTGCTGTTATAGGCAATCACCTTGAAGCGGTCGCGCGTCGCGCCGGGCAGCAGGATCGCGACCTGTTCCGCCGCCCCCGGGGTGGCGAAGCGCCAGCTTACCGTATTGCCCGGCCAGGTCTGGTTGCGCTTCAGCGCGATCCCGCCGAGCCGTTCGCGCTGCAGGATGTCGCTTGGCTGTTCGACGCGGTCGCTCCACCAATGGCCTTCGGTCAGCATCGCCATATGCTGCATCTTGTCGGCAATCGCCTCGCCATGCAGCGTGGCCAGCACGTCGAGGTCACCCGTCGCCGACCAGGCGGCATAGCGGCCGAACGGCTCTTCGCTTTTGGCCGCCCGCGCCCGTAGCGCCGCTCCATCCGGCAAGGCGGTGACGGCGTTTTCGTTGAATTCGGCCAGCCCGGCCGCATTCTTAGCGACCCGTGCCTCGATCGGGCGGAGATATTTGGCATCGCCAGTGAAGCGCCATGCCGCCCAGCTCGCCTGAAGCGGCGTGCTCACCCCGCCGCCATCGCCGACACGTTCGGCATCGCTGCGCCAGTTGATTTCATTGGGGTAGGACCGCGCGCCATCGGCCCCCTGTTTGCCATGCGCCATCCAGCCGTCGATCACGCCGGTCACCAGCGCGCGCGCGGGCGTGCTGCCATTATACAAGCCAAGCAGGATCGGCGCGTGCAGCACGGTGAAGCTATAGGGTTTCTGCCATTCCCACGCCCCCTCGCGGTACATCATACGCCCGCCATACCAGTTGCTGGCGAAATGCAGGTGGCCCGCCGGGTTCTTGAGGATCACGCCTTGCAAGGCCTTGGTCGTTGCCATCAGCCGCTCGATCGAGCGTGGCTCGCCCCAGTTGAGATAGAGCCGCTCGGCATCCGAGTTGAGCCCTTCCTCATAAGCGTGAAGCTCATCGGTGGTGATGTAGCCAAGGCCGTTCACGCGCATCCCGTTCTTGTACGCGGCATCGGCGAGGGCGCGGAGCGAAGCGTTGATCTTGTCGGGCTCGACCCCCATCAACGCGAGGCCGGGCCATTGCTGCGTCAAATCGGTATCGTCGGAAATACCACCGCCGAAATCGCCGTAAGGCACCTGGCGATGGTCGATCCACCACGTGACGAACTGCCGCACCAGCTTCAGGTCTTCCAGTTGGCGAAACGCCCAGAGCGGGACGCCCGGCGGCGGCGTCGGCTGGGTTATGGCGGGCAGGTTTTCGGGGCGGTAATTGATGTCGGCCCAATATTGGCGCGCGGTCACATTGTCGGGGTCGACGCGCAGCAGGTCGGTCACGTCCCCGAACAGGCGCGCGTACAGCGCCGCCCGCTTGGAGGCGGTATGCTCCTCGACCAGAAAACCCCAATTGTCCTTCACTTGGTTGAGCCGGTCGGCGATATGCTCGGGCAAAGCGGCGGCGCGATCCTTGAACACCAAACGGATCTTCGCGCCATTGAGTGCAGCAGCATCGAAGCCGGGCAGGGCCGAGGCGATGCTGAGATAGAGACTGTCGTTGGACAGGATGCGGTCGCGCAGATCCAGCCACAGCGTGCGCGGCGTGCCTGCAGGCACGCTGACCGAAAGGTCGATCATGTCGCGCGCGGGCCAGATCAGGTCCTTCACACGGATGTTGAGCGGGATCGGCCCGGTGCCGCTGAGCGCGGGCAGATCGATCGCGATGCCATCGAGCTCGTCATGCAGATTCTGCCAGCCATAATCGAACGCGCGCGCCAGCGGCTTGTCGGGATAGGCATCGCCAAGGCTGGCCGGGATCAGGATATGGACGATCGGCAGGCCGGGCGTGCGGGCTTGCGCTGGTGCGCCAGCCCCCGCAGCAGCGGCGCCGACCGCCGCCTTGATGCCGGAACTGGGCAAGGCGACGACCATGCTGCGCTCGTCCGGCGCATAACGCCCGGTGATGAAGGATTCGAGGTTGGCGAGCGCGGCGATCCTGGTCGAGGCGGTGGCGTCCACGGTGTAGGAGAGTTTGAACGATCCCGCCGGTTCCGCGTCGGCCTTCACGTCATAGGCCCATAGTTCCTGGATCGGCTGCTCCTGCATCGTGTTGACGAAGCTGAGCGTTCCGCCTTGTCGCTCGGGCACCGCGCTGACGCTGCGGACGGTGCCGCGCGCGCGGGTGGCGAGCGTGGTGGTTTTGCCGCCGTCCGACCATAGCAAGGAGCCATAAGCCGCGCCGCGAATCTCGACGCGGTTGAAGCGCTCGCCGGGGGGGACGGTCAGATCATAGCGCTTGCCGCCTTCGACATAGACGTTCCAGTCGGGCAGCTCGAAATAATCGTCGCGACCGGGCAATTTGGAGCGGTTATAGACGCCGGGCCAGGTCGTCTCGGATATGCCGTCGACGCCCTTCCACATCCATTCCTTCAAATCCCTGGCGTCGGCGAACTCGACCTTGCGCACGGCGGTGACGGGGGCATCGAGTACGGGCGGCGCGCCTGCATCCCAGCCATAACGGTGCAGCCAGGCGGTGCGGCGGGCGGTGGCGTCCGCTAATGGGGCGGGGGCCGGATCACGCTTGTCGGCGAGCGTGGCAATGTCGCTGGCGGCCAGCATCCGGTCGTACACGCGAATCTCGTCGAGATCGCTGCCGCGCATGAAATTGTAGCGGCTCTGCACTTGGTGGGGGGAGAGCACGCGCCCGGCGAGGCCGAACTGGTCTAGCCCCGAATCGAGATCAGCGACTTGATCCTTGCGCGCGACTTCGCGGCCATCGACAAAGAGTTGGACGCCCTTGGTCTCGTCCCAGGCGAAGGCGATGTGTTTCCAGGCATCGGCAGCGGGCGTGCTGCCGATCGTCCAGGAGACGCGGATGCGTGACAGGTTCGCATCGGTGACGAAGGCATCGAAGCCGTGGCCGTTCCAGTCGATCCGCAGGAAGGCCATGTCCCAACTGCTGTGATCGGCAAAGCCCGCGCGGAAGATGCCGAAGGGCGCGACGCCCAGCGGATCGCGCGGCCGCCAGAAGAAGCTGAGCGTGCCGCGCTGCGCGCGCATGTTGCCGGGTGCCTTCCACGCGACATAGCCATCATCGGCCCAGCGCGCCGCGCCGCCGATCGCGCCATCGGGCACGATGCTGACACCGCTGCGGAAATTGGGGACTGGATCGCCTGAGGCGACGTCTGCGGTCAGGCTGTTGTCGGCGGAAACGCGGAACAGCAGGCCGCTTGCATCCTGCGCCGCCGCCGGGGTGGCGACAGCGATGGCCAGCAGGCTCGCCAGCCCGGTCTTACAGCGCATCGACGCGCGCCAGTCGCGGTGAGAGCAAATGGATGACACCGACCGCGATCAGATACACGCTGCCCGCGACGGCGAAGATCAGCGTGTAGCTGCCGGTCGTCTGCAGGATGTAGCCAGTGAACTTGGCCATCCCCATGCCGCCAATCGCGCCGACCATGCCGCCAATGCCGACCACCGATCCGACCGCCTTGCGCGGGAACATGTCCGACGGGATCGTGTAGAGATTGGCCGAAAACGCCTGATGCGCCGCCGTCGCCAGCCCGACGATCGCCACCGCCGCCCACAGATTGGCGATATATTGCGCGAAGAAGATCGGCATCACCAGAAAGGCGCAGACCAGCATCGTCGTCTTGCGCGCGGCATTGGCCGACCAGCCGCGCTTCATCAGCCGCGAGGAGGACCAGCCACCGGCGATGCTGCCAAAGTCCGAGATCAGATAGATCACCACCAAGGGCGGGCCGAAGCTCTTCAAATCGAGATGATAGGCCTTGGACAGGAAATCGGGCGTCCAGAATAGGAACAGCCACCAGATTGGGTCGATCAGGAACTTGCCCAGCGCATAGGCCCAAGTCTCGCGATAGCCGAGCAGGCGCGTCCACGCGATCTTCTGTGCGGGGTCGGCGGGGTCGCTTTCGATATGCGCCAGTTCGGCGGCGCTGAGGCGCGGCTGTTCGCGTGGGCGGCGATAAATCGCAATCCATGCGACCAGCCAGACGAGGCTCGCCACGCCGGTGACGATGAACGCCATCCGCCAGCCAAAGGCGAGCGTGATCGCCGGCACGATCAGTGGGGTCACTACAGCGCCGATATTGGCCCCGGCATTGAACACGCCCGTCGCCAGCGCCCGCTCGCGCGCCGGAAACCATTCGGAGACCGCCTTGATGCCCGCCGGGAAATTGCCCGATTCGCCCAGACCCAGCACCGCGCGCGCGGCGGCGAACTGAAAGGTCGATCCGGCAAAGCCACATAGCGTATGGCCAAGCGTCCAGATGATGAAGGCGACCGAATAGCCGATCCGCGCGCCGACCCGGTCGACGATCGACCCGAAGCTAATATAGCCGATCGCATAAGCCGCCTGGAACCAGAAGACGATGTCGGCATAGGCATTCTCGTCCCAGCCAAATTCGCCCGAGATGTTGGGCTTGAGCAGGCCGATCATTTGCCGGTCGACATAGTTGATCGCGGTGGCCGCAAATAGCAGGCCGCAAATAACCCAGCGATAGCGCCCGATCGCGCTTGCACCGTGCTCCCCTGCTTTGCCGGAAACGGTGTCGATCGGAAGTTCCGCCGTCGCCATCATCTTTCTCCTATCGGCGGTCCTGTTTCGAACCTCTGCCGGATTGTATGGGCTATTATTGGGCTGCGATGCTACACTCTACCGTCAGCCGATGATCGAAGATCGCCGTGATTTGCGCGCCGATTTCGACTTGGTGGACGCCGCTGACGGCGCCGCTCGAAATCCACTGCCCCGCGCGGAGCGCAATGCCGCGCTGCGCCATCAGTTCGAACAGAAAACGCGCCGCACCAAAGGGACCGTCGAGCATCGTGGCGGCGGTGGCGACCCCCGTCGATGCGCCGTCAATGGTCAATTCCACGGGCCATTGATTGAGATCGAGCGCCCGCCAATCCGCCACCTCCGGGCCAATCACCAACCCGTTATTATTGCCGAAATCGGAAATGGTGACACCGGGGCCATGATCGTTGATGCCGCCGAAGGGGGAACTGGCAATTTCGATGCCGACGCATACCCGGTCGATGAGCGCGGTGGCCTCCGCCAGCGTGTAGTGATGCTTGTCGGGGTCGGGCGTGGCGGCGATGCGCAGCAGAAATTCGGCCTCGGCGGCGGCGAACCCTCCAGCGTAAACCGTCATCGCGCGCGCGGTTTCCCCGGCTTCAAAGGTCTGGTCGGCGAAAATGGGACCGGCGAGGCGATCGGTACATCCGAGCGGGGGATTGATCCGCCCGACCTTCCATCCGGCGATGGTGCGGTCGGTGAGTGCGATCGCGGCATCCTGCATGGCATAGGCTTCGGCCAGTGCCGCGGGCATCGTGCCCGGATAGTCGACAAGCGGGGACGCGCTGCGGCGCGCACTGACGAATTCGGTCGCGACTCGCGCGATATTGTCCTGCTGCTTCTTGGCCTGCACGTGCCGTTATCCCCTCATGGACCGTTCGGACGGCCTCGTTGACTGGGTATGGGAAACCGGTGTCATTGACAAGAGGGTGATCGCCCGCCTTCGCGATCAGGCGGCGAATACGCTGGCCCAATCACCATCGAACGCCGCCTGTGCCGCCCGTGCGATTGCATCGGTCACGTCCGAATCCCGCGCCAATGCCCTGGAAAACCCCAGTTCGGCATCGATCAGCCGTGCCAGCACCAAACGCGCGTCGCCGGTTGCCGCAAGCTCGGCGAGCGTTGTGCCCGCAGGATCGAGGATTGGCACACCCGCGTGGGCGCGTTGCAGGAGAAAGCCGAGCCAGCAACCGAGCGCGGCCAGGACATGGCGCGGCAACCGGCCCTGTGCGCGGTGCACCGCCAATGTGTCGCCCAGCCGATACGGGATTTTCTGGCTGCCATCGGCGGCAATTTGCTCAAGTCGGTGGAGGATTGCCGGGTTACGGAAACGCGCCAGCACCGCCGCGCGATACGCATCGAGATCGAGCCCGGCGACACGCGGCAAGGTCGGGATGATATCGTCGCGGATCATCGCATCGACGAAACCCGCCAATGCCGCATCGCCCATTGCTTCGGCAACGCTGGCATGGCCGCGCAGCAACCCGACATAAGCGAGCGTCGAATGCGCCCCGTTGAGAATACGCAGTTTTGCCTGTTCATAGCCTGCGACATTATCGGTCAGTGTCGCCCCGGCGCGGCCCAGCGCGGCGCAGACCGGATCGCCGAGATCCTCGATCACCCACTGCGTAAACGCCTCGCGCTGTACCGTAGCGTGATCTTCGATGCCTAGCGCCTGCGCGACATCGGCATAGAGCGCATTGTCTGCGGCCGGGGTGATCGAATCGACCATTGTGCCGGGTACGAGCACATGGTCGGTGATCCAGGTCGCCACGTCCGGCGCACGCGCTTGAGCAAAGCGGATCAGCGCGGCACGCACCTTGGCCCCGTTATTGGCGAGATTGTCGCACGGCATCACCATGAAGGGCGCGGCGCCGGCGGCTTTGCGCGCGGCAAGGCCGGTAACAATCCAGCCGATCACGCTGCGCGGTACAGCAGGGCCAGCCAGATCATGCACTATGTCGGGATGCAAAAGGTCAAGCGTCCCGTCCGCGAAGAGGCAATAGCCCTTCTCGGTCACCGTCGTCGTCACCAATCGCACCGCCGGGTCGGCGAGTAGGGCGAGCGTTTGGTCCCCGTCGGCGGGGCCCAGGAAGCGGCTGTGGGCGCCGATGATGCGATAGCCGGGCGCGACATCGCGAATCGCGAGCGTGTAAAGCCCCTGCTGTTCAGCCAGGGCACCTACCGTTCCCGCGCTGCGCAGCGACACTGCAGCAATGCCCCAGTCGGGCTCGCTGTCGAGCAGCGTATCGATATAAGCCGCCTGATGCGCGCGGTGGAACGCACCGGGGCCAAAATGAACGATCCCCGTGGTCGGCGGCGCGGTACGGTTGGGACGCGCGATCGAAGCAGGAACGCTGTCGAGTGTGGCATATCTCAGCCGCTTCATAGGGTTACTCCGCGCTTCCAAATTGCGATTTCGCGCTCGCCATTACGTTCTGCCGCGGTGGATGCGCCCGAGGCGATTTCGCAGACGCGCATGGCGAGGTCCTGCGCTACCCGATCGACACCGTGCTCCAGCACCGCGCCTGCGTCGAAATCGATCCAGCCGGGCTTGCGTGTCGCGAGCGCACCGTTCGATGCGATTTTGATCGTCGGCACGGGGAAACCAAGCGGTGTGCCGCGCCCGGTCGTGAACAGAATTGCCGTCGCCCCCGCCGCCGCCAGCGCGGTGCAGGACACAGCATCGTTGCCCGGCGCTTCGAGCAGCGTCAGCCCCGTACCCTCGATCCGCGCGCCATAAGGAATGACATGGGAGACCGGCGTCCGCCCGGCCTTCTGCACCGCGCCGAGCGATTTTTCCTCCAGCGTGGTGATGCCGCCCGCGACATTGCCGGGCGAGGGATTCTCCGACACCGGCTCGCCATGATCGAGGAAGTAGCGTTTGAAATCATTGACCATCATGACGATACTGTCGAACACATTTTCGGTGACGGCGCGCTCCATGAGCAGGCGTTCCGCGCCGAACATTTCGGGGATTTCGGTCAGCAGCACGCATCCGCCCGCCGCAACGACGCGCTCGCTGATGCGGCCGACCAGCGGGTTGGCGGTAAGCCCCGACAGGCCATCCGATCCGCCGCATTTCACCCCGAGTACCAGCCGGTCGAGCCCGACGGGGCTGCGATGGCTGCGCGCGAGATCGGCCAGTTCTGCGACCTTGGCCACACCTTCGTCAATCTCATTTCCAGCCGATTGCGTGATGAGCGTGCGGATGACCGGGCGGCGCTGTTCGGGAATTTCGCGCAGCAACGCGTCGATCTGGTTCGATTCGCACCCCAGGCCGACGATCAGCACGCCGCCAGCATTGGGATGGCAGGCGAGTGCGGCGAGAATGCTGCGCGTGCCGTCAAGGTCGTCGCCAAGTTGCGAACAGCCAAACGGATGGGTGAAGGCATGGACGCCATCGATCACTCCGGCTTTGGTATCACTCGTCAAGGCGGCATTGGCCTGGGCGGCAATGCGGCTTGCGGTGCGCGCAACGCAGCCGACGGTCGGAAGGACCCAGATTTCATTGCGCGTGGCCACGCGTCCGTCGGCGCGGAGATAACCCTGGAAGGTCATCGGTTCGTCGCGCTGGCGCACCGGTGCGGGGGCGGTGGGGGCGAAGCGATAGTCGAGCGTCCCATCGAGCGCGGTCGCGAGATTGTGCGAATGGACGTGCGCGCCGGTTGCAATGGCAATGGTGGCCGTGCCGATTGGAAAACCGAACTTCAGCACCGGCGCGCCCGCTACGATGGGCGCGATGGCGATCTTGTGGCCGCTTGGCGTGTCGGCGAGTGCGGTGACGCTGCGCGCGTCGAAGGCAATGGCGGCGCCCGCCCGTACTGGCTCGACCAGGGTTACGACGCTGTCGTCGGGATGCACCAGAAGGGCCTTTGCCACGCGCGTTGCTCGCTTTTTGGTAACCGGTATCATTGCTGTGCCTCAGCCGCTCGTGGTTTGGCAAGGGGAGCGATGCGGGTCGTCGCATATTGCCGGACTAGCCAAGCCGACCGTCCCGGGTTTAAGCCGACGGCATGAAAAGCACCGGACAACCGACGATCAACGATGTCGCGCGGATCGCAGGGGTTTCCAAGAAGACCGTCAGCCGCGTCATCAACCGCTCACCCTTGCTCAACGACGATACGCGGCGGCGCGTCGAGGATGTGATCGGGGAACTCGGCTATATCCCCAATCCGCAGGCGCGTGCGCTCGCGCTGCGCCGCAATTTCCTGATCGGTCTCGTCCACGACAATCCCAATGCGCAAATGGTGATGAATGTGCAGCAGGGGATTTTGGAGGCGCTGCACGGCACCGAATTCGAGCTGGTGGTGCGCCCGGTCGATCGTGGGTCGGCGACGATGCTGGTCGATCTGCGGCATTTCCTGGAACGCCAACGGCTGTTCGGGCTCGTGTTGCTGCCGCCGATCAGCGAGAATGATACGATCGCCAAATTGTGTACCGAAATCGGGTGTCGCTATGTCCGCATGGGATCTGCCCCACTCGATGACAACGACCATATGGTCGCCTCCAACGATTGCGAAGCGGTGCGCGCGGCAACCGAATATCTGATCGAACAGGGGCATCGGCGGATTGGTCTGGTCGCCGGGCCGCACGGCTTCCGCTCGGCGCGCGAGCGGCGGCTGGGTTTTGAAGAGGCGCTGGCGAAAGCGGGTATCGCGCTGCCGCGCAGCATGATCGCCGATGGCACCTACACCTTCGAATCCGGGCTGACGGCGGCCGAGCGTCTGCTCGACCTGATGCCGCGCCCGACCGCAATTTTCGCGTGCAACGATGAAATGGCGGCAGGGGTGATGCACGCCGCGCGGCAACGCGGGCTCGATATTCCCAAGGATTTGTCGATCGTCGGCTTCGACGACACTCCGGTCGCAGCACATGTCTGGCCGCCGTTGACGACGGTGCGCTGGCCGATTGCATCGATGGCGCGCTCTGCCGCGCTCAAGCTGACGGCGGGATTGGATGGCGAGGAGATTGTCGAGGAACCCTCATTATTCCTGTCGACGCTGATCCGGCGCGCTTCGGTGGCGCCGCCGGCTGCCTAAACCTGCCGGTAAAGGTGCTTGCGAGGATCGCTGACACCGGTTACCAGAGCCGATATAAGAAACGGCGGGGAGGAGGAATGACGATGGCGCGACCGCTCAACCTGAATCCGGACCGTCTGTTCCCGAGCGATCCCGCGACGCGGGCGATTGCGCGCTCTCTCTACGCCAGCATCGCCGCTTTGCCGATCGTCAGCCCGCATGGGCACACCGATGCCGGGTGGTTCGCCGAAGATAGCGCATGGACCGACGCGACCGCGTTGCTGCTCGCGCCCGATCATTATATTTTCCGGATGCTTTATAGCCAGGGCATCGATCTCGATGCGCTGGCCATTCCACGCCGCGATGGCACGCCTGCGACTGATCCCCGCGCGGCGTGGCGGGTGTTTGCGCAGAACCTGCATCTGTTTCGCGGCACGCCCTCGCGCCTGTGGCTCGACCATGTCTTTGCCGAGGTGTTCGGGTTCGAGGTGGCGCTTGGGGCCGATACGGCGGATTTCTATTTCGATACGATCGCCGAGAAGCTCGCCAGCCCCGCCTTTCGCCCGCGCGCGCTGTTCGACCGCTTCAAGATCGACTTTCTCGCGACGACCGAGGGGCCGCAGGACGATCTAGGCGCGCACCACCGCATCCGCGCCTCGGGCTGGGGTGGGCGCGTGGTGACGACCTATCGCCCGGACGGCGTCATCGATGTCGAGCATGAGCAATTTGTGAGCGCGATGGCGCGCTTTGCCGAGCTGACCGGGGAAGATGTCCATAACTGGAAGGGCTATCTTGCCGCGCACCGCAAGCGGCGGGCGGATTTCCGCGCGGTCGGGGCGACCGCCACCGATCACGGCCACCCGACCGCCGCGACCGCCAATCTGTCCCCGGTCGAAGCCGAAGCCTTGTTCGGCAAGATCGTCGGCGGCACCTGGACGCCTGCCGATGCCGAGCTGTTCCGCGCACAAATGCTGACCGAAATGGCGGCGATGTCGGTTGAGGATGGCATGGTGATGCAAATCCATCCCGGCGCGTTCCGCAACCACAATGCCGGACTGTTCACCAGCCACGGGCGCGACAAGGGGGCCGACATCCCGACGCGCACCGATTACGTCCACGCGCTGAAACCCTTGCTCGATCGCTTCGGCACCTCGACCGAACTGTCGATCATCCTCTTTACGCTCGACGAGAGCGTGTATGCGCGCGAATTGGCCCCGCTGGCGGGGCATTATCCCTGCCTCAAGCTCGGGCCGTCCTGGTGGTTCCATGATAGCCCGGAAGGAATGCGCCGCTTCCGCGAGATGACAACCGAAACGGCGGGTTTCTACAACACCGTCGGCTTCAACGACGATACCCGCGCCTTCCTGTCGATCCCCGCGCGGCACGATGTCGCACGGCGCGTCGATTGCGGCTTCCTCGCGCGCCTCGTCGCCGAGCATCGCCTTGAAGATTGGGAAGCCGTCGAACTGGCGCAGGAGCTGACCAGCGGCCTCGTCCGCCGCGCTTATCGGATCGATTCACCAGAAACCGCCGCCAAAGCGGCCTGACCCCCGGAGAGCCCGATGTTCGACCGTACCTATTACGCAACGCATCCCGACATGATGGAATGCGTTTCCAATGACGAATTGCGGGATCGCTATTTGATCCAGGACCTGTTCCGGGCTGGCGAATGCGTGCTCAATTACACCCATGCCGATCGCTTCGTGATCGGCGGTGTGCTGGTCGGCGACGTGGCGGTGAAGCTGCCCGACCAGACCGAGCCTGCTTCGGCGGCGGGGCATCCGTTCCTCGAACGGCGCGAGCTGGCGGTGGTCAATGTCGGCGCGGTGCCAGGCACGGTCTCGGTCGATGGTGCGGTGTTTACGCTCGGCAACAAGGATTGCCTGTACGTGACGATGGGCGCGAAGGACGTGCGGTTTTCGGGCGAGGGCGCGCGCTTCTATCTGGCGTCGTGCCCGGCGCACAAGGCGTTCGCCACGCGCGTGATTTCGGTTGGTGATGCGACCAAGCTGGAGCGCGGCAGCCTCGAGGAATCGAACGAGCGCACGATCTACCAGATGGTCATCCCCGGCATTTGCGACAGCGCGCAACTGGTGATGGGCCTGACGGTGTTGAAGCCGGGTTCGGTGTGGAACACGATGCCGCCGCACATCCATGAACGCCGCAGCGAAATCTATTTCTACTTCGAACTGGATGGCCCCAACGACCGCGTGTTCCATTATATGGGCGAGGGAGAAGCGCTGCGGCACATCGTAATGGCCAATGAAGAGGCGGTGATTTCCCCGCCCTGGTCGGTGCATATGGGATCTGGCACCAAGGCCTATGCCTTCATCTGGGCGATGGCGGGTGAGAACCAGGATTATACCGACATGAGCGTGCTGGATATTTGCCAGTTGGCGTGATTTTCATCTCCCCTCCCTGGAAGGGAGGGGTTGGGGGTGGGTCGGCCCGTTGAGAGTCCGGCGCTCCCCCCATACCAACCCACCCCCAACCCCTCCCTTCCAGGGAGGGGAGGAGCGTTTGCGATGACCAATCCCTTCGATCTTACCGGCAAAGTCGCCGTCGTTACCGGGGCCAATACCGGCATCGGTCAGGCGATTGCACTGGCGCTGGCGGCGGCGGGGGCGGACATCGCCTGCGTCGGACGGACTCCGGCGGACGACACCGTGCAACAGATCCGTACGCTGAGTCGCCGTGCCGAAATCATTTCCGCCGATCTCTCCACCATCGAACCTGTGCAAAGAGTCGTGGATGAGGCTGTGGATAAGCTTGGCGGGCTCGACATCCTCATCAACAATGCTGGGATCATCCGCCGCGCCGATGCGGTCGATTTCACGGAAGCGGATTGGGATGCGGTGATCGATACCAATCTCAAATCGGTGTTTTTCCTGTGCCAGGCGGCGGGGCGGCACATGATCGCAAAGGGCGGCGGCAAGATCGTCAATATCGCCTCGATGCTGACCTTTCAGGGCGGCATTCGCGTGCCGAGCTACACCGCGTCCAAGAGCGGGATTGGCGGGCTGACCAAGCTGCTCGCCAATGAATGGGCGAGCAAGGGCATCAACGTCAACGCGATCGCGCCGGGGTATATTGCGACCAACAACACCGCCGCCTTACAAGCCGATGAAACGCGCAACCGGTCGATCCTTGAGCGCATTCCCGCGGGCAAATGGGGCGATCCCTCCGATCTGGGCGGCGCGGCGGTGTTCCTGTGCAGCCGCGCGGCGGACTATGTGCAGGGGCACATTCTCGCGGTCGATGGCGGTTGGCTGGCGCGATAAGGGAACTGCATCGTCACCCCGGGCTTGTCCCCGGGGTCCACCGCGCCGCCAAGCGTGCGATCAAGTTGAAGAGTGGACCCCGGCACAAGGCCGGGGTGACGGGGCCGGGGTGACGCGAGAGGGTAGGGTAATGACGTTTCTGGCCTTCGGGGAAATCATGCTGCGCCTCTCGCCGCCGGGGCGCGAGTTGTTGTTGCAGACGCCCAGGCTCGATGTGTGGGTGGCCGGAGCGGAGGCCAATGTCGCGGGCGCGCTCGCCCGGCTTGGCCATGATGTCGCCTTTGCCAGTGCGGTGCCCGACAATGATCTGGGCCGCGCGGCGCTGACCTATTTGCGCGGCGCAGGCGTCGATACCGCCGGCATCCAGCTTCGTGGCGATCGCATGGGGCTGTATTTCGTGACCTCGGGTGCAGGGTTGCGCGCGACCGAGGTGATATACGATCGGGCGGGGTCGTCCTTTGCCGAGACGCCGCGTGAAGCCTGGAATTGGGACGTCCTGCTACAGGGCGTTGACCGGCTGCATCTGTCGGGCATCACCCCCGCGCTCGGCCCCGTGCCCGCCGCAAGTGCGATCGCGGCGGCGCAAGCGGCGACGGCACGCGGCATCGCCGTGTCGTTCGACGGCAATTGGCGCGGCAAATTGTGGGAACGCTGGGACAGCGATCCGCGTGGCATCCTCACGCAATTGGTGGCCGAAGCCGATTTGCTGTTCGGCAACCACCGCGACATCGCGCTGCTGCTCGGTCGCGACTTTGGCGGCGACGGCGAGGCGCGGCGACGCGATGCGGTCGATGCCGCCTTCGCCGCGTTCCCCAAGCTTCAGACGATCGCTTCGACCGCGCGGCATGTCGAACATGTCGATCTCCACCGGTTGTCGGCGCGCGTCGATACGCGCGCGGGGGCGGCGCAGACCGAGGAAGTCGTACTGGCTGGAATCGTCGATCGGATCGGTGGCGGGGATGCCTTTGCGGCGGGCGTGCTCCATGCATTGCGCCTGGGGGGTGACAGCGCGGAGGCGGCGCGCACCGGGTTCGCGCTTGCCGCGCTCAAACATTCGCTGCCGGGCGATGCGAGCCTGTTCCGCCAGGCCGATATTGATGCCTATCTCGCGGGCGGGCTGGATGTCCGGCGCTGACCTCACCCGCCGCGCGCTGATCGGCAGCGGCGCGGCGACACTCGTGGCGGCAGGAACGGGGTTGCACGCCGCACAGCCATCACTCGTCGCGTGCGCGGCGGGCCGCTTTATCGGAGCGACCGAGGCAGAAGGTGTCCGCGCCTATCGTGGCATTCGCTACGGGCGCGCCGAGCGCTTTCGCGCGCCGACGCCCTTTGCTTATGGGCCCTCGCCGCACCTGGCCGACGCCTTCGGCCCGGTCGCGCCGCAAGCGGGCAGCGCGTATGGGCCGCAAAGCGAGGATTGTCTGTTCCTCAACATCTGGACGGCGCGACCGGATCGCGCCGCCAGGCTTCCGGTGATGCTCTACATTCATGGCGGGGCCTATTCGGGCGGCAGCGTGACCGATCCGCTCAACGACGGGGCGGCATTGGCGGCGCGCGGTGATGTCGTGGTGGTAACGGTCAACCACCGGCTCAACGCCTTTGGCTATCTCTATCTCGCGCGGCTCGATCCGCGCTTTCCCGATAGCGGTAATGCCGGGCAGCTCGATCTGATCCTCGCGCTGCAATGGGTACGCGACAATATCGCGGCGTTCGGTGGTGATCCGGGACGGGTGATGGTGTTCGGCCAATCGGGGGGCGGGGCCAAGATTGCGACGATGCTGGGTATGCCCGCCGCCGACGGGCTGTTCCACCGCGCCGCCACGATGAGCGGACAACAAGTCACCGCTTCGGGGCCGCTCAACGCCACTGCGCGGGCGCGCGCCTATCTGGGGCGGCTCGGGGTAGATGCGGATGACCTGTCGCCGTTGTTGGCGATGCCGCAGGACCGCCTTGTCGCTGCGCTCGACGCGACCGACCCGATCCTTGGCGGCGGCGTTTATTTCGGGCCTGTGCTCGACATGAAATGGCTGACGCGGCATCCGTTCTGGCCCGATGCCAACCCGCAAGGGCTCGGTATTTCGCTGATTTTGGGCAATGTCCGGGACGAAACCCGTGGGTTTCTCGCGCCCGATTCGGACAAGGTACGCGGGCTCACCTGGGACAATGTCGCGGCGCGGATTGCGCCCGAATTGCGTATCGATATCCTGCCCGAATGGGTGGTCGCCCAGTATCGCGCGCACTTCCCGGATTGGTCGCCGACCGAGGTGTTTTATGGCGCGACCACGGCGGGACGAAGCTGGCGCGGACAAGTGATCGAAGCCGAGGCGCGCGCGCAGGCTGGGGCACCGGCCTTTGTCTATCAGGTCGATTTTACGTCGCGGCTCGACCCCAGACGCGGTGCCTTCCACACCATCGACATTCCGCTGGTGTTCGGCACAATCGGGGCGAGGGGTTCGCAAACCGGCACCGGAGCGGACGCGCAGGCGGCGTCGCGGGCGATGCAGGAGAGCTTCGTCGCCTTCGCGCAAACGGGGAACCCAAATCACGCCGGGCTCCCGCAATGGTCCCGCTACGACCTCACGCGACGCACGACGATGATCTTCGATTCGGTCCCCCATAGCGCGGACGACCCCCGTCGCTGGCAGCGCGAACTGTTCGCGCGGGTGCCCTATATTCAACCGGGGACTTAAGCCAAAAAGCTGATTGACACCGGTTACCAAAGACGACATTTAAGCATCAGGACGAGTTGCCGAAGAGCAACCGTTGGGCAGGAGAGGAGCAATGCGCGACAATAGCGCGCGTTCTCCCTCTTCCGCTCGTCATTCCGCAGGCGCGGTGTGGCAACCGGTGTCAATCGACGTCGCGCGACAGCGACGCCAAGGGGGGATGAAGAATGCGCAAGATTTCTGTGGCAGCGACGGTGCAGCACGGTGTCTCGGTTGGCGCGCTCGCGCTTGCACTGTTCTTGCCGGGTGTTGCGTTGGCCCAGACCGACCCGACGCCGACCGCGCCTGCTGCCAGCGAGGATACGGGGCAGGACATCGTCGTGACCGGCTTTCGCCAGTCGCTTCAGGCTGCGCTCAACGTGAAGAAGACCTCGGTTGCCGCGGTCGACTCGATCGTCGCCGAGGATATTGCGAAATTCCCCGACCAGAATCTCGCCGAATCGCTCCAACGGATTCCGGGTATTTCGATCCAGCGCGATGGCGGCGAGGGGCGGGCGATCACCGTGCGCGGGCTTGGCGCGCAATTCACGCGCGTTCGTGTGAACGGCCTGGAAACGGTGGCGACCTCGACCGACGGTGCCAGTGCCAACCGTGATCGCGCGTTCGATTTCAACGTGTTCGCATCCGAGCTGTTCAGTTCGCTGGTGGTCCACAAGACCGCCGAAGCCTCGCTCGACGAAGGATCGCTGGGCGCGGTCGTCGATCTCAATACGGGCAACCCGCTTGGCGGCAAGAAGCCGGGTTTCTCGGGAGCGCTGTCGGTACAAGGCTCTTATAACGATCTCGCCAAGACGCTTGGTCCGCGCGTCGCCGGGCTGCTGTCGTGGCGCAACGAGGCCGGAACATTCGGGGCGTCGGTCTCCGCCGCTTATTCGAAGGTCAACACGCTCGAGCTGGGGAACAATACCACGCGCTGGGCACAGGCGCAGTTCGACTCGGTCGACGGCACACCGTGCTATTATAATACCAGCGGTTCGGGGGCGGCGCAGGCCTTCACCACGCCCGCCCGCAATAGCGGCGGTGTGTATCGGCAGAGCGCGGCGTGCGACAAGGCCGCGCAAGCCTTCCATCCGCGCATCCCGCGCTACGGCGTCATCAAGCATGATCGCGAGCGGTTGGGCATTACCGCCAGCGTGCAGTTTGCCCCGACCGACAAGACCAAAATTTCGATCGACGGCCTCTATTCCAAGTTCAAGGAAGCGCGCGAGGAGGAATGGCTGGAAGTGCTCGCGCGCAGCAACGAGCGCTCGATCGATCTCGTCAATCCGGTGTATGATGCGCATAACAACATCATCTCGGCGACGCTGAACGATGCGTATAATCGCAACGAACATTATCTGCGCCAGTCGAACACCGAATTTTATCAGATTGGCGGCACCTGGGATCAGGACGTGACCGACAAGTTCCGCTTCACGCTGTTGGGTGGGCTGTCGAAATCGGATGCGAACATCCCGGTCGAGACGACGATCCTGCTCGACAACCGGGCAGCGCAAGGGTTCACATACGACTATACCAATATCGCGAGCCCGACGCTGAGCTATGGCAGCAGCGTAACCGATCCGGCTGCGTATCAGCTTTCCGAAATCCGCGATCGTCCGTCGGAGACCGTCAACAAGTTCCGCACCGCGCAAGTGCGCACCGAATGGGATGTGGCGGAGGGTTTCCAGGTCAAGGCGGGCGGCGTCTATCGCAAGTTCACGTTCGATACGGTGGGCTATACCCGTGACACCGTGGTGTGCGGCAATGGCGGCAGGGATCTGGTGCTCGGCACGCTGACCTGTTCGCCGTCCTCGCAATCCGGGGCGGGCGCGGTGTACGGCTTCCCGGTCACCGCGGCGCTGACCGATCTGGTCAATCTTGGTTCAGCGGGGCAACCGTCGGGGACAACCTCGCAATATATTGTCGCCAATATCCCGGCGGCGGCAGCCTTGACCAACCTGTACAACCGCGCGCGCGTTGTCGATGCGGGCAATACCCGCAGCGTTTCGGAAAAGGTGACAGGCGGTTATCTCGAGTTCGATACCAAGGGTTCGCTCTTCGGGTTGAACTATGCGTTCAACGCCGGGACGCGCTATGTCCACACCGATCAAAGCTCGACCGGTCTTGTCAGCGGCACCGCCGCCACGGTTCAGCGTTCGTACGACGATTGGCTGCCCGCGCTCAACGTGGCCTTTTATCCGACCGACAAGATCATCGTGCGCGGCGCGGTCGCCAAGGTGATAACGCGACCCACGCTGGGCAATTTGACGCCTGGTGGTACGGTTGACGGGTTCAACTATCGCATCAGCAACGGCAACCCGTTTCTCGATCCGTTCCGCGCGACGGCGTACGATCTTGCGTTCGAATGGTATTTCGCGCCGCAGTCGATTGCATCGATCGCGTTGTTCAAAAAATCGATCGACAGCTTCCCGGTTTCGAACACGCTTACCCAAACCTTCGCTGCGACCGGTTTGCCGAAATCGGTGTTGCCGCCCAGTTCGCCCGCCTTCATCAATTTCGATCCCAACCAGCTTTACACGGTCAGCACGACGGTGAACGGCACCGGCGCATCGCTGGAAGGTATCGAACTGTCGGTGCAGGCCCCGTTCAAGTTCCTGCCGGGCTTCCTGAGGAATTTTGGCGGCATTGCCAATGCGACCTTTATCGACAGCAGCGCCAGCTATGGCGTCGTCGGACCGTCCAGCCTGGTGTGTGCAACGCAATTCACGTGCCGGCTGGTCGCACCGAGCGCGGTGCAGCGGACATCGACGTTGTTCGGCCTGTCCAAGAAGGCGTTCAACGGTACGCTTTATTATGAGGACGCCAAGTTCAGCGCGCGCGGTTCGATCAGCTATCGCGGTCCGTATGTCGACCAGAATAGCGGCACCGGCAACGTGTTCGAGGGCTATTCCGCAACCACCAATTTCGATGCCTCGGTGCGCTATCGCCTGACCAAATGGCTCGAAGTGTCGCTGGAGGGCACCAACCTCACCGATACCTACCGGTATCGCTACACCGATCTCGACGCGAACCGGATTTACGAAAACAACCATTTCGGTCGCACCATCCTGTTTGGTGCGCGCGCGAAGTTGTAACAGCGGACACCTTTTCCTCCCCCTTCGGGCGTCGCCAGTGTGATGGCGATGCCCGTTTGTTTGCCAGGAGAATCCCGGTGATCGACCGTCGCAGCGCCATTCTCGGAACGCTGGCGAGCGGGTGGGCGGCGCGCGCGTCTGCGCAGACGCCGCCGCCGCGCGTTAGCGAAGGCGTGGCAGTGGCGGGTTCGGCTGATCCCGAAGAGACGATCGACCTGTGGCCGCAAGGCGCGCCCGGTGCTCCCGCGACATTACTTGTGGAGACGGTTGAGGATCGCGGCAAGGGTGGGCTGCCGGTCGATCGCGCGGTGTGGGGGATCAGCCGTCCGCGCCTGGTCGTGTTCCGCCCGCGGAAACCCAATGGCGCGGCGCTGTTGGTGACGCCGGGCGGGGGCTATCGCTGGGTCGTGGTCGACAAGGAAGGCTATGAAATCGGGCGGTGGCTCGCGGCGCGCGGCTTCACCGTGTTCGTGCTGTTTTATCGTTTGCCGGGCGAGGGCTGGGCGGCGGGGCCGGATGTGGCGCTGGCCGATGCGCAGCGGGCGATGCGGCTGATCCGCGCGCGGGCGGCGGACTATGGCATCGCGCCTGAACGCGTCGGCGCGATGGGTTTTTCGGCGGGCGGGCATGTCTGCGGCGATTTGGCGACGCGCTTCGATACGCCGGTTTATGCGCCGGTCGATGCCGCCGACCGGCTGAGCGCGCGACCGTGCCTCGCCGCGCCGATCTATGCCGTGCAGGCGATGACGGCGGACCTCGCCCATGCCGGATCGCGCGCGCTGCTGCTGGGGCCATCGCCGGGCGCGGCGCAGGAGCGGGCGCACTCGACCGCCGCCAACGTCTCGCCGCGCACGCCGCCCTGCTTCCTGCTCCATGCCGAGGATGACCGGGTGGTGAAGGTGGAAAACACGCTCGCCTTCCGCGCGGCGTGCGTGCGCGCGGGCGTGCCGGTGGAGACGCATCTGTTCGCCCAGGGCGGGCACGGCTTTGGCCTGCGCGGCACGCTCGGCAAGCCGGTGGCGGTGTGGCCGGAGCTGTTCGTGGCCTGGGCGCGGACGCTGGGGTTTGGATGAACGGGCGTCAGACGCCCAACCATTCCAGTCCGCCGGGAAGATCTTGCGCGGCGAAATCGAGCTGCAGCACGCGGCGGTGCGTCGGATTGGTCGCGGCGTCTGAGGCGTGCAGGATCGGCGTGGCATAGAGCCAGATGTCGCCTGCATCGGCGAGGCACGCATGGCTGCCGCGCCGTCGCACGACATCGGCGACGGCGTTTCCCGGAACCAGCCCGTCGCGGTGCGAGCCCGGAGCGATCAGCAGCGGAGCATTGGTCGCGGGAACAGCGTCCAGGTGAACCCGCAACGTCACCATATCGCGCAGGATGACGAAAGGCGGCGCGACGTGTTGCAGGCCCGCTTTGGTCGTCCAGGGGCCGAAACCTTCGACATCGATCCGTCGGGTGACGCAGATCGTCCGGTCCTGATGCCATGCGAGCGACCAATTGGTTTGCGCCGATTTGTCGAACAGGATGGCGCGCACCGGGCGGCTCTCCGGTCCGAGGATGCCGGCAGCGATCGCGCCGATGGACCCGTGTCGTGCCAGAAACGGGTGAAGGCGCGGCAGGCCGTGGATGCGCACGCCCGCAAGGTCGGATGGCAGCGGGGCAAGCGCGACGCGCAGATCGTCAAGGTCGCGCGCCGCCGCGCCGCGAAAGCGCTGCGCGCCGTGATCGGAGAATGTGGGCGAGAACGAATCAGGCAAATCGGTCATGGAGCAGTTATGCGCGGTGTCTGCGCGCGGCAATGGCGTGGCGGATCGCGGCGAGCGATGTGCCGCCGTCTCACCGCCCTTCCCCGGCGGACGCCGGGGGCCAGTCGCGGAGGTGGTCGTAACGGACGGTGGCGCTTTCCTTCCAGCCGTTGCGTTCCTGGGCCCCGGCCTTCGCCGGGGAAGGGATTTCGGTCGGATAAGGTTTGCTCACGTCCTTCCCGCGAAACGGGACTTGCCCCGGGGTCGATGCACCGGCACCCTGCGCTGGACCGGGCGATGCAGCTCGGCGAACCGGGGGGGATCATGCGGGATAGGTTTGGACGGCGTCTCTTTGAACTATCCCCTTCCGTTCGTTTCGAGCATCGTCGAGAAACCCGGCACAGCGCTTGTGGCTGTTTCTCGACGATGCTCGAAACGAACGGGTTACAGTAGCGTGATCGCGCCCTTGAGCGTTACCCCGCCAACAGCCCATGCTCGATCTTCGGCAGCACATGCCGCGCGAACAGATCGGCCTCGGCGGCGTGGGGGTAGCCTGAGAGGACGAACGCCTCGATCCCCATGCCGCGATAGGTGTTGAGCTTGGCGAGCACCTGATCGGGATCGCCGACGATCGCCGCACCACAGCCCGAGCGGGCGCGGCCGATGCCGGTCCACAGGTTCGCTTCGGCATAGCCGTCGTCGCCAGCATTTTCGCGCAGCGCGGCTTGCGCGGCGACACCCGCCGACTGCGAATCGAGCGATTTGGCGCGGATCGCGGCACCTTCGGCGGCGTCGAGCTTGGAGAGCAGGCGGTCGGCGGCGGTGCGCGCTTCGGCTTCGGTCTCGCGCACCACGACATGCGCGCGATAGCCGAATTTCAGCGTGCTGCCATAAGCGGCGGCGCGCGCGGTCATGTCGGCGATGATCGCGGCGACGGCCTCTTGCCGGTCGGGCCACATCAGGAACACGTCGGCGCCCTTGGCGGCGGCATCGCGCGCATCGGGCGAGAGGCCGCCGAAATACAGCAAGGGCGCCTTGCCCGACACGGTACGCAAGCGCGGTGGATCGAGCTTCAGCTTCCAGAAATCGCCATCATGGTCGAGCGGCTCGCCGTTCAGCAGCGTGCGCAGGATGTGCATCGCCTCGACCGTGCGGGCGTAGCGCGGGGCGGAGGCGAGCGTCTCGCCCGGCATCTCCGACGAGATGATGTTCACGCGCAGGCGGCCGCCCAGCATCTGGTCGATCGTCGCGATTTGGCGCGCGAGCTGCGGTGGCCAGCTTTCGCCGACGCGCACCGCCATCAGCAATGCGATGCGGCGCAGGAGCGGGGCGATGCCGGCGGCAAAGGCGGTGGTGTCGATGCCCAGCGCATAGCCCGAGGGCAGCAGGATATTGTCGAAGCCACCGGTCTCCGCCTGCAGCACGATGTCGCGGCAATGCGCCCAGCTCGATTGCAAATGCGCATCGGGGACGCCGAGAAATTGGTAATCGTCATCGCACAAAGCGGAGAACCAACTGATTTCGCACGGCGGCAGCGCGCTCATGGCAGGCGCTCCCCGCGCACGGCGACCAGCACGTCATACCAGTTCTGGCGGGTGAAGCGCACCTTATAGACCTCGGCAATCTCGGCGATGCGCGCGACATTCTGCGTGCCGACAATCGGGATCGGGCGCGCGGGATGCGCCATGATCCACGCATAAGCGGCTGCGGCGCGCGACACACCGGCCTGCTGCGCCACGACATCGAGCGCGGCGGCGACCGCCTTCGACCGGTCGTCCTCGGGCGATCCGATCCGCCCGCCACCAAGCGGCGACCAGGCGAGCACCGCGATATCGCGCTCCATCGCCAGATCGAGCAGGCCGTTTTCGATCGGTCCCAGTTCGAGTGGTGACAGTTCGGGCTGGAGGCTGGCGAGCGGGATCGTCAGGAAGGATTCGAGCGCGCGCGTCTGCGCTGGCGTGAAGTTGGAGACGCCGACCGCGCGGACCTTGCCGGCGCGGACTATGTCTTCCAGCGTGCGCGCGACTTCCTGCGGGTGGGCGAGGATGTCGGGGCGGTGGATTTGGTAGAGATCGACCTGATCGAGCCCGAGCCGGGTGAGCGAGGCGTCGAGCGCTTGGCCGAGATAAGCGGCGCTTTGGTCGTAGGGGACGGGCGGGCGGATGCCGCCCTTGGTCGCCAGCACCATCTGCGCGGCGAGGCCGGGGGCTTCGGCGAGCACTTGGCCGAGCAGCAGTTCGGCATCGCCAAAGCCGTCGGCGCCATCGAAGCCGTAAATGTCGGCCGTGTCGAACAGCGTCACCCCGGCGGCGAGCGCGGCCTCGATTCGCACGCGCGCTTCCGCCACGGTGGCCGCGGCGAAGCGCCACATGCCCCAGGCGATCGGGCTGACCTGCACTCCGCTCTTGCCGAGGGGGCGCAATTCGGGTGTAAGTATGATTTCAGACATCGCTGTCATATAAGGGTGAACGCATTGGGAGAGCAAGTCCGATACGGTCTGGTCGGCACCGGCATGATGGGCGTCGAGCATATCACCAACCTGGCGATTACGCCGGGCGCGGTGGTGACTGCTCTCGCCGATCCGGTGGCGGAATCGATCGGCTGGGCGACGGCGGCGCTGGGTGATCGCGCGGGCGGGGCGGCGGTGTTCGATTCGGTCGAGGCGCTGGCGGCGAGCGGGCTGTGCGACGCGGTGATCGTGGCGAGCCCCAATTATACGCACCGTCGCGTGTTGGAGCCCTTGTTCGATGCCGGGCTCCACATCCTGTGCGAAAAGCCGCTGGCGACGACGCTTGATGATTGTCGCTGGATCGTCGAACGTGCGGCACGGAGCGAGCGGGTGTTCTGGACCGCGATGGAATATCGCTACATGCCCCCCGCCGCCGCCTTTATCGAGGAAATTCGCAGCGGCGCGATCGGACGGTTGCAGATGCTGTCGATCCGCGAACATCGCTTCCCGTTCCTGGTCAAGGTGGCCGACTGGAACCGCTTCAGTCGCAATACCGGCGGCACGATGGTGGAGAAATGCTGCCATTTCTTCGATCTGATGCGGCTGATCACCGGCAGCGAGGCGGTGCGCGTCTATTGTTCGGGCGCGATGGACGTGAACCATCTCGACGAACGCTATGGCGGGGAGACGCCCGACATCATCGACAACAGCTATACCATTGTGGATTTCGCCAATGGCGTGCGCGCGTTGCTCGATCTGTCGATGTTCGCCGATGGCGCGGAAAATCAGGAGGAAATTACCGCAGTGGGGGACGCCGCGCGGCTCGACGTGCTGATCCCCGAAGGTGCTTTGGTGCATTCCCCGCGCGTCGGCTTCCGCAATGCCAAGCAGGTGACCCGGCGCGTGGTCGAGGTCGATCAGGCTGCGCTCGATGCGGGCAGCCATCACGGATCGACCTTCTACCAGCATCAGCGTTTCAACGCGGCGGTGCGCGGCGCGGGACCGGTCGAGGTGAGCGCCGAGGACGGGATGATGGCGGTTGCCATCGGCACCGCCGCCGAGATCAGCGCCCGCGAACATCGGGTGGTGGAGATGGCCGAACTGGGGTTCTGACGCCAAGCCTAGCTTTACGACGGACAAGTATGACAGCGATGTCCGACGCGCAAAAAGAATAATACCCATCGGAAAGATGGGATTTATGAGGAGGGATAGGATGAAAGCATTGTACCTGACGAGTGCGGCGGCGCTTGCGCTGGTGGCAGCCTCACCGAGTTTTGCGCAGACAGCGCCAAGCCAAGCGGCGGTTGAGGACGCGCCGGGCGACATCATCGTCACCGCGCAGAAACGCTCCGAACGGTTGCAGGACGTGCCGGTCGCGGTCTCGGTCATTTCGGGCGATGCGCTCAGCGCGCAAGGCAAGACCAGCCTTGAGGGGGCGCAATATCTGGTGCCGTCGCTTAATTTCCTGAAATCTGGCACGACGCTCAACCAGTCGTTGTTCCTGCGCGGGGTCGGCACCTCGACCTTCTCGATTGCGGGCGAGCCATCGATTTCAACTGTGGTTGACGGCGTGGTCTTCGCCCGCGCGGGCGAGGCGTTTGGCGACCTGGTCGATGTCGACCAGATCGAAGTGCTGCGCGGGCCGCAGGGCACGCTGTTCGGCAAGAATGCCAGTGCCGGTGTTATCAACATTATTTCGAAAAAGCCGACCGGTACGCTCGGCGGTTATGTTGAGGCCGGGTTCTTCACCGACAGCGAATATCGCGGTCGCGCGGTGCTCAACGTGCCGCTGGGCAAGGCTGTGCGCTCGCGCCTGACCGGTTTCTACACCAATTATGATGGCAACATCCGCAACGTCACCACCGGCAAGCTGGTCAACGGCTTCGAACATTATGGCGGGCGGTTGCAGCTCGATGCCGATGCCGGGCCCAACGTGAAGCTCGCCTTCATCGCCGATTATCACCGCAACGATGACGATTGCTGCGGCGAGGTGATCGCGACCGGACCGATCAACACCGCAACGGGCGCCGTCACCACCAATGCGTCCACGGCGGCCCTGCCGACGCCGCGTGGCACCGATACGCGTGAAATCGCACAAAATCTGACGACGCGGACCAGGGAGACCGGCTACGGCTTCTCGCTCCAGGCCGATATTCAGGCGGGGACGCAGACCGTCACCACGATTACCGCCTATCGCAACTACAAGAATACCGAGATCCGCGACGGTGATTTTCTGCCCGCAGCCTATATCGGCTTCAATCAGCTCCACGATTTCGGACCGCAGACGGGTGACACCTTCAGCCAGGAAATCCGGTTGACCTCGCCCGGACACCAGTTTCTCACTTATGTGTTGGGCGCATATTATTCGCGCGCGGCGAGCGAGCGCGTGTTCACGCGCAACGATCAGGTCTGCACTGCGGCGGTGACACCCGCGCCGACCGTGCTGACTCCGTGCTCGAACGCGTCCGCCAACCCCTCGACCTTCCCGACCGGCACCGCCGATTTCGGCTCGGTGTTCAAGAACGTCGCGCTGTTCGGGCAGGGCACGCTCAACATCAGCGATCGCTTCCGCGTGATCGGTGGCTTGCGCTACACGGTCGATCAGCTCGACGTGTTCCATGCGCGCGCCACCACGCTGGCGGGGCCGGGGATCAACCCCAATTTCGATCAGGGCGTTTACAACGAATATATCCGGCTGGTCGGGCTCGGGGTTTCGCCGACGACCGCGGCATCGCAGGCGGTGAGCGCTTCCAACGGCGTGCCGTTCCGCGCCAAGGCGACCAACGAGAATCTGTCGGGCAAAGCGGGTGTGCAGTACGACATTTCGCATGGCTCGACTGCCTATGCGACCTATGCGCGGGGGTATAAGGGCCCGGCGTTCAACGTGTTCTACAATCTGACCGCGACCGGCACCAATGTGATCGCGCCGGAAACGTCCGATTCCTATGAAATCGGGCTCAAGAACACGCTGTTTGGGGGCAAATTGACGCTCAATCTGGCTGCTTTCTACGCCAAATATCGCAATTTTCAGGCAAACAACCCGGATCTGGTGGCGGGCGTGGTCGTGACGCGCTTTACCAATGCCGGCGACGTGTCGACGCGCGGCGTGGAACTGGATGCCACGCTTCGGCCGGTGCGCGATCTGAACATCACCGGTGGGGCGGCCTATACCGACGCGCATGTCGATCGGTTCAACGCGCCCGCCGGGGCCGCGGTGGTGCCGGGGGGCACGCCGCTTGGCTTTGCGCCGAAGTGGAAGGGTAATGTCAGCGTCGATTACCGGGTGCGCACCGGCGGTTTTGCCGATGTGCTGCTGGGCGCGCAGGGATCGTATCAGAGCAGCGAGCTCGGGCTTTTCGCAGCGGATGCGGTGCAGCGGCGACTTGGCACGATCGGCGCCTATGGGCTGGTCAACCTCAGCGCGGGGCTGGTGAGCAGCAACGATCGCTACAAATTGACCTTCCAGGTGCGCAATCTGTTCGACCAGAGCTTTGCTGCGGCGATTACCAATGGCGGGCCGGGGCAAGCCTATCGCTACCAGATTCCGCGCGATGCCGATCGCTATTTCGGCGTGACCGGGCGGGTGAACTTTTGAGGTTTGGCTCCTCCCCGGAACGGGGAGGGGGACCATGAGCATTTAGCAAATGGTGGAGGGGGCGCGCCGCGAGCGTAACGCTTGAGGGGAGCCCCCTCCACCACTCGGCTGAAGAAGCCGAGCGGTCCCCCTCCCCGTGCCGGGGAGGATCAGATGGTCGCCCGCTCGCCGACGGGAATGATCACCGGGATCAGGAGGTGGATCGCAAGCAGCGCGGTGAGATAGGACCCGGCACAAATCGCCAGCGCGGGCGCATAGCCCCAGCCGTGCGACAGCGCATAGACCTGAAATTGGATCATCCCGATCGAGCACAAATTGCCGCAAAAGGCGGCGATGCCGATGCGTGAACCGACCGCGCGCGCCGGGGTAATATCGGTGGTGACGCCGAACACATTGGTCGAAAACCCCTGATGCGCGAACAGCACTAGCCCGAGCAGCAACGCCGCGACCCACGGACTGTCGACCGATTGCACGAACACCACCGGCAGGACGAGCAGCGCATAGCCCAGCATCGTTGTCTTGCGCGCGCGGTTTACGCTCCACCCGCGCGCCATCAGCCGCGTCGGCAGATAGCCGCCAGTCAGCGCGCCGCACGCCGCCATTCCGTAAACCAGCGCGATTGGTAACCCCAGCGTCCCCTGCGCCAGCCCGAACAGCCGGTGGAACAGATCGGGCAGCCACAGCAGCATGAAAAACCACACCTGATCCGACAACACCTTGGCGATGGCGATGGCGGCGGTTTCGCGCGAACGCAGGATGCTGAGCCACGGTACGGGGGCGGGGGCCACTGCGTCGAGCGCGACCGGCTTGATGCGGATCGCGAACCATAGCGCCACCCACACGACACCCAGCCCGCCCGCGACGAGGAATGCCGCCTGCCAGCCATAAGCGACCGCAAGCGCGGGGATGAACAAGGGCGTGACGATCGCACCGATATTGGGCGCGATGTTGCCGATGCCGAGCGCGATTTGCCGGTCCCTATGGTTGAAATAGGTCGCCGCGGTCTTCACCGCCGCTGGCGTACCGACCGATTCGGCGATGCCGAGCAGGATGCGCGCGGCGAAAAAGGCGGGGACGGTCGCGGCAAAGGCGTGCGCCATACCAGCCAGGCTCCACACCAGTACGCCGAGCGCGAAGCCGAGCCGCAACCCGACGCGATCGAGGAACCAGCCCGTGCCGAGAAAGGCGAAGGCAGTCGCGACCTGAAAGGCCGTGCCGAGATTGGCATAATCCTGGTTCGACCAGCGAAACTGCGCCTCGAGCGTGGGTTTGAGCAGCGCCAGGATTTGCCGGTCGACATAATTGAGCATGACCGCGACGAACACCATCGCCACGATGATCCAGCGTGCCGCGCCGCCGCGTAGTGCCATTGATCCGCTCCCGGTCCTGTTATTGGGATAGCGTTGTCAGGTATCCTCGCTGCAGGCTACAGCCAACGCATTCCGTCACCCCGGGCTTGTCGCGGGGCCCACCCTGCCGCAAGACGTGGCGGCACGGGTGTGCAGCACGGGGGATCCCGGGACAAGCCCGGGGTGACGCAAAAGGGCGGTGAAGCGCGGATGGCGACACAGCAACCGAAACGTCCGCTTCCGATGGCGGCGGACCTCTATGGTGACCTGTACGGTGATATCGAGGCTACCCCCAAGCACAACTGGCGCGGCTATGTCCCCGGCTTGCTGGTGGTGGCGATGGGGACGCTGGCGGCCGGGTTCCTGTCGGATCATTATGGCGTGCCGCTGACGCTGATGGCGTTGCTGATCGGCCTGTCGCTCAATTTCCTGAGCGCCGACGGGCGGCTGACGCCAGGTCTGGCCTTCGCCTCGCGTTCGCTGTTGCGCTGGGGGATCGTGCTGGTCGGGATGCGCGTAACGGCGGGACAGATCGTCGCGCTGGGGCCGGTTGCCTTGCTGTGCGTCGTCGCCATCGTCGCGGCGACGATGGCGACGGGGGTGTTCGCGGCGCGGCGCTTTGGCTTCGATACCGCGTTCGGGTTGCTGGCGGGGGGATCGGTGGCGATTTGCGGCGCGTCGGCGGCGATGGCGCTGGCGACGACCTTGGGCGAGAAACGCACCACCCAGGCGCAACTGACGCTGGTGCTGGTCGGCATTTCGGCGATGAGTGCCTCGGCGATGATGCTCTACCCGCTGGTGGCGCACGCCTTCCACATGAGCGACCTGAAGGCTGGGTTCCTGCTCGGTGCCTCGATCCACGATGTCGCGCAGGCGCTGGGTGCGGGCTATTCCTATTCGGATGGCGCGGGCGCCATCGCGGCGATCGTGAAGCTCACGCGTGTCGCTTTGCTGGCGCCGGTGTTGGCGGTGGTGGCGATGGGGCTGGCGCGCTGGGGCGGCGACGGGGGTAAGAGCGGCGAGGGCCATGCCAAGGGGCCGGGCGTGCCGTGGTTTGTGGTTGGCTTCTTCGTGCTGGCGGGGATCAATTCGTTCGGCGTGATCCCGCCAGTGGTGGCGACGGGGGCGGAACGGGTCGCGGCGGCAATGCTGGCGGCGGCGGTCACCGCGACCGCGATCCGCTCGCCTTTGTCGCAATTGCTGGAGGCGGGGCCCAAGCCGTTGCTGGTGATTTTTGCGGCAACGCTGGCGGCGTTCGGACTGGCGCTGGCGGCGGCGTTGTTGCTGATCGGATAAGGTTTGGCGTGCCGATCGCGACGGGAATTCCGGCCATTCGCACCCGCTTCGGGCAGGCGAAGGAGAATCGTCGAAATGCCCGATGATTACAAGACTTGTTTCGCAAAAATATATGATTCAAACACGAGTCGTGACCAGTCCTGGTTACGCCGTTTCAACTAGCGAAAGGAGGTGATCCGATGTCTCATGGTTCAGCAATGGGGTCGGTTCAGTTCGTTCGGGGGACGCACCGCTAAGCTTTTCGGGGCAACCCGTTCGATGACGGCGGCGGGGGGTATTTTCCCCCAGACAACGCCAGCCTGCATCGGAGCTTTTGCGGTCCGCATGGTCTCCCAAGCTGGAGCTTCCGGCCGCTGACCATGTCAGGAGGTTGCCGGGGTGCCGTGAGGCCCCCGGCAGCCTCTTTTCATTTCTGGGGCAAGCGGCTTGCATCAGCGCCGCCTCCCCCACGCCATCCCGTCTTCGCGTGCTTTCTATAACCAAAATGGTCTCACTGCGGGTATATGCTGCGGCGCAGCGTTCTGCGTGTGATTCGCTTGAGGGGGCGTGGTTGTGGTGTTCATTATTGGCGTTGGGGTTTGCGTCATCGCATTCGTTGCATGGGAATTGCTGCGGTTGCTGAAAAAGCGTGGCTCGCACGCGCGGCGGCGCAAGCGGATGGTACGCGGCATCGCCAGACAAAAGGCATGGGATATCGTGTTTGGACGCCGCACGCAGCGGCGGTTGACCGTGCTTCCGCCAGAACCGGGCAAGGAGTGAAGGCTTGCCGTACCGCAGGGGCGTGGGCATGATCCGGTCGACCCGCGCGGATTGCTCGCGGTACTGGAGAGACTGATGCGCATCCCGATCGCTTCTTCCCTGCTGTGCGCATTGGTTATGGTTCCCGCGACCGCACAAGTGCCGCCAGAATCGCTGCCATCGGTTGAAGAGGTCTCGATCGAGCAGTTGCAGGCGATGATGGCGCACGGCACGCCCAGCGAGGCGATTACCCGTGCCTATCTCGCGCGGATTGCGGCGATGGATCGCAGCGGCCCCAAACTTCGCGCGGTGATTGCGACCAATCCCGATGCGCTGGCGCAGGCACGCGCGAGCGACGCGCGGCGCAAGGCGGGCAAGGCGCTCGGCCCGCTCGACGGGGTGCCCGTGCTCATCAAGGACAATATCGAAACCAGCGATCCGATCGCGACGACGGCGGGCAGCCTGGCGTTGAAGGATAATGTCACCTTGCGCGATGCGCCGCTGGTGGCGGGGCTCCGGCGGCAGGGCGCGGTGATCCTGGGCAAAACCAATCTCAGCGAATGGGCCAATATCCGGTCGAACAACTCGATCAGCGGGTGGAGCGCGGTCGGCGGTTTGGTGCGAAACCCCTATGCGCTCGACCGGACGGCGTGCGGTTCGTCGAGCGGATCGGGCGCGGCGGTGGCGGCGAGTTTTGCGGCAGCGGCGGTCGGCACCGAAACCGACGGGTCGGTGGTGTGCCCGTCGTCGATGAACGGGCTGGTCGGGCTCAAGCCGACGTTGGGGCTGGTCAGCCGCACGCACGTCGTACCGATCAGCCATAGCCAGGATACGCCGGGACCGATGGCGCGCAGCGTGCTCGATGTGGCGATCCTGTTCGATGCGATGGTCGGCTATGATCCCACCGATGCCGCGAGCATCGCGATCGCGTACCGGACAACGCACAGCTATGCGGCAGACCTTTCCCGCGCGTCGCTCAACGGAGTGCGCGTGGCGGTGCTCCGCCCTGAGATGCCCGACCTGTTGAAGGCCAAATATGAAGCCGCGCTGGCGGTGCTGCGGGCGCAAGGGGCGGTGCTGGTCGATGTCGAGGCACCCAAGCTTGCCGGGCTGGGCGAAGCGGAATCGCAGGTGCTGCACACCGAGTTGAAGACCGATCTCAATGCCTATCTCGCCACCACGCCACCCGCGGTAAAGGCGCGCACGCTGGCCGATCTGATTGTGTTCAATCGCGCCAATGCCGCCAGTGAAATGCCGTTCTTCGCGCAGGAGACGTTTGAGGCGGCGGAGGCCACACACGGCCTTGCCGATCCCGAATATCTCGGCGCGCGGGCGAAATCGCGGCGGCTGGCGGGGAAGGAAGGCATCGACGCGATGCTTGCCAAGGCGAACGCGACGTTATTGGTCGAGCCGACCTACGGGATGCCGTGGCTGTCCGACACGGTCTATGGCGACCAGTTCAGCGGGCCGAGCGCGAGCGAATTGCCCGCCGTCTCGGGCTATCCGCATCTGACGGTGCCGATGGGGCTGGTGCGCGGCGTGCCGGTCGGGCTGTCGTTCATCGCGACGGCGCTGGGCGATTCGACGGTATTGCAGGCGGGCTATGTTTACGAACAGGCCGCCAAGGCACGCGCCGCGCCGCGCTATGCCGCAACCAACGATGCCGGGCCTGGGCTGGAGGGCGCGCGCTAACCGCCAAGGTTTCAGCATCCGGGCGGATACAGGATCGTGCGCGCGACAGGCGCGGCTCTGCACCGAATGGTAACCCCGTTGCGCTAAGGCCGTGCGCCATGACCAAGCCGATGCTGCTCGCGGACTTTACGCGCCTGCCGTCGCCGACGCGCGCGGTCGTGCTCGATGGCCTGTCGGGCGCGATTGATGCGGTGGTGGAGGGGGCCCCCGCCGCGCAGCGCTTCCTGCGCTATCAATGGTATGCGGCGGCGCTGGCGGCTTATGGCGGCGCGGCGCGCACGGTCCTGGTTGAAGAGGATGACGAACCGGTAATCGCGCTGCCGTTCGTCGGGGTTGGGCCGGCGCTTGCGCGCGTGGCGATGGTGCCGGGTTGTTACTGGCCGTTCCGCAGCTTTCCGATGCACGCGCAGATTGGTGCGCGTGCGGTCGATGCGCTGCTCGATGCGCTCGGGCGTTCGGTCAACGCGCTGCGGGTCGGGCCGGTATGCGATGGCGATCCGTCGCTCGAGGCGCTGCGCGCGCGCGCGCGGGCAAGGGGGTGGGCGGTGCTCGACCGGTTCGTCGCCAACACTTTCCTGCTTGATCTCACGCAAGACGGTTGGCCGCGCGGATCGACGCTGCGCAAGAATCGCTTTCATGAAAAGCATCTGGCGGAGCACGGCGCGCTCGACTGGCGCTTTGTCGGGCCCGACGATTGGGCGGGCGCGTTCGATGCCTTCGCGGTGATCGAGGAAAAGAGCTGGATCGCGGCGCGAACCGATGGGCGCGACGCGAAATTCACGCGCACCGGCCACGGCGCCTTTTGGCGCGCGGCGGCGCAAGACCCGGCGCTGGCGCGGATGCTGTCGGCGGCGTTGCTGAACGTGGAAGGTAAGCCAGCCGCCTTCGCCTTCGATCTCGATTGCGACGCGACGCGCTACGCCATCGCCAACAGCTATGATCCGGCATTCGCCAAGCATTCGCCGGGAAAGCTGCTGGCGTATCGCAACCTCGTCCGCGCGCAGGCAGCGGGAATCGCCACGGTCGATTGGGGCGCGGGCGACAGTGGGTACAAGCAGACGCTCGGGGCCGTGCAGGGTCCGGCGTTGCGCGACTGGCTACTGGTGCGGCCCGGTGTCCCGGCCTTGCTGGCGCGCGCGCTGAAAGGGCGCTGGACGGCAAGCGGCCAGCGCTGACTGTTACACCCGCACGTAACGGAAGTACCAGACATCACTTCCACATGCATTATAACATACTGAAATCACGATTGAAATCCTCAATTTCTGGCAAGGCAATTTCGATCCAGCAATCATATAGCAAACATCGCAAAAGACTGCCGTATAGTGTCGCCCGCCGGGTCGTAGCTCCGTAAAGCGATTAGGCCTTTCCAGCGCGTTAGCCACCTAGATTGCCAACCGTTCAAACGGCGCAGGCTCGGGGGCGGGGGAAGCAGAGAGCGACGGGCACGCTCGCGGTTTGGGCATCGGTCGCCAACGCCGGGCGGCTCGCCTCCCGTCGGCACATGAAGGTCGCCCAGCAGACTGGCCAGGTCCAGCTTGACCATTTCGCTGACCGCTCCCCGATCGGCGGCAAGCCCGGTTTTCAGGCCGCCCAAGTGCTGCGCGTGGCCGACAGGACGCAGAGAAGGCACGACTGCCGAGGGCGAAAGAGTCGATCGGCCAAGGCCCCACGACGAAGCCCAAGGGCGCGCCGAAACCGCCCACAACCGCACAAGGTTGCGGGCCTGGCATTATCCTTCAGGCTGATCAGCAATCTGTTGGGCTTGTGCGCGCGCCACGGCCGCCAATTGCGGTGGCCGGAAAGCGCAGTCTCGCAACGTCTTGGCCCAACCGTCGTTGTGCGCGCACCACCGCGCAGCCCGCATAGGATCAATGCCGACATGGTCGAGCCAGAAACGGTTACTGATCAACGCGGGTAGCGCCCGGCTCAACCGACCACGATCCCGCCAATGGAGATTGCCGTGGATCACGATCGCCCAACCGGCCTCTTCGACGAGGCCGCCGGAAAGAAGCCCCGACACCTCATCCAGAGTCGCGCCGCAATGGCAGACGTATTGAGGAGAGCCGGCCTTCATTGCGGCAACTAGGATGCGCTGGATTTGCATCATCTCAGTCATAGGTAAGTCCTTCAATCGCACCGCGCGTCGATGCACGGCACAAGAAATTGAGAAGCTCGGTCGCGCTTCCGGGCCAAAACCGAGCAATTCAGACGACTTGCCGGTTTTGTGGGACGAGCTGATCCGCTACCCTGCGATCGATAATCGTTCCGGAGGCTGGTGGGGCATGGCGTCGAGAGGATCTGAATGGCGGCGATGGGAGCCGCATATCCACGCGCCCGGCACCGTTCTCAACAATCAGTTCGGCGGCCCCGATCCTTGGGAAACCTGGCTGGCGACGCTGGAGGGCGTTGCTCCTCGTATCGAGGCGGTCGCCGTTACCGACTATTATGTGACCGACACCTACGAGACGGTGCTGCGCCACAAGGCCGCAGGGCGGCTCGGCGCGATCGAACTCGTCTTCCCCAATATCGAGCTACGCCTCGATGTCGCGGCGCGGACGGGCTTCGTGAACATTCACCTGCTCGTCAGTCCGGAAGATCCCGACCATCTCACGAACGTGCGGCGGATCCTCGGTCGGCTCCACTTCCAGGCGTTCAATTCGCAATTCGACTGCACGCGCGACGAACTGATCCGGCTTGGCTGCACCGCCAACCCCGCGCTTACCGACGATCGCGCTAAGCTCGCGCATGGCGCCACCCAGTTCAAGGTGAACTTCCGCCAACTGCGCGAGGTCATCCACAGCAACGAATGGGCGAAGAAGAACATCCTCATCGCGGTCGCCGGCAGCGCTGACGATGGCACCTCGGGAATGCGGCAGGCGGCCGACGCGACGATGCGCCAGGAAATCGAGCGCTTCGCCCATATCATCTTCTCGAGCGCGCCTTCGTCGCGCGACTTCTGGGCGGGCCGTCGAAACCTGTCGCCCGAAGAGCTGCGTGTCCAATATGACGGCTGCAAGCCCTGCCTCCATGGCAGTGACGCTCACCAGCCGGCGCAGATCGGGCAACCTGCCGGGGATCGCTACACTTGGATCAAAGGTGCGCTTACCTTCGACGCGCTGCGCCAGGCCTGTATCGATCCCGAAGGGCGCGCCTTTGTAGGCACCCTGCCGCCGAGCACCGCCATGCCGTCCCAGGTGATCGCGGAGGTCAGCCTTTCAGATGCACCTTGGGCGGCGACGCCAACCATGCCCCTCAACCCGGGACTCGTCGCGATCATCGGTGCACGCGGTTCGGGCAAGACCGCGCTAGCCGACGTCATTGCCGCTGCGTGCGATGCGATCCCCGCCACCACCTGGAATGCCAATCCGGACCTCAGCCCATCCTTCCTGGTCCGTGCCCGGCCGCTCCTGGGCGCAGGCAAGGCGACACTGCGCTGGGGTGGGGGAGCTACAACCGATCGCTTCCTCGACGGCCGCGATGCCAATGGCGCCTTCGCCTTTCCTCGCGCACGCTATCTCTCCCAGCAGTTCGTGGAAGAGCTGTGCTCGGCCAAGGGAGCCTCGGACGGTCTCATCCGCGAGATCGAGCGCGTCATCTTCGAGGCGCATCCGCCGGCCGACCGCGACGGTGCCATCAGCTTCGAAGAACTGCGCGAACGCAAGACGCTGCGATTCCAACAAGCAAGGGCGCGCGAGGCTGAGGCGATCGCCGACATCTCCGAGCGGATCTCGGAGGAGTTCGAGAAGGAAGCGTTGATCGGCATGCTCGCCCAGCAGGTCAATCAGAAGAAGCAGGTGATCGCAGGTTATAATGCCGATCTTGCCAAGCTCGTGCTCAAGGGCACCCCCGCGCAGGCCCAGCGCCATGCGGCCCTAACGCAAGCCGTGCAGGCGCTCGACACGCGGCTCCAGCAGCTCGGCAACCAGCGGCGGGCTTTCCTCGCCATGCAGGATGAGGTTCGCAGCACGCGCGCAACCAAGGCACCGGAAATGCTGCGCCAGACCCAGGCGCGCCACCTCGCCAGCAGTCTCGATCAGGCCCAATGGCAGGAGTTCCTTCTGGTCTACCAGGGCGACGTCGATCAGAGCCTCGCCGGCTACGTCCGGTGGGCCGATGGCCAGATCTCGGATCTGCAAGGCGTGCCGCCGGTGCCTGGTGATCCCGCGACATCGCTGATCGCCGACGGCGCCGATCTCGCGACCGTGAAACTCGCCATCTTGCGCGCCGAAATGACCCGCCTCGAGGCGCTGTTCAGTGCCGACCGGGTCGTGCGCGAGCAATATAGCGCGTTGACCGCCCGCATCGCGCAGGAAAACTCTGCCCTCCAGACGCTTGAGGCCCGCCTTGCCGATGCTCAAGGCGCTGCCGCCCGGCGCAAGGACCTTCAGACCGAACGGGACGCAGCCTATGGCCGGGTGTTCGGCGCCGTAGTCGACGAGCAGAATGCGCTGGCGGCGCTTTATGCCCCGCTCATGACCAAGCTCGCGGCGGCCTCGGGTACGCTCCGCAAGCTGAGCTTTTCCGTCCGGCGCGCCGCCGATGTCGAGGGCTGGGGCGGCTTTGCCGAGGAGCAGTTGCTCGATCGGCGCAAGAGCGGTCCGTTCAACGGGCGCGGCGCGCTGATCGGTGTCGCCAACACGGCGCTTCGGCCCGCCTGGGAAACCGGCAGTGCCGCCCAGGTGCAGGCGGCAATGAGCGGCTTCATCGCGAACTATACCCAGTCATTGTTCGAACATGCCCCCTTCGCACCGACCCAGCAGACCGAGTTCCGCGCCTGGTCGAAACGCTTCGCCCACTGGCTTTTCCGCACCGATCATATCAGCGTGCGCTACGAGATCGCCTATGACGGTGTCGATATCGGCAAGCTGTCGCCCGGCACGCGCGGGATCGTCCTGCTGCTGCTCTATCTTGCGCTCGATGATGGCGACGATCGTCCGCTGATCATAGATCAGCCCGAGGAGAATCTCGACCCCAAATCGGTGTTCGACGAACTCGTTTCGTTGTTCATCGCCGCCAAGGCGAAACGCCAGGTTATCATGGTCACCCATAATGCCAATTTGGTGATCAATACCGACGCGGATCAGATCATCATCGCCGAATCCGGGCCGCATCCGGCTGGCGGGCTACCGCCTATAACCTATGTTTCAGGCGGTCTTGAAGATGCCGAGATCCGGCGCAGCGTCTGCGACATTTTGGAGGGTGGTGAACAGGCCTTTCGCGAACGTGCCCGGCGGCTTCGCGTCCACCTTGATCGATGATGGACGGGGTTTGCCGATGCAACCGCCCAATCTAGAAGGTCTCAATGGTGCGTTTAAGCAGGTCGTTGCTCAGTCCCTGAGCACGGCCGATCAGAGGGCGGGTCGTATCCCGTACCATCAGTTGGGCATTAATCGCCTCAACCGCTGCCGCCGTTGCCTTCTCGACGGTTTCGAGCGCCGTGCGGCACCGGTTCATGCCGCACGCGCGTAACGCAGCAATCACATAGTCCGCGCCATAGCTTTCAGCCACCGTCGCAAGGTCGAACATGTCGCGCGGCTGAAAATTCCAGCCGCGGAAGTAGACCTTCTTGGCGATGATCTCTGCAGGCGTTTCCAACCAGACCGTCCGCCCGCGGACGTCGCTCGAAGTGACCGGGTCATCGGTGATGCTGGGCGCGCAAATGAAGTCGATTTCGCCGAGATCCCGATAGGCCAGCTTCAGGACACCGCTGCCGTCGCTGTCATAGCTCTCCGGCCGCCTCTCGAGCTGCATCCCCTGCGTCTCGGGGTTGAGGAAGGGTAGAATCTGCGGGTCGTCGAGGAACAGATCGATATCGTGGCTTTCACGATGGTCGATCTGAAGCATCAGCGCGGTGCCGCCGCCAAAACTCCAGTCCGGTGCAAAGCCGTTGGTTTGCTCGAAATGATCGAGAATGGAGGTCGCCAGATCGAAAAGGACCGGCCATTCGCTTGGCCGCCCGGCCGACACCCGATCAGACCGCCAGCGGCAGCGTGTAGCCCGACAGCTTGGCGAACTGGCCGGCGACCTTGCTCGCCTGACCCAAATCCACGTCCATACCCTTCAGAAACTGCTTCTGAACAGCGGCGGGAACCTCGGAAAAGAACGAAAAGACCGGCGCATTGAACTCGACCGCGCTCTGGGGATCGGCAACCATCGCGGCGAGTTGATGCACGGACAGGTCCGCCCCATAAGGGGCGTTGACCGTCGTCATCACCTGTGTCGCCACATTCGTCATCATCGAACCCACAACGCGATCCGACATGGATCGTTGCCACTATATAGCCCCGAGGGCTTATCAAAACAAGAATCGGTGCCGGCGCGGTCCCTTCGCCCTTCCGGCCGCATTACTCAATCACCGGGTTCGAATGTCACCAGGACCAGATCGATCAGCCCGCGCCCGTGGTCGCTCGACGGATGCGCCTTATGGACGCGGTAACCATCGCCCTCATGGTTGTGAAGATCACGTACCACTGATTGGAACGCTTCGAGATCCGAAGATGAATCTCCTGCGGGCCTGAAAGATGCGCTGTTGGTCTTGCGATCGACCCGGAAATTGGTGCCGTTCGCGATGAGATTCTCGATATAGTTCAACGTAACCCCCTCCCGACGCCTCTTTATCACAGCTGATAAGGTAGCCGACACTCAGCTACCGATTTAATTCCGCTGCTGCGATGGTGTGCGCCAGCTGGCCGCGCAGGCTGCGGCCGCAGACAAACCTAAGGCAAGTGACTCGGGAGGGGAATGCCTTCCCCTGCCAGTGAGCCGCTCAGCTAGCGTCTCTCCGGACCCCTTCTGCCGGGCTGCCGCCTCGCGCCATCCCAGGAGAGTGAGAGGAATGCCGACCCGCCATGACGGGTTGAGGGTGGCGAGAGAGGCTCGGCGCCGGCCCGTCCTGGAGACAGGCCATGGCACGGACACGCCGCACCCGCCCGACCGAACGGGCGAACCTCTATGAGCAGATCACCCACCGCATCATCGCCGAACTCGAAGCCGGGCGCGTTCCCTGGGTCCAACCCTGGGGCTCGTCCCGCGCCTCGATCGGCATGCCGTACAATGCCGTCAGCAATCGCCGTTACAGCGGCCTCAACATTCTCACGCTCTGGAATGCCGTCATCGAACGCGGCTTCTCCGTGCATGCCTTCCTGACCTTCCGCCAGGCGGTCGCGCTCGGCGGCTCGGTGCGCCGCGGCGAACATGGCGTCGGCATCATCTACACCCGCCGCTTCATCCCCGGTGAAGAGCGTCGCCGCGCCGAAAACGAGGGCCGCGAGCCCTCGGGCGGCATTCCCTTCCTCAAGAGCTTCACCGTCTTCTCGGTCGAGCAATGCGACGGGCTTCCAGCGAATATCTGCGAACCGCCCCCGCCGATTCCCGAGGGCTTGATCCTCCCGCAAGCCGAGGCACTGATCGCGGCGACCGGCGCCGACTTCCGCATCGGCGGCGGACAAGCTTATTACTCACCCCGCCACGACTACGTCCAGGTACCGAGACCGGACGATTTCTTCGATCCCGTGAACTGGCACCGGACGGCTTTTCATGAGCTAGGTCATTGGGTTGGCGGCTCTGCCCGATTGAACCGTGACCAGACCGGCAGTTTCGGATCGGTCGCCTACGGGAAGGAAGAGCTGGTCGCCGAAATGACCGGCGCCTTCGTCTGCGCCGCCCTCGGCATCGTGCCGACCGTCCGGCATACCGACTACCTCGGATCCTGGCTGGAGATCATCCGAGAGGACAGCCGCGCGATCCTGCGCGCCGCCAGCGCTGCCTCCAAGGCAGCCGACCATCTCCTTGCCTTCCGGCCGGATGCGGTGCCGCATGCCGTGAATGATGACGATGATCCGGACCACGATCCGGCACCGGCGCTCGATGGGAGGCTGACCGCAGACACGCGGCTGCGGTCAGCGGCATGATCCTCCTCACCCCCGAGCTGCGCGAGCAGCTTCGTGCCAACGATCGTGCCCACCATGAGGCCCAGGCCCGCAATGGGCGCGAGCCCGATCCCGTTCCGGTCGTTCGCTTCTTCAACCCCGTGGGTCAGGCGACCTGGCTTGCAACCGAAATTGACCAGGACGGGATTCTGTTCGGACTTGCCGATCTCGGCTTCGGCTGCCCGGAATTAGGCAGCTTTGCGCTCGAGGAGCTGGAAGCGATCCGGCTCCCGTTCGGGCTTGGTATCGAGCGGGACATCCTGTTCGAAGGCGCTTTCCCGCTGTCGGTCTATGCCGAGGCAGCGCGTCGTGCCGGCTCTCTGGTCCTGGCGGAAGGAATTCTCCGCAAGGCGCAGGCGTCTTTGCGGGGAGGGCGGTGATGCGCTTCCGTAAATGGCCGAGGCCCGCCGCCTATGAGGAGACAGCGCGCAAGCGCGCCGCCTTCGCGACGAAACAGCGCCGCGAACGCGAGGCGCTGCCGCTGTTTGCCAACATGATCGCCGCGGGGCAGCATAGCGTGGAGGAAGAGATGGCCGACCGCGCCGTCTGGTGGCCCCAGCAGCAGCGGCGGCTCCGGGACGAACGCGCGGCTGTGTGGCGACAGGCGCGGACGCGATTGTTCGAGTTCTCCGAGCAAAAGCGGGGTGCAATCCGACGCGCTTGGCGGGATTGCCCCTATCCCGCCGACCCCTACAGCCTTGTCGACTTCCTCTATCAGATCGCCGTCGGCAAGGTCGATCCCGAGCGGCCGCCCTGGAGATATCATGCGCGCGCGCAGGCCCGCACGACGATCAATCCCACGAGCTTCGACGAAGCATTCAAGCGTATCGGGCAGCGCAAGATCGAAACCGCGCCGGGGCTGCCCGTCGTCGAGGTGCCCCACTATTGCGGCAATCTCGGCCACGGCATCCTGTTTCTCGATGCCATGCCGCCGCCGCGCGATGGCGATCCGATTGCCATTCATGTGCGCGGGGTCTGCACCGATGCCGACATCGCGCTGATCGGCCGGCTCGCAGAAGCTGCCGAGCAGCGCCCGGTGAAGGTGATCCGTGTCGACGTGCTGCAGACGCGCGCGACGGGCTTTTCGCACCGCCTGCTCATTCTCGGCTGCTCGGCGACCAAGCGGAATGATCCGGGCTGGATGCCGGCTTGGGAGCGCTACGACGGGCCGCTCTGGCGGACCTGGCGCACGGTCGACCCTGGTCGTCGGCTCGCCCGCGTCGGCTTCCTGTCCGCGCGCTACGGATTCGGTAGTGGCGATCGGCCGATCGAGGATTACGACGCCCGCCTGACCTCCGACCTCGCCGACCGGATGATCGCTGGCGGCATGACGACGCGCTGGCCGCGCCCGCCATCCGCGAACAGGCCCGACAATTATGGTTCGCATCCCGGCTGCGAGATTGCGAGCCTAGCCTACCACGGCACGCGGCCATTCACGGACGTCGCGCTGGTCGGGGGTGGGCTCTACCTCAAGGTCATGCGCGCCTTTCTCGACGGCTTTCGGGAGATGCGCTGCGTCGCGCCCGACGCGGAGATCACCGAAATCAACGCCGGGATCGGTGTCATGCGTCAGCGGCTGCGGGCATGGCTCGAAGGGGGACGCGGATCATGAGCGATCGGTCGCCAACCCTAGGCCACAATGGTGGACCCTCCCTCAATGACGATTCTGACCCGGCGCCGCCCGGCCCGCGCTATTGCAAGTATTGTTGCCACTGGTCGCCGCCCTCGGATTACGAGGTTCGCGATCATGAGGCGTTCCGGCTGGGTTTGTCGCGGCGTCGGGTCAAACGCCCGACCGGCACATGCGATCGAGTCCTCATGCGGCCTGGTAAGCCGCTCGCCTTTTCCGCCACCAGCGACACCTTCGGCTGCCTCAACTTTTCGGCCAAGCCGCCACCACCGATCACGCCAGGGCGCGGCTTCGTCACCGTCTATGAGGGTGACCGGATCGTCTGGCAGGGCCATGAGGAAGACCTGCCTGAAGAGCATCGCTGAATATGTCCGCTCCATATCATGCTATGAACGGGGCCTGTTTCGGATGGAGTCGCGCCGATGCCCAAAAATCGTCAGACCTTCCACGACCCGCTGGGTGAACTGGCGCCGGTTACGATCGAAATCCTCAAAGGCGATATATTGCGCTTCACCCAGGTCGACAGCAGCGGACGCACCAATGTCGTCACCTTCAGCGACCGTCTCGCTGTTCGACGCGATAGCCTCGCACCTGGACAGTGGAGGGATGTCGGGGTCAGAGCGGAAGCGTAAACTGGTTCACGTCGGCCTCCGGGCAGCCCTCCAGCTTCTCGATGATCGTTATGGCCAATGTCTCGGCCGCACGCTCGCGCATCCGCTCGTCCGGCATCGTCAATCCGACACGCGCCCAGCCCGGTGCCGCAAGCAGGATCGCGGACAATATTTGCGGCTCGATTCGTTCCATAGGCGCATGAGAACATAACGGGAACTTCTGGGCAAGGCCTCCGAGATGTGGTGGCGCGGCGTTGCGACGGACGCCGCCACCGCCGTCGCGGCCAGCCTGCGGCCGGCCGCAAGAGCTAGAGGGAAGCCGGGGCTTCATGACGGGCAAGGAGCCGAGAGAGAGTCTCGCGGCGGCCCGTCATGGAGAAGTCCCATGGCCAAAGCGCCTCAGAAGATCAGCCTCAGCGGTTCGCGCGACATTCCGTTCGACCGCTTGGCGCTGTCCCAGTCCAACGTTCGTCGGGTGAAGGCGGGCGTCTCGATCGGTGAACTGGCGGATGACATCGTCCGCCGCACCTTGCTCCAGAGCCTGAACGTGCGTCCCATCCTGGATGGCGAGGGCCAGGAGACCGGCCAATTCGAGGTGCCGGCCGGTGGCCGGCGGTTCCGCGCGCTGGAATTGCTGGTGAAGCAAAAGCGGCTCGCGAAGGATGCCCCCATCCCATGTGTCGTGAAGGCGGCCAATGACGTCGTCACCGCCGAGGAGGACAGCTTTGCGGAAAACACTTTCCGCGAGCAGCTCCACCCCCTCGACCAGTTCCGCGCCATGCAGGCGATGGTCGACAAGGGCGAGGGGATCGAGTCGATCGCCGCGCACTTCCTGGTGACCCCGGCGGTCGTGAACCAGCGGCTGCGACTCGCCAAGGTCAGCCCCAAGCTGCACGACATCTATGCCGAGGATGGCATGACGCTCGAGCAGTTGATCGCCTTCGCCGTCTCGGACGATCACGAGCGCCAGCAACAGGTCTGGGAGATGCTCGCCCATAGCTACAACAAGTCGGCCGCCTTCATCCGCCAGAAGCTCACCGAGGATACGGTGCGCGCGGCGGACAAGCGTGTGCGCTTCGTCGGCATCGACGCTTATGTCGCCGCGGGCGGCGCGGTCCTGCGCGACCTGTTCGAGCCGGACGACGGCGGCTGGCTCACCGATCCCACTCTGCTCGACCGACTGGTGGCCGAGAAGCTTCAGGCCGAAGGCGAGACGATCGGGGTCGAGGGTTGGAAGTGGGTCGCGACCGCGGTCGACATGCCGTGGAACGTGACCGCGGGCCTCCGCGAGATCGACGGCGTCGAGCTTGCGATGACCGCAGAGGAGGAAGCCACGCTCGCCAGGCTTCAGGCCGAGATCGAGGAACTCGAAGCCGAATGGGCCGATGCCCCTGAGGTGCCCGATGAAATCAGCGAGCGGCTGGACGCCATCGACGAAGCAATCGGCGCGCTTGTCGAACGGCCGATGATCTTCAGGGTGGACGACATGGCGATCGCCGGCGTGTTCGTGTCGATCGAGGTCGATGGCACGCTATCCATCGAGCGCGGCTATGTCCGACCCGAGGATGAGCCGGCGGTTGCTACGGAGGATACGGACACCGGTCGGGACCCCGACGCCTCGGACGAGGATCGCATCGACGGCGCGAGGGCTGCTTCGCCCCGGCCGCTCACGTCCAACGTCGTGCCGATCGGCGCGGCTTCGGACGATGATGAGGATGAAGACGGGGAGCTTGTGAAGCCGCTGCCCGACCGGCTCGTCGCCGAACTGACCGCTTGGCGGACGCTAGCGCTGCAGGATGCCTTCGCGCGTCAGCCGTCCACGGCTTTCGCGGCGGTCCTCCACGCTTTCGTACTCGATTGCTTCTACTCCTCGACGCGCGATTCCTGTCTCCAGATCTCGCTGCACGACGTGACGTTCGGGCATTCGGTCACGGGCTTGCGCGACAGCGCACCGGCGAAGGCGATCGACGAACGCCACAAGCGTTGGGCCGACCGGCTTCCCGATGACGACAAGACGCTGTGGGACGCGCTGCTCCTGTTCGACGGCAACGAACAGGCGGCGTTGTTCGCACATTGCGCGTCCCGGGTGCTGAACGCCCAGGTCGAAATGGTCCCGAAGTACGACAATGGCCGGGTCTCGAAGTCGATGGTCGAACGGCGCGTCGCGCATAGCCACGTGCTGGCGCGTGCGGTCGGGCTCGACCTGGTCGAGGCGGGTTGGCGCCCGACGGTCGCGGGCTACCTCGGCAGCGTCACCAAACAGCGGATCGTCGCCGATGTGGCGGAGGCGAAGGGCGCCAAGTTCGCCGGCATGATCGACCATCTTAAGAAGGCCGACATGGCCCGCGAGGCCGAGCGGCTGCTGGAGGATTCGGCCTGGCTGCCCGAGCCGATGCGCACGCCTGTCCCGCTCGACGCGCTCACGAACGACGACGGTAACGCCGACGAGATCGAGGCGCTCCCGGCCTTCCTCGAGGAGGAGCCTGTCGTCACCGGCGATGACGATGGCGAGGCCTTGCCCGAGGCCGCCTGACTTCCACGGCGGGGCGGTTTCGGCTGTCCCGCCACCTTCTCCATTCTGCTTCCAAGGGATCGACCGATGAACGTTTCCAACATTGAATCCGCCTCCGCCGCCGATCTGGCGCCGGTCCTGCTCTCCTGCCTCCAGCGTCTTGGTCAGCTCGGCCGGGAAGGCGCCGTGGCGCTCGCGCGTCTGGTCGAAGACGACGATGCCGATTTCGACGAGGCCTCCGAGTGGATCGCCGATATCGCGTCAGGCGGCCTTCGCGAATGAGGCGAAGATCGCGCCCAAATCCCCATCCCAACTTCACAGAAAGCCCGGCCATCACGCCGGGCTTTCGCGTTTCAGGAGATTCGCAATGACGGATGCACCACAACCAGCCATCGACATGGCCGCTCTCAGCCGGAAGTTCGCACTCTGGGAGGCCTCGGCCACAGCACTCGTTCCCCAGAACAAGGCCAGTCTGTTCGCCTCCCTGGCCTCGGCGAATATCACGCGCGTCACCGTCATCTTCGATGGCGAAGGTGACAGCGGACAGATCGAGGACATCCAGGCCTTCAACGGCGACGTACCAGCGTCACTTCCAGAGCAGCAGATCGACATGCTCGACTTGCCTTATGGGGAGAGCCAGGCAGTGACCCGCCAACAAGGCGCCGCAGTGGCGATCGAAACGCTCGCCTACGATCTGTTGCGCGAAAAGCATGAAGGCTGGGAGAACTCGGACGGCGCCTATGGCGAGTTCATATTCGATGTCGTCGCCGGCACGATCACGCTCGACTATAACGAGCGCTTCATGTCGTCCGAAAACCACGTCCATGAATGGTGAGGAGCCGGCGATGGGACATTGTTATCATCACGCCCTTTCCTCAGTGCGTAAATGGGGTGGCGCGCCTGAAGATTTTCTGCCGCTCCACCAGTGGTTCGATGAATCGAAGGCGATCACCGCCGACTTCCGCCACCGGGCGCTCCGCCATCACGCCGAGGGCATCTTCATGCTGGAGCGCTTCTTCGGGGCGACGATCACCATTTCGACGGGGCGCGTCGTGCCGGTGCGGCTGATCGGTGAAATGCACGTCCGAGAGGATTTGGGTTTCATCCCCAGCTTCGCCGATTGGGTACGTTGCATCCGGCCGGAGCCCTGGATGGGCCGAGCCCAGCCCATCCACCGCTACGTCGATCCTTTTGCCGCCCAGCCGGCCGTCGCGATGGAGGCGGTATGAAGGTCCAGGCAGTCCTCGAATTCGATCTCGAGGCGGACGACCGAACCCCGATGGTGATGGCCGAGCAGCTCCATCAGGCGGCCGGCGATACCGATCATGCCATCCGCAACCGGCTGATGGGCGGCGGCTTCCTCGCCTATGACCTGCTGGTGAGGAGCTGGACGCTTCGAACCCAAATTCTCGATGGGACGCCTGACGATCGAGATCTGCCTCCCTGATCCGCGTCGCGCATCCGTTCCCTTGTTCCTGCGAAAGCCCGGCCGCGTGTCGGGCTTTCGCGTATCTGGAGACTTGTCATGGCTGATTATTATTCCCCGACCGTCGTTCGTCCGAGCATCCCGGGGAGCGCTATCACGCGGCTCGAATGGGCCTTGCTCACCGGTATGTTCGAGCATGAACGCGATGGCGAGGCCGTCTACTTCTTCGCAAGCGAAGGACCCTCAAGCACGATCTGGCTCGACATCGCGGAGGTGAAGGGCATGCTGCGCGATGAGGATGCGCCTTCCGGCATCGTCGTCGAGATGGTCCGCGAGAAGCTGAAGACGACCGATCCCGACGAACTCGAACTGGAACTCGACCTCTCCGATCTGGGCGAGGCCGCGATCTTCCAGGAAATCGTGCGTCGCAGCGCGACGCTCGACCATGTGGTCATCACCTCCGCCTGGACTTGCAGCAAGATGCGGCCGGACGGCTTTGGCGGTGGTGTCACTGTGGTCACAGCCGACCACATCCTCTCCAGCTCGACGACCGAGATGGAAGGCCGCCTCCTTGACCAGGCGGACTATGGCGACCTCGGTTGCGCGCCCGGGCATGGGAAGCATCCCGCGCTGGTGCTCGGCGAAGAGGATGTGCGCTCGATGGTGGCCGACATCCAGCATGCCTATGCCGGAACCGACACGGCGGCGGTCGCGGTCAGCGATGATCAAATCCGCGCAGCCTGTATCGAGGTGATCGGTCGGCTCGATCCCGACGAGCAACTCCACAACATCGAGTTCGCCGCCGCCGTCGCCGCGATCGGGATCGCACGCGGCACGCCCGCCTGACCCGTTCTTCACCCCATCGCCAACACCTCGAAAGCCCGGCCACCGCCGGGCTTTCGCGTTTCAGGAGATATGAAATGTCCGCTCCGTTGATCTACGAAACCGCGCCGCTCGGCAGTCTGATCCGCTATTCCAACGGCGAGCCGCGCCCGCCCGAGCGCTTCACCCGCAAGGTCAAAGCCTGGACCAACGACAATGGCGTCGGGCGGCTCACCGAGCGCCGGCCGGAGGAAATCCGCCCCACGTATCGATCGCCCGCCGGCTTCTGCCTGCATCTTGGCGACTATGGCAGTGGCGGGATCATCGCGGTCATCGTGCATCGGCATTATTCGGTCGAAAGCGCGCTCGACTTCGAAATCGTCGAGACGCCGACGCCCGGCATGGTCCGCGTGCTGACCAGCTTTGGCGGGCGCGACGAACTGCGTTTCCTCGCGCCCGACATGGCGTCGGCGGAAGCCTGGCTCGACCGCAACCGCTACAGCAACGCCCGGTTCGAGGTCGTTGGCGATCCCGACCCGGTGCTGCTGCCCTCCAATCTCGGGAGGGCGGCATGACCGTGCGGCGCCATTTCGTACATGTCTATACGACCATCCGGATCAAGGTGGCGGTCGATGCGACCGATCACCGCGCGGCGATGCAAGCCGCCGACGCGGTGGTGTTCGGCGACCGGCACGCGGTCGAACTGTTCCCGGACCATCCGGCGGTCATAGACGCCGACTATGCTGAGGAGGTCACCGAATATCTGGTCGATGAGGCCGATGACCCGACCTTCGAGCACTCACGCAATTATGGTCCGGATTTCGCGCCTGCTCTCCACCAAAACGACAGGAGGGCGGCATGACCCGGATCGTGATCGAATATGGCATGACCGCCGCCGGCATGATGGCGGCGCGGGTCGTCGACTTGGGCTATATCGCCATTCCGGCGCGGGACGGCTTCCGCCTCGCATCGGGCTGGCGGCTGTCCAGACCCCTTGCCGAGTGGGACGAGAAAGACGTCTTCGGGAGCGAAGGCATCGTCGCCGACGAAGCGGGCTTTCGCGCGCACGTCGAGGTGATCGCGGCCCACCTCCGGCAGCGCGAAGCGCTCGGCCGCAAAGATGTCCGAATGCGGCTCTCCACACCTTGGGGCATGTCGCAGGGCGCGACTGTCTATGCGCAAGGCGTGGTGTTCCATTCGACCGCTTCGCATGGCGGCTTCAAGCTCGACCGCGCCCGCAATGCCGCTCTCCATCCGGCGCTTCGGATCAAGGGCGGCTGGTATGAGGAGGACGGTGACTGGGCACGTGTCGCGGTCGGTTATCCCGATCTCTTCACGGATCGGGAAAGGCACAAGGCGGATCGGACGCTTCGGGACTGGGAGCCCGATGCTTGGGAAGCCGTGCATGGTCGGACGCTGACGGCGGAAGACTCCTTCACCCGCGATCGAGAGCGGTTCCAATACGAACACGCCGAAGACTGGGTGGTCATCTCGGCAATGCGATCGGATCGTTATCCCGGTCTCGTAGAAACGGTGGCTACTATCGGTGGCCGCCGAGATATTTCCCAAAGCCGGAGCTATCTCGTGTCCGCTGATGAATATAGTGCAGGGCGGCACGGGTTCGTGATCGATCCCATACGGCATCGTCCGCTCGCCGCTTGAAACCGGGCCCGTTCCGCTTGTCGGAACGGGCTTTTTCATGCCCGCATTGCAGAGCCCTGCGCCGTCTCCGCAACCGCTACGGGTCGGCATCGCTCCTCCTTGCACGGTCTCCTCGCCCGTCAACGGGCAGCCCGTTCCCCGGTGGTGACGGCCGAGTGTCCCGACCGTGCTGCACGTCCGCATGCCGCCAAGGGGCGGTGCGGAGAAGTTTCGATGTGCAGGGTGCTCAACAAGCGTGCGACGAAGGACAACGCGAATGCGGTCTATATCGGCCGTGGCTCCAAATGGGGTAATCCATTCGTCATCGGTCGCGACGGCGATCGGGCGATGGTCATCGCCAAATATGCGCGCTGGCTCCGTACACAGCATCATCTGCTGCGCGCGCTGGACGAATTGCGCGGGCGCGATCTCGTCTGCTTCTGCGCGCCGCTGTCCTGCCATGGCGACTTGCTGCTCTGGCTGGCGAATGCCAGCCGGGAAGAGCGGATCGCGTGGTGGCGAGGCGCGGCCTGATCGGCGCGCCCGGCGAGGGGAGCCCAAGCGAGAGGGAAAGGCGGGCCGAGATCGGGCGAGCTTCGCTGGTTCGAGAGAGCGCCGGCGGCTCACTCCGTTCCTGCTCTCCCGGAAGGCTTGCCTGATGACCCAGACCATGTCCGACGCGGCGCTGCGCGCCGCGCCGCTTCCCGCCGCATCCGGATTCGCGGCCGCTGCCGCTTCCATCCACGCGGCGGGCGCTCGGCTCCTGCCCATGATCGAGGCCGGGCGCCCGATCGACGCATCGGACCTACGTCTCGCGATGACCACTGCGTTCGGCGGCACTGATGCCGAAGGCGCCTGGGACTGGAAGACCGCCTATGATGCCTGCGAGGCGGCGGAGATCCTGTTCCTGCGTCGCTATGGCCAGACGATCGTCGGCCGTGCGCCCGCCAGCGCCCTCGCGCTGATCGAGCGCGTCGCCGGGCTCCTGCCGACCCATACGCGCCGTTCGGAGACCTCCCAGGCGCTCCAGCAATTCTCGACGCCGCCGGGACTCGCGTTCGTCGCGTCGGTCGCCGCCTCGCTCCATCCTGCCGATCATGTGCTGGAGCCTTCCGCCGGCACCGGCATGCTCGCAGTCCATGCCATGCTGGCGCGGACCGGCATCACGCTGAACGAGCTTGCCGAGACCCGCGCCGCGCTGCTCGGCCATCTCTTTCCCGGCGTCGCCGTCTCGCACCACGATGCCGCGTCGATCGACGACCGGCTGCCGGCCGCGATCCGCCCGACCGTGGTGCTGATGAACCCGCCATTCTCGGCGGTCGCCCATGTCGAGCGCACGATGAAGGACGCCGCGCTTCGCCATATCGCCTCGGCGCTCGCCCGGCTCGAACCCGGTGGCCGGCTTGTCACCATCACCGGCGCATCCTGCTCGCCCGACGCGGCCACCTGGCGCGAGGCGTTCGTCCGGTTGCAAGAGAGCGGCCGCGTCGTGTTCACCGCCGCGATCGACGGCAGGGTCTATGCGAAGCACGGCACCACCATCGACACCCGGCTGACCGTGATCGACAAGGTGCCGGCTGACGATCCCACCGCACTGCCCGCCAGCGCGGGAACAGCGCCCGACACCGCGACGCTGCTCGGCCGGGTGCTGGATCAGGTGCCCCCGCGCTCGCCGATCACCCCGTCGCCGGTAACGCCGCTCGCCATCTCCACATCGGCTTCGCCAGCAGATGCCAAGGCGCGAAGAGTCGCCTCGCAATCCACATGCAGCGACGCCGAGTCCGAAGCGGTCGAACTCGTCTATCAGACGATCGACTGGACCCCGCCCGCCGATCGGCTCGGCGACAGCATCTACGAGCCCTATGCACTCCAGTCGATCGTGATCCCGGGCGCGACCGCGCACCCGACGCCGCTCGTGCAATCCGCCGCCATGGCGTCGGTCGCGCCACCCAAGCCGTCGTACCGGCCGCACCTGCCGCCGCAGCTTGCGGTGCTGGGGATCCTGTCGGACGCGCAGCTCGAATCCGTGATCTATGCCGGCGAAGCCCATTCGGGGCATCTCTCCGGCGCATGGAAAGTCGATGCGACCTGCGACGTCGTGACCGCCGCGCGGCCCGACGCGGACGACAGCGTGACGTTCCGCCGGGGCTGGTTCCTCGGCGACGGCACTGGCGCCGGCAAAGGCCGGCAGGTCGCCGCGATCATCCTCGACAATTGGTTCAAGGGCCGGCGCAAGGCCTGCTGGCTGTCCGTCTCCGATCGGCTCCTGGAGGACGCTCAGCGCGACTGGTCCGCGCTCGGACAGGAACGGCTGCTGGTGACGCCGCTCTCACGCTTCAAGCAGGGCAGTTCGATCCGCCTCGACGAAGGCGTGTTGTTCACGACCTACGCCACGCTGCGCTCGCAGGAGCGCGGATCGAAGAAGTCTCGTGTCGAACAGATCGTCGAATGGCTCGGAGCGGATTTCGATGGCGTGATCGTGTTCGACGAAGCGCACGCCATGGCCAATGCCGCCGGCGGCAAGGGTGAACGCGGCGACGTCGCGCCGTCGCAGCAGGGGCGCGCGGGCCTTCGCCTCCAGCACGCGCTGCCCGATGCCCGGATCGTCTACGTCTCGGCCACGGGTGCCACCACCGTGCAGAATCTTGCCTATGCGCAGCGCCTCGGCCTCTGGGGCGGCGACGATTTCCCGTTCGCGACACGCGGGCAGTTCGTCACCGCGATCGAGAATGGCGGCGTCGCCGCGATGGAAGTGCTCGCCCGCGACCTGAAGGCGCTCGGGCTCTATGCCGCCCGCTCGCTGTCCTTTGACGGCGTCGAATATGAAATCCTGGAGCACAAGCTGACGTCAGAGCAGGTCCGCATCTACGACAGCTACGCCTCAGCCTTCGAGGTGATCCACAACAATCTGGACGCGGCGCTCGAAGCCTCCGGCGTCACCAGTGCAAGCCACGGCACCCTGAACCGCCAGGCGAAGGCGCAGGCCAAGTCCGCCTATCAGGGGATGCTCCAGCGCTTCTTCAATCACCTCATCACCAGCATGCAGACGCCGAGCACCATCGCCAGCATCGAGCGGGACCTCAGCGCGGGCAACGCATCGGTCGTGCAGATCGTCTCAACCGGCGAGGCCATGCAGGAACGTCGCCTGGCCGAGATACCCGCCGACGAGTGGAATGACGTGTCGGTCGACATCACGCCGAGAGACGGCGTTCTGTCCTACCTACAACACAGCTTTCCGATGCAGCTCTATGAGCCGTTCACCGACGGCGAAGGCAATCTCTCGTCCCGGCCGGTCCATGATGAGGAGGGCAATCCCGTCGTCAATCGCGAGGCGGTTCGCCGCCGCGACGCGATGATCGAGCGGCTTGCGGCCTTGCCGCCCGTTCCCGGCGCGCTCGACCAGATCGTCCAGCATTTCGGGGCTGATGCGGTCGCTGAGGTAACGGGGCGTTCGCGCCGCGTCGTCCCGAAGACCCGCGATGACGGCACCGCCCGTTTCGCGGTCGAGAACCGGCCGACGTCGGCCGCGCTCCATGAAACCGACGCCTTCCAAAGCGATCAGAAGCGCATTCTCGTTTTCTCGGAAGCCGGCGGCACGGGCCGATCATATCATGCCGATCTTGGCGCGGTGAACCAGCGCCGACGCATCCATTATCTGCTCGAGGCCGGCTGGAAGGCCGATGCCGCGATCCAGGGCTTCGGACGCACCAACCGCACCAACCAGAAGCAGCCGCCGCTCTTCCGGCCCGTCTCGACCGATGTGAAGGCGCAGAAGCGCTTCATCTCGACCATCGCCCGGCGACTCGATTCCTTGGGTGCGATCACGCGTGGCCAGCGCCAGACCGGCGGGCAGAACATGTTCCGGCCCGAAGATAATCTCGAAAGCTGGTATGCGCGTGATGCGCTACGCCAGCTCTATGTCCTGCTCGCACGCGGCAAGGTCGAAGGCTGTTCGCTCGCCCGCTTCGAAGCGGCAACCGGCCTGTCGCTGCTCGACAGCGACGGCGGGCTCAAGGATGAGCTGCCCGGCATCAACATCTTCCTGAACCGGATGCTGGCGCTGACGGTCGCCATGCAGAACCTCTTGTTCGAGGCGTTCGAAGGGCTGCTTACCGCCCGGATCGAGCAGGCGCAGGCATCGGGAAGCTATGAGGTGGGGCTCGAGACCCTGATCGCCGAGAGCTTCCGCATCACCGGCCGCGCGCCGATCTACACCCATCCGGGCACCGGCGCGCAGACCGCGCTCATCACCATCGAACGCAAGGATCGGCTGAAACCTCTCGCGCTTGCCGATGCTCTGGCCATGGTCGATGATCGCGGGGCCAAGCTGCTGGTCAATGCCCAGACCGGGCTCGGCGCGGTCCAGCGCCGGGCGCGCAGCGTCACCGATGATGACGGCGCGATCCATCCCCGCGTGCGGCTGATCTCGCCACTGATGGATATGGTCGTTGCCGCCGATAAGCTGGCGGTGAACCATTGGGAAGAGGTCGACAGGGGGACGTTCAGCACCGCCTGGGCCGCCGAACTCGCCCGACTGCCGGATCACCAGGTCTCGACACTGCACATGGTGTCGGGCCTATTGCTGCCGATCTGGAAACTGCTCCCGAACGAATCGACCCGCGTTTACCGCCTTCAGACCGATGACGGCGAGCGTGTGATCGGCCGCCGCGTCTCTCCGGCGTGGGCAGCGAGCGTCACCAACGATGACGGCCCGGTCAAACTCTCAGGCGAAGAAGCCCTCGCGATGCTGATCTCGGGCGAAGCCTCGCTGTTCCTGGCGGGCAGCCAGAAACTCCAGCGTGTCCGCTCGATGAACGACTGGCGGATCGAACTCACCGGCTTCAACGATCTCGGCGTCGAGCGCCTCAAGGCCATGGGCTTGATCTCCGAGATCGTCTCGTGGAAGCTGAAGCTCTACGTGCCGACAGGGGCTGTCGGCGTCGACGTGTTGGGCCGTCTGCTCGATCGTTTTCCGGTCGAACGGATCTCGGCGCGTCAGGCCGCCTGAGGAGCCCCACGATGCCCGCCACGGATACCATCAGCCCCGCCAGCCAGATCGCCGCGGCCTTGGCCGACCATGCCGAGGCGGTCTGCCGCTGTTACTTGTCCAAGGGACGCAAGGAGGGCCGGTACTGGCTGGTGGGCGACGTCCACAACACACCCGGGCGCAGCCTCTATGTCCGTCTCTCCGCGTCGCCCGACGGGCGCGGAGCGGCCGGCAAATGGACCGATGCGCAGTCGGGTGATCATGGCGATATGCTCGACATTATCGCGGCTGCCCGGAATTGCCAGACCATGCGCGAAACGCTCGACGAGGCTCGCCATTTCCTCAGCCTGCCCATGCCGCCGCCGGTCGCGAACGAGCCGTACAGGAAAAGCAAGGCACCGTCCGGCACGCAGCAGGCGGCGCGGCGGCTCTGTGCCGCCTCGAAGCCTGTCGGGAGCAGCCTGGTTCGGACCTATCTTGCGTCACGGCACATCACCGACCTTACCGGCTGCGAGGCGCTGCACTTTCATGCCTCTTGCTGGTATCGGGCATCCGACGAAGATGACCCAGATGTCCGACCCGTATGGCCGGCGATGATCGCGGCGGTCACCGACCTTGATGGCAGCGTCACCGGCGTGCATCGCACCTGGCTCGCGCTCGACGGCTCCGGCAAGGCGCCGGTCGCTTATCCTCGCCGCGCCATGGGCGATCTGCTTGGGCATGGGGTCAGGTTCGGACGACATGGCCCGATCATGATGGCGGGCGAGGGCATCGAAACCATGTTGTCGCTGCGTCAGGTCATGCCTCTGATGCCGGCGATCGCCGGGCTCTCCGCCGCCCATCTTGCCGCCATCCTGTTCCCGGCCGGACTTCGACGTCTCTATGTCGCGCGCGACGATGATCCCGCCGGTGCGGGCGCGTTGAAGACGCTCACCGAGCGCACGATCCCGATGGGTATCGAGGTGGTGCCGCTCGAGCCCAGGCACGGGGACTTTAACGACGACCTGTGCGCGTTCGGGCGTGAGCGTCTCGCGGTGGCGGTGCGGTCCCAGCTTTTCGAAACCGATGCGGCGCGGTTCCTTGGCGGACGGGGATAGGCCGGAAGGCAGGGGCTCAGTCCTGCACGGACCGGATGGTCGCATCCGCATGATCCGGACGATCCCGGCGAGACGCCACGCTCTTGCCTTCGATAGAGGGCGACTGCGGCAAGCGGCCCGGGCCGGCAATGGCTGCGCGACGGCTATTTTCCGCCGGGGCTGAAGCCCCTTTGCAGCGCGAAACAAAATAGCCGCCGCTCCGCCATCCTCCGCTGGGCGCTTCGGCCGCGCCCTGTCGGGCGCGGTGCAAGCCCGCTCCGCCCGCCGCCGGTCGTCGCCACGAAGGCCACGAGAGGCGTGGCTCACAGGATCCGGAGCATGGCGATGACGAGCGACACCGATCACCCCGAACAGGACGAGCCCCAACCCGGCTCCACGGCTTATCTCCTTCAGGAAATGCAACTCTATGGCTATCGCCCCTTCGACGACGAACCCGACCATCGCCCGCTGCCGGACGACCGTATCGCCGGCGGCGCGGTCGCTGAAATGTTCGACGCCTTGGTCTCATGCCTGATCGACACCCGGATCGAACCCGACCTCGAGGATCTCGCCTGGGGCGTCGTCAACGTCTTTCACCGCGCCGGCGAACGGGTCGAACGCGAGCTCGACGACAACGAGCAGGCGCAGAAGCGCATGCAGCGCGAACAGGATGGCAGCGAGGTCAAGTCGGTCGAGCTGGAACGCACGATCGCCGAAGGCATCACCATGATCGAGCGCCGCGACACGATGGAATTCTTCCGCGACGCCGCCGCTGATCAGTTCCGCATCCATCTGCGCAAACCCTGGCTTCCCCGTTCCGGCCCCATGGTCAATCGCAAGGCGCTGACCTCGGCGGTGCTCGACAGCCGCAAGCAGATCGATGGCCGGGCCTATCGCGATGCCCTGGTGCTCAATCCCGACGGCGTGCGGATCGCCTTCACCGGCGGCGCCGACTGCAACGATCATGACCGAATCTATGCCGTGCTCGACAAGGTTCATCAGCAGCTACCGCAGATGATCCTGCTCCACGGCGGCACGCCGACCGGCGCCGAGCGTATCGCTGCCTGCTGGGCACGCGACCGCAACGTGCCGCAAAAGCCCTATCAGCCCGACTGGAACCGCCACAAGAAGGCCGCGCCGTTCAAGCGTAACGATACGATGCTCGAAGCCTGCCCAAAGGGCGTGATCGTCTTCCCCGGTACCGGCATCCAGGACAATCTCGCCGACAAGGCCCGGAAGATGGGCATCCGCATCTGGGACTTTCGCAATCGACCCGGATGACCGGTCGTGCGCGCGGGGCTAATTCGGTCAGTCCAGCGGCGAGTTCGACAACCGCATATACTCACTCTCCGTCACAAAGGCAGAAAACTGCCCTCCTCTAAGATCCTTTTCCACCCCCGTCGGGTATGTCTCGATCCCATGGAGGATCGTGCCGCCGACAATCACATGACCGTCATGGGTAGAGTCCTGGACATCGATGCGGAACGTCAGAACGCCGCTCTGTCCATGATAGACGAAATGCTTGCCGAAATGCGGCAGCTCGGGCGCGAAGTTGCGCTGGATCAGCGGCTCGGGTTCGGGATCGCTCATCGCCACAGCATTTCATAATGGCCGCTCGCTTCAAGAGCGAATGAACGAGAGAGATCAATATCGGGCAATTTTAACGTCGACATGACGAGATAGGTCTATGTCGATGTCGATGCTCGACGATATCCGGCCCGCTCGAAAATATTTCGTCCATGACCTCGTTCGCGAGGCGGGGCTCGACGTCTCCGATTGGTCGAACAGTAAACGCGGCGCGGCCGGTGCGCGGACGAACCCCAAATATTGCTACGAATGGGTATTCGTCGAACCCGGCAATGCGATCGTGCTGAACCTCTGGCATGTGCTACTGAGGCAAGAGGACGGCCTCATCGTCCATCGCGGCAATTTCCGCGAAGATGCCGACGTCCAGTTCGCGCGCGGGCGCGGCAATCCCTGGGGGCGCCGCGCCCGCAAGCTGGATGATGCGCTCCAGCTCGCGCAGCGCGATGGTCTCTCGATACGGGTCATTCTCAATGCCGGCAATCGCCGGGATCGCGATGATCCGGAGGCCAAGGCCTCGCAGGTCTCGGAACGCGAACTCGATCCCGAGCCCTGGACGCTCGCCTCTTATGATGCGGCGACCGGCGCGCACGTGCTTGTGCGCGGCACGGCTTGCCTGTTCGTCGACCAGTTCGCCCTGATTGAGCCGGACGGTTCAGAGGAGGTCCGGCGGCGCGAACAGGCAGGTCTTGTCTATGTCCGCGATCCGCGCATTCGGAACCGTGCCCTGCTGCGCGCTGCGGGACGCTGCGAATATTGTGGCTCGCCCGGCTTTGTTCGAGCCGGTGGCGCGATCTATCTGGAGACGCATCATATTATCCCGCTACACGAAGGCGGCCCGGACGCGGTGGCAAATGTGATCTGCCTTTGCCCCAACCACCACCGGGAGGCGCATTTCGGAGCCGATGCCGTCCGCTTGCGGGAAGCATTCCGGAAGCGCCTGTCTTCGAGGACCGTGCCTGCTTGATCCGGCCGGGGTGTGGATCGCAAATTCGCCTCGGGGCGGGAAACACGGGATCACGCGGGATTTACGCAGATAGCCGAACGCGACGGCCGCCCCTGACGTTTCATGAGGAAAGCGGTGGCCAGGACAGCCGCATCCCTCCAACTGCTGGAGACCGACCCCTCATTTGTCGCCTGCATACGATCCTCGGCATGCCTCGTGCCGTCAACCCCGCAAGGGGGTTCCCTTCCGCTTACGCTCCAGTGACGTCGGCAGACCGGGCTCTCCTTTGGGCGCCATCGGGGATGGTCCCCGAGCAACCGAAGGAGTTTTGACCATGGCCACTATCGCAAACCTCACCGTGAAGTCCGACGGCAGTCTCGAAGGCACGCTCGCGACGCTCAACGTCACCGCGCCGATCGCGATCATTCCCAACGCCCGCAAGGCGAAGGACAGCGAACCGGACTTCCGGATCATCAGCCGCAAGAACGGCTTCGAGCTGGGCGCCGGCTGGAACCGCTTCTCGCAGACCACGGGCGCCGAATATGTTTCGGTCTCGCTGTCTGCGCCGGAATTCGGCACCATCTACGGCAATGTCGCCAACGCGCCCGGCGATGACCCTTCGAAGAAGGTCATCATCTGGAACCCGCCGGCCTGACACGCCGCCGCCGGCCCCGCCCCCCAGGCGGGGCCGGTATCTTCTTTCCCAGATAAGAAAGGACGCTCCGGATGAGCCGTCACGCTGTTACCGTTCGGTCGGCCACACGGACCGACGACAATGCCGTCATCGGCTACGACCCGCCGATGCGAACCTACTTCCTCCAGGCGTTCGAGGACGAAGAACGCGACGAACCCGGCCTCTGGTTAGGGATACGCTTCGATGAATATCCCAGCCTCGCCGCGCTGATCGCGGCGGCCGAGCGGCAAGGCTATGCGCTCGAAGATCTCGCCGAATGCGATATAGCCGACATGGCGCGCGAGGCGGCCCTGCCGGCACGGCAATCACTCGCCGAACGAGCGGGCTGGCCGATCCGCTGATCTGAAACTTGCGGGGACAGGTCGATACCTGTCCCCGCTTCGCCATGCTCAACCGTTCAGCTTGTCCTTCAAGGCCTTGGCAGGCGTGAAGGTCAGCTTCTTTGATGCGGCGATCTGGATCGTCTCGCCGGTCGACGGATTGCGTCCCTCGCGGGCCGGGCTGTCCTTGATCTTGAATTTGCCGAAGCCGTTCAACGATATTTCCTGGCCCTTGGCGGCCGCCTCCGCGATCGCCGTCAGAACGCCATCGACCAGCTTACGAGCATCGGCCTTGGTGGTGCCGCTCGTGGCGGCAATGGCATCGGCAAGATCATTATTGTTCACGAATATCACTCCACTTCCCAATCCTGTCCGCGCAGAGGCGACTCGCATCGTCCAACGCAGCCGGTCACCGTAGGCAGACATCGCCTCCCGGTCATCTCTCTTCCATTTGCAGTGTTCGGGCCTTTCTGCGGCCGCGACTGTCACAGCAGACTTCATCGCGGCATCGAACCTCGCCCACGACCAATGTCACCATCAGGCAATCGAGGTTCCAGACAAGCGACTGATCGGTAGGGGCGGCGGAGCAAAGCGCGGGATCGGGCCATCCCCACTCGCAAGGCGCTGATCCCTGTGGCCGAAGCCTGAGCCTCCTTCAATCAACCCGTAAAGGGTCCACTACGCTGGCGCGTGCGGCCGCTTGGGACAAGTCCCGGCGCGGTGATTGCGGCCAGGCCCCGGCCGCCGGGGCCCCTGTCGAGCGGGGATGGCCCCGCTCCCGGACAGGAGTTTTCATCATGCCGCTCAACACCGCTCAATCGCTCGCCTGGAGCCTTGCAAGGACGCTGATGACCCTCATCGTCCTCGTCAGAACCGACAAGGGCTATGTGGTCATGCCGAGCCAGGAATATGACGGCAATCCCGACCAGGTGGTCCGGGAATATGATCCGTGGGGATGACCGCTTGCCCATCGGCGGGCTTTCAGCCCTCTGCGCGTTTCCGCTTTTTCACGGGCCGCCTTATGCTATGCTCTCCCGGCAGATCGCGCTGTGGAGGTGGTGGCGGGCGCGTCCGATATCCATGTTGCTATGGAGGACGCCGATGACCATCCTGCTCCTATTTGGCCTGTTCGCCGCACTCTACGTCCTTTGGCTGCTAATCGGCCTCGCCGTGCACGCCCTCCCGCTTTATGCCGGCCTTGCAACGGGTTTCTGGCTTCACGCGCACGGCCAAGGTCTGCCGGCCTCGATCCTCGGCGCGATCCTCGTCGGCGCGGCGACGCTCGCGATCGGGCGCATCCTGTTCGACACGGTACGCTCGCCGCTGCTGCGCCTCGCCATCGCCGCGCTCTTCGTCATCCCCGCCGCCTTCGCGGGCTATCACGCGATCTACGGCATCGCCGGGATGGCGCTGGGCTCCGGCGTCACCCTGACGATGCTCAGCTTCATTGGTGCGATGGCGATCGCCGCCAAGGCATGGACCGAGATTACATCAGCACCAGTGCGTCAGGTTCTGCTGACGGGACCAACCCAGACAGGGTGTTCCGACTGATCCTCCCTTGGCGGTCAGGCTGAATGTCGGTACGAGCACGGTGATCGTCCGACTGCCGCTCGGGCTCGGCCAGCCTCGACGCGGCGGCTCCGGGCCTCGACCAACACGCCGATCCTCACGGGCCATTGTAGCGGGCGGCAGGACTGTCGCACCCGATCCACCACCCGCGGCACTCTTCGCTATTCTCCGCGAAGATCACGATCGCCCACCCAAGCGCGTTCCGGACCTCATAGCTAAGCTTTCCGGTTCGCTGCCGAGCCCCGCGACCTCTCAATAGCGCGCATTTGCCAGCAGGCCGCTCCGCTCGCCGGCCTGGCCGCAACGGCGGTCCTGGAACTTTCTTCCCCCGGCGTGCCGCCGTTCCTCGCGCACCAAGAAAGTCCCATGCCCGCCGTCCTTCGCTGTCGCTGCGGGCCTGACGGCTGCGGCGTCCGGCACCTGCTGTCCGGTCATGCGCATCGAGGTCGCAAGGGCGCGGCCCGAGACGCAAGAAAGGACTGTAACATGAGCAAGATTGGCAGCTTCAAGAAGGTCTCCGGCGAACTTCGCGGCGAGATCATCACCCTCTCGGTCCAGGCCAAGTCGGTACGGATCGTCCCGGTGGACAGCAACGGCGCAAACGCTCCCAGCCACCGCGTGATGGTCGGCGAGGCAGACGTGGGCGCCGCCTGGAGCAAGCGCACCAGCGATGACCGCGGCTTCCTCTCAGTCAAGCTCGACGATCCGAGCTTCGTCGCACCGATCTTCGCCCAGCTCTACGACAACGGGGATGGCGGCTTTGACCTTGTCTGGAGTCGGCCTTCGCGCCGCAACAACGACTGACGCGCCACCGACCCGCCTCGCGCTCCACGCCTGGCGGGTCTCCCCATTTCGGGGGATAAGCCCCTCAAGAAGTTGGAATATCCCCGACGCACAACAGTCCGCAGGATGCCGGCCCACCTAAAAGGGGCGGCGATGTCCGACGAACGCAGGGGAAGAAGCTCGGCGCGGCGCAATCTGGATTTTGCCGGATTTGCACAGGAGTTCCTGCGCCGCAACCCTGATTACCGGCGAGACTTTCTCGCGCTGTCAGCAAACGCGCCCTCGGCAGCGCCAGCGACCGAAGCGGAGGTGATGGCCCGTCGTTGGGGCCTCTGCTTTCCCGTTCGCGCCGGACGCTTCGCCCCCTAGCGATCCGGCGCTCTGGTCGCCGTTCCTATCGCCCGTAACCGTCATCCTCGACGCTGCGCCGCCCGGCTTCGCCGGCGCGACGCCGTTCGACATTACCGGCTGGCCCATCATTCTCGCCGATCGCGCGCTGTCGGATGGGCGCCACCTCGTGTTGGGCGACGTCGATGGTCCGCATCATCTCTGGCTTCGCGACACTCTTCCCGGGCAACCGCTGGCCTTTATGATCGTGCGCGACGCAGCCATCGAAACCCGCCGGAGCGCCGCCTCGCGGCTCGACCGGCGCCTGGCCGGCGCACCGCCATCGCGCAAGCTGCGCGGTTTCCGACCCACCGCGTTCCAGCGCCAGCGTCTCAACCTCCTGCTTGATATCCTCGACGCGCTCGAAGGCGCGCATCGCGCGCCGACCTCGCACGAGATCGCCCGCCGCCTGGTCTATCCCGGCATGACGCTCGGGCGCGGCATGGAGTGGAAATCCTCGACCGAGCGCCGTCGCACCCAACGCCTGATCGGCGAGGCGCTCGCGCTCATGCACCGCGGATATCGAAACCTGCTCCGCGGAACGCTCGGGGGGGCGACAAAAACCAGCGCGCCAAAATAGCCGCTCCGGGGCGCCGGTTGTTCTCCGCCACGGTCCTCCCAATGGCTCTGCAAAAGCCGGGGCCGGCACCGTCAAGCAAGGAGGACGATCGTGCAGCCTGACCTATCCGCCGTGCGCCCGCGCTATCTCAAGACACCCGACGCTGCGACCCACCTCGGACTCAGCCCGCGGACACTCGAAAAGCACCGCTGCTACGGCACTGGCCCGGTCTATCGCCGGCTCGGCGGTCGAATCGTCTACGCGATCGATGACCTCGACGCCTGGGCAACGCGGGGCACGCGCAAATCGACGTCCGATCCGGGCATCGGCGTCGTCTATCCGGCCCGGCGCCGCCCTACCGAAGACTGAGCGCCCCCCGTGCGAAACACTTCCTTGCGCATCGGCGAGCGCGCGCAGCTCGACCTGTTCAGGTCAGTGCCCGGCGACATCGCGCCGCGCGATGCGCAGGATCTGATGACGTGGCCCTTCTTCAGCCTCGCAAAGTCGCGGCGCATCGCGCCAATCGACTTCCGCATGGGCGAAACATGGATCTCGGTAGAGGCCGTGCCTGAGCATGGCATGGCCACCATCTGGGATGCCGACGTCCTCATATGGGCGGCGAGCCAGCTCATCCAGGCACGCGACGCCGGCCGGCCGACCTCACGGCTGATGGCGACTACGCCACACGAAATTCTCGCTTTCACCGAGCGCGGCACCGGCAAGGCGAGCTATGATCGCCTTAAGGCGGCGCTCGACCGGCTGCAGTCGACCACGGTCGCCACGTCGATTCGTCAGCAGCATCAGCGCCGTCGCCACCGCTTTTCCTGGATCAACGAATGGCGCGAACTCGCCGACCATAACGGCCGCGCATTCGGCATCGAGTTGATCTTGCCCGACTGGTTCTATGCCGGCGTCCTCGATCGCGCGCTCGTGCTGACGATCGACCGCGCCTACTTCGCGTTGACCGGCGGACTGGAGCGCTGGCTCTATCGCCTCGTTCGCAAGCACGGCGGCCGCCAGTCAGGCGGCTGGAGCTTCGATGTCGAGCACCTCCATCTCAAGTCCGGCGTGCTGTCGCCGTATCGGCGGTTCGCGTTCGAGCTGCGCGGCATCGTCCAGCGTCAGCCGCTTCCCGGTTATGCGCTCAGCATCGAGCACCAGCTCGGCCGCGAGCGGCTGATCTTCGCGCCATTGCCGGCTGATTCGTTCGACCGTGCGATGCGCCGCGTGCGTCTTGCGTCTGTGGATAACCGGCGATGAGACACGGACTATCGGGAACAGCCGGGTTCGGACCATCGGGAACGCGATGTTCGGACTATCGGGAACGCGGGGGCCGTGTAACCTCAAGAAAACGCTCGGCGAATCCTGCTCTCTCTAACTGTCCTAATAGAGAAGAATCCTTCGGATTCTTGCTAACGGATGGTGCGTCTGTGGACAGCGCCGCTCGGCTGCTCGACGCGCGGAGGTCGCGATGAGCGTGCTCATTGGTGACTGCCGCGCTGTCATGCCGGCGCATGCGCCGTTCGACATGATCCTTGCCGATCCGCCCTATGGCGACACGTCGCTGGGATGGGATCGCCGCGTCGAAGGATGGCTCGCGCTGGCACGCCAGGCGCTCGCGCCGACCGGCTCGATCTGGCTATTCGGTTCTCTGCGGAGCTTTCTCGGTATCGCCGGCGACATTCGCGCGGCGGGTTTGCGCTACGCCCAGGAAATCGTCTGGGAGAAGCAGAACGGTAGCGCGTTCCACGCCGATCGGTTCAAGCGCGTCCACGAACTGATTGTTCAACTCTACCGCACCGATGCGCGCTGGGACGATGTCTATAACGACGTTCAGACCACGCCCGATGCCACCGCGCGCACCGTTAGACGCAAACGCCGCCCGCCGCATACCGGCCATATCGAACGGGGGCATTATGCCAGCGAGGATGGCGGGCCGCGGCTGATGCGCTCAGTCATCTACGCGCCGAATTGTCATGGCCGAGCGACCCACCCGACCGAAAAGCCGGTCGGTATTCTCGAAATCCTGATCCGCACCAGTTGCCCGCCTGACGGCCTGGTCGGCGATTGGTTCGCGGGTTCAGGTGCTGCGGGCGAAGCCGCCCGCGCGACCGGAAGGCGCTATCTTGGGTGCGAGATCGACGCCGATATGGCCGCGCGCGCCGACGCCCGCATCGCGGCCGTCCTGCCGTTCGGCGGGGTGCCTCTCGCATCGGACCCTCATTTTGGAGACCTACCATGAAGCAGCCGCCGCCCGGCGAGCGCGTGAGCACTGGCGTCGTTCCACCGCTCCGCGACGCCATGACCGACGTCGAACTGATCTGGATCGAGAAGCGTCTTGAGCATTGGATCCGCTTCGGGCGGATAGCCGCCGAACGAATCGTCAGCCGTCGAACCCGCGTCGTCTCGTTCCGCGCCAATGCGGTGTTCTCGTTCGTTCGCTGGGCTTCGAACGACTATGGCACGGTCCATTCACGGATCGACGTTCTGCGCGCCGTTGGCGCGCAAGAGGGCTATACGACGGTGCCGTTCGTGCGGCCGGGCGGCGAACTCCTGCTTTCGATCCAGGGCTGGCCGAAGGTCCGCGCCGTGCTCGCCGCGATCGACGCGGTGGAAGCCGCCGGCGTCGATCCGTGCGACGCCTCGCCTGATCACTGGCGCCATATCCAGAACCGTCTCTCCGCAGGCGAGCGGCCGAGACTCTATACCGCCCAACGCCATGCGGCATGGCTCAAGCGCAAGGCGATCGAGTCATGAGCCGGCTCGGTTATGTGCTGGTGACGCTGCTCGTCGCCGAACTTTTCACGACGCTGTTCGTCGGCGTCGCGTTGCTCGCGCCGCGTCCCCGGCTCATCTGGAACGCGAGCGCCAGCGCGCCGATCGGCCTCTATCGCCTGACGGCCACAGCGCATCCCGCTACCGGCGACCTGGTTGCGATCAAGTTGCCCCACGCGCTCGCGCGCTACATGGCGGACCGCAATTATCTCGCGATCGGCGTGCCGCTATTGAAGCATGTCGCGGCACGCCCCGGCGCGCGCGTTTGCCGCACCGGCCCGCGCGTGACCGTTGACGGCCGATTGACGGCGACGGCCTTGCCTCGCGACAGCCATGGCCGGCCGCTGCCGGTCTGGCATGGCTGTCACATCGTCGGCGGCGACCAGCTCTTCCTGCTGAACGACACGCCGGACAGCATGGACGCCCGATATTTCGGCCCGATCCCGGCCGCCGGCCTGCTCGGTCGCGCGACGCCGGTCCTCACCCGCGATGCTCCCGACAAGCCACTACACTGGCGCGGCCTTGGCGGCAGCGCGGCTTCCACCCCCAGCAAAGGACATTGATCATGCAGATTGGCCGCTTTCACCGTGTCGGCGACGTCTATGTCGGCCGGCTCCAGACCGCGCTTCTCGACGTGCCGCTCCGGCTTGTTCCCATCGCCGAACGTGCAAGCGACAAAGCCCCTGACTGGCGTGTTCATCTTGATGGCGACGAACCGGCGCTGGAGGTCGGTTCGGGCTGGACACACCCGCGCGAGGGCGGCGGCAGCTTCATCACCGTGCAGATCGACTGCCCGAGCCTTGCCCAACCACTGCGCGCGAATCTGCTCCCGTCTCGCGACGGGGAGGATCAGTATCTTCTGCTCTGGTCACGCGTGCCGCGCCGCGCGCGGGAGCAGTGAGCGATGACTCCGGTACGCGGGCGTCGGCGTGCGTGCTTGCTCCGCTCGATGCTGCCGATGCTCCTTGCCTGCGCCGCTACTGCGTTTGTCCCGGCAGGAGTCATGGCAAGGACCGGACCATCGGCAGCCGCAGACGCGCCGTCCTACGTCGCCATCGTTGCCGAAGCGGCGCGGCGCTTCGGCCTATCCGAAGCCTCGATCTGGGCGGTGATGCGCGCCGAAAGCGGCGGCAACCCGCGCGCGATCTCCGCAGCCGGTGCGATGGGTCTGATGCAGCTTATGCCGGCGACCTGGCGCAGCCTCACGGCGCGCTATGGTCTCGCTGCAGACCCCTTCGATGTCCATGCGAACATCCTGGCCGGCGCGGCCTATCTTCGCGAGATGCTCGATCGCTACGGCGATCTGCCGACCGCGCTGGCCGCCTATAACGCGGGACCGGGCCGCGTCGACCAATGGCGGTCGGGGACGAAAACGCTTCCGGCGGAAACGCTTTCCTACGTCGCGCGCATCACCCCATCGCTGGGCGCATCGGACACCGCATCGCTCGCTGCATCGACCGTACGCGCTCTTCCGATCGCCCCTACTTGGCGCACCTCCGTCATCTTCGTTGCGCGCAACGACCGGACTTCCGTCTCTGCAGCGCCCTCCTTCGGCGCCCAACCTGGCAGCGGCGAAACCGCGCCCCCGTCCAGCGCTCGCACCCCCTCCATCCCTTCAGCAGGCTCCCTCTTCATCCCGCTTTCCGGTCGGAGCGAACAATGAACGTCCACAGCGTCTTTTCGCGCGAGATGGGACGTGGCGGCGTAGTGCAGCATAGGGAGCAGGCGATTGATTCCGAAGGCAAAAATCGATGGCGAGATAAAAGGCGCGCCAGCCTGTGGGGCGCATGTGGTTGTGAGATAAAGGTTTTTTCGTCTGGCTCGCGGGAAGGCCGTCTGGCACGATTTTCACTTTATCCCGTCTTTTCAATGCGTCGCCGTCTGGCATCGGCCATGGGAGGCCGGCGGTGACCTCCGACGACAACGATTTCACGATCCGGCCGGGAAGGAGCGGGGATGCCGGACAGGCATCCGGGCGTCGGGCGCAAAGCCTCGCCGCACAGGTGCGGCGGGCCGCGGCCAGGGCAGGTCACGCCCGGCGAGGACCGTCGAGAGGCCGAGGCACCGGCAGTCGAGGACGCGGCCGCATTGCCCGGCTGCGCACGACGGGCAGCGTCACCAACCGTCGCGTCGTCATCAAGGCACGGGTCGTTCGTCACACGGGCGCACGGTTTCGCGCAGCACCGCTCGCCCGGCATGTCGCCTATCTGAAGCGCGATGGCGTCACACGCGACGGGCGCGATGCCGACCTGTTCGACGTGCGCTCGGACCATGCCGATGGCGATAGCTTTGCCGGACGCTGCGAGGATGACCGGCACCATTTCCGCTTCATCGTCAGCCCCGAGGATGCCGGCGACCTCGCCGACCTCAGGACCTTCACCCGCGAGCTGATGGCCGATGTCGCGCGTGATCTCGGCACCGAGCTTGATTGGGTCGCCGTCGATCACTGGAACACCGACAACCCCCATGTCCATGTCCTCGTGCGCGGTGTCGCCAGCGACGGATCGGACCTTGTTATCGACCGCGACTATATCCGGGAAGGCATGCGTGCCCGCGCCGAGGAGCGGGCCACGATCGAGCTGGGGCCGCGCAACGAGCGGGATATCCATCAGGCAATCGAACGGGAGGTTGAGGCCGAACGCTGGACCAGCCTGGATCGATCTCTCCAGCGCCTCGCCGACGAACTGACGGGCACCATCGACCTCCGTCCCGATACCGGCGACGATCCCCAAATGCGCCGGCTGCTGGTCGGGCGGGCCGCCAAGCTCGAGAGGCTCGGACTGGCCGATCAACAAGGGCCGGGGGTATGGGCGATCCGACCGGACGCCGAGCAGGTCCTACGTGACCTTTCGATCCGCACCGACATCATCAAGACCATGCACCGCGCCATGGCGGGCGAAGGCCGCGCGCCGGATCCTGGCGCGTTCGCGCTCCATCGCGATGCGCCCCCCGAACCGATCATCGGGCGGCTGGTTGAGCGCGGTCTGCACGATGAACTCGCCGGCACCGCCTATGCCGTGATCGACGGTGCCGACGGCCGACTGCATCACCTGACCTTCGACGATATCGACATGACCGGCGACGCCCGGCCAGGCGCCATCGTCGAACTCCGGTCGTGGCAGGACGCGCGCGGGCGTCATCGTCTCTCGCTGGCGACACGGTCGGATCTGCCATTGACCGCACAGGTCGAGGCACAGGGCGCAACCTGGCTCGATCGCCAGTTGATCGCGCGCGATCCGGTCGCGATCGACAACGGGTTCGGGATCGAGATCCGCGACGCGATGGAGGCCCGATCGCGACATCTCGAAGGCGCTGGCCTCGCGCGCCGGCAAGGACAGGGCTTCCTGTTCGCCCGCGACCTGATCGACACCCTCAGGACGCGGGAACTTGAGGCCGCGACCGAAGCGATCGCCGCCCGCACCGGCCTTGCGCACCGTCCGTCCGCAGCCGGCGACTATGTGAGCGGCATCTATCGCGAGCGCGTGACGCTCTCGTCCGGCCGCTTCGCCATGATCGACGATGGCTTGGGCTTCCAGCTCGTGCCCTGGCGACCGGCGCTCGATTCGCATCTTGGCCAACACATCGCCGGCACCATGGGACCCGGCGGCGGCATCGACTGGTCGCTCGGCCGCGGCAGGGGGCTTGGCCTGTGACGCCCACCCATCAATCCGAACCGGAGATCACCGCATGAACGCTACCAAGATACTCTGGGGCCAGGTCCTGACCGTCATCACGATCGTGCTCGGCACGGTCTGGGGCGCCACCCAATGGACCGCCCACGCGCTTGCCTACCAGCCCGAACTCGGGCCGCCCTGGTTCGTGCTTGCCGGCATCCCCGTTTATCCGCCACCCGCCTTCTTCTGGTGGTGGTTCGCCTATGACGCCTATGCGCCGAAGATCTTCGTGCGCGGGGCGTTCATCGCCGCCTCGGGCGGCATCCTTGCGATCATCGTGGCGATCGCCATGTCGGTGTGGCGCGCCCGCGAGGCGAAGAAGGCCGAGACCTATGGCTCGGCACGATGGGCAACAGCGGCCGAGGCTAATCGTGCCGGACTGCTTGGCGATCGCGGAGCGGTGCTGGGTCTTCTAGGACCACATTACCTCCGTCACGACGGGCCCGAGCATGTGCTGTGCTTCGCGCCGACGCGATCGGGCAAGGGTGTGGGGCTCGTCGTGCCCACGTTGCTCGCTTGGCCGGAAAGCTGCATCGTCCATGACATCAAGGGGGAGAATTGGCAGCTCACCGCCGGCTTCCGTGCTCGCCACGGCAGGGTGCTGCTGTTCGATCCGACCAATCCGGCGTCGGCGGCCTACAACCCGCTGCTCGAGGTCCGGCGCGGCGAGTGGGAGGTGCGCGACGTGCAGAACGTCGCCGACGTATTGGTCGACCCGGAAGGCAGCCTCGAGAAGCGTAACCACTGGGAGAAAACCAGCCACGCATTGTTGGTCGGTGCGATTCTCCATGTCCTTTACGCCGAGGCCGACAAGACGTTGGCCGGGGTCGCTTCCTTCCTTTCCGATCCCCGGCGGCCGATCGAGACGACGTTGCGCGCCATGATGACCACACCGCATCTGGGCGAAGCCGGCGTGCATCCGGTGGTCGCTTCGGCCGCGCGCGAGCTGCTCAACAAGTCGGAGAACGAACGCTCGGGCGTGCTATCGACCGCAATGTCCTTCCTCGGACTCTACCGCGATCCGGTCGTGGCGCGGGTGACGAGGGCTTGCGACTGGCGGATCTCCGACCTGGTCAGCGGCCCGCAGGCCGTGACGCTCTATCTGGTCGTACCGCCCTCCGACATTAGCCGGACCAAGCCGCTCATCCGTCTGGTCCTCAATCAGATCGGCCGACGCCTGACAGAGGAACTTCATCCGAAAGGCAATAGGCACCGGGTGCTGCTGATGCTCGACGAGTTTCCGGCGCTCGGCCGGCTCGACTTCTTCGAGAGCGCGCTCGCCTTCATGGCGGGCTATGGGCTGAAGGCTTTCCTGATCGCGCAGAGCCTCAACCAGATCGAGAAGGCCTATGGGCAGAACAACGCGATCCTCGACAATTGCCATGTCCGGGTGAGCTTTGCGACCAACGATGAGCGCACCGCCAAGCGGATCTCCGACGCGCTCGGCACCGCGACCGAGATGCGCGCGATGAAGAACTATGCTGGCCATCGGCTTTCGCCGTGGCTCGGACATCTGATGGTGTCGCGTACCGAGACCGCGCGGCCTTTGCTCACGCCCGGCGAGGTCATGCAGCTCCCTAGCGATCAGGAAATCGTCATGGTGTCGGGCGTGGCGCCCATTCGGGGAACCAAGGCGCGCTACTATCTTGATCCACGGTTTTGCGAGCGGCTATTGCCTCCACCAGCACCACAGGCCATCGTGCCGAAATATCGCGCGCGCGACGACTGGTCCGACATGGTGCCCGTTGCCGCACCGCCAGCCCCCGAGCCGGCGCCGCAGCAGCCGTCCCCTCCGGGAACGGAAGCTTCTGCTTCGGACGGGGCCACAAAACCCACCGACACGATCACCGACAATGCCAATGCCGGCATCAGGCGGGAGCCGGAGCTTGGCGTCCATGAGGACATCGCGCCAACACCTAAAGCCCCCGAAGGTGAGTTCGATTTCGATGGCGACGCGGCGCAAGAGGATGCGGCGCAGGCTCGTCGCGCCGCGGACCGCCTCGCGGCAGGCAACGCCAGGCGGGCGTCGCTCGATCCCAATGATGGTATCGAGCTATGAGCGGGCCGCGGGTCAAATATACCGTCCGGCTTCCGGCGGATCTGACGCGACAGCTTGCCGATCATGCGCGATCTCGCCGGGCCTCGCAGACCGCGATCATCGAGGCCGCATTGCAATCATTCCTCTCGCCCGATGGCGCCGACCGGCTCGAAGCCGCGGTCAGCCGCCGGCTCGATCGACTGACCCGGCAACTCGAGAGACTGGAATGGCATGTGGAGCTGTCGAACGAGACGTTGGCGCTGTTCATTCGCTTCTGGCTGACGAGCACGGCACCGTTGCCTGATACGGCGATGAAAGCCGCCCAGGCGATGGGCAGGGAGCGGTGGGAACGGTTCGTGGAATCGCTCAACCGACGAATGGAGAATGGCCCGCGCCTGAAGACCGAGCTGTCAGTGGATGTAGCCCGTTCAAACGGTGACGGTATCTGACTCGAATCAGAACGGCCGATCTGGCGTTACCGAGGCTCCCGGGCGAGCTCAAGATATCGGCGTCCAGAACAGATATTTGTGCAAGATATCGGTGGCGGACATCAGGACGTCCAAGTCGGACCGCCGATCAATATAGCACTCGCGAAGTTTGGACAGCGCAAGCGATATCTGGTCGGTGAAATAGCGCGGATTGACCAGGGTGAGAGTATCGTCGCCGAGGTCGCCCGATGAACCATCCCAGGGTCGCTTGGCGAGCTTGATCGAGGCTGCCATCTCTCTGTCATATCGGAAAATATACCAGTCGCCAGACTTGGTACGACTGGTCAACGATGCGTCATGAACCAGTCCGTTGCGGAGCGCGTAGAGTGCCTTCACCTCATCGCTCATCGGTGCGAGACTCATGAAATAATAGAGCGCCCGATGAATTGACGCTCCGCCGATAGGGTGGTGCGGTTTGCTCTTGTCGCGATAACAGGAGCCGATTTGGTCCAAAATGGCGAAGCCTGCCAGGAGTGGAGCATAATTGGACGTGAGCTGGATGCCGCGGGACTGTCGCATCTCGTGCTCAATCCCTTCGAGACACGACGTCACTCGAAAGTCCTTGGTCCTCTCCGGCTGTCGCGAGGAGAGATGGCAATACACGATGTCGTCCAGCATCAAACTCTGAAGGCGCTTGGCCGACAAGTCGCGAACTCGATTCGACACGACAAACTCCCCTTCAACAATCCATTGTCATTGCCGCGCGGAAGGGGTTGACGCAATCACCGTTGAAGCAGGCGCCTACGCCATCCCCTGTATTACTTCGCCACGCTGCTACGCCGCTAAATATCTGTTGAACTTCGACTTTTCCTGCGTCTCTTAATCATCCCCATCGCGCCAACGGCATCGTGCCTGCGCCGGAACGGGGATCAAGATGGGCGCGGAGCCAGTCCGATCGGAAGCTACCTTGCGCGGCGCGCGTATGCTGCGCACGGCGATGGGTGCGTCGATCTCCGCCTGGCTCGCCGAGCCTGACGTCATCGAGGTGATGCTCAATCCCGACGGCCGCCTCTGGGTTGATCGCCTGGGCCAGGGTATCACCGATACTGCCGAACGTCTCGCGCCCGCCGACGGTGAGCGCATTATCCGGCTTGTCGCCCACCATGTCGGTGTCGAGGTTCATTCCCGATCGCCGCGCGTGTCGGCCGAACTGCCCGAGACAGGTGAACGGTTTGAGGGGCTGTTGCCTCCGGTGGTGACGGCGCCGGCCTTTGCCATTCGCAAGCCCGCTGTCGCTGTGTTCAGTCTGGAGGACTATGCGCGCAACCAGATAATGTCCCGGCTGCAGGCCGCGGTCTTGCGCAAGGCCGTCGCCGATCGCGCGAATATCCTGGTCGCGGGCGGCACCGGTACCGGCAAGACCACGCTCACCAACGCGCTGCTCGCTGAGGTCGCCAAGACCGGCGATCGCGTCGTGCTGATCGAGGACACGCGAGAGCTGCAATGCGCGGCACCCAATCTTGTCGCGATGCGCACCAGGGATGGCGTCGCCTCGCTGTCCGATCTGGTCCGCTCCAGTCTCCGCCTGCGTCCTGACCGCATTCCGATCGGCGAGGTGCGTGGTGCCGAGGCGCTCGATCTCCTGAAGGCCTGGGGCACCGGCCATCCCGGCGGTGTGGGCACGATCCATGCCGGCAGCGCGATCGGAACGCTCCGGCGCATGGAACAGCTTATCCAGGAGGCGGTGGTGACGGTGCCCCGCGCGCTTATCGCTGAGACGATCAACCTCGTCGCGGTCCTGGTTCGTGATGGCTCCGGTCGCCGTCTCGCCGAACTGGCGCGCGTCGACGGGATCGACCCGGCGACCGGCGATTACCGCCTGACTTTGCTTCCCGCCTTTCAAGAAGGAGACGTTTCATGATCGCTGTTCTTCGGCGTCGCCTCGTGCGCGCCCGTCATTTGGGAATCGGCCTGGCGCTTTGCGCCCCGCTGTGGACGAGCCCGGCTTATGCTTCGGGTTCCTCGATGCCGTGGGAATCGCCGCTCAACTCGATCCTTGAATCGATCGAGGGGCCGGTCGCCAAGATCATCGCGGTGATTATCATCATCGTGACGGGCCTGAGCCTTGCCTTCGGCGAGACCTCGGGCGGCTTCCGCCGGCTGATCCAGATCGTGTTCGGCCTGTCGATCGCGTTTGCGGCCTCGTCCTTCTTCCTCTCCTTCTTCTCGTTCAGCGGCGGAGCGCTGATCTGATGGAGGGCAGCGGCGACATCGTGCCGGGCTATTACGCCCCGGTTCACCGCGCGCTGAGCGAGCCGATTTTGCTGGGCGGGGCGCCGCGCGCGGTGGCGATCCTGAACGGGACGCTTGCCGGCGCGATCGGCCTCGGACTGCGGCTTTGGTTCGCAGGGCTCGCGATCTGGGCCATCGGTCACGCGCTCGGCGTATGGGCGGCGCGGCGCGATCCGCGCTTCGTCGATGTCGCTCGCCGCCATCTGCGGTATCCGACCTGGGTGCGGCCATGATGAGCTTGCGCGAATATCGCAGCCACGCCGCCTGCCTTGCGGATTTCCTTCCCTGGGCAGCCCTTGTCGCGCCGGGGATTATCCTCAACAAGGACGGCAGCTTCCAGCGCACCGCGCATTTCCGCGGCCCCGACCTCGACAGCGCGACGCCGGCCGAGCTGGTCGCGGTGACTGCCCGCCTCAACAACGCGCTGCGGCGGCTCGGCACGGGCTGGGCGATTTTCGTCGAGGCGCAGCGAACGCCGGCGCTTGACTATCCCGGCGGCGACTTTCCCGATCCGACATCGGAGCTGGTCGATCTCGAACGGCAGGAGCAGTTCCGCGAGGAGGGCGCGCATTTCGAGAGCCGCTATTATCTGACGCTGCTGTGGATGCCGCCTGCTGAGGATGCGGCGCGCGCCGAGAATTGGCTCTATGAGGGCCGCTCCAGCACCGGCATCGATCCGAAGGAATTGCTGCGCGCGTTCGACGATCGAACCGACCGCCTGCTGCACCTGGTCGAAGGATTCATGCCCGAGATCGGCTGGCTCGATGATGCCGCTACACTGACCTATCTGCACAGCACGGTCTCGACCCGGCGCCAGCGCGTTCGCGTGCCGGAAACACCGATGCACCTCGACGCGCTGCTCACCGACGAGCCGCTGACCGGCGGCCTCGAGCCGAAGCTTGGCGCGCACCACCTGCGCACGCTCACGATCACCGGCTTCCCGACCGAAACCTTTCCGGGCCTTCTAGACGAGCTCAACCGCCAGGCCTTTTCCTACCGCTGGTCGACCCGGGCAATCATGCTCGACAAGACCGATGCGACCAAGCTGCTCGGCAAGATCCGGCGGCAGTGGTTCGCCAAGCGCAAGTCGGTCGCGGCCATCCTCAAGGAGGTGATGACCAACGAAGCGTCGGTCCTCACCGACAGCGACGCCGCAAACAAGGCGGCCGATGCAGATCTCGCGCTTCAGGAGCTGGGCGCCGACCAGGCCGGCATCGCCTATGTGACGGCCACCATGACCGTCTGGGACCGCGACCCCGCGCTCGCGGCGGAAAAGCTGCGGCAAGTCGAGAAGGTCATCCAGGGCCGCGATTTCACCTGCATGGCCGAGGGGCTGAATGCGGTCGAAGCCTGGCTCGGCAGCTTGCCAGGGCAGGTCTACGCCAATGTCCGCCAGCCCCCGATCTCGACCCTCAATCTCGCCCACCTGATCCCCCTGTCAGCTGTATGGGCGGGGCCGGAACGGGACGAGCATTTCGGTATGCCCCCCTTGCTCCATGCACGGACCGAAGGCTCGACCCCGTTCCGGTTTTCCCTTCATGTCGGCGATGTCGGCCACACGCTGATTGTCGGGCCAACCGGCGCCGGAAAATCGGTATTGCTGGCGCTGATGGCGCTTCAGTTTCGGCGCTACCCCGACAATCAGATCTTCGCGTTCGACTTCGGGGGCTCGATCCGCGCCTCGACCATCGCCATGGGCGGGGACTGGCAGGATCTTGGCGACGCCCTTGGCGACAGCGAGGCACAGGCACCGGTCGCCCTTCAGCCGCTTGCCCGCATCGACGAAGCCGGCGAACGCGCGTGGGCCGCGGAGTGGCTTGCAGCGATCCTCGCCGGCGAAGGCATCCGCATCGATCCCCAGGTCAAGGAGCATCTCTGGTCGACGCTGACGTCGCTCGCGACAGCGCCGACGGCCGAACGGACACTGACCGGCCTTGCGGTCCTGCTCCAGTCGAACGACCTGAAGCAGGCGCTGGCACCCTATTGTGTCGGAGGGCCTTGGGGCCGGCTGCTCGACGCCGAGTCCGAGCATCTGGGGGCCGCCACGGTCCAGGCTTTCGAGACTGAAGGGCTGGTCGGCGCGGCATCGGCCGCGGCGGTGCTCGCCTATCTCTTCCATCGCATCGAAGGCCGCCTTGATGGCCGGCCGACGATGATCATCATCGACGAGGGCTGGCTGGTGCTCGATAGCCCGGCGTTCGCTGCCCAACTGCGCGAGTGGCTGAAGACACTGCGCAAGAAGAATGCAAGCGTGGTCTTTGCGACCCAGAGCCTCGCCGACATCGAGACGAGCAGCATCGCCCCGGCGATCATCGAGAGCTGCCCGACGCGCATATTCCTGCCCAACGAGCGCGCTGCGGAGCCCCAGATCGCCCGGATCTACGAGCGCTTCGGGCTCAATGCCCGACAGATCGAGATCCTCGGACGCGCCACGCCCAAGCGCGATTATTATTGCCAGTCGCGTCGCGGCAACCGGTTGTTCGATCTGGGACTCGGCGAGATCGCTCTCGCATTCGCCGCTGCCTCTTCCAAATCGGATCAGCGGCGTATCGCCGAGCTGGTCGCCGAGCACGGCCATGCCGGCTTCGCCCGCGCCTGGCTCCAGCATCGCGGGCTCGAGTGGGCCGCACGGCTCCTTGCCGAGATCCCGGACACGGCATCCGACCACCCCCAACACGAGGAGAATTACCCATGACCATCTTTCGCACGCCCCGACGCCTGAGGATCGTCGCGCTCGTCTTTGCTTCCGCCAGCGCGCTATCGTTCAGTCTGCCGGCCCACGCCCAGTTCGGCTTCGGTGGGATCGTCTATGATCCGACCAACTACGCCCAGAATGTGCTGACCGCGGCGCGTAGCCTCCAGCAGATCAACAACCAGATCCGGCAGATCGAGAACCAGGCGCAGTCTCTGATCAACGAGGCGAAGAACCTCACGAGCCTGCCGGTATCGACCCTCTCGACGCTGCAATCCCAGATTCAGCAGACCCGTCAGCTTCTCACCCAGGCCCAGCGCATCGCCTATAGTGTGCAGGACATCCAGAGCGCGTTCACCCAGCGCTACAATGGCGCCAATCTGACCGCGTCGCAGTCCCAGATGGTGTCCAATGCCAATGATCGCTGGCAGGACAGCGTCGGTGCGCTCGAAGATGCGCTGCGGGTCCAGGCCGGTGTGGTCGGCAACATCGACGGGGCAAAGGCATCGATCGACACGCTGGTATCGGCCAGCCAGTCGGCAAGCGGCGCGCTCCAGGCCTCGCAGGCTGGCAATCAGCTTCTCGCGCTTCAGTCGCAGCAACTTGCTGACCTGACTGCGGCGATCGCCGCTCAAGGGCGGGCTCAAGCGCTACAGGCAGCGAACAACGCCGCCACCGAGGCCGAGGGGCGCGAGCGTTTCCGGCGGTTTCGCGGCAACTGACATGAAGCCGGGGCGCAAGATAATGTTCGGCGTGGGGCTAGGCGGGATCATGCTCGCCCTAGCTGTCGCATCGGCGCTGCGGCCTCCATCGGGCGCCCCTCCGCATGTCGCCAGGCGGGCGGTAAACGCCATGCCGGCTGATGCGATCCCTGACCGATGCCGCAGCATTACCATGCCCGATAGCGGTTGCGATGCCGCCTGGGAGGCGCGTCGGCGCCATTTCTTCACCGGAGAGAACCGATGAACGATACAGGGGTGATCGACACCTTCCTGTCGGTCTTCACCAGCTATATCGACAGCGGCTTCGGCCTGCTCGGCGGCGAGGTCGGATTCCTGTCCTCCACCCTGATCGCGATCGACGTGACGATCGCAGCATTGTTCTGGGCATGGGGTGCGGACGAAGACGTGCTCCAGCGCTTGGTCAAGAAGACGCTCTATATCGGGGTCTTCGCCTATATCATCGGCAACTTCTCGAACCTCGCCAACATCCTGTTCCAGAGCTTCGCCGGCCTTGGTCTCAAGGCGGCCGGCAGCCCAATGTCAATCGGCGATTTTCTCAAGCCCGGCACGGTCGCCGCGACGGGGCTCGATGCGGCCAAGCCGTTGCTCGACGCCACGGCTGATCTGCTTGGCCCGATCGGGCTGTTCACCAATTTCGCCCAGATCCTGATCCTGCTGCTCGCCTGGGTGATCGTCGTGCTCGCCTTTTTCGTACTCGCGATCCAGGTCTTCATCACCATCATCGAGTTCAAGCTGGTGACGCTCGCCGGCTTCGTGCTGCTGCCCTTCGCCTTCTTCGGCCGTACCGCGTTCATGGCCGAACGCGTGCTGGGGCACATCATCTCGTCCGGCATCAAGCTCATGACCCTCGCGGTCATCACCGGTATCGGCACGACGCTGTTCAACCAGTTCACCAATGCCGGGCTCGGCACCGAGCCGACGATCGAGCAAGCGATGTCGATCGCGCTCGCAGCGCTCACGCTTCTCGGCCTTGGCATCTTCGGACCTGGTATCGCCAACGGCATCGTCAGCGGCGGCCCCCAACTCGGCGCTGGTGCGGCGGCCGGAACCGCACTCGCCGCCGGCGCGACCATTGCGGGGGGTGCTGCGGTCGTCGGTATTGCCGGGGGGGCGGCCGCTGGCGCAATCGGCGGGGCTGCCATGGGCGGCGCCCGCACGGCCGGCGCCGCATCCGCCGCCTATCGGGCCGGTGCCGCCGGCAAGAGTGGCGGCGCTGCTGTTGCCAGCGGCCTTGCCAATGTGGGCAGGAACGCAGGCGGCGCCGCGATCTCACCGCTACGTCGGGCGGCCGGCGCGATGCGATCGAGCTTCGCCAGCGGCGAGGCTGGCGGCTCTGCGACTGCCGGTGCACCCCAGGGTGCAGGCGCCAGTGCTGGCGGCACCGATGGCGCACCGTCCTGGGCAAAGGCGATGAAGCGGCGGCAAGCGATCAGCCACGGCGCGACCATTGCCTCCCAAACCCTCAAGTCCGGCGACAGCCATGGTGGTGGTGCCGGCCCCGACGTTTCCGACAGGAGCTGAGCCATGTTCCGACGACCCTCGACCCGTTACGGGAAGACGCCCGAGCCCGTTACGCCCTATCAGCGCGCGCAACAGATCTGGGATGACCGGATCGGCTCCGCGCGCGTACAGGCGAAGAACTGGCGCCTGGCCTTTTTCGGTTGCCTGGCGCTGTCCGCCGGGCTTGCCGGTGGCTTGGTCTGGCAATCGGCACGTGGAACGATCGTGCCCTGGGTGATCGAAGTCGACAAGCTAGGCGAAGCACAGGCGGTAGCGCCGGCGAGCGCCGATTACCGGCCGAGCGATCCCCAGGTAGCGTTCCATCTGGCGCGCTTCATCGAAAATGTGCGCTCAATCCCGGCCGATCCGATCGTGCTGCGCCAGAACTGGCTGCGGGCCTACGACTTCGCAAGCGATCGGGGTGCCCTCGCGCTCAACGATTATGCCCGTAACAACGATCCATTTCCCCAGGTCGGCAAGGTGCAGGTGGCTGTGGACGTAGCGAGCGTCATTCGCGCCTCGCCCGACAGCTTCCAGGTCAACTGGACCGAGCGCCGCTATCAAGACGGCTCCCTCGCTTCGACCACACGCTGGTCGGCGATCATGACCGTAACGATCCACACGCCCCGCACGCCCGATGAGCTTCGCAAGAATCCCCTCGGCCTCTTCGTCGACGCCCTCAACTGGTCAAAGGAACTCAGCCAATGACACCGTTTCATCCGCCTGGCCGCGCCCGCTCAGCTCCCCTTTCCCTGCTTGCCGCCATTCTCGCCACGGCGGCCTCGACATCATCGCTCGCACAGAGCGCGCCGTCGACATCCTCGCCGGCATCGCCGACGCCATCGGACCAGCCATCGCCCAGGATTCAGATCGTCGCGATCCCGACGCCGCTCCCGTTGCCCGGCCAGCTGAAGCCGATCGATCCGCCTGCAGCGCAGCCCGCTCCGCCCGGCGACCCGAAGGATCGGGTCGGTCGCGCCAACGCCGCCGCGCGGGTCGAACCCGACCGAAGCGCCTGGCTGAACGCGATCCAGCAATTTCCCTATGCGGACGGCGCGCTCTACCAGATCTACACCGCTCCCGGTCGCGTCACTGACATCGCACTCCAGCCGGGCGAGCAACTGGTTGGCCCTGGGCCAGTCGCAGCCGGCGATACCGTGCGATGGATCATCGGCGATACGGTGAGCGGCAGCGACTCGGCGAGGCAGGTCCATATCCTCGCGAAGCCCACCCGCGCCGATCTGGTCACGAATCTCGTCATCAATACCGACCGGCGGACCTATCATCTCGAATTGAGGGCCACATCCGGGGTCTATATGGCGGCGATCTCCTGGACCTATCCGCAGGACATGCTTGTCGCGTTGCGCACCGCCCGGGCCGAGAGCGAGCGCGTCGCACCGGTCGCCACTGGCATCGACCCCGCCGCGCTGAACTTTCGCTATCGCATAGAAGGCGACACGCCAGCCTGGCGCCCGGTTCGGGCATTCGATGACGGCCGCCAGACCTATGTGGAATTTCCGGAAGGGATCGCCACGACGGAGATGCCGCCGCTGTTCGTCGTCGGTGCCGACGGCAAGGACGAGCTGGTCAATTTCCGGGTGCAAGGCCGCTATCTGGTGGTCGATCGCCTGTTCGGCGCCGCCGAACTGCGGCTGGGTGCCAGGAAGCGGATTCAGCGCGTCCGGATCACGCGCGATGATACACGCCGCCGGAGGCAATCATGACCGACGGGCAGGACAAGACCCCCCCGGAGCAGCCCGCCTCTCCCGAGCGCGACGATACATCCAATATGGAGGCATTTCAGCTGCGCGGCCCGACGCCGCGCGTGACACGGTTATCCCGAAAGACGCTGGCCGTGATCGGCGCAGCCGCCGGCATGGGGATCGGCGGGTCGCTCATCTATGCGTTGCAGCACCAGAAGCCCGCCTCGCTGCCACCAAACCTCTACAGCAACGAGCACAGCGCCAAGGCTGCCGCAGTCACCGGTGCACCGGCCGATTATTCCAGCGCGCCGAAACTCGGCCAACCTCTTCCGGGCGACCTCGGCAGACCCATCCTGAACGCGCAGACCAACGGCCAGCCAGTCTCAGCTCCGCCGATGGGCGCCGGTGGCTCCGACCCTCGCGCCGTCGCTGCCGAACAGGCCCGCCAGCATCTAATGCAGGAACGAGATTCAGCACGCACCAGCACGCTCTTTCTCGCTGGACAGAATGCCAGCGCTGTAGCCGGTCCAGCCACATCCGCAGCAGCCGTCCAGCCAGCGGCTCTCACCGGCTCGGTCGGCCTGGCCACGTCGGGAGATACGCCGCCCACCACCGGGCAAGCCGGTAACCGGGCGTTTCTTGCGGCGTCGCCGAACCGCGTGAGCGTAAGCGCCGAGCGTTTGTCGGCGCCTGTTTCACCCAATGTCCTACAAGCCGGCAGCATCATCCCGGCTGCACTGATCACCGGCATCCGGTCCGATCTTCCCGGCCAGATTACCGCGCAAGTGACCCAGAATGTCTTTGACAGCCCAACCGGCCGCATCCTGCTTATCCCGCAGGGATCGCGACTGATCGGCGAATATAGCAGTGAGGTGTCGGCCGGGCAGAACCGTGTGCTGCTTGCTTGGGATCGCCTGATCCTTCCCGATGGCCGCTCGATCCTGCTCGATCGCCAGCCCGGTGCCGACACCGCTGGTATGGCCGGTTTGCAGGACCGGACGAACTACCATTGGGGCAACATGCTGCGCGCGGCGCTCATCTCGACATTGCTGGGGGTCGGGAGCGAGTTCGCGACCGATAGCGACGACGAGCTGACGCGCGCGCTTCGCTACGGGACGCAGGACACGATCAATCAGACCGGGCGGCAACTCGTCCAGCGCGAGGTCGGTGTTCCACCGACCCTCACAATCCGCGCCGGTTTTCCATTGCGCGTGATCGTGACGCGCGACCTTGTCCTCGAAGACGTGGGAGGCAGGCAATGACCAAGCTGCGGCTGGGACGCATCGAGGATGACAGACCCGTCAAACTGACGATCGAGCTTCCGGGAGCCGTCCATCGTGAACTGCTTCGCTATGCCCAGGAGCATGCCCGCGAAACCGGGCTGGACCGGCCACTTGCGATCGAGCGGCTTGTGCCCCCTATGCTGGAGCGTTTTATGGACGCGGATCGTGGATTCGTCAGGCGCAAGCGCGGCCAGGCTTGATCTTTCGCGCAAATGACACATTCGGCCCCTTGAAGCGGCAAGGCACTCTTAACACATGGAATCCGGTCTGCGGGCTACGTCCAAAACGGCGCGACCGGGCGACTGGTGCGTATGTCCAGGCCCAAAGCTAAAGGTGCCAGTGCGTGCCCCAATGCACGTTCTCACTGCTCGGTCACCCAGGACCATTTTGCAGATAATGATCGCGCGGATGAGCGCCCAAGCGATTATAATTGGATTATAAAATAGTCGGCGCGGTGCGCCGTTCATAGCCTTCCAAAGCGGCAATCGAGTCGCGTATTCGGAAGGACGTCATCATGACACAGCGCAATGAAGTGAGCGAGGAACTCATCGACCTCGGCGACGTCGTCGTCGAGACCAAGGGGCCGGTCGGCATCGTCGCCGATAGCCTGACGTCGCTGCAGCAGCCGTTCGGCATCTCCAACGACTGACGGCAACGGGCGCGCGTGGCTTGGCCGCGCGCGCTTCGCCGAGGCATTATGTCCTTAGGAATCCGCGAGGGACTCTCATACTGCCTGTGCGACGGGCGCCCGATCTTCATGGATCTGGATTCGCGTCGCTATTCGACGCTGCCTGCGCAACTTTGCGGTCCGTTCGTGGCGTTCATGGCTGGCGAACAGGCGATTCCCCAAACCGACGTTGATCGGCTGATCGCATTGCGGGTGATCCAGCCGGGAACGGGGACGCATCAACCGCGCGAGATCCTTCCTCTCCCTACTCACGAGATAATGCCCGCGAGGCAGGCCAGCTCTACGGTTGTAGCACTGGCCGCGCAGGGTGTCGCTACCTGGCAGGTTCGGAGTATCTCCCTTCGCCGCCTTCTTACTGACGAAGCAGCACGACGGCCCAGCGATCACCAGGATGCCAATGAACAGGATCTTGGACGGTTGCGCAGAGCCTTCGAGCGTATCGCGAGTTTGTTCGGCGAGGCGAACGAATGTCTCCCACGATCGCTGGCGTTTCGGCGTCTGGCGCTCCGCTACGGCCACCGGCCGTCGCTAGTGATCGGGGTCAAGATCAATCCATTCGGCGCGCATTGCTGGGTGCAGTCCGGAGCACGTGTCGATAACGACAGCCTTGAGCGCGTCCGCCTGTTCACGCCTATCCACGTCGTCTAATGGGACTGAGATACCTCCTTGTTGTCGCGAGGGCCGGGCAAGTCTGCCCGGCCTCTCTGGACGCTATCATGGCGACCGCTGGACTGGTCGCGGCGGTACGGACTTCCCGATATTGTCTTTATCTCAGCGAGCCGGATCATTGGGCTCGGCTCGACGGCGGGCGCGGTATCGTTGTCGGCGATCTCTTCGCGCGTGATGATGTAGCGGACGTTGCGGCACTTTCGGGCGGCCGGGTGGCCGCCTCTGCCGGCGACTTTGCCGGGCTCTTGCGAAACTATTGGGGTGGCTATGTCGCTATGTCCCAGGAGGATCGGCATATCCAGGTCTTGCGCGACCCATCGGGCGCGCTTCCGGCCTATTATGTCGAGCGCGACGATGGCTGGTATGTGGCATCTGACGCGCCGCTCCTGGCGGAGGCGGGGTGCTACTCGCCTGTGATCGACTGGGATGAGATCGCGTGGTTCTTCTACACCAACGGGTTCCCGGGCGAATCCACCGCGCTCGCCGGGCTTCGGCAAATTATTCCCGGTACGGCGGTTTCGTTGCCGCCTGATAAGCAGGGCACCAGCCTGTTGTGGTCTCCCTGGACGCATATCGCCGCGCCCGACAGAGGGCCGGACGCCCTGCGATATGTCGCGACGCAGTGCATGCGGGCCTGGCAGATTCGCCATGGCCGCATCGTTGCCGGCGTTTCCGGCGGACTCGACTCGTCGATCGTCGCCTGCGGCCTTGACCGGGAAGAGGTGACGGCGCTGACGATCTCGACCGGGGACGCGCAGGGCGATGAAACACCGTATGCGGAAGCTCTTTGCAGCGTGCTCGACATTCCGCTCGAGCGCGCCCGCTACGCATTAGAGGCGATCGACATTGCTCGTCCGAGCCTTGCACATCGCCCTTTTCCAGGCGGCATGGCGCAACTGCAAGCCTATGACGCCGTCGTGATCGAGAGCGTGCGCCGACAAGGCGCGGCGGCATTCTTTTCGGGCGTAGGCGGGGACAATATATTTCAACTAACCCAGTCGGCTCGGCCTCTGGTCGACCGCCTGATGACCGACGGGCTGACTAGCGGGCTTTTCTCGACCCTTCAGGATATCTGCAAGCTGACCGGCGCCAGGACGACAACGGTGCTGCGAGAGGCTGCTCGCGTGCCGCGGCGACCCGGCCCGAAGTACCGATGGCCAACCGATCGGCGATTGCTGACACCTGAAATCACCGCGCGCCTCAATGCGCGTCCATTCGATCACCCATGGCTGGAGGCGCCGCAAGACTGCCTTCCCGGCAAGCACGCGCACGTCGCGATGATCCTTCGCGCGCATGCCTATCTGGAATGCCACGACCGCCGCTGGCCATTTGCGTCCGTACACCCGTTGATGTCGCAGCCTATCCTCGAACTGGCGCTTGCCACGCCAAGCTGGGTGGCCTGTGAAGGCGGCGTCGATCGGGCCCGCGCAAGGCGCGCGTTCATGGACGTCATTCCCGCCTCAGTGCTGCATAGGCGTCTCAAGGGCGGCCCAGATGGTTTTGCATCGCAGATCATGCAAATCCATCGCGAGGCCATTCGTGAGATCCTGCTGGATGGCCGATTGGTCCGCGAGCATCTGGTCGACCGCGATTCTCTGGAGCAAGCATTGACGGAAAGTGCCCTGATGCGGGGCCACAATTATGCCCGCCTGCTCCAACTTCTCGATGCCGAGGCTTGGGCACACCATTGGCTGTCAGTGGCGAACCGATCGAAGGCCATGTTCAGCGCGTGGCCCCCGATTTCATCGCCGCCCATCGCTTCACCTCAGCCTCGCGCCGCGGATCCTCCGGTCGCTTGTCCCGTAACCAGAACATGAACCAGTCGAGACCACGCTGATACGCGGCAAGCCGGTGCGCGGGTTGCCATTTGAGGTGGAACTCGCCCGGAAATACGAAAAGGTCGGCGGGCTTGCCGGCCTCGCGAAGGGCCGTGACGCTGTCGACTGCCGCGCGCAATTCGTCATCCGCCGCCTCGAATAATAGCGGCATATGCACGCGGTGCGCGTTCTGGATGAGCGACATCTGCCGCCAGAAGGCCGGCACCTCTGTCGAGACGCCTGGCCAGCCGATCGCGGCGAAGCGGGCGGTGTAAGCGGGACCGACCCAGCCGCTCTGCTGGGGCTCCCAACAACAGCCGCTCAGGATACCCGCCGAAAACCGGCTGCTGTTGACCGCCGCATATTGCACGGTCGAGGAGCCGTCGCTCAGCCCGGTAATGCCGATCGCACTGGGTTCGACGACCCCGCGCGCAATCAGTGCATCGATTCCTTTATCGATAACGGAGAGCACGTTGCGGCGATCGGCGAAGCCGATGAGATTGCGGCGATCGATGTCGATGGGGTCGGTCGCGTCGGCGACGGCCCCGGCCGGGGCCGGGCGTTGAAGGCTGAGTACCGCAAAGCCGTTGTTCGCGAAGAGCTGGATCGGGAATTCATCACCCACCCCGCCGCGCAGGAATCCGCGTGACTGATATTGGACGACGATAAGCGGATAACGCTGGCCGGGCTGGTAGTCGGTCGGCAGGACCGTATCGACATAGGCTGGGATACCGAGGCTGCTGGTGAGCTTGATCCGCTCGACTGCGCCCAAAGTGAGCTGGGCGAATTCGGGATTCGGGTCGGCGATTTCGCGCACTCGGCCCCGCGCAAGGTCGATGGCGACCAGATACCGCGGGCGTAGGGACGTCTCGCGCAGACAGATCAGGTCCTGCGTCTGGCGTGGCTGACAATCGATCAGGGCGTCGCCGGTCGAATAGAGGCGGCGAACGTGAGCGGTTCCCGGCCACCACTCATAGATAGCTGTGGTCATATGCGCCCAGCCTTCGCGTCGAATGAACCGCACGCGCTTGCCCGAAAGCCAGAGTGGACCATAGCTATCCTGACATGCTGTTGCATCGCACAGGAGCGGCGATGCACCACCGCAGCGCAGCTCGATCCGGGTAGGCGCGATGAATCCTTGGCCCGCAGGCGACCGGAACGGTGTGCAGGGTTCCCCGGTTGAGACACTGCCTACGCGTGCATCAAACAGCGCAATATCCGACTTGCCTGCCTCGCTCTGCCGTCCTGTTGCACTGTCGAACACCGCAAAGTGGGCCTCGGTCTTGCCAAGGATCGGCACGCTGGCGCGCATGGGCACGAAGCGCTCGTCATAATGATAGCCGGTGCGGCTTTCCGCATCGAACTCGGTCGTCACGGCAGGCGGAAGCGTCACGAACCGAACGACAATCCTCGCATTGTCGATGATGCGGAAATCCGCGACATCGAGCCCTTCGGGCGTGACCGGCGCGCTGCGTGCGCCTGCGATATCCGTGCGCCAGACGCGATCGCCACCCTTGGTCCGCTTGAGGAAGGCGATGGCGCGTCCATCCGGGAACCAGCGCGGCGTGATCGTTCTGGCCGTGCCGATGGCGGTTGCGGGGACCGTCGGCACACCGTCGGGCGCGAGCATGAAATCGCCGCCCTCATCGACGAACCGCGCCTCGCCACCGTCAAGCGGCTGAACGACCATCGCCAGGCAATAACGATTGGCGACGGGGTCAGCCTGACGAATCTGGAACGCGACCCATCGTTCGTCGGGCGACAGCGTCATGACGTGCTCGGCCGGTTCCATGTCGCCGGCCTGGCCGATATCGCGAAGCCGGACGAGGTCTTCGGCCGTCAGGGCGCGCTTGACGATGGATTGCTGTGCACGGCGCCAGTCGAGATCTTGGCACGCATCCGTTGCGTGCGCAGACGCGATAGGTGCGGCAAGGCCTGCCAGTGCGAGGGCAATGCGAAGATTGCGCATGGCTCACCAGCGCTTGGCGACAGTGAGGGACAAAGCCCGGCCGACCGCGGAATAGTTGGTTGAATCATAGGTCGGGTCGATAACCGTCGACTGCCGGATCGCCGCGGGTTTCTCATTCAGGAGGTTCGTCGCGGCGATCGTGAATTCGAGGTTGCGCATGAAGCCTAATCTGCCCGGCGGAGCGAAGCGCAGTGCGAGATCGACGGAGGTGAAGGAGCCAATATGCGTGAAGGGCAGCGCCCGCTGGTCTTCGACCCCGCCGACATAGTTCACGAAGGCGGACAGCGACGTCGAGTCCGTGTCCCAGGTGACACCGCCCCGCGCACGCCAGTGCGGCGGCATGAAGATGACACCAGAGGCCGGCGTGGTCGGCTGGCCAGCGATGAGGCGCCGGTTGCTGTCGAGATAGCTGCCAGCGGCATTGATCAGGATGCGATCGCCATCGCCCAGATCGAACCGATACTGGCCGGAAAGGTCGACGCCCTCGATCGTCTGATAGGCAGTATTCTGCGACCGCGCGTCCACAACCGCATAGACCCTGGACGGGTCGTAGGGTTGGCCCGTGACGTTCTGAAGCCCAAAAGCGCCGACGGCCGGGGCAATCAGTTGATCGAGCAGCGCCGGGCTTGGATTCACCGTGATCAGGCTGCTGTAGATCGGGTTGGTGAAGAGCCCGAGGACCGACGTGATCGGGTTCACAACGCGGTTGCGATAGCGGATGTTGAAGTAATTGGCCTCCAGCTTGAGTGCCGGAATCGAGGGCGGCGCATAGGCGACCGAGATATTCCAGTTGGTGGAGCGCTCGGGCTTCAGGTCCGGATTGCCGCCGGCGAGATAAAGAACCGGACTGGCGGCTATGGCACCGGTCCCGCCCAAAGCCCCGGCGGGCAGCAGGATCGCCTGATATACCTTGTAGCGCTGGTAGAAGGTCGGCGCCTTGAACGATTTGCCCCAGCCGCCCTTGATCGTAATCGAGGGGATCGGCCGATAGATCATTCCCAGCTTGGGCGAGGCGACGTCGGCGAGGCCCTGATAGCGCTCGTAGCGCACGGCAGCGGAGAACTGGAGCAGATCGGCGAACGGCTGGTGGTTGCCTTGGCCGAAGACCGGCAACGAGAGTTCGCCATAGGCAAAGGATACATTCTCGGTGTGATCGATGTTGAGCAGCGTCGTGCTCGTCCCGGCCGCGTTGATGAAGGATTTGGCGCGAAGCGAGAAGCCGCGATATCCTGCGCCGACTGCAATCCCGAGATTGCCGCCCGGCAGGGTCAGGAGCGAGCCGTCGCCCCGAAGCTCGACCGCGCGCAGGCGATTGTCGTAGAAGCCCCCGGTCGTCGAGGACAGGGCGCCAACGGTATAGCCTTGGGACGTCACGCCGGTTTTGCTCCGGCCCGCCGTGCCGGAGAGTTCGACACGCCAGTCGCCGGCGAGGTCGAGTTTCGCCGAAGACGTGATCGACCAGCTCGTCACCCGCTGCTGATAGAGCGACCCGTTGATCCGAACATCCGAGGTCGCTGTGGTGGGCAAGGCCGTGTCGCTGTTGCGCCGGCTATATTGCGCATCGAGATTGAAGCTGAGCCGCGACGACACATCCTGATGGCCGCTCAGCACTCCGCTGATCTGGCGCTGGGCCGGAATGAGGCTGGTCGAGCCGTCGATCGTCTGCGTATAGGAGCGGTCGCGCGCCAGAAGCGCGCTGGAGCGATTATAGTCGCCGGCGACCATGACGCCGCCGCCCTGCCATTTGCCGCCGGTGACGGCGTTATATTCCTGCTGGAAATCGCCGCCATCGGTCGTTCCGGCGATCCGGGCCGACGTCCATAGGCCAGTATAGTCCTTGCGCAGAAGGACGTTGGCGACACCGCCGACCGCGTCAGAACCATAAAGCGCCGACGAGCCATCCGCGACGATCTCGATACGATCGAGCGCGGCGAGCGGTATCGCGGAAATATCGACGCCCTGGACCGCGCCGTCATAAGCGACGCGGTGGCCATTGATCAGCGTCAGGGTCGCATCAGGGCCCAGCCCGCGCAGGTTGAGCGCGGAGGTCGATCCCAGATTCTCGTTGCCGCCCTGCGAGCCGCCGCCGGCGATCCCCGGATTCTGGCCCCCGCCGAAGTTCTGCGGCAAATCGCGGATATAATCGCCGAGATTCGAGAGACCGCTCCTCTCGATGTCTTCGCGCGAGGCGCTGATCACCGGTGTCGTAGGCTGGCTATGGCGAATGTGCGTGCCGGTCACCACGATGTCGGCTTGGACGTTGTCCGGGCTGCTTGTCGTCGCCACGGATGATCGCCCCCGGATGATGACCGCTCCCTTCGCGAAGTGCGCCGAGAGGTTGGTGCGGGCGAGGAGTTGTTCGATGGCCTGGCGCGCGGTCAGCGCCCCTCGCAAACGCGGTGCGGCGATGCCGTTGATGTCGTCCGCGGATGCATAGAGTTCCCAGCCTGCTCTTGCCGCGACGGCCCGCAGCGCATCGCCCAGATCCTGCGCCGGCAGGTCGAATTGATAGACCTCACGATCCTGTGCCCAAGCTGGCGATGGTGCCACGGCGACCACCGCGCATGCCAGCACCATGGACGCCCCGAGATTCCGCTTCCCCACCATCTTGCCCCCAATGTCGTTCAACGGCGGGCCTGGCTGGCTCGCTCATGGGGTGCTGCTGACGAGGAAGAAGGGGCGACCTTAGTCGCCCCGGCAAAATTATTTGCGCCTGAGGTGAATTCCGTCCGGACGGCGCTCAATCTTGAGGTCGAACAATTCGGCAATGCGGGAGACAAACGATGCGGTGTCGGTCAGCTTGAAGCGGCCGGATACGGTCAGGTCGCCGACATCATCGCCATCGATGAGGATCGGGCGACCGGCATAGCGGTTGGCCTCCGCCACCAGGTCTCGCAGCGCGATCGATCGATACTCGACCCAGCCGCTCGGCCAGTCTTTCCGGTCGATGCTGCTATCGGAGACGGTTTCCGGGCCATAGTCCGTGGCGGAATATCGAACCGGCGCGCCGGTCAGAAGTGGTTTCGTCGTGACCGTGAAGACGGCCGGTTGCAGATTGGACCGGATATCGGCGGTTCCCGACAACAGCCGCACCTGGATCACCCGTTGCGGGGAGGAACTGACGTCGAAGACGGCCTGATTGGCGCGGATCGCGCCGGCACCGGCCTCGACGACGAATGGCCTGGGATCGGTCGCCACCGCGAAGCGGGCATTGCCCTTGCGCAGTTTTACCCGGCGCTCGACCTCGGACATTGCCACCTCGACGCGACTGTCCGAATCCAGCGTGACATCGGAACCGTCCGACAGGCGGTATGTATGGATCTCCCCATGACGGGTTGCCAAAGGCGTGCCCGCCATGACTTTCGTGCCGGGTGGTCCAATACCGACCAAATCTGGTCGCAGCGCGACCCCGGCTATTGCGGCTGCCGCGGCAACGGCAGCGGCGAGTGCCCACCTGTTTGGCGCCGCGCGCCGCCAGCGCGGCATGTGGCGAGAATTCCTGACAATCCCGGCGTTGGCGAAATTCCGCTCGACCCGCCGATACGCTTCGGCATGGGCCGGAGACGCGGCAATCCATGCGTCGAACTCATGTTTAAGCGACGCATCATCCTGGCGGCGCAATCGGATGAACCACGAGATCGCCTGTTCCTCGATCGCATCGCGAGCGCCGAAATCACCATATTCATTGTCGTTCATCGGGAGCTGTCCACCGCGCGCGCGATGTGGGCGAGTGCCTTCATCATATGATATTCCACGGTCGCGACACTGATCCCCAGTTGCTCATGGATCTCGCGATAGCTCAATTCGTCGATGCGGTGCATCAGGAACACGCGCCGTGTCTTCTCGGGCAGCGTGTCGACCGCCTTCTCATAAACCCCGTGCAGATCCTCGGCCTCCAATCCCCATTCCTGCTGTGGTGCGGTCGGAATGTCGCGATGCTGATCGATCGGGAACAGCATGACATTGTTCTTCTCGCGCCAGCGCGCGCGGTCGATCAGCAAGTTACGCGCGATCCGACGCAGAAAGCCCGCGGGATTGGCGAGGCTCGCCACCTGTGGGCTTCCGGCCGCTCGTGCGAACACTTCCTGCACCAGGTCCTGCGCCTGATCGTGCCCGGCGCGCCGGCCGAGATAGGCCATCAGGTCGCGCCGTTCGGTCCGATAGGCATCTTCGAGCGTCGGCGCCGGGAGCGGATCTGCCTCGAGCAGAATGACCGGCGAGGGGCTATTGTGACAGCCGGACGAGACCGACAGCGGTGGTCGGCCAAGCGGGAAAGGCGGGTTCGAAGAGGACGACACGCATCAACCTCGCGCGGCATCGCAATCGCACTGGCAAGCCAGCCCGACGCGTTTTCCAGCGCTACGCCGCCGTCAGGCTGCCTGACGGCTTGCCCTTGTCCGGTACGGCCGCCTGTCCCTCATGGACCGGCGCTCATAATGCCTGGCGGATCATTCCGATCGCGCGGCTGCCAGATAATCACCGCGCAGGTCGAATCATGGCCGTAACGGCAAGCGATGACAAGGGGAGGGCGGATCCTGAGGTGCTGATTTGAAGCATTCGACCGCCAGCGGCGCTACTCGACGGTGACGGTCGGCAGTCGACCCACTTCCCGACGATTATGAACCAATGCGCGATGCTCAGAAGCGGACACTCGCAAAAAAGACACCTGATGGGTGTGCCGCCCTCCGTTGCGTTCGATTGGAGGAACAAGATTTTAACTCCGCCATTTTACGCCGCTAGTCATGATGCGCCTTCTCGCCATAGTCGAAGGTCTCTTCCTGTTCGCAGCGGCGGCCACATACGGCTCGGGTTCGCTCGGGATAGGGTTTATTCTTATGCTCGGTGCATATCATTGGACAACTTTTGCACTCATCGGCGTCTTCGCCGCTGCCGCCGTGGCTTGCATTGTGATTGCAGTTCAACTCCTGATTAAACCGCATCAAAACTTGATGATCGCCGGTCTGCTTTTTCTGATGCCAGCTGTTATAATCAGTTCGAAATTGGTGAAAATCTGATAGATTTCAGGTTCCCATCGATCTCAAATTAGCATCTTTCCAACAGGATTTTTCTACGCGGTGAAGTGATCGCTATCGCCTAGGCGGTCCTGTGAGGATCCGGCCCCTTTCCCACCAGATTTCACTATCCATGCGAGCTTTTGTATTTCTCGAAAATCAACATTCGTTCTTGGATCGGCACGAGATCTATCAAGATCGCCGCTGCTCCGACACTATTTCACCGGAGACCCGGCGGCCCCATCCTGGTTATTCTGATCCTTGTTCACGCTGGCGAGCCAGCCAGCGAGGGTATTCTTCTGTCCTTCGAAGTCGCGATAGCTTCTGCTATCCAGGCTTTTCGTGCAGGTTTCTCCCTTTGGGAAATACTGGCAGGCGAACGGCATCCCCAGCACGAGACCGAGTGGTCGAACGTCGAACTTCGCCGCGATCGCGCGAGGATTGTCGAGTTCAGAGGCATGGATGCACATCAAACTGAAAAGCGTAGCCGCCGCCAACAGTACGCCGTTGCGCGTCAGTCCCGTGAAGTTCTCTCGCGCCTGAGCTTGCACGCGGGAGATCGCCCGTGTCGGCGGCAACCGGCGCAGCAACGCCGCGGCCTCCGCTTGTTCCAGCGTTGCAGAACGCGCCACGCGACCGAATCCCCGCGAGGCGGATGGAGCATTGAACACCATCGATCCCGTCGTGCGCGCAAGTGCTGTGACGCGCTGGACGACCGTCGGGTGGGTCGCATTGCTTCCCTCGGTATCACCGGCGATCATCATCGCATCGTCTTCAGTCCGGGCACCCTCGACGTGATAGTCATGCTCGACCTTGACCAATGCCGCCGCGAGCGCGGCCGGATTCTTGGTGAGCTGGACAGCCTCCGCATCGGCGATGAATTCGCGCGATGACGCGATGAGTAATCGCGAGACCTGCCCTACTCGCAGCGCCAGATGGCCGACGAACGTCGCGGCGAGAGCGAGTGGCAGGATCGCCGGCACGGCGATCGCCATGAGCGCATGGACGACGGTGAGCTTGAGCGGGTTGTTTTGATGAAGCCGCGTCAGCGCCGACATGAAGATGTTGGCCGCCGCCATCAGTCGGATATCGCCGTTCTTGATATGGCTGAGCTCGTGCGCGAGGACGGCGGAAAGCTCGTCGTCGTCGAGGCTGTCGATCAGGCCTCGCGTCACCACGACTACGGCTTTCTTGCGCCCGATGCCGCAAGCGAAGGCATTCAGAGCCGGAGACGCGATCACCCCTACATAGGGGATGGGCAATCCCAGCATCATGATCAGCGGCTCGATCAGCCGGCATAAGCGCGGCTCCTCGCTGTCGTCGATAAATTCGAAGCCAATGGCGCGCTTTACGGTCTCGATATGCCAGAACATCTGGCAAGCGAACCAGATGACCGACGCCAGCGCGACCAGGAGCATGTAGCGCGTCGCATAGCCAGTCCAGTCGAGGAATGGCGCATGTTCCGGGTCGACGAGAGCCAAAGGCAGGAACAGCGCGAGTGCCGCGATCGGCTGGATCGCGAGAAGGAAGCCGACGAACAATGTCGTCGACCGACCATCGTTGCTCCGGATCCAGCCATAAAGCCCTGTCGGCTCGCTCACGCGAATTGCCCTGGCATCAGATCAGAAAGCGATCGCGACGGGCTTGTCGACCGTAGTTCGTTCGACGCCCAGGCCAAAGGCTTGGCGGCCGCTCATGCTGCGCCTCTGCGCGACAAAACTGCCGGGGAACTGGCGCATCACGGTATTATATTCCTCGATCGCCAGATTGTAGAACCGCCGAGCCGCCGTAATCCGGTTTTCGCAGTCCACAAGCTGCTGACGGAGCTGCGTGAATTCCGGGAGCGCGCGCAGGTCTGGATACTTCTCGACTGCGGACAAGAGCGTGCTGATCTGCGCGGTGAGATTGCCTTCTGCTTCCAGGCGCACGGCCGGCGCTACCATGCCGAGCGCCTGGGCCCGTGCGGTCGTGATGCCGAGGATGATCTCCTGCTCGTGCTTGGCGACGCCCTTCGTTACCTCCACCAGACCGGGGATCAAATTATGGCGATGCTTCAGATGGACGTCGACGTCCGCCAGAGCGGTGTCACACCGCTGATCCAGAGCGATCAGCGTGTTGCCCGTCCTCGTATACACCCGGAAGATGATATAGGCCGCGAGACCGATCACGACGAATGTGCCGCCTAGCACCCACCAAAGCATATCCATATTTGGTTTCCTCCCTTTGATATGGGAGGACCGATAAGGCGCGTTGCTTTATAAAACTTTGACGGGAAGACGCTTAACGGTTTTACGTCATTTTAAGTCTCGCCGACGAAACCGATCCCAAGTCGATTTGTGCAAGCATCGTGTTCGAACCGGTTTTCCAGCGGATGCGGCACCGCGATCCGACAGGGAGAGTGCCAATGATCCGCAAGCCGACAGAGAAAGACTTCCGCGAGGGAGCTGCCGTCACCGCCCTTCGCGAGACCAGAAAGGTTGCCATCGAGGGCAGCAAGGGGATCGGTCAGGGCGCAAGGAAGGTCCTCCACACCTACCTGATGATCATCTTCGGGTTTGGTCTTCTGATGTCACTGCTCCCCTATCTCGCGGGCAACCGTTGGATGTGGGTCCTGGGACTGATCGCCTTGGTCGCTGTCGGATGGAACCGGCGGGCTCGTGGTCCCGAGAAGCGAGAAAGCCTGCTTCACGACCGCAAACCCCAACCAGCCCAGCCATTGCGGGGTGTGGGCTTGCAATCAGGCACCTATGAATGCTCCATCGAGGCTCTTGGGCGGCATGCAGCGACGCTCGCGATCCCGGCATTGCTCATGTTCGTGTTCGCAAACGCCTTCGGCGGTCTCCACGTCCCCGTGACGGTCATCGGCATCATCCTCTTCGCGCAAGCCGTGCTGCTTGTCGCGCGGATCTTCGGCGACCGGACCGTGGTTCGTTTCGATGCGGAGGCGGTCGTCGTTCAAGGCCTCCTAGGCGAAAGCCGGATGCTCTGGAACGATGCCGACGACATTTACGTCCACACGAGTTCGATGTTCGATCTCAAGGTGCGCTTCGCGGCGGGGACGCGGCAAAACGTCGTGATTGAGGCGACGCGGAACAGCATGGGTGGTCCGACGCGTCTGCTCGTCCCCATCGGACTGCTCGGACTCGACGAGGAAGAACTCACGGCGCTCATCACCAAGCTGGTCAGTTGTCGAGCCGCCGGCGGGGTCACCGTGCCTTCATGGCGGCAACAGGCGGCGCCTGCCCCATCGCCAATTCTGCCCAAGGTCACGCCGGGGGGAGATCCACGCGACGGATTCGATCCGGACGCGATAATCGCCCGTCACCTGGCCGAACGAGAACAGATCGTTGCAGTGACCCGTCCCGACTTGCAGTCCGACCAATCGCCGCGCAAAGGGTTCGGACGCAAGGTCTCACGATAGGGGAACTTGCTACCGGGAATCACGTCCCGTGAAATTTTTGGAATCGCGCTAACGCCCATCGGATGCCGAGCGTTTCAGGACGAGGCGCAGTACGGCCCAGACCCCCGCGCGCCTTGCGGATCTGGCAGCTATTGTCATCGATCTCCCGAAACCTGCCCGACCGCACCCCACCAGCTATCGCCATTTGCTCCGTTGGTTGTCCCCCAGTACGTGGAGGGTCAGGATCGTTAAATCGTCGCGAGGATGAGTCGTCACCTTGTTGAAAACCACCTCAATTTGAAGGCGCATTCAAACGGGATCGGGCTGTTTCCGCATCCCAGCCGAAGCCTACGGTCCCTTCTCCGCGACCGCCTGCTCGAGCGCGGCAAGGCGCTCGGTGCAGATCGCAAGGACGATCCCGCCCAGCATTTCCACGCGGCTGGTGAGCCACTCGAGTTGCTCGGTCGTGATTTGATAGTGCCGGAAATAGCGGGCTTTCACATAGGCTTCCTGCAACTTTCCGAACAGCAGCTCGTCCGCCTTTGTTTCCCTCGGCCACGCCTCTACGAGACGCCGATCAAGGGTCTCGGCCCGGCCGCGTAGCGCCTCAATGTTGTGAACGTGCGGCGTATAGAAGGTCACCGTCAGCAAGACGCAGTGATACAGGCGTTCGGCAGTCTGGTGCAGGTCGAAGGCGGCGTCTCGCAGATATTCTTTATCGAGATAAAATTTTGCGCCTTCGAAGCGCTTCATTGCCGAAGGAAACCACACGTCGAAATACTCCCGTGCCATGTCGAACGCCTGCTGGGGCGTCTTGGGCTTGGGGGTATGCAGTTCGCTATCGTCAATCTGATAAAGCGCGATCCCGTCCTGCCGCACGTCCATGAAGAAATAGCGGCCATGCGCGAGGCCGTCATTCACCTCCTGGAGTGTGTGAACGATGAAATTGACCGGCGTGCGCAGGCTGTGTGTGATCGTCAGCTCGCGGATCAGCCGGTCCTGCAGCTTCAGCCAGTAATCGACGCGGGACGTGAGCCTCTTGTCGTTTACGATGATCAGGATGTCGAAATCGGATTGATAGCCTTGGCGGCTCGTCGGCTCGTCGCGGAACTCGCCCCGCGCATAGCTCCCGTACAGGATGATCTTCTCAATCCGCCCACGCTTCTTCCACTGGTGCTTGGCCAGCGCCAGCGCGTCCTCGAACTCCTCGAAGATCATCCGAACGACGCGTTCGAGCTCGCGCTGTTTGTCAGCCGACAGATGGTCAAGGTCAGTTCGCATCGGGAACAGCCTAGCAACCCTTGTCGGTCGATGCATCCGCCAATGAGGACCCGCATCACTTTCCAACGAAGCGCTTGAACCGTTCTTTCGCGTCCGCTTCCTGGACGGCAATGCTCGCATTGCCGCACTCGTCACCACCTGCCGAGCCACTTCTGCACGCGGCGTCCACCCGCCGCGCCTCATCGATATGAGCCTCGAAAAATTGCGTGCTGCGCGAAGCCGGCTTGGCGCATCCAGCAAGACCTGCGGCGCAGATAAGCCCGATCCACAGAACGGATTTCATTTCTTCTCTCCCAAATGCGGGTCCACCGCAGCCGATGCCGGTCGACCCGGCGTCAAATGATCTGGCCGCCACGTGACGCCGCGATAAGCTGATCGACTGCCGATCGGCGGCGATCATGATGATAATCGATGGCCGCGCGCAAGCCGGGACTATCCGCCTCATCCATCATTCGCTCGATTGCACCGACATCCTTGTCCGCCTCGGCAAGCACCGCCGCCTCGTGGTGGCGAAAACGCCCCAGCCTCGCGGCGGCATTCTCGATCGCCCAGTCAAGCTCCTCGTCCCTCGCCCGGGCAACCAGCGAGGCGAACAGGTGGGCACTGCGCTCCGGCAGATCACCGCCTGTGAGCTGAAATTCGTCCGGACGCCCGGCCCGTTCACGGCCGAGCGCCATCGTCACGATCGCATGGTGCCAGTCGAGCAATCCGCGCAGGCCGGCTTCGTCCAGCCTCGGCACATGGAAGCCATCACCCGGCTGGGAGACGATCAGCCGTTCCCCGGTCAGGCGGTTAAGGCTGTCGCGAACGGGTGTGATGCTCACGCCCAGATCAGCCGCCAGGCGCGCGGCTTCGAGCCGCTGCCCGGCGGGCCATGCCCCCATCAGGAGACGGCGGCGCAGCGTGTCATAGGTGGGCTCCAGCACATGGGCGGGGCTCATCCGGATTGCTCCGCGACGACATCGGCGTAGTCCGCCAGCATTGCTTCCTGATCCGGGCGCAACGCATCGACGGCACCGATATGCTGGGGGACGTCGTCCCGGAGCAGCAGCGACGGGCACTGGCCTTCATAATTGCCGAGATTGGGGCGATGCTGTCGATACCCCGCCAGCCCCGCGATCTCCGGCGGGAACGATCGTGCGATGTCGGGCGGATAGGCCAGCCATTGATTCTCATAGGGTTTGAGCCATCCGAGACAATAGCCGACGACGATGCCACGTCGTGCGAGCGGCGTTTCATTGGCGCCGGCACCATGCGCTGTGGACCCGAGGAAGCAGATGGCCGACCCCGGCCCGCATTCGGCCGCGACCGGCGCCCCCAGATCGTCCTTCGCCATCCCGTCTCGACCATGGCTGCCGGGGTAGATCTGCGTCGCGCCATTCTCGCGCGAGAATGGTGTGAGCGGCCAGATGACATTGATCAGATACTCGTGGTCGCCCTTTGCGCCCTGCCACATATCATGATCGCGATGAGGAAATTGCCGGACCTCGCCGGGATGGATCTCGATTGCCTGGGCGACATTGAGCTGAAGGCAGTCGCACGCGTCTCCGAGCAATTGCTCGGCCAGCGCGATGATCGTCGGGTTCGCGATCAAGGCCGCCGCATGGGGCGACCGGCGCAGCAGGCTCGCAAAGCGCTTCGTTCGCGCGCCGTAAAAGCGGCCCTGGCAGAAGGGCGTTGCGGCGAAATCCGGCTCCAGATCCCGTTCAAGTTCCCGGATCGTATCGCCGGGTACCAGATCCGGGATGATGCAATATCCTTCCTCCCTCAATGCTTCAGCCCACGACCGCGTCGCGCTAGCGCCAGTCTCTCGGCCGGTCATTGCATCGCGCCTTCGGTGGCGAAGAGCGTGAGGGTCGCCGGCTCATAGATGCCGGTTTGGCGAAGCCGATCCGGCGTATCGTCACCGATCACGATGTGCAGGGCAATCAGCCACTGGCCGCCATGCAATAGAGGCTTTCCGAGTGGTTCGCAGTCCCATCCGAACTGTTGGATCTGCTCGAACCAGCCAATATCGGCGACGCCGGTATAGTCCGTGATGTCATTGCGGAGCGCGTGGTCGGTGAGTGCGGAGACCAGCTGATTGCGAGCGATGCGTCGCTCCCCGGCACGCTGATGCCGGTCGAGGCAGAAACGCGTGATCTCTCGAATGGTTGGGCCACTCGGCACCGCATTGGCGCAGAGATAGGGATAGATGCCGCCCAGGAGGTGCTCGCGATCGGTGTGCAATAGCCGGGCCGATGCGCGATGCGCCCCATCGGGCGACGTCAGGATAAGATAATCGGCCCAAGGGTCGTCGAACTGATCAACTTCGAACTCGCCGGCCAGTACCGGCAGGTCCCAGCCTAGCAGATCGACGAACACCTCCTTCCGGGCCTTGAACATGGCGCGGATCGCCGTCGCCTCGCTCAGCGCATCATGCTCGCGGGTCGCTAAGAGCATCTGATTTCTCCCGTTGGAAACGACGGGAGAAAATCACGAACACGCGAGCTGTACCCCTACCAAGAAATGGGGAGGGGGTGACGCCTTCAGCCGCCGCCCTGAGTGTACCACCATCGGAAAATGTCGGAGAAACTGATCAACCCGTCAAAAAGCGCGCACACGACCAGCGAAGCGCGCTTACGCGTATTATAGCGCTCGCGCGCCTCCTTGAGGTGCTGGATCACCGTGCCGTGGCTGATGCCCAGGATCCGCGATATCTCCCAATCGGTCTTGCCGCGTGCGGCCCACAGGATGCAATCACGCTGGCGGTCGGTTGGTCGTCGCCAGCGTGGGACGAAACCGTGACGAGCGAGGCGCCAGGTTGCCGCCAGAGCCGCCGCACCCACCAATTCCGCGACATCCAGCATGGCAACGGGCAGCCGGCCATCGGGACCGAGCGCGAACGTGCAGGTGCCGGAGGCCTGACCCGGCAAATGTCTGGGGATCGTGTAGCCGTCGACCAGGCCATGATGTTGGCCGGTCCTGAATGTCCTGACTTCGCTGCTCGTCAGGGGGATGATGTCGGACACGTTCGACCAGGGGAAGCCATGCATCCGCTGATCGCCGGCACGGCGGATCGGATCCGTTTTACCAAGGTCGAATGCGACATAGGTTTCGGCCCAGGCGGATGGATAGTCGTGGAAAAGGAGGCTCGTACCCTCCTCGGGCCCGTGGGCGAAGTCCAGGTTCAAGGCGAAATGGTCGAAGCCAAGCTCGCGCGCGCCCCGCGCCAGCATCTCTCGAATATCGTCTACCGCCCGTGAATCGGCCAGCGCGCGGATGATAGGTTCAGCTACAGCAAGACGCATACTCCATCGTTCGGCGGCGAGGGCCGTCCCAATCCGCTGGTCTCGCCAGCCGCCTTCCGTATCGAGGGCTACCGGCGGCGATTCTCACGGCGCTCCGGTAGCCAGCTTGTCGCCGGCTCGATACTGCATCTGAACGCCGCAGCCTGCCGACGGTCGACACAGTGTCGACGCTTATGGGGAAGCATGCCTCCCTGATTTGCTTTTTCCGTTCAACGCTCTCTGAGGGTGCAGCACTTTCCCCGGAACGGTTCTTTCGCATCTCAAGCGTGCGCCCGGGGCGGCGGGGCGGCGGGGCGAGCCTGGCTGAAGCCGGTTGAGCAAATGAGGTGGGCTTGAGCATCATGATATGTGTCATGGGGTCCATGGCTGGTTCAGGGCTTGCCGGTCGCAGGATCAGCCGACGCCCGCGGCAAAGACCGCGAAAGCCTGGGCGTGTCCCTCGCTCCACTTGAGATCGGCGCGATGCGTGGCGTTCGACCGGTGGTCGGCGGCTGTTTGCGCAAACGTACCTTGGCCGATGGCTTTCCGGCTCTGTCCAGGCCCGCGAGTAGCGCCTCCCAGGGCACGCTGTTTCGGTTCTCCACGCGCCGCAGATTCTTCGCCGGATCGTGCAGCTGCACACCGCTCATGATGGCGCGGATCTCGAGCATCCCGGCCTCGCGCAAAACGGTGGCCTGGGCGATGTAGCGGTCACGGTCGGACGCCAGCAGCGACACCTGCGCGTCGCGAAGTTGCTGTTGTGCATAGAGGACGTCGAAGGTCGAACGGTCGCCGATCCGATATTCGTTCACCATTCCGTCGAGCTGGGTTTCCGCGAAGCGGAGCTGTTCCTCCTGGAGACTGGAGACGCGGTCGGCCGTCACCATCTGATTCCAGGCGTTTGCGACGGCGCGGTCCACCTCGCGGCGAGTTGCTTCGATCCTGACGCGTGCCGAGCCGTTGCGGGCCTGGGCTTCGCGGACACGCGAGGCAACGAGTCCCCCCGCGCTCAGCGGTATCGAAAGGACGAGGCTGCCCGTATAGCTTTGGTCCTGGTCACGCAGCCTATAGGGCACCGCGTCCCCATTTAGGGCGGCACTGCCGCGCAGGGTGACGGTCGGGCTCCCTTGTGCCCTGGCCGCAGCGATATCGGCGCGTGATTGCTCCTCGGTGAAGACCGCCCGGCCAAGCTCCGGGTTCTGGCGTTCGGCCAGCGCAAAGGCATCTTCGACACGGCGCGGCAGATTGGGCAGGGCAGGCACCTCGGCCAATTCGCCCGGTTCACGGCCGACCAAGACTGCATAGTCCGTTCGTGCAGCCTCCAGTGCCTGCTCGGCCGTGACAATCTGCTGTTTGGCAATCGCCAGCTGCGCCCGGGCTTGCGACACGTCGGTCAAGGTGAGATCGCCGACATCGTAGCGATCCTGGATCTCCTGGGTGATCTTCGTCAGCTCATCCGTGCTCGCACGCCAGATACGCAACGATTGTTCGTACCGGCGGACATCCACATAGGCGGTGATCACGGCGAGCACGAGGTCGCCTTCCGCGCCGCGCAATTGTTCGCGGCTCGATCTGATCGCGGCAATCGCGGAGTCGCGGGCGGCTGTTGCTCGCCCGCCGGTATAGAGCGGCTGCGATACCGTGAACTCGGCCCGGTTCGTATCCCGGTTCGACGATTCCGGACTAAACGGATTCGAACGCCGTGATGCGCGACCTTCTATCGAGCGCTCAGAGGTGCCGGTGACGTCGATCTCTGCGCTTGGCCGCAGTTGCGACTTCGCCTGGGGCAAGCCTTCGTCGGCAGCATCCAGGTCGTATCGGCTGCCCTCGATCGTCGGATTCGTGCGATAGGCTTCGGCGATCGCCTCGGCGAGCGTTTGACTATGAGCTGGCGCCGCGACCGCGAGCGCAATGGCCGAAGCGAGGAATGCCGTAGATCCGATCCGCATCGGTTATAACCGGAAGATATCGTTGGAGCTGCATCCAAGACGGGTTGCTGCCTCGCGCATGGCGGCAAATCCTCTCAGATGGAAATGCCGGGTGCGCGCCCTGTCGCCGGGACGGATAGCCACGAGGCTTGCGCGTTGAACCTCGTCGACCGGGATCCATATCCAGCCGCCCGTCACGTCATCGAGGTCAGGGCTGTCGATCTTCACGCCTGCGGCGATCAGTGCGGCGCTGCGATCCTGCCAACGAACCGGCGCCCCGCCGTCTACACGATACCATGCGGCCAGCGTGTCGTGACGATGACCGACGAAGAAGCCAACAGCGCCGGGCTGGTAGCGCATATGATGATTGGTCGAGGAGAGCCGGCAAGCGATCTGGCCCGTGAAACGGTCATCCCTAATTACAAGCCGCCACCCATCCTGGCTGAACGCACGCTTGGCGAACGCCGGCGACGGCGCAAGCGTTGCCGCCGCAACCAGGATGAAGCCGAACGGGATCCCTGCAATCTTCACCTCGTGCCTTTCCTCCGATGTTCCTGACGCTTGCCGATCCGTCGTCAGCGTTCCCGCCCTGCCTCATCCAGTGCCTGGGTCACTGGCGAGAGCAGATATTTGATGATCCGGCGTTCGCCTGTCTTGATCTCGGCCTGGACGGCGAGGCCCGGTCCGATCGGTTGATCGCGGCCAGCGATGCGCAGCGTCTTCTGGTCGAGCCGGATCCGTGCCGCATAGACCAGCGACGGCTGCGGGGCTCGTTGCGGCGGCTGGCCTGGCGCGGGTTGCTGCGAGTTTTGCTCGATCGCATCCCTGCTCACGCTCTCGACCCGACCCTGGATCAAGCCGAAGTCGGTGAAAGGGAACGCCTCAAGCTTGATCCGGACCGGCTCGCCCTCATGGACAAAGCCGATATCCTTGTTCGCGATCATCACGTCGACCGCGACTTCGCTGTCGTCGGGTACGATCACCATCAGCGGTTGGGCCGGCTGCACGACGCCGCCGACTGTTGCGATCGCAAGCTGCTGCACGGTGCCGTCGACGGGCGCACGCAACTGCTGAAAGATTCGGCGCTGTCCTGCCTTACGGAGATCCTGTGCGGCCAGCGCGGATTTGTCGCTCGCGTCGCTGAGTGCGGTGACCGCGTCCTTGCCGAAGGTTTCGCGCAGCTTCTGTATCTGCGCATCGATATTGGCGATCGCCGCGCGCGCTTTGGCGGCATTGGCCTGCTGGACGTCGATATCCTTGACGTGTTCGATGCGCGACTGCTGATATTCCGCGAGCTTCAGCCTGGAATAATAGCCCTTGGCGAGAAGTTGCTCCCGGGCATGGATCTGCTCGTCGATGAGCGGCAAGGTTTCCTGGAGCTTCGAAACCTCGGCGAGCGCGCCGGCCAGGTTTGCGGCTTCCTCGGCGCGGTTCTGCACGAGGCCTGCGCGCTCCGCTTCATATTGAGCGATCGCGGTTCGCACGAAACGGTCCTGGGTTCGCACCACGTCCGCCGGCGTGCCGGGCGGGGCCCGGAACGTGTCGGACCCGTCGGTGAGATGGGCCAGCAGCGCATCGTTGCGCGCAGCGATGATGTCGGCCGACAGCCTGGCGCGACTTGCCTGCGCCTCATCGGCGCGAACCAGCGTCGGGTCGAGCTCGACCAGCAACTGGCCCTTGCGGACGTGCTGCCCATTGCGGACATAGATCGCACGGACCGAGCCGATCTCGAGTGGCTGGATGACCTTGACGTTGCTCGCCGGCACGACCTTGCCGCTTGCCACCGCGACGACATCGACCTTGCCGATACAGGCCCACACGATCGCGATCGTGAACAGGCTGCACAGCATCCAGAGCAGCACGCGCATGCCCGGGCTTGCGGGCTTCTCGATGATCTCGAGCGCGGCCGGCAGGAATTCATGATCGGATCGCGGCCTGACCTGCTTGTCCGCCTCGTTCTGCCGGGACCAGGATTCCCTCAGGATCGACCAATGGCGTGCGAGCGTCGGGAAGCGCCGGCCGATGGCCTCGCCGATCATGCGGCGATTCCCATCTGCTTGGCGTACAGCTGGGCATAGCGACCGCCTGTCCGGAGCAGTTCGTCATGATTGCCCTGTTCGGTGATCTCGCCGGCCTCGACGGTCACGATGCGGTTGCACTGGCGAACCGCGGACAAGCGGTGGGCGATGATGATCACCGTGCGGCCGGTGGCGATCTTGCGCAGATTCTCCTGGATGATCTCCTCGCTCTCGGCATCGAGCGCGGAGGTCGCTTCGTCGAGGATCAGGATGCGCGGATCGCCGACCAGCGCGCGGGCGATTGCCATGCGTTGGCGCTGACCGCCCGACAGGTTGTTGCCGCGCTCGTCGATGATCGTGTCATAGCCATGAGGAAGGGCGAGAATGAAATCATGCGCACCCGCGAGCGTGGCGGCGGCCATGACCCGTTCCATCGGCAGCGTGGGGTCGCTGAGCGCGATATTCTCCCGCACCGATCGGTTGAAGAGTATGTTCTCCTGGAGCACCACGCCGATCTGGCGCCGGAGCCAGGCCGGATCGACAAGCGAGAGGTCGACGCCGTCGACCAGCACTCGTCCTTGTTCGGGGATGTAGAGGCGCTGGACCAGCTTGGTGAGGGTCGATTTGCCGGAGCCGGACGGCCCGACGATCCCCAGCATCTCGCCGGCGGCGATGTCGAGGCTGATCCCGCGCAGCGCCTCGGGCGCGTCGGGACGATAGCGGAAGCGGACCTTGTCGAACTGGACGCGGCCCTTGATCGGTGGAAGCGCCGCGCGGTTCGGGTTGTGTTCGGGTTCGGTCGGCGTGTTGAGCACGTCGCCCAGCCGATCGACCGAGATCCGGACCTGCTGGAAATCCTGCCACAGCTGGGAAAGGCGAAGGATCGGGGCGGAGACGCGGCCCGACAGCATGTTGAAGGCAACCAGCGAACCGACGCTCAAATCTCCGGCGATCACCGCCTTTGCCCCGAAATATAGGATCGCGACCGTGGTCAGCTTCGAGACCATCTGAATAAGGTGGTTGCCCCATGTCGCGAGCGTCGCGACCTGGAAGCCGGTACCGGTATAGCCCGCGAACTGGCGTTCCCATTTGTCGCGCATCTGTGGCTCGACCGCCATCGCCTTCAGGGTACCGATGCCGGTAACCGTCTCGACCAGGAACGCCTGGTTCTCCGCGCCGCGCTTGAACTTTTCGTCGAGCCGCCGGCGCAGGATGGGGGTGATCACGACCGAGATGACGACATAGACCGGAATGGATAGCACCACGATCAGCGTCAGCAGCGGGCTATAGAGGAGCATCACGGCGAAGAACACGATCGTGAAGAACAGGTCGAGCACCACCGTGACCGAGTTCGAGGTCAGGAATTCGCGGATGCGGTCAAGCTCGCGCACGCGTGCGACGCTGTCGCCCACGCGACGTGCCTCGAAATAACTGAGCGGCAGGTTGAGCAGATGACGGAACATCTGCGCGGAGAGTTCAGCGTCGACCCGGTTGGTTGTGTGGGCGAACAGCCAGTTGCGCAGGCCCGAGAGCATCGTCTCCCAGGTCAGCACGACGGCGAGACCGATTGCCAGCACGTCGAGCGTCGTCATTGACTGGTGGACCAGCACCTTGTCGATGACCAGCTGGAAGAAGATCGGGCTGACGAGCCCCATGACCTGAAGAAAGAACGAGGCCACCAAAACGTCGCGCAAGGGGCGGCGATACCTGACGAGCGCCGGGATGAACCAGCTGATGTCGAAGGCGCGAGAGACGCCGGCGATCTTCTCGCGCGAGGTGAGCAGCAGGACTTCCCCGCTCAGCCGGTCGCGGGCCTCAGCCTGGCTCCAGATGTCCGGCCGCTCGGCGCCTGGCCGTTGGACAAGGAACCGTGGTTCATCGCCTTCGGTATCTGCCTTGAGCAGGATGATCGAGCTGCCGTCCGCGCAGGCGGCGATCGCCGGCAAGGGGAGCTTGACCAGGTCGCCTGTCGTTGCGAGCCGGGTCTTGGCTACGAGGCCGAGTTTCCTGGCCGTGCGTGTGAGGTCGGCATAGGTATAGGGCGCATCACCCTTGCCACGGTCGTGTGCGATCTGCTGCGGCTCGGCGGAGACACCGAGGAACTTCGCCAGCAGGATGAAGCAGACGAGCGCGGTATCGAACGACGGCTGAACCGGGACGGGATCGCCCTTATCCTGTTCAGCTTCAATGGTGATCGTCATGGAGCGCCAGCACGGAAAGCGATGAGGAGAACCGGGAGCGCCGGCATTCGGATCGAACGGCCGGCGCCCGGGGAGGGGGTAGGGCGCCGGCCGGCCGGGCGGCGCGCTAGCCTGCGCGAGACAAGGCTAGCGCGCCGTCGGCTTAGTTGACCGTCTCTTCCTCGCGCCTTGCTTCCGCGACCTTTTTGGGCGCCATGCGGGCGAGCGTCTCGGAGTCGACCAGTCTGGTGATGATCGGATGGAGCCTCAAATCGCCATCCTTCACGACCTGCCGGAAATTGGCGATCACACTTGTCGTTGCCTTGGGGTTGGGTGCGATCACATCAAGGAGCCAGTTGATGCTCCCCGAATTCCATTCCTCAGCCTTCAGGCGGATCGGGAAGACGCCGGCCTTGATCTGGTCGCGGATCGTCGCATCGACCGACTCCGATACGCTGGCCCAGATCGCGACGCCGGCGACATCGGCAAGCACATTTTGCGCCGCATCGGATGGATAAGCGATCGCGATGCGATCGGCGATCAGCGGCTCGAGCACCAGATGCTGGAGATCGTCGAGCGACTGCCGCCGGTAGCGCGGCAGCATCATCATCGCCATCACGACCTTGCCGAAACTCTCGCGGACATGGGAGCGCATCGTCGCGATCTTCTTCGCAACCTCGGGATCGAGCTGGGGATTGGCGGGCGACTCGACGCCATTGGCGCCGCCGTTGAGCATCGGCGATTCCTCCGATTTGGATGAAGTTACTTTCGCACTCGTTTCTTTCGACACCACACTACCCCCTAAATCATAACAATAACAGCAGACAAATCTGAAATTGCCATCAGACCGCCCGTGGGACCGCAGGATAAATAGCAATTTAACTTAAGTGTCACAGCTCGCCGAGCACTCTGTGCGTCATTCGATTCTCCCTAGAGTGTTGCTGGTTTCAAAGGGAAATCAAGCGCAATCTCAATATAAAGCCAAATTGGCATCAATATACTGGCTTGCGGCAGTCGGCGCTCGTGATAGCGTGTGCGATTGAGGGGGCTCGGAATGACGGCACTAAGAGATCGCTGCGGCACGCTTTTCACGCAACAACGTTTGCAACACCGAGGGTCGGCTCGTAGCCATGCGTCATCTAATCGTGGACTCATCCCTTTGCGGCGCAAAGTCTCCCGTGGGTTCACGGCTTGATGTCACGGCGCAGACTGTTAGGCGCGGCGACCCGAGGAAGTACTGCGCTGCTGGTGAGCGGCGGCGTCGCTGCCGTGCTCGGCGGATGTTCACTTTTACCCGCCTCGTATCGTTTCCGTATGAGGGTCGACGCAAATGCGTCCACGGGCTCTGTGTCAGGATCCACTGTATGTGAGGTCACTGCATTCAAGGTCGCGCGTGTCCTTTCAGAAGAGCGGGCAGGCGGCGGAGGCCTGCGCGGCGAGGCATTGGTGCTGGATTTGCCAGGGCGCCGAGTGTTCGTCCTGTTAACTATTAGTGGCGAAGGCTTCGACCTAGAACCCGCTGTAACCAGAGCACTGTCTGGCGGGAAGCGGCCGGCCAACGTGGACGAATATGTCGCGGCAGTGCGCTCGTTAGGCAGTTGGTTTGGCAGCGCCAAAGCTGACCTACCGCGTGTCGATTGGCCACTTATGGTCGCTTTTCGAGATGCCCGCGACGCGAGAAGCATGGAGCGAGTCAATCCTGCAGAGATTGGCGTACGGCGGATTTCGCTCGAAACGACCAACGATGCGATCACGACCGGCATCGACGAAAAACTGCCGTGGCTCCAGGCGGCTGAGAAGTTTCGGTACAACGGAACACCCGCCGGAGAGCTTTATCCGCTTCCGGCGTGGGACTTCAGGAGTGGCACGAAATGAGCAACGACAATCAGAACGCGGAAGCGGCGATGACATGATGGCGCGTCGGGAAGCGTTTTGGGCCTTGGTCGGTGGGTTGACGATGCTCACCGGCTGCGGCCCGCTGTCCCCGCCGCAGTATCGCTTTCGCATGACGGTAGAGGTCGCGACGCCGCAGGGGATGAAAACGGGTTCATCAGTATATCAGGTTTGGGCTTACACCAATACCGCCAAGGTGCTGCCCGAGGAACATGCGCGCGACTGGGGCGTCAAGGGCGAGGCGGTGGTGATCGATTTGCCGACGGGCCCTGTGTTCGCGCTGATGAAGACCGGGGATCCGCTCCGGAGTGATCTGGCGCAGATGTCCATGGCGGCGCTCGATCCGCAGTTCAAGAATGACATCGTTGAAAGCGCGGGCCGGATTGCAGGGCGCTGGACTAAGGCGCGGGCCGACGTGCGCCGTGAGGATTGGCCGGTAATGGTACGTTTTCGGGACATTAACGATCCAAGGAGCGTCGAAAGAATCGATCCTGTGGCAATTGGGGTGAAACGCGTTGTGGTCGAGACCACGAGCGACCCGGTGACCATCGGGATCGAGAAGCGGCTTGATTGGCTCAAGGGTATTGATGGCTCGCTTACGCGCCGATTGTCGGCGCCAGATCCAACTAATCCTCCTTTTAGTGCTCAAATAAACACTCAATTTTTTTCTACGGAGATCAGTCATGCCCAACGATCCAAAGACTGACTTGATCTATGCCATTATGGCGATGGACGCCTATAATCGCGGCTATGGGGCAGGCATCAAAGGTCTTGGGGAAATTGGGTCGCTCGGAAACTGGGATATCTTAACGACTTCAACGGATGAGTTCGGCCAAAGGGCGCTCAACGCCGGTTTCTATGCGGTCGCTTACCGGAACGCGGTCACGGGTGAGACAATAATCTCGTATCGTGGGACAGATGCGAACATCGTTAATCCGCTTGGCGATGAAGGTAGTGATATCCTTAACGGCTACGGACTTGCGGTCGGCGACATCAATGCGCCGCAGGCGATACTGGCCGCACAATTTTACGATTCGGTCGTACAGGCTGCGGGAGGCGGAACAGTCACGACGACTGGGCACTCGCTTGGTGGTGGGTTAGCCGGTTACGTAGCTGCTGTCGCCGGCGGTCGCTCCGTGCTCTTCGATAATATGCCGTTCGGTATTGCCGCAATGCTGAAGGCTCAGCAATTGGGTATTACCGCACAGATCGGCAAGGCTAGCAGCTATTCTGTAGAGGGCGAATTTCTCTCCGATGCGCGGTCGGGGGATCTTCAAAAAGCGATTGGAAGCGATCTCAGTCTTTTGCCATTCAATGATGCTTGGCAACAACTCGGTAACGATATCGGCGACCTGACACGACAGTTTGAGCAGCCAATTAGCAAATATCCGGCATTTGACCCGGGGGACGATGCGCTTGGCATGTTTCAACGTCACTCCATGGATCTTCTCGTCGCACTGCTGTGGGCAAAAGCCGAGAACGAAACCGATTGGCAAGGTGCCTCGGAGGGGCTGTGGACCGCATTCTTTGATGCGCACATCTCCAACACACTTTCGAGTGCACAGGATATTAGCGGTCGTAGCGATGCGAACGCAGTTCTGCGCGATGCTATTGCGTATTCGGCGATTGGCCCATCATCGCAGTCAGATGCCAAACCCTTCGGCGACACCGCAATTTGGTCGATGTTCAACGACGCTGGCGAGTTGGGTAGGATTTTATCCGATCCCCATTCCAGTTTTTTCGAGAATACGGTTACGTTTCGGAGCAACGGGTTCTTCTCGGATCCGACGAAGATTGATGTCAAGCAATGGCTTGCCGACATCTCTGTCCAATATGCCGGCGCGCTGGCCCTCAATGATGTGGAGCAGGTGGAAGGAGGGAGGGTTTCGACTCCGTCCGGTGCCGTCGACGTGCGCCAGGGGGTACTTGCTCTCAGTGAGAACGACAGCATCCTTTCAATCGATCTGTCGAGCGTGCTCTGGAAGGATGCGCTGAAGGGAAAGGATCCACTGGAGGCAAGTGCGGTTGATCCCATCGACGCTGGCAAGTTTCGGGAGTTGTACTTCAAGCAGGGGGTGGGTGACACTCTCGATGGAATTCTCAACCGCCTCGGAGTGTCGACTCCTGACGAATTAGCAAAGAAATTCTGGAAGGCCACCGATGGTCATGTGATTGATCGGTTCACGGTTTTGACCACGGACCAGCAGGGTGGCGATTTCACGATCGCGCCTCGCAGCTATGACGCGCCCGTAGTCTTGGGCGACCAGGCGCACGTCGACATGTTCGTGGCCTCGACGGGCGATGATCACATTACCGGAACATCCGGACACGATATCATCATCGGCAATGGCGGATCGGACGACATCGACGCCGGCGCGGGCAATGACATCATCCTCGCGAGTGGCGGCATTGGATCCTCGGTTCGTGGTGGCATTGGTCGCGATTTCATCGTCAACACTTCAATCCGCGGCGAAATCTGGGGTGACACTGAAAGCGGCTACTATGAAAAACTGCTATTCGATGCTGACGGGAATCCGTTGCTCAATGCCGACGGGAGCCAACAAACCGCGCTCGCCAAGGTTGAAGATAGCGAGGCGAATTCGGATCTCTTCTGGTTTGCACCCGACGTTACGATCAAGGATGCCCAGGTTCACGATCGCCTCGTCTTTCAGGGTATTGCCCTGACGGGCGGTGATCGCAACCCCGCTTATAGCTTTGCTTTGGGTGGTGCTATCTCGTCCGTGGCAAGTGGGTCGCTCAATGCGTTCGGCTTTGGAAATGCTTTGGCAGGGGCTATTGGCGGTGCCGCAGCGGCGGCGGGAATATTCTTCGATAAGCTGTTACCCTTTATCGTCTACCAGTTCACACCCACCGGGGTCGACGAAGACGGAAATCAGGTTGGTACGCTCAAGATCGGGAACATCTTCACCGGTCTCGACAGATTGATCAACGGAACCCCTTCCGGAGGCGCATCGAACCCTGATCTACAAGGGGTTATGGTCGTCGAAAACTTCAAGATGGAGAAGAGCTTCTGGGGTTATGAGCAGGCCGCACTTGCCGAGAATGGCACACTTGGGATGTCGTTCAAGGAAGTAAACCCGCTGGACCTTGCTCTGGCGGTAACGGGGCCGCTTCTTCGTGCGAGCCTATTGACCGCTGGCCAAGCTATTGTTCTGCAATCTCTGCTTCAAATTGACTATATAGTTGGTTTCACAAGTGCCCTCGCCAGCAGAGCCAAAACCGCTCGCTGGTTTGAAGATGGCGATCCGCTCATCATCGATCTTGACGGCGATGGCATCGAGACGACGAGCCTGGATGGATCGAAGGTCTACTTTGACGTCGACGGAGATGGGTTCGCCGAGCGCACTGGTTGGCTGAAGAGCGATGATGGCTTCCTGGTTCTCGACGCGAATGGCAACGGTCGGATCGACAGCATCGCAGAAATGTTCGGCGGTGTCGGCGCATCTGGATTTGCCGAGCTCGCATCCTACGACACCGATGGCGACGGTCGGATCACTGTCGCCGACGCTGTTTGGGGAAGCTTGCAAGTTTGGCGGGATCTGAATGGTGATGGCATCACCGAAGATGGCGAACTCAAGTCACTGAATGATCTCGGCATCGTTTCCCTTGGCGTTACGAGTAATTCCCTTGATCTTACCACGCCGCAAGGCACCCGGCTGACCGGCTATGGCGACGTCACATTGTCAAACGGCAGCGTTCGGCGAATGTTCGACGCGGCCTTTGCCTCGAGCGATGTAGATACACGCTATGCTGGTGAGAGCGGCCAGGCCGCTTGGCAGTCGGACCAGACGATCGATGCCAAAGGTTTCGGCACGATCACCAACCTCTCAGTCGCGACGGCCAACGATATCAGCCTAGCCAAGCTGGTGGCAGATACGGCCGCGGGCATGACCAGCACCAATCTGAAGGACTTGGTCGGCCAGGCCGGTGCAGTGCTCGGCGCGTGGGGCCAGGCGCTCGAACAGACGCGTGAGTTGATGCCCGTGCTAGTGGCCGTCGATGCGCAGGGGAAGGCGACTCTCGTGGACCGCGGTGTCTACGTCGAGGACGCTCAAGGTGGCTATTGGACGCTCGCCTCGGGTGCGCCGGTGCTCGATGCACAGGGGCACGCGATCACGCGGGCAACGTTGCAGGACGTGTTGGCCCAAGGTGCTGGCTGGCACCTCGAACAGACCTGGTCGCCCTCCGATCGCGCCTCCGCGCTTCAGTTCCGGGACGATGCGCCCTATCTGGTCAAGATCGTGGACGGCCGTGCGGTCGTGCTCGATTATGGCATCAAGCAATCCGACGGCAGCTGGAAGCTCGCCTCCGATCCGAACACCAGCTACGCCTCCAAGAACGATATCCTCGCGCTCGGCCACCCCACCGGCACGGAGTGGCGCAGCGAGGAGATCGGCTTCAACCCCTATGCGAACCTGCCTGTCGACCGGATCGGCGTCCGCATCACCGACGGCGTGGTGGTGGATTATACCGTCCAAGTCACCGACCAGGATGGCACCTTCTATGTCTGGGCACGCAATCTCGACCGCGCGCTCCAGCTCGAATGGAAGACCGGCGACAGCCGCGAGTTCAACCTGCGCAACTACGCGGTCGATTTCGACCACCTGGATGAAGTCGGATCGACCGACGATTCCGCCTATCGCGTCGAGATCATGACCCCTGGCGAATTCCAGTTCGCGACGTCGCTCGGGGGCATCGACTTCCGGCCGGAGATCCTCTCGGCGACGCTCGATAACACGACTGGTCATATCGACTATGCCGTCAATCAGACGGGCAGCGCCAATCTCTCTACCGATCCTAACAATTATATTTCGGGCATCAGTGCGGTCATCGACCTGCTCCAGCCGGTCATGCAGCAATATATCACGGCAAGTAGGCGCTTCGCGGTACGCCTAGCGCTTCAGGGTGGCCTAAAGGGCTTCGCGCAGGGCATCACCTATGACGTCGCGTCCGACAGCTATCGCCCGACGACCAATCGCGAACTCGCACCGCTCTTCGAAGCCATCTTCGCCAGCGCGCCGACATCGAACACCAACGATGCGGTCCTCGACTATCTGACTAACTGGAACGAAATTCTCTCGCAGATCTACCCTGATTACCATCCCTCGGGCGACGGCAATGTGCTTGGCGGCGCGCTTACCGTCGACCAAGCCTTCATCTTCCAGATGCTGTTGCCGGCGTTCGAGAATATCGGCGTCGACCTCGACATCCAGGGCGTAGCCCATGCGCTCTCGATCGACGAGACCAGGATCATCACCCACGGCGCCGGTGATACCACCGTCAACGGTACAGGTGGCACAGACTTCTTCTACATGACGGGCGGCGACCAGACGCTTCAGGGTGGGTTCGGGGCGGACTATTATTTCGTCGGCAAGAATTCCGGCAACGATGTCATCTACGACCAGGACGCCGGCGATGCGGATGAGCTACGCTTTACCGACGTGATGTCGACCGATGTTACGGCCCGGCGCGATGGCCAGGACCTGATCCTGACGTTCGGCAATCGCACTATCCGCGTGCGTGACCAGTTCCTGGGCGAACTCAACGATTATCTCACCAACGGCACACAGCTGGATAGCGGAGTCAACGCGATCGTCTTCGCTGATGGCGTGGTCTGGGATCGCACGCGTCTCGCTGTTGAGGTTGTCGACAAAGCTAGAGCCGCGGGAGCCTACGACGATCCCATCATCGGTTCAGGCACGGGGGACGTGCTCTGGGGTGGTAAGGGTAATGATTATCTGTCCGGCGGCGCTGGCGGCGACTTCTACATCTACGAACGCGGCGATGGCCAGGATGTCATTGATGATGAGGGCACGTTCTCGTTCGGACCGGTCAAGGCGGGCATCGATTTCCTGCAATTCAAGGGCGATATCACGGCAGACGACCTCCGCCTGATCCGCGATGGCGCAAGCGAAAATCTCAAGATCGTTATCCTCGACAAGGACGGCAATCCGACCTCGGACACGATCGAGATCGTCGGCCAGTTCGGCGGCGTGCGGCTCAATCTCGGGATTTTCTCGGATGCGCTGGGCGGCAATGCCGGGCTCGATTATGTCGCGCCCAATCTCATCGAACGCTTTGTATTCGATGATGGCACGAGCCTCGACTTCACCCAGATCGTCGAGCAGGTGCTCGCCAATGCCAAGACCGATGGCAACGACGCCATCTATGGCATGCTCAACGACAACACCCTCGATGGCGGCAAGGGCGACGACTACCTGACCGGTCTCCAGGGCTTCGACACCTACATCTATGGCAAGGATTACGGCCAGGATGTGATCGAGGATAACGATCTCTCCTCGTCACTTTTCGGTCCCAAGGACGACCTGCTCAAATTCACTGACGACCTGCGCTGGACCGATTTCGACTTCCTGCGCGCCGGCGCGTCCGACACGCTGACCCTGCAGGTGAAGGGCACCACCGACCAGGTGATTCTCAAGGATTTCCTCGAGGAAATCTTCCTCGTCGGCTATGTGAACCTCATTGAGAACATTCAGTTCGCCGACGGCACGCAATGGTCGTACCTGCAACTGCTCCAGCACTATGTCGACATCGCCAAGACCGCCGGCGACGATCATATCTATGGCTTCGAGGGCATCCGCGATGCGATCGACGGCGGTGCCGGCAACGACATCCTCGAAGGCCTGAGCGGCGACGATCGCTACGTCTTCTCGCGCGGCTATGGCCATGACACGATCATCGACACGTCCGGCGACGAAAGCGTCCAGATGCTGGGCCTGTCGTCGAGCGACGTCACCTTCACCCGCACCGCGCTAGACCTTATCATCACGATCAAGGATACCGGCGAGCAGCTGGTGCTGCAGAACCAGTATGTGCGCGACGACGGCCAGCATGACGCCGTCGAATATTTCGAGTTCACCGACCGCACGATCAGCTTCACCGACGTCAACCCGGAGGACCTCGACCTTGTCGGGACCAATGGCGACGACACGATCACCGGGTCCGACTTCGGCGAGCTGCTCGATGGCCGCGGCGGCAACGATACGCTGATCGGCGGCGATGGCGGCGATCGCTACAAGTTCGACATCGGCTATGGCGACGATGTCATCGTCGACCATCGCAAGCGCGCTTATTGGCCGGATCGGCCTGGCGCCAACGTGCCCGTCGATGATGTCGTCGAGTTCGGTCCCGGCATCACCCGCGACAACATCGTCTTCACCAAGAGCGGCAACGATCTCGTCATCACGGTGTTGAGTGAGCAGGGCATCGCCTTCCCGGATAGCTTGCGGATCCGCAACCAGTTCCTGAGCGTCGAGGATGCGGTCGAGAAGTTCAAATTCTACGACGGCAGCGTCATTACGCTGCGCGATATCGAACAGCTCCTCCAGATCGAGGGCGGGAACAGCGCCGATAACATCATCACCGGCATTCTCGACCAACCCAATGTCCTGGATGGCCGCCAGGGCGACGACACGCTGATCGGCGGCAACAAGGCCGACACCTATGCCTTCAGCGCGGGCTACGATCTCGACCGGATCGAGGAGCGTCCCGATCAGGCCGGCGTCATCGACAAGGTCGTGTTCGGATCGTCGGTCGAGCGCGAGGATGTCCGCTTCCGCCGCAACGGCAACGATCTGATCGTCGATCTCGGCAACGGCACCGATGCGCTCACCATCGTGGGCGGTCTCGCCAACACGCGCATCGAGGAATTCCTTTTCGCCGACGGCTCGACGCTCAAGCTCGACGAAGCGACCAGCTTCACTGGCGACGATGGTGTCACCGTTTCGCTCGCCTCGGTCTATGATCGGCTGCTGACCGGCACGGCCGGCGACGATGATCTGGTCGGCTTCGATAATCGCGACGATACGATCGCCGGCGGCGCCGGTTCCGACGCGATGGCGGGCGGTCTCGGCAACGACACCTACAAGTTCGGGCTCGGCGACGGCAGCGACAGCGTCTACGACACCGGCGGCATCGACCAGATCGTCTTTGGTGACAATGTGACGCAGGATCGCGTCACCTTCGCGAACGTCGATGGCGACCTCATCATCACGCTCGCGACGGGAACCGACAAGCTCGTGATTCTCGGCGGCTACAAGAATACGCCGGTCGAAAATTTCGTGTTCGCCGACGGCATCAGTCTGTCGATCACCGACATCCGCACCAATCTTGCGACCTCAAGCGAGAATGGCGGTCAGGATATCCTCGACCTGCGCGATCTTGCCGCCAATATCGAGATCGGCGCCGGGCGCGGCAACGACCGTATGATCATGGCGAATGGGAGCACGCTGCTCATCAATCCCGGTGACGGCTTGGACCAGGTCGAAATGCCGGCTGGTGTCACCGATGCGATCGTCAGCTTTACCGGCGCCGGGGCGTCCGGCGCGAAAGTCCGCCTGTCGACGCTCAATAGCAACGACCTTATCATCACCTTCCCGGCCACCGGCGACCAACTGACCGTTGTCGGTGCTTTGGGGTCTGGGGCGACGCCGCGCTTCCAGTTCGCCGACGGCAGTATCTGGGACAAGGCCGCGCTCGTGCAGCATGCGGTGGACGACCAGGCGAGCGACAATGGCGATATCATCCTCGGCAGTTCGCTGGCCGACATCATCACCGGCGGCCGCGGCGACGACCAGCTGCGCGGTGGCGCGGGTGACGACACCTATGTGTTCACGATCGGCGACGGCCGTGACGTCATCGATGACGCGAGCGGCAACGACACGCTCAGGGTCGTCGGCTACCGCCCGGACGAGATCAAGGTCGCGCGCACCGCGCCCGATCGCCAGGAACTGGTCCTCCTGCTCGGTGACGAGGGCGATCAGGTCGTGCTGCGCTACGATAATGGTTCGGGCGTGGACTCCGTCCTTTTCGGTGACGGCACGCGCCTGTCGCGCGATGCGCTGTTCGCGCTTGCCGATGCGTCTGGCCACGATGGCGACGATCGCGTGGTCGGAACTGGCAGCGGCGAGACGCTTGGCGGAGGACGCGGCGACGATGTGCTGATCGGCAATGGTGGTGCGGACGTCTTCCTGTTCAATCGCGGCGACGGAATCGATCGCATTGAGCCCGGCAGCAATGTCGACGGACTTGCCACCTTGCGCTTCGGCGATGGGATCGCCCTTGAGGACGTGGTCGCGAAGCGCGATGCGGACGGCAATCTCGTTCTCTCGATTGCAGGCACGCTCGACCGCGTGGTGCTGGTCGACCCGGCAGGTGACCTTGATCCCATCGTCGGGACCATCCAGTTCGCCGATGGACGCACGAAGACCTTCTCGGCCTATGCGCTGGAGGCGCTCGCGACCGATGGCGACGATCACATCGTCGTTCCCTCCTCCAAGGCAGCGAACGGCAGTTGGGTCGGTGCCGAGATTTATGGCGGGCTTGGGAACGATCATATCGAGGGCGGCCGCGGTGCGGATGTCATCACCGGTGGCAAAGGCGACGATCTCCTCGAAGGCGGGGAAGGTGTCGACACCTATTGGTTCGAGCGTGGCGATGGACAGGATGTTGTGTCCGATCGCGGAGCCGGTAGTGACGGCGCCGACCGGTTGCGGTTTGGCGCGGGGATCACGTCTGCCGAGATCCATGTAGCGGCCTCGGGCGCCGATCTTGTCCTGACGCTTGGCTCGACGGGCGACCGTGTGACGCTGAAGGATATGCTGGCGTCCAATCCCGGCGGGCAGGATCTGGGCATCGAGCAGGTTGTTTTCGCCGATGGTACGACCTGGTCACTCGCTGATCTTCTCGCACGTGCCGGCGTGGGCAGCGACGGCGATGACCGTCTCGACCTGAGCGCGGTCGGCGACACGCCGCTGACCATCATCGGCGGGCGCGGCGATGATTATCTCGCCGGGAGTTCGGGCGACGATGTCTACCGCTTCAACGCGGGCGATGGCCGCGACACGATCGCAGAGGTCAACAACGGAGCCTCCAACGACACGATCGAGCTCGGCGCGGGCCTTGGCCGTAGCGATCTGGTTGTCGTTCAGTCGGGGAACGATCTGATCCTGCGTTTCTTCGGTCGCGATGATCGGATCACCATCCTCGACGGCGCGCGCGCCGATCGTTCGCCGATCGAGCAGATCCGGTTCGCCGACACGACGCTGCTGAGCGCGGCCGACCTGCGGGCGGCAATGGTGAGCGCGACCGCTGCGGAAGCGTTGCTCAGCCCGTCGACCGGCACCGATCCCTTTGCAGCGCCGATCTTCACCGGCGGGGATTTCGGGGATAGCGGCGGCTCCACCGGAACGGGCGGAGGCACTGGAGGGTCCGGTGGGACCGGGGGCGGCGGCGGCACTGGTGGGGAGACCGGCGGCGGCACGTCGACCAATCCGCCGTTCCCGATCACCGGTATCGATTGGACCGGCACCGAAGGCGAAGACGTCGAATATGGCACCGACGGTAATGACCGCCTCGATGGCGGTGCGAGCAATGATACCTTGTATGGCGGGCTCGGTGACGATGTTCTGATCGGCGGCACCGGCGACGACATTCTTGACGGTCAATGGGGGAAAGCCGTTGTCGACGGGGGCGACGGCAACGACCAGATCATCATCGGCAATATCGCCTATTACAGTTCGATCCTCTTTGAAGGCGTTACGGCAACCGGAGGCAGCGGGCAGGACACCTACGTCATTCGGCCGCCCTATGATGTGGGCGCCAACCCGTTCGGGCTGCCCACGCAATATGACGCGGCGGCAACCAGCGTTGTCACCGACTTCCAGGCCGGCGCCGGCGGCGACCTCATCCAGTTCCAGAATATCGACGAGTGGCTGAACGAGACCCAGCGGGTCCAGATCGACTTTCCGATCGATCAGGTGTTCGCGATCCAGGATGGCGCTGACGTGGTCATCCGCTTCTATTATGACGATGGGCGCACGCTCGATCTGCTCCGCCTGACCAACGTCGACGGAGCGGACCTCACCACCGGCAATCTGCCGCAATTCGCCGGGCGCGAAGAGCTGGTCTCGGTCGTCTATAATCTGACGGGCACCAGCGGTGACGATATCCTGACCGGCGGCGGGCTTGCCGACCGCCTCGATGGCGGCGCCGGCAACGACCAGCTGTCAGGCGGTTCGGGCGGACGCGACGTGCTGATCGGTGGCGACGGGAACGACATCCTCACGCCTAGCCAGACGGGTTCGAACACGCTCGACGGTGGCGCAGGCGATGACGAGTTCATCCTGTCGAACACCACCGGCGATAACGTCGTCACCGGCGGTGCCGGAAGCGATACGATCCGCGTCGCGGTTGGAAGCGGCAGCTATCCCTTCAACAGCGTGACGGACTTCCAGGCTGGTGCCGGCGGCGACCGCATCGCGGTCGACCTCGCGCCCGGTGTCTCGGGCGCGCTTCAGCTGGTCCAGCAAGGCGCCGATACGCTCATTGTCTTCGCCGGCAATGAAGGGCTCTTCGAGCTGTTGCGGCTCGACGGAGTCGATGCGACCAGCCTCACGGCCGACAATTTCTCGGGCGTCGATTTCGGGCCGGCCGTTCCGCTGAACCTGACCGGCACCGACAGCGCCGACACGCTCACCGGCGGCTATGGCGATGACACGCTGATCGGCGGTTGGGGCGCGGACGTCCTCGATGGCGGCTTCGGAAATGATCACCTGGTGGGCGACGCGGCAACCGGGGAGCCGCCGTCCGCAGACGGTCCGAACCCGCTGATCGCGTATTTCGGTTCGGTCTCCAACGCCCTCGTGAATGGGCTGGGCGGCGATGCCGGCTTTGGCGAATTGGCCCAGGATGTTGCGGACGATCTCAACACCGATTTTGACATTCCTGCCGATTTCATGGGCGGGCAGATCGTCATCGACGGCGTGGCGGTCAGTTCGCTCACGGTCAATTCCAACGGCGTGCTCACGCTGGGCTCGCTGCAACTGGGCGTCTGGCCTCACGATGTCGACGAAAATGGCGGGCCGCTGACGCCGAGCGACGGCGGCAACAGCACGGGTGCCAACCGCGTCTGGCTGGACTTTGATGCCGCGACGGGCACGATCACCGTTACGTGGGACGACGTCGGCGCATACCCGCAGGGAACCGACCCCAACGCCTTCCAGATCCAGCTCAAGGCGCTGGGCGATGGCGATTTCGACGTGCTCTATCGCTATGAGCAGATCGACTGGAGTAATCCGTATGTGGCGAACGGCCCGTTCATTTCGACGGGCTTGGGCCAAATCTACCTGCCTTTCCCGACAGGCGGGGATACCGAGTTTGACACCGCCGACGGCAATCTCGGCGTCGCCGGCGTCTGGGGCGCGCAAATCCGCGGAGGCGTCGTCAATACCGGTGTACCAAGCGAGGACGATGTCCTGCTCGGCGGCGATGGCGACGATCTGCTCGAAGGCGGGCTTGGCGCGGATATTCTTTCCGGCGGCGCGGGCAACGATGTCCTGCGAGGCGGCGACGGTAACGACACCCTGTTCGATTCGGAAGGAGCGAACGATTTCGACGGCGGTGCCGGGGATGACCTGCTCTCGGGATTCTCGGTCAATGGCGCGGTTGATCAGCTGACGGGCGGTGAAGGCCGGGACACGTTCAGCCTGGTCGCCGACCAAGGCGGGGCGGTCCCTTCCGCGTTCAATGCGGCGATCGACGTCATCACCGATTTCACCGCAGGCGATGATGGCGACATCATCGACGCACCGTTCAACAGCGGCAACGGCAACCCCTTCCCGGGCAACACGGCTTTCCTCGTCTATGTCGAGCAGGACGGCGCGGATACGCTCGTCTCGATCGACCAGAATGACGGCAACGGCCGTTTTGCCGTTCTTCGCCTGACCGGCGTGGATGCCACGACGCTCACCCAAGCCAATTTCGGTGGTGCGAGTTTCGAGCTCATCGCGCCGCGCAATATCGCCGGCACGGACGGCATGGACCTTCTGACGGGCGGCGTCGCCGGCGATACGATCAATGGCGGCTACGGTGCCGACACGATCCGGGGCGGCGATGGCAGTGACCTGCTGATCGGCGATGACGGGGTCGCCAACCCGTCACCCATCGATCTCGCATCCTATTTCGGGTCCGTTACGAGCGCCCTCATTTCCGGCCTCGGCGGCACCGCGGGTTTTGGCGAGGCGGCGCTTGTGCCGTCGAGCCCCTATCAGAACGTCTATGTCGGCATCCCATCGGACTTCAACGGTGGTTCCTTCAAGGTCGGCAATAACTTCGTCGGCGGCCTGAACATCGACAGCTATGGCACCGTAACCATCGGCGACATGCGCCTTGAGGTCTGGCCGAACTATGCCGTCGATACCAGCGGCGGCGCGTTGACGCCGACGCCCGGAGGCAACAGCCAGGGCAGCAACCGCGTCTGGTACGATTTCGACCCCGCGACCAACACGATCACCGTGACCTGGGACGATGTCGGCAATGCGTCATCCAGGTCGACGCCGAGTGCCTTCCAGCTTCAGATCAAGCTGGTCGGCGAGAATGAGTTCGATGTCCTCTACCGCTATGAAGACCTGAACTGGTCCTCTTCTTACAGCGTTCCGCGGGTCTCGTTCGGGAACGATCTCGCCGCCGCCCTACCGATCGCTGACGGCACGCTTTCCCAGATCGATACGCTTGACGGCAATACCGGCACTGCCGGCGTCTGGGGCGCGCTCATTCGCAACGGATCGATCATCGGCGTCTCGACGAGCGAAGACGACACGATCTATGGCGATGCCGGCAACGACGAGCTGCGCGGCGGTCTCGGCAATGACATGCTGGATGGCGGGGCCGGCGATGACCTGCTCCTTGGCGGTGATGGCGATGACAATCTCCGCGACGACCAGGGCGCCAACATCCTCGACGGCGGAGCCGGCAACGATACCTTCTCGGGCTTCACCCTCAACGGCGAGAAGGATCAGCTCACCGGTGGCAGCGGCCAGGACAGCTACGTGCTGGTCGACAATGGCGGAGGCGGCGGACCGGTCGGCGTCGCAAGCATCGAGGGCGTGGCAGCCTTCTCGGCAAGCTTCACCGCGCAGGATCTCGCCGATGTTGACGTGATCACGGATTTCGAAGCCGGTGCAGATGGCGATGTTCTCGACGTGCCATATTCGGGCGGCGAGGTCGGGATCAGCTACCCGGTCTATGTCCAGCGTGATGGGGCGGACACGATCGTCTTCATCGATCGCGAGGATGGCAACGGCATCGTACCCGCTGTGCGCCTTGTGGGCATCGACCCCGCAGACCTGACGCGAGCCAATTTCAACGGCGCGCCATTCCAGTCGCTCGATCCGCTCAATCTCACCGGAACCGAGGGCGTGGACGTTCTCTACGGCGGAGGCGGCGACGACGTCATCAATGGCGGCTATGGCGCGGACACGCTCTACGGCCAGAATGGTGACGACACGCTGATTGGCGACAACGGCACACCCAATCCCTCGCCAATCGATCTCGCGGCCTATTTCGGTCCGCTGTCGAACGCGCTGGTCTCGGGGCTTGGCGGCGACGCCGGCTTCGGCGAAGCAGCGTTCCCGGCCTCGGCGCCCTATCAAAGCGTCGACGTCGACATTCCGTCCGATTTCAACGGCGGCAGCCTGATGATCGGGGGAGAGGCCGTCAGCCAGATCCATATCGACAGCTATGGCCCCTTGAGCATCGGTTCGCTCGGGCTGCAGATCTGGCCCTATTATGCGGTCGATACGAGCGGCGGTCCTCTGACCCCGACGCCGGGCGGCAACAGCCAGGGCAGCAACCGCATCTGGTACGATTTCGACGCGACGACTAACACGATCACCGTCACCTGGGACGACGTCGGCAGCTATTACGGGCATTCGACGCCAAGCGCCTTCCAGGCGCAGATCAAGGTTCTCGGCGACGATGATTTCGACGTCATCTATCGCTACGAGGACCTGAACTGGCCGGGCGGAATCTATTCTCCGCCAGCCCTTTCGATCAACGGGCTGTCGGTCAGCCTACCCATCGATCCGTCGCTCGCGACACAACTCGACAACCTGAACGGCAACGCCGGCGCTCCGGGTGTCTGGGCAGCGCAAATACGCAACGGTTCGATCATCGGGGTTTCGCAGTCCGAAGCCGACATCCTCTGGGGTGGTGCAGGCGACGACATTCTTCAGGGCGGACTTGGCAATGACACGCTCGATGGCGGCGACGGCGACGATACGCTGGTCGGCGGTGTCGGGGACGACGTCCTGCGCGACAGCGTGGGTGCCAACAGCTTTGACGGTGGTGCCGGCAACGACACGCTGAGCGGCTTCTCCGGAAATGGCTATGTCGATCGCCTGAAGGGCGGCGATGGCCAAGACACCTTCATCGTCAATGACAATTATTACGCGCCCGATGGCTCTGGCGGGCGCGCTGTCGACGTCATCGAGGACTTCACCGCAGGCGCGGGCGGCGACAAGCTCCAGATCAACTACGCCTTCGGGGGCCTGGCTTATGCCAGGGACGGGGCCGACACGCTCATCTACGCAGACTATAACGACGGAAAGGGCAAGGTGCCCATCCTGCGCCTCCAGGGCGTCGATCCCGACACGCTGGTCGCCGCCAATTTCAGTGGCCAGACCCTCTATCGCCTCGATCCGATGATCGTCAGCGGCACGGCCGGCGACGACATCATCCAGGGCGGTTACGCGAACGATGAGCTGAGCGGCGGGCCGGGCGCAGATACCATTCATGGCTATAAGGGCGACGATCATCTGGTCGGCGATGACGGCAGCGCTGGAGAAGCGTCACCCGACCTTGCTGCTTATTTCGGCCCGATCGACCGGAGCCTCATCAACACGCTCGGCGGTGCGCGCGGCTTCGGCGACGTGGCGCTTGGGCGTGCCGACGATACCGGGACGTCGATCGCGCTGCCCTCGACTTTCCACGGCGGATCGGTTGTGGTTGGCGGCGCGGCCGTCACAAGCGTCGGCATCGACAATAACGGTTATGTCGAGATCGGCGGGCTGCACCTTGGCATTTACCGCCACGACGCAGATACGCGCGCGGGCGAGCTGAATCCGAGCCCAGGCGGAAACAGCGCCGGGTCGAATGAGGTCTGGTACGACTTTGACGACGCCACCAACACGATCACGATCACTTGGGACGATATCGGCCGCTTCAGCAGCGGCACGGCGCCGAACGCTTTCCAGCTCCAGGTCCATATCCTCGGCGACGATCAGTTCGACATCGTCTATCGCTACGAGCAGTTGGTCTGGAGCGGGGCCTATCCTGATCAGTTGCCGAGCATCGTTATCGGCGGTCAGCGTTTCGATATTCCGGCGCCGAACAACGACCCCACGCTGCTCGACAGCGAGGCGGGCAATATCGGCTCTTCGGGTGTCTGGGTCGCCCAGGTTCGCGGTGGCGCCATCACTGGCGGGCCGCTCGCCATCGACGACCGCCTCTACGGCGAAGAAGGCAATGACCTGCTGGACGGCGGATCGGGCAATGACATTCTCGATGGTGGTGTCGGCAACGACACGCTTCGGGGTGGGGCCGGCCACGATCAGCTGACCGGTGGCGCCGGTGCCGACATTCTCGATGGCGGAGCGGGCAACGACCGCTTCTTCGGCGTGGCCGACGATGCCAGCGTGGATCAGTTCACCGGCGGCTTGGGCCGCGACGAATATAGCGGCATCAACCTTGCCACGATCGGCACCATCGCGGTCGAGGATGTCATCACCGACTTCGAAGCCGGGGCGTCCGGCGACATCATCCACATCGCGGGTGTCGCGGCTGGCAGCAATCCGTTTACCGACAATGTGCTGTTCGTCCGCCGGTCCGGCAACGATACTGTCCTTGTCTATCGTGGCGCGGATGGCCATGAGCAGTCCATTGTCCGGCTTCAGGGCGTGGATCCGGCCAGCCTCGTTCCCGCTAATTTCGACGGCTATATCTTCCCGCAGGTATTCCCCGTCGTCATCGACGACGGGGATGGCGACTCGGTCCTGACAGGATCGGGCCAGAACGACCTCATCGACGGCAACGGCGGCAACGACACGATATTCGGCTATGCCGGTAATGATCGTCTCGCGGGCGGTACCGGCGCGGACATCCTGGACGGCGGCGAGGGTAATGACTGGCTGTCGGGTGAGCAGGGCGACGACCGGCTGACCGGGGGACTGGGCGACGACGTGATCGCCGGCGGCTCGGGCAGCGACCGCATCTTCGGCGGCGCCGAGGGCGTGGATCTTGTCGGCAACGATGTGATTTCGGGTGGCCAGGGCGATGACGAGATTCATGGCGGCCTTGGCAACGATACCTATTATTTCGACCGGGGCGATGGCCGCGATACGCTCGTCGACGCGGGCGGCACTGACCGGATCGTGTTCGGCGCGGGGATCGCTGCGACCGACGTGTCGGTGGTGCAGGTCGGTGGCGACATCGAGCTGCGCATCGCTGGCGACGGTGACCGGATTCGTCTGGTCGGCGCGCTTGGTGGCGACGACACCAGCATCGAGACCATCGAGTTTGCCGACGGGACGACCTGGGACTGGCAAGCCACGGTTGCGCGATCGATGGCAGCTACGGACGGCGACGACGCCCTGCGCGTCGCCGACAGCGTCGCGGGCCTGTCGGCCAACCTGATCGTCAATGGCAGTTTCGAGCAATTCGATCCGGCATCCGGCTCGGACCAGGGCGGCTGGTGGAACGTTGCGTCCATTCCGGGCTGGCGCGAAACCCAGGGGGCGCTCTTCGAGATCGTCTATTCGAACGATCAGGTCCAGCCGTCTGAAGGCAGCAACTGGCTCGACCTCGACGGACAAGGCTATAACAAACACATCGCCCAGACGATCGGCGGTCTGACGGCCGGTGAGCAGCTGTTGCTGCGCTTTGACTATGCCAACCGGACGACGCCGGAGTCCGGCTCGTTCGATGTGATCTGGAACGGTGCGGTCATCGCCTCGATCAACGACGGCACCCTGGCCATGCGCACGGCGGGGCTTCTGGTCACGGCGATTGCCGGGGACAATGTCCTCCAGTTCGTCTCGACCGGCATCACCGACACGACCGGTGCGTCGCTTGATAACGTCCGCCTGCAGGCGGTCCAGCCGGGCGGTGCTGGCGGTGCACTCTCCGGTGGTGCCGGCAATGATCGCCTGACCGGCAATTACGCCGACGACACGCTGACCGGCGGTACCGGTGACGATCTGCTGGCCGGTGGTCTTGGTAACGACATTTACGTTTTCGCCCCGGGCGACGGTCAGGACAGCATCGATGACCGGGACGGGCTCAACCGGATCCAGTTCGCGAGCGGCATCGCCGCTGACGACGTCCATCTGATCCGCAGTGGCGACCATGTCGCGCTCGAGATTATCGGCACCGGCGACCGGGTCGACCTCGGCCAGTTGCAGGCCGCTGGCGTGCCCTTCGAAGTATCGTTCGCCGATGGCACGCTGTGGAGCGCGGCGACGTTGACCAGTCTCGCGCTCGCGCCCACGAATGGCGACGACCTGATCTATGGCACTGCGGGCAACGATACGCTGCAAGGCGGGGCAGGCGACGATCATCTGATAGGCCGCGGCGGCAATGACATCCTCGACGGGGGCGCCGGTGTCGATCGTCTCGAGGGTGGCGCAGGCAATACGACCTATCGTTTCGCGGCGGGCAGCGGCCAGGACGTGATCGCCGACGCCGGTGGCGCCAGCGATGTGCTGGAGCTCGGCGATGGTCTCACGCCTGATACGGTTCAGGTTCGCCAGAGCACTGACGGAACCCGGTTCACCCTGATCGCCGGCGACGATCGCATTGCGATCGAGGATGCTTTCGGAGCCGGGCGGATCGAGCAGATCCGGTTCGCCGACGGCACTGTCTGGACGACGGCCGATCTGCTCGCGCGCGCCGCGAGCTTCGACAATGACGTGCTGCACGGCGACGATAGCGCCAATATCCTGGCCGGCGGTCTCGGCGACGACACGCTGGTCGGTGGCGGGGGTAACGACATCTATCGCTTCGCGCGGGGTGATGGCCGCGACACGATCCGGGACGGCTCGAATAGCAATGGCGACCGCCTCGAGATCGCCGGCTATGCTGCGGCCGACCTCAGCTTCCGGCGCCGGGGCGTCGGCAGCAACGATATCGTGATCCGTTTTGCCGGCAGCGATGACGAGATCGTCGTCATCGACGCGCTGTCCGGCGATCCGGGCGTAGAATCCATCGTGCTGACTGACAGCGGCACGACGCTCGGGGTCGCCGACATCACCGCGTGGCTGCTCGCCAATGCCGCGACCGATGGCGACGACAATATCGACGGAACGCCGGGCTCGGATACGCTCGGCGGCGGCAAGGGCGACGATCTGGTTGCCGGTGAAGGCGCCAACGACGTCTATCTGTACGCCCGCGGCGATGGTGACGATCGTATCGATGCCCTGACTGGCGGCCAGGACCTGGTCCGCCTGGTCGATCTTAACGTCAGCGATATCGCGACGGCCGTGCGAGCCGGTGCCGAAAGCAATGACCTCGTCGTGACCTTCAAGTCGAGCGGTGATCGCCTGTTGCTCCGCGATGCGCTCAGTGCCGCGAACAGCGGGGGCACGACGCTTGCCCTCCAGTTCGCCGACGGCACGCTCTGGGACCGCGATGCCATGCGCGCCCGCGCGCTCCAGGACATCGTGACGTCGGGCAACGATGCCATCTACGGGTTCGAGGGCGCCGACAGCCTGCACTCGGGCGCAGGTGACGATCTGATGTCGGGCGGTGCCGGCAACGACAGCTACAGTTTCGCGCGCGGCGATGGCCACGACACCGTCCTCGACGCGGCGACCGGTACCAATACCGACGTCGTGACCTTTACCGGTCTCAATTCGTCCGATGTTGTGGTGGAGCGCTTGTTCCGCGGCAGCGACACGATCGTGTTCCGCTTCGCCTCGTCGCCCGATGACAGCCTGACAGTGGTCGATGCGCTGGCGACCGACGGCCGTGGCGCGGAGCAGTTCGTGTTCGCCGATGGCGTGACCTGGACGCGCGATTCGATCCTGACGGTGCTCGACAACCGGGCGCCCGTCGCCAATCCCGATGGCTATTATTCGGTGACTACCGGGCAGCCGCTCGTCATCCGCAAGTCCGACCTGCTGCGCAACGACCTCGACGCGGACGGTGATCCCATCTCGATCGTCGCGGTCGACGGCGGCGAACACGGCACCGCCTCCCTCGACGCCAATGGCGATGTCGTCTTCACCGCGACGGGCGGTTACGCCGGCCCGGCAACGTTGCGCTACACGCTTTCGGACGGTCGCAACGGCTTCGCTTCGACCGATGTCGAGATTCGCGTGCGCCCGGTCGCCACCGCGATCGACGATACCGGCTTCACCGTCGCGGAAGACGACGCGCTGACGATCCGCGTCGAACGCCTGCTGTCCAACGATCTCGATGGCGATCGCATGATCGTGGGCCAAGTCTATGGCGCGGTCGGGGGCGTAGCGGCGCTTTCGTCCGACGGCAGCATCAGCTTCACGCCAACCGCCAATTTCAATGGCCGGGCGTCTTTTACCTATGTCGCCAACACGCCGGAGGGCGGCCGCGCCGAGGCGAAGGTTTATATCGACGTCACGCCCGTCAATGACGCGCCGGTCGCCGCAAACGATGCTGGCTTCGTGACCGCGGAAGGTTCGGTCCTCACGATCGATCCGGCCGCCTTGCTCGCGAACGACACCGACATCGACGGCGACCGGCTGAGTATCCAGTCGCTGATCTCAAGCGCCAACACGAGCGTTTCCTTCGACTCCGACGGGCAGATTCAGGTCCGTCCGCAGGACTATTTCTTCGGCGACGCCTGGTTCGATTATGTCGTTGCCGACCCGTCCGGAGCGACCTCGACGGCGCGCGTCCATATCACCGTCACGCCGGTCAATGATCCGCCCGAGGCGCATGACGACCGCTTCGAGACCAATGCAGCCGGCGACCCGATCCTCGAAGACAATCCGATCGTCATCTCGGCCGAGCAGCTGCTGGCCAACGATATCGAGCGCGATGGCGATCCGATGCGCCTGGTGGGGGTCGGCCAGAGCTTTGGCGGCAGCGCACGCCTGCTGGAGAACGGCACGGTCCTGTTCGAGCCGGCGGCCGACTTCAACGGCGACGCCTGGTTCGACTATCAGATCACCGATGACCAGGGCGGGTTCAGCTGGGCGCGGGCGACCATCGCCTACACGCCGGTCAATGACCGCCCGGTCGCCAATGACGATAGCTATACCAGCGACCAGCTCTACGTCTTGCGTGGGCAGGAGGATACGCCGCTCACGATCCCGATCTCCGAGCTGCTCAAGAACGACTATGACCCGGAAGGCTATGCAGTCCATTTCGAACAGGCAGGCGAGGCCGTCCATGGCAGCCTGACGATCGAGAACGGCAATATCGTCTTCACGCCGGACGCCGATTTCTGGGGCGACACGACCTTCGCCTATACGGTGACCGATCCCGACGGTGCAGTCGATGGCGCGATCGTCACACTCCACTTCGACAATGTTGCGGACGGTCCGCCCGTTGCGACCGACGACACCGTCTATGTCGACGAGGACGTGCCAACGGTCATTCCGATCTCAGCCCTGCTCGGCAACGATTATGACATCGATCGCAATCCGCTGACCTTCCTCGACTGGGCAACCCAACACGGCTTCAACGGCACGCTTGAGCTGAACGAGAATGGTGACCTGCTGTTCACGCCCAATCGAGACGCGACGGCATCGAGCGGTTTTGACTATCGCATCACCGATGGCGTCGATGGCGAGGCGAGTGCGCACGTCAACATCGTCATCCGGCCGTCCAACGACGATCCGACCGTGGTCGATGACAGCGGTTTCACCACGCCGTTCGACATTCCGATGGTCATCCGGATCGGCGACCTTCTCCGGAACGACTTCGACATCGAGCAGATCGACCATGACGGCGACGGTTTGCCCGACGTCGATCTCGATCAGCCCGACCGCCCACGTCCGACCTTTGTCGGGGTCGATGGTGTCTGGGATCCTGTCGCCCTTGCCCAGGGACAGCGCGTATCGATCGGCACAGCGCGCTTCGTCACCGTGAACGGTGAACAGTTCCTCGTGGTCGACTATGCGCCGGGCTTCACCGGGGACGTGACGATCGAATACCGTATCGCCGACACGGATGGCGCGCAGGATACCGGATTCGCCACCGCTCATGTCGACAGCAGCTATTCGGGCACGATCAACGGCAGCATCCTCACCGATTATGTGGAGGGTGGCGCACTTGCCGATATCATCCGTACCGGCGCCGGCATCGACCGTATCGTGGCGCTGGGCGGCAACGACCGCGTCGAAGCGGGCGCGGGCGATGACCTGATCGACGCCGGGGATGGCGACGATGTCATCGACGGCGGCGACGGGGCCGATAGCATCAATGGCGGAGCAGGTTTCGATACCGTCATCTTCACTGGCGCGACCGTCGGGATCCGCGCCGACCTCGAATCGCGCGTCGGTCAGGCCGGCCCCGCCCAGGGCGATGTCTACACCTCGATCGAAGCGCTGGTCGGTACGGAGTTTGGCGATATCCTCGCCGGCAATGCCGTCGCCAACCGTCTTGAAGGCGGCGACGGCAGCGACCAGCTGACCGGTCGCGCGGGCGACGACACGCTGATCGGCGGCGCCGGCAATGACACGCTCGACGGCGGCGCGGGAGCGGATATCCTTGATGGCGGCGACGGGATCGATACCGTCACCTATTTCTCGGTCGACGGGACGAGTCCGTCCGGCGTCAATGTCTCGCTCGCTGCCGGTACTGCCTCAGGCGGCGATGCAGCAGGCGATGTGCTGACCGGCATCGAGAACCTTATCGGCACCGACTTCGCCGACACCCTGACGGGAGATGCAGGCGCCAACGTCCTCAACGGTGGGCGTGGCGACGATATCATCGATGGCGGCGCGGGCGATGACACGCTGATCGGCGGTCGCGGGGCTGATACGCTGATCGGTGGAGATGGCATCGATATCGCCGATTACAGCCTGTCAGACACGGGCGTCACCATTGACCTCGCCGATGGCTCGGCCGGAAGCGGCGATGCCCAGGGCGACGTGCTCGCCGGCATCGAGATCGTCCAGGGCTCTTTCCATGACGATGTGATCCGCGGCGACGAGGCCGACAACCGCCTGCGCGGTGGGCTGGGCGCTGACGTCATCGACGGGCGCGGCGGCTTCGACATCGCCGATTATTCGACTGCCGACGAGGCGGTAACGGTCAATCTCGGTACGGGCCTCGGCTCGGCCGGCGAGGCGGCCGGCGACCAGCTCATATCGATCGAGCAAGTCACCGGATCGATCTTTGCCGACACGCTGATCGGCGGCGCTGGCGACGATTGGTTCGATGGCGGCCGAGGTAACGACGCGCTGCAGGGCGGGGCGGGATCGGACACCTACCTGTTCGGTTTCGACCGTGACGACGATACCATCACCGAGAATGGCGACGCGGCGGATACCGATCGTGTCGTCATGCTGTCGGGCACGCTGCCCAAGGACGTCTCGCTGATCCGGCAAGGCGACGATCTCGTCATCGAGCTCGAGAATGATGGCGGCTTCATCACCGACCGGACAACGGTCACGAACCATTTCCTCGGCACTGCAACCGGCATCGAGGAGATCGTGTTCGGCAATGGCGTGACTTGGGACCGCACGCGCATCGAGCAGCTGGTCCAGGCCGGCCGCCTCAATGCGGCGGACGACATCTACTTGTTCGGCCAGGAAGACGTGCCTGCGGTCATCGATCCGGCGACGCTGATCGCCAACGATTATTCGGAAGGCTATACGGGGACGCTCACCCTCGTCTCGGTTGGGAACGCCCAGCACGGCACGGTGTCGCTCGGCCAGGATGGCAAGATCACGTTCCTCGGTGCGCCCAACTTCAACGGCGATGCCTTCTTCGACTATACGGTTCGCGATGATTTCGGCCGGGAGTCGACGGCGCGCGTCGAGGTCGACTTGGCAGCCGTCAACGACGCGCCGACAGCAGTCGACGATGCGCTGATCACCGGCACCGAGGACACGATCCTCAGGATCCGGCTCGATACCCTGCTGGCGAACGACTTCGACGTCGATGGTGAGCTTGAGGGGCTGCACATCATCGGCGCTCAACCCCTCCAGGACGAGAACGGTAACGATCTCTATCCCTATTTCGACCGTCAGAACTATCAGGGCGCTGCCACCAACGTGACCTGGAAGGTTGACGGCGAGTATCTCGAATTGAAGCCCGCGCCGGACTATTTCGGCTTCGCGGGCTTCGAATATATCCTGGCCGATGCCTCGGGCGCGACCTCGACCGCCAAGGTCGAGCTTTACATCAACCCGGTGAACGACGCGCCGCGCCTCGCCGACCAGAAGCAGACCGTCCGCCTGGAGACGACCACCACCGTCAGCGTCGCCGACCTGATGGCGCACGTCTACGATATCGAGGGCGATGGTTTCTCCTTTGTCGGCTTGCATTACGCCGCCAACGGCAAGGCGACCGACAATGGCAATGCGATCTGGGATGCCGCGACCCAGACGGTCGCCTATACACCCGACGCGCTCGGCAACGCCACGATCAGCTTCGACGTGATCGATGCGCGGGGCGCTGCCGCCACGCTCAGCTATCAGATCCGCGTCCGGCCGCTCAACGATCCGCCGGTGGCCAACAACGACTATGGCCTGCGCACTCTTGAGGACACCGTGATCGTCATCGATCCGGCGACCTTGCTTGCCAATGACAGCGACGAGAATGGCGATACGCTGACGCTGACCGGCGTCGCTCGCTTCGCCGATAACGGCAAGGTCCGCATCCGCGAGGATGGGATGATCGAATTCTCCCCGCGTGCCGACTATAACGGCAATGCGGGCTTCAGCTACACGATCAGTGACGGGCATGGCGGCACCGCGACCGCCTATGTCTCGATCACCGTCATGCCGCGCAACGACGGGCCCGTGTTGCGTGACGACCTGGTCTCGGGGACCGAGGATCAGCCGCTGTTCGTGATCCCGGCCGAGGCGTTCGGCAACGATTACGATCTTCAGGGCGATGTCCTGTTCTTCCACGACGCGACCGTGCTCGGCGTCCTCGACAAGCGCTATCTGTCGAGCGGCTATACGGTCGAAGCCAAGGCGGCGGACAACGAGCCGCTGCCCGACTGGCTGACCTTCGACCCTGAGACGATGCGCTTCAGCGGCACGCCGCCGGTCGGTACGACGTCGATCGAGGTCGCGCTGTTCCTGCACGATCCGTCCAATGGCGCGACCTATGCGCACCATCTGACGCTGAGCGGCGGTCAGATCGCCTCCGGCGTCTCCGTCTCGAACGATGTGTTGTCGGGTTATATTGTTCGCCAGCCGATCGACGTGTCCTACGAGTTCGGCGACAAGCCCTTCGCGGAGGGCACCAGCGTCACCGCGACACTCGGCGATGGCTCGGCGCTTCCTGCGTGGTTGGCCTTCGACGAGGCCTCCCGGCGTTTCGTCGGTACGCCTCCCGCCGGAACGACTGCGCCGGTCGATGTCGCGCTGTCCTTCAGCTGGGTGAATCCCTCCAATCCGGCGGCGGGTGCCGTCACCTGGACCGATCATGCCGTGGTCGAACCCGCCCAATTGGCTGCGACTGGACACCAAGCCTATGACAGCGACGTCGCGCTCTTCGACATCGCGCACGGAGCCTTCTCGGCAAGCGTTCAGGGCGGGCGGCCATTGCCGGACTGGCTCCGGTTTGACGCGGCGACCCGCAGCTTCTCGTTGACCGGCTTCGAGCCCGATGCCGACGCGCAGCCCTTCCGCCTGCAGGTTACCTTCACGCCGGATGCCGAGAGCCTGCCGGCGGACGACGTTGACGTGGCCAAGAGGGGCTTCACGCTCGAATTCCTGATCGACCCCTCGAAGCCGCTTGATCCGGCGATCAACGCTCTGCTCGCCGGGGATTCCTATTTCGCCGCCCAGGGCCTCTTCGCGCTCGATCTCGGCGCGGCCGGTGGAATCAACGCAGCGCGCGAAAGCCAGGCGCCGCTCCCATCCTGGCTGCATTTCGATCCCGAGACGCTAAGCTTCACGGGCACGCCGCCGGCATCCTTTGTGGGCGTTGTGCCGGTGAGGCTCGACGTTACCGGCAATGGTTCGTCGCTTCCCACCATGTCGGTCATCACCGAAGTGGCGGTCGACTCGACCTATCACCTGACGAGCGGTGCCGGCGTGTCGGTTTCGACCGGGGCCGAACGGCTCGATGTCAGCGTGCCCGTCGACTTCAACGGTGCGGTCGCCATCCAGTACAACGCCAATGACGAGAAGGGCGGGATCTCGAGCGATCCCGCGACGATCGTCTACAATGTCGGTGCCGCTGCCGACCGGCCGGTTGCCGGTGCAGACGCCTTCGAACTGCGCGAATCGGAGACGGTCAGCTTCCGCGTCATCGATCTCCTTGCCAACGACCGCGACAGCGATGGCGACCGGATGCGGATCACCGCGCTCGGGTCGACACTCAACGGCAGCCTGTCGATCGCGCTGGCGACCGTCACGATTGATGCCCCTGCAGGGCTTGCCGCTGAGGGTGCCACCTGGTCGGCGACTCTCGCCAATGGCGATCCGCTTCCCGAATGGATGACGATCGACAGCGCGACTGGCCGGGTTACCGCGACCGTGCCGCTGGCCATTCGGCAGGCTCTCGACATCGTCTGGACCCGCACCCTGGGCGGGGCCAGCCAGGCCGCGTCGGCCAGCCAATATTTCGACGGCAACCAGGCCGTGGTCACCTATGACCCGAACACAGCCTTCTCGGGCGCCGACGGCTTCACCTATACGGTGACCGATGACGCGCAGGGCGACACGACCGGAGCGGTGACGCTGAACGTCAAGTCCCGCTTCGACGCGCCCAACGCCGCCACCGATCATTTCACCACGCTCGAAGCCACGCCACTCGTCATCAGGCCTGAAGACCTGCTGGCCAATGACAGCGACGTGGACGGCGATCCGATCCGCTTCCTGGGGGTGCTCAATCCCGTCAACGGTACGGTCACGTTCGACGGCACCAACATAATCTTCACGCCTAACGCGGATTGGGACGGCGTCGCTGGGTTCGACTATAGCGTCACCGACGATGCGGACGGCACCAGCGTCGGCCATGCCGAGATCGCGGTCCAGTCGACCAATCAGGCGCCGATCGCGGTTGCCGACGTCTTCTCCGCGACCGAGGATACGCCGTTCGAGTTCACCGCTGCCGATCTCCTCGCCAATGACAGCGATCCGGAAGGGCGGGCGCTCCATTTCGTGTCGCTGTCGCCCACCGCGAATGGCGGCAAGATCATCACGCTGCCGAACGGCCGCTACCAGTTCGTACCCAACGAGAACATCAACGGACCGGTGTCGTTCAACTATGCGGTCTCGGACGGCCGCAAGACGAGCACGGGCACCTTCACCTTCGACATCGCCCCGGTTAACGATGCTCCGATCGCCAATCCGGATGGCATTTTCCTGGGCGACCAGGACCAGCCGCTGGTCATCGACTTCGCGACATTGCTTGCCAACGATCGCGACGTCGAAGGCGACGCCTTCCAGATCGTCGATGTCTTCGACGGCGATAACGGCACGGTGACGCGCGTCGGCGATACCGCCGTGTTCCAGGGCTATGCCGGCTATTATGGCGACGCCGGCTTCTATTACCGAACGACCGACGAGCATGGCGCGACCAGCACCGGTTATGTCTCGCTCATCATCAAGCCCGAGTTCGACCTGCCCATCGCGGTCTCCGACCAGGGCTTCGAGATGCTCGAGGACGGCTATATCGACATCGATCCCGCCGTTCTCATGGCGAACGACTATATCCCTGAGGGCACGACGCCCATCTTCCTGGGCCTGACCGGCGGAGGGGTGACCGACCTCGGCAACGGCCTGTGGCGCTTCACGCCCGACAAGGACTTCTTCGGCACCGCGACGCTGAGCTACGCGATCACCAACGAGAGCGGCTTTGCGATCCCGACCACGGTCACGATCAACGTGCTCCCGGTCGAGGACAACCCGGTGGCGGTCGGCGACGCGCTCTCGACGGTCGAGGATACGCCCCTCACCATCTTCATTTCCTCGCTGCTCGCCAATGATTACGACGTCGATCGCCAGGCGATCACGCTCAGCCGCATCGTCGGCACGAACCTGGTCTCGGTGGTCGACAACGGGATCGGCCAGCTCGTCATCACGCCGGACACCGATGCCAACGGGGATGGCTGGTTCGACTATGAGATCACCGACTCGACCGGACGGACGTCGGTCGCGCGGGTTGCTGTCTCGATCTCGCCGGTCAATGATGCGCCCACGATCGCGGTGGTGCCGGTGCTCCAGGGCATCGAAGACCAGCCGTTCAGCGCGACGCTCAACCCCAATCTCATCGCCGATGTGGATGGCGATGCGCTGTCGATCGAGTTGCGCGTTGTCGGCGGCAGCGCGCTGCCCGACTGGCTGCATTTCGACCGCCAGACCCGTAATGTGTCGGGTCAGCCGCCGGCGAATTTCAACGGCAGCGTGACGCTCGAACTGGTGGCGGCCGATCAGGCGACCGAGACTGTCCGCCAGGTCGTCGTCTCGATCGCGCCCGTCAACGACGCGCCCGCGCTTGTCCAGCCACTCGCCGACTTCGCGGCGCAAGAGGACGCGCCGTTCAGCTTCGCCCTGCCCACCAGCGCCTTCGCCGATGTGGATGGCGATGCGCTGAGCTACAGCGTCACGCTGGATGACGGCAGCCCGTTGCCGACCTGGGTCCAGTTCGACGGCGCGATGTTCTCGGGTCAGGCGCCTGCGGATTATAATGGTACGCTGACCCTCAAGGTGACGGCGTCGGACGGTGCGCTCAGCGCCAGCGATCTCGTCAATCTCGTGATCGCCCCGGTCAACGATGCCCCGGTTGTCGCGGCGCCGATCGCGGACAGGACTGCGCAGGAGGACACCCTTTTCCAGTTCACCGTGCCCGCCGACACCTTCTCCGACGTGGATACGGGCGATGTGCTCACCCTCTCGGCGCGTCTCGCCAATGGTGATTCGCTGCCGGCCTGGCTCACCTTTGACGCCCAGAGCGGCTCCTTCTCGGGAACACCGGCCAATGGCGATGTCGGCGCGCTTGCGCTGGTCGTCATCGCCACGGATCAGGCAGGCGCGAGCGCGACCGCCGCGTTCACGCTCAATGTCGACAATGTGAACGATGCGCCGACAGTCGCGGGCTCGGTTTCCGATCAGATGACGCTGGAGGATGCGGCGTTCAGCCTGCAGCTCCCCGCCGGCCTGTTCAACGACATGGATGCAGGCGACGTGCTCGCCATTGCGGTGACGCTTGAAACGGGCGCTGCGCTCCCGGCCTGGCTCCATTATGATGCGGCGACCCGGACCTTGTCTGGTACGCCGGCCAATGGGGATGTCGGCGCCCTTGCGCTCAAGGTCATCGCGACCGACCTCGTAGGCGCCAGCGTATCGACCGGCTTCACCCTGACCGTCAAGAATGTGAACGACGCACCGACCGTCGATCTCGGCATGACCTCGGTGACTGTGCCGGAAGATACGGCGATCGACTTCGCCTTGCCCGCGACGGTGTTCAGCGATCCCGATGGTGATGCGCTGGTGTTGACCGCCAAGCTAGCCGATGGTTCGGACCTGCCGGCCTGGCTGGCGTTCGATGGCAACCGCTTCACCGGCACCACGCCCGCGAACTTCAACGGCAGCCTGGCGATCAACCTGACCGCCAGTGACGGTCTGGCCAGCGTGTCGACTGGCTTCGCGCTGGTCATCGCGCCGGTCAATGACGCGCCGGTCGTGGCCGCGCCGCTGGGTGACGCGACCGCCACGATCGGCTCGCCGATTGCGATCGCGGTGCCGCAGGGGACCTTCGCCGATGTCGATGGCGATCCGCTATCGCTTAGTGCCACCCTCGACGATGGCACGGCGCTTCCGGCCTGGTTGAGCTTTGCGAATGGTGTGCTCACCGGCACCGCGCCGGCCGGCAGTGCTGGAAGCTACGCTATCCGCATCACCGCCAATGACGGGCAGGCCACGGTGTCCGACAGCTTCCAGCTCACTGTCGGCGGCGGCGGCGGGTCTAACCCGCCCGTCGTGTCGACGCCGCTGGCCGATGTCTCGGTCTACCGCAATGCGGCGATCGACATCGCCATTCCCGCCGGCACCTTCACCGACGCCGATGGCGACGCACTCAGCCTGAGTGCGACCCTTGCCGACGGCTCGGCGTTGCCGTCCTGGCTGGCACTGGTCGATGGCCATCTGGTGGGGAATGTGCCGCCTGCTGCGCTGGGCATCCTCGATATCCGGATCCTGGCAAGCGATGGCACGGCGGTTGCCAGTGATATTTTCAAGCTCTCTATCGGCATCCAGACGGGGCCGATGCTGACGGCGGCTGATTGGGATCAGATCGGTGACGGCAACGACCGGGTGGTGGGCCGTGGTGCCGCCAACACCGGAATCGACAGCTTTGGCGGCGATGACTGGCTGACGGCCGATAACTGGAACGTGCATCTCTCCGGTGGCGACGGGAACGACGTCCTCGAACTGCTCAGCGACGACGATGTCGGCGCGGGCGGCGCGGGCGCCGATTATTTCATCTTCGACGGCTTCTCGGTGATGCGTACTGCCCCATGGGAAACCCAGTGGGGCACCGTCGAGGACTTCGAGGAGGGCACCGACAAGATCGGCATCGTCAACGGCACTGCCGGGGTTCACAACTTTGCCGACCTGCAGCCCTTCATGATGCAGAACGGCAGTGATGTGGTCATCAACCTTCCCGGGCTCCAGCAGATCACCATCCAGAATGTGACACTGGGATCGCTCAACGCCGACGACTTCTGGTTCGGCGCCTGGGCAACCGACGGCGGTTTCGGCCCGGCGCCGGCGGCCGGCAGCGTTCCCTGGCCGACGACGACAGTGACCCTGCCGCTGAACAGCGGCGCGATCGGTGATGCCAGCGAGCGGATCCTCGGCAATGGTCTGGCCAACACCTATGTGAATGCCCGCGATGGCAACGACTGGATTACCACGGACAATTGGGGTGTGTCGGTCTTTGGCGGCCGCGGCAACGACATCATCGAACTGGCCGGGCCGGAAAATTATGCCGAGGGTGGACCGGGCTACGACTATTTCGTCTTCGATGCCTTCAAGCTCGAATATGACGAGACCACGGTCGATTGGGCGCATCTCGGCGATTATCAGGACGGCGTCGACAAGATCGTCTTCCTGAACGGGACAGGGGGCCTCACCAGCTTCGCCGGCCTCGCGCCGTATATGAGCCAGGTGGGCGACGATGTCGTGATCGCGCTGGCCGGCCTGCCGGCGATCACGATCGAAACGACCAAGCTCACGGACCTCGATGCGAGCGACTTCCTGTTCGTGAACCAGCCCGCGGCGCTCGTTGCCGGCATGAACGGGCAGGCGATGCGAATGGGCTCGACGGTCGGTCTCGAGACGGTGTCGTCGGGCGGTTATTCGAACGTTTCGATCACCGGAACGAATATGAGCAATTCGCTCGATTTCACGGGCGTAACGCTCACCGGGATCGCCGCGATCAACGGCCTTGACGGCGACGACACCATTATCGGCTCGGCGGGTGCCGACACCATTCAGGGCGGCGTTGGCAACGACGCGCTGAACGGTGGCACAGGCAACGACATCCTGGTCGGTGGCGCTGGTGACGATCAGCTGGCTGGCGGCATCGGCGACGACCTCTTCAAGGTGACCGGAACCGGCGAAGGCTATGATGCGATCGATGGCGGCGCGGGCACCGACACGATCGCGGCCCAGGCCAACAACACCGCGATCGGCCTGACCTCACTCACCGGCGTCGAGACGATCAGCGCGGGCAGCTTCACGGGCGTCTATGTTCGCGGCTCGGCTGGCAATGATACGCTCGACTTCACCGGCACCAGCTTGACGGGGATCGCCCGGATCGACGGCGGCACCGGCAATGACGCCATCATCGGTTCGGCTGGCAATGACATCATCCTGGGCTCGGCTGGCGACGATACGCTCTCAGGCGCCGCTGGCGATGACGTGTTCCAGTTCACCGGATCGGCCGCCGGTAACGATATGATCGACGGCGGCACTGGGAATGACAGCATCACGGCGTTGGCCAACAACACCGTGATCCGTCTTGCGGGCTTCTCGAGCATCGAGACCATCTCGGGCGGGAGCTTCACCGGCGTCACGATCGCGGGCAGCGACAATGCCGACACGCTCGATTTCAGCGCTGTCGCGCTGAATGCCATCACCAAGATCAGCGGTAATGGCGGGGACGACGTGATTATCGGCAACGCCGCCGCGAACGTCATTTCCGGCGGTGACGGTAATGACACGCTGAATGGCGGGGCCGGCAACGACACCTTGACCGGGGACGCCGGCGATGATGTCCTGATCGGCGGTGCAGGCAATGACATGCTGAATGGCGGGGCCGGCACGGATTGGGTCGACTATTCGGCTTACACGAGCAACCTCAGCGTCAGCCTGGCGGTGACCACCGCGCAGACCGTCACCGGAAGCGAGAGCGACACGATCTCGAATGTCGAGAATGTGCGCGGCGGCAGCGGCGGTGATACCCTGACCGGATCCAGCGTGGCCAATGTCCTTGATGGTGGTGCCGGAAACGACACCCTGAACGGCGGGGCTGGCAATGACACGTTGATCGGTGGCCTGGGCAACGATGGCCTCAATGGCGGCGACGGCAACGACAATCTCGACGGTGGCGATGGCGACGACGTGCTCAACGGCGAAGCTGGAAACGACACCATCTACGGTGGAACCGGAAACGATCAGCTCAACGGAGCTGCCGGCCTGGATACGCTCTACGGTGGAGACGGCGACGATATCCTCACCGGCGGCGATAGCGCGGATACGCTGTCGGGCGGCGCAGGCGTCGATCAAATCTATGGAGGCATCGGCGACGACATTATCGACGGTGGTGACGGCAACGACACGATCACCGGTGATGCGGGTGCGGACCAGATCACCGGCGGAGCCGGGAACGACAATATCTATGGCGGTGACGGCAACGACATCATCTATGGCGATGACGGCAGCGACACGCTGACCGGCGATGGCGGCGACGACTTTATCGCGCCCGGCACAGGAAACGACATGGTCTATGCTGGCGTCGGCACGGACACTGTCTCTTATGCCACCGCGACCACGGCATGGACGATCAACCTCGCAGCCAATTCGGCGACTTCTGGCACGGAAGCCGACGGCATCTATGATTTCGAGAATGCCGAAGGCGGGTCCGCCAATGATGTGATTACCGGAAGTGCTGTTGCCAATGCCCTGAACGGCGGTGCCGGCAATGACCGGATCACCGGTGGAGCCGGTAACGATACCATCATCGGAGGGGCGGGGACGGACACCGCGGTATTCGCGGGGCTCTCGTCCACCTATTCGATCGCGACCGTCGCTGGGAACGTTCAGATCGTCGACAATGCGCCATCCCAGGATGGCAATGACGGCACCGATACGCTGATCGGAGTCGAGGTCGCCGAGTTCAAGAATGGTGTCCAGATCGGGCTTTCGGCACCGGTGCTCCTCGACCTTGACGGGAACGGTGTCCAAACGGTCTCCATCGGCGCGAGCCAGGCGCGATTTGATTTCAATGGCGACGGCGTCGCAGAACGGACCAGCTGGTTCGGTGCCGGCGACGGTATGCTGTTCCTCGACCGCGACGGAAACGGCACGGTCAGCAACGCGGCGGAGTTCTCGTTCACCGGCGACCTTGCCGGCGCGCGCTCGGATCTCGAAGGCCTGCGTGCGTTCGACAGCAACGGCGATGGCATCCTCTCGTCAGCCGATGCGCGCTTCGGCGAGTTCCGTATCTGGGCAGACAATGGAGACGGTGTCGCTGCGGCGGACGAGATCCTGTCGCTCCAGCAGGCCGGTATCGCCGCGATCTCGCTTTCGGCCAAGAGCCTTACAGGCAACTGGGCGTTGGGCGATGTTGCAGTGGTCGCGGATGGCTCCTTCATCCGGACGGATGGGACGTCGTCCGCCCTTTCGGATGCGGTCCTTTCCTACGACATATCGGGCGGCACGCTGACCCAGCTCCGGCCGCGCCTGCCTATGATCAGGGACTTCTGGCATGGGCCGCTACAGGTGCGGTTCCCCGAGGATGGGGAGGTACGGGAAGGCGGGCCGCAGTCCTACGCTCGACTTCCTGGCGACACGCGCGAGCTTATTCGTTCCGCCCTCGACTCCACCGGATCGATTGCCGATGCGCTCAAGCCGGTCCCCAATCCGATCGAGAAGGCCAATATTGGCTCCGAAGCCGGGGACACGCAGGTGGAGCAGGACAATGTGATCGCGCTTCCGCTTGATCACACCCTGGCGCTGATGCGCCAGCACATGGCGGCGTTCGGCGCGGAACCGATCGACGCACTCGATCTGCGCAGGCGCGACGGTGAACAGCCTTGGCCAATGCTGGCGCATGGGTAATCTGGGCTGCTCGGGAGAGGGATTGTCGGGACGTTTTTTCCCTCCCCGAGCAGCAGGGCGGCGCCAGCAATTTGCGAGTTCCGCATCAGGCTATTGAATTTGCTGACGAATTATCGAGCTAAAATGGCTTAATCTACGATAGCGCACCCCCTATATTGGCGGTGCGCCATGTCCATCGATCTGCTCACCAAAAGAGAGAAAGAGTGCCTCCGATTGCTCCTTGTACCTATGCGGGCCAAGGAGATCGCGGATACGACGGGTCTGTCGGTCCACACCGTGAACGAGCATCTGAAGTCTGCACGACGCAAGCTCGGCACGAGCGACAGCCTGAGCGCGGCTCAGATGCTCAGGAATGCCGAGGACACCCCCAAAAAATCGGATACCAACGAATCGGTATGGCGGGGCGAGGTGGTTCAGCCCGAAACAAGCCCTGCCGAAGCCACAGCATTTGAGGCGGCTTTGACGACTGGATCGATCAGCCTTCCCGTCGCAACGCGAGGAAGACCCTGGAACGATCTGAGCTTGGGGTGGCGCTTGTTGTGGCCGCTTCTCGTCCTTGGCCTCGTGGCCATCGGCGGAGGCGCGATCGTAGCTGGCGCGTCTGAACTCTCCCAGCTTGTCGTCAAGCTCTCGCACTGACTTCGGCCCGTCATGCAAGGGCGGCCGTCTGGCCGCGGGGGGTCGTTCATTATGTCGTTCATGGAAAAGCGTCGCACGCAGATTACCCGTCACGAGATCGCGGGTGAGATAGTTTGTCAGCTTAGAGCTTTCGAAACCGATCTCGACCGCGCATTGGCGAGTGGGTCGCGTCTCGTTGGCCTGCTACCCGATGCACGCGCGCGGGCCAATGTTTCGGGTGTCGTCGGTCAGGACGCGATAAGTCATTTTGTCGCGTCGATCGCGTTCATCTCCCAAGCCATGGAGAAGGCGGCCGGCGGTCACTTGCGCCTTGACGCGACACGACGGGATCTGCGCATTCCCGAGATCGCGGGCGGCGACAAAATTCCGCTGCCGACCATCGCCAGCACGAGCGATCGCACCGTCGAGAATATGCCGGATGCAATTGCCGGTTGACGGAGGGCGCTCCCATGAAGATCGCCAATGCCAATGCTCAGGATTCTCATCTTCGACTTGCTCTATGTCGGCTGCTGCCTGTTCGCGCTCATCCGCGGCGGCGCACCCGAGCGGCTCGGCGCACTTATCCTGATCGCGGATTTCGAACTCAGCCTTCTTGTTGTCGAGCCGATGAGCGGCCGATTCAGCGGAGTCGAGTGGTCGGTTTTCTTCGTCGATCTCTTCGCATTCTTCGCCGTCTATCTGCTCAGCATCCTGTCCGCACGTTACTGGCCAATCTGGGTGGCAGCCGTGCAAGGGGCAGTTACAATGTCACATCTGACCGGGCTGCGCTCCGATATCGTGCCTTGGGCTTATGGGAGCATGGTTGCGATCTGGTCGTATCTCCTGCTGATTATGCTTGCCGTCGCCACCTGGCGCCATCGACGACGTTTGAAGCGCTACCGAATGGATCCGGCGTGGTCCTGGCAACTTCCCTCTTGGTATTTGAACGGAGGTCGCGTCGATGACCACATCCGTTTCATCAATCGAGCCGTCGGCCGTCCGGGCGAATAACACCGCTCAACGACCGCACCCTCCGAGGGAAGGCACGGAGACCGACCATGCCGCTGTGGCGAGGGCACTCTATCTCGATCGCAGGGAGCGGACCCGGCTCTTCGACAATGCGCTCTTTGGCGAGCCGGCCTGGGATATCCTGCTGGACTTGAGGGGCCGCTATGAAGGTGAGGACATGCCATCCAGCTTGTCGATATGCGCGGGCGCGGACTCACCATCATCGACCGGGCTGCGGTATATACGTGCTTTGGAAAAAGCGGGATTGGTCGAACGCTTGAACGATCCCGGGGATGGCCGTCGGCGTGTCGCCCGCCTTTCGGAAAAGGGCGTGCAACTGATAGATCGCTACATCGATCAAATTCTGAATCGCCGCTCAAAGCAGGGCAGCGATCGGGCACGTACATGATTTATTTGGGCTGTAGCGCTGTTCGCCGCTAGCGCCTTCTTGAGATGTGTGCTCCAGTCCCGCTCATTCGTCTTATTCTACCTTCCAATCGTGCCGTTGGCAGATGACGACGACGACTGATCGCGACGCCTCGTGCCCCTTTTTCCGAAATCACCGTAACGGCAATTGCTTCGCCAAGACCTGGCGCGACTGATTGTCACGCCAGGTAAGCGCCGGCCTTCAGTCGAAGCCAATTAGGCGACCAGTCTCAATGCTGGCTTCTGCCGCTGCCCGGTGCACACCGGATCAGCCTGCGGTGGCGGTCCCGCCAACAGCGCCGCAATGTGGTTGCCCCAGTCGCGCAGCGCTTCCTCTTTTTCGGTTTTCCAATTGTGGCGCTGGTAGATTCCCGCGACCCCTGCGCGCGATCCGCTGACATGGTTGAGCACCGCCTCTGTCACCTCGAACCGAACACCTAGACGTTGAAACCCCGTCGCGACCGTTCGCCGAAGATCGTGAAGACGCCATGCCGGCACCGCGTTGCCGCCATCTTTCGCGAGCAGTCGATCGATCTTCAATTTGCTCTTGTGATACCCCGTGTACCGGGCGCCGGTCGACGTCGCGAAAATGCGGCCTTGCCGCGGCCATTTTTCGCCGCCCGCAAGATCGTCCAGAACACCGATGGCCAGGTCGTTGAGGGGAACCCGGTTGGGCTCGCGGTTCTTCGTGCGCACTCCCGGAAGGCTCCATAGCCTGCCGAGCCGATCGACCTCGGCCCACGACATATTGTTCACTTCTTCCTTCCGCTGCCCGGTCAGCATCAGCAAGCGTATGATCGGCCCGAAGCATGGGTGGGTCTCGGGGGCGTGCAGCCAGATACGCCGAAGCTCGTCGTCCTGAAGCCAGCGATCTCGCGGTTGGACTGCCGGCGGCGTCTCCATGCCCTCTAGCGGACTGCGGTCGATATCGCCGCGACTCACCGCCCAGCGGAATAAGCGTCGCATCACACCGAAGACATTTCGGCGATTGCCGACTTGTTCGTCGGGCATGCGATCCAGGACGGCCACGATATCGGCCCGCGTGATCTTGGTTAGAGCCTTGTCACGTAAGACCGGCTTTACGTGCAGCCGCAGACATTGATCGGCCAGCTTTCGCCAGCCCTCGCCCTTGCAGGACTTCGCAAACCGATCGGCGAAATTTGAGAAGGCGAGATCGACAGCTTCGCGGCGTTGCTGCTTTGCCGCTTCACCGGGATCGATACCTTGTGCGACGAGGATGGACAGGCGTTCGGCTTCCATCCGCGCGGTCGTCGGCGCCCAAGGCGAGCCGTGCATGCCGATCGTGTAGCGTCGCGTCTTCGCCTCTGCGCCACCCATCCGATATTGCAGGATGTAGTTTGCTCTGCCCGTGGGAAGAATCTTGACACCGAAGCCTTTGAGAGAGTCGTCCCAAAAGAAGTCTGCTTTACCGGCCGACATCAGCGCATCGACCGTCCGCTTGGTGATTTTTCCAGTCGCCATGACCATACCTTTCCTCTGCTCTCAGCAATCAGCCAGCAATCATCGTGGCGGAAACCGAGGGTTACGTTAGGAAGTGTATGTCGAGGTAAGTTATTGATCTAGGATGACAATTATACGCCAGGGTTGGCGGCTGTACGCCTAAAAATAAAATACCAGACCTCGCGCCCCTGACGGCGCGCCTTGCGTTCGTAGCGGGTCTCGGGCCAGTCCTCGGGGCGGTTCAGGAAGTCGGCGGGCTCCCGCGCGGTCCACACGAAATCGCGGCGTTGGCCCACCACCATCATCGCCCAGCGGCAATAGGTCGGGTCGTCGGTGCCGAGGCGGAACTCCATGCCGGGCTTCAGCTTGGCCGCGATCAGGTCGAGCGGGCCGTGATTGACCATGCGGCGCTTGGCGTGGCGTGCCTTGCGCCACGGATCGGGGTGCAACAAATAGACGCGCGACAGCGATGCATCGGGCAGCCGTTCGAGCACGTCGAGCGCATCGCCCATGTGCAGGCGGACATTGTCCAGTTCTTCGTCGCGAACATGCCCCAAGGCGCCGACCACGCCGTTGAGGAAGGGCTCGCAGCCGATGAAGCCGGTGTCGGGTCTGGCCATCGCCTGACCTGCAAGGTGCTCGCCCGCGCCGAAGCCGATTTCAACTTCGAGCGGACGGTCGTTGCCGAACAGGCGGGTCGCGTCGAGCGGTCCCTCGGTCGGCACGCTGATTTGCGGGAGCAGCGTCTCCACCAGATCGGCCTGGCCCAGGCGCAATTTATGGCCCTGGCGACGGCCATAGAGGCGGCGGGTGGTCATCGGATCGGTCATCCGCGCAGGCTCTAGCGAGCGCGCACGCGCCTGCAAAGCGCCGCTGTCGGTGTTTTTCCCGCGCGGCGGGTGCCGGGTCAGGCCGCGTGCGCCGTTTCGGGGCGAACCAGTTTTCCGATCTGCGGGCGCGCGAAATAATAGCCCTGCATGTAGCGCACGCCGATGCCGCGCAACTTGTCATATTCGGCGCGCGTCTCAACGCCCTCGGCAATCACCTTCACGCCCAGTCGCGAGACCAGATGAAAGGTTTCCTCGACCACCAGCCGTCGCGCCCAACTGCCGCACAAACCCCGCACCAATTCGGGTTGCAGCTTGATCGCATCGGGCAGGAAGCGCCCCATCAGCGCCAGGCCCCAGTCGCTCGATCCGAAATCGTCGATGATCGTGGCCATCCCCATCTTGCGATAGGCACGCGCAACGCGCTCAAGCTGAGCGTCGTCGAGCCGGTTGCATTCGCTGAACTCAAAGGTCAGCCGTTCCGGGGGAAACCCCGTTTCCCGCGCTGTGTGCAATGTGCGTTCGCTGTCCGCGACTGGGTCCTCAATGGCTTCTGGCAGGAAATTGATCGAGAGCAACGCGCCGGTCGAGATGATTCCCGCAGTGACGGCCTGGCGTATCGCCGCCACACGACATTGCTGGTCAAAGGCATAGCGCGTTTCCGGCGTTACCTGCGCCAGCATTTCGAGGGCCCCCTCCCCATTGGGACCGCGCACCAGCGCCTCATAAGCGCAGGTACGGTTGGCCACGACATCCATGATGGGCTGGAAGGCCATGACGAGTTCAAAGTCATGCTCCTGCTCATCGTTTGGACGTGCGTGTTGACCGGACAAGAGACGCTTCCTTTGGTGACCCTTGTCTATTGATAGACGCTCGGACGCCCGATGGGGTGCGCGGTGCGATGGTTATTTTGGGGGTAAGCTAAATTCGGGCGCGCTGCAGACACGAAATGCCGAAAGGCGCGGCGCGGAATGGGCCCGTTACCGCCGGATTGGAGCGAGCCCGGCGATGGCGGCCATCGCCGGATATTATCGACGATCACGCGGGATGAACGGCAGGGCGAGCACATGACGATGTGCTTAAGGCAGTATTTATCTCAAATGCTAAATATTGGTATTATAAAAGAAGTATAGAAGCATCGGTATCGGCAATAGGGGTGTACTGATGAAATTTACACATTGGGCGGGAATTCTACTCGCGTCTTGCACACCAGCAATTGCTGGGGCGCAATATACTGTACAGTGGGCGGCTCCGGCTGCGGTAACGTCTGCTACGGCATATTTCCCGATGGGGACGGCCCTGCAACTGACCACGCGCACCGAACTCAACACCAAGGACAATCACGCCGGGGACCGCTTCTATCTCGAAGTGGCCGAACCGCTCGTCTATCGCGGTCAGGTGGTGGTGCCGGTCGGGTCAATCGCGGTGGGCGAAGTGATGCGCGCCGAACGCAACGGCCATTTCGGCAAGCGCGGCCAGCTCGATATTCGGCTGGACTATGTGCAGACGCCGAACGGACCGATCCGCTTGTCGGGTCGCACCGCGCGGCAGGGCAACGGGCAGGGCGTGCTGGCAATTGGTGGTGCGCTGTTCATTTCCTGGCCGATGCTGTTCATTCACGGCACCAGCGGTCGCCTGCCCGCGGATACCGCCGTGACCGCATACCTCGCGGACGACTTGCGCTTCAATGTCCAGGCAGCCTCGACGCAGGCGGTGGCAGTCGTATCGGACGGCGAACAACAGACCCGCCGACCGCCGCCAGCGCGCTTTGATCCATCGGCTTTTTCGTCAAACCGTCCGTAACGGTCTCCGCCAGGGGTACTATTTCAGCATACCGCCATCGATCTGGATGTCGCGTTTTTCGCCCCAGGTCGTGGCCTTGCTGGCATAATGTTCCGCGCGGACGATGGTGAGCGCTTGGTCGGGCGGCGGCAAGCGGTCGCGCGGGATGTAGCTGCCCGCCGCGCCAACTTCATATTCGGTAAGCGACCAGGATGGCTTCGCCTTTTTGTCGAGTAATGCCGATAGCGTGTCGGGCTCGACCATCAGGCCGCGTCCGGCATCCTGATAGGCGATGAGATAGCGGTCGCTGGTGCCAAGCGGGCGATACACGCCGCTGCTGCCCATGCCGATCGAGGCGGCGATGTCGCGGCACCAGGTTATGGGCGGGGCCGCAGGTTCGTCCTTTGCGATCTTCTGCTTCTCGTCGGTCGATGCGCTCGACAGCAAGGCGCCGAACAGCAGCGCGCTGCCCACCGCCTTGTCCCGCCGGAGCGGCTTGGCCTCGCCAGACAGGGCGAGCGGGGTCGTGCAATTTTCAACCGGTATGGCGGCGGGTTGCGGTGTGATCGTTTGCGGCCAGCCGATCGCCGCGACGACCGCGCGCACATGCGTTTCCAGCGTCGCGCCGTCGAGGGTTTTCGATGAATAGCGCACCGACACATACCAGTCGGCGCCGAGCGGCAGGAAGGCGATTGCGGTGCTGCGATACGGGCCCTTTCCGACGCTATAGCTGCCGATCAGGCCGCTTGCATTGCCCTGGCCCGTCGGCGTGAAGGCGGCGGGCGCGTGCAGCGACACCAGCCCGCCAAAAATGTCGCGGTGGCTCGCAACCCAGTCGATCCGGTCGAACCACAGGGGCACCGATCCGGTGACGTTGCGGAACAGATAGACCGTCAGCGTTTCGCTGTTGGCGGGATTGTCGAAACCCAACGCTTCGTCGAGATCGGGAACGTAGGCGACTGCGGAAGTGCGTTGCAAGCCATCGAGCGTGGTCGGAACCATCAGGCCTGTGGGTTTGTGGCGATAGGGCTCGGTCGCGCCGAGCTTCAATTGCGGGGGCTGTTGCGCGATCGCGGGAGCCGCCAGACAAAGCGCAATTACAGCTAAAAGCAGGCGCATGAAAAACTCCCCCGGAATCGCCAAGCGATACCGGGGGAGCCTAAAGTCCCAGCAGTTTAGCGCAAGCTGTTACGCCACGGCTGCCTTCAGGGCGTCGACCAGGTCGGTCTTTTCCCAGGTGAAGCCGTCGGCATCGGGCTCGCGACCGAAATGGCCGTAAGCGGCGGTGCGCTTGTAGATCGGGGCGTTGAGCTTCAGATGCTCGCGAATGCCCTTCGGCGTCAGGCGCACGAGCTGCGGCAGCACTTCCTCGATCTTGGCTTCGGGCACGGTGCCGGTGCCATGCAGATCGACATAGAGCGACAGCGGCTCGGCAATGCCGATCGCATAGCTGAGCTGGATCGTGCAGCGGCGCGCAAGGCCGGCTGCAACCACGTTCTTCGCCATGTAGCGCGAGACATAGGCCGCCGAGCGATCGACCTTGGTCGGATCCTTGCCCGAGAATGCGCCGCCGCCATGCGGGGCAGCACCGCCGTAGGTGTCGACGATGATCTTGCGGCCCGTAACGCCCGCATCGCCGTCCGGCCCGCCGATTTCGAAGGCCCCGGTCGGGTTGATGTAGATCTTGGTCGCGTCGGTGACGAAGCCCTCGGGCAGCGTCTCGGTCAGCACGCGCGAGACATAGGCGTGCAGTTCTTCGTATAGCGCCGGGTTAGCATTGTCGCCCTGCAGGCAATAGCCGGCCTTGTGCTGGGTCGAGACGACCAGAGCGGTCGCGCGCACCGGCACTTCATTCTCATATTCCAGCGTGACCTGGCTCTTGGCGTCTGGCTCCAGGAACGGCGCTGCGCCCGAATGGCGGTCTGCCGCCATGCGCTCGAGGATCTTGTGGCTGTAATACAGCGTCGCGGGCATCAGGCCCGGCGTCTCGTCGGTGGCGTAACCGAACATGATGCCCTGGTCGCCAGCGCCTTCGTCCTTGTTCGCGCCTTCATCCACGCCCATCGCGATTTCCGCCGACTGGCCATGCAGATTGTTGTGGAAGGCGAAGGTTTCCCAGTGGAAGCCCGACTGTTCGTAGCCGATTTCCTTGACCGTGTTACGCACGGCAGCTTCGATCTCGGCGAGCGCGCCCTCGGCCCATGCGCCATTCTCATACACGCCCTTGCAGCGGATTTCGCCGGCGAGCACGACCAGATTGGTGGTGGTCAGCGTCTCGCACGCGATGCGCGCATAGGGGTCCTTGCTCAGGAACAGATCGACGACGGTGTCGCTGATCTGGTCGGCGACCTTGTCGGGATGGCCTTCGGAAACCGATTCGGAGGTGAAGAGAAAACTGGAACGCATGTGTTGAGATCCTCAATGGTTGAGGAGAGCTTTGGCCGTTGCCATGCCTGATATAAAGCTTTCCTTATATGACGCCCTATCGCGCGAACCGGCGCAATGCAATTGCCGAAGCGAGAAAGCAGAGGCCGACCAACAATGCCATCAGGTTGCCAAGCCGCGAAAACACGGTGGGTGGAGCCGCAGGCGGGATTGGCAGTTCGATCGCGCCTGCCTTCTCCGCCGGGATCGATGCGAGCACGCGGCCCTGCGCATCGATGATTGCGGAAATGCCCGTCGGCGTCGCGCGGATGACGGGCAGGCCCTCCTCGATCGCGCGCATCCGCGCTTGCGCCAGATGCTCGGCCTGGCCCCAATAGCCGTACCAGCTATCGTTGGAGGGCTGGAACAGGAAAGCGGGGCGGTGCCCGCGCTGGACGACGTCGCCCGAAAAAATGATTTCGTAGCAAAGCTGAAAGCCGACGCGCCCGAAGGCAGGCAAGTCGAGGCCATTGGGGCCCTTGCCGGGCGCGAAGTCGAAATCACCGGGCACGAGTCGCGACAACCCGATCGCCGACAGTAGCGGGCGCGCCGGGAGATATTCGCCGAACGGCACCAGATGCGCCTTGTCATACCGGGCCAGAATGCGCGCGTGCGCGTCGAACGCGAAGATCGAATTGGTCGCGCTGATGACGTGGTCTTCGGCATCGAAATTGAGCGCATTGCCACCGGTCAGCACCACGTCCTTCGGGCCCAACAGCGCCGCGATGCGATGGCGCGTTTCGTAAGGCGTCGCTTCCCAATAATATTGGCGGGGATAGCCATCCTCGGGCAGGAAGCGCAAAGCGCCCTCGGGCCATACGATCAAGCGCGGGGCGGGGCCGGGCTTTCCGCTTAGCCGCGCGAGCTGGGCCAGGTTCGCCTCGGCATAATCGTCACGCGGGCGTTGTTCCTGGTCGAGGTCGGGCTGGACGACGCGCACGCGCGGCGCGAGCGGGCCCGGTGCGACCGACACCGGCGGGGCGATCAATCCTATCACGATCAAGCCGCCAATCGCCATTGCGGCTCCGCGCCATTCTCGATGTAGTGCGCCCACGCCCATGCCCGCGATGGCCACGGTTAGCCCCGACAGCGCGTATGTGCCGATCCATGCGGCGCTGTGGGATAGGCCGGGAAGTGGCAGCCAAATCTCCGACAGCGGGTTCCACGGATAGCCGGTAAACACCGTCCCCCGCAGATATTCGGTCGTGATCCACGCGGCGGCGAAGCTCAGTACATAAGCGGTATCCGGTCGCGCCCCGCGAAAGCGCCACGCCACGCCCGCCGCCGCCATCGGGAAGATGCCGAGATACAGCGCCATCAGCCCGGGTGCGACCCAGCCGAGCGCGTGCGGTACGGCGTCCTGATAGGTGAAGGCCTTGGCGATCCAGTTATTGCCGATCAGGAAATGCGCAAAGCCGAACAGCCACCCGCGCCACAATGCCGCGCGGATGCCGGGGGCAGCATGGACGATCCACAGCCATGCCGCCACACAGCCAAGCGTCACCGGCCATAGCGCCAACGGTGCAAAGCCGACCGTGGCGATGCCGCCGAGCAGGAAGGAATAGAGCGCGGGGCGATCGGTTACGGTCAGGGTGGTTACGGTCGGGGCGGTCATGGTTGGGGCGATACTCGTTGGGGCAGAATCGTCCACTCTCCTTTCCTACGTTACGCCGGGCATGTCGCACCTGGCGCACGAGGGCCGTGGAGCCGTATGCAGACAGGTGCCGCCGGGAACAAGTCCGGGCGGGGCAGCGGCGTCAACCCGGCCATTATCCCGCAAACGGCCCGGTCGATTCGCGCACGATCAGTTCGAACGGGATTTCGCGGCGTTGGATCGGGGCATGGACGGGGGCGAGCAGCAAGTCCGCCGCTTGATAGGCCATCTGTCGGGTCGGCTGGCGGATGGTGGTGAGCGGTGGCCAGACAAACCCCGCCAGCGCGGTGTCGTCAAAGCCCGCCACCGACAGATCCCGCGGGATCGACAGCCCGCGCCGGTGCGCGGCGGTCAGCGCACCCGCCGCCATGTCGTCGCTCGATGCGAAGATCGCACTCGGCGGTTCGGCGAGCGTGAGCAGCGCCTCGGCTGCCGCTGCGCCCGACGCAAAATCGTAGCTGCCTTCGCGCACCAGCACCGGATCGACCGCAATGCCCTCTTGCCCGAGCGCGCTGGCATAACCCTGCATCCGCTGGCCGCTGGTCGCATAGCTTGGATGCCCGGCGATGAAACCGATCCGGCGATGGCGGAGCGACAGCAAATGTGCGGTCATCGCCGCCGCCGCCGCCATATTGTCGATGAAGGTCGAAGGGGCGAGGTCGGGCGCGCTGCCCGGCGATACCCGCACGAAGCGGACCCCGCGCCGTTCGAGCAAATCGAGCACCTGTGGATGGTCCGATACCGGCGGGGTCAGGATCAGGCCATCGACATGCGTGGCATCGACCAGATTTTCGATATCGTCGAGCAAGGTCGTCGAGTTGCGATCATAGGGCTGGGCGATCATCCGCACCCCGTCCGCCGCGCAGCGATCGCGAATGCCCGATTGCATTTCATAGACATAATAAGGGCTGGGATTGTCGCAGATCAGCGCGATCTGGAAACTGCGCTTTCCCGCCAGCGAGCGTGCCGCCACATTCGGGCGGAAGTTCAACTCGGCAACCGCCGCCTCGACCTTGGCGCGCGTTTCCGCACCGACATAGCGCTCCTTGTTCAGGACACGCGAGACGGTCTTGATCGATACCCCGGAAACGCGTGATACGTCCTTGATCGTTACGCGCAAAGTCGCCGCTCCCGAATGCCCTGCTGGTGTGGCGCACTGGTGTGCCGCACCAGCGAGGACTCGGCAACCGTCATGCCATGCTGTTGCGACCGCGCTGAATCGTGGCGCTGTGGCCGATGCTGGCGGCAGGGGTGTGCGCCTTGATCGTGTCGACCATGATCCAGTCGTTGCTGGCGCTGCTTGGTGTCAGCGTCATCGCCATATAGCCGCGGCGCGACGTGTCGCACCATTTGAGTTCCTTATTGGCGCGCACCAGCGTGTCGGCGATCACCTTTGGGTCGGTCTTGCTGGCCGATTCATAACCCGGCGACGTCACCGAATGGCCGGCGAATTCAACCCCGGCGGGCTTGCCGTCCTGCGCCAGATCATAGGCCCAGGCATTGTGGCTGTCGCCCGACAGCACGATCAGATTGGCACCCAGCGCCTGCGCGCCCTTCAGGAAGCGCGCGCGGGCGGCGGGGTAGCCGCCCCAATTGTCGTAATTGAACGGCAGGCCGAGCTTGGCCGCGGCAACGCCTGCCAGAATGTAATTCTTGGCGCGCGCGGGCGCATCGGGGGTGATCCAGCTCAGCGCGTCTTGCGGCATCACCGTTTCGCCCATGATCGTGCCGAAGCCGACGACTTGCCAGCGCTGGCCCTGGCGGACCGATTGCGCGATCGCATGGCTGAGCCAGCTTTCCTGCTGCGATCCCATCATCGTCATCGCCGGGTCCTGCCACGCACCGTCGCGGAACGTTTTCAGTGCGGCGAGCGGGTCGGCGGCCTTGAACAGCGGGGCGACATCGGGCTGCTGGGTGCGCGCGAGCAGGCGGGTTTCGGTGCGGAACAACGTGGCCAGCGTGCCGATTTCATAGGCCTTCCACGGCTCGTCTGACACCGGCATCCATTCGCGATAGGCCTGGATTGAGGCGGCGCGGCGGGCATTCCAGTCGCCTTCCTCGGGCTGGTGATTTTGGGCGCTGCCCTCCCAGCTATCGTTCGCCGATTCGTGATCGTCCCATTGCACGATCATCGGCAATTTGGCGTGCAGCGCCATCAAATCAGGGTCGCTGCGATAGCTGGCATAGCGGATGCGATAATCGGCGAGGTGGAGCAATTCGGTCGCAGGCAGCGGGGTGCGCCCGGCGACCTGATCCTTCAAAGCGGGATAATCGCCGGTGCGATATTCGTACAGATAATCGCCAAGGTGGATGGCCAGGTCGAGATCATTGCGCGCGGCTGCATGGGCATAGGCGTTGAAGAATCCGAACGGCATGTTCGAGCAGGAGAACGTCGCCACGCGGAAGCGATCGACCGGGCCGACCGGCAAGGTCTTGGTGGTCCCGACCGGCGAGAAGCTGCCATCGGGCGCAATGAAGCGGTAGTGATAGGTGCGGGCAGGCGCGAGGCCATCGACGGTGATCTTCGCCGTGAAATCACGCCACGTGCCCGTGATCTGCGATCCGCCAGCGACGACATGCGCGAAATCGGGGGTTTCGGACAGTTCGACGCGCAGTTCGGCAGTGTCGCCGGTGGCGGGGACATAGCGCGTCCACAGCAGCATCGAATCGCTGGCAGGCTCGCCGCTCGCGACGGCGTGGGTGAAGCCACGGCCGCTCGCGACCGTGGGGCTCTGTGCGAAGCCCGGCACCGCAAAGGCACCAAGCCCGAACGTGCCCGTCAGCAGGAAGGAACGGCGGTCGATACGGACGGTCATGACAATCTCCAACTGGTCGTTGATCTCCTGCGCCATCGATATGGCGTCTGCGTGACAGTGCGCGCCGTGCTGGCTAAGGCCCCGTGATGGTTGAGTGTAAGACCGATCCAATTGTGTTCCAATGGCGCTATTGCGCCGTGGTTCTGGCCTTTTTCAGCTTGTGCGCGGTGATCCGTTCGATCGATCATGACGAGAGCCAATATGTCGCGGCGGCGGTCCTCACCGCGCACGGCTTCCTGCCCTTTCGCGATTTTGCCTATTTGCAAACACCGCTCCAGCCGTTCCTGTTCGCGCCGCTGGTGTGGATCGCGGGGCCGTGGGTTTGGCCGGTTCTGCGGCTGATCAATGCGCTGCTCGGAACGGGGATCGTGCTCTGCGTATGGCGCGCGGCGCGGGAAGCGGGGGCTTCCTCCCGCGCCGCCTTGACGGCGGCGGGTTTGTTGTCGGTGTGCGACATTTTGTTGTTCAGCATCGGCACCGCGCGCAACGATGCTTTGCCTGCGGCATTGCTCGCTGCCGCGCTGGTGTTGATCGTCCGCGCGCAGCGAGGGCGGGGGAGTGCGGGCGCGGCGATGCTGGTCGGGCTGTTGCTGGCTGGTACTGCAGCGGCGAAGGTTTCTTATGCGTTGCCCGCCGCGGCTTATGGCGTTTACGCGCTGGTGGATCGCCGCCACCGACCGCTGGCGCTACTCGCCGGGGCGGCACCGATGCTGGCCTTTGTCGCCTGGACCTGGGCGATTGCACCCGATGCTTTCGTGTTCGGCACGCTGCGCTTCCCGGCGCTGGCACCTGCGGAATATTATGCGAGCCGCCCGTGGAAGATGTCGCTTGCTGCCAAGGCAATCGACGCGCTCAAGTTTTTCGCGCTCGGGCCGGCTTTGGTCGCGTTGGTGGCGGTACGTCGTCGCTTGGCGCGCCCGGCGGCGATCGAAGGGATGTTGATCGCGGGGCTGGCGGCGGCGTTGCTGCCTTTCCCGACCTGGCGGCAATATCTGCTGCCCGTGCTGCCGCCACTGTTCGTGCTGCTGGCGCTGGAATGGGACCGGGCACCGCCTGCGCGCGCGATGCGGATCGTCACGGCGGTAACGGTCTTTGCCGGGCTTGCGCCGACGGTCGCGACGGCGGTGCTGACGCTGAAGGGCGCATCGATGCCGGTGGCACTGCGCGAGGGAACGGCGATTCGCGCCGGTCTCGATGCCGCGCAGGTGCGGGGCAGCGTTGCGACCTTATCTCCGCAATTTTTGGGTCGTACCGGGCGCTTGCCCGACCCGCGCTTTGCGGCGGGCCCGTTTTATTTTCGTACGCACCGCGTCATCGATCCTGCGGCGGAAGCGAAATTTCACGTTGTATCGGCAGACAGGACCAGCGATCTGGAGCGCAACCCGCCCGCCGCGATCCTGATCGGGGGTGAAGCTCCGTGGACCGGCGGGAATAACGCCATCGATGCCGTGCTCGAAGCCTGGGCGACCAGTCACGGGTATCGACCGATCGCGATCCGGAGTGCGCGCTTCCGCCTGTACGTCAGGCGACCTTGAGCGCTTTCCCCGCGCGCTTGGTGTCGACCAGCCGCTGATAATAGTCCATCAGCTCGATTGCGTGATCGCGGTCGCTACGGACCTTGGTCGCTGCCACCACCGCCGCGCGGCGCAGCACGCGTTGGTCGCGCGCGAACAGGCGGTGGATCGCCGCCGCCGCGCTTTGCGCGTCGCGCGCGGTGTAGAATTCCGAAGTGCGTGGATCGGCCACTTCGGCGCAACCACCGGTATCGGGCACGATCAGCGGCAGTCCACCCGCCATTGCCTCCGATGCGACCAGCCCGAACGGCTCGGCTTCCGATCCGTGGATCAGCGCGTCGCAACTGGCGACGATGCGCGCCAGCCGCTCACGGTCATAAACCGGGCGGAACATGCGGATGTGGGGGCTACCCGCGATCCGCGCCTCAATCTGGCGGCTTTCGACGCCGGTGCCGAGCAGGATCAACCCGACCGGTAAATCGGAGCCCGCGCGTTCGACCGCGTCGATCACCAGCCGCCAGCGCTTTTCGGGATGATGGCGGCCAAGCCCCAGCAGCAAATGCCCGCTCGGTGGCAACGCACACTGCGCAAGCAATGCGGCGCGCAGCCGATCGTCGCGCAGGTCGGGCGAAAAATGGCCGCGCTCGATCCCCAGCGGCATCGCCGCGTCGATCCGCACGCCGCGCGCCTTCAGCCGCTTTTCGAGCGCGGGGCCATTGGTGACGACCGCATCGAAATGCTGGAGGAAGCCGCTCATGTAGCGGCTGTACCAGGAAAAGGCGCGCTCGATCCGCTCCTGCGGGGCGAGGCCTTCGAACCAGCGCAGCGCATAAGCGGCCATATTGTCATTGTGCATGAAGAAGCTCTTCACCGCACCGCCCTCATAGTTCGGTTGCCACTTGCCGACCACCCAGGGCAAGCGCCAGGGCGAGGAGGTTTCGACGACATCGGGCTGCAATTGGTCGAGCATTTTCAGAATCGGCGCCGATTCCCAGAACAACCCGTAATTCTGGTCGAGCGGCAAATGTCCGGTCTGAATCCAGATGACCTTGCCGCCGCCCGGGCGCTCCTCGACCGCATTCTCGCGGCCCGGCGCGAGCACGATCAGCTCGTGCCCGAGATCGGACATGATGCCCATCTTGCGGTCGATATAGGTGCGCACACCCCCGCCGGTTGGCGAGTAGAATTCGTTGACGTCGACGATACGCATAACGTTACTCGTCCTTGATCGGCCCGAACCCGCCGAGCCCGCGCAGATATTGCGCGCGAATTTCGGTGGAGACCACCCCTTCGGGCACCACGATCCGCGCCATTGCCAATTTGGGGCGTGACCGACCGAGCCGCACGTTGCTGGGGAAGCCAGCGCCATCCTGCCACAGGTTGAACTTGTTCTTGCCGTCGCGATTATGCGTGAACAGCAAGGCATAGGGCCCGGGGGTCGGCACGCGAATACACAGGACGATCGGGCCGGTCGGCGGGGTGGGCAGACGTACGCGGCGGAAGAACTTGCCTTCCTTGATGAGGTCGCGATCGTCCTTCAGGAAATCGGCATCGTTGGCGGGGAAGAGTTCAAGCTTCAATTCGCCCGTGCGATCCTTCAGCCCATCGACGGTCACGCGAATCGCGGGGCCACCCGATTCGCAGGCTGCCGCGTCGCTGCCCAGCACGGTCGCCGCGCTTGCCGTCGTCGGGAGCAAGGCCGCGCCCAACACCGCTGCCGCCATCAATGCCTTACGCGCCATCTTCAATTCTTTCTCACCAGATCGACCAGCCCGAAGATCGCGATCAGCACGACATGGACCAGCAACGGCAGCGCCGCCGTAACCGCGATCAACACCGACAGGGCCGCATCCTGCCCGATCAATAGGGTGGCGAAGGTGGCGAAAAGAAGGTCCTTGTTCGGCACAAGTGGCAACCGCCCGACAATCAGCCGCGCGGCCGACAGCAACAGCCACATGCCCAGCGACACGCTCGGCAAGCCGTAATGCCAGGCAAAGGCGATCAGCACCGATCCCGCGATCAGCCGCAGGCAGTGGATGCCGAAAATCCACCACAAAGTGGCGCGCGGCAATGAGAAGACGCGCTTGGAAAAAATCAGGAAAGGTAACGACATCGCGAACACCGCGACCACCGACCAGATGGCATTGTGCAATTGCTGCTCGGTCAACAGGCCGATGCCGAGCGGCATTGCCACCGCAATCATCGCCAGCGTGACCATATTGCCGGCGATGGCCGACAGGATGCTGACGTCCTTCACCGCGCCGAAGGGAGCCGCCACCATTGATGAGCGTTGTCGCGCCCAGGCGTAGAAATAGGCCTCGCCCGAATAATTGAGCACATCGTTGGCGATGCGCTTCTTGGTCAGCGCGACGAAGCCCGCCGCCGGAATCCCCCATAATTTGCGGAAGATGATGAAGTCCCCCGTGACGGGGGAGATATAAAGCAGGCCGAAGAAGATGTAGAAAAGCGGGTTGGTCGGCAGCGCCGAAACCAGGCTGTCCACGCCCAATGCGCGCAATTTCAAGCCCAGCCACACGATCATCACCACGGTGACGGCGGCACCCAGATAGGAAGGCCAGCGCCGCGTCAGCGGTGCCATCGGCTCCAGACCGGCAAGATCGGGTGCCCCGGATAAGCCGGGCATTGGCGGCAAGTTTATGTGCGCGGTCACGCTCTGCGTCGAAACGCCGATCGTTGGCCCAGTCGTAATGTTGTCCACGTGGCGCGTTTATCCGCTTCTTGACCGGTTCCGGCGGCCCTATTGCCGCGCATTAGCGGCATAAGTGTGGCGCGGCAAACGCCAAGAACAGTGCCCAAGCCGCGGTTCCATCCATTGTAATGACGCGTGGCCGCGCTTTCCGGCGGTTAGCGTGACCAGCGCGCGAAGATCGCGGTCGGCAGCAACAGCCCGCGCGCTTCCTCGCGCACCGCCATTTCACCGACTTCCACCGTGCCGCCGAGATCAGCGAGTGCTTGACGCACCACCTCGCCGATCGCCAGCGCCGACATGCGCACGGCATAGACCGTCAGCACCAGGAACTTGCTGTCCTGATCGAGCAAGCGGCGGCAATCGGCGATCAGGCCGGGCAGGCCTTCCTCGAGCCGCCACACTTCGCCATCGGGCCCGCGCCCGAATTTGGGCGGATCGAGGAAGATCCCGTCATAGCGCTTTCCCCGCCGGACTTCGCGCGCGGCGAATTTGGCGGCGTCGTCGACCATCCAGCGAATCGGGCGGTCGGCCATGTCGGACAGGAAGGCGTTGGCCTTGCCCGCCTCGACCGACTTTTTGGAGGCATCGACATGCGTCATCGCCGCCCCCTTGGCAGCGAGCGCGAGCGTGCCGACCCCGGTATAGCCGAACAGGTTGAGCACCTGATCGCCCTCGGCGACGCGCCCGCGCATCCACTGCCATTGCGGCGCCATGTCGGGGAAGAAAGCGAGGTGGCGAAAGGGGGTGTTCTGCGCGAGGAACAGCACTTCCTCCCAGCGGACATGCCAGCCGCCGCGCGGCACGTCGCGCGACAAATGCCAGCGCCCGCCGCCTTCCTCGTCCGACGCGCCGATGAAATCGCCATCGGCTTCCCAACTGTCCGACGCGGGGGCCCACATCGCCTGCGGTTCGGGGCGGATGAAGCGGAAACGGCCATAGCGTTCGAGCTTGCGACCGTGGCCTGAGTCGATGAGGCCGTAATCGGGCCAGGGTTCGGTGATGAGGGTGATGAGGTCGCTCACCGCGCGCTCGCGCGTTCAGCGATATAGGCGGTGACCGCGTCGAACGTGCCTGGCAGCGAGGCATAGCGTTCCTCGCGGTCCATCAGATCGCCGATGCGCGCGGGAAGCGCCGGGCGCTGGCCGGTGGCGCGTTCCACCGCATCGCCGAATTTGGCGGGGTGGGCGGTGGCCAGTGTCACCACCGGCACATCGGCGGGCAGCCCGGCGCGGCGCGCGGCGGCGAGGCCGATCGCGGTGTGCGGATCGATGACTTGCGCGCTCGCTTCATACGCCCAGCGCATCGCGAGCGCCATGTCGTCGAGATCGACGCGGTCGCTGCCGAACAGAGCGGCGGCACCTTCGCGCTGCGCATTGGTCAGCCGCATCGCCTTGGTCGATTCGAACCCGCGCATCTGTTCAGCCAAAGCGGCACCGTCGCGCCCGCCGAGATCGAACAGCAGGCGCTCGAAATTGCTCGACACCTGAATGTCCATCGACGGGCTCGGCGTCGGCACGACGGTGCCTTGCGAATAATCGCCTGCGCTGAGCGCGCGGTGGAGGATATCGTTGACGTTGGTCGCGACGATCAATTTGGCGACGGGCAGGCCCATTTTGGCTGCGACATAACCGGCGAACACATCGCCGAAATTGCCCGTCGGCACCGAAAAAGCGACGGGGCGCTCGGGCGCGCCCAAACGGACGGCGGCGTAGAAATAATAGACCACCTGCGCCATCAGCCGCGCCCAGTTGATCGAATTGACCGCCGACAGCGCGAATTTGCCCGAAAACGCGTCGTCGTTGAACATCGCCTTCACCAGCGCCTGCGCATCGTCGAAGCTGGCATCCTCCAGCGCGATATTGTGGATGTTGGGGGCGATGACGGTGGTCATCTGGCGGCGCTGCACTTCGGACACGCGGCCCTTGGGGTGGAGCATGAACACATCGACCCCGGCACGGCCCGCCAGCGCATCGATCGCAGCCGAGCCGGTGTCGCCCGAGGTCGCGCCGATCACGGTGACTTGCTGGCTGCTGCCGGTGAGGAAGCGCTCGAACAGCAGCCCGAGCAATTGCAGCGCGACGTCCTTGAAGGCGAGCGTGGGCCCGTGGAACAGTTCCAGCAGCCAATTTTGCGGATCGAGCTGAACCAACGGCACAACGGCGGCGTGCGCGAAGCGGCCATAGGCCTGGGTGCAGAGTTCGCGCAGATCGGCTTCGCTGAGCGTGCCCGCGACGAAGGGCAGCATCACCGCGACGGCGGTGTCGACATAGGACAGGCCGCGCAAGGCGGCGATCTGCTCGGTCGAAAAGCTGGGCCAGCTTTCGGGCAAATAAAGGCCGCCGTCCTTGGCCAGGCCCGCGAGGGTGACGTCGCGGAAATCGAGGGTGGGCGCGGAGCCGCGCGTGCTTATGTAGCGCATGACGCCTGCGGTTAGCGAGGTGGAGCCGCCGGGGCAACCGTCCGCCGCCGGAGCGCCAGCGTATAGATGATCGCGGCGAGCGCGGCGAAGATGAACCACTGCACCGCATAAGCGAGGTGATTGTTGGGCACTGCCGACAGATCTGGCGCGGGATTGGGGTCTAGCCCGGCGGCGGGAGGATCGGCGACGAGCATCAGCATTTTGGGCGTAGTGCCAAGAGCGGAGGCGATCAGCGGGGCGTGGCCGGGGACGTGCGAGATATAGCCGCGCACCGGGCCGCCCTTCCAAATGGGCTTGGCGTGCGGGTCACGGCCAAAGCCGATCTGCACGGTGAAGCCGGGGCCTTCCGCGCCGGTGCGACATTCGGCGATTTGCCGCCAGCCGGTGCCACCGCGTGCGTTGCGCCCGCCTTCGATGCGGAAGCTGACCGGTTGCAGGCAAAAAGCGCTGGCGCGGCGGAACAGCAGGCTGCCATCCTCGTCAATCGGAATGCGCGGGAAGGCGACGGGCGGTAGCGTGATGTTGCGCGCATATCGAACGAGCTGCGCTTCCTTTTCGGCGCGGCGCTGCAATTGCCAGACGCCAAGCGCCATCATCGCGGCAATGGCGATGCCGACGAGCACCGTTGGCAGGACGGGTATGCGTTTCATGGTGTGGGGTCGACCGGGGCTATGCGCCCCTCGCGCGCGGCGGTGCGATATTCAGAACCGAGCAACGCCGCCTTGGCGACACGCAAAGCCCCGATGACGGCGGCGATCGTCACCGGCACCCACAGGAGGAGTTGCAGCCAGATTGGCGGCGCAAGCGTCAACTGGATGGCGATCGCCGCGCCGACCACGATCGCCCCAAGCAGCAGCACCAGCAACGCGGCGGGCCCGTCCCCCACATTGAAGCGGGTGTAATCGAGCCCGCAAGCGCCGCAGCGATCGGCAAAGGCGAGCCAGCCCTTGAACAAGCCCGGTGCGCCGCAGCGCGGGCACAGGCCCTTGAACGCGGCGGGCAACGGGGCCGGCTCGGGCGTCGGCGTTACGGCCTCGGCCCGCACCTCGGTCATCGGACGGCGATCAGCCGGCGTGGATGGGCGCGCCCCAGCCACCCCAGACATAGATGGAGACGAACAGGAACAACCACACCACATCGACGAAATGCCAATACCATGCCGCCGCTTCGAAGCCGAAATGCTGCTGCGGGGTGAAATCGCCGCGATAAACGCGGATCTGGCAGACGATCAGGAAGATCGTGCCGATCATCACGTGGAAGCCGTGGAACCCGGTCGCCATGAAGAAGGACGCGCCATAGTTCAGGCCCTTGAAGGGGAAGGGCGCGTCGGCATATTCATAAGCCTGGATCGAGCTGAACAGCAGGCCCAGCAGGATCGTTACCCACAGCCCCTTTTTCAGGCCGTCACGGTCGCCGTGGATCAGCGCGTGGTGCGCCCAGGTGATCGTGGTGCCGCTGGTCAGCAGGATGATCGTGTTGAGCAGCGGGAAGCGGAAGGCATCGATGACTTCGAGGCCCTTTGGCGGCCATTGCGCCGCCGTATCTGCAACGACCGAAGCCGTTCTCGTCACCGAATCATAGACGATGTGCGCCGGGAAGAGCGAGAAATCGAAGAACGCCCAGAACCAGCCAACGAAGAACATCACCTCGGAGGCGATGAACAGAATCATGCCGTAACGCAAATGCAACTGGACGACGGGGGTATGGTCGCCCGCATTCGCCTCGATGATGACCTGGCGCCACCAGCCGTACATCACCGCGAGCACGCCTGCGAGACCGGCGAAGAACACCGTGCCGCCACCGGCTGCCGAGTGCATCCACATGATGCCGCCCGACGCCATCGCGAGCGCCGCCATCGCCCCGGCCAAGGGCCGGATGCTGGGGGGAAGGATGTGGTAATCGTGGTTCTTGGCGCCGGCCATCTGTCCCTCGTCCTCTATCTTGTCGTTTAGTTCTAGCTCTTGGCTTTGGTGGAATCCACCGGGTAAAAGGTGTAGCTCAAAGTGATCGTCTGCACGTCGTTTGCGTCGGGATCAGCAAGGATCTTCGGGTCGACGAAGAAGATCACCGGCATCCGCGCGGTTTCGCCCGGTTTCAGCGTTTGCTGGGTAAAGCAGAAGCACTGGATCTTGGTGAAATATTTGCCCGCTTGCGCCGGGGTGACGTTGTAGGTCGCGGTGCCCGTGATCGGATGGTTCGATGTGTTGGTCGCGGTGAAGAATGCGAGATCGCGCCCGCCGATATCAACGGTTTCGGACGGATGTTCGGGCGCGAACTTCCACGGCATGTGCGGTGCGACATTGGTGTCGAAATCGATGCGGATCTGGCGGTTGACCGCGCCCGGTGCGGTGAGCCCGCGCTGCGTCGTGCCGTTGAGGCCGGTCGCCTGGCAGAACAGGCGATAGAGCGGAACGCTTGCCCAGCCGAGCCCGCTCATGAAGCAGATGCCCGCAACCGCGAACAATGCCGTGCGCAGTTTGCGGTCGATCGCCATCAGTGCGGCATCCCCGCCTGGATCTTGGCGATGCTGATCGCGAACACCAAAATAACGAAGGCCCCGAGCAGCAACGCGAGCGCGGTCGCGCGGCTGCGCTGGCGCTTGCGGACAAGGTCGCTGTGCGGGTCCGGGGTCATGCGGTGAGCCGATCGACTGCAAGTGAGAGGAAGATCGCGAGAATATAGCCGATCGAATAGACGAACAGGAAGCGTTCGGCCTTCATTTCGGCGGGCGTACCCGCACGCGCCGCAACGACCCACAGCGTAAGGCCGAGGAACACCGCCGAACCGATTGCGGCGACCACACCATAGGTGATCCCGGCCAGCCCCAGCGCCCAGGGCGACACGGCGGCGGCGGACATCAGCACCGCGTAGAACAGCATTTGCCAGCGCGTCGTCGCTGCGCTGGCGACCACCGGGAGCATCGGCACGCCGCCCTTGGCGTAATCGTCGCGGATCAGCAGTGCGAGCGCCCAGCTATGCGGCGGGGTCCACAGGAAGATAATCGCGAACATCAGCAGCGGCAGTGTCGAAATACTGCCCGTTGCCGCAACCCAGCCGATCAGCGGCGGGAAGGCCCCGGCCGCCCCGCCGATGACGATGTTCTGCGGGGTCAGCCGCTTGAGGCCGACGGTATAGATCAGCACGTAAAACAGGATCGACACCGCCAGCAGCGCGGCGGCGAGCACGCCGATAGCAAGACCCATCAGCAGCACCGAGAAGACGCCGAGTCCGACGCCGAAATGGAGCGCGGTCTCACGGTCCATCTTGCCGGCGGGGAGCGGGCGCTTGGCGGTGCGCTTCATCAGCGCATCGATATCCGATTCATACCATTGGTTGAGCGCGCCCGCCGCCCCCGCCGCGAGCGCGATGCACAGGATCGCGGTGAAGCCGAGCGCGAAGGGCAAATGCACCGGCGCGGCCAACATCCCGCACAGCCCCGTCAGCACGACCGAGCGCATCACCCGCGGCTTGGTCAGCGCGAAGAAATCGCGCCAGTCGGCGGGGAGGGTGGTGGTCGGCATGGTGGCAGTCGTCATGAAATCAATCCTCCCCTCCCGCAAGCGGGAGGGGTTGGGGGAGGGCTGTGTCGGGGTGGGCGTTCACTGCCCTCCCCTAGCCCCTCCCGCACGCGGGAGGGGAATAAGAAACGCCCCCTCCCGCACGCGGGAGGGGGGATGAAATCAATCGATCTTGGGCAGCGTTTCGAACTGGTGGTACGGCGGCGGGCTCGACAGCGTCCATTCGAGCGTCGTCGCGCCTTCGCCCCAGGGGTTGTCGCCCGCCTTCTTGCCTGCGAACAGCGACCAGATCAGGTTGACGAAGAACACGCCCATACCGACCGCCATCACCGCATAGCCGATGCTGGCGACCCAGTTCCAATGCGCGAGGCCATCGGTGTAATCGGGGATGCGGCGCTGCATGTTCTGCAGACCCAGGAAGTGCATCGGGAAAAACAGCAGGTTCACGCCGATGAAGAAGATCCAGTAATGCACCTGGCCGAGAAATTCGTTGTACATCCGACCGGTCATTTTCGGGAACCAGTAATAGAAGCCCGAGAAGAGCGAGAACACCGCGCCCAGCGACAGCACATAGTGGAAGTGCGCCACCACATAATAGCTGTCCTGCATATAATCATCGATGCCGCCATTGGCGAGCACGACGCCAGTGACGCCGCCGACGGTGAACATGAAGATGAAGCCGATCGCCCACAGCATTGGCGTCTTGAAGGTCAAGGAGCCGCCCCACATCGTCGCGATCCAGGAGAAGATCTTGATGCCGGTCGGCACCGCGATCACCATCGTCGCGGCGGTGAAGTACATCTTGGTGTTCACACTGAGGCCCGTCGTGAACATGTGGTGCGCCCACACGACGAAGCCGACTACGCCGATCGCGACCATAGCATAGGCCATGCCGAGATAGCCGAAGACGGGCTTTTTCGAGAAGGTCGAGATCACCTGGCTGACGATGCCGAAGCCCGGCAGGATCATGATGTACACTTCTGGGTGGCCGAAGAACCAGAACAGATGCTGGTACAGGATCGGGTCGCCACCACCGGCAGGATCGAAGAAGGTGGTGCCGAAATTGCGATCGGTCAGCAGCATGGTGATGGCAGCCGCCAGCACCGGCAGCGACAGCAGCAGCAGGAAGGCGGTGACCAGCACCGACCACACGAACAGCGGCATCTTGTGCAGCGTCATGCCCGGCGCGCGCATGTTGAAGATGGTGGTGATGAAGTTGATCGCGCCGAGAATCGACGAGGCGCCCGCGAGGTGGAGCGCGAGGATCGCCATGTCGGTCGATGGGCCAGGCTCGCCATAGGTCGAGAGCGGCGCGTAGAGCGTCCAGCCGTTACCGGCACCGCCGAAGAAAGGTGAAGCGAGCAGCAGCGTGAAGGCGGGGATGAGCAGCCAGAACGATATGTTGTTCATGCGCGGGAAGGCCATGTCGGGCGCGCCGATCATGATCGGCACGAACCAGTTGCCGAAGCCGCCGATCATCGCGGGCATGACCATGAAGAACACCATGATGATGCCGTGCGCGGTGATGAGCACGTTCCACAGGTGGAGCGAATGGTCGAGGCCCTGTTCGCCGCCGGGCAGGAAGGTCGCCCAATAGCCGAGATATTGAATGCCGGGCTGGGCCAGTTCGGCGCGCATCAGGCCCGAAATGCCGCCACCGATGATCCCCGCGACGATCGCGAAGATCAGGTACAGCGTGCCGATGTCCTTGTGGTTGGTCGACATGAACCAGCGCGCGAAGAACGACATTTCATGCGTGTCATGCGCATGGGCGTCATCATGATGCGCCTCGAAGGCGCTCGGGGTGAGGGCGGTGTCGGTCATGGCTTATTGTCCAGCGGTGGCGACGGCGGCGGCGGGAGCCGCTGCGCCGGGGGTGGCAATCGAAGCGGTGGCGGTTGCTGGGGCTGCGGCGGGCGCAGGGGCCGTACCGGGCATGGTGCCGCCCTTGGCCTTGATCCACTGCGCGAACACCGCCGGGCTAACCGCCTCGACCGTGATCGGCATATAGCCGTGACGCGCGCCGCACAGCTCCGAACAGACACCGAAATAGACGCCGGGCTTGTTGATGGTGAAGCTGGTCTCGTTCAGGCGACCTGGCACCGCGTCAAGCTTGATCCAGAAGGCCGGGATCGCCCAGCTATGGATCACGTCATTGGCAGTAGTGATAAGGCGAATCGGCACGCCGACCGGCAGCACCACGCGATTGTCGGTCGCAAGCAGGCGCGGGCCGTCAATCGCGGTACGGGCGCGTTCGCCCTTGCCGACTTCATTCGCTTCCTTGAGCATGTTCGAGGTGATCTCGAACCCGCCATGATCGGGATATTGATAGGACCAATACCATTGGTTGCCGATCGCCTTCAGCGTCACCGCATTTTTGGGCGCGGGCTTATACTGCGCCTGCAACAGCCCGATCGAGGGCAAGGCGAGGCCAAGCAGGATCAGCACCGGAACCCCGGTCCACAGCACCTCCAAAATGGTGTTGTGCGATGTCTTGGAAGCAACCGGATTGGCCGCACGGCGGTAGCGCAGCGCGACCCAGCCGAGCAGGACGAGTACCAGGACACAAATCGCTGTGATTACCGGCAACAGCAGCGCGTCGTGAAACCAGCGTGCCTGCTGCCCATTGGGGGTGACTTGCGGCTGGATGGTGATGAGACCGTCGACCGGTTGGCCCACTTTGGGGTCGATCGCCATTGCCGGTGCACCATCGACCGCAAGCATCGGATCGGTCGAGGCACTGGCCGGCGCGACCGCTGTTGCGACCGGTTTCGCGGCGGTCGGTGCTGCCTGCGCCGCTCCGACGCTCAGCATCGCTAGCCCCGCGGCCAGTACGATCGATTTGATCCCGATCATTTGCATCCCCTGATTCTACCCCTATCGATCGCCCCGATCATGCGGAGCCGGACGGGGCAGGTATATGCCCTCTGTCCCTCGTCTATACGCAGGCAATGCCGGTGTCTCAAGACACGCGGCACCTTTTTTGGCGCAATCGTTGCGCCGGGGCCCTGGCGACCCTAATCAGGCATCCCTTTCCGCAGGACGACAGGATGACCTCCACGATGACGGACGATGATGTTCTGGCCGAATTCCGCGCCGCCGAGGCGTTGTTGGAGGGGCATTTCATCCTTTCGTCTGGTTTGCGCTCGCCGCGCTATTTGCAGTGCGCGCGCGTGTTGATGGACCCGGCACGTGGCAGTCGCCTGGCGACCGCGCTGGCCGCCCGTCTTCCCGTGGGGATTCGCGAGAGCATCGCCGCGGTGGTGTCGCCCGCGATGGGCGGGGTGATCGCGGGGCATGAAATGGCGCGCGCGCTGGGCGTGCCCGCGATGTTCCTCGAACGACCCGAGGGCGTGTTCGAGCTGCGGCGCGGTTTCCGCCTGGCCCCTGGCACCAAGGTGTTGATGATGGAGGATGTCGTCACCACCGGCCTGTCTTCGCGCGAGGCGATTGCCGCGATTGCGCGCGCAGGCGGCGAGACGGTCGCGGCGGCGGCTCTGGTCGATCGCTCGAATGGCACCGCCGATCTGGGCGTGCCGTTCTTCCCGCTGATCCGGCTCGACGTGCCGACCTATCCCGCCGACGCCCTCCCACCCGAACTCGCCGCGATCCCCGCGATCAAGCCGGGGAGCCGCGCGGCGTGAGCGCTTCCCTCCGCCTTGGCGTCAACATCGATCATGTCGCGACCGTCCGCAATGCGCGCGGGTCGGGCTATCCCGATCCGGTGCGCGCGGCGTTGCTGGCGGCGGAGGCAGGGGCGGACGGCATCACCGCGCATCTGCGCGAGGATCGGCGGCATATCACCGATGATGATATCGCGCGCCTGTCGGAGCAATTGACGATCCCGCTCAATTTGGAAATGGCGGCGACCGAGGAGATGTTGGCGATCGCGCTGCGGCATCGCCCGCACGCCGCGTGCATCGTGCCCGAGAAGCGCGAGGAGCGGACCACCGAAGGCGGGCTCGACGCGGCGGGGCAACACAATCACCTCGCTTCGCTGGTGGCGGAATTGAGAGGCGCGAACATCCGCGTTTCGCTGTTCATCGAACCCGATGCGCGGCAGATCGACGCGGCGATTCGCCTGGGCGCACCGGTGGTGGAGTTGCACACCGGCCGCTACGCCGAACTCGAGGGCGAGGAGCAGGCCGCCGAATTACGCCGCCTGTCCGATGCGGCGGCACTTGCGGCGCGTAACGGCATCGAGGTCCATGCCGGGCACGGTCTGACCTATGCCAATGTCGCGCCAATCGCGGCAATTCCGCAGGTGCGCGAGCTCAATATCGGGCATTTCCTGATTGGCGAGGCACTGTTCGTCGGGTTGGCGACAAGCGTGCGGCAGATGCGCGCGGCGATGGACGCGGCGCGGTGAAGGAGAGAAGAAGGTTGGTTCGCGCGGAGGCGCGGAGACGCGGAGAAGAAGAAAGCAAATTGCGCTGCGCGCGGCTCGTATCGGGTGCAGCGCGCCCTTTCCAACGCCGCGCGCACCGCAACACATTGGCTTTTCTTCCTTCTTTCTCTTCCTCTCCGCGTCTCCGCGTCCCCGCGCGAACAAACCTTCTTCTTCAGAGCACCGAGGCATGATTATCGGGCTCGGTTCAGACCTGTGCAATATCGAGCGGATTCAGGCGTCGATCGACCGCTTCGGCGACCGTTTCGAGCAGCGCGTGTTCACCGATGTCGAGCGCGCCAAGGCGGGCAGGCGTCCCTTCACCAAGGCAGGCACGCTGGCCAAGCGGTTCGCCGCGAAGGAAGCCTTTTCCAAGGCGGTCGGCACCGGATTCAAGCGCGGCGTGTTCATGAAGGACATTGGCGTGGTCAACGCCCCCTCGGGCGCGCCGACGTTGCTGCTGACCGGTGGTGCCAAGGCGAGGCTTGACGCGTTGACGCCTGACGGCCACGTCGCGGTGGTACATTTGACGATGACCGACGATCATCCCTGGGCACAGGCGCTGGTTGTCATTGAAGCGCGCGCAGTGGCTGAGCGCCCGAAGGACGAGACATGAAGGACGACTTGGCGCTGAGCACGACCGAAGCCGGGGAACCCGGTGAAAAGGAGCGGGCCACCACTTCGCCTGCCAAGCCGGGCAAGACCGATTGGGCGTCCGAGCTGCGCGGCATTCTGTGGCTGATTCTGGCGGTGCTCGGCTTCCACACCTTTATCGCCAAGCCCTTCTATATCCCGTCGGAATCGATGCTGCCGGGCTTGCTGGTCGGCGATCAACTGGTGGTGAGCAAATTCCCTTATGGCTGGTCGTTCGTCTCGCCGACCTTCCACGTTTTGCCGTTCCTTCATGGTCGCTTGCTCGGGCGCTTGCCCGAACGCGGTGACGTGGTGATCGTCACCCCGCCGGGCACCGAGACCGATTATATCAAGCGGCTGATCGCCTTGCCGGGCGACCGAATCGCGGTGCGCGACGGCATCGTCATCCTGAACGGCGTGCCGTTGAAGCGCGGGCCGCTGCATTATGTCGATATCCCCAATTATGGTGGCGCGCCGCTGGTGTCGGAACCCGGCATAACCTGTGATCCGCTGCAATATCCCGGTGCAATCCACACCGGGGCGGACGGCAAGAGCTATTGCCGTTTGCCGCTCTATACCGAAACGCTGCCGAGCGGGCGGCATTATGAAACGGTCGATCTGGGGCCGTCGCAGGGTGACAATTATCCCGAAACGCTCATCCCGCCGGGGCATGTCTTCCTGATGGGCGACAATCGCGATCGCAGTGCCGACAGCCGTTTCAGCCTGGCCGAACAAGGGCTGGGTGGGCCGGTGCCGTGGGAATATCTGGGCGGTCGTGCCGAATTCATCACCTTTTCCAAGACCGGGCTTGGCACGTGGAACCCGCTGAGCTGGGGTCAGTCCTTCCGCGGCGGACGTGCAGGCACCTCGCTCCACGCCGAGCGCGATAAATGAGCGAGGGCGCCCGCCCCGAGATCGTCAGCGAACCCGCCCCCAATGAACTGCGCGATCCGTTCGTGCGGCAGGAGTTGAAGCGCGCGACGATCTGGCTTGGTCTGGCGGGTGCGATTGGGTTGGCAGTGCTGCTGATACAGCCGCTGCTCATCATTTTTGGCGGGCTGGTGTTCGCATCGATGCTCGATGGTGGTGTGCGGCTGCTCCGGCGCATATTGCCGATCGGGCGACCGTGGCGATTGCTGATCGTGGTCGTGCTCACGGTCGCGTTCATCGTCGGCGTGCTGTATCTGACGGGTGCGGGCATTACCGAGCAGGTCCAGCAATTGCGCAGCACGTTGATGACGCAGGCGACGCGGCTGATGGACTGGGCCTCGCAGATCGGCATCATGCCGGGCAAGGCCGATCTCAACGGGCTGGCGCAGCAGGCGCTGGGGTCGTTCGGCAAGTTGACCTCCTATCTCGGCATCGCCTTCGGGGCCTTTGCCAGCCTGGTAATGGTGCTGGTGATCGGCCTGTTCATCGCGATGGAGCCGCGTTTGTACGAAAGCGGGCTGCAATGGCTGATCCCGCGCGACCAGCGCCCGCGCTTTGCCGGCACGATCGAGCAGATGGCGACGACGATGCGGCGGCTGCTTGCGGGGCGGCTGTTCGGCATGGCACTGGAAGGCGTGATGACGGGCATTGCGCTGGCACTCGCGGGCGTGCCGATGGCGCTGGTGTTGGGCATCATCACCGGCATCCTGGCGTTCGTGCCCAATATCGGCGCGATCACCAGCGGCGTGCTGATGGTCGCGGTCGGGTTCAGCGCGGGGATGCACACCGGTTTCTGGGCGATCGCCATCTACGTTTTCATCCAGACGCTCGACGGCTATGTCGTGATTCCGATGGTCGCGCGGCGCACGGTGGACCTGCCGCCCGCGCTGACGCTGTCGATGCAGATTCTGGCGGGGACGCTGTTTGGCGTGCTCGGGCTGACGCTGGCCGATCCGCTGACCGCGATGATCAAGGTCGCGCTCGAACGCAGTTCCGAAGCCGAAGGGCAGGATGACGTGGTGGCGGCGCCGTGACCCCGGTCCTCTATGAGTATTGGCGATCGTCGGCGGCTTACCGCGTGCGGATCGTGCTTGAACTCAAGCACATCGCGTATGAGCGCGTCGCGGTTGACCTGACGCAGGGCGAGCATCGGTCGGCGGCTTTTCTGGCGCGCAATCCGCAAGGGCTGGTGCCCGCGCTCGACATCGGCACGGCGGTGTTGACGCAAAGCCTCGCGATCATCGACTATCTCGACGCGATCCATAAGGCACCGCCAATGGTGCCAGCCGACCCGGCTGAGCGAGCGGCAGTGCTGGCGCAGGCGCTGGTCATCGCCGCCGACTTGCACCCGATCGACAATCTGCGCGTGCTCAACCGGCTGACCAGCCAGTTCGGGGCGGATCAGGCCGCGCGCGAGGCGTGGTATGCATATTGGATGGTCGAAGGCCTTACCGCGCTCGAGGCGATGACCGCGCATTTGCCGGGGCCCTTTCTGGGCGGAGATACGCCCAACCTTGCCGACGTCTGCCTGGTGCCGCAGCTTTACAATGCGCGGCGCTTTTCGGTGCCGCTCGATGCCTTTCCCCGGCTGCTGGCCGCCGATGCCGCAGCTTCAACCGTGGCCGAAATTACCGCAGCGCATCCCGATCGCGTCAAGCCGCAAGCTTGATCCGTCGATCCAGCACGACGCGGTCGAACAAATTAAGATAGGCGGCGGCGGCATTTTCACCGGGCTGGGGGACAGGCGTCGGGCGTGCGCGCTCGGGAGCCAGCCAATCGTCGAGCGCGGCCACCAATGCCGCCTTGTTCCCCGGCGGAACCACGCTGCCGAGCGACGGGTGGGTTACGATTTCGCGCACGGCGACGCTCGAATCGGTGGTCACCACCGGCGTGCCGACAGCGAGCGCTTCACGCAGGACGCCCGGCACCCCTTCGAAATCGGACACCAACGCCAGCGCCGCCGCGCGCGCCAGGATCGGCGTTGGATCGGCAACATGTCCGGGCAGCAACACACGGTCGTGCAAGCCAAGCTGCGCGACCTGTGCTTCGAGCGTCGCCCGTTCGCCACCTTCACCGATAATCATCAGCGTCAAATCACGGTGTGCCATTTGGCCAAAGGCGTCGATCAGCCGGTCCCAGCGTTTTTGCGGGGCGAGCCGCCCGACCCCGAGCAGAAAGCGTCCATCTGGCAGCGCCGGGATGGTCGCTCCCGCCACCGGGCGGAGCGGCGGATTGGGGATGACGTGCAGCATTTCCGGTCGTGCGCCCATTTCGATCCGCGCCTCATCGGCCATTGCCGGGCTCATCGCGACCAATTCGTCGACAAAGTGCGGATGCCAGCGCAGCCAGGTGCGGTACGCGGCGGCGAAGGCGGCGCCATGATCGCGCCGGACCAGCGCGTTGGAGATCTTCGCCACAATCGGCGGGCAGCGCCGCCCAAGCCGCATCTTGGTCCATGCGGCCAGCGCCGAATAATGGTTGCCCGGGCAAAACAGGATGTCGGGCGCGATTTCCTCGGTCAGCGTGGCAATCGCCCCCATGCCGAGCATCGAATGCCGACCGAGGATGCGCGTTTCGATGCCCGTGGGGAGATCGCGCGAAAGTGGTCCGGTAACGTCGCCGAGTATCAGCGTCACGCGTCGCCCCAGTTCGCTCCAACTCCGGGCCAGCCGCAGCAGCGCCTTTTCGACCCCGCCCCCGTCAAGCGTCTGGGCGTAGGCCAGGATGTGCGATGCGGGAGGGCGGGGGCTTAACATCGTTGGGGTTTGGTAACGTTGCTTTGTCGCAAAAGTTTCCCGACCCGCCGTACCGGACAGCTTTTTCAGAATTTTTTGTGCGGGGTGATCGCAAGACGGTGGTTGCGCGCCTTATTCCAGCGCACTGCGCATCGCGGCGCCCGCGACAAAGGGTGCGCCCGCCAGCAGCATCAGGCTGACCGCGCCCAGCAGTTTGAGCGCGCCGACCCCGCCATCGATCGAGCCCGCGCCGAAGATGAGCAGCGGTACGGCAAGCGGCAGCATCACCAGCCCCGCGACCGAGCCCGCGCCGCGCAGCCCCGTCACCAGCGCGGCGGTCGCCACCGCCAGCGCCGCCAGCCCCGGCGTGCCGATCAGCAGCCCGAGCTCGACCGCGCCGAGCGTTTGTGCGGACAGGCCGAGCAAGCCTGCCGCAACCACCGTGGCGAGCATCAACGGCGGGCCGAAACCGAGCCAGTGCGCGGCGATTTTCGCAGCGGCGACCGTCGGCATTGAAAAGCCGCGCACGCTCAACTGATCGAGCACCCCGCCCTCGGCATCGGGGCCGACCAGTCGCTCGACCGGCATCAACGCGGCGAGCAGCGCCGCTGCCCAGATCACGCCGCCGCCAATCCGCGCCAGCAACGCCGTATCTGGCCCGACTGCGAAGGGGAACAGGATGGTGACGAGCAGGAAGAAGGCGAGCGCATTGACGATGCCGCCGCTCGCCCAGGCGATGCGCACGTCGCGGGTGATGAGCGCGCCGAGCCCGGTCATCCGAGCATCACCGTTTGCGCATCGGGCAAGGCGATCGGCAAATGCGTCGCGATCAGCACCGCGCCGCCGCCTGCGCGATGCGCCGCGATCAGGCGTTCGAGCATCGCCACGCTTGCCACGTCGAGGCCGTTGGCGGGTTCGTCGAGCAGCCACAGGCCTGCGCCGCTCGCAACGACGCGGGCGAGCGCGGCGCGGCGGCGCTGGCCGGTCGAGAGCAGGCGCACCGGCACTTCGGCGATATGCGACAGGCCGACCGCATGGAGGGCGCGTGCAACGCGGGCCTGCGGGTCGGTGGGTTCGGCATCCAGCGCAGCCCAGAAAGCGAGTGCATCGCGCAAGGGGCGCACCGAATCGAGCGCGGCGGCTTCGCCCATCAGTGTGCGCACCGCCGCCCCGCCAACTTCGCCGCTTACGGGCCGCAACAGCCCGGCGGCGACGCGGATCAGGCTCGATTTGCCGATTCCGTTCGGGCCAGTAACCAACGCCGCGCCGCGCGGCGGCACCGCGAAAGACAGGCGTTCGAACAGCACGCGCCCGCCGCGCACGCAAGTGACGTCGCGAAAGGCGAGCGCGGTGCCCTCGCCGAGCCCGTCGGCAGCGGGGGCGGGGACGGGGCCAAAAGACGGGCCCGAAGGTTGATCGGCCTGCACCATCGGCTATGCCTTACGGTGTCGGCGCGCGGTGCGCCAGCAGGAGAGCGATCCGTGACGGTAGAACCGCTGAACGACGAAGATCGGGCCGAGGCGCTCGATGCGCTCGACGAATGGGATTTCGACGAGGCACGCGACGCGATTACCCGCACCTTCACCTTCGCCGATTTCAGCGAGGCGTTCGCCTTCATGACGCGCGTCGCCTTGCTGGCGGAAAAGGCCGATCATCACCCCGAATGGTCGAACGTGTGGAACCGTGTCGACGTGCTGCTGACCACGCACGATGCGGGCGGGCTGTCGCACAAGGACGTGGCGCTGGCCGAGGCGATCGATCTTTTAGTCGGCTGACGCTGTCATTCCGCGGCGCATCATCTTGCGCAGGCGACCGGGCAGCCAGCGTGCGGCAAAGGCCATGCGCTCGGCGGTCTTGCCGACATAGCTGTGGACCTTGTCGCCATGTACCGCATCCCACGCGGCTTGCGCCACGGCATCGACCCCGGTGAGTTCGAGTCCGGCATTGGTGACGACCTGTTTGATCGAATAATTGGTGCTGCCCGCTGGCGCTGCCAGCAAAGGCGTGTCGATGAAGCTCGGCACCAAATCGCGCACCTTGACGCCCGCGCCATACCATTCGCCGTCGAGCGCCTCGGTCAACGCGCGCACCCCGAATTTGGTCGCCGAATAAACGGGCAATCCGGACGTGCCATAGATGGCCGAAGCCGAGGCGGTGTTGAGCAAGCAGGATCCGGGCGTGCGTGCGAGATAGGCGTAGCCGATCTTCGCGCCGTTGAGCACGCCGACCAGATTGATCGCCACGACGCGGTCGAGATCGTCGAAGGACATGTCGACGATCGGCCCGCCAGTGCCGATCCCGGCATTGTTGAACAGCACGTCGAGCCGCCCGCCAGTGGTCGCGGTAAACGCATCGAGGTTGGCGACCCAGGCGGCGCGGTCGCGCACGTCCATCTGATAGGTCTCGACCATGCCGGACGGCAGCATCGCCGCTGTTTCGCGCAAGCCTGTCGCGTTGACATCGGCGAGGCCGACGCGCCAGCCGCGCGCGGCGAACAGACGCGCGGTCGCCTGACCGATGCCCGAGCCGCCACCCGTGATGAAGATTGCCTTTTGTTCGGCCATGTTGGTCTCTCCCTTTGACGTAAAGGGTATCCTCCCCCAGTGTCCTCGTCGATGCCGGATTCGCACATATCAGGGCCGAGCGTGTCGTTTGAGAGCGTGACCAAGCGCTACCCTGGCGGGGCGGTCGCGGTGGACGATGTGTCGCTGGAGCTTGCGCGCGGCAGCTTCGTCGCTTTGGTCGGCAGTTCGGGTTCGGGCAAATCGACCCTGCTCAAGACGATCAACCGGCTGATCGTGCCGAGCGCGGGGCTTGTGCGGATCGACGGGGCTGATGTCGCCGAGGGGCCGGCGCACGCGCTGCGCCGTCGGATCGGCTACGTCTTCCAGAATATCGGGCTGTTCCCGCATATAACGGTGGGCGAAAATGTCGCGATCGGGCTGCGGCTGGCGGGCACGCGCGACACCGCCGCGCGCGTCGCGGCGTTGCTCGATCTGGTCGATCTGCCGCAGGCTTTCGCCACACGGATGCCAGAGGCGCTGTCGGGCGGACAGCGGCAGCGCGTCGGCGTGGCGCGCGCGCTCGCCACCGCGCCGGGGCTGTTGCTGCTCGACGAACCGTTTGGCGCGCTCGATCCGGTGACGCGCGATCAGCTCGGCACAGCGGTGCGTGCGCTCCACGATCGGCTGGGTCTCACCACGATCATGGTGACGCATGACATGGCCGAGGCGCTGATCCTGGCGGACCGTGTGCTGGTGATGGATGCTGGGCGGATCGTGGCGGATGCCACGCCGCAAGCCCTGCTCGCCGGGCAGGGCGGCGCGGTAGCCGGTGCGTTGGTGGCGGTGCCGCGCGCGCAGGCGCGGCGGTTGCGCGCGCTGGAGGAGGGGGCATGAGCCCGTTCCTCGACGCGATGTCGCGCGTGCCGCCGCTGCTCGCGGCGCATCTGTTGCTGGCAGCGGCGGCGTTGGTTTTAGGTGTGGCGATCAGCCTGCCGCTGGCGATCTGGTCGGCGCGGCGGCCCGGCGTCGCGCGGGTGGCGCTAGGGTTCGCCAGCCTGGTGCAGACGGTGCCGAGTCTGGCGCTGCTCGCGCTTTTCTATCCGCTGTTGTTGTTCGCGTCGGGGCTGGTCGGGGGCGGGATACCGGCCCTGGGGTTTCTGCCCTCGCTGCTCGCGCTGACGCTCTATGCGCTGCTGCCGATCCTGCGCAACGGCGTGACCGGGCTGGCCGGGATCGACCCCGCCGTGATCGAAGCGGCAGACGGCATGGGCATGACGGCGTGGCAGAAGCTGCGGCTGGTCGAGGCCCCGTTGGTGGCACCCGTGCTGATGGCGGGGGTGCGCACGGCGGCGGTGTGGACGATCGGCGCGGCGACGCTGTCGACCACGGTCGGCCAGCCGAGCCTGGGCGATTTGATCTTCGCCGGGCTGCAGACGCAGAATTGGGCGCTGGTGCTGGCGGGGTGCGTCAGCGCGGCGGGGCTCGCGCTGGCGGTCGATGCGCTGCTCGGGGTGATCGAGCGCGGCATTGCGATGCGCAAACGCGGGCGGGTTTACGGCGCGGGCGCGGCGCTGCTGCTCGCTGTGCTGGCCGCGCTTGCGCCGCTGGCGGTGCCGCGCGCGCCGACGATCGTGATCGGTGCCAAGAATTTCTCCGAGCAATATATTCTCGCGCGCGTCATCGGCCATCGGCTGGAGCAAGCGGGCTACCGCGTCGAATATCGCGAGGGGCTGGGCTCGGCGGTGATCTACGGCGCGCTCAGCACGGGCGCGATCGACGTCTATGTCGATTATGCAGGGACGCTGTGGACCAATGCGATGCGGCGCAGCGATACGCCGGCGCGGGCCCAAATGGTGGCGGCGATTGGGGAGTGGAGCGCGCGGACCTCGGGGGTGCGGTTGCTGGGTGCCTTGGGGTTCGAGAATGCCTATGCCTTTGCGATGCGCGGCGAGGCGGCGCGGGCGAAAGGGATTGTCTCGCTCGATGATCTGGTGCGCGCGGCACCGGGGCTGACGCTCGGTTCCGACCTTGAATTTCTGGAGCGGCCCGAATGGGCGGCGGTGCAGCGCGCTTATCCGATCCGCTTTGCCGCCACGCACGCTTATAGTCCGACCTTCATGTATCGCGCGCTGGAGAGCGGGCAGGCCGATGTCATCTCGGCCTTTTCGTCGGACGGGCGGATCGCGGCGGAGCATTTGACCGTGCTCACCGACCCGCGCCGCGCGATTCCGGGCTATGATGCGATTCTGCTGCTGGCACCCAAGCGGGCGAAGGATGCGCGGCTGGCGGCGGCGCTCAAGCCGCTGGTCGGGCGCATCCCGGTATCGGTGATGCGCGAGGCGAATTATCTGGTCGATCGTGACCGGGGCAAGGTGTCGCCCGAGGATGCGGCGCGCTGGCTGGAGCGTCGGCTGGGGTTGTAGCGTGCGCGGGCTCCCCTCCCCTCCCTTCCAGGGAGGGGAGGAGTTACGCCCGCACCGCCGTCACGAAATAATCGAGCTTGGTGTCGTCGGTCAGCACAAAGCCCTTGGCGACCGAGAAGCCCAGCCCGCGCACATCGACCACGCGCAGCCCCGCTGCCTCGACCAATTCGGTCAGCGTATCGGGCGTCAAGAACTTGTCCCAGTCATGCGTGCCGCGCGGGATTTGCCCGAGCCCTTCCCCCACGGTAATCAACGCAAGCCGCGACAGCGCGGTGCGGTTGGGGGTGGAGAGGATCAGCAGGCCATCCTTCGCCAAAGCACCCGCCAGCCCGGCAATGAAGGCGGCAGGGTCGGTAACGTGCTCGATCACTTCCAGGCTGGTGACGAGATCGAAGGTTGCTCCGTCCAGATCCTCGACGCTGCCGGTGCGATAGTCGATCGCGAGGTGCGATTGCGCGGCGTGCGCGCTCGCCACCGCGACATTCTCCGCCGCCGCATCGAGCCCGGTGACGTCCGCGCCCAGCCGTGCCAGCGGCTCGCACAACAACCCGGCGCCGCAGCCGACATCGAGCGCGCGCTTGCCCGCGAGCGGGGTGAAGCCGGTCTCATCGCCATGCCAATGCGCGTCGATCCGTTCGCGCAGATAGCGCAGCCGTACCGGGTTCAGGCGGTGCAGCATCGCCGATGAGCCCTTCGGGTCCCACCACTGCGCCGCCATCGCGCCGAAATGGGCGGCCTCGGCCGGGTTGATAGTGGTTACAGACGTTACGGTTGCGCTCTTCATGCGCGCTTCCTATCAGGACGCCCCCAATAGCCCAAGCCCTACCCCAAGGACGTTTGCTGCGCATGGCCCGTATCGTAATGAAATTCGGCGGCACCTCGATGGCCGGGATCGAACGGATCCGCAGCGTTGCCGCGCGCGTAAAACGCGAAGTCGCGGCGGGCAATCAGGTTGCGGTGGTCGTCTCGGCGATGGCGGGCGAAACCGATCGGCTGGTCGGCTTCTGCCGCGAGGCCTCGTCGCTTTATGATCCCAAGGAATATGACGTCGTCGTCTCGGCGGGCGAACAGATTACCAGCGGCTTGCTGGCGATCGCGCTGCAGGCGGCGGGCGTACCCGCGCGGAGCTGGCTTGGCTGGCAATTACCGATCGCGACCTCGGACGCGCACGCTTCCGCCCGGATCGAGGGCATCGACATGGCCGCGCTCGAGGCGAGTCTCGCGGCGGGCGAAGTCGCGGTTATTCCGGGTTTTCAGGGCATCGATGCCGATGGCCGCGTCACCACGCTTGGCCGTGGCGGGTCCGATACCTCGGCGGTGGCGATGGCGGCGGCGATGCAGGCGGACCGCTGCGACATCTACACCGATGTCGACGGGGTCTATACCACCGACCCGCGCATCGTGCCGCGTGCGCGCAAATTGAAGAAGGTCACCTACGAAGAGATGCTGGAGCTTGCCAGCGTCGGCGCCAAGGTGCTCCAGACGCGCTCGGTCGGGCTCGCGATGAAGGAAGGCGTGCGCGTGCAAGTGCTGTCGTCCTTCACGGGTGAGGACGCACCGATGGCGGATACATTGCCCGGCACGATGATTGTGGGCGAAGAGGAGATTGCAGACATGGAAAGCCAGCTCATCACCGGCATCGCGCATGACAAGAACGAAGCCAAGATCACGCTGACGGCGGTGCCGGACAAGCCCGGCGCGGTCGCGGCGATCTTCGAGCCGCTCGCGGCGGCGAACATCAACGTCGATATGATTATCCAGAACATCGCCCATGCGGCAGGCTCGACCGACGTGACTTTCACCGTACCGGCGGCGGATCTGGCGCGCTCGATCGAGGCGCTGAACGCTGGGCGCGAGAAAATCGGCTTCGTGTCGCTGGTGCATGACACGCGCGTCGCCAAAATTTCGGTGGTGGGCGTGGGGATGCGCAGCCATGCCGGCGTCGCCAGCACGATGTTCTCGACGCTGGGCGAGCGCGGCATCAATATCCAGGCGATCTCGACATCCGAAATCAAGGTCTCGGTGCTGATCGAGGAAGATTATACCGAGCTGGCGGTGCGCGTGCTGCACACGGCATACGGGCTCGATGCCGAGGATGCCGCCTGAAGGTCATGGCACGCTCAACGGGTGGTGAGCGTGCCGTTGCCTGAGGCATCGAAGGTCAGGATATATTGGCCGCCAATCGGCATTGACCAGGCTTCCTCGGTCGCGTTGATAACGTCGCCAATGTCCTGGCTGCCGGCATCGCGGACGAGCTGAAATCCGCCGGCTGCGACCAAGACGGTTTTGACAGGTGACACCTGCAAGGAATAGGCGCAGAAAATCGGATCGGCGCCAAGGCCAAAGCCCACGCACACCTGATACAGGCTCGAATCGTAACTCGGGATGCGCCACCCGGCGGAATCGTGCGTGAGCGTAATCGCCTTGTTGAGCGGTAGCGTGAAGCTGTCGGCATCGCTGGAATAGGCAAACGCCGCCGCATTGGGCCGGATTTCACCGGTTTTATAGACCGAAGCGAACCAGGACAGCGGCAAATCGCGATTGAAGGCGATGTAGACATTGGTGTCGACCGTTTGCAGCCCGGCGACGATGCGCTCCCCGCCAAGCTGCGCCAAATTCATCGGGTAAAAGGTCGCGACCAGCGCGATCGCATAATCCTGGGCGGGCTTGATCGTGACGGTTGTGGCGGGCGGCAAGGCAGCAGTGGCTGCAGGGGCGGTCCCTGCAGCCACCGGGGTGAAGCGCGGATTGGCCTGCGCGATCTCGGCGGTGGTCGGTGAAAAGGGGGGGCTTGTCACCAACGGATCGCCTTCATCGTTTGGCACAGGCTTCGGCGCCCTTCAGGGTTTGCTTCCCCCAAAGATGACCTGGGCACCCGCCACCAGCAGGCTTTGTATCGCCGCTGCCGACTGGGCACCGCTGTAGCTGAAGTTGACGGTCTTCTCGCCGTTGATGCTGGTGACCGAGAATTGCACGCCGCTGAGCACGAAGTACGTAAATCCGGCGGTCAAAGCCGTCGCGACTGTCATCTTTCCGGTCAGGAACGTGGTTGCGACAAACCCTTCCGATTCATCTTCGGCGGAGAGCGTCGATACGTCGCTGCTGTCCCAGTGAACCGCTGTTACTTCTTCTTTTTGGACGTCGGCATCTTCGAGATAGGCCATCGCCACCAATTCAGCATGTTGATCGGATTTCAGGAAAGACAGATTTTCCAGCAACGCGAATTGGGCGGGCTTGCCGGGAGCAATATTCCACTTTCCGTTGTTCAGCAGCGTCACCGTGCAAGCCCCGGCGGCAAAGGAGCCGGGGACCGAGACTTGGGCAGAATCGTTGCTTACCTGTGTCCAGTCGGCCAGCGTCGATGATCCGAACGATCCGACGCTGATGTAGAAGCTCAGCTTCGGCGTCAGGGTCCGGCTTTGGTTGGGGGAGGGTGACCAGGTCATACCCATGAAGCCGCTGGCCGTCTGGATGCCGAACGACTGGTTGCTGTACCAGCCCAGCGCTTCGTTATCTTCCTGGTTGAAGGAGTTGGTGACGAGTTTGATGCTGTTCGGGCCAGTTGACGTGCTTGCCGCGTTCAGTTTTGGCCCCTTTTTGGGTGGAGCGTTGGCATAATCGGCGTTCCACACCTGTGCGAGGTCGCTATTTTGCGAGATCGTCGAGGTGACTTGAACATCGAGGCCAACGGCGTTGTTGCTGGCCCCGGCGCCGACCGAATATTGGACGGGGATCACGAAGTAATTCGTGCTCGGATCGTTCGAATCGATCGCGATCGACGCGCTGGAATTGGCAAAGACGTTGGGATCGCTCGCGATTTCCGCAGGACGGGTGAGGAAGCACCAGAAGGTTTGGGTGGATGAGGACTGGTTGACCAGATAGATCGTATATTGGCTAGGCATAATCATCTCCATTGAGAGAAAGATACGCTGCACACCACTATCATGCGACAAGATGTATCAAATCGGCCAGTCTAGGCGATGTATTTCTATCCTAAATATAGAATGATAGAAGGCGCATAGAAGGAATCGGTGATAAGATCATCGCAACGTCCAAAAGCGACATGATGTTCATACTATTGATGGATTTTATCGCACTGTTTTGATGATCCGATTTGACGGTTATAAGGAAAATCGGTTCTTATGCTGATCCGATTTGGAGGCAATGCCGAATTGTTGGATCAAAACCTCACCACTCCGGCGTCGGCGGTTTGGTGGATGTCGGAGGGGGCTGGATGGTCGCGCCGGTTGCGGCTAGGCACGCCGACATGACACAAGCCACCCCCACCGTATCCCAGCTTTCCGGCGCCGAGCGCCTGCAGCGTCGCATGGCGCGCGGCACCGCCTTTCTCGGCAGCAAAACCGCGATCGTTTGCGGCGCGATGTCGTGGGTGTCCGAGCGGCACCTGGTTGCGGCGATTTCCAACGCGGGCGGGTTCGGCTTGATCGCGTGCGGCGCGATGACGCCGGAATTGCTCGATGCCGAGATTGCGGCGACCAAGGCGCTGACCGACAAACCATTCGGCGTGAACCTTATCACGATGCACCCTGCATTGTTCGATCTGATCGAGGTGTGCAGTCGCCACGGCGTCGGCCATGTCGTGCTGGCGGGCGGCTTGCCACCGGCGGGATCGATCGATGCAATCAAGGCCAAGGGGGCGAAGTTGATCTGCTTTGCCCCGGCGCTCAGCCTTGCCAAGAAATTGATTCGCTCAGGCGTCGATGCGCTCGTCGTCGAGGGCATGGAAGCGGGCGGGCATATCGGCCCGGTGTCGACGAGCGTGCTCGCACAGGAAATCCTGCCCGAAGTCGCCGACAAGGTGCCGGTGTTCGTGGCCGGCGGGATCGGGCGGGGTGAGGCGATTGCCGCCTATCTCGACATGGGTGCGGCGGGCGTGCAGCTCGGCACGCGCTTCGCCTGCGCGACCGAGAGCATTGCGCATCCGAATTTCAAGAAGGCGTTCCTGCGCGCGTCCGCGCGCGATGCGGTGGCAAGCGTGCAGATCGATCCGCGTTTGCCCGTCATCCCGGTGCGCGCGTTGAAGAATGCGGGCGCTGATCTGTTCACCGCCAAGCAGCGCGAAGTCGCGCAGGCGTTGGACGAGGGCACGATCGCAATGGCCGAGGCGCAATTGCAGATCGAACATTATTGGGCGGGCGCGTTGCGGCGCGCGGTGATCGAGGGCGATGTCGAGCATGGCAGTCTGATGGCGGGCCAGTCGGTCGGCATGGTCACCAAGGAAGAACCCGTCGCCGACATCATCGCCAGCCTGATGGAGGAGGCCGCCGCCGCGCTGGCGCAGCGCGCGGCCTGAACCTCAGCCGAGCTGCGACAGCCCGCCGCCGAGCAGGAACACCGCCAGCGCCGCGCCACCGCCAAATACCAGCGCGATCAGCAGCGACAGGATGCCCGCAACCACGCCGCCCTGGCGGCGGCGGGCGAAGGTGCTGCGCTGGCCGGGCTTGCCGAGCTTGAGTTCGACATAACCCGCCGCCGCGCCGCCAAGCGCGGTCATTACCAGCGTGATCGCGGCACCCGGCACCGTCTGGGTGGCGATGGCGATCGGCAGTAGCAGCGCGAACGGCGCGGCCATCGCGAAGGCGGCGAGCAGCTTGGCGAGATCGATCTCGTCCTTGCCGACGGGCGCGACCGCCAGCAGATCGGGCGAATCCTCGGCCGAAACCGCGAGCCAGGCAAAGCTGCCGACCAATTGGCTGGCGATGAGCACGCTGCCAAAGGCGAGCGTCGCCGGGAGCGGAGGAGCGTGATGATGGCCAAAAGCAACGAACAGCAGCGGTGCCATATACACCAGCCGCAACACGATCTGGAATGCGAGTGCCGGGTCGCGCGCCAGCAACCGCCATTCCTTGGCGAAGATCGTGCGCGTCAGGCCTGCATGAAACAGCCGCCGGGAGGCGCGGCCAGTGGGTTTGCTGCGCGACAGGCGCATCCCGCCGTCTTGATACCCCGACAGGAACAAGCGTTGCAGGGCCGATCCGGCGGCGGTGAACAGCAAGAGCGCAAGCCCGAGCACGATGAAGATGGCGAGCGGATCGCCCAGTGCCGCACGACCGGGCACTGCCGAAATGCCCTCCGAGCCGAGCCCCTCCGCACGCAGGCGCTCGAACAGCGTAACCAGCGCGCCCGCGCGCCGATCGCTATGCGACACCAATTGGGTGCCGAGAAAGATTGCGCCGCCGAGCAAGGCCGCGACGATCTGTCCCACGGTACGCGCGGCGCGCGGGCCGATCAGCGTCGCGATCGTCAGCGTCAGCGCGAGACCAAAAGCGGCGGCGGTCAAGGCGAGCGCGGCGAGCAGCGCGACCAGCCCGAACAAACGCGGATGGCCGAGAATCGCGACCGGCACGACGATAGGCAACAGCAAGGTCGTATAGGTCAGCGCGATCGTACCGGCGATGCCGAGCAATTTGGCGAGCAGGACTGCCCGTTCGGGGACGGGGGCGGTAAACAGCAACGACAGGTCGCCGCTATCGTAGAGCGTGCGTTGGCTGCCGATCATCGCCTGCGCGGTCATGAAGGTCAGCGCCAGAACACTGGCGCCGAGCACGCCGACCAGAATCTCGGGCAGGACCGGGATCGGTGTATGCCGCAGCGCCCAGCCGGTCGCGCAGCCAATCAACAGCCACAGGCCGAGCAGGCCATAGCCGATCCAGCGGGCAACGCCTTTGCGGGGCCGGGCGCGAAAGGCCAGGCGCAGTTCGTGCAGCGCCAGCCAGGCGAAGCTTCCCGGGCGCGCCAAGCGCATTGCCCAGCTCATGCGGCGACGGGCTCCCCGCTGGTCAGGCGGATGAAGGTGTCTTCCAGCGTCATGCCTTCGGTGCCCGCACGGTCACGCAGTTCATCGAGCGTGCCCTCGGCGAGCAAGCGCCCGCCACCGATGATGCCGATACGATCGGCCATGCGTTCGGCGACTTCGAGGATGTGGGTGGTGACGATAACGGTCTTGCCCGCATCCACCTGCGCGCGCAGCGCATCCTTGACCGAGCGCGCCATGCTCGCGTCGAGCCCGGTCAGCGGCTCGTCGAGAATCAGCAATTTGGGATCGTGGATCAGCGCGCCCGCCAGCGCGACCTTCTGCTTCATGCCGCGCGAAAAGCCCTCGCACCGCGTGTCGCGTTGCTCCCACAGATCGAGCCAGTGCAGCAGGCGATCGGCCTCGCGCGCGGCGAAAGCCGGGTCCATCCGCCACAGCCCGGCGACGAAGGCGAGATATTCCAGCGGCGACAATTTGTCATAGAGCATCGGCTCATCGGGCAGCCAGGCGGTGATCGCCTTGGCCCCCAGCGGGTCGCGCCGCGTGTTGATGCCGAAAATTTCGATCGATCCGGCGTCAGGCTTGGCCAGCCCCGCCACCATGCGCAGCGTCGTGGTCTTGCCCGCGCCATTGGGGCCGAGCAGTGCGTAGAGTTGGCCACCGGCAATATCGAGATCGAGCCCGGCAATGACAGGCTTGTCGAAGCTCTTGGCAAGGCCTCGAATGCGCAGGGCGAGCGCGGGCGCGGAGTCGGTCATGTGTCCTGTTTAGGCGATACACCGTGGCCGTCCAGCCCGAACGCGCGGGCGCGTGCGGGGTTTTCGGGAGCGCGATCGATCGCTACAGGGCAAGGGTCATGCCGCACCCCGATCTCGACTTGCCCGCCCAGGGCCGTATCGTCGCTGGCGAACACCGGTTTCCGCTGCGGGTCTATTTCGAGGATACCGATCTTTCGGGCATCGTCTATCACGCCAATTACCTGCGCTACATGGAGCGCGCGCGTTCGGACATGTTGCGCCGGGCCGGGGTTGACCAGCGCGCGCATCAGGAAAGCGGCGGCGGGGCGTATGCGGTGACCGCGCTCAACATCCGCTATCGCGCGCCGGCGAAACTCGATGATGCGCTGCTCGTTATAACCCGATTGGCAAAAGTTCGCGCGGCATCGGTCGATATTCATCAGCGAGTCATGCGCGGCGGCGAGATACTGACCGAGGCCGAGGTCACTGCGGCGCTGGTTGGTGCAGCGGGGCGCGCCGTGCGCCAGCCCAGGGATTGGATTGCCGCTTTCGCCCAAGTGATGGGCGAAGGCGTTACGACATCAGGAGATCAACGTTCGTGAACGGATTCATGCTCAATACCGATGCGACGACCCTGTCGCCGATCGCGCTGTTCCTTCAGGCGGATTGGGTGGTGAAAACGGTGATGATCGGGCTGATGCTGGCGAGCATCGCGACCTGGGCGGTGATCCTTGGTTTTCTCTTCAAGCTGGGCAGCACGCGTCGCCAGATTGCACGGTTCGAGCGCGATTTCTGGAAGGCCGAGGACATCGACGCCTTCCATCGCGGCGAGAGTGACAGCAAGCTGTCGATCGCGCGTGTGTTTACGGCGGGCGTCGCGGAATGGCGGCGGTCGACCGCAGGCGGCCATGTCGATCGTGAAGGCACGCGGGAGCGGCTGGCAACGGCGATGGGGTCGGCGGTCGCGAGCGAGATCGATACACTGTCCGACCGGTTGAATATCCTGGCGACGGTCGGCGCGGTGGCGCCCTTCATTGGCTTGTTCGGCACGGTGTGGGGCATCATGCGCAGCTTCACCGGGATTGCGGCGGCGCAGAACACCTCGCTCGCGGTGGTGGCGCCGGGCATTGCCGAGGCGCTGTTCGCGACCGCGCTCGGCCTGTTTGCCGCCATTCCGGCGGTGATCGCCTACAATCGCTTCAGCCACGGCATCAACCGCATCGAGGCGCGACTCAACCGCTTTGCCGATGCGTTCCACGCGACCCTCAGCCGTCAGCTTGAAGTCGAGGTCCGGCGGTGAGCGGGGTGTCCTTGTCTTCGCTTTCAATGGCGCGCGGGGCGTAAGCCGCGATGGCGATCAACCTCCCCTCCCAACGCGGCCGCGGGCGGCGCGCACCGATGGCCGAAATCAACGTCACGCCGATGGTGGATGTGATGCTGGTGTTGCTCATCATCTTCATGGTCACGGCACCGTTGCTGACGGCGGGCGTGCCGGTGAATTTGCCCGACAGCCGCGCCAAACCGCTCGACCAGGACCAGAAGCCGGTACAGATTTCGATCGATGCGACCGGCAAGCTGTTCGTCGACAAGGAAGCGGTCAATGAGGCGCTGCTGCCCGACATCCTGTCGCAAATCGCCGCCAAGGCCGATCCCGCCAAGCCGCCGCAAGTGTTCCTGCGCGCCGATCGCAAGCTCGATTACGGGCGGGTGATGCGCGTGATGGGCGAACTCAACCGCGCCGGGCTCAACCGCGTCGCGCTGGTTACGGTCGGCCAGGACGGCAAATGAAGCGGAGTGACGGACTGGGGCTGGGGCTGGCCGTTATTGGCCATGTCGCGGTGTTCGCGCTGCTTTCGCTCGCGTGGACGAGCGCACCGCCGCCGCCGCCACAGAACAAGCCGATCGAAGTGTCGCTCGCCGAGGATGTCGCGCTTGACCAGCACGCCCCGGCTGCACCTGAACCCCCTGCGCAGTCCGCTGCCCCCGAAGCAGGCCCACCCGAGGATGCACCACCCCCGTCCAAGGTTGAAAAGGCCGCGCCCGATCCAGCCCCGCCCAAGCCGCAGCCCGAGGCCGCACCGCCACCCAAGCCTGCGCCCAAACCCGTCCCCGCGCCCAAAAAACCCGTTGCGGAGAAGCCGGACAAGCCGGTCAAGACCACGGCTCCGCCGGTAAAGGCGGCGGCTCCTGCGGCCAAGACCGAGACGAAAGCACCCGTGGCCAAAGCCGCCGGCACCAACCCGAAGGCGACCAAGTCGCGCCCGACCGGATCGTTGCTCGACGATGATTTTCGTAAAGGGCTGACCCAGGCGCCGTCGCGTACGAAGGTTTCGCAAGCCGCCCCCGGCGTAACGATGGATGCCAAGGCGGCTGCGGATATCGGCTCGGCGATCCAGCGGCAGGTGCAACCCTGCGCTAACCGTCAGGTAATCCCCGGCCCCGGCGCGGCAAAAATCGTCGCTTTTGTGCGGTTGCAGCTCAATCGCGACGGATCGCTGGCCGCACGCCCGACGATCCTGCCCAATCATCGCGGGGTCGATGACGACAACCGTATCTATGTCGATGCGGTGGACCGTGCCGCAATCGCGACCTTTATGGGCTGCGCGCCGCTACGCGGGTTGCCACCTGAACTTTATGACGTGCCACGCGGGTGGAAGGTCTTTATCCTGACCTACCACATGCCCGGCTGAGAAGGACGACGATGCTCCATAAGACGATCTTCGCGGTTGTGCTGGCGGTTGCCGCGCCAGGCGTGGTGCTGGCGCAAACCGCGCCCGCTCCGCTACCGTCGCCGAGCGCACCATCGGCCCAGTTTCCAGCCCAGTCTCCGGCGCAGCCGACCGGCACCAACCCGCAACAGCAAGGCGAATTGGTCGTCGACGTTGTCGGCGGCGTGTCCGCCCCGCTCGGTATCGCGATTCCGGTGATGCCAACGTCCGATGTAGTGAATACGCCCGCCGGACGCACCGACCAGCTCGGGCAGCAGCTTGCGCAGATCGTCACCACCGATTTGCGCAACTCGGGCCTGTTCAAACCGCTTGCTTCGGGCGTGAAGCCGGTGCTGTTTCCCGAAGTGACCGCGCCGACCTTCGATTATTGGGGCGGAGCGGGCGCGTCCGCGCTGGTCCAGGGGTTCATCCGCGCCAATAGCGATGGCACGCTGACGGTCGGTTGCTATCTGTACGACGTGTTTTCGCGGGTCGAACTCGCGCGGCAGGGCTTTGTCGTGCCGCCAAGCGAATGGCGCCGCGCCGGGCACAAATGCGCCGACATGGTCTATTCCAAGCTGACTGGCGAAGGCCCGTATTTCGACAGCCGCGTGGTTTACGTGTCGGAGACAGGCCCCAAGGGCAAGCGCATCAAGCGGCTCGCGATCATGGATCAGGATGGCGGCAATCACCGTTTTCTGACCAACGGCCAGGCGATCGCGCTCACCCCGCGCCTGTCGCCCGATCAGCGATCGATCGTATATATGAGCTATATCGACGATCGCCCGGCGATCTATGTCTATGATGTCGAGAGCGGGCGGCAGCGGCTGCTGGTGCCCAATACCCATTTGACCTTTGCGCCGCGCGTTTCCCCCGATGGCAAATGGGTGCTGTTTTCGATGGCGGTCGAGGGCAATACCGACATTTACCGCGTGCCGCTCGGGGGCGGCAAGGCACAACGGCTGACCGACGCGCCGGGCATCGATACGGGCGGCACCTATTCGCCCGATGGATCGCGGATCGTGTTCGAAAGCGATCGTTCGGGCACGCAGCAATTGTACGTGATGAATGCCGACGGGTCGCAGCAACAGCGCATCAGCTTTGGCAGCGGCCGCTACGCAACCCCGGTGTGGAGCCCGCGCGGCAATTTGATCGCCTTCACCAAGATCGGCGGATCGTTCCGTATTGGTGTAATGAGCCCGGCGGGGGGCAACGAACAATTGCTGACCGACGGTGCCCAGGACGAAGGCCCAAGCTGGTCGCCCAATGGCCGCGTGCTGATGTTCTTCCGCTCGAGCGGCGGGGGCAATGGCCGTGCCGATTTGTGGTCGGTGGATCTGACCGGGGTCAATGTTCGCCGCGTTCCAACGGTTCTCGATGGATCCGATCCGGGTTGGGGACCGTTACGCCCCTGACGCAAACTGCCGGTAAACACGTGACTGCGCGCTTAACCGTTCCCTGAAGGAGAAGCTGACATGGCTAAACTAACCACCTCGCTGCTGATTGGCACCGCATTGCTTACCGCCGCCTGTGCAAAGAAGCCGCCTGCCTATATCCCTCCGGCACCCGGCGCTGCTGTTGATCCCAATGCTGGCCAAGGTGGCGTCGCCCCCGGCTCGCGCGCGGATTTCGAGCGGACGGTCACCAGCAACACCGTCAATTTCGCGCTCGACAGCTTCTCGCTTGACGACCGTGCGCGCGCAATCCTCGATAGCCAGGCGCAGTGGCTGACGCGGTACACCAATGTACCGGTCAGCCTGGAAGGGCATTGCGACGAACGCGGTACGCGCGAATATAACCTTGCGCTGGGCGATCGTCGTGCGCTCGCCGCCAAAAACTATCTGGCCGCGCGCGGCGTTGCGCCCGGTCGCATCTCGACGATCAGCTATGGCAAGGAGCGCCCGATTGCGCTGGGTTCGGACGAGGCAAGCTGGGCGCAGAACCGCCGCGCGGTGACGATCGTCCTGAACTGAAGCGAAATCCGATCGCTCTCCGTTGGGGAGCGTGAGGAGAAAGGCGACGCGGGCGAAAGCCGGCGTCGCCTTTTCCATGCGTCCACACCTGCTCCCGCCGGGTGAAGGAACGACGCTTGCAGATCGTCTCGATTCGATATAAATATGATATCATATTTAACGGGAGGATCAGATGGTCGAGTCGGGTACACGCAACACCGCGCTGACGCTGTCGAGCGAGCAGGGCGCAGCGACGTCGAGCGGCTATGCGATGCTGATGGTGATGCTGGCATCGCTCGCGCTGGGCATTTTCGGGGTGACGTTGCTCAAAGCTCATGCCGATTTGGGCGGTCCGATCGTGGCGGTGGCGAGCATCGTGTTCGTGTTCGTATCGGGCGGTTTCTACATGCAGCAGCCCAATCAGGCGACCGCGATCACGCTGTTCGGCGCGTATAAGGGCACCGATCGCAATACCGGCTTGCGCTGGTTGTTGCCGTGGCTGGGGCGCAAGAAGGTGTCGCTGCGCGCCAACAATATGATTTCCGAACGGCTGAAGGTGAACGACCTGCGCGGCAATCCGATCGAGATCGCGGCACAAGTGGTGTGGCGTGTGACCGACACCGCGCAGGCGCTGTTCGATATCGACGATTACAAGGCGTTCGTGATCGTCCAAATCGAGGCGGCGGTGCGCACGATCGGTGCGCGCTATCCTTATGACGATTACGAACATCAGGAAGTGACGCTGCGCGGCAACCACGATCAAGTCGGGGCGGAGTTGCGCCAGGAATTGATCGCGCGGCTGGTGACGGCAGGCATCACCGTCGACGAATGCGGCTTCACGCACTTGGCTTATGCGCCGGAAATTGCCGGCGCGATGCTGCGGCGGCAACAGGCGCAAGCGGTGGTCGCGGCGCGCAAGACGTTGGTCGAGGGCGCGGTCGGCATGGTTGAAATGGCGCTGGCGATGCTGAGCGAGAAGAATGTCGTCGAGCTGGACGACGAACGCCGCGCGGCGATGGTCAGCAACCTGATGGTCGTGCTGTGCGGCGAGCGCGATACCCAGCCGGTCGTCAACGCCGGTTCGCTCTACCAATAGGGCGCGCACGTTGGCGCCCCCCCCAAAAAAGGCGTTTCCGTTGCGTCTCGACCCCGCGCTGTATGCCGCGGTCGAGCGGATGGCGGCGGCCGATTTGCGGAGCGTCAATGCCGAGTTCGAATGCTTGCTGCGCGAGGCATTGGCCAAGCGCGGCGTGAAGCTCGCCGCGCCAAATCCGCCGCGGCGCGGGCGCCCACCCAAGGGAGAAGACCATGAAGATGCGTGATCTCGTCGACCATTACCGGGTCGAACAGGGCTATTGGTTCGTGCCGCATATGTTCGGCTTCGGCGTCACGCCGGTGACATGGCAGGGCTGGGTCGCCACGATTGTTTTTACAGGCTTGTTGAGTGCCGACATTTTGCTCCTGCGGGATCAGATTGCGCAGATCGGTATCGGCGTGGCGTTGGTCGCGCTGTTCATGATGATCGCGATCCGCAAGACGCAAGGTGGGCTGAGCTGGCATTGGGGAGCGCGCAAATGATCCGCGCTGCGCTTCTTGCAGCGGCTGCCCTTACGGCATCGCCCGCGCTTGCCGCTACTCCCGCACCGGTCGAGCTGACCGCGCCGGGCCCCGAGGGGCCGCTCGCGGGGACGCTGCTCGATCCCGATGCCAAGGCGCCGCTGGTGCTGCTGATCCCCGGCTCGGGACCGACCGACCGCGATGGCAACAATCCGTTGGGCGTGGCGGGCGGTCCCTACCGCCAGCTCGCCGAAGCGCTCGCCGCCAAGGGCATCGCCACGCTGCGCATCGACAAGCGCGGGCTGTTCGGCAGCAAGGCAGCGCAGGCCGACCCTAATGCCGTAACCACCGCCGATTATGCCGCTGATGTGCAGGCATGGAGCCGCGTGGCGCGTGTGCGGACCGGGCGATCGTGCGTTTGGCTTTTGGGCCATAGCGAGGGCGGGCTGGTCGCGTTGCAGGCGGCGCAGACTCCGGTCGGGATCTGCGGGCTGATCCTGGTGTCGAGCGTCGGCCGCCCGATGGGGGCGGTGCTGCGGGAACAATTGCGGGCCAACCCTGCCAATGCCGCGCTATTGCCCGCCGCCGATGCGGTGATTGCATCGCTGGAGGCGGGCAAACGAATCGACGCGACGCAATTGCCCGCGCCGCTGCAATCGCTCTTTCCCGATCGTTTGCAGGGCTATTGGATCGATCTGTTGTCGCATGATCCCGCACGGTTGGCGGCGGCGGTGCAGTTGCCCATGCTGATCCTGCAGGGCACGCGCGACATACAGGTGAGCGTCGGCGATGCCGAGGCGCTGCACCGCGCGCAGCCCAAGGCAATGCTGACGCTGTTGCCCGGCGTAAACCACGTGCTGCGCCCGGTGGCGAGTGAAGACCGCGCGGCGAACCTCGCCACCTATCGTGACGCGACGTTGCCGATTTCGCCGGGCGTGGCGGAAGCCGTCGCGGCGTTTGTGCCACGGTAGCGCAGGCGTGAACTGCCGCCCAACACCGTTCGGGTTGAGCCTGTCGAACCCCACCCCTCCAGCACGCGTTGTCGCGTGGGTTCAGGTGCCTTCGACAAGCTCAGGGCGAACGGAAGGCGGGGTCGAGTGCTCTCACCCCAGCGCGGCGTCGAGCAATTTGGCGAGGCGCAGGCCGCCGCGTTCGACTTCGAGCCGGGCGACGGGGACGAGTTTCTCGATCGTCGGTTCATCGAGCGTCACGCGCGCCGGGGTGGGGGCGCAGGGATCGGGGATGACGCTGCCATAAACCGCATTCTGCGCGATTTGCCAGCTTTCGCGGCTCCAGTCGGTGACGTCGCCCGCTGCGATCGTCGCGCGCACGGCGGCGGGGTAGCGGCGCACCAGCGACGGGCCGGTGGTGATGGCGCGTTCGGCAAGATAGCCGTCCCAGACGCTGTGCAGGTTGAGCCGAGCCGGGCCGTAGCTGCCATAGACCGCCTTCACGTCATTACCGCCTTTGTCGTCCTTCTCGCCGGCATGGAGCGGCTGGTGCAGATCGCCGACGAAATGGATCAGGAAAGCGAGCGCTTCGATCCGGTCCTTTTCGGGCGCGTGGCGGTTCTTGAGCAAGGCAACGTCGCGGGTGATTTGCGCCGATACGCAATTGCCGTCCTTGCACGGCGCCGCCAGATCAAACGGGTGGCAGATGTTCACGTCCTGAAAGTGCCACGTATAGGCATAGCCGAAGCGCGCTTTGCCGTTCGCGTCTTTCAGCGGCTTGATGCAATCGGCCCAGACGCTCGCCTCGGCGATGGTCGTGGCCTTGCATTCGGGCGTGGCAAGCAGATCCGAATGGCGGAGCAGTTCGCGAATCGCGGTGCGCGTCTTGGGGCGGACGTTCGCCTCGGCGATGCGGGCGACCGTCTGGTGGCCATATTCCCAATAAGCCGAAGCGGGCGCGGCGACGGTGGCGGCCAGCAGGGTGGCGAGAACGGCAAAGCCGGGGCGAACGCGACGAATACGGGTCATGAACTGGCTTTAGTCGTGTGGTGCCGCCGACGAAAGCGCAGATCGTATTTCCCTCTCCACGGGGAGAGGGACTTTCATTCGTCGCCGAAGATGGCGACTACACGCCCGCCGTCGGAGCCCAGGCGTGCGCGGTACATGCCGGGGGTGGTGAAGTGCCACAGCGCCTGCCCATTCGGGCCGGTGACGATCACTCCGCCCGTGCCACCGAGCGCGGCGACTTCTGCCAGCACGGTTTCGGCAGCAACCGCCAGCGATTCGCCCGCGAGGCGCGCCCGTGCGCAGATTTCGTGCGCCACGTTCACCCGGATGAAGAACTCGCCCGAGCCGGTGCATGACACCGCGCCCGCGCGATCATCGGCATAGGTGCCAGCCCCGATCAGCGGCGAATCGCCGATACGGCCCCAATTTTTGCCGGTCACGCCGCCAGTCGAGGTGGCGGCAGCAACGTGCCCGGACGCATCGCAAGCGACCGCGCCGACCGTGCCATATTTCATGTCGACATCGAAGGCGCCGCCGCCACCGAGCATCTCGTCCAGTTGCGCGCGGCGCTCGGGCAGGATCAGCCAGTCCTGCGTCGCGGGCTCGCAGCCCTGTTCGCGCGCGAAGGTTTCCGCACCCGCGCCGCTCAGCAGCACGTGCGGGCTGTGCGCCATCACCGCGCGGGCGAGCGAGACCGGGTGGCGCGTGGCGGTGACCCCGGCGACGGCCCCCGCCGCGCGATCGCGCCCGTCCATAATCGCGGCGTCAAGCTCGGCCACGCCCGCGCGCGTCAGTGCGGCACCGCGCCCGGCGTTGAAATGCGGGTCATCCTCCAGCACGCGCACCGCCGCTTCGACCGCGTCGAGCGCCGCACCGCCAGCGGCGAGGATCGCCGCCCCGGCATCGAGCGCGCGGCCCAGGCCAGCGCGCGCACCCTCGGCTTGCGTAGGCGTGATCGTGGCGCGCGTCATCTTCCCCGCGCCGCCGTGCAGCACCAACGTCCAGTTCATCGCATCATTTCCTTACGCGGACGCGGTCTCAAGCCAATCAGCGGGCGGAGCCAAGCGATCTCGCGCCCCACCGCATAAAAGATCCAGCAGCCGCTAAGCGTCGCCACCATCAGGATAGCAAATTCCGCGCCGCGCGGCAGGCCGAAGTGCAGCAGCCAGCCTTCGATTCCGACGATGATCGTCTGGTGGATGAGGTAGAAGGGAAAGACCGCCTCGGTCAGCGCGCGCCGCCACGGGTGATCGCGGTTGAGATAGGTGTCGGCGAGACCGATCAGCGCGACGATCATGCTCCAGCCCTGCACCGCGCGCGCACTGGCGAACAGGATGCCCCACGGCCAGGTCGGGCTGGCGCTGTTCGGCCAGCGCAGTTCGATCGCCGCGACCAGCGCATAACAGAGCAGCCCCGTGCCAAGCGCCCACGGCCACCAGCGCCGCATCGCCGCCAGCCCGGTCGGGGAGCCCGCGAGCGCGAAGCCGAACAGGAAGCCTGGTAGATATTGCGCGTGCGACACCAGATCGCCCACCAGATCGTTGGTCGGCGCGACACCGGGGAACAGCCACGCGCTGACCACCACCAGCCATGCCGCCGGGATCAGCCACACCAGCGCCCCGCCGAACACGCGGTCGAAAACGGGCTGGAGGCTCCGCCGCCCGACCAGCGCGACGGCGAGCGCCAGCAACATCGTGTAGATCCACAGATAGCCGACGAACCACAAATGCTGCCAGGTCGGTAGCGTAATACCGCTGACGCTGGCGAAGCGAAAATAATCGTGGGCCAGGAAATAGCCGAAATCACGCGTGTAGCCGTGCTGCGTGGCGAGTTCGACCCAGGGTTGCAGCGGCACGATCACCACCACCCCGAACAGCAGGGGCAGGATCAGCCGCAGCGTGCGGTTGGCGACGAAATCGCCGGTGCCCTCGCCACGCACCAGCAGCGCGCGACTGGCATAGCCCGACACCACGAACAGCAGCAGCAGCCGCCAGCTATTGATCGCCAGCATCGGCACCACCACCCATTGGAGTGGCTGCGCGGTCTTTGCATGGAATCCCCAGGGCACGAACACCATGCCGATATGATAGAGAATCAGCAGGCCGAACGCGCCGATGCGCAACCAATCCAGTCCGTAATGGCGTTCCATCGGGCGGACGTAGGGGAGAGTGTTTGTTCGCGCAAACTCTAGCGGTTTCGGTCGGCGCAGGACGGCGCTATAGGGCGCTTGCAACCAGAGGAATTTCTTCATGTCCGTTCGCCCGTGGCGCGACATTACCCGCCGCCAAAGCCGTCAAATCATGGTCGGCAACGTCCCCGTCGGGGGCGATGCGCCGGTCACCGTGCAGACGATGACCAACACCCCGACCAGCGATGCCAAGGCGACGATCGACCAGATTCGTCGCTGCGAGGATGCCGGCGTCGACATCATCCGCGTGTCGTGCCCCGATGTGGAGAGCACCGCCGCGCTGAAGCAAATCGTCCGCGCGAGTCGCGTTCCGATCGTTGCCGACATCCATTTCCACTATAAGCGCGCGCTGGAAGCCGCCGATGCGGGCGCGGCGTGCCTGCGCATCAACCCCGGCAACATCGGCTCGGCCGAGCGCGTCAACGAAGTGGTCAACGCCGCCAAGGCCAATGGCTGCGCGATTCGCATCGGCGTGAATGCGGGGAGCCTCGAAAAGGACCTGCTCGAAAAATATGGCGAGCCGTGCCCCGAGGCGCTGGTCGAATCCGCGCTCGACCATATCAAGCTGCTGCAGGACCGCGACTTCCACGAATTCAAGGTGGCGGTGAAGGCGTCCGACCTGTTCCTGGCGGTGGCGGCGTATCAGCAACTGGCCGAGACGGTCGATTGCCCGCTGCATCTGGGCATCACCGAGGCGGGCGGCTTTGTCGGTGGCACGGTGAAGTCGGCGATCGGGATCGGCTCGCTCTTGTGGTACGGCATTGGCGATACGCTGCGCGTTTCGCTTTCGGCCGAACCCGAGGAGGAAGTGCGCGTCGGCTTCGAAATCCTGAAGGCACTCGGCATTCGCAATCGCGGAGTGCGCGTGGTGTCGTGCCCAAGCTGCGCGCGGCAGGGCTTCGACGTGATCCGCACGGTGCAGGCGCTGGAGGAACGGCTCCAGCACATCCGCACGCCGATGTCGCTGAGCGTGCTCGGCTGCGTCGTCAACGGCCCCGGCGAAGCGCGCGAGACCGACATTGGCCTGACCGGCGGCGGCAATGGCAAGCACATGGTGTATCTGTCGGGCGTGACCGACCACACCGTGAACAGCGAGGACATGCTGGAGCATATCGTCAAGCTGGTCGAGGAAAAGGCTGCGGCGATCGAGGCGCATGAGGCGCAACAGGCGGTGGCGGCGGAATAAGGGCGCGTTTCTCCGGCGCAGGCCGGATGTTGGCGGGTGCCGCGCTTCCGCAAAGGGAGTGCAGTATAGCGGTATATCCTGACCGGGCGGTGATCTTTCCCCTTACGGACTGCCCGCCGCGCGCTATGCCGACCACCATGAAACCCGTTTCCGCCACGCTCGCCTTCACCGTCGCCGCTGTCGGCATCGCCACTTATTCGGCGATGGACGTGCTGATGAAGGGTTTGTCGATCGCCAGCGGTGCCTATTCGGCGGTGTTGTGGCGATCGGTGGTGGGTACGGCGCTGCTTGGCGTGGTGTTCGTCATGCGACGGCGACCGTGGCCGGGGCGGGCGGCGTTGCGGTTGCATTTCCTGCGTGGCGCGACGGCGGGGGTGTCGGTGCTGCTGTTCTTCTGGGGGCTCGCGCGCGTGCCGATGGCGCAGGGGGTGGCGCTGACCTTCCTCGCGCCGTTGATCGCGCTCTATTTCGCGGCGGCGATGCTGGGGGAGACGATCCGGCGTGGGGCGGTGCTCGGCTCGGTGGTGGCAAGCGCGGGCGTATTGGTGATCGCAGCGGGGGAGGTGCAGGCGCACGCTTCGACCGCGCATGTGCTGGGGTCGATCGCGATTTTCGCGGCGTCGATCTTCTATGCCTTCAGCCTGATCCTGCTGCGGCAGCAAGCGCAGGTGGCCGACCCGCTGGAAGTGGCGCTGTTCACCAGCATTGTGCTGGGCGCGTTGTTGTTGATCGGTGCGCCGTGGTTTTCGGGGTTGCCGACGGTGGCGCAATGGCCCGAAATCGGCGCGGCGGCGGTGCTGGGTTCGGTTTCGGCAATGGCGCTGGCCTGGGCTTATGGCCATGCGGAGGCACAAGTGCTGGCGCCGGTTGAATATACCGCCTTTTTGTGGTCGGCTTTGCTCGGATGGTGGGTTTTCGGCGAGGCGGTGTCACTCTACACGACGCTCGGAGCGGCGCTGATTATCGCGGGGTGCGTCGCTGCGGTGCGCGGCCATGCCGCCGCCGCCCCGCAAACCGAGGCTGCCGCATGACCCATATCCGCCCCGCCACCCCTGCCGATGTGCCGCTGATTCTGCATCTGGTACACGAACTCGCCGCGTTCGAGCGCGAATCCGACAAGGTGGTGGCGACCGAGCCGCTGTTGCAGGACGCGCTGTTCGGGCCACACCCCGCAGCCGAGGCGGTGGTTGCCGAACTGGACGGCAAGCCCGTTGGCATGGCGCTGTTCTTCCACAATTTTTCGACCTGGACCGGTTGGCGCGGGCTGTATCTGGAGGATCTGTACGTCACGCCCGAGGCGCGTGGGAGCGGGGTGGGCAAGGCGTTGCTCAAGCATCTGGCGGCGCTGGCGGTGGCGCGGGGTTGCACGCGCTTCGAATGGTCGGTGCTCGACTGGAACGAGAAGGCGATTGCCTTCTATCGCTCGATGGGCGCACTGCCGATGGAGGAATGGACGGTGTACCGCGTCACCGGCGATGCGCTGGCGGCGTTGGCGCAGCCCGGCTGAGGGCGGCGCGGGTCTGCGGACCCGCGCCGAGTACGCTCAAGCGGCGATTTGCACGATCGCATCGACTTCGACTGCGGCACCGAGTGGCAGCGACGCCACGCCGACGGCGCTGCGGGCGTGCTTGCCGGCTTCGCCGAACAAGGCGACCATCAGGTCCGACGCGCCATTGGCGACCTTGGGCTGATCGGTGAAATCGGCAGTCGAGTTGACGAACACGCCGAGCTTCACGATCCGCTCGACACGGTGGAGGCCGCCGAGTGCCGCCTTGATTTGCGCAACCAGCATCAGCGCGCACGCTTGGGCTGCGGCGGCACCCGCTGCGAGATCGACCGATTCGCCCAACCGTCCGGCGATCACCGCGCCATCCTTGAACGGCAATTGGCCCGAAATGTGGAGCAGGCCGTGCGCATCGACGGTTGGCACATAAGAGGCGACCGGCGCGGCGGCGGCGGGCAGGACAAGGCCGAGTTCGGCAAGCTTGTGGTCGATACGGTCGGTCATGCTGGGGTCCTTTCAGGGGGAGAGGTAGCGGGCAGCCCCGCCGCGAAACGATCGGCGATCCACACCTGCGCCGCTTGCCAATCATCGATACGGACATGTGCCGCAGGGGCCGGAGGCACGTTGGGCGCGAGCGCGGGTTCGGAAATCATGTGCAGGCGGTGGACCTCGGGCGCGTGCTTGGCGACCGAGGCGTGATGGACCGCAAGGTCATCGACGAACACGGTGACGGGGTTGCCATGTTCGGCGACCAGCCGCGCGACGGGATCGCCCTTGCCGCCCTGGTTGGTCTCGACGCGATACGCCATGTCATGGCCAAGCAATTGCGCGATACGCGGTTCGCGATTGTGATCGGCGAGGTTGGTCAGGAGGACGACGTCGGCGACGTGTGACAGCGCGGCGAGCGCTTCACGGGCGTGGGGAACGAGCGTCTGGCGGCCCATCTCGGCGGGGAAGAAGCCCTCGAGCAGGCCCCACATCTCCTCGCGCGTCGGGGCGGGGCCGCCCGAGATGCGCGTCATGCTGGTGGCGAAATCGCCGCCATTGGCGGTAAAATCGATGTCATGATGCTCGCGCAGCCACACGCCGAAATGCCGCACCATGTGCAGCAGCACTTCGTCGCAATCGCAGATCAACAGGCCCTTCATGCGGCATTCTCCAGCGCGGCACGCGCGGCGACAATCGCTTCGGGCCGCGCGCCAATCCCGGCGGCGCAGGCGACCAGATCGGGTTCGTAGGATTCCAGGAAACCGAGCACCGCCGACAATACTGCGGGTTCGCCCGCGCGCGCGCGCAAGTCGGCGGGGGTCATGCCCGTAACATCGAGCAGGCGCTGCGCCCGGTCCGGCTCACCCAGCGTCCACACCAGCGCGTGCAGCGCCAGTTCGGCCGGTTCGGGGTTTGTTTCTCGGGCGCGCATTGCGTAGGAAACCCTATGGATCAAGGAATGGCGGGCGTGGCAAAAAGGGTGCTCGTTGTCGAGGACAACGAACTCAACCTCAAACTTTTCTGCGATCTGCTGCGCGCGCATGAATATGCGACCGAGGGCGTGCGCGACGGGCGCGAGGCGGTGGCGCGCGCGCGCGCTTTTGCGCCCGACCTGATCGTGACCGATATCCAGTTGCCGCATCTCAGCGGCTATGATTTGATCCTGCAGTTCAAGGCCGACGAGGCGTTGCGCACCATCCCGATCATGGCGGTGACGGCTTATGCCGGACGCGAGGATGAGGAGCGGATTCGCGCGGCGGGCGCCGATGCCTATGTATCCAAGCCGATTTCGCTGATGCGCTTTGTGGATGCGGTGGCGGCGTTGGTGTGAGGGGTGCGCGGTGGGGGACTGCCGCCGTTCGGGCTGAGCCTGACACAACCCTCCTCCCCTCCCTTTCAGGGAGGGGAGGCATCCGGCAAACTAAGCCAACACGAAAAGGGCCGTCGAGCATGTGCTCGCGGCCCTTTTCTGCTCCGGCTGGCTTTGCGCCAGCGCCGGGCTTACTTGATCTTGGCTTCCTTGAACTCGACATGCTTGCGCACGACGGGATCATACTTGCTGAAGCTCAGCTTTTCGGTCTTGGTGCGCGGGTTCTTCTTGGTGGTGTAGAAGAAACCAGTGTCCGCCGTGCTGACGAGCTTGATCTTGACCGTGGTCGGCTTTGCCATGACCTGAATTCCTGTGATCTGAAAATGCAAAAGCGGCGAACCGGTCGCCGCTCTTAAGCGTCGCCCGATGACGGATGCGGTGCGCAATGTCAAGCACGCCAGCCGATTCGCCGCAGCTTAAGCGCGTGTTTACCACTACGCGCGCAGGATGCCCACCAAAGGGGACGGGATATGGCGGCACCGGACAGCGCAATGGCAATCGCCCAGGCCGAACTCGCCGCGCGAGTCGCGATGGTGGGGATGCGCGCGAATGTCGCCTCGACCGCCGCGCTGGCCGCCGAGGTCGATGCGATTCGCCGGGCGGCGCTGGCTTATGGCCTGTATCCCGCCGTCGCCGTCACCCATGCGATCGATGCCGCGCTGGCGCGGGGGGAGCGCGGGGCGCTGGTGCTCGGCTGGATCGAGATCCTGCGTGATGCGGTGTCGTCCGACCAGCATGACCGCAGCGCCTGCGAAACCTTTGCCGCCGCCTGCTCGGTCCGGCTGGCGGGTTGAAGCGGATTCGATGGACGCGCTGATGGCCGCGCTGGTCGCGGCGCTGTTGACGCAGGCGAGCGACCGTACGCCGTGGGCGGCGGCGGGGCTGGGGGATCGCTATGAGCAGAAGGGCGCGGTGATCGCGGGGGTCGCGCTGGCGCTGGCATTCGGCAATGCGCTGGGCGTGGTCGGCGGAATCGTGGTGGCGCCGATGCTGTCGCCCAATGCGCAGCAGCTGTTGCTGGCGCTGGCCTTGTTGTCGGGCGGCGTAGCCGGGTTCTGGCCGACCAGGCCCGCCAAAGCACGCGGCTGGCGGCTCGGGGCATTCGGGTCGAGCCTTGTGGCGGTGGCGGTGCTCGGCTTTGGCGATCGCACGCAATTCGTGACTGCGGCATTTGCGACGCAGGCGACCACGCCCGCCTTTGCCGCGATCGGCGCGACGATCGGCAGCGTGGCGGTCACCGTGCCGGCGATTTTGCTGGGGGAGCGGGGTTTGCGCAAACTGCCGACCACTGCGCTGCGCCTGGGTGCGGCGGCGGTGCTGACGCTAGCGGGGGCGGTGCAAGCGCTGTCGGCGCTTCGCCTCATCTAGGCGTTCGATTGCTGAAATCGCAATTTTATCCAAGCCGACCGGGAGCCAATTCGCTATCGCTTCGTTGCAGCACCGAACCGAATTTCCCGCCTGCCAATGGAGCGAAACATGGCTGCCGATGCACTGAAAACCCCGACCGATTTGAAGACCAACGCCGTCAAGACCGTGGCGCAGGCGCTGAACGGCCTTCTCGCGGATTCGTTTGCGCTCTACCTCAAGACCAAGAATTTCCACTGGCACGTGTCGGGCCCGCATTTCCGCGATTATCACCTGATGCTCGACGAGCAGGCCGCCGAAATCTTCGCCGCGACCGATGACATTGCCGAGCGTGTGCGCAAGATCGGACAGACCACGCTCCGCTCGATCGGAGATATCGCGCGCCACCAAACGATCACCGACAATGATGCCGATTTCGTCGCGCCCGAGGCGATGCTGAGCGAATTGCGCGACGACAATCTGAAGATGGTCGAGGCGCTGCGCGAAGCCAAGGACCTGGCCGATGCCGCCAAGGACAATGCCACCAGCGCGGTGATCGACGACTGGACCGATCAGGCCGAGCGCCGCGCCTGGTTTCTGTTCGAGGCCAGCCGCAAGGGCTGACGCCTCACCGCTCTGCCGGACCGACGGTGACGAGCCACAGGTCCGGCGGCGCGTGGACGCGCAGCGGCAAATTGCTGGTGCCGAGCCCCGCCGACACCACCACCGTGCGCGGCCCGTCGTTTATAACGCCGCACAAATAGCGCCGTGGCACCGAAGGCACGACCAGCGCGCCGACGAACGGCAGCACGACCTGGCCGCAATGCGTGTGGCCGCTCAACAGCAAATGGATATCGCCGGGCAATTGCGCCGCCTGGGCCGGGGTGTGCGCAAGCATGATGCGCGCGCCGTGCAATGTGGCCATCGCGGCGAGTGTTTCGGGAAGCCGCGCATTGCCGCTATAGCCATCGCCCAACCCGCCAAGGACCAATGGCCCGCGCTGGATCGCCTGATTTTGCAACACCGGGATGCCGACATCGGTCAGCGCGGTCGCAACGGCCTTGGGGTTGGTGCCATAATCATGGTTGCCGAGCACCGCGACCGTGCCGAGCGGGGCCGCCAACCGCGCCAGCGCCCCGGCAATCGATCGTGACCGCGCCGGTGCTTCGGGCTTATCATATTCCGCCAGAAAATCACCGCCGAGCAGAACCATATCGGGTTGCAGGGCGTTGATTTGCGCGACGATGCGATCGAGCCGCGCGCGGTCCATGCTGGCATTGCCGAGGTGAATGTCGGTGGCCAGCGCCAGCGTGATCGGCTTCTGGCCCTTTGGCCAATCGGGCAGGGCCACGCTGACGCGATTGACGATCGGCGTGACGCGGGAGGCAACATAGGCACCAATCAGCAGGGCAAGCCCGATCAGGACCAAGCCTGTGACGAATCGAAGGAAGCGCGACATGTCAGGAGTGCTAGCGGGGCCGATGGCGATACGCCATGATGCTGCGACGATGCGCGCCTTTGCCGATCTCCTCGACGGGTTGATCTACACCCGCTCGCGCAACGCGAAGCTGAAGCTGATCGTCGATTATCTGCGCGCGGTGCCCGATCCCGATCGCGGCTGGGCGATGGCGGCGCTGACCGGGGAACTCGATCTGCCGGGTGTGAAGCCGGCGGTGATCCGCGCGCTGATCGAGGAACGCGTCGATCCCGTGTTGTTCCGCATGAGCCGCGATTATGTCGGTGATACCGCCGAAACGGTTGCCTTGCTGTGGCCCAAGCCTCTGGTCGTGCCGGACGCAGAGCCGCTCGGCATCGCGCAGGCGGTCGATCGGCTGGCGGTGCTGTCGCGATCGGACACGCCTGCCGTGCTGGCCGCGATGCTCGACCGGCTCGACGCCGATGAACGCTTTGCCCTGCTCAAGATGGCAACGGGGGCGTTGCGGATCGGGGTTTCCGCGCGCCTCGCCAAGACCGCGCTGGCGCAGGCGTTTGCGCTCGATGTCGCGGCGGTGGAGGAAGTGTGGCACGGGATTGCGCCGCCTTATGCCGCGCTGTTCGATTGGGCGGAGGGGCGCGGCGCGCAGCCGACCAGCACCGAGGTGCCGGTGTTCCGCCCGTTCATGCTGGCGCATCCGCTCGAGGATATACGCGTCGATCTCACCGATTATGCCGCCGAATGGAAATGGGACGGCATTCGCGTGCAACTGGTGCATGTCGCCGGGCAGACGCGGCTGTACAGCCGGACCGGCGATGACATCACCGCGAGCTTCCCCGACGTGGCGCGCGCCTTCGCGACGGCGGGCGTGCTCGACGGCGAATTGATGGTGAAGGGCGATGCCCAGGGCGCGGCAACCGAAGAAGGCGGTGCGGCGAGCTTCAACGCCTTGCAGCAGCGGCTGGGGCGCAAGGTGGTGTCGGCGAAGATGCTGGTCGAGGCTCCGGCGTTCGTGCGGCTTTACGACATTCTCTATGATGGCGAGGAGGACCTGCGGGGCCTTCCGTGGAGCGAACGCCGCGCGCGGCTGGAGGCGTTCGTCCCACGGCTTGATGCCGGGCGGTTCGATCTCAGCACCGTCATTGCCGCCGAGGATTTCACTGCGCTGGAGGGGCTGCGCGCGGGCGCGCGCGACGCTGCGATCGAGGGAGTGATGCTCAAGCGGCGCGATTCGTCCTATGTCGGCGGGCGCAAGACCGGGCTGTGGTACAAATGGAAGCGCGATCCGCTGACTGCCGATTGCGTGATGCTCTATGCGCAGCGCGGAAGCGGGCGACGATCGTCTTTCTATAGCGATTACACCTTTGGCTGCTGGAGCGAGGCGGGCGAGCTGCTGCCGGTCGGCAAGGCTTATTCGGGGATCACCGACGACGAGTTGAAGATGCTCGACCAGTTCGTGCGCAACAACACGATCGCGCGCTTCGGCCCGGTGCGCGAGGTGGAAAAGACGCTGGTGCTGGAGATTGCGTTCGATTCGATCCACGCGTCCAAGCGCCATAAATCGGGGGTGGCGATGCGCTTCCCCCGCATTGCGCGCATCCGCACCGACAAGCCCGCCGCCGAGGCCGATACCGTGGCGGCGCTCAAGCGGATGATTACGTGAGTCCCCTCGACAGCGATGCTTAAGGGCGTAGGTTGCGACGATAATTTTGGGGGATACGATGCGCACATTCCTGATCGCTGCCACGGCGGCATTGCTTTCCACCGCCGCGCCCGCCGTGGCTGAAACCTTCGCGATCCAGGCCGGGCATCTGATCGTCGATGCCGCCAAGCCCGAGCGCGGCGCCTCGACCGTGATTGTTACCGATGGCCGGATCGTGCGGATCGAGGACGGCGCAACCGCGCCTGCCGGGGCGACCGTGGTCGATTTGCGCGACCGTACCGTGCTGCCGGGGCTGATCGACGTACACGTCCATTTGACGAGCAATGCCGGGGAGCCGTGGTATCAGGGGCTGACTCCGAAATACTCCGAGCCGTATGCCGCGACGGTCGGCCTAAAAAACGCGCTGATTACCGCGCGCGCTGGCTTTACGACGGTGCGCGATTTGGGCGGCTCGCCCGCCGCCAGCATCGCGATGCGTGATGCCGTGAAGGAGGGCAGTTTCCCGGGGCCGCGCATTTTGGTGGCGGGGCCTGCGCTGTCGATCATCGGTGGGCATGGCGATGGCACGGTCGGGCTCAACCCCGATTTGCGAAACGCAATCGATGCGACGGGCGAGCAATTCTGGGTATGCACCGGGCCGCTCGAATGCGCCAAGGCGGTGCGGCGGATCGCGGCCTATGGCGTTGACGTCATCAAATTCCACGCGACGGGCGGGGTGCTCGATGATGGCAAGATCGGCCTCGAACAGCATTTTACCGATGAGGAAATGAAGGCGATTTGCGACACCGCGCATCAATTGGGGCTGAAGGCGGCAGCGCACGCGCATGGCCCCAAGGGTATTGCGGCAGCGGTGCGCGCGGGCGTCGATTCGATCGAGCATGGCACCTTTGTCGACGACACCGGCATTGCGCTGATGAAGGCGCACGGCACCTATTATTCTGGGACGCTGATGGCGTTTTCGGGGCTGCAACTGTATCTCGGCAAAGGCATTTACACCGCCAATACCGAAGCGAAGGGCCGCGCGACGCTGGCCGTGTGGGGCAAGGGCCTAAACCGCGCCTATAAAGCGGGCGTGCCGATTGCGCTTGGCACCGATGCCGCCGTCTATCCGCATGGCCGCAATGGCGAGGAACTTGGGCTGATGGTGTCGAAGGGCGGCATGACCCCGCGCGACGCGCTGATCGCCGCGACCAAGGGCGGTGCCGATCTGCTCGGCCTGTCGAGCGAGACGGGCACGCTTGATGTTGGAAAATCGGCCGATTTGATCGCGGTGGCGGGCGATCCGCTGGTCGATCCGGCGGCGGTGTTGCATATCGGCTATGTGATGGTCGAGGGACGACCGATTCCGCTCAAATAATCCTTTCTGGATGGACCCGATGGCCGACTTGCGCACCCTATACCCCGAGATTGAACCCTATACGACCGGGATGCTCGATGTCGGCGATGGTCACAGCGTTTATTACGAGCGCTGCGGCACGCCGGGAGCGACGCCCGCGGTGTTTCTGCACGGTGGCCCCGGCGGCGGCATTTCGCCGAGTCATCGGCGGCTGTTCGATCCTGCGCGCTATGACGTGCTGCTGTTCGACCAGCGCGGGTGCGGGAAATCGACACCCCATGCCTGTCTTGATGCCAATACGACCTGGCATTTGGTCGCCGATATCGAGCGGCTGCGCGCGCTGATCGGGGTCGAGCGGTGGGTGGTGTTCGGCGGATCGTGGGGATCGACGCTGGGGCTGGCTTATGCCGAAACGCATCCCGAGCGGGTGCGCGCGCTGATCCTGCGCGGCATCTACACCGCCACTCCAGCCGAGATGGACTGGTATTATCAGTTCGGCGTGTCCGAAATGTTTCCCGACAAATGGGCGGGCTTTGTCGCGCCGATCCCCGAGGTCGAACGTGGCAATATGGTCGAGGCTTATCGCCGTATCCTGACCGGCGACGATCCGGTCGCGCAGCTTGAAGCGGCGAAGGCGTGGACAATTTGGGAGGGCGAGACGGTCACGCTGCTGCCTGATCCGGAATTGAGCGAGGCGTTTCAGGACGGACATTTCGCGCTGGCGTTCGCGCGGATCGAAAATCATTTCTTCGCGCATGATGCCTGGCTGGAGGACGGCCAGTTACTGCGCAATGCCGGACGCTTGTCGGGCATTCCGGGCACGATCGTGCATGGTCGCTACGACATGCCGTGCCCGGCGCGCTATGCTTTCGCGCTACATCAGGCCTGGCCCGAAGCCGAGTTCCACCTGATCGAGGGTGCAGGCCACGCCTATAACGAGCCCGGCATCCTCGACCAGTTGATCCGCGCGACCGACCGGTTCGCGGGGGGCTGAGGGCTGGGTAGGTAGCCGCTACGACAACGGGATTGTCGCTATTTTCGATATGCCGATTTTCTGCAGGCATTGAAGTATAGCGTTTAGGTGTCTCTGCGTCGCCGGAAGGCGGCGGCGACCCGATCGACTATCAGGCCCAAACTCGCACAAGCCCCGGTTATTACGCCTGCGTTTATAACCTTCATCCATCCCCAGCTAATCATACAGGATGGACCGATGTGCATGTCGCAAGGCCGTTCGCCGAGCAGAAGCACGGCCCATAGCGGCAGCCCCACGAAGAGAAACAGCGCGAGCCCAAGTGCACATCCAGTGCAGCTTGAACGAGCGTAGGCCATGCTGCGATCATGCACCTTTGGCAGGGGGGGCAACGTTGGAATCCAGGGACCACTCGTTCCATCGCCCCGGGATCGGCGCTATTTCGTCCAGCCTGCCAGCCAATCGGCGAGGGCTTGCGGGCTGAGCGTGCGGGCATCGGCGAGGGCGGCGGTGCGGCCGGCATTTTTGAGCGCGTTGGTTTTCGGGTCGATGATCAGCACACTCGGCACGCCGCCGCCAAAGTGGCCGTTGAGCCCATATTGGGCGGCGATGTCGAGATTCTTGTCGAAGCGACCGACATCGACGGTGACGATCTCATAATGTTTGGCAAGGAAGCCGCGCAGTTCGGGCAATTCCATCGTGCCCGCGAGCAGACGGCAATCGAGGCACCAATTGCCGCCGAGATCGATCAGCAGCAATTTGTGCTGCGCCTTGGCGCGCGCGCGCGCGGCGGCGACCTGAGCCTTTGCATTGGCGGCTTCGTCATAGGGGAGGGGGAGTGGGGTCTTGAGTTGCGCGAAGCTGGTGGTGGCAACCTTCGGGGCCGGGGCAGCAATGGCCGGGGCGGCGAGGGTCAGGGCAATCGCGGCGAGAACGAGGCGCATACATCGTCTTTCTTGTGCTTTCCCGGCGAAGGCCGGGGCCCGGTGGCGGTCGGGCAGGTGGGGTTCACACCCAGGCAACGCAGATCAGCGCGAGCAGATCAGCGCGGCTGGGCCCCGGCCTTCGCCGGGGAAGCTGGAAGGATAGAGGCTGCCTCAAGCTGCGCACACAAAGAAAAACCCGGCAGGCCTAAAGGCCCACCGGGTCTATTCTTTTCGCACGAGGCGCGAGCGCTTACGCGATCGAGGTCAAATTGACCGCTGCCATCTTGCCGCGACGATCGACTTCGAGTTCGAACTCGAGCCGGTCACCTTCGTTGAGCGAGGTCATGCCACCACGCTCGACGGCTGAGATGTGGACGAACGCATCGGGCTGCCCATCGTCGCGCTGAATGAAGCCGAAGCCCTTCATCGCGTTGAAGAACTTGACCGTACCGGTCGCCTTCTCGCCCGTAAGCTGACGCTGCTGCGCGCCACCCGGGGCGGCACCGCGCGGTGCGCCGGGGCCTGCGTCACGGTCGCGCGGCGGGCCACGGTCGGTGACGGGGAGCGGCTCGCCGTCGATCTTGAGGTCGGTCGCCGAAATGCGACCGCCGCGATCGACGAGGGTGAAGCCAAGCGGCTGACCCTCGGCCAAACCGGTCAGCCCGGCTTGCTCGACCGCGGAGATGTGCACGAACACATCTTCGCCGCCATCATCGCGAACGACGAAGCCAAAGCCCTTCTGGCCATTGAAAAATTTTACGACGCCGGTGCCTTCGCCGACAACCTGCGGGGGCATACCGCGGCCACCGCCGCCTGCACCACCGCCGCCGAAGCCGCCACCACCGCCGCTGCGGAAGCCACCGCCGCCGCCACCACCGAAGCGATCGCCACCGCCGCCGAACCGGTCACCGCCACCGCCGAAGCGATCGCCGCCACCGAACCGGTCACCGCCGCCGAACCCGCCGTCGAAGCCGCCGCTGTCGCCGAAACCGTCGCGCTTGTCGCGCCCACGCCCGCCACGATCACCGCGGCGTCCTTTATCGAAACTCATGCCCTGTTCGTCTTCCCGGTTCGTCCGACATCGTTATAGCAACCGTTGCGTCGGACGAAAGACGCAGGGCTTTGTGCACCAAACCAAATGTGCCACCGACTCGTGTTAGCCTAAAATTTGAGACGCTGCGAACAAATTCGTCCAAAATGCGGCGATACCTGCGTCGATCTTGCGCGAACGTGGCAATACCGGCACAGGATGCCGCCATGACGTTCCTCCATTTGCTCGCCGATCCTGCCGCCTGGGCGGCCCTCGCCACATTGATCGTGATGGAGGTCGTGCTTGGCATCGACAATCTTGTGTTCATTTCGCTGCTGTCGAACAAACTGCCCGAAGGCCAGCGCGTAAAGGTGCGCCGCGTCGGCATCGGGCTGGCGTTGGGGCTGCGGCTGGTGCTGCTGTCGGCAATCGCGTGGATTGCCGGGCTGGTCGAGCCGGTGTTCGATCTGGGGATTGCGGGTGGGGTGGATGCGCACGGCGTGCCATCGTTCGAAACCGCCTTTTCGGTGCGCGACCTGATCCTGATCGCGGGCGGGCTGTTTCTGCTGTGGAAGGCGACGACCGAGATCCACCACACGATCGACCCCGACGATTCGGGCGAGGTGCTCGACAAGAAAAGTTCGGTCGCAATGTCGTTCGGTGCGGCGATCGTGCAGATCCTGTTGCTCGACATGGTGTTCTCGATCGATTCGATCCTGACCGCGATCGGCATGACCAACGATTTGCCGGTGATGATCGTCGCCGTCGTCGTCGCGGTCGGGGTGATGCTGGTGGCGGCGACGCCGCTTGCCAATTTCATCGATCGCAACCCGACCGTGGTGATGCTTGCGCTCGGCTTTCTGTTGATGATCGGCGCGGTATTGATCGCAGATGGCTTCGGCGTGCATGTGCCCAAGGGCTATATCTACGCGGCAATGGCCTTTTCGGGGTTGGTCGAAACGCTCAACATCGCCGCGCGCAAGGCCCGCGTACGCAACCGGTAGCGGCGGCACCCCATTGAGCGCGCGGCGATTCGCCGCTAGGGCCGCGCGATGACAGTGCATCTCCACGAAGAAGACATCCCCGCCAATCTGTTCGTCCCCGGCGTTGACATCGCCGTCGACACCGAGACGATGGGCCTGATTACGCCGCGCGACCGGCTGTGCCTGGTGCAGCTTTCGGATGGCGGACCGGACGAGCATCTCGTGCGCTTTGCCCCCGACAGCGATTATGCCGCGCCGAATTTGCGCGCGTTGCTGGCCGATCCGGCGCGGGTGAAGCTGTTCCACTTCGCGCGCTTCGATCTGGCGGCGATCAGCCATTATCTCGAAGTAACCGCAGCCCCGGTTTATTGCACCAAGATCGCCTCGCGGCTCGTGCGCACCTATACCGATCGCCACGGGCTGAAGGAGCTGGTGCGCGAATTGCTGGGGCAGGACATTTCCAAGGCGCAGCAATCGTCGGACTGGGGCGGCCCGGTGCTGAGCGAGGCGCAGAAGGATTATGCGGCGTCCGACGTGCGCTATCTGCACGCGATGCGCAACGAGCTTGACTTGCGGCTGGCGCGCGAGGGGCGCACCGAGCTGGCGCAAGCGTGTTTCCAGTTCCTGCCGTGGCGCGCTGAACTCGATCTGGCCGGTTGGCCGGAGGTCGATATCTTCGCCCATGCCTGATTCGGGGGCCATTCGCAGCCAGCGCCTGATCTGGGCCGCGCCGGGCAGCAGCCACGATCGCACGATCGGCGTGCTGCGCGTGGTGTTACCGATTCTGATCGGCGTGCTGGCTGCGTTCGTGGTGGTACTGCCGCTTTATTCGGGGGGCGATGTCAGCTTCCTGCTCGACAAGAACAAGGTCGAAGTCGCCAAGGAGCGCTTGCGCGTGCAATCGGCGACCTATCGCGGCAATGACGACAAGGGGCAGCCGTTCGCACTGATGGCGGGGTCGGCGATCCAGAAAAGTTCGGCCGAGCCGGTCGTCTGGTTGCAGAAATTGTCGGCCCAAATCGGGCTGAGCGATGGGCCGGCCAATGTCGTCGCCGATCACGGGCATTATAATATGGACCGCCAGCAAGTCACGATCGATGGGCCGCTGCAGGTGCACAGCAGCGGCGGATACCGGCTCGACACGCAGGATTCGACGCTCGATCTCAAATCCAAGACGTTGAAAAGCGGGGGCGCGGTGACGGGAACGGTGCCGCAGGGCACGTTCAGCGGTGACCAGATGAACGCCGATCTCGAAAACCATGTTGTTCGGCTGGACGGCAATGCCCGCTTGCGGATCGTCCCGCGAAAGACGAGATAGCGCACATGCGGTCCACCCTTGCCTTTATCGCCCTGTCCTTTGCCCTTGCGGGGACAGCAGATGCGCAGAGCGCGCACAATTCGGACGCGCCGATCAATCTTACGGCCGAGCATCTTGAATTGCAGGACAAAGCCAACCGTGCGGTGGCCATCGGTGCTGTTGTTGTCAAACAAGCGGAAATGACGCTTACTGCGGCGCGCGTAACAGTTGCCTATACCGGACAGTTTGTTGATGGCAGCCCGCAAATTTCGCGCCTCGATGCGTCGGGCGGGGTAACCGTGACACGGCCCGATCAGACTGCGCGCAGCAATTTCGCGGTGTACGATCTCAACAAGCGCGTGGTGACGATGCTCGGCGCGGTCACGCTGATCCAGGGCGGCAATACCGTCAATGGCGGGCGGCTGACGATCAACCTCGATACCGGGCGCGCGGTGATCGACGGCAATTCGGTGGGCGGCGGTGCGCCCGGAACCAAGAGCAGCGGTGGCCGGGTCAGCGGCACGTTCTCGGTGCCCAAGCGCGACAACTGAGGCGACCCGGCGCGCAGAGGGCGGCGGCGGCATCTTCCCAGCCGGGCGGGTTTCGCCTAGGCTGCGCCCGCGACCATGCACGAAGCCTGCCAAATTCGGCGCGGTAACCTTCCGTTCACTCTAAAGTGCGAGCACGGGACCTGTAATGACCGAGACCCTCACCCTCGAAAATGCCCCGCCGATCGCCGAAGCGCCGGTGCTGGACGGCCTGTCGGTCGTGTCGATCGCCAAATCCTATGACAAGCGTAGCGTGCTGACCGATGTGTCGTTGTCGGTCGGCAAGGGTGAGGTGATCGGTCTGCTCGGGCCCAACGGCGCGGGCAAGACAACGTGTTTCTATTCGGTGATGGGGCTGGTGAAGCCCGATTCGGGGCGGATCATGCTCGACGGGCAGGATATTACCGGGCTGCCCATGTATCGCCGCGCGATCCTGGGGCTTGGGTATCTGCCGCAGGAAACCTCGATCTTTCGCGGGTTGACGGTTGAACAGAACATCCTGAGCGTGCTCGAACTCGCCGTGCCCGACAAGCAACAGCGCATGGCGCGGTTGACGACGCTGCTCGATGAATTCGGGCTGACGCGGCTGCGCGATTCCCCGTCGATGGCGCTGTCGGGTGGTGAACGCCGCCGCGCCGAAATCGCGCGCGCGCTGGCCGCCGATCCGTCGATCATGCTGCTCGATGAGCCGTTCGCGGGGATCGATCCGCTATCGATCGCCGATATTCGTGACCTCATCTGCGAGCTCAAGAATCGCGGCATCGGCGTGCTCATCACCGATCATAACGTGCGCGAGACGCTCGAAATCGTCGACCGCGCCTATATCATCTATGATGGCCGCGTGCTGTTCACCGGCTCGCCCGAGGAACTGGTGGCCGACGCGAATGTACGGCGGCTGTATCTGGGCGAGGGCTTCTCGCTTTAGGCTATGCGGACTGCTCTTAATCCGTTCGTGCTGAGCTTGTCGAAGCACTGCTCGCCGCAGATGGGACCTTGCTCGCTGCGCGGGCCCTTCGACAGGCTCAGGGCGAACGGTATTTGGGTGGCCAGCCAATGAGCCTCGCCCCACGCCTCGACCTGCGCCAGTCGCAATCGCTGGTGATGACGCCGCAATTGCAGCAGGCGATTCGCTTGTTGGCGCTGTCCAACCTCGAGGTTGAGGGCTTTCTCGCCGAGGAGATCGAGCGCAATCCGTTGCTGGAGGCGAGCGCGCCCGACGATGACGGGCCGACACAGGAACGTGAGGCGGACGCGCCAATCCGCGACGAGCCCGCCACTGCCGACGAATTGCTGATGCGTGGCGGTGACGCGGGCGAGGCCTCGCTCGACGTCGATTTCACCGCCGAGAGCTTTCACCACGACAGCGCGTCGGATTCGATCGGCGATCAGCCGGGGGCGGTGGGCATGGACGGGGCGCTTGGCCTCAACGGTGCCAGCAGCGGCGGCGGGCTGGGCGAGGATGGCCCTGATTTCGACAGTTTCGCTGACACCGGGGTGACACTGTCGGATCATTTGCTCGCGCAGGCGGGCACGGCGGTCGACGGACCGGACCTGTTCATCGCCGCGCATCTGATCGACCAGATCGACGAATGCGGCTATCTCACCGCCGCGCTGCTCGATGTCGCCACAAGGCTCGGCGTGCCGCTGGTGCGGGTCGAGGCGGTACTCGGCATCATCCAAACCTTCGACCCGACGGGCGTCGGCGCGCGCGACCTCGCCGAATGTCTCGCGCTGCAAGCCAAGGAGGCCGATCGTTACGATCCGTGCATGGCGCGGTTGATCGACAATCTCGATCTGGTCGCGCGCGGTGATCTCGCGCGGCTCAGGCGGTTGTGCGATGTCGATGACGAGGATCTGGCCGACATGATCCGCGAATTGCGCGGCTACGATCCCAAGCCCGGCTGTCGCTATGGCGGGGAGCCGACCCAGGCGGTGGTGCCCGATCTGTTCGTAGCGAAGCGCAAGGATGGTTGGGGGATCGAAATCAACGCCGCCACGCTACCGCGCGTGCTGGTCAACCGTAGTTATTACAGTGAATTGTCGACCGCGCGCGGCGACAAAGCGAGCAAGGCGTGGCTGGGTGAAATGCTCGCCAGCGCCAATTGGCTGGTGAAAGCGCTCGACCAGCGCCAGCGCACGATCATCAAGGTCGCCACCGAAATCGTGAAGCAGCAGGAGGCGTTCTTCCTGCACGGCGTGGCGCATTTGAAGCCGATGACGCTGCGCCAGGTGGCGGATGCGATCGAGATGCACGAATCGACGGTCAGCCGCGTTACCAGCAACAAATATCTATCGTGCGCGCGCGGGTTGTATGAACTCAAATACTTCTTCACCTCGGCGATCCAGTCGTCCGATGGCGGCGATGCGGTGTCGGCGCAGGCGGTGAAATCGGCGATCAAGGCGCTGATCGCGAATGAGGGCGACAAAATCCTGTCGGACGATACGTTGGTCGAATTGCTCAACGCCAAAGGCTTCGATATCGCGCGGCGCACGGTTGCCAAATATCGCGAGGCACTGGGGATCGGGTCCTCGGTGCAGCGCAGGCGGGCACGGGCGCTAGGGGCGGGGTGAAACGGCTGTCCCGCTAATCGTCCTCATCCTCGAAGCCCAGCAACGCCAATGCGCGCGCCTTGATCTGGTGCGTCTGGCACCAATGCACCAGCGCCTCCTCGCGGCCATGCGTGACCCACACTTCGCGCGGGGCGATTTCGGTGAGCGTGGCGGTCAGTTCGTCCCAATCGGCATGATCGCTGAGGATCAGCGGCAGTTCGACGCCGCGTTGCACCGCGCGCTGGCGCACGCGCATCCAGCCGCTCGCCATCGCGGTGATGGGGTCGGGCAAACGCCGCGACCAGCGGTCGGCCAGCGCCCCCGGCGGGGCGAGCACGACATGGCCCATCATCTCGGTTTTGCTCGCGGTGGTGGCGGGGCGCAACTCGCCGAGCGCCACGCCATGCGCTTCATACAGCGCGCAAAGCCGTTCGAGCGCGCCGTGGATGTAGATCGGCGCCTCATGCCCGCGCGCGCGGAGTTCGGCGATGACGCGCTGCGCCTTGCCCAGCGCATAGGCCCCGACCAGCACGCAGCGCGCGGGGTTGGCGTGGAGCGCGCTGGTCAATTTGTCGATTTCATCGCCAGTATCGGGATGGCGGAAGACGGGCAGGCCGAAAGTTGCCTCGGTAATGAACACGTCGCATTGGACCGGCTCGAACGGCGCGCAGGTCGGGTCGGCGCGGCGTTTGTAATCGCCCGAGACGACGATGCGTTCGCCGCGATATTCGAGCAGGATTTGCGCCGATCCCAGCACATGCCCGGCGGGGACGAAGGTGGCGGTGACGTCACCAAAACGATGGCTGTCGCCATAGGCAATCGGATGCCCCGCCTGTGGGCCGTAACGCGTTTCCATGATCGCCAGCGTCTCGGGCGTCGCCCATACCGCGCCGTGCCCGCCGCGCGCGTGATCGGCATGGCCGTGCGTGACGAGCGCCACTGGCGACGGGCGCGCCGGATCGACCCACAGGTCGGCGGGTTTCACGTAAAGGCCGTGCGGGTGCGGTTCGACCCAGTCGCCGAGCTTTGCCATCGTGCCTATATGGGCGGGATGGCCATTGGTTCCCAGCTTGGTGGTTGTACCAACTTCCTTACCCTTGCGATGGGAGACGGATGACCATCGCGCTCCCCCCTGCGATCACCGAATGGTTCGCCGGCAAGGGCTGGGCGCCGCGCGCGCATCAGGTGGCGATGCTCGATGTTGCGCGCACCGGCGATCACGGCTTGCTCGTCGCCACCACCGGCGCGGGCAAGACGCTGGCGGGGTTCTTGCCGACGCTCGCCGATCTGGTCGAGGCCCCGAGCGAGGGGCTGCACACGCTCTATGTCTCACCGCTCAAGGCGCTGGCGGTGGATGTGCAGCGCAACCTGCTTACCCCGATCGCCGAGATGGGGCTCGATATCCGGGTCGAGACGCGCACTGGCGACACGCCCTCCGACCGCAAGGCGCGGCAGCGCATTCGCCCGCCGCACATCCTGCTGACCACGCCCGAATCGCTCAGCCTGTTGCTCAGTTATCCCGATAGCAGCCTGATGTTCGAGGGGCTGAAGACGATCGTGGTCGATGAAGTTCACGCCTTCGCCACGGGCAAGCGCGGCGATTTGCTGAGCCTGTGCATGGCGCGGCTGCAACGCCTCGCCCCCGATCTGCGCCGCGTCGCGCTGTCGGCGACGGTGGCCGATCCCGATGCCTATCGCGCCTGGCTCGCACCCGATGGCGATATCGATGCGGTGCGGCTGGTGCGGGGCGCGGCGGGCGCGCCGCCCAATGTCACGATCCTGCTGCCGCAGGGGCGCGTGCCGTGGTCGGGTCATTCGGGGCGCTATGCCGCCCAACAGGTGATGGCCGAGATCGAAACGCACAAGACCACGATCGTGTTCTGCAACACCCGCGCGCTCGCCGAATTGATCTTTCAGGACCTGTGGAAGGTCAACGACCGGAACGTGCCGCTCGGCGTGCATCATGGTTCGCTCAGCCTGGAGGCGCGGCGCAAGGTCGAAGGCGCGATGGCCGATGGGCGGTTGCGCGGGCTGGTGGCGACCTCCTCGCTCGATTTGGGGGTCGATTGGGGCGATGTCGATTGCGTGATCCAGATGGGCGCGCCCAAGGGATCGTCGCGGTTGCTGCAACGCATCGGGCGCTCCAACCACCGGCTCGACGAACCGTCCGAGGCGATCGTCGTGCCCGGCAATCGCTTCGAATATCTCGAGGCGCGCGGCGCGCTGGATGCGATCGAGGCGGGCGAACTGGATGCCGATGTGTTCCGCATGGGCGCGCTCGACGTGCTGGCGCAGCATGTGATGGCGTGCGCTTGCGCCGCGCCGTTTGAGGAAGCCGCGTTGCTCGACGAAGTGCGGTCGGCCTTGCCCTATTCGGCGCTGACGGCGGACACGTTCGCGCAAGTGCTCGGCTTCGTGCGCGATGGCGGCTATGCGCTGAAGGCTTATGACAAGTTCAAACGGCTGACGCAGGACCCGGACGGAAGCTGGCGCGTCAGCCATCCACGCTTCATCGCGCAGCACCGCTTGAACGCCGGCATCATCGTTGAGGCGACGATGCTGAGCGTGCGCTTTGGCAACGGTCGCACGCTCGGGCGGGTGGAGGAGGGGTTCGCCGCGACGTTGTCGCCGCACGACACCTTCTTCTTCGCCGGGCTGAGCCTGGAGGTGGAGCGGATCGATACCGAGGCGGTGGTGGTGCGCGCGACCTCACGCCCGGCCCGCATCCCGAGCTATGGCGGCGCGCGGATGCCGCTGTCGACCAATCTCGCCGAGCGCGTGCGCGGATTTCTGGCGAACCCGGCGGCGTGGCACCGCTTCCCCGACGATGTGCGCGAGTGGCTGGAGGTGCAGCAGCAGCGATCGGTGCTGCCGCGACCGGGGCAATTGCTGGTCGAGACCTTCCCGCGCGAGGGGCGGCATTATCTGGTCGCGTACAGTTTTGAGGGCTGGAATGCGCATCAGTCGCTCGGGATGCTGCTTACGCGGCGGATGGAGACGCAGGGGCTGAAACCGATCGGCTTCGTCGCCAATGATTATGCGCTGGCGTGCTTTGGGCTTGAGTCCGTAATCGATCCGGCGGCGTTGTTCTCGCGCGACATCTTGGAGGATGAATTCGTCGATTGGGTGCAGCAATCGTCGCTGCTGAAGCGCGCCTTTCGCGAAGTGGCGGTGATTGGCGGGCTGGTCGAGCGGCAGATTCCGGGCAAGCGCAAGACCGGCAAGCAAGTCAGCTTCTCGACCGACCTGATCTATGACGTGCTGCGCAAATATGAACCCGGCCATTTGCTGTTGCAGGCGGCGTGGGCCGATGCGCGCGCGCGGATGACCGATGTCGGGCGTTTGGCCGATTTGCTCGATCGCGCGCAGGACACGATGCTGCATGTGCCGCTGGAGCGCGTGTCGCCGCTGGCAGTGCCGGTGCTGACGTTGATCGGGCGCGAACATATCGCGCAGGGGCTGGCCGACGATGCGCTGCTGATGGAGGCCGAAGTGCTGGCGGCGGAGGCGATGCGGCTCGATTGATCGGGCTTGTTACGGGATCGGCGCGGGCGTAGCTTTGCGCAATGGCCCCGGCACTGTTCCTGATCGTGCCGTTGGCAACGGCGCTCGCTGCGGCACCGCTCCAGACTCAGGAGTCCGCGGCGGCGCCCGCTGCGCTATCGCAGGACAGCCCCCCTGCGCCGACCGACGCGCTTGGCTTTACCGATGATGGGCTGCGCATGTCGGTGCCGGTGATGATTGGTGTAAACGGCCCCTATCGCTTCATCGTCGATACCGGGGCGGAGCGAACCGTCATCGCGCGCGAATTGGCGACCACGCTCGGGCTGGCACCGGGCAAGCGCGTCCGCATCACCGCGATGGCGGGATCGACCGGCACCGGCACCTATATCCTGCCCGAAATCAGCGTGGGTGCGGCGACCCTGGCCGAAGGCGTGCGCTTGCGCGGATCGGGGATCGAGGCACCGGTGCTTTGGGCGGGCAATCTCGGCGGGCAGGGCCTGGTCGGCATCGATACGCTGCAAGGGCGCGCGGTGACGATCGATTTCGCCACGCGCACGATGGTGGTTCTCCCCGCGACCAAACGCACCAAGCGCGAGGTGTTCGACCGCGACGACATCGTCGTCCGCGCGCGTAATCGCTTCGGGCAGTTGGTCGTTACCGATGCCACCTATAACGGCCATAAAGTGCGGGTGGTGATCGATACCGGCGCGGTCGTCAGCATGGGCAATCTCGCCTTGAAGCGATTGGTCGGGGGTGATCTGGCGCAGGGGCAGCCGATGACCTTGCTGAGCGTAACCGGAGGCAAGCTCGAAGCCGAGTTCGGGCTGGTGCCGCGTTTCACCATTGGCGACACCGGTTTTGCCAATTTGCCTGTCGCGTTTTCGGATGCGGCACCCTTTGCCCGGCTTGGCTTGACCGGGCGCCCTGCGCTGTTTCTCGGCATGGATGCGCTGCGCCTGTTCGGGCAAGTGCGGATCGATTTCGCCAATCATGAATTGCGCTTCGCCAGGCCAAAATCCGGCAGCGCGCGCTAACGGTTGCGTTCCGCCCGCGCGGCGTTAGCTTCCTCCCGACATCATTTTTGGGGGTTTATCATGCGCAGGATCAGCAAACTCTTGGGCGCGACGATTTTGGGGGTGGCGGGATTTGCCAGTGCTGCCTCGGCGCAGGACCGGCCCGACCAGAAGGCGTATCTCGGCCTCTACAAGGAACTGGTCGAAACCAACACCACGCTGTCGAGCGGTAGCTGCACCACGGCGGCGGCGCAGATTGGCGCACGGTTGAAGGCAGCGGGCTATGCCGAGCAGGATATTACCTATTTTGCCGTGCCCGATCACCCCAAGGACGGCGGTCTGGTCGCGGTGCTGAAAGGCAGCGATGCCAAGGCCAAGCCGATCCTGTTGCTGGCACATCTCGACGTGGTCGAAGCCAAGCGTGCCGATTGGGAGCGCGATCCGTTCACGCTGATCGACGAGGGGGGTTATTATTACGGGCGCGGCACCGTCGATGACAAGGCGATGGCGTCGGTATGGGCCGACAGCATGATCCGCTTCAAGACCGAAGGCTATCACCCCAAGCGGACGGTGAAGCTGGCGCTGACCTGTGGCGAGGAAACCACCTTCGCCTTTAACGGCGCGGAGTGGCTGTCCAAGAACAAGCGCGAGCTGATCGACGCCGAATTCGCGCTCAACGAAGGTGGCGGCGGGCGGTATGGCCCCGACGGCAAACCGCAATTGATCGCGCTGCAAGTAGGCGAAAAGGCCGCGCAGAATTACACGTTCGAGGCAATCAACCCCGGCGGGCACAGTTCGCAGCCAGTGCCCGACAATGCGATCTATCAACTCGCCGATGCGCTGAAGGCGGTGCAGGGATACGAATTCCCGGTGAAGTTTACCGATACGACGCGGGCGTTTTTCGGCATGGTCGCGCTCGGTTCGCCCGCGCCGTTGCGCACGGCGATCACCACCCTGCTCGCCAACCCGCAGGATGCGGCGGCGGACAAGATCGTCAGCAGCGACAAGATGATGCATTCCACGCTGCGCACCACCTGTGTCGCGACCATTGTGAATGCGGGTCATGCGGAAAATGCCCTGCCGCAGCGCGCCACCGCCAACGTCAATTGCCGCATCTTCCCTGGTGAGACGGTGGAGGGCACGCTCGCCAAATTGCAGGAGCTGGCTGGCCCCAAGGTGAAAGTGACCGCCAATGCGCCGATTCGCCCGACGGCTGTTCCGCCGGCGCTCGATCCGAAGGTGGTCGGCCCGGTCAAGGCGGTCGCGGCCAAGCATTTTCCGGGCCTGCCACTGCTGCCGTTGATGTCGACGGGCGCGACCGATGGCGTGTTCCTGGAGGCGGTCGGCATTCCGGTTTACGGCGCGCCGGGCTTCTTCATCGACAAGGATGGCAATGGCACGCACGGCCTGAATGAGCGGATGCGCAAGGATTCGCTCTATCAGGGGCGCGACTATCTGTTCGATTTGGTCAAGGCGTTCGCGGGCTGAGCGGCGGCTGGCGCTCCCTCCCGGCCTGGGTCAGGCCGGGGTGGGGCGTTCACCCGCTTCGATCCGGCGCGCAATCGTTTCGAGCACGGGCCACAGATCGGCGACGCTGTCGATGACATAATCCGCGCCTGCCGCGTGCAAATCGGCGGCAGCGGCGGCGACGCGGCGGGTGCGGTCTTCGGGGGCGAGGGCGAGCAGGGCGTCATGGCTGAGACCCACGCCATTGCCGGATGCGGCGAGCCCGACGGTCCACGCCCCCGCCGCTTTGCCCTCGCCGATCCCAACCGTGGCGTCATCGACCTTGACGCAGGCGGCGGCGGGCCACACGCCGAGTTCGACCAGTCCCTTCCACAGCATCAGCGGGGAGGGGCGACCCTCCAGCGTCTCGCCCGAACAGACCACGACATCGGGTGCATAACCCTGTTCGGCGGCGAGCGGCAGGATGTCGGCCATCATCGGGCGGGTGTAGCCGGTGCAGGACGCGATCTTAACGCCGTGCGTGCGCAGCGACGCGGTGAGTTCGGCAGCACCGGGGATCAACGCGGCACAGTCCTTGGCCGCGCCGCGCATCATCGGTTCGACAGCATCGTGCAATGCGGTCACGTCGGCTTCGGCGGGCTGCGCCGTGTGCGCCGCCTGCCACGCCTCGGCCACGCGCGGCTTGGCCAGGATGGCGCGGATATGGTCACGCTTGGCGTGGCCCATGTCGGCGCGGGCTTCCTCTTCGGAGACTTCCACGCCTGCATCGGCGAAGACGCGTTGGAGCGCGATGACCGGCGCGCAGCAGCCATGATCGATCATCGTGCCCGCCCAATCGAGCACCACGGCCTTGATCGGAAAACTCATGCAACGGCTCCTTGGGGTTGCGCCGCAATCGCCGCGATCGTTTCTTCGGCAAGCGCAAAGGCGGTCGAAGCACCGGTGCCGCTGGTAACCGTCACCACCTGTACGCCGGGGAGCGGGCGCGTGACGCGGCTGTGGCTGGCGGCGGAGGCATAGGTCCCGGTCCAGCGTTCGAGCACCGGCGGGACATGGCCGAACACCGCGCGAAACTCATCGAGAATCAGCGCGTCGACCGCTTCCTTGCTGAACGGATCGGGCGTGGTGGCGTAATGATGGCTGTCGCCGACGACCAGGCTGCCATCGGCGCTTTGCACCACAATCAGATGGATACCGTTGGCGAGATGATCGGCCTGTTCGGCCTCCAGCCGCTGCCGCAGCGCCGTCGCCTCGGGCAAAGCGGCATAACCGAGATAGAGCACCATGCCGAGATCGGACATGATCGCCCCCGGCAGGCGATAGCCCGGATCGGCGAGGCGCAGCATCTGCAATTTGCAGCGCGTGATTCCGGCGAGCGCATCGGGGAAGAGCGTGGCAAGATCGTCACCGGGGCAGACGATGATCGCGCGCGCGGGTACAACGCCGACCGAAGTATCGAGCTGCCCGGTCTCGACGCCATGAACCGCGACGCCGCGCCAGAATTCGACGCCGTGATGCGCGGCGAGCCACGCCGCCAGCTTGGGGATGGCGGTGCGCGATTCGACGCGGATGTCGATTGCGCTGGTCAGCACGCCTTCCAACGCTGCCGGGCGGATCGCGCCGAGCAGCGCCTGCGCCGCCGCCGCGTCATGCCACGCGCACCCCTCGGCCATGTCGGTTTGCAGGAAGGCCGCGCATACGGCGCGCGCCTCGGGCCGCTGCGCGACCATCGTCAGGCCGTAATGCTCCACGGCGATCCCGGCGGGCGCAGCCACCTCCATCCACACATCGCGCGAGCGGCGCGCGCGCCGCCAGACGGTGCCCTGTTCCTGGCCGGTGACGGTGACGAAGCCGAAATTGCGGATCGACGCGCCATTGGCCTGCGCATCGCGATCGATCACCAGCACGCGGCGTCCGCCCCGCGCGGCGGCGAGCGCGTGGGCGAGGCCGACGATCCCCGCGCCGACGATGGCGACGTCGTAGGAGTCGAACTCGCTCATGCGGGCACGGCTGCCCGGGCGTCAGCGGCGCTCCGCTCGGGCGCACGGCGGAAGAAATACAGCGCGGCGAACAGTGTCAGCACCGTGCCGACCACGCTGGTGACATAGGCCCCACCCATGAAGAAGCTCAGCCAGTCGAGCGAGCGCTGCCCGAAATTGCGCCACAGCAGCAAGGCGACGCTGCCGAGATAGCCGAACGAGTCGGCGACATAGATCAGAAAACCGGCATTCGCGATCCGGCCGCTCGCCGCCACCATCCGGTCGAACAGCACCGCATTGATCGGGCTATAGGCGATGTAGAGCCCTGACCCGGACAGCACCACCCATACAAAGGGCGAGATCAGATGCGCCTGGAAGGCGAGCGTCGATACGCCCAGCAACGCAAAGCCACTGGCAATCATGATGTGGATGACGAACAACGCGCGGCGATTGTCGCGCACCAGAATGACCAGCGCCATCGCCGATAGCGCGACGAGCGCGACGGGAAGCTCGCTTGCCGAGAAGATCGCCGCCTTCCCGCCATAACCGAGCGCGGCCCAGATTTCGGCGGCGAAATTGTCGCGGAAATCGCGAAAGGCGGTGAGCAGGACATAGGCGACGACGATTGCGATCAGCCCCGGTGCATAGGCCTTGAGGAAGCTCCGGCGCTCGGCCCCGGTCATCGGTGCGCGCTTGACGCGTTCGGCCTCGTCGCGTGCGCTCGGCGGGGGCAGCGCGCTCAACACCCAGACCGCGCCGAGCAATAGCGGCATGAACAGCAAGCCCGTCGCGGCGGGCATCCAGAAACGGTCGATATGCTCGCTTTGCATCAGCCAGGTGCCAACCGATTTGACCACGCCCGATGCGAGGATGAAGCTCGCGCACAGCATCGAGGCGAGCACTTCGGACACGCGCCGCCCCTCCATGAAACCAAAGACCAGCCCCCAGATCATGCCGAGCGGCACACCGTTGAGGAACAGGGCCGCGACGTTCCACGGTGCTGGGATGACCGCAAAGGCGACCAGCGCGAGCCAGGACAGGCCGATCAACCCCAGGATGGCGGCGGCGCGGTGGCGCGGTGCGATTTCCGACACGACCTTTACGCCGATGAACTTCGACAGGGCATAGCCCGCGACCTGCGCGACGATCAGCGCGATCTTGTAATCGAGCACCCAATGCCAACCCGGCACCAGCTCGAACGTCGCCGCCGTGAACGGCTTGCGAAAGGCGTACATCGCGAAATAGGCGCAGAAACCTGCGGTTCCCGCGACCGCCGTGAACACAGCAGGATGAGCCTGCGCCAAAGCACGCCGAAAACGACCGTCCACCTAAACCCCCCGGCCCTATCTCCGTGCGACCGCCCTATGCGCGCACGATGACACTATCGCGTCGATCGCTTGGATCAAGCGCTCCGACCGGCGAGCGCGTCGAGCACTGCCGCCGGGGTAATCGGCAAATGGCGCACGCGCGCACCCACGGCGGCGAAAATCGCATTGCCGATCGCGGGCGCGACCACCGTCGTCGCGGGCTCGCCCAGGCCAACGGGGACGTGTTCGCTTTCGACAAAGGCAATGTCCAGTTCAGGCACGTCGGCCATGCGCAGCGGCAGATAGCTGTCGAGATTGGTGTCCTTGACCAAGCCGTTGACGAATTCGGTGCCCTCATGCAGCGCCATGCTCAGGCCCCACAAAGCGGCCCCTTGCGTTTGCGCGAGCGCGCCATCGGGGTCGACGATCGTCCCGGCATCGGTGACCAGGGTCAGCTTCTCGACGCGCACCACGCCAGTCTTGCGATCGACATGCACGCGCGCGACGCAGGCGACCCAGGTTGGCATGTCGCGCTCCTGGCCGAAGCTGGTGGCGATGCCGAGTCCAGTGTCGGGCGGCAGTTTTTCGCCCCAGCCCGCGCGGGCGGCGGCGCGGCGCACGACTTCGGCCTGGCGCAGCGCCCCGCCAATGGCGCTGGGGGTTGACCCGGCATTGCGACCGGCCCCCGTAAGCAATTTCAGGCGGAAGGCGACAGGATCGCTCTTCACCTGCAGCGCCGCTTCATCGATGAAGCTTTCCACCGCCCAGTTGGTCCAGCCGGGCCCGACCGAGCGCAGCCAGCCCGAGCGGATGGTGGTGTTGGCGAGATCGTTGGGGATGGCATGGACGGTCTGGTGGCCGACTTCATACCAATGGTCCGCGCCCGAAATGGCGAACGGGTCATAGGCCCCGCCGCTCTTGGCCTTGGCGAGCAGGGCGGGCGCGTTCATCTGCGTCGGCCAACCGGCGGCGGCGTAATGCTCCATCGCGACCACCGCATTGTCCTTGTCGAAGCTCATGCGCACGCGTTGCACCGAGGGCGAGCGCACCGAATCGAACAGCGCGTCATCCTGTCGCGTCAGCACCATCTTGACCGGACGCCCCAGCGCCTTGGCCGCCAGCGCGGCGGGGACGGTGTAATCGCCGTTGAGCCGCCGTCCGAAACCGCCGCCCAGCATATAGGTGCGCAGGATGATCTTGGTCTCGGGCACGCCGAGCGCCTTGGCGAGTGTCGGCAGAATCAGGCTTTGCCACTGATTGCCGGTATGGATTTCGAAGCGGCCATCCTTTTCGAAGGCGAGCGCGTTGAGCGGTTCCAACTGGAAATGCAGCACGGTGCTGGTGGTGTAGACGCGTTCCAGCGTACTGGCAGCGCCGGCGGGTTTGGCACCAGCGTTGACGATGTCGAGCCCGACCCCGCTATCGGCCTTGCCCGCCAGGTCGGCGGCATGGGCTTGCAGGTCCTTTTCGGAGGTGGTGGCACCCGGCCCGGCGGTCCACGTTACTTGGAGCAGATCGGCGGCGCGGATCGCGGCGGGATAGTTTTGCGCAATCACCATCACCCAGCCGGGCACCGTGTCCGATGGATCTTCGATGACGAGGTAGCGCAAATAGCCGCGCACCGTCTTGGCCTTGCTGTCATCGACCGAAACGACCTTCGAACCGAAGCGTGTCGGCGGCAGCTTGGGCCGGGCATAGACCATGTTCGGCACCTTGGCATCGATGCCATAGAGCGCGGTGCCGTCGGTCTTGGTGGCGATGTCGAGCGCCGCAACCTGCTTGCCGATCAGGCGACGGTCCTTGACCGGCTTGATCGGCAGCGCCTTCAGTTCGTCGGGGGTGAATTGGCGGGCGACGCCGCCACGCTTGGCGATGTCGCCATAGGAAATCGAGCGACCACCCGCATGGACCGCGCCGCCACGCGCGGTGCAATTGGCGGCACTGGTGCCGAGCAGCTTCGCGCCTGCCTCGATCAGCGCGATGCGCCCGGCGGCACCCGCCTGGCTGAACACCGGGAAAGTCTGCCATACCGACCAGCTCCCGCCGGTGACCATCAAGCCCCATTTGGGATCGGTATCGACATGGACGATGCGCACCTTGTCCCAATCGGCCTCCAGCTCGTCGGCGAGGATGCGGGCGAGCGCGGTGCCGACATGCTGGCCCATTTCGGCGCGGATGATGTTGACGGTAATGATCCCGGCAGCGTCGATCCCGAACCAGATCGAGGGTTCGAATTGCGGGCCCGTCGGGGCGGCGGGGGTGCCGCCGGGCACGGCGGGATCGATCGCCGCCAGCACTTGCGAAAAGCCGAAGGCGATCCCGGCCGCACCACTGGCGACAAGGAAACTGCGGCGCGACAGCGGGTTGCGCGCGGCTTTGGCAGTCGAGGCGAGGCGGCTCATGCCTTGGGTCCTTCCGCCAGCGTGCCTGCCGCTTGCCGGATCGCGGCGCGGATGCGGACATAGGTCATGCAGCGGCACAGATTGCCGGTCATCACCGCGTCGATGTCCTCATCGCTCGGCGCGGGGAAATCCTTGAGCATGGCTGCGGCCTGCATGATCTGGCCCGACTGGCAGTAACCGCATTGCGGGACCTGGATCTCGCGCCACGCCTGTTGCAGCGGATGCTCGCCCTTCGGGTCGAGCCCCTCGATCGTGGTGACATCGGCTCCATCGACTGCGGAGACCGGGGTGATGCACGACCGCGTCGCCCGCCCGCCGACATGCACGGTGCACGCCCCGCACATGCCGATGCCGCAGCCGAATTTGGTGCCGGTCAGCCCGATTTCATCGCGGATCACCCACAAAAGCGGGGTGTCATCCTCGACCGTGGTGGTAACCGAGCGACCGTTGATCGTGAAACTGGTCATCACTCCTGGCCCTTGCCCTGCGCGCGGATCGTCGCGACTTTCTGTTCGAGATCGGGCCATGCCGCCTTGGTCGTCCGCGTTGCGCGCAAATAGGCGGCGATGCGCGCGACATCGGCGTTGGTGAAGCCCGTGCCGAAGCCCGGCATCACCACGCCCGGCGCGCCGTCCTTAGCGTCGATGCCGTAGAGGATGACGCGGATCAAATTGGTCGGATCGTCGAGATGTGCCGTGCTGTTGAGCGACAGGTCTGGACGCAGCGGGTTGAGGCCCTTGCCGCCATTATAATGGCATGATGCGCAGGCGGCGGTAAACAACCGCGCGCCGGGATCATATTGCAGGCCGGTGCCGACACGGTCAGTGGCAAGTGCCTTCTGGATCAGCGCGGCATCCTGCCCGGCGCGCTCTGCCGAGCCGTTGAAGCTGGTGAAATAGCTCGCGATCGCCGCCACATCGGAGGCGGGCAGGCGGGAAAGCCCGCGCGGCACCGCCGCCATCGGACCCGCCGCCGTGCCATGATACTGGCTGACCCCGCTGCCGAGATAGGCAACCAATTCGGCCTGGCTCCACGCGATCGGCGCAGGGTTGGTCTTGTCGAGCGGCGGCGCGATCCAATTGTCGATCGCGGCCCCGGCATAGGCCTTGTCCTTGAGCTCGGCGCCGAGCGCCCCGCGCGGCGTGTGGCACGCGCCGCAATGGCTGATCCCTTCGGCGAGATAAGCCCCGCGATTCCACGTCGCATCCCTGGTGGCGACGGGCACATAGCGCCCGGGCTTGAAGAACAGCAGCTTCCAACCCGCCTGCAGCATCCGGATGTTGAGCGGGAAGGGCAGGCTATTGGCCTTGTCCGCAGCGCGCACTGCAGGCTGCGTCATCAGATAGGCATAGAGCGCCGAGAGGTCGGCATCGGTCAGCTTGGTGAAATGGTCATAGGGGAAAGCGGGGAAGAGGTGCGCACCGTCACGCCGGACGCCTTCGTGCATCGCACGGCGGAAGGCGGCTTCGGACCAGCCGCCAATGCCGGTGTCGAGATCGGGGGTGATGTTGGTCGAATAGATCGTGCCGAAGGCCGTCGCCATCGCATAGCCGCCCGCCAGCGCGGCACCACCCTTTGCGGTGTGGCACGACGCGCAATAGCCGGCACTGGCCAGCACTGCGCCCTTGGCAACGAGCGCGGGCGCGAAGGATGCCGCAGCCGGGCGCGCGACCGGAGCGATGGCGGGCCGCCAGGCGAAGCCCGCAAAGACCGCCAGGCCGACGAGAAAGGCGATTCCGCCCCCCAGAAAAATGCGTTTCAGCACGCTATTCCCGCCGCCATCATCGTCACCTTGCGCCTTGAGCATTTCCGAACCGGCAATCCACCTTTCCGCACTCGACGTCCAGAAAGAACTCGACCGCGCGCCTGTGCGCCCCCGGGGAAAGGACGCGCGCCGGCATTGGGGGCTTTGCGCTCAGGGCGCGATGGCGCTTGCCCATGCCCCCCCGCATCGGCCATGTGGCCGCGATGACGTTTCAAGTCGACATGGGCCTCGACGCGGGCGGTGCGCCCGTCCCGATCGATCTCGAAGAATTGCTGGCGACGCGGTTGCTCGTACAAGGCAATTCGGGTTCGGGAAAATCGCATCTGCTGCGCCGCCTGCTCGAACGCAGCGCGGGGCAGGTGCAACAGATCATCATCGACCCAGAAGGCGATTTCGTTACACTTGGCGAACGCTATGGCCATGTCGCCATTACGGCGGCGGAGTATTCGGTGGCCGAGGTCGCGCGCTTTGCCGCGCGCATCCGCGAACATCGCACCTCGGTCGTGCTCGATCTCGAGGGCCTTGAGATGGAGGGGCAGATGCGCTGTGCCGCCGCCTTTTTGTCGGCGCTGTTCGATGCCCCGCGCGACCATTGGTTCCCGGCTCTGGTGGTGGTGGATGAGGCGCAGGTGTTCGCGCCGTCGATGGGGGCGGAGGTGACCGAGGAAGTCCGTCGCGCCTCGCTCGGCGCGATGACCAATTTGATGTGCCGTGGCCGCAAGCGCGGGCTCGCCGGCATCATCGCGACGCAACGCCTCGCCAAGCTCGCCAAGAATGTCGCCGCCGAAGCGTCCAATTTCCTGATGGGGCGCACCTTCCTCGACATCGACATGGCACGCGCGGCGGATTTGCTGGGAATGGAACGGCGGCAAGCCGAGCAGATTCGTGATCTCGCGCGGGGCACCTTTCTTGCCTTGGGGCCGGCGGTATCGCGGCGCCCGGTGGCGATCCGGATCGGCGCGGTCGAAACGGGCTCGCGTGGCGGTGGCCCCGCATTGATCCCGCTGCCCGATGCGCCGCCAGCCGACATGCGGCAATTCCTGTTCGCGGAAATGGAGGAGCCGGTGCGGCCTGCACCGCCGCCACTGCGCGCGGCCCCGGCCGAATATGTGTTCGAGCAGATTGAAACCGTCGCCGCGCCCGATCCGCTGCGCGAGGTTCCACAGCGCGACCCGGAAGAGCTGGCGCAGATTGTGTGCGACGTGCTGCGTGCCATCGTCGAGGATGCCGATTCAACCGCGCGTCCGGCGGCGGTATTGTACCAGGATTTTCAGGTGCGCTGTCGCATGGTCGGCGTGTATCCCGCGCCGCTCGATCCCTCCGGTTTCTCGCGGCGTTTGGCGGCGGCGCGCGCCGGAATTTTCGAAGGGCTGGAGGGGGATTGGGCCGAGGCGCTGGCGATCGCACGCGATTTGCCCGACGAGATGCTCGGCTGCTTCCTGCTGATCGCGCGCGCCGCGCGTGACGGGCTGCCCTGCCCGACCGACGCGGAGATTGCGCGCACCTATGGCACGAGCTCGCTTGGACGGGCGCGCCGCGTGATCGGCTATATCGAAGGGCGCAACCTGCTGGTTATGCGGGTTGATTTATCGGGAAAGCGGTCGCTGACGATCCCGGCGCTGGGCTGGACCACGGCTCCGGCCGATGCCGCATGACAAAGCGTTCAGTTTGCGCCGAACCTGTTGCAGCGCGGCACCGCGCGCTCTACGCGGGGCGGGATGTCCGCGGCGTCCTATCGATCCGATTCAGGTAAAGGGCGGCTTCGCGGCATAGCGCTTGCGCTTGCGGTGGAGGCGTTGGTGGCCTTGCTGCTGTTTCATCTCGGCAGCGGTATTTTTCAGAAGGTCGAGAAGGACAAACCGCTCAATACCTTCGACGTAAGGCCGGTCGGCCCGCCCCTCTCCAAACAGGCGCAGAAAACCCAGGTCGCGCATAAGCAAAAGCAGACGACAACCGCTTCCGCTGCCCCGCCGCCGCCAGTCGCGCCGCCGCCGGTGAAAAGCCCGGTGCCGTCCAAACTGATCCAATTGAGCTCCGAGGAGTTCGCGGCGTCGGACATTGGCAAGATTCCGGCGCATCAGGGCGAAGGGGACGATTCGGGCAGCGGCAAGGACAGCGTTGCCGCTTATGGGCCGGGGCAGGGGCCGGGTGGCGCCGCGTTATACAATGCCGAATGGTATCGCGAACCGCGCGATGCCGAGCTGAAGCCCTATCTGCAGGACTATGCCAAGGTTGGCTCGGGCTGGGCGATCATCGCCTGCAAGACCGCGCCCGAATTTCGCGTCGAGAATTGTCGCGCGCTCGACGAATCGCCGCCGGGTGGCGGGCTGGCGCGCGCGCTACGGCTGGCGGCGTGGCAGTTCCGGGTGCGACCGCCGCGCATCGGCGGCAAGCCGATTATCGGTGCCTGGGTCAGAATTCGGTTCGATTTGACCGTGGGCTTTCAGAAATAGCGTGGCGGGTGCGCCGCTAACGCGTCTTTACCTCATTGGGATCGGTCAATTGCGCGACGATCCAGCCATTGCCATCGGGGTCCTGCAGCATGGTGAAGCGACCCCACGGCTGTTCATCGACCGGGGACGCCGTTGCCCCAGCCGCCTCCAGCCGCGCATGTTCGGCGTCGATATCATCCACCGCCAGCATCAGCCCCTGTACCGAGCCGGGTGGCATCGCCTCGAACCACGTCACCAGCGCGACGGTCGCGCCGCCATCCTTGGGCTGCAACTGCACCCAGCGCATGTCGGGGCCCATCGCCTCGTCGCGCAGCACCACCAGTCCGAGTGTTTCCACATAAAAGCGCCGCGCGCGTGCCACATCGGTCACCGGCACCGAAACGATTGCGATCGGCATCACCTGTCCCCCCAAAGGATCTGCCGCGAAATAGTATCATTCGAGACTATCTCGCGGTAAGGCTTCCTATCATTTTTCGACGCAGGATGCACCCTCATGGCGAAGCCCACCGACCAGACCGACCCGCAGACCGAAGCCGATCTGACCGGCGTCGCGCCGCGCACCAAGCCCAAGCCCTCGATCGAAAAGATCGGCGACCGCAAGCTGAAGGCCTCCACGCTGATGATGGGCCACGGTTATGATCCGATGTTGTCGGAAGGCTCGCTCAAACCGCCGATCTTCGCCACCTCGACCTATGTTTTCCCCAATGCAGCCGCAGGCAAGCGCCATTTCGAGGGCGTCACCGGCAAGCGCCCCGGCGGCTCCGAAGGGCTGGTTTATTCACGCTTCAACGGGCCAAATCAGGAAATCCTCGAAGATCGCCTGGGCGTGTGGGAAGAGGCGGAGGATGCTTTGGTGTTCTCCAGCGGCATGTCGGCGATCGCGACGCTGTTCCTGTCGATGGTCAAGCCGGGCGACACGATCGTCCATTCGGGCCCGCTCTACGCCGCGACCGAAACGCTGATCGCGCGCATTCTTGGTCGCTTCGGCGTGCATTGGCTCGATTTTCCGGCGGGCGCGACGCGCGCGGAGATCGATGCGGTGATGAGCAAGGCGGCGACCGGCAATGTCGCGTTGATCTATCTCGAAAGCCCCGCCAACCCGACCAACGCGCTGGTCGATATTCAGGCAGTGGCTGCGAGCCGCGACGCGATCTTCAAGGGTGCAAAGCCGCCGATCGCGATCGACAATACCTTCCTCGGCCCGCTCTGGCTCAAGCCGCTCGAACATGGTGCCGACATCGTCGTCTATTCGCTGACCAAATATGCCGGCGGGCATAGCGATCTCGTCGCGGGCGGTGTGCTTGGCTCCAAGGAGCACATCAACACGATCCGGCTGATGCGCAACACGATCGGCACCATCTGCGATCCGAACACTGCCTGGATGCTGATGCGCAGTCTCGAAACGCTCGAATTGCGCATGAGCCGCGCGGGCGAAAATGCGGTCAAGGTGTGCGCCTTCCTGCGCGACCACCCCAAGGTGGAACGGGTCGGCTATCTCGGCTTCCTCGACAGCACGCCGGGGATGGAGCGCCAGGCGGATATTTATGCGCGGCATTGCACCGGCGCGGGATCGACCTTCTCGCTGATCCTGAAGGGCGGCGAGAAGGAGGCGTTCGCCTTCCTCGACGCGTTGAAAATCGCCAAGCTCGCGGTGTCGCTCGGCGGCACCGAAACACTCGCCTCGCATCCGGCGGCGATGACGCATCTGTCGGTGCCCGATGCGCGCAAGCAGGCGCTCGGCATTACCGACAATCTCGTGCGCATCTCGATCGGGGTCGAGGATGCCGACGATTTGATTGCCGATTTCGAACAGGCGCTGGCGGCGATTTGAGCGTGCCCGAGCGGTGAATAGCAGGCCGTGGGGAGCGTTCGCCGCTTGCCCACGGCGCGCAACCTCGCAATGGTATCGCGATGACCACATCCGACTTTATCGCAGGGCTGCCCAAGGCCGAACTCCACCTTCATATCGAGGGCAGCCTTGAGCCAGAACTGATGTTCGCGCTGGCGCAGCGCAATCAGGTCGCGATCCCGTTCGCCAGCGTGGAGGCTGTCCGCGCGGCGTATAATTTCTCGCGGCTGCAGGATTTTCTCGACATTTATTATGCCGGGGCCGACGTGTTGCGGACCGCGCAGGATTTTCACGATCTTGCGCTGGCCTATTTCGATCGCGCAGCCGCCGATGGCGTCGTCCATGCCGAAATCATGTTTGATCCGCAAACCCACACCGCGCGCGGCATTGCGTTCGATACGGTGATGACCGGGCTGCTCTCCGCCATCGCTGAAGCGGAAGCCCGGCACGGCATGACGGTGTTGCTTATTATGAGTTTCCTGCGGCATCTCGACGAGGCGGATGCGTTCGTCACGCTCGAACAGGCCGAGCCCTGGCGCGACCGGATTGCCGCGGTCGGGCTTGATTCCTCCGAGCTTGGCCACCCGCCGGAAAAGTTCGCGCGCGTCTTTGCCGCCGCGCGGGCGCGGGGATTCAAGCTGGTTGCCCATGCCGGGGAGGAAGGCCCGCCCGACTATGTGGTGCAGGCATTGGATGTGATTGGTGTCGATCGGCTCGATCATGGCAATCGCAGCCTGGAGGACCCATTGCTGGTCACCCGCCTCGCCCGCATGGGCATGACGCTGACGGTGTGCCCGCTGTCCAACCTCAAGCTGTGCGTGGTGGGCGATCTGGCCGAGCATCCGATCGACCGGATGCTGCGCGCCGGGCTGCGCGCGACGATCAACTCGGATGATCCCGCCTATTTCGGTGGGTACATCGCCGACAATTACCGCGCGGTGGCGTCCGCGCGCGGGCTTGATCGTGCCGATCTGGTCACGCTGGCGCGCAACAGTTTTCTGGGGTCGTTCCTGCCCGATACCGCCGTGGCCGAGCATCTGGCGCGGCTGGACGCCTATGTGGAGGCGGCAGCGTGACGATCTATACCCCCATCCCACAAGAGCGCTTCGTCGCCGATATTCATCTGTTGGCGGGGCGGTTGGGTGAGGATGCCGCATGGTCGCCAACCTTTCTGATCGGCATCGGGCGCGGCGGTCTGGTCCCGGCGGTGTTTCTCAGCCACGCGAGCGGCCTGCCGATGCTGTCGGTCGATTTCTCGGCGCAGGTCGAGGATTTCGCGCTCGACCCGATCGCGCGACTGGCCGAGCGCACGCGGAGCGGCGAACGCTTCCTGTTCCTCGACGACATCAACGACACTGGCCGCACGATCAAACGCTTGCGTGCCATGCTGGCGGAGGCGGGGGCGGTGCCGGGCAGCGTGCGCTTCGCGACGCTGCTCGACAATATCCGCTCGGGCGAGCGCGTTGAGTATCATGCGCGCGAGATTGATCGCGCGGTGACCAAGGACTGGTTCATCTTCCCGTGGGAAGCGGTTGCGCCCGAGCTCGCCATTCAGGCCGATGCGGCTGCTGTACCGGAACGGACGGCTTAACCGTCGCCGACGCGCTCGATATCGGCCCCAACCGCGCTGAGCTTTTCCTCAAGCCGTTCATAGCCGCGATCGAGGTGATAGACGCGGCTGACCTGCGTTTCCCCCTCGGCGACGAGCCCGGCGATAATCAAGCTCATCGAGGCGCGCAGATCGGTCGCCATCACCGGCGCGCCAACCAGTTTTGGCACGCCACGCACCACGGCGGTGCGGCCCTGCACGAGGATGTCCGCGCCCATCCGCGCCAGTTCCGGCACGTGCATGTAACGGTTTTCGAAGATCGTCTCGGTCAGCACGCTCGCGCCATCGGCCAGGCACAGCATCGCCATGAATTGCGCCTGCATGTCGGTCGCAAAACCCGGGAACGGCGCGGTCGACAGCGTCAGCGGCTTGATGCCGTTGGTCGCGGAAACCAGCAGATTCTCGCCGCGTTCCTCCAGCGTCACCCCCGCCGCGATCAACGCTTCGGTCGTCGCGCGCATATCGTCCATCTTGACGCCGACCAGCTCGACCGACCCGCCGGTGATGGCCGCAGCGCAGGCATAGCTGCCCGCTTCGATCCGGTCGGGCATCACGCGATAGGTCGCGCCGTGCAGCCGGTCGACGCCTTCGATCTCCAGCGTCTCGGTGCCGATGCCTGAAATCTTGGCGCCCATCGCCACCAGCAAATTGCACAGGTCGACGATTTCGGGTTCGCGCGCGGCATTCTCGATCCGGCTGCCGCCCTTGGCGAGGACCGCTGCCATCACCACATTCTCGGTCGCGCCGACCGACACGATCGGGAAGGTGTATTTGCCGCCCGACAGGCGCCCACCCGGCGCGACGGCCTTGACATAGCCTGCCGCCATTTCGAGCTGCGCGCCGATCGCTTCAAGCGCCTTCAAATGCAGGTCGATCGGGCGATTGCCGATCGCGCAGCCGCCCGGCAGCGATACCGTCGCCTCGCCCGCGCGCCCGATCAGGGGCCCCAGCACCAGGATCGACGCGCGCATTTTTCGCACGATGTCATAAGGGGCTTCGGTCGCGGTCAGCTTGCCGGCGCGGATCGTCATCACGCGACCGAAATCCTCGGGGCGCGCGCCCTCGATTCGCGTCGAACAGCCAAGCTGATTGAGCAAATGCCCAAAGCTGTCGACATCGGCCAGACGCGGCAAATTGCGCAGCGTCACCGGCTCCTCGGTCAGCAGCGCGCACGGCATCAGCGTGAGCGCGGCGTTCTTCGCGCCGGAAATGGGAAGGCGGCCAGACAGGCGATTACCGCCGCGAATGAGAATACGGTCCATGTACCTCGTTTATCGCCTCGCCCCGCCGGTGCAAGCACGATAGGCAAATTGCGACGAGGCGCACAGGAACGTCCGGCTAAATCAGGCCTTTTCCAGCATACATTGCAGCGGATGCTGGTTCTGCCGCGCGAAATCGATGACCTGGCTGACCTTGGTCTCGGCGACTTCGTAGCTGAAGATGCCGCACACGCCGACGCCCTTCTGGTGGACATGCAGCATCACGCGCGTCGCCGCTTCCATATCCATGCGGAAGAAGCGCTGGAGCACCAGCACGACGAACTCCATCGGCGTGTAATCGTCGTTCAACAGCAATACGCGGTACGGCGTCGGCTGTTTGGTCTTGGCGCGGGTGCGCGTTGCAACGCCCAGACCCGTGCCGTCGTCCGGCCCGTCGCCGGTGCCATCATCACGGCGTTCCGCCATCGAGATTGTGGTGCTGTCGATCATCTATTCGCTAAAATATGGCATCGCAGGGGGTGAGGGCAAGGGGGCAAACGAAAAGGGCGGCCCCATCCGGGACCGCCCTCTTCTGTCCGGACAAGGACAAAGATCGGCTTATGCGCTGATCTTGATCTTCTCGGCGGCCAGCGCAACGCGGTTCGAAATCGGCTGGGCGACCTCACCGGCGAGCTTCACCAGCGATTCGGTGTTCTTCGAGGTTTCGGCGACGATCGCGTCGAACGCGCTGCGGACATAGTCGCTCTGCAGCTTGAAGAAGTCCGACGGGGTCTTGGCGCCCGACAAACCCTTCAGCGCAGCCGAAGCGCCTTCGAAATGCTTGCGGCCATATTCCGCAGCATCCTGGCCCAGCGTCTCGATGCCCTTGGCGGCAATCTTCGAGGATTCGACGATCGCCTCGACATTGCCCTTCGAAAATTCGTTGAGCTCTTCGACCAGCTTGGTGCCCTTTTCGACCGCAGTCTTGGTGCGCTCGTTAACATCGGCGAACAGCGCCTTGGCCTGTTCCTGAACCTTGTCGGTAGCGGCTTTGATGGTGCTTTCCATAGTAACGACTTCCTTTTGCGTGGGGGTCGGCGCGGCGGCGGCGACGGGTTTGGGGGCTTCGACAGTAAGAACCGGGTCAGGCGTAAGCACAGGCTCTGCCACGGGCACCACCGGAGCAACCTCTTGCGGGGTTGCCACGACTGGTGCCGGTGTCACCACGTCGGCGGCGGGGGCCGCGACGACCGGTTCGGGCGCTTCCGTGACCGGAGCCGGAGGCGCTGCGGGAACCGATGGGGTTTTCACCGCCGCAGCGGTAGCCCGCGCCTTGGGCGGAGCGGGTTTTGCAGAAACAGCTTCAGGCGCGGCGACAGCCGACGGAACGACGATCTTCGCGGTCGGCTTTGCGGCCTTGGGTGCCGCGTCTGACTTGGGGCCCTTGCTTGCCATGATCGGATCTCTCCTACGCCAATGCTGCAATGCAATATAGCAGAGGCGAGACCAAATACAAGCAAATTGTTGCAGTGCAACATAAGTGAAACTACGGAGTTCCGCGTCCCTATTGGGCGCGTTAGCGCTGCCTCACATACCGACCCGGTGCATCCTCAATAGCCTTGAGCGCACCCTTGCCCGGTTGCCGCGCGCCCTTGGCCGGGACCGTTGCCGCATCCTGATCTTGCAGCCATGCCAACCAGTCGGGCCACCAGCTCCCCTTGGTCTCGCGCGCTCCGGCGATGAAGGCTTCGAGCGTCTCGACCGGTTCGGGGTTGAGCCAATATTGATATTTGTTCGCGCTCGGTGGATTGACCACGCCGGCAATATGCCCGGATCCTGCCAGCACGAAGCGCCGCTCGCCCGAAAACAGCCGCATCAGCGCCCACACGCTTTCGGCTGGGGCGATATGGTCCTCACGACCGGCCTGGATATAGCTTGGCGTCGTCACCAGCCCGAGATCGATCGGCGTACCGAGCGCGCTCAGCGCCCTGGCCTTGCTCAGCAAATTGTCGCGGTACAGGTCGATGAGATAGCGCATGTGCCACTGCGCGGGCAGGTTGGTGGTGTCGCCATTCCAGTGCAGCAGGTCGAACGGGGCATAGTCCTTGCCCAGCAGATAATTGTTGGTGACATAGTTCCAGATCAGGTCGCGCCCGCGCAACTGGTTGAACACCGCCGCCATGTAGCGCCCGTCGAGAAAGCCGTCGGGGGTGAGCGTCTTGAGCAACTCAAGCTGATCGTCGGCGACGAAATACAGCAGTTCGCCCGCTTTCTCGAAATCGACTTGCGCGGTGAAGAAGGTCGCGCTCTTGACCTTGTCGCCTTCCCCTCGCGCCGCCAGCACTGCCAGCGTCGCGGCGAGCGTCGTGCCCGCCACGCAATAGCCGATGGTGTGGACCGCGGGCACCTTCAGCACGCGCCGCACCGTGTCGATCGCATCGATTTGGGCGGCGATATAATCGTCCCACACCACATCCTTCATGCTGGCATCGGCCGATCGCCACGAAACCATGAAGACGGTGATGCCCTGTTCGACCGCCCAGCGGATGAAGCTTTTTTCGGGGGTAAGATCGAGGATGTAGAAACGGTTGATCCACGGCGGGAAGATCACCAGCGGCACCGCCAGCACGTTGGGGGTGGTCGGGGCATATTGGATCAGTTCATACAAATCGGTGCGGTGGATCACCTTGCCTGGCGTGGTCGCCAGGTTGCGCCCAAGTTCGAAGGCGGTCTGGTCGGTGTGCGTCACCTGCCCCTTGGCAAGATCGGCCAGCATGTTCTGCAGGCCCTTGAGCAGATTTTCGCCGCCGGTTTCAATCGTCTTTTCGAGCACCTCGGGGTTGGTGGCCGGGAAATTGGACGGGCTGATCGCATCGAGAAAGCCGCGCGTAGCAAAGCGCATCTGTTCGCGCTGTTTATCGTCCACGCCTTGCAGCGTTTCGACCTGAGCGAGCATTTGGTCGGAAAACAGGAAGTAGCTCTGGCGAATCCAGTCGAACAAAGGGTCGTCGCGCCAGCGCGGATCCTTGAAGCGCTTGTCCCGCGCCCGCTCTGGCGTTTCTTCTGCGGGTGGTGGCGCTTCACCGGGGACGAGCATCCGTTGCCAGAGGGTGAGGCTGTCGGTCCAGAAATCGCGCGCGCGCGCCAGCGTTTCCGGGTCGGTCAGGCCCGGAAACGCGGGTAAAGCCGATTCCGCCGCACCCAGGGTTGCGAGGCCCTGTTCCAGCAGCATTTGCTGCGCGCGACCAAGAACCCAGGTCCAGTGCTGCAGCTCGGCGAGGCTGGGCATGGCGGTGGCGGCGGTTTTGGTGGATTCGGCCATGACATCCTCTTTTTGGTGTACGCCACCCTACCCCGGCGACCCCCGTTGATGAAAGCGCGCATCGTCGGGCCGACGCAAAACCCCGGCATCCGGTTATATTGGTGTGCGGCGGGGTGACGGCACGACACATAATGGCGTAAGGAAGGGCTCCCTCCAGCCGGAATCCCTGCAATGTCCGACGAATTTTATCGCATCAAGCGTCTGCCGCCCTACGTCATCGCCGAAGTGAACGCGATGCGAGCGGAAGCGCGGGCGACCGGCGAGGACATCATCGATCTCGGCATGGGCAACCCCGATTTGCCACCCCCGCCGCATGTCATCGAGAAATTGATCGAAGTGGTGCGCAAACCCGATGCGCATGGCTATTCGCAGTCCAGGGGTATTCCGGGGCTACGCCGCGCACAGGCCAATTATTACGGTCGCCGCTTCGGTGTTGATGTCGATCCCGAGACCGAAGTCGTGGTGACGATGGGGTCCAAGGAGGGGTTGGCCAGCCTCGCCACCGCCATCACCGCGCCGGGTGACGTCGTGCTTGCGCCCAACCCGTCCTATCCGATCCATACCTTCGGCTTCATCATTGCCGGAGCGACGATCCGCGCGGTGCCGACGACGCCCGACAATGCCTATTTCGAATCGCTGGAACGCGCGATGGCCTTCACCGTCCCGCGTCCGTCGATCCTGGTCGTCAACTATCCGTCCAACCCTACGGCGGAAGCGGTCGATCTCGCTTTCTACGAACGGCTGGTCGCGTGGGCGAAGGAGAACAAGGTCTGGATCATCTCCGATTTGGCCTATTCCGAGCTTTATTTCGACGGCAAGCCAACCCCATCGATCCTGCAAGTACCCGGCGCGAAGGACATTGCGATCGAGTTCACCTCGCTCAGCAAGACCTATTCGATGGCGGGCTGGCGGATCGGCTTTGCGGTGGGCAACAAAACGCTGATCGCGGCGATGAGCCGGGTGAAGTCCTATCTCGATTATGGCGCTTTCACCCCGATTCAGGCGGCGGCGTGCGCCGCGCTCAACGGGCCGCAGGACATTGTCGAGACCAATCGCCAGCTTTACCACAAGCGCCGCGACGTGCTGGTCGAGAGTTTCGGTCGCGCCGGGTGGGATATTCCCGCTCCGCCAGCCTCGATGTTCGCCTGGGCACCGCTGCCGCCCGCGCTCGCCCACCTAGGCAGCCTTGAGTTCTCCAAACAATTACTGACTCACGCCAAGGTCGCGGTTGCGCCAGGGGTGGGATACGGTGAAAATGGGGAAGGCTTTGTGCGCATCGCGATGGTTGAAAACGAACAGAGGCTGCGGCAGGCGGCGCGCAACGTGAAAAAGTATCTGGTGTCGATGGGGGTCAACATTCCCAGCACGAAAGCCGACTGACCGCCGGCCCGGATGATTATCACACCGCTTTATTCGCTGGCCGGCGTGCTCGTCGGGCTGCTCGTCGGGCTGACCGGGGTTGGCGGGGGCTCGTTGATGACGCCGCTCTTGGTGCTTGCCTTCGGCTTCCACCCGGCCACCGCAGTCGGCACCGATCTGCTATACGCCTCTGCCACCAAGGCCGTAGGCACAACGGTGCATGGCTGGCGCGGGACGGTTGACTGGCGCGTGGTGGCGCGGCTCGCGGCGGGCAGCGTACCGGCAACCATCCTGACGATCATGGTGCTGCATTACGCATCGGAAAAGCAGGATACCGGGCACGCGATTTCGGCGATTCTCGGCGTCACGCTGGTGCTGTCGGCGGTGGCGACGATTTTCCGGATGCGGATTGTCGGCTCGCTGACGCACCTGTTCGGTACGATCGGGACGGCACGCCTCACCTGGCTGACGGTGCTGCTCGGCGCGGTGCTGGGGGTGTTGGTGTCGATCACTTCGGTCGGCGCGGGCGCGCTTGGGATGACCGCGCTGCTGATCCTCTATCCGACCTTGCCGATCAACAGATTGGTCGGCTCCGACATCGCCCATGCGGTGCCGCTGACGCTGCTCGGCGGCTTTGGGCATTGGTTGCTGGGGTCGGTCGACGGGACATTGCTGTTTTCGCTGCTACTTGGTTCTATTCCCGGAATCATCGTTGGCAGCCTGATCGCATCGCGCATATCCGATCGCGTGCTCAGCCCGATTCTCGCGGGGGTGCTCGCTATCGTCGGTTTTAGGTTGCTATTTTGATGTCGCGTCCCGGCTTTGCTTTTTCGACCCGTTTCAAAGTCCGTTATGCGGAAATCGACGGACAGAAGGTCGTCTTCAACTCGCGCTATCTCGAATATGCCGATGTCGCGGTCAGCGAATTCTGGGAATGGACCGGGATCGGTGCCGCGCTCGGTGAAGCGTGGGAACATACCGAATTCCACGTCCGCCGGACCGAGATCGATTATCTGAAGCCGTTCGTGTGGGGCGATACGATCGAGGCCTTCGTCCGTATTGCGCGCGTCGGCGGCTCCAGCCTCACGCAGCGTTTCGAATTGTGTCACGCGGTAACGGGCGAGCTACACACCGTGATCGACATGGTGATCGTCAACGTTCATTTGCCGACGGGCAAGCCGCTCGCCATTTCGGACGCGGTGCGTGCGTTTCTGGAAAAGATACCAGCGGCCTGAGGTTATAGCGCGATAATCGAGATTTGGCGGCCATAACCGGGTTCGCCACGATGCGTTGCGCGACGGAAGCTGAAGAAGCGCGCTTCGTCGGCATAGGTGTCGAGCCCGAGCATCGCCACGCGGGGCACGCCTGCCGCGGCGATACGGTGCGCGACATAGGCTTCCAGGTCGAACTGGAAATGGCCCGCGCGTCCTTCGGCGAAGAAGCGTTCATTGGCCGGGTCATCGGCTTCGGAGCGGCGCGCAAACCCCTCATCAACTTCGTAACTGGCGCGCGCGATGCACGGGCCAATCGCGGCGGCGATGCGGTCGCGTTGCGCGCCGAGCGCGACCATCGCCTGAATGGTGGCATCGGTGACGCCGCCAAGTGCGCCCTTCCATCCGGCGTGCGCTGCCCCGACCACCCCGGCCTGCACATCCGCCAGCAACACCGGCGCACAATCGGCGGTGACGATGCCGAGCGCAAGGCCGGGGCGATCGGTGACCAGTGCATCGGCATGAGGGCGCGCGGTGTCATCAAAGGGCGTGGTCACGGTCACGCAATCGGCGGAATGCACTTGATAGGGCGACAGCAACCGCGCGCCGGGCAGCACCGCCGCGATCGCGCGCGCGCGATTTTCAGCGACGGCGGCGGCATCGTCATCCGAACCGATGCCGATGTTCAGCCCGGCATGGATGCCGACCGAAACGCCGCCGATGCGCCCGAGAAAGCCATGCCGGGTCCCCGCCAGCATGGGCGCGCGGATCACCTCGACTGGTACGGGCGCGCTCACAGCACCAGCCGCATCAGATTGTCGTCATCGACCGTCGCGCCGACGCGGAAGGCGATCCGCCCGATGTCGTGGAAGCCGTATTTTTCATAAAAACGGTGCGCGCGGTGGTTGTCGACATAGACGCTCAGGATCACTTCGCGCGCGCCGTGGCTGCGCGCGTGGCCGAGCGACCACGCCATCAGCTCCTGCGCGACGCCGTGTCCGTGCCAAGCGCTGAGGACGTAGAATTGGTAAAGTTCGATCGCATCGGGCCGCCATTCGCCGGGGAAGGTGACCGGGCCCATCTTGACGAAGCCGATGATCTCGCCGTCGTTCAGCGCCAGCCGGATCGCGAAATCGGGGTCGGAGAGCTGGGCGGGCAAGCCATTCGGGCCGAACGCCTCATCGAGGAACGCGCTCAGGTCGGATGCTGGGTAGAGCATCCCGAAGGTCTCAGTGAACGATTGCCGCGCCATTGCCGCAAGGGCGGGGCCGTCGATGGTGCGCGCGTCACGGTACTGAATCATGCGAACCCCGCTGGGAGTGGCCAGTCGGGGGACGAAACCGCCAGAACCTGGAATAAGGAACCCATCGCCTGGGTCAGGCGCTGGTGATCGGCGGCGATGCCGTCGGCGCGGTCGGGCGCGGCGGCGGCGAGGGCGGCCGCGCGGGCGGCGATGCCGAGCGCGCCGAGAAACGCGCCTTGCCCAACCGGCCCCGCGACCCGCGCACCCTCAACCATCGCTGCGGCGGCGAGCGTGCCGAAATCGACATGCGCGGTTAGATCCTGTTCGCCGGGTGTGTCGAACGGGTTCGCATAAGCATGGCCGCGCACCGCCTGCAGCGTGTCGCCGATCGCGGGGCCGTGATAGCCGTAATCGACGATCAGCAGCGCGCCGCCTTGCGCGACGATGCGCTGGGCAAGGCCCCGCAGGATCGCCACGCTGGCGGGCGATGTCTCGATCACCGAACCCGCATCGGCATCGCGCAAGGCCTCGGGGATGACCGCGTCGGGCACTTGCTTGCCCGCAATCGGCAGGAACAGCGTGTCCTGACAGGCGATTAGCCGCTCGAACCAGCCGCCTGCACCCTTGACGAGTTGGCGGATCGGCAGCGCATCGAAAAATTCGTTGGCGATGACGATCAGCGGGCGATCGCTTGGCAGCGTATCGATCGCGTCGTGCCAGCTCGCATCGGGCAAGCGCCCGGCTTGTGCCGTGCGCAGCACCGGGCTGGTTTCGACCAGATGCACCGGCGGCGTGAAACCGGCCTTGCCCGCCGCGCGCAGCGCATCGACCGAGAGCGTACCGCGACCGGGCCCGAGTTCGACCCATGCCGCTTGCGGGCGCCCGGCGCGGTCCCACAGGTCGGCGCCCCACAGGCCGATCAATTCGCCGAACATCTGGCTGATTTCGGGCGCGGTGGTGAAATCGCCCGTGCTGCCAAGCGGATCGCGCGTCGCGTAATAATGCTGGTTGGCCGCCGCCATGAACTGCGCGAGCGAAATCGGCCCGGCCAGCGTGATCGCGCGGGCGAGGCGGTCGGCCAGACTTCCCTCCCCGCTTATGGGAGGGACAGCCAAATCTCCCCTCCCGCGTGCGGGAGGGGCTGGGGGAGGGGAATCCGTCAGCATATCGAAAGCGCCATGCCCTCCCCCGTCCCCTCCCGCAAGCGGGAGGGGAGAAGGTCATGCCACGCTCGCGTCGCCCGCAATTGGTACGACGCGGTGGCGACGCCCCTTGGCGGTGACGATCAGATAGAGCCCACCGAGTATCATCGGCAGCGTCAGTACCTGGCCCATGTGAATGGTGTGCGCGAAGAAACCGCCCCACCATTCGTTGAACTGCGCATCGGGTTCGCGGAAAAATTCGACGGTGAAGCGCGCCACGCCGTAGCCAAGCAGGAACAGCCCGACCAATTTACCCGGTTCATAGCGCGCCTTGGTCTTCCAGAAGGCGAACCACAGCACCGCGAACAAGGCGATGCCTTCCAGCCCGGCCTCGTACAATTGGCTCGGATGACGGGCGGGTTCGATCATGCCGCTTTGTACCGTGTCGCGGAACACGATTGCCCAGGGCACATCCGCCGGCTTGCCCCACAATTCGCCATTCACGAAATTGGCGATTCGTCCGAAGAACAGCCCGAACGGCACCGCGCAGGCGAGATAATCGTGCACGCGCAGCCAATCGAGCTTTTGCGAGCGCGCGAACAGGATGATGCCGATCGAAGTACCGATCATCCCGCCGTGGAACGACATGCCGCCATCCCACAGCTTGAACAGGCCCCATGAGGTCAGCAATTGCGGCGCGTAGAACAGTGCATAGCCCAGCCGCCCGCCGAGAATGATGCCGAGCGTTGCGTAGAACACCAGATCATCGGCGTGGCGCCGCGCCATCGGTGCGCCCGGCTGGCGCAGCAGCTTCAGCAGATACCACCAGCCGACCAGAATGCCGGTGATATAGGCGATCGAATACCATTTGATCTGGAAGAAACGCAGGTCGAGCGCCACCGGATCGAGATGGAGATCGGCGAAGTGGATATGGCCCTGCGCGGTCGAAGCGGCATTGGCGAGCACGGGCAGGGCGGCGGTCAGGATCAAGGCTTTTCCCCGAGGATTTGCGCCTCCATAATGGCGCAAGGCGATAAGACCAAGTGGAGAGCGAAATGCCGAGCAAACTGGACCTGCGAATGGATGCCGCGCTGGCGGGGCTCACCGGGCCCGGGGCTCCGTTTTCGCTGGGAACCGTAACGGCAGGTGGCGTCGAGCTGCCGCTCATTACCGGCGTGCCGCAAACCTTGCCACCCTATTTCGCGCATTATTGTGCGAATCACGCCGAGCTGCCGTTCCTGGTCGCGGGGCCCGAACGGCTGACCTTCGCCGAGGTTTATGCCATCGCACAGGGCGTAGCGCAGGGCCTGGTTGCGCAGCACCGGGTCGCGCCCGGTGACCGAATCGGCATTGCGATGCGCAATTCGCCGTCGTGGATCGCGCTGTACATGGGCATCGTGATGGCGGGCGGTGTCGCGACGCTGCTCAACGGCTGGTGGCAGTCCGAGGAACTGGCAACCGCAGTGGCCGAGGTCGAATGCCGCCTGGTCTTTGCCGATCCGCCGCGCGCCAAACGGCTGGCCGATATCGATGGGCTCAATGTCGCGGTGGTGACGATCGATGATCTGCAGCCGCTTGGCAACGCGCTTGCGGCGTTGGCTGGGCCGGCCGACGTCGCCCTGCCGACCATCGCGCCCGAAGACCCCGCCACGATCCTGTTCACATCGGGCTCCACGGGGCAGTCGAAGGGCGCGATCAGCAATCACCGGGCGGTGACGCAAGGCGTGTTCAACTATCTTGCGCAAGCGCTGGTGATGCTCGGCATCACGACCGCCGACGGCAATCCGCCGGTTGGCCAACCCGCGACCTTGCTCAACGTGCCGCTGTTCCATGTCACCGCCGAAGTGCCGGTGTTCCTGCAAAGCTTCGCAATGGGGCGTAAACTCGTGCTGATGCCGAAATGGGATGCCGAGGAAGCGATGCGGCTGATCCAGGCTGAAAAGATCAGCTATTTTGTCGGCGTGCCGCTGATGAGCTTCGAGATTCTAACGCATCCAAAGCGCGGCGATTATGATCTGTCGTCGGTGACGGACTTTGCAGCGGGCGGGGCACCGCGCCCGGTCGAGCATGTCCGCCGCATCGCCGACGAAATGGGCGGTCCCAAGCCGTTGCTCGGTTATGGCCTGACCGAGACCAACGGCGTTGGCTGCGGCAATTTTCGCGACAATTATCTGGCCAAGCCCAATTCGACCGGGCGTGCGTCGGCGCCGTTGGTCGATCTCGCGATCCTCGATGGTGCGGGCAAGCCGGTTGCGCAGGGGGAGCGCGGCGAGGTCGGTATTCGTTCGGTCTGCAATTTCACCGAATATTACGGGCGACCCGACGCCACCGCAGCAGCCTTCACCGCCGACCGCTATTTCCTGACCGGCGACATCGGCTATCTCGACGAGGACGGCTATCTGTTCATCGTCGATCGCAAGAAGGACATCATCATTCGCGGCGGCGAAAATATCTCGTGCCAGGAAGTTGAGGCGGCGATTTACGAACATCCGGCGGTGGCCGAGGCGGCAGTATTCGGTCTGGCCGATGAACGCTTTGGCGAAGTGCCGGGGGCGGTGGTGCTGCCACGCGAGGGCGAGACGCTGACGACCGAGGCGCTGTGCGAATTCCTGTTTGCGCATATCGCGGCGTTCAAGGTGCCGCAGCGCATCTGGATCGTCGATACGCCGCTGCCGCGACTGGGCACCGAGAAGATCGACAAGGTCTCGATCCGCGCGAAATATCGTGCGCTGGCGGCGGAAGCGGTCGCGGCATAGCCATACCGAACTGGCGGCGGCACGCTTGGCACGATAGAGCAAGGCGATGGCTTTCCCCGCACCCCCGAAGATCGATCGTCGCACGCTGTTGATCGGTGGTGGGGCGGGGGTTGGGCTGGTGGTGGCGTGGGGGCTGTGGCCGCAGCGCTATTCCGGCAATCTCACCGCCGACAAGGGCGAAAGCGTGTTCGGCGCGTGGCTCAAGATCGGCGATGACGGGCATGTCACCGTGGCGGTGCCGCAAGCCGAACATGGCCAGGGCGTCTATACCACGCTGCCGCAAATCATTGCTGATGAACTGGGCGCGGACTGGCGCACGGTTGCGGTGGAGGCGGCGCCGTTCAACCCGCTTTACGCCAATATGCTTGGCGCGCGCGCGCTGTTCGAGCAGCCGGGCGGCGGGATGGTCGAGGCGTGGCGCGATGCCCATGCCGGGCGAATGGGGCTGATGCTGACCGCCGGATCGACCTCGGTTCGCGCGTTCGAGGATCCGCTGCGCGCGGCGGGCGCGGCGGCGCGCGTGCTGTTGTGCAAGGCCGCAGCGCGGCGCTGGAAGGTCGAGTGGCAGGGTTGCACCACAGCCGAAGGTTTCGTCATCCACGGCAACAACCGGCTGCGCTTTGCCGAACTGGCGGCAGAGGCGGTGGGGGGCACGCTGCCCGATCCGCTGCCGCTGCGCGGGGATGGTGGCGACCGTTTGTCGGGCCAGTCGCTGCCCCGGCTCGATGGCCCGTCCAAGATCGATGGCTCCGCCAATTTCGCGGGCGATGTGCGCTTGCCCGACATGGTCTATGCCAGCATCCGTCAGGGGCCGGTGGGCGACAGCAGGCTGGTGCGGGTTGACCGGACGGCGGCGGAGCGCGTTCGCGGGGTGTTGCACGTCGTCACCAACGATCGCTGGGTCGCGGCGGTCGCCAATAATTGGTGGGCGGCGAACACCGCGCTCGATGCGCTCGCCCCACGCTTTGAGACCAAAAGCCGCCTGGTCAGCACCGCCAGCATCAACACGGCGCTGAAGGCCGCGCTCGACGGGCCCGGTGCGCGCATTGCGCGACAGGGCGATTTGTCGGCGGTGTTCAAGGGCGCGCGCGTGGTGACCGCCGATTATCATGTCGGCCTTGCCGCGCACGCCGCGATCGAGACGATGACCGCGACCGCGCACTATCGGGATGGGCGGCTGGAGCTGTGGTTGCCGACCCAGGCGCCGGGGTTGGCGCGCAGTGCGGCGGCGGCGGCGATTGGCCTGGCCGAGGATGCGGTGCTGGTGCATCCGATGCTGATCGGCGGCTCGTTCGGCGCGAATCTGGAAACGCAGTGCGCGGCGCAGGCGGCGGTGCTGGCGCACAGCCTCACGCGCCCGGTGCAACTGGTGTGGAGCCGGTCGGAGGATCTGCTGCACGACCGTTATCGTCCCCCGGCGATGGCGCGGATGGCGGCGCGGCTCGGTGGCAACGGGCAAATCCTCGGCTGGCTCGCCAAGATTGCTGCCCCCGCGACCGGGCGGGAACTGGCCGGGCGCTTGCTGGCGCACGATGCGGGGTTCCGCGCGGCGCAAGCCGTTGCTCCCTTCGGCGATGGCTATGCGGTGGCCGGGGCCACGCCCTTCTACCGGATTCCGGCTTATGCGATCGATCATCACCCGGCCGATATCGGCGTGCCGACCGGGCATTGGCGCTCGGGCGCGCATAGTTACACCAGTTTTTTCACCGAATGCTTTCTCGACGAACTGGCGCATGTCGCGGGGACCGAGCCGTTGTCGTTCCGTATCGGAATGCTGGGCGGGGATGCGCGGCTGGCGCGGTGCCTGTCGACGGCGGCTTCGCTCGGCGGTTGGGAGGGCGGCATCGCCGGTAGCGGGCAGGGCATTGCCTGTCACAGCTTTCGCGGCAGCCATATCGCGGTGCTGGTCGAGGCGCATGTCGGCGAGGGGCAGGCGGTCAGCGTCGATCGTATCGTCGCGGCGGTCGATTGCGGGCGGCAGATCAACCCCGACATCGTCCGCCAGCAGATTCAAGGCGGGCTACTGTTCGGCATGGCGGCGGCGACGGGCAGCGCGACCGGGTTCAAGGCCAATCTGGCCGAGGCGCGCGGCTTTGGCGATCTCGGCCTGCCACGGCTGGCCGACACGCCCGACATTACGGTCGAACTGATTTCGAGCGAGGCGGAACCGGGCGGGGTGAGCGAACTCGCCGTGCCGCCGGTCGCGCCCGCCATCGCCAACGCACTGCAAGCCGCGACGGGGTATCGCTTGCGCCGCCTGCCGCTCATTCCGGGAACCGTGTGATGTCTGTCCTCCTCCCCGCCGGACACCCGGTGATTCCCACGCCCAGAATTGGCGTGTTGCTCACCAATCTCGGCACGCCTGATGCGCCCGATGCGAAATCGGTGAAGCGCTACCTCGCCGAATTTCTGTCGGATCGGCGCGTGGTGGAAATTCCGCCCTTGCTGTGGCAGCCGATCCTGCGCGGTATCATCCTCAACACCCGGCCCAAAAAGTCCGCCCATGCCTATGCCCAGGTGTGGAGTGCAGATGGCTCCCCGTTGGCGGCAATCACCAAGGCGCAAAGCGCGGCGCTGCAAGGCGCCTTTGGGCCGAACGTGCTGGTCGATTGGGCAATGCGTTATGGCAATCCCGCGATCGGCGATCGTTTGCAGGCGATGAAGGATGCGGGATGCGAGCGCATTCTGGTTGCCCCGCTCTATCCGCAATATTGCGGGGCGACGACCGCGACCGCCAATGACAAGGCCTTTGCGGCCCTGGCCAAGATGCGCTGGCAACCCGCCGTGCGCACCCTGCCGCCTTATTATGACGATCCTGCCTATATCGAAGCACTGGCGCAATCGCTGACCGCCGGGCTCGCCGCGCTCGATTTCGAGCCGCAGGCGATTATCGCCAGCTTCCACGGGATGCCGCAGCGCACGCTGGAATTGGGCGATCCCTATCACTGCCATTGCCAGAAGACCGCGCGCGTGTTGGGCGAGCGCTTGGGCCGACCGTTGACGGTCGCGTTCCAGTCGCGCTTCGGGCGCGCAAAGTGGCTGGGCCCCGCGACCGACACCACGCTCGATGCGCTGCCCGCCCAGGGTATTACCAGGGTCGCGATTTTCGCGCCGGGTTTTTCCGCCGACTGCCTCGAAACGCTGGAGGAACTGGCGATTCGCGGGCGCGAAAGCTTCGAAGAAAAGGGCGGCACCCACTTCGCTTACCTTCCCTGCCTTAATGCGGGGGAAATCGGGATCGATATGTTGCGTGTTTTACTTGCGTGTCAACTTGAAGGGTGGACGCCGTCCGCGTAGCGTGGGCTGGGCGATAGATCCTAAGAGGAGAGTTTGATGACACGCGTCGCGATCGTAACCGGCGGCACTCGCGGGATTGGGGAGGCGATCAGCCTCGCGCTGAAGGATCAAGGCATGACGGTCGCTGCGACCTATGCCGGCAATGATGACCGCGCGCGCGAATTTACCGAACGCACCGGCATCGCTGCGTTCAAATGGGATGTGGCGGATTACGATGCCTGCCAGGAGGGCACGGCGAAGGTGGTCGAGGCGTTGGGGCCGGTTGACGTGCTGGTCAACAATGCCGGCATCACGCGCGACGGTACGATCCTGAAGCTCACTTATCAGGCGTGGAAAGAGGTGATCGACACCAATTTGGGCGGTTGCTTCAACATGGCCAAGGCGGTGTTCCCGGGGATGCGCGACCGTAAATGGGGGCGGATCGTCAATATCGGGTCGATCAACGGCCAGGCGGGCCAATATGGTCAGGTCAATTATGCCGCCGCGAAATCGGGCATTCACGGCTTTACCAAGGCGTTGGCGCAGGAAGGCGCGCGTGCGGGCGTAACGGTGAATGCGATCGCGCCGGGCTATATCGATACCGACATGGTCGCGGCGGTCCCGGCGGATGTGTTGGAGAAAATCGTTGCCAAGATCCCGGTCGGGCGACTGGGCCAGGCGAGCGAAATCGCACGCGGCGTCGCTTTCCTGTGTTCGGAGGAAGGCGGGTTCGTCACCGGCTCGACGCTCAGCATCAATGGTGGGCAACATATGTATTGAGTGCCGGGCGCGCGCCGCGCCCCGAAAATGAAAGGAGGCCGGTTTCCGCAGGGAAACCGGCCTCCGCCCTCTGTTACGCAACACAGCGGGGCGTTCTTAAGGGCGTGGGCGCGTGTTCAGCGGCAATAGCCCGGCTGGCCGTCCTTCTGGATCGCGCGACCGGCGAGCGCACCGCCGCCTGCACCCAAAACGGTGCCGAGTGTGCGATCCCCACGACCGGCAATCACGTTGCCGAGCAACCCGCCCGCGATCGCACCGATGATCGTGCCACGGTCGCTGTTGCAGCGGTTGCGCGCGCGGCTGTAATAGCGGCGATCCTGATAATAGCCATCGTTGCGATCGTCACGATAATCGCGGCGGTCGTCCTGATAGGTGCGATGGTCGCGATATCCGTCGTCGCGATTATAGCCGTCGCGATAGGCTTGGTCGTACGCATAAGCCTGCCCGCCATCATAGCGTTGGGCAGCGGCAGGGGTGGCGGCCAGACCGGAAGCGGTCATGACCATTGCCGTGGCGGCAAGCGTCAGTTTCTCGAACATGGTGCATCTCCCGGTTGGTGTTCCGATAGTGGGGTTATGCTCGAGTCGGGCTGAGGTGAGCCTGAATGGGCTTGTTAGCCGCGGTTCATCGACGCAGCGGCGCGCAAATCGCTGTTGCGCGGCGATGCCGCCTCCCGCAGGGGCTTCGGATGCGCATTTTCTGGTCGGTTTTGCTTCTCTTGCTGCTCGTGCCGGACGCGGTGGTCCCCGGGCGGCGGATTGTGCTGGGAGCGGACCCGTTCTTTCACGCCGATCGTGTTGATCTCGATCCCGCGCGACCAACCTTAACGCGCGTGGGGGATCTGGTGTGGCTGGGCGGGGTGCAATTGCGCAGCCATGATCCGCAATTTGGCGGCTTCTCCTCGCTGAGCATAGCGGGGGATCGCTTTACGCTGCTGAGCGACAGCGGCGATATCGTCCGATTCGCGATGGGGGCGGACTGGCGGGTGCGGAATCCGAGTTTCGCGGAATTGCCCGCCGGGCCCGGCATCGGCTGGTTCAAGCGTGACCGTGACAGCGAATCGATGAGCATCGATCGCAAGACGGGGGAGGTCTGGGTTGGGTTCGAAAGCTACAACCAGTTTTGGCGGTATGATTCGCGGTTTCTGCGCGCGGTTGGCCATGTCGCGCCCCCGGCAATGGCGCGCTGGCCGGCAAATCAGGGGCCAGAGGCGATGACCGTGCTGCCCGGCGGGGGAATGGTCACGATCGCCGAGGCCGATCCCTGGCCCAAGGCACGCGGGCGCGCGGGCATCGTCTTTTATGGGGATCCGGTGCGGCGGCCACGCTGGGGCTTTCGCTTCAACTACATCCCGCCACGAGGGTACGATCCAAGCGACATGACCGTGCTGCCCGACGGGCGCTGGCTGATCCTCAACCGACGATTCGCCTGGGCGCGCTTTTCGAATGTGTTGACGGTGGTCGATCCGGCGCAGGTCAAGCCGGGGGCGAGCGTGCGCGGGCGCGACATCGCAACGCTGGCCGCACCGTTGATCCACGACAATTTCGAGGGCGTGACCACGACTCGCGAAGGCGCTGCAACGATCATCTGGCTCGTCTCGGACGATAACCAGTTGTCGGTACAGCGCAGCCTGTTGCTGAAGTTCAGGCTCGATCCGGTCGCGCCGAAGCGCAACCGGAACTGAGGGGTTTTACGCGGCAGCCTGCGGTGCGGCGGTCAGCTTCTTGGCGACATCGCGCTTCAGGCGACGCGCGCGCAGCGACAGCTTGTCGTCAGTCGTCTTGACCAGCCAGTTGTCGAGGCCGCCGACATGCTCGACCGAACGCAGGCCGTGTGCCGAGACACGCAGCTTCACGCTGGTGCCGAGCGCGTCGGAGATGAGCGTGACGTTCTGCAGGTTCGGCAAGAACGTGCGCTTGGTCTTGTTGTTCGCGTGGGAAACGTTGTTACCCACCATCCGGCCCTTGCCGGTCAGTTCGCAGATGCGCGACATCGTGAATTCCTGAATGTCCGTGAGCCCATGAAGAGGCTCGTGAAGGCGGGGCGCATACCGAACGTAAGCGCGGCGGTCAACCGTCCGGGTCGATTCGATATGGTGATGCAACCATAAGCGTCGACGCCGGTTTGGTTACGGTAACGATTCGATGTTGCAGAACACGGGAGAAGATCCATGCGCTTTCTTTTAGCTTTAGTCGGCCTTGCCGCGCTTGCCGTCGTCGCGCTTGTCTCGCTCGGAATGCTCAAGATCGACACCAAGGCGGGCACGCTGCCGACGCTCAGCGTGAATGGCGGCAAGGCACCGGAAGTGAGTGCCAACATGGCGACCGTCGAACTCGGCACCGAAAACAAGACGATTGAAGTGCCGACGGTCGGCACCACGACCAGGACGATTGCGGTGCCGACGCTGAAGGTCAACAAGCCGGTCAGCGCCGATGGCAACGCCGTTACGACGCAATAATCGGTCGGGCGCTGCCACGATTTGCCGATTCGGCAGCAAGTGGGGCATGGCAGTGCAATGTTTCCGCTCCCCCTCCCGATGCGTGCCGCGCTTGCCGCCGCTGCCGATGCGGCGGCGGCGGGGGAGGTTCCGGTCGGCGCGGTGGTGGTGCTCGACGGGCGCATCATCGCGACCGCCGCGAACGCACCCCGCGCGCTGCATGACCCGACCGCCCATGCCGAAATGCTGGCGATTCGCGCGGCGGCGGCGGCAATCGGATCGGATCGATTGAGTGATTGTGATGTGTGGGTAACGCTGGAACCGTGCGCGATGTGTGCCGGCGCGATCGCCCATGCGCGAATCGCGCGGCTTTATTATGGGGCGAGCGACCCGAAGGGCGGGGCGGTCGAATATGGGCCACGCCTATTTTCGCAGCCGACGATTCACCATCGACCCGAGATATTTCCAGGGATCGGTGATGGTGAAGCGAGCGCGCTGTTGCGGGATTTTTTCGGCGCGCTCCGCTGATTTTGCTCGCCCATCCCAAATAACCGCGAGGCGATCGCCCTCGCGCGGTTGTGAAATGGCGCGATTCGCGCAAAGGAGGGGGTGCGCCATGCCACCGCTCCCCCCCTTTCCCTGGATCGACGTCGCGATCATCTTCGCGCTGATCGTGTTGAACGGCGTCTTCGCGATGTCAGAACTGGCGATCGTCTCGTCGCGCAAGGCGCGGCTGGAGGCGATGGCGCGTACCGGACATCGCGGCGCGCGCACCGCGCTGACGCTGGCGGCGGACCCGGGCAAGATCCTGTCGACGACGCAAATCGGCATCACGCTGATCGGCATTCTGGCGGGTGCCTATTCGGGCGCGAGTCTCGGCGGCCCGGTCGCGGCGCGGCTGCATTTTCTGGGGCTGAGCGCGGCGACGACCGAGAGCGTCGGCTTCGCGATCGTCATTGGCATTACGACCTATGCTTCGCTGGTGATCGGCGAGTTGGTGCCCAAGCAAATCGCGTTGCGCGCGCCCGAGCCGCTGGCGGCGGCGATGGCGGGGCCGGTGCTGGCGCTCGCCTGGGGTACCGCGCCCGTTGTGTGGCTGCTCGATTCGTCGTCGGGGCTGTTGTTCCGCCTGATGGGCCTGAAGCGCGAGACCGAGGAGCATGTCACCGCCGAGGAATTGCACCTGATCGTCGCCGAGGCGAGCAAATCGGGCGTGATCGAGGAGCATGAGCGTTCGATCATCTCGGGCGTGGTGCGGCTGGCGGACCGCCCGGTGCGCGAGGTGATGACGCCGCGCACCGATATCGAATGGATCGACGCGACGCTCGACGATGCCGGGATTCGCGCGGCGCTGGTGGGTGCCTCGCACAGTCGTTTACCGGTGACCGAAGGCTCGGTCGATACCGTGATCGGCGTGGTGCAGGCGCGCGACATCGCGGTCGCTTTGTTCAAGGGTGAACCGCTCGATCTGCGCGCGCTGATGCGGCAGGCGCCGGTGGTGCTCGACCAGATCGACGCGATGGATGCGCTCGACGCGCTGCGCCAGGCCGAAGTGCCGATGGCGCTGATTCACGACGAATATGGCCATTTCGAAGGCATCGTGACGCCGGCGGACCTGCTTGCCGCGATCGCCGGGGAGTTCGCCTCGGATACCGACCCGGATGAGGCCCCCTCGGTGGTGACGCGCGATGATGGCTCGCTGCTCGTCGCCGGGCAAATGGCGGTCGATACGCTGGCCGAACGGCTCGGCATCGATTTGCCCGAGGACCGCGATTACGCGACCGTCGCAGGGCTCGCGCTCGCGGTGTTCCGCCATTTGCCGGGCGAGGGTGAAAGCTTCGTCGAGCAAGGCTGGAAGTTCGAGGTGGTCGATCTCGACGGCCGCCGCATCGACAAAGTGCTGGTCAGCCGCGCGCGGAATGCGGGGTATCGCCGGGGATAGCGCTTTCCGCGCGGCAAAGGCTGCGCGAGCAGGCTTGCGGTTTGCGAATGGCGAGTAGCGGGTGGTTAGGAGCCCGGCAGCTATTGACCGGCACTCGGCCTTAGCAGACGTTCGCAAGATGCTTCTCACTGTCGCTACGAACGCAAGGAGGTTTTTAATTCCCCACTGGCTGCGCTGGCATGAAGCATGGGGTCCGCCCGCGCCAACCGTACCGTCTCAGTGGACCTGCGTCCGATCCAGCCTGATGCTCATGAGGGCTTTCGATCGCTGCGGAATCCGAGCGACGATACAAAGCGGTCAGGCTCCGAAGGCATCACAGGAGCTTCCCGGCAACGATTGCGGAGTCTTCACTGCCAATGGGTGGGAGGGCCATGCTTGGGTCGAAGCGAACGGCTTCGTGATCGATATAACTGCCGACCAGTTCGGACACGCGCCCATAATCGTCACACCAGCGGGCGACCCCACATACCGACCTGCGTTGGATGCGACGCACCGGCTCACTCCGACCAAATCAGGGATCGCGGCGATCGATCTAATTTGGCCCTTGTGGTGTAGCTACGCGGACCAGCAACGTCCGCTGTTAGGAAGCGAGTGAGCCACGCTGGAAGGCGGCAATCGGGCGATTGTGCCCGATCCCATTGGCGCGGGCTGCTTGACCAAGGCGTGCCACCGTTCGACGATACCCCCAGCAGGTGACGGTGTCAGCGCCCGGCCGATCGACGCGCGGTTACCCGCCCAACTTCCCGAACGCGGCCTCATAAGCCGCACGGTCGCCCGCGCTCAGCAGCTTGGCTTGCTCGATCCAGCGGTCGCGTTCCATCCGTCCCTTGAAGGCGCCGAGCTTGGCGTCGAGTTCGGCGGCGGCTTGCGGGGTGAGCGCTGCGATTTGGGCGACGCTGGTGATGCCGTGCTCGCCGAGCGTGGTGGCCAATTTGGGGCCTAACCCTTTGATCGTGGTGAGATCGTTGGCAACCGGCAGCGCTTCCGGTGCGGCGACGGGGGCGGGCGCGGGTATTGCAGGCGCGGGCGCGGGTGCATTGCCCGTCGGGCTTTCGTCCATGCCCTGCACCGTCGCGGGTGTGGTCGCGCCGTGTTCCTCGGCGACCGTGAAATCTTCCTCCATTTGCTGCTCGGCCTCGGCGCGGCGGCGGCGCAGGACCGTGCCCCACCAGATCGCCAGAATCGCCGCAAGCGCGAGCGCCGCCATCAGCACGACGTGCGTGACCGTAATCGGCCCGACGATGTCGATCGCTTGGTTGGGGCTTTGCGGGCCGCTGGACATAGGGGTCTCCTGCGTTTTCGTAAGGTTAGCGCAACCGGTTAGCCCGCGTCGCGTGCAATTTCGCGCCAGCCGATGTCGCGCCGGTGAAAGCCGGTCGGGAAGGCGATCGCATCGACCGCGCGATAGGCCGCCGCCTGCGCTGCGGCAATGTCGGCACCGAGCGCGGTAACCGCCAGTACGCGCCCGCCGCTTGCCACGATCTGCCCGTCCTGCAGCCGCGTACCCGCCTGGAACACCGTCGCGCCGGTCGCTTCGGCGTCAGCAATGCCGTCGATCCCCCCGCCGCTCGCGGGCGTGCCGGGATAGCCATTGGCGGCGAGCACCACCGTCAGCGCGGTCTGCTCGCGCCATTGCACGGGCGCGCGCTGCCCGAGCGTGCCATTGGCCACCGCCAGCAGCAGCTCCAGCAAATCCTCGTCGAGCCGCGCCATCAGCACCTGGCATTCGGGGTCGCCGAAGCGGGCATTATATTCGATCAGCTTGGGGCCATCGGCGGTCAGCATCAGCCCGGCATAGAGTACGCCGGAGAAGGGTGTGCCCGCTTCCGCCAGCGTGGCCACGGTCGGACGGACGATCTCGTCGATCGCGCGCTGTTCCAGCTCAGGCGTGAGAACGCGCGCCGGGCTGTACGCGCCCATGCCGCCGGTATTGGGGCCGGTATCGCCTTCGCCGACGCGCTTGTGGTCCTGTGCCGAACCGAAGGCGAGAATGTCGGTGCCGTCGGTCAGCACGAACAGGCTGGCTTCCTCGCCCTCCAGAAACTCCTCGATCACCGCTTCCCCGCCGCGCGCGCCGAACAGATCGGCCAGCGCGGCTTCCGCTTCCTCGCGCGTGGTCGCCACGGTCACGCCCTTGCCCGCCGCCAGGCCATCGGCCTTGACCACCACCGGCACGCCGAAGCGATCGAGCGCAAAGCGCGCTTCGGCGCGACTTGTCGCATGGACATAGCCTGCGGTCGGGATGCGCGCGCGGTCGCACAGCGCCTTGGTAAAGGCTTTTGATCCCTCCAGTTGCGCGGCAGCCTTGTTCGGCCCGAACACCAGGGTCCCGGCGGCGCGCAGGCTGTCGCCCAGGCCATCGACCAGCGACGCTTCGGGGCCGATCACCACCAGATCGACCGCATTTTCCTGCGCAAAGGCGATGACGGCGCCGTGGTCGGTCACGTCCAGCCCTGCAATTTCGGCATGTGCTGCAATGCCCGGATTGCCGGGTGCGGCGAACAGTGTACCGAGGCGCGGTGATTGCGCGAGCTTCCATGCCAGCGCATGTTCGCGACCACCCGAGCCGATCAACAGGACATTCAATGGCGGACCCTTTTCTAGAGATTGCCCGGCAAGAGGGCGTCGGCTCGCTCGTAGCCGAGCCGGTGGCGGGGGACAACGCCGCGCCGATGAGCGTGGGCGAACTGGCCGGCAAGCTCAAGCGGGTGGTTGAAAGCGAGTTCGGCCATGTCCGCCTGCGCGGCGAGATTTCGGGCTATAAGCGCGTCGCTTCGGGCCACGCCTATTTGAGCCTCAAGGACGATAGCGCCGTGATCGACGGTGTGATCTGGAAGGGCAATGTCGCGCAATTGGGCTTCACTCCGCAGGATGGGGCGGAGGTGATCGCCACCGGCAAGATCACCACCTATCCCGGCCGTTCCAAATATCAGATCGTGATCGATCGCATGGAGCTGGCGGGCGAGGGCGCATTGATGGCGCTGCTCGAAAAATTGAAGGCCAAGCTGGCGGGCGAGGGGCTGTTTGCGGCGTCCGCCAAGAAGCGCCTGCCGTTCCTGCCCGCGCGCATTGGCGTGGTCACTTCGCCGACCGGTGCGGTGATCCGCGACATTCTCCACCGGCTCGAGGATCGCTGCCCGACGCATGTGCTGGTGTGGCCGGTCAAGGTGCAGGGGGCGGGATCGGCCGAGGAAGTCGCCGCCGCCGTGCGCGGCTTTGATGCGATGCCGCCGGAGACTCGCCCAGACCTCGTCATCGTCGCGCGCGGCGGCGGTTCGATCGAGGATCTGTGGTCGTTCAATGAAGAGGTCGTCGTGCGTGCGATTGCGGCGTGCAGCATCCCGATCATTTCGGCGGTGGGGCATGAGACCGACACCACGCTTGCCGACTTCGCCGCCGATCTGCGCGCGCCCACGCCCACGGCTGCCGCCGAGATGGCGGTGCCGGTGCTGGCCGATTTGCGCCTGACGCTGGCGGGCTATGGCACCCGCACCGAGAAATGCGCGCGGCGCTATGCCGATCGCGGGCGCGAACGGCTCGATGCGCTGGTGCGGGTGTTGCCGCGTCGCGACGCGCTGCTTGGGCCACAGCGGCAGAAGGCGGACGATCTTGGCGCGCGGCTCGATCGCGGGCTGGAGCGGCGGGTGGTGGTGGCGCGCGGGCAGCTTGATCGTTCGGCGGGGGCGCTGCGCCTCGCGACGCTCGACCGGCAATTGGAGCGCGCGCGGGATCGGCTGGCGGCGACGTGGCGGCTGGTCGAATCGCTCGGGCCCAATGCCATTCTCGATCGCGGCTATGCCTTTGTCTCGGCGCGGCCTTCCGGTGCCGTGGTCGGCTCCGCCGGTGCGGCGCGCGCGGCGGGTACGGTCACGCTCCACTTTCGCGACGGCGAAGTTGACGCCAAGGTTGAGCGCGCGGGCACCAAAGCCTATGGTGTGCCCAAGCCGGAGCAGCCGACGCTGTTTTGATCCACCCATGCTATTGAAAAGCGCGCGCTTATGCTGATGTCCAACACCGATCGCCCTGCGCGGCTGCATTTCATGGCCAATGGTTTTCGTGTGCTCGCCCCCGGCGATCATGTTTTGTGCGCGGTGTCGGGGGCGCGGATCGCGCTCGACGATGTGCGCTATTGGAGTGTCGCGCGGCAGGAGGCCTATGCCAGCGCGGAAATCGCGACCGAGGCGATGGCATCGGAATGACGCGGCGCGGGCGGCTGGCGCGAACGGTTTGGGGAGCGATCGGGTCGGTGGCCCTGGTCGCCTTGGGCAGTTGTACCACCGCGCCCGAGCGCCCGACCGTGCAGCCGGTCAGCGCCCCCCCGGTCGCGCGCCGCGCCACGCCGCAGCCGCAGCGCGAGCCGCAGCGGATCAGCTTTAGCTATTCGGGCAGCTTGATCCAGGGCGGGCTGGTGATCGGCATCGCGCCGTCCAATACCAGTTTGTTGTCCTTCAACGGCGAAACCATCCCGGTCACGCCCGATGGACGTTTCCTGATCGCCTTTGACCGGGATGCCAAGCCGACGGCGAACCTGATCGCGACGCTCGATGACGGGCGCGTGGTGCGCGATACGCTCGGCATCGCGCCGCGCGGGTGGGACATTTCGCGGCTCAATTCCTTGCCCAAGATCCCCTTGCCGCAGCCCGAGTTCGATCGGTTGCGCCCCGCCGAGCTGGCGCAGATCAACGCGGCGCGGCGCGTTTCGTCGGATTCGCAAGGGTGGCGGCAGACCTTTCTGTGGCCGACCATCGGGCGGATTTCGACATTGTTCGGGTCGCAGCGGATCTACAAGAATGGCGAGGCGGGCTCCTATCATTCGGGCGTGGACGTGGCGAAGCCGACCGGCTCGGTTATCCTCGCGCCAGCCGATGGCGTGGTGATTTTGGCGAGCGACCATCCCTTCACACTGGAGGGCAATTTGCTGATGATCGATCACGGCATGGGGCTCAACACCGCTTTCCTGCATTTGTCGCGCATCGACGTGCGCGTGGGCGAGCGCGTCCGCCGTGGCCAGCCGGTTGCACTGTCAGGCATGACCGGACGCGCGACCGGCCCGCATTTGCATTGGAGCATGAAATGGCACGATGCGAAGATCGACCCGTTGCTGGTGGCGGGACCGATTCCGCGAACTGAGTGATTCGCTGCACGTCACGGCTTTGGTGGGACGAAGGGCCCTCCGTCAGAAAATTTGGCGCGGTGGCGGGATTGAGCCGAGTCGACCCATTGGCCATTTGTCGCCAATCAAGGACATGTATCAAAAACGTCACACACGCCACAATATTGCAGTTTTAATAGATTAGGCCGTTGCGGTTTCACCTCCAGGCATCATACCCATACCGCACCGTCCGACATCGATCGGGCACCGATAAAATTTGGTCGAAAAGGCCGAAATGGGGGTTTCCATGAAGACAAAGACACGGTCAATTTTACTTGGCTCCACCCTCTTCGCCAGTGCAGCTTTGGTGTCGACGCCCTCCTTTGCGCAAGTGGCACCCACCACGCCGCCAACCGATGCTGCGGCGCAACCAGCTCCGGCGGACACGACCGGCGCAGACATCGTCGTTACCGGCTCGCTGATCCGGAGCGCCAATTTGACGGCGTCCAGCCCGGTCGCGATCATTACTCGTGATGATATCGCGTTGCGGCAGAGCAATACGGCTGAAGAGTTGCTGCGCGATTTGCCGGGTGCGGTGCCGAGCATCGGTTCGGCGGTCAACAACGGCAATGGCGGCGCATCCTATGCCGACCTTCGCGGCCTCGGCAACTTCCGCAACGTGGTGTTGCTCGACGGTATTCGCGTCGCTCCGTCGAGTGTTGTCGGTCGCGTCGATCTCAATAACGTCCCGCTTGCGCTTGTTGAGCGTGTGGACACGCTGACCGGCGGTGCTGCCACCACTTACGGTGCCGACGCCGTCTCGGGCGTTATCAACTTCGTTACCCGCAAGGATTTTTCGGGGGTTGAGGTTTCGGCATCGAACCAGATTACCGAGAAAGGCGATGGCCATTATTTCCGCGGCGATGTAACGGTAGGCCACAATTTCTCGGATGGCCGTGGCAACGTCGTGTTGTCGGGTGGCTATCAGAAGTCGGACCCCATTTATCAGGGCGCTCGCCGGATTTCGCAAAACAACTATACCTCGACGACCGGCGCACAGGGTGGCTCGGGCACTACGGTGCCAGGGCGTTTCACGCTGGGATCGAGCTTTAACACGATCCAGCCGAGCAACGGCCAATTGCGGCCCTATAGCAGGTCGCAAGATGGGTTTAACTTCAACCCGTACAACATTTTCCAGACACCGTTCGAGCGTTACAACGTTTATGGCGCGGGCCATTATGACGTTTCCGACAAGATCGAAGTCTATGGTCGCGGCCTGTGGTCGCAGAATACAGTAGACACCATCATCGCGCCGTCGGGTGTGTTTGGTCAATTGCTGACTATTCCAGTCAGCAATCCGTATTTGCCGGCCGCCGCGCGTGCGCAATTCTGCGCCAATAACGATTTCGACCCCAACACTGCGGGCATTCAGACGCTCACCACGGCGCAGTGCGACGCAGCGGCAACGGCGACCAATCCCAACGATCCCAATTTCCGGAGCTTCACCACCACGGTTGGTCGGCGTACGACCGAAGTCGGGCCGCGCCTGTCGTCGTTCAAGACGAAGTTTTTCGATTTCCACGGCGGAGCCAAGTTCACCATTTCGCCGTCCCTCACGCTTGATGTGTCGGGCAGCTACGGTGAGTCGACCAACACGCAGACCCAGTCCAACTATGTGTTGATTTCGCGTTTGCGTAGCGCCGTTTATGCAACGAATACATCGACCTGCCTTGGCGCGTCGCCGGTTGTACCAAACCCGAATCCGGCGCTTCAGCCGCTTGCTGCGGCCGGTGCCCCGATCACGGCGGGTTCGGGCTGCGTGCCCGTCAACATCTTTGGCGCAGACGGGTCGATTTCGCCCAATCAGATTCCGTATTTGACGGCATCAGCGTTCACGTCGCAGGAAACGTCGCTTGCGCAGGCTCGCGCTTTGCTCAGCGGAGATGTTGGTATCAACACGCCGTGGGCGACGAAGTCGATTGGCTTCGCCGTCGGCGCCGAATATCGTAAATACACTGCGCGGCAGATCGCCGATGCTCTTTCCCAGACGGCTGGTGAACTCGGTGGCGCAGGCGGCGCGGTCCCGAACTATCGCGGCGCCTATGACGTCAAGGAAGTTTATGGCGAAGCGATCATTCCGCTCGTCGAGGACAAGCCTTTCGTCCGGAGCCTGACGCTTGAAACCGGCGCACGCTACTCGGCGTATTCGGTAGATGCGGCAGGTAGCCCGAAGTACGACACCTTTACTTACAAGGTAAATGGTACGTGGGAGCCTACCGGCGGTGTCAAGCTCCGCGGTGGTTTCCAACAGGCAGTTCGCGCTCCGAACATCGCGGAGTTGTTCTCTCCGTTAAACACCGGGTTGACCAACCTTGCCACCGATCCGTGCCGCGGCTCCAACCCGGCTACGCAATTGGGCAACGCGGCCTACAATGCCAATCTGGTGGCAGTGTGTCTCGCGCAGGGGGCCCCGGCGGCTTCGATCGGTTCGATCGCCAACCCAACCGCAGCGCAGGCGAACGCGACAACCGCTGGCGGCACGTATCTCCGTCCTGAAACATCCTACAGCTACAATATCGGCTTGGTGTTGAGCCCGTCTTACGTGCCTGGGTTGTCGATCACGGTCGATTATTACAATATCCGGGTTAAGAACGCGATTTCGCAGCCCGGACCGGGTGATCTTATCGCAGGGTGCTTCGGCGATAACAGCGGGAGCGCCGCGAACGTCAACAAGGCGGCTTGCGCGCTCTTTGGTCGCAATCCTGTTACCGGTGCGCTCGATGGCGATCCGGCAACGACCAGGGGTTTGATCTTCCCATCGTCCAACTCGGGCCGAATCGTGACCGATGGTATCGATCTTGGTGTAAACTATCGCCGCAATCTCGGTTTTGCGAAGCTTGCGCTGAGCTTCCTCGGCAACTGGACGCATCGCTCGCAATTCCAGGCGATTGTACCGGGCTCGATCATTCCGCCGGGTTACCCTGGCGCCGGTGGTAATTTCCCGGCGGTTGCCAATCGTGAGTGCATTGGGCTGTACGGCCAGAATTGCGGATCACCTGGTTCGGCTGGTCCGTCGTCTTCGCCGGGGTCGCTGCAGCCTGAATTTAGCTGGAGCCAGCGCTCCACGCTGACCTTCGGCCCCGCCGACTTCTCGGTTCTGTGGCGCCACATCAGCCCGTTGAACGTCGAGCCGGGCGTGACGACGTTCTCAGGGACGATTGGAACGGGCGCACTCGCTGGTGAAGTCGTCCATTTCGGACATATCAACGCGTATGACTATTTCGACTTCGCTACACGATTGAGCGTTGCGAAGAGCTTCCAGCTTACCGTTACGGTGACGAACCTGTTCAATCGTCAACCGCCGATCGTTGGCGGGACTGTTGGCTCGACCTCGTTCAACAGCGGCAATACCTACCCATCGACTTACGATGCGGTTGGCCGCCGCTTCTCGGTCGGCGCCACCGTCAAGTTCTGACGCTTTTGGAAGTACTTTAACGCGAGGGGCGGGTCGAATGGCCCGCCCCTTTTGTTTGGTCGTGCGTGGCGACCCAGATCGACGTCTAGGCGCCGGTGCCGAAGCGTTCGATCCAGGGTGACAATATCGGCAAAACCGGCGCCAACGGATCAGCATAGCGCCGCCATTGCCCGCCGCCATTGTACAGGCCCTTGCGAACCTGCGTTTCGCTCGCAGTGCGTACCCCGCGGTTTTGCGCGGTGCTGGCGAAGGCGGCGAAATCCTCGGTCCACGGAAGCCCGATAAATTCGGCGAGCGCCCGCACCGTCGGTTCAAAATCGCCGACCAACCGATCATACCGCACTTCGTGGTACGCAATTGGCAGCGTCTCGCACGCAAGGTCGATCAGCCGCATCAGCGCGTCATAATGGCGCGCGGTTTCCTCTAACTCGCTAAAGGCCCAGGCACCGGCTCCGGGCGTGAAGTTTACGCGGAAACAGCTCAATACAACGTCGCGCGGGTCACGGCGCATGATGACGAACCGCGCCTGCGGGAACAGCCGCGCAAGAATCGGCAGTTTGATGCCATTGAACGGGTTCATGTCGACCAGCACTTTGCCGTTTACCGCACCGCCAAGGGTCGCAACGCGTGTCCAATAGGCGGCGCGAAGGCGGTCAAGCAACGCCGGATCCAGCGCGTCGAGTGGCGGCATGGTTCCATCATTTGCCAGCAGTGCAGCATCACTTTCGACCAGCGTATCGCGTTCTTCGAGCGCGACGACATTCGGTGCGCTCGCCAGGACATTCTCGATCAACGTGGTTCCTGAGCGCGGATAGCCAAGCAGGAAGACGTGTGTCGCCGCAGCTCCGGGCACCGCCTCTGCTACGGGCAGCGCGGCGACCGTCCCGGTCGCGGCAACCTGTTCCCGGATCGCCTCGATAAAGGCGCGATGCGATGGACGACCGGGTTCCGGGGCGAGAACCGCACGATGCGCCTCGCGAAAGGAGGCTTGCGCCGCGCTATAGCAATCAAAGGCTTCGGCGGGGCGGTCCAGCCGGTCCAGCGCGTCGCCGAGCAAGGTCAGCGAGCGGGTACGATCATCAAGCGAGAGCCGCGTCTCCAGCAACGGGCGTAACAGCGCCTCCGCCCGCGCGCCATCGCGCGCCTCGACCGCGAGCAACGCCAGCGCGAACACCGCCGACGGTTCCTTCGGATTGAGTGCGAGGGCCGCGTTCGCATAGTGCCGGGCGGTTGCCGCGTCGCCGCGCCGCGCGGCTGCATCGCTCAACTTGCCGAGCGCCGGGGAAAGGGTTGGATCGAGCGTGAGCGCGCGCTGATAGCTGGCGGCGGCAGCGATGTCGTTGCGCTGCGCGTCGAGCACATATCCCCGCTCGAGCCAGGCCGCCGCGTGGCGTGGCTCGGCGGCGACGACGTCATCGAGGATGGCCAACGCTTCGTCCAGAAAGCCTTGCTTGCGCAGCACGGCACCAATCGAGCCAAGAATGGCCACGTCGCCGGGGCTGAGCGTCAACGCTCGTCGGAGCAGGGTGTGCGCCCCGCCAAAATCGCCCGCCTCTTCTTTTAGCCAGGCGCAAAGATTGAGAACCAGCGGATCGGCGCGCCCCGCTGCAAGTTCGCTTTCCGCCAGCTTCGCTGCCCGTTCGATATTGCCCGCTGCAAGCGCCTGTTCAAGCCCGGCGCGCGCACCAGCCGACACGGGGGCACCCGGAGTGCGTCGCCGTTTGATGACCCGGTTTGACATTGTTTCGGCGCGGTCCTTATCATCGATACGGCGCGGTGCCGTAATTTGTGAGGTCGTGATGCTGATCCTTCTCTTGATGTCACTCGCGAGCGTAGATTCCCAGCCCACGCCAGCCGCGACGCGTGCGAAACCGGACGCAAATTCGGCCGAAAAAGTCATTTGTCGGCGGTTTGCGGTTACAGGATCGCTGGTGGGAACCTACAAAGCCTGCAAGACGCAGCGCGAATGGGACCAGGAGCGGGACAATATCCGCGCGTCCGGACCCGGCTCCGAATCCTGCCGTAACGCGGCCAACGGGGGTCCATGCTGAGCGGTTAGCGCAGCAATGGTGCGGGGCTGTCCATCGCGATGCCCGCATTTGCCGCGACGATTTCGGCCCAGCGCGCCACTTTGTCGATTTCGTCGGCGTGGAGCGCGTCACCACGCTCCAATTCCGTAACCCGATCGCGCGAATCGAACGCGGCGCCGGTTTTGGAATGTGTCCGAAAGGCGGGACCCGCCGCAATTTCGGCGAGTCCGGCGGCGCCGAGCGGTCGCCCGGTGAGTTTGGCGAACGCTGCGAGCGCGGCCGCAGGGTCGGCCATCAACGTCGCGCTGTCGAGAGTGCGGATGCGTGCCGCGCCGAACTGAGCGACAAGCCGTGCGAACAGTTGCTGGTGCGCGAGCCACCCGACCGCCGCCACTTGCAAGTCGGTCTGGCCGAGATAGTCGCGCGGAGCGAATCCCAGATCGACCAGATTGTCGTCGAGCATTCCGGTCAACAGCGTGCGCACCCATAGCCGCCCGTCCAGGCCCTTGCGCGCGATCGATCCGAGATAGGTGCGCAACGGTGCATAAAGCAGCACAGCACAGGCATCGCCGCGCAACGCGAGGATCGCAGGCGCAAGGGCGTTCACCGCAGTCGATGGTTTTACGCACACCATTTCCCCGGGCCCGAACGGGCGAGACAGCAGGGTCAGGGCGTCGTTCAGAACGGCCGCCATATCGGGCCCCTGCCCGCCGCGTCGTCGCCAGCCAATGATGTCGTTCAGAATCACCGGTTCCTTCAGCCCCATCGACCAACCCGGGCGATCGAGCGCGCGCGCGAGGAGAGTCGAGCAGCAAAAGGCGGCGTGAAACAGGAAATGGACCGGCGCGGTCGGCGGTGCCGCGGCGATCGCATCGGCGCGGCGCACGACAAGCGGGGAGAGCCCGGCTGGCAGATATTCGTCGGTCAAAAAGGTCGCGCGGCGGTGCTCGGTGCGCGGTACGGGGAGCAAATGTACCGCATCGTGTCCGGGATCGTAGCGATGTGCGAGCCAGGCCGCATCGCGCGCGGCGGCTTCGATCGATAGTGGCGGCCTGGGCGGGCCGCCCGACAAGGGGGACGACGTCATCATGCCTGTTTGTTCAGGCGGGCCCGCGTTGTCTAGTCGGTTAGACGCCGATATGCAGGTCCGATGGACGATGCGCACATTCAGCGGATGCTTCAAACGGCGGTTCAGGAACGGCGCGCGGGTCGAATCGAAGCCGCGGTCGGATTGTTTCGCGATGTGCTGGCCAAGGCTGGCGAACATCCGATGGCGCTGAATGCGCTGGGGCTGCACGCCTTGACGCTGAACAGGTTCGAGGAAGCGATCGCTTTGTTCGATCGCGCGATCAAGGCTGATCCCGCCGCACCGGAACTCTGGATGAACCTTGCCCGGGCGCGCCGCGAGCAGGGGGACGATGGTGGCGAAGAGGCGGCGCTCAATGGCGCTCTGGCGATCGACCAGCGCCATTTCATGGCGTTGGTGCGGATGGCGGAGTTGCTCGAACGACGTGGGGACGAGACCGGCGCTGCGGACCATTGGAGCGGCGTATTGGCGATGGCACCGTCGATCGACGAACGGAGCCCCGCGCTCGAAGCGATGTTCGACCATGCGCGCAGCTATGTCCTTAGCCAGCGCGAGGCGTTCGGCAGTACGATCGATCGCGGTCTCGCCGACGCTCGCGATGCCATCGCGGCGGCGGATCGTCGTCGGGTTGACGCTTGTATCGATCATGCGCTGGGGCGGCGCGCGATTTACGCCAACACTTGCGCGGGGATGCATTTCCCCTTCCTTCCGGCGGAGGAATTTTTCCTGCGGGAACACTTTCCGTGGCTCGCCGAAATCGAGGCGAAAACGGATGTGATCCGCGCCGAACTGGAAGCGATCCTGGCCGGGGATGCGGCGGCGGTGCGCCCCTATGTCGCGATGCCGCCGGGGACACCGCAGAACAAATGGTCCGTGCTTGACCATTCGCTTGCCTGGGGGGCGCTGCATTTGTGGAAGGATGGGCGGCGTGACGATGCCGCCTGCGCGCGCGCGCCGCAGACGGCGGCGGCGGTGGAAGCGCTGCCGCTATCCGATTTGCCGCAACGGACGCCGACGGTGTTTTTTTCGCTGTTGCAGCCGGGTGCGCATTTGCCGGCGCATACCGGCGTCAGCAACGTTCGCGCGATCATCCATTTGCCGCTGATCGTCCCGCCGGGGTGCAGCTTCCGCGTCGGTGGCGAGACGCGCGAGTGGCGAGTGGGCGAGGCCTGGGCGTTTGACGATACGATCGATCATGAAGCGTGGAACCGATCGGACCAGTTGCGCGCCATCCTGATTTTCGACGTTTGGAACCCGTATATTACCCCGACCGAGCGCGACCTTTTGCGGCGCTTTTACGCAGTCGCTGCGGGCACGGACGGCGCGATGTCGCCCGCGCTTGGCGTCAGCGATTGAGCGCTGCCGCCACCAGCGCGGCATCGGGGCTGGGGTGCTTGGCATGGCGCGCGACCCAATCCTCGGCAATGGCGAGTTCGGGGGCGATCGCCGCTGCAACTTCGGCTGCCCGCGCCAGCCGCGCGGCATTGTCGAACGCGACGCTGGGGTTTTTGGAATAGGTCGAAAAGAGCGGTCCTGCGACAATTGCCTCGAACGCATTCGGCGCAATCGGTATGCCGAGATGGGCGGCGGCGTTTTTTAACACGGGTACGGGGTCGTTGAACAAGAACTCGGCATTCAGCGCGCGCGCGTTCGGCATTGCGGCCAGTGTCGCCGTGAAGGCTTCGACCTGGGCCAGCCACAAGGCGGCGGCGCGTTCGGCATCGCCAAGCGCCGACCAGTCGCCGACATAAGGGGCCAATTGCGTGGTGACATTGCGCACCCAGCCGCGATGGTTTTCGTTGCGCAGGATGGCCAGCAGATAGGCGCGCAGCGGCAGGTAGAGCAGCACCGCGCGCGCTGCCCCATCCGCCGCAGCCAAATGCGGCAACAGGAAATTGACCGGTACATTGGCCTTGACCAGCGTCGGCGCATCGGCGCGGTAGCGCTTGCCGAGCATCGCGAGCACCAGCGGAAGCCGCGCCGGCAGGCCGTGGATTGCGGTTTGCCGCAAGGTCAGCGGTTCGCGCAGCACGAGGCTGGCGTTCGGATCATCGAGCGCGCGGGCGAGCAAGGTCGATCCACAATGCGCCATGTGGAAAATCCACGACGTCGGCTGCGCTGGTGAACCGCGCGCCGCCAATTCGGAAATCGGCAGGGCCATGCTCTGCTCGGCCGCCGGCGAAATGCGATGATCGAGAAAGATCGATCGGTGATAGGCCGCGCGGTCCATCGGCACGAACACCGCCTTTTCGCCGTCGAACGACTGCAAATAGTGATCGGGCGAGGCGAAGAGATCATCGAAGGTCAAAGGCACGTTTGGGCTATAGCGTGTCGTGCCGTTGGCGGCTATCCCCGCTGCATCATGCCCGACATCCATTTGCCCGCTCTTTATCAGCCGCATGTCGTGATCGAAGCGACTGGTGAAACGTCGATCCTGGACCTCGACAAGGCGCAGATCATCGACCTGTACAAAACGCATGGCGCGGTGCTGTTCAGCGGGTTCGGCGTGGATGCTGCGGGTTTTGGGGCGTTCGCGAAGCAGTTTTGCGCGACCTCGGTGGTGAATGAAAGTCCGGGGCGACAGCCGATCGACGCTGCGGCGAATGTGTTCACGGTCGATGGGGGCAACGCCGCGTTTTCCTTGCATCCGGAATTGTCGCGTGAGCCGTGGAAGCCCGACGTTGCCTTTTTCGGGTGTCTGGTCGCGCCCCGCACGGGCGGGCGGACGACGATTTGCGATGGCGTCGCCCTGGTTCGCGAAATGCCCGATGTGGTGCGTCGCGGGCTTGCGCAGCGGCGTTTGTTGTACATCAAACCAACCTGGCCGTCCCTGCTCGAGTATTGGCTGGGCACGCCCGAACCGAGCGATGCGCAACTGGCCTCTCCGCCGCCCGAATGTCCCTATTTTTTCCGGCGCTATCCCGATAGCGGCATCTTGCGGGTGTTCAGTCGCCCCGCGCTCCACAAACCGATGTTCATCGACCAGCCCGCTTTTGGCAATTTTCTGCTGTTCGCGCGCTTTAACCACGGTCGGCCCGATCATCCGGTGCTGGATGACGGATATGAAGTGCCCGAGGCGTGGCTACAGGCGATCCGGATGACCGGGGAGCAGCTCAGCGCGGAAATCGAGTGGAATGTCGGCGATCTGTTGATGGTCGACAATACGCGTTTCATGCACGGTCGCACGGCGATCACCGATACGGCGGAGCGCGTTATTTTGACCTATTTCGGCTATCTCGATTTCGCGATCCCCGACCCGGAAGAGCCCGTGAACGCGATCTGGCGGCGCGTGGATTTCGAACCTCCGCTGCGCCCGGACCATCCGCGGTTCAAGGATGCTGGCTGAGGCTTGAACAGCAGCGGCGTAGCGCGGCGAAAAGGGGCGGCGGATCGTTCGATCCGTCGCCCCTGTTCCTATCACTCGACGGTCAACTCCAGCTTCCCGTCGCCTTCCTCAACCCGCACCGTCGCGCCGTCCTTCACGCTGCCACGCAGGATCAGGTCGGCGAGCGGGTCCTGCAGATAGCGCTGCACCGCGCGTTTCAGCGGTCGCGCGCCATAGACCGGGTCATACCCCACGCGGCCCAGCCACGCTCGCGCGGCATCGGTCAAGTCGAGCGTCACCTTGCGTTCGCCCAAGAGCGTCGCGATGCGCTGCACCTGGATATCGACGATCGGCGCCATCTCCGCTTGCCCGAGCCGGTGGAACAGCACGATCTCGTCGAGCCGGTTGAGGAATTCGGGGCGGAAATGCCCGCGCACGATCTCCATCACTTGCGGCTCGACGCTCGCGACATCCTCGCCTTCGCCCAAGGTCGTCAGCACCTGGCTGCCGAGGTTGGAGGTCAGCACGATGATCGTGTTGGTGAAGTCGACCGTGCGGCCCTGGCCATCGGTCAGCCGCCCGTCGTCGAGCACCTGCAGCAGGATGTTGAACACATCACCATGCGCTTTCTCGACCTCGTCGAACAACACCACCTGATAGGGCCGCCGCCGCACCGCCTCGGTCAGCACGCCGCCTTCCTCATAACCGACATAGCCGGGAGGCGCGCCGATCAGCCGCGCGACCGCATGCTTTTCCATGAACTCGCTCATGTCGATGCGCACCATCGCGGTCGGGTCATCGAACAGGAATTCGGCGAGCGCCTTGGTCAGCTCGGTCTTGCCGACGCCGGTTGGCCCGAGGAACAGGAACGAACCGAGCGGGCGGTTGGGGTCCTGCAACCCCGCGCGCGCGCGCCGCACGGCGGTGGAGACCGCGCGGATCGCATTTTGCTGGCCGATCACGCGCTTGCCGATCGTCGCTTCCATCTGGAGCAATTTGTCGCGCTCACCCTCCAGCATCCGCTCGACCGGAATGCCGGTCCAGCGTGCGACGACCCCGGCAATGTCTTCGGCGGTGACTTCCTCGCGCAGCATGGCGCCCTTGGTCGCGCCCGCTGCCGCGTCCAATTGCCGTTGCAGTTCGGGGATGCGCCCGTAGGACAGCTCACCCGCCTTGGCGAGATCGCCGCTGCGCTGCGCCTGGTCGAGTTCGAGCCGGGCGGCGTCGAGTTGCTCCTTCAACCGGGCTTCGGCGGAGATCTTGTCCTTCTCGGCCTGCCAGCGCGTGGTCAGCTCGCTCGATTGCTGTTCGAGATTAGCGAGTTCGCCGTCGAGCTTCACCAGCCGGTCGTGTGACGCTTCGTCGCTTTCGCGCTTCAACGCCTCGCGCTCGATCTTGAGCTGGATGATCCGCCGGTCGAGGATTTCGATTTCCTCGGGCTTGCTCTCCACCTCCATGCGGATGCGGCTGGCGGCCTCGTCCATCAGATCGATCGCCTTGTCGGGCAGGAAGCGGTCGGTGATGTAGCGGTTGGACAGCGTCGCCGCTGCGACGATCGCCGCATCGGTGATGCGCACGCCGTGGTGCAGCTCATACTTCTCCTTGAGCCCGCGCAGGATCGAGATCGTGTCGGGCACGGTCGGCTCGCCCACGAACACCGGCTGGAAGCGGCGCTGGAGGGCTGCGTCCTTCTCGACATATTTGCGATATTCATCGAGCGTGGTCGCGCCGACGCAGTGCAGTTCGCCGCGCGCGAGTGCGGGCTTCAGCAGATTGCCCGCATCCATCGCGCCCTCGGATTTGCCCGCGCCGATCAACTGGTGCATCTCATCGATGAACAGGACGATGTCGCCCTCGGCGGCCTTCACCTCGTCGAGCACGCCCTTGAGCCGCTCCTCAAACTCACCACGATATTTGGCACCCGCGATCAGCGAGCCCATGTCGAGCGACATCAGACGGCGGTCTTTCAGCGTATCGGGCACGTCGCCATTGGCGATGCGCAGCGCGAGGCCCTCGGCGATGGCGGTCTTGCCGACACCGGGTTCGCCGATCAGCACCGGATTGTTCTTGGTGCGGCGTGCGAGAATCTGGATCGTGCGGCGGATTTCCTCGTCGCGGCCGATCACCGGGTCTAGCTTGCCGTCGCGTGCCGCCTGCGTCAGGTCGCGCGCGAATTTCTTGAGCGCATCAAACTTGTCCTCAGCGCCGGCGCTGTCGGCGACGCGCCCGTTGCGGACCTGCTCGATTGCGGCGTTGAGCGCCTCTGGGGTGACACCCGCAGTCTTGAGCGCCTTGCCCGCAGTGCTGTTGAGCGACAGCGCAAGCGCGACGAGCAACCGTTCGACGGTAACAAAGGAATCGCCCGATTTGGTGGCGATTTGTTCGGCCTGGTCGAGCACGCGCACCGCATCATTGTCGAGCCCCGGGGTCGCTTGCGCGCCGCTGCCCGACACAGCGGGGATTTTGGACAGTGCGAGGTCGGTTTCGGTCGCCGCGCGCTTGGCGTCACCGCCACTTGCCGCGATCAGGCCAGATGCCATGCCCTGCTCATCCTCAAGCAATGCCTTGAGGATATGTTCGGGGGCGATGCGCTGATGGCTCATGCGGATCGCCACGGTTTGCGCCGATTGCAGGAAGCCTTTGGCGCGATCAGTGAATTTCTCGATGTTCATATGGAAGTATCCCTCCTTCTTCCCGTCCGATGTAGTGTTGCACTTATGCAACACAAGGGCCGCTGGCATCTGTTTCGCGTGCGCATTGTGTAGCGAAAAATCGTGTCATCGACTTGACACGGAATTTACGTATTTCCGCAACGCAGCATGGCTAGGCCGCCCCCGACAGGGCGCGGGGAGTAGCGCCTTCAAAAAACAATCATTTTGGGGATCGCTCATGCGCCGTTTCACGTTGTATTTGCTCGCTGGTGCTGCCGTCGCATGGCCGCTCGCCGCCTCCGCCCGCGACGTGACCGCCGCTCCGGCACCCGATGCGCCGCCACCCGCCGCCGCGCCCGCGCCTGACGAATCCGATACCGCCAAAGACATCGTCGTTTATGGTCGCGGCAGCAGCCGCCAGTTGACCGAAATCGGCGCGACCAAGCTGCAGGAGTTCGTACCGGGTTCCAGCCCGCTCAAGGCGCTGCAAGAACTGCCGGGTGTCAATTTCAACTCGGCGGACGGTCTGGGCGGTTATGAATATGGCGTGCGGATCAGCATTCGCGGGTTCAATCAGGGGCAACTTGGCTACACGCTCGACGGTATTCCGCTGGGCGACCTTGCTTATGGCAATTACAACGGCCTGACGGTCAGCCGGGCGATCATCAACGAAAATCTGGGCACCATCCGGGTGTCGCAGGGCGCGGGGTCGCTCGGCACGCCGTCGACCAACAATCTTGGCGGCACGATCGAGTTTTCGTCGAACCAGCCGGCGGACAAGCTTGGCGCCATCGGTGCGCTCTCGGGCGGTTCGAACAGCTTCTTTCGCGGTTATGCGCGGATCGATACCGGCGAATTGTTCGGCATCGGCACCAAGGCGGCGATCACTTATGTCCATCAGGATGCCGATAAATATAAGGGTTCGGGCATCCGCCGCACCAACCAGTTCAATTTCAAGGTGGTGCAACCGCTCGGCGCGGCCACGCTGACCGCCTTCGTCAACATTTCCGATCGCCGCGAACAGGACGACCAGGATCTGTCGTTTGATCTGATCGCCCGGCGCGGGTTGAACAGCGATTACTTCGCGCCCGATTTCCGCAGCGCGGTGCTTGCCGCGCAGATTGGCGCTAATCGGGGTGAAACCGGTCAGCCGGTCACCAACGCGGCGGCGGGTACATCCTATGCGGTGTTGCCCTATGCCAATGTAACCACGGTCGATGACCTTTATTATGCCGGTTCGGGCTTGCGCCAGGATCAGTTGACCGGCGCGACGCTGACGGTTCCCGTTGGCCAGGTGTTCGATTTTACCGCCACTGGTTATTACCACCACAACCGGGGGCAGGGCGATTTCTACACGCCGTATCTCGCCACGCCGGGCGGTGCACCGCTGTCGTTGCGGACGACCGAATACAGTATCTATCGCAAGGGCGGCATCGCCAATTTCAACCTGAATCTGGGCACGCACAAGATCAATGGCGGCGTCTGGTATGAGCGCAACGATTTTGGCCAGGCACGCCGCTTCTACGGGCTGGCCAACAACGTCAACGCGCCGTCGCTGTCGCCAACGGTCTTTCTTGCAGCCGACACCGCCTTCTTCACGCAGTGGCAGTATCAGTTCGCCACCGACACGGTGCAGACGCACATTCAGGACAGTTGGCAGATCACCAGCGACCTGAACGTCAACGCCGGTTTCAAGTCGGTGTTCGTAAAGGACAATGTCAACACCGTGATCGCGGCCTTTGCCAGCCAGCGGATCAATGGCGGCTTCCGCTCCGACAATGCTTTCCTGCCGCAGGCGGGTGTCCTGTATAAGGGCATCGATCATCTCGAACTGTTCGGAAACTTCGCCAAGAATTTCCGTCCCTTCGGCGCCGCAATCACCGCCTTGTCGCCGTTCGCCGCGCAGTCCCAGGCGGCGATCGACCTGACGCGTGCAGGGGGTATCAAGCCGGAAACATCGTACACGTATGAACTGGGCAGCCGCTTCCAGTTCCCGCGCCTGTCGGGCGTTGTGTCGGCTTATTACATCGATTTCCGTGATCGTCTGGGCGTGTTGCCGCAGGGCGCGCAGATCCAGGGCATTCCCGGCGTGGTCGCCAATCTGGGTGGCGTGCGCAGCGTGGGTGTGGAAGTCGCGGCGACGTACAAGCTGCTCGACAATGTTCGTTTGACCGGCACCTATTCGTACAATGACTCGCGCTTCCGTTCGGACGTGCCCGGTGCCAACGGCACCGTGCTGGTGGCCACGCGCGACAAGATCGTGCCCGATGCGCCGCAGCACCTGCTGAAGGGCGATATCAACATCTCGCAAGGCGGGTTCTATGGCACGCTGACCGGGATATTCCAGAGCAAGCGCTATGTGACGCTGGAAAACGATCGGTCGGTGCCGGATCGTTTCCTGGCCGATTTGTCGGCGGGATACAGCTTTTCGGGCAATCGCCTGCTCAACGCGCTGTCGCTGGAACTGAATGTGACCAATCTGTTCGACAAGAAGTATATTGCCGTCATCAACTCGGGCGGCACGGTGGCGCGCGGCGACAATCAGACGCTGCTGAGCGGTGCGCCGCGTCAGGTCTATGTAACGCTCAAGGCGCGGCTCTAACGTGCGCTCTCCTGCGTAAGCAGGAACCCAGGGTTGCAAGCGGTCCGCTCGTAACCCTGGGCCCCCGCTGTCGTGGGAAAGCGGCAAGCGGGGCAACAAACAATCCCCTCGTCTCGGCCTGATCGTCCCGCTACACCTTGCCGCAAACAATAAGAGGGCAGGGTGGATGCGGGGATTGCGGCGGGTGCTGGCCGGGTTTGGCGTGCTGGTGTTGGTGGCGGGTGTCGGGCTTGCCATGTGGGAGCCGCTGGTCGCGATCCGCGTCACGCCGCCACCCGCCCACCATTATGACAGCGTCATCGCCCGCGACACGTTCGGCGTGCCCCATATCTTCGGCAAGACCGATCCCGATGTCGCATATGGCGTGGCCTATGCCCATGCCGAGGATGATTTCGCGACGCTGCAGGAAGCGATCGCGATGGCGCGCGGGCGGTTGGGCGCGCTCCAGGGCGCGGACGGGGCCAAGGTCGACTATACCTTGCACTTGCTCGGCGCGCGCGAAACCGCGCAGCGCGATTATCTGAAACAGCCAGCCGATGTGCGTGCGCTGCTCGATGCCTATGCCAGCGGGCTCAACGCTTATGCGCGGCGGCATCCGGGTGAAATCCGCCTCGCGCGGCTGTTCCCGGCCAATGGCGAGGATATTGCGACGGGCTTCGTACTGCGCACGCCGTTCTTCTTCGGGCTCGATCAGACGCTCGGCGCATTGGCGGGCGATACGCCGCTGCCGCGCGAAAGTGCCGGGGCGGTGCCCGATAGCCCTGACCCTGCGGCTTTGCCCGCGACGGGCGAGGCAATGCCCAATGGCTCGAACGCCTTTGTCGTTGGCCCGAAACGTTCGGCGGATGGCTTCACGCGCGTGATCGCCAATTCGCATCAGCCGTGGACCGGCCCGGTCGCATGGTATGAACTGAGCGTGCAATCGGGCACGGGCTGGCATTTCTCGGGCGCGACCTTTCCCGGCGTGCCGTTCCCGGTGCTCGGGCATAACGAACATCTCGGCTGGACCAACACCGTCAACCGCCCCGATTTGACCGATGTGTACAAATTGGTGCTCGATGCCGCTGGCACGCACTATCGCTTCGACGGGGCGTGGCGCCCGTTGCACGCGCAGCGCGTGTGGCTGAAGGTGCGCTTCGGCCCGTTCGTGCTGCCGGTCCCCAAAATGGCGTATCGCGCGGTGCAGGGGCCGGTGATCGTCAACAAAAGCGGGGCCTATGCGATCCGTTATGCCGGTGCCGACCAGCTCCGCATGATCGAGGAATATTACCGCCTCACCCGCGCGCGCGATTTTGCCGAATGGCAGAAGGCGCTGGCGATCCAGGGCGTGCCCGCGACCAATTTTCTGTACGGCGACGCGCACGGTAATATCGCCTATTTCTACAATGCCAGCTTTCCCAACCGGAAGCCCGGCTTCGATTATCGCCACGTCCTGCCCGGCGACACCTCGCGCGATCTTGCCTGGGGCACGGTGCCGTTCGCGCAAGTGCCGCGCAATGTGAACCCAGCCTCAGGCTTTCTGGTCAACGCCAACAACACTCCGTTCCAGGCGGCGGGGGCGGGGTCGGAACTCAAACCCGGCGATTATTCGCCGCTGCTCGGCATCGAAACCGACACCACCAATCGCGGCACCCGCGCGGTCGAGCTGATGGGCGCGCATCCCTCGATCAGCGCGGAGGATTTGCGGCGCATCAAATACGATACCGGCATCAGTCGGCTGAGCTGGGCGGCGCGCTGGTATGGCGACATCGCCCGCGTCGATGCGCGGGGCGATGCGCAACTGGCGCAGGCACAGGCGTTGCTCAAGCGCTGGAACTGGGATTTCGACGGCCATCATGCCGGGCAGGCGCTGGCGGCGATCCTGCTGCGCACGGGGATGCGATGGCATTACCCGCGCCGCGCCGAGCTTGATCCGCGCGATGCGCTGGTAAAGGCGGCGGGGTATCTGCAGCGGCATTTCGGCACGCTCGATCCGCCGCTCGGCACGCTGCTGCGACTGCGGCATGGCGCGGTCGATTTGCCGCTCGACGGTGCGCCCGATGTGTTGCGCGCGGCCTCGACCTGGGACGAAGCCGAGGACGGGCGGCTGGCGGTGAAGCACGGCGACAGCTTCATCATGTTCATGACATGGGACAAGGCCGGGCGCGTCAGTTCGGAGTCGGTGCAGCCCTATGGCGCGGCGACCACACGGCCGGATTCGCCGCATTATACCGATCAGGCGCCGCTGTTCGTCGCGCACAAGACCAAACCGGTGCTGTTCTGGGCGGACGCGCTGCGGCACCATGTCGAGCGTGTATATCGACCGTGACGGATTGTAACGGCACCCGCCACTGCTATACTTAATCAGTACAGTCGTTTACCAAATATATCTCCAGGGGAAACATCGATGACCGTAAAGCTGTTCGCGCTGTGTGGCGTGGCCCTTTCAACGCTTGCGATGCCCGCCATCGCGCAGACCGTGCCCGCGCCTGCGCCGGTGGCGGCCTTGGTCAAGCAGGTCGATATTCCCTATAGCGAGTTCCGCCTCGCCAACGGTTTGCGCGTGATCGTCAACACCGATCACAAGGCCCCCGTTGTGGCGATCAGCGTGTGGTACAATGTCGGCTCGAAGTTCGAACCCCGGGGCAAGACCGGCTTTGCGCATTTGTTCGAGCATCTGATGTTCAACGGCTCCGAAAATGCGCCCAAGGATTATTTCACCTATACCAAGGCGATTGGCGCGACCGCGCTCAACGGCACGACCTATTTCGATCGCACCAATTATTTCGAAACGGTGCCGGTCGCAGCACTCGATCGCGCGCTGTTCCTCGAGAGCGACCGCATGGGCTATCTGCTCGGCGCGCTGACCCCGGCAGTGGTCGATGAACAACGCGGCGTTGTGCAGAATGAAAAGCGGCAGGGCGATAATCAACCCTTTGGTCTGGTGAAGTACAAGCAGACCGAGACGCTGTTCCCCGCCACGCACCCTTATGGCCACACTACCATCGGATCGATGACCGATCTCGATTCGGCGAGCGTCGAGGACGTGAAGAACTGGTTCCGTGGCCATTACGGCCCCAATAATGCGGTGCTGGTGCTTTCGGGCGATATCGATGCCGCCAAGGCAAAGGTGCTGGTCGAGAAGTATTTCGGCGCGATCCCCAAGGGGCCCGAGAGCGTCGTCCCCGCCGCCGCCGTGCCAAGCCTAGCCGCACCCAAGGTCGAGACGATCAAGGACCGCGTTGCCACCACCCGTATCTATCGCATGTGGGCGGTGCCGGGCATCAACAACCCGGAATCGGTCTCGCTCGACGTGACCGCCGGGGTGCTCGGTGGCCTCGCCAGCAGCCGCCTCGACAATGCGCTGGTGCGCAAGGAAAAACTCGCCGTGCGCGTCTCGGCGAACAATGAGAGTTTCGCGCAGGTCGGCATGTTCGTGGTCAGCGCAGACGTGCGCCCCGGCATCGACCCCGCGCTCGTCGCCAAGCGGCTCGACGAGATCATCGCCGATGTCATCGCCAACGGCCCGACCGCCGATGAAGTACAGCGCGTTGCGACACGCGACGCGGCGGCGCGCATCGCCGGGCTCGAATCGACCGGTGGTTTCGGCGGCAAGGCGGTCGCGCTCGCCGAGGGCGCGTTGTACCAGAACGACCCCGGCTTCTATAAAAAGCAACTCGCCGAACTCGCCGCGCAGACACCCGCGCAAGTCAGGGCGGCAAGCGCCAAATGGCTGACGCGTCCGGTCTATGCGTTGACGGTCGTGCCCGGCGCGCGCGATGCCTATGTCGAGGCGACCCCGCCCGCCAAGGTCGCTGCCGCGCCCGAGCAACCCGTCCAGGGCACGCGTGGCGCGCTGCCGCCGGTTGGCACGTTGGCGAACCTGGATTTCCCCAAGGTTGCGCATACCAAGCTCAAGAACGGCATCGAACTCGTCTATGCCTATCGCAACGCCGTGCCGATTACGCAGGCGTCGATCAGCTTTGATGCAGGCGTCGCCGCCGACGTGCCGGGCAAGCTCGGCACGCAGGCGCTGACGCTCGACATGCTCGACGAGGGCACGCTCACGCGCGATTCGATCGCAATTGCCGAGGCGAAGGAACGGCTGGGCGCAAACATCACCAGCGGGTCTGGGTCCGACCGCACGGTCGTGGGGATGTTCACGCCGAGCGCCAACCTTGCCGCCTCGACCGAATTGCTGGCCGATATCGTGCGGCATCCCAAATTCGACCCGGCCGAAGTGGCGCGGCTCAAGAACCAGCAGCTTTCGCGAATCGCGGCGGAGTTGACCAACCCGCAAGGCCTTGCGCAGCGCGTGCTGCCCAAGCTCGCTTATGGTGCCGCGTCGCCTTATGCGAAGGGGATTGGCAGCGGCGATGGCAAGGCGGTGGCGGCGCTGACGCGTGATGATCTGATCGCGTTCCAGCAAGCTTGGCTGCGCCCCGACAAGGCCAAAATCTTCGTCGTCAGCGATCGTCCGCTGGCCGAGGTGAAGGCGGCATTCGATGCGCGCTTTGGCGACTGGACACCAACCGGCCCCGCCGGGATCAAGGATTTCAACGTCAAGACCGAGCCGTCGGCATCCAAAATCGTGCTGATCGACCGGCCCGATTCGCCGCAATCCTTCATCATCGCGGCGATTCCCACGACGCTGGTCGGCACTGACGATCTGCTGCCGGTGATTACTGCGAACGACTCGCTCGGCGGTGATTTCCTGTCGCGCGTCAATCTTGATCTGCGCGAGGCGCGGCATTGGTCATATGGCGTCAACGGGTCGTTCCGCCGCGCCCAACACGACACGCCCTATCTGCTCGGCACGGGCGTACAGGCCGACAAGACCGGCGAATCGATCAAGTCGCTCCAGGCCGATTTTACCGACTTCCTGACGACCAAGGGCATCACCAAGGAAGAGTTCGATCGTACCATTACCGATGCGATCAGCTCGCTGCCGGGCAATTTCGAGACATCGGGTGCGGTGCTCGGCGCGTTGCAACAAAACGACCTGTATCGCCGTCCCGACGATTATTACGCGACGCTGCCGCAAAAATATCGCGCGATGACCATAGCCGAACTTGACGCTGCGGCACGCAAGGCAATCGACCCGGCCAAGACCATCTGGATCGTCGTCGGCGACGCGTCGAAGGTCCGTGCCCAGCTTGACAGCCTTGGGTTGCCGGTTGAGGTGGTGAGCGCGGCATCTGTGGCGGATGTACGCTGAAGATTCTTGTCAGGAGAGAGACAATGGCTGCAATCGACGGAACCTGGGATACCATCGTCAAGTCGCCGCTGGGCGACCAGAAGGCCGTGCTGACGGTCAAGACCGACGGCGCGAGCTGGACGGGCTCGCAAGTCGGTGCGCAGGGCAGCGCTGAAATCACCGACGGCATTGTCGATGGCGAGACGATCAAGTGGACGATGTCGATCGTCGTGCCGATGCCGATGACGCTGACCTGCGAAGCGACCGCTTCGGGTGACACGCTCACCGGTTCGGTCGGTGCAGGCGCGTTCGGCAGCTTCCCGATGACGGGCACGCGCGCGGCCTGAGCCGTTCGATTACGGATACGAAAGCGGCTCGCGTTCCGGATGGAGCGCGGGCCGTTTTTTATGGGGCGTTTAGCGCCCCAGCCGCGTCACATGCCCCATCTTGCGGCCGGGTCGCGTTTCCTTGCCATACAGGTGCAGGTGCGCGCCGGGCTCGGCAAGGATCTCTGCCCAGCGGTCGGCGTCATGGCCGATCAGATTTTCCATCGCCACGGTGGGCGCGGTGAGGCCGGTGTCCCCCAGCGGCAGCCCGCAAATCGCGCGGATATGGTTCTCGAATTGCGAACAGACCGCGCCTTCGATCGTCCAATGCCCCGAATTGTGGACGCGCGGGGCCATTTCGTTGAACACCGGGCCATCGATCCCCGCGAAGAACTCGCACGCCAGCACCCCGACATAACCGAGCTGGTCGGCGATCCGCCCGGCGAGCGCGGCGGCTTCGCCCCATTGTGCCGCAACCTCTGTCGGGGCGGGCAGGGTGGATCGCGCCAGCACGCCGTCCTTGTGCTCGTTCCACGGCGGTGGATAGCTGACCATTTGTCCATCGCCGCGCCGCACCAGCAGGATCGAAAATTCATGGGCAAAGGTGACGAAGCCTTCGAGAATGGCGGGGCGTCGACCGATCGCTTCCCACGCCGCCGCGATGTCGGCGGGCGAGGTGATGCGCATCTGGCCCTTGCCGTCATAGCCCATGCGCAGTGTTTTCAGGATCGCGGGCGTGCCGATCGCGGCCACCGCCGCCTGCAGCTCGGCGAGCGTCTCGACCTTGGCCCAGGGCGCGGTGCGCCCGCCAATGTCGCGGACAAAGGCTTTTTCGACCGCGCGATCCTGCGCGATGCCAAGTGCTGCGGGGGCGGGGTGGACGGGCACCTTGCCCGCCAGATACTCGACCGGATCGAGCGCGATATTCTCGAACTCATAGGTGACGACATCGGCGGCGGCGGCAAATTCATCGAGCACGATGCGGCTGTGATAATCGGCGCGGGTGAAGCTGGACGCGGTCTGCGCCGCCACCGCTTCCTCATCGGGGGCGAGGATGTGCGTGTGATAGCCAAGCTGTGCCGCCGCCACCGCGAGCATCCGCCCGAGCTGGCCGCCGCCGAGAATGCCGATCGTCGAGCCGGGGGGAAGGGGGGTCATGCTGGTCCGTCCGCTTGGTGAAGAGAAAATCGACTGCGTTTTCTCCCCTCCCTGAAAGGGAGGGGCGGGGGTGGGTTGGCCGATGGCGAACGTCACGCCCGACTACGGGCCGACCCACCCCCAGCCCAGTGTTGGGTCGGTCATGCCCCCGGCATGACCTGAACAGCGCGGGGCGCTGTTCACCCAACACTCTTCCAGGGAGGGGAGACAACCTTGATCTCACGCCGGATCGGTCGCCACGCTCTCGGTCTGCCGCGCGCGCCAGGTCTGCAGCCGTTCGCTCAAGGCGGCGTCGGACAGCGCCAGGATCGCCACCGCCAGCAGCGCCGCGTTCTTGGCCCCGGCCTTGCCGATCGCGAGCGTCCCCACCGGAATGCCCGCTGGCATCTGGACGATCGAATAAAGGCTGTCGACGCCCTTCAGCGTCTTGCTTTCCACCGGCACGCCCAGCACCGGCAGATGCGTCAGCGCCGCCGCCATGCCCGGTAGATGCGCCGCACCGCCCGCGCCCGCGATAATCACCTTGAGGCCGCGCGCAGCCGCGCTTCCGGCATAATCATACAGACGTTGCGGGGTGCGGTGCGCCGACACCACCTTGCTTTCATACGCCACCCCCAATTCGGCGAGCAGCTCGGCGGCATGGTGCATCGTCTCCCAATCGGAGGTGCTTCCCATGATGATGCCGACGACAGGGCGCGCAGCGGGGGTTTCGGGCGTGGCCATCCCCTCGGACTAGCGGCCCGCGCTGGGCAGGGCAACTCTCGCAGACGGTCCGTCGCGGAACTTGTTCGTCTCGGCGGGGGTTGGGGGCGTGTGAATCAGCCCCCAAGGAGAAATTCAATGAACCGCAAGACTCAAGCGTCGATCGCCGCCCTTGCCGCGGTGCTCGCTTTCTCCGCGCCTGCCTTTGCCGCAGGCAAGCACGAACGCGCCAAGGCCGCCATTGCCGAAGCGCGCGCCAAGATCGATGCGTCGGCCAAGGTCGGTGCTACCGCAGAAACCCCGCGGCTTCAGGCTGAAGCGCAGGCCGCCTTGCGCACCGCGCAGGAAGACCTCGCCAACGGCAAGAAGGATGACGCGATCGCCGCCGCGCATCACGCAAGTCAGCTCGCCGACACTGCGTTGGGTGAAGCGCAGCGCGCACGCACGCAGAATGCCCGCGCCGTGACCGAAAATGCGCGCGATGCCGCCGCCGATGCGCAAGCGCAGGCCGCCGCCGCCAATGCCCGCGCCAACGCCGCCGAACAGGCTGCAGCCTCCGCATCGGCCGATGCCGCCGCCGCGCGCGCCACGCCCGTGGTGATCGCCGCCCCCGCCCCCGCGCCAACGATGACGGTCACCACCGAAACCATCAAGACCGCGACCCCGGCCCCCATTGCGAAGCACAAGGTGGTGCGCAAGACCGTGCGCCACACCACCAAGCGCCCCGCGCCGCGCGTGACCGAGAAGACCACCACCACCGTCACCACCGGGCAGTAAGCCGGCGGCCCGCCGCTACCGCTCGTTCAGATAATAACGATCGGTGGCGGCAAGGCTGTCGTCCAATTGATAAACGATCGGCTGCCCGGTCGGGATTTCCAGCGTGGTGATCTCGTCATCGGGAATGCCCGACAGATGCTTCACCAACGCGCGCAGCGAATTGCCATGCGCCGAAATCAGCACGCGCTGCCCGGCGCGCAAAGCCGGCGCAATCCGCCCCTCCCAATAGGGCAGCACGCGCGCGATCGTGTCCTTCAGGCTTTCGGTTGCGGGCACGTCGATCCCGGCATAGCGACGGTCCTGCGACAGGTCATACGCGCTGCCCGGCGCCATTGGCGGCGGCGGTACGTCGAAGCTGCGGCGCCAGATATGCACTTGCGCATCGCCATATTCGGCGGCGGTCTCAGCCTTGTTGAGCCCGGTCAGCCCGCCATAGTGGCGCTCGTTCAGCCGCCAGTCCTTCTCGACCGGCAGCCACAGCCGCTGCATTTCCTCCAGCGCCAGGTTGAGCGTCTTGATCGCGCGCGTCTGCAGCGAGGTGAAGCAGGTGTCGAAATCGAGCCCCTTCTCCGCCATCAACCGCCCCGCCGCGCGCGCTTCCTCGGCTCCCTTGGCGGTCACATCGACATCCCACCAGCCGGTGAAGCGGTTCTCGAGGTTCCAGTCGGACTGGCCGTGGCGGATCAGGACGAGGCTAGGCATAAGGCGCGGTCTCCTTCCCCGGCATCAGGCCGGGCGCAATGCCCGCCGGGTATCCGCTCAAGGCGGCGCGATCAACAGGCGGGTTGGGGGGAGGGGGCTCAGCGGCGTTTCGTTTCCCGGCCCCCGGCGCTTCTCCGGCGAAGGGTGGAGCCCCGTCGCGCTGTCGGCTATCGCCTCATGTGTTGACATTGCTGATCGTGATCTCTCTCATCGATACTGTTATCAGCCGACTGGTCCGGGCACTCCGCGCATTCGATACCTTGAATCGTCGAGCACTGAATCAGCCTTGGCGTCGCATGAACTCAGCGAAGAGAGGGACGCTGAAATCAAGATATCCATGATCCGTGCTGTAGATCATGCCCTTGGTGATGATGCTGGATCGTGCGGGCCCCAAAGATTTCTGGGTTCGTTTCATCATATGTGCGATGTCTGCCATTGCATAGGGGCCATCCCCTAGTTCAGCCATCGCCTTTACGAATTGAACCTCTGCCTTGGTTAGGCGATCGATTCGTACCTTGAAGAATCCATCGTCTAGTAGCGTCAGCGTTTCTGCATAGGACTGTTCTGCATCGTCTAAAGTAATTTTCGGGCCTTCCGCATTGTTCCAAACAACTGATGCCCATTCCTGTAAAAAGAATGGATAGCCCTTTGTGCGATCGACAATAAGACGGAGAGCGTCGTCTGTGATGAAAGCGTCCTCCTCTATTATTGGTTTTTCGATCGCTTGGCTGGCTGATGCCGAATCTAAAGGACCTACTGGTGGGTATTGAAAGAGGCGTTCGGAGTACGACTTCGCTTCTCCTGCCAAACGGGCAATTTGTGGAAGGCCAGCACCAACCAGAATGACCGGCAGGCCCTCCTGGGACATTCGGTGCAATGAGACAATTAAAGCCGATAGATCGCCTTCGGATAGGTATTGTACTTCGTCAATCAGAAGAATCCAGCCGCGCCCGGCGGCTTGAGCTGCTTTTCCAATTAAAGTAAATAGGTCCGGTAAATCATACTGTAGATCGCCTGTGTCAGCCAGCCCGGGCTCCGGTTCGATGCCCATCTCCACGCCGGCTATCTCAATCTTAAAAATTGCTGCGAAATTTCGAAGCCCTCTTAAGCCACGTGTAGCGATCTGCTTTGCGGCTTCCACACCGGAAAGCGATCTCATGACTTTCTTCATTTCAGGGTAGATGAGCCGAGCGAGGCTTTCGTCTTCCGGAGATTCGACCCTCGAAACCAGGAGTCCGTCTTGCCCGGCATTGCGACCAATTTCGTTGAGAAGGACAGTTTTCCCGACCCCACGCAACCCGAGCAACATTATTGACCGCGCACTTCGTCCCTTAATCGCCCTCCCGCACGATATTTTCGCTAGCTCAAGGATGGCGTCTCGGCCTGCAAGTTCCGGCGGTCGGCTACCGGCTCCAGGTGCAAACGGGTTGCGGTACGGGTCCATTTCACCTCGCAGGAATTTTTCAATCTAACAAAACCTAGGGCAGTCTAGGGAAATTTGCTAGTTTTTGCTAGATATAACTAGTCGTGTGGTCTGAGCATTCAAGCGAGGGCGTAATATAACCCAGCGCATCCGGCTGCGCGACCGCCACTGACTCGCAGGCAAGGGCAAGGGCGAGTTTACCGCCTAAGGGAACCCGCCAGAGAAGCTCAACCGCCAAGCCCCCCTCAAATCCCGTCAATCATCCCCGCCAGCACCTCCAAACACGCATGGGCCAGCGCCTTCGACCTGGCACCCGACCAGCCGAACTCGGCATCGGCATTGGCGTCGTGGTCCTTGAACGGCATTTCCAGCGTCATCGACACCGCGCCAAAGCGCTCGGCCAATTGGTTGGTCGACATCGACAGGTTGGCGCGCCCGGGTGCGGCCTTTTCATAACCGCGCTCGGTCTGAAAATCGGGCGTGTGCGCCGCCAGCCGCGTGCCGAACGCATAGAATTTCGCGCCCAGCGCGTCACTCCAGGAGGGGATGCCCTCAAAGCCTGCCAGGAAATTGGCGGGGATCGCTTCGTCGCCATGCACGTCCATCGCAAAGGCAACGCCGGTCTCGTCCATTGCATTGCGGACGCAGAGCACTTCTGGGCTGCGTTCAGGCGTCGGCGTGTCCCATTCGCGGTTGAGGTTCACGCCCGCCGCATTGGTGCGCAAATGGCCGCGGAAGCTGCCATCGGGGTTCATATTGGGCACGCAGTGGAAGGTCGCCTTCTCCCGCAACGCCTGCGCGGTCGGGTTGGCCGGGTCGGTCAGCCATTCCAGCGCGCCTTCCATCCACCATTCGGCCATGCTCTCGCCGGGGTGCTGGCGGGCATAGAGCCACACATGCTTGGGGCCGGTGCCAAGCTCCAGGCAATCGATCGCGCGCCCGTCGAGCGACTGGCCAAGCTCGCGGTGGGTGACGCCGTCCGCAAGCGCAATCCGCGCGACCAGTGCATCATGCTGTTCCAGCGTATAGGGCTGAAAGTAAGCGAACCACACCAATTCGCTGCTGCCGGTCCATTCGAACTCCAGCACGCCTCCCACATAGCGCGTCGGGATCATCCGCCAATTCTGGCGGTCGGTGCTAGCGCGCACCTTGTAGCCGGGCCAGCCGAAGGGATAGGCCGATTGCCCGGCATTCAGGATGCGCAGGGTGAGCGTGCGCCCCTTGGCTCCTGCCACGCGGAAATGGAACCATTGGAAAAAATCGGACAGGTGGTCCTGCGCGATGGTGAGGTTGACCTGGTCGCCATCGATGGCGGCGACCAGGATGTTTCCGCTGTCGAAGGCGGCGTTGACGGTGATGCTCATTTCACCGTGATAGTGCGCCCGGATTCACCGGGGAAGCCCAGGAACAGCGCGCGCGCCAATTTCGTCGCGACCGGGCCGGTCTGCGCATCGGGGGCCTCGCCATCCGCGGTGTTCTGGGCATGGCCTTCCCAGATCACCGTGCCGTCGCTGCGGCGACGGATCTGCACGGCAAGATCGGTCAGCACGATGGTGCGGTAGCGCTGTTTGCCGATCGGGAAGGAAATCGACCCGCCGAGGCCAACGCCGCCGCCATAGCCGCCACCGCCGCCGCCGAGACCGATGCTCACCCCGCTACCGCCGCCATTGCGGGGTGGGGCGGGGCGGGTGGTGCGCGTGAAGCTGACGACGGCGGCATATTGCGGCGCGGCACCGCTCGCCGGCACGGTGAAGCCGTGGGTCAGGGCTTCGGTTTCCACCGCTGCGGCATAGGTTTTGTACTCAAGGCTGTCCTGATCGCGACCGGGCACCGCCTCGACCGTCAGCGTGCCTGTTTCCAGCGGCGCGCCGAGGTGGAACCGCGTCACTTCGACCGGGCCGCTCTTGCCGGTCGTCGTGCAGCCCGCCAGCGCGCCCGCCGCGACGATTGTCGCCGCGAATGCCAAACCCATAGTCCGCTTCATGCCAGTTTTCCTCGTACGCGCTTGTTGCAGGGGGTAACGCTTCGACCCGGTCCCCGTGTTCCGTTGTATCGAGGTTCCGGCGCGGTGTCCCGCATCTGTCTTGCGCGCTCTATACTTGACTTGGGTGCGCCCCGACCATATGCGCAGCCGCTCTTTTCCACATTCCAGAATTTGCAAAGCGAATCGATCATGAAGATCCGCAATTCCCTGAAGTCGCTCAAGGGCCGTCACCGCGATAACCGCGTGATCCGTCGTCGTGGGCGGACCTATGTCATCAACAAGACCAACCGTCGCTTCAAGGCACGCCAGGGCTGATCGTCCACCGTGGGTTCGGGCACGCGCGCCGTCATCTTCGATGTCGGCAATGTGCTGTTCCAATGGGATCGCCACGCGATCTATGAGCGCCTGATCGAGGACGATCGGGCGCTTCATACGTTCGTGGATGAGGTCGTCTCGCTCGACTGGCACGCCCAGCACGATCTCGGCATATCCTTCGCCGAGACGTCGGCGGAGCTGCGCGCGCGCTTTCCCGAACACGCCGCGCTGATCGACCTTTATGGTCCGCGCTTCAACGATTCGCTGCAGAATGAAGTGCCCGGTGTCGCGGCGATTCTCGAATCGCTGAGTGTAGCGGGCGTCCCGCTGTTCGCGATCACCAATTTCCACGATGGTTTTTTCGCGGCGTTCCGCGCGTCGCGCCCCGATGTGTTCGATCGCTTCCGCGACATCGTCGTGTCGGGCGAGGAAAAGCTCATCAAGCCCGACCCGGCGATCTACCACCTCGCGCTTGATCGCTTCGGCGTCGCGGCGGAGGACGCGGTGTTCATCGACGACAGCCTCGCCAATGTCGCGGCTGCCAAGGCGCTTGGCATTACCGGCTTGCTGTTCACCGATGCCGCGACCTTGCGCGCCGATCTCGTGAAGCTCGGCCTACCGGGCTGATTGCACGGCAACACGCGGTTCGCGTGTAACCTTGGCCCCCCGCCTTCGCGGGGGACCGGCCCAACGTTAAATATAGTCCTTCAGCTCATCACCGATGATCCGCACGACGTGCAGCACATTGGTCGATCCCGGCGTCTTGAACGGCACGCCCGCGATGATGATGACACGGTCGCCCGCCACCGCCAGCCCGTGCCGCAGCGCCATGCGCTTGGCCTTGGCCACCATTTCCTCGAACGATTCGACGTCCTTGGTGTGGACGGCATAGGCCCCCCAGAGCAGCCCGGCGCGACGCGCGGTTTCGAGGTTGGGGGTCAGCACCATCAACGGCACGCCCGGCCGCTCGCGCGCGACGCGGCGCGCGGTGGAGCCCGAGGCGGTGAAGCAGATGATCGCGGCGGCATCGACGGTGTGCGCGATGTTCTTGGCGGCTTCCGACAAGGCGTCGGCGGTGGTCGGGTCGGACCGGATTACCGTGAAGTGGATGCGCTCGCCATGCGTCGGGTCGCGTTCGACCGCCTCGCCGATCGCGTTCATCATCGCGACCGATTCGGTCGGCCACGCCCCCGCCGCGCTCTCCGCCGAGAGCATGATCGCGTCCGCCCCGTCATAGATGGCGGTGGCGACGTCGGACACTTCGGCGCGGGTGGGGGAGGGCGAGGTAATCATCGATTCGAGCATTTGCGTCGCCACCACCACCGGGCGCCCGAGGCGACGTGACACTTCGATGATGCGCTTCTGCAGTGGCGGCACGCTTTCAGGCGGCAATTCGACGCCGAGATCGCCGCGCGCGACCATCACGCCGTCGCACGCCTCGACGATTTCCTCGAGCCGGTCGATCGCCGAGGGCTTTTCGATCTTGGCGAGAAGGGCTGTCTTGCCGCCAATCAACTTGCGCGCCTCGGCCAGATCCTCGGGCCGCTGCACGAAACTCAAGGCGATCCAGTCGACCCCCTGGTCGACCGCAAAGGCGAGGTCGCTGCGGTCTTTCTCGGTCAGCGCCGCCATTGGCAGCACCACGTCGGGGACGTTCAGCCCCTTGCTGTTGGACAGCGCGCCCCCGACCACCACCTCGGTGACGATCGTGTCGGGGGTGTGGCTGGTGACGCGCAGCACCAATTTGCCGTCGTCGAGCAGCAGGCGCGCGCCGGGCTCGATCGCGGCGAAGATTTCCTTGTGCGGCAATTCGACCCGGGTCGCATCGCCGGGCGTCGTGTCGCGGTCGAGCGTGAAGGTCGCGCCCTTTTCGAGCGTGACGCGCCCGCCTTCGAATTTGCCGACGCGCAGCTTTGGCCCCTGCAGATCGGCAAGGATGGTCGATGGGCGGCGATATTGCTGCTCCAGCGCGCGGATCGCCTGGATCACCGCGACCTTCGATTGCTGGTCGCCGTGGCTCATATTGATGCGGAACGCGTCGGCGCCGGCTTCGAACAGCGCGGCGATCATTTCGGGGGTGCTGCTCGCGGGGCCGAGCGTCGCAAGGATGCGGACCTTACGCGAACGTGGGGCTATTGCCTGTATCATGTATTAATTCTCGCCCTGGGGATGGCTTGTGCGCGTGCTGCTCTAACCCCTATTTCGGGCCGATCAACCGTGGAGCGACGATAATGACCGATTTGGAGACTCTCGACGATGCTGTGGCGGCGGCGGCGTTCCGGCGGCTGGTGCGGCACCTGCGCCACCGCGACGACGCGCAAAACATTGATTTGATGGGGCTGGCCGGCTTCTGCCGCAATTGCCTGTCGGACTGGATCGAGGAAGCCGACGGCACGCTGACCAGGGATGCCGCGCGCGAGGTGATTTATGGGATGCCCTATGCGCAGTGGAAAGCCGAGCATCAGGGCGAGGCGACGCCCGAGCAGCTTGAGCGGATGCGCCAAAGCGTCGCGAAGAATGCGTGACGGCGGCCTTTCGCTGTCCTAAAGCGCCCGCCTTTCACTGATTCATATGCGGGGAACATTACCGTGAGCGACATCATCGCCGCCGACCAATTGCGCCTTCTGATCGAACGGATCGAACGCCTCGAAGAGGAAAAGAAGGGCATCGCCGACGACATCAAGGACGTGTACGGCGAAGCCAAATCAACCGGCTTCGACGTCAAGACCATGCGAGCCATTATTCGCCTGCGAAAGATGGAGAAGCATCATCGCGAAGAGGCGGAGATGATGATGGAAACCTACCTGGCCGCCCTTGGCATGAAATAGGACTATTGCTTCTGCTCCAGCGCGGCTTGATATGCCTCAATAGCATCCGGGTCGCCTGCGAGAAGTTGGTCGATAAAGGCTTTTGTTTCGACCAGAGCCAGATTGGTATTCGTCATGATATATTCGACGGTGGCCGCGAGCCAAGAAAGGCCCGAGGCGACGGCGTGCAACTCCTCATCGCTGACGTCCAAGTCGTTTTCGGGGCGTGGGTGCGTGATGCGGTTGCGGATCGAAACGGCGCGCCGAAAATTGGACCATCCTGTGCCAGTGAAATCTACGGCGAGTTCCGGGCAGATAATTTGAGTTTGGACAACGATTAACCGGACGGCGGTTGGTAATGGCACGCTTCGCGCTTGTGCAAGGAGCTTGCCGTTCTCAGTAACAACATAGGTCTGCTCGCTTAACGCGAAATCTGCCAAGGGTGATAGCTCGTCAAAATCTCGCAGGGCTTCCCGGACGTGTTCGCGTGCGAGCCATATCTCACCTTCGATGGCGGCCAGGCTTGCGCGGACTACGTCTCGGCGGGCGGTCTGTGTGTCGGCAAGGTTGAGGCGCTCGCGTGCCGCAATGACGTCCCCAATCAAGATCCTGATGAGGTGTATGGTGCGATTGCGCTCTTTTTCTTTCGACATATGATCGTCCCGTTACAAACCGTTGCGGATGGCAAGGGTTGCCGAACCGAACGACGACCGAGTATGGCGCGACATTCGCGATCGAGGACATAATGGCAGGCCATTCCAAATATAAGAACATCATGTACCGCAAGGGCGCGCAGGATAAGAAGCGCTCGGGCATGTTTTCCAAGCTCAGCCGCGAAATCACCGTGGCGGCCAAGATGGGCCTGCCCGATCCGGACATGAACCCGCGCCTGCGCATGGCGATCAACGCCGCCAAGGCGCAGTCGATGCCCAAGGACAATATTCAGCGCGCGGTCGACAAGGCATCGAAGGGCGATACCGAGAATTATGAGGAAATCCGCTATGAAGGCTTCGGCCCCGGCGGCGTTTCGCTCATTATCGAGGCGCTGACCGACAACCGCAACCGCACCGCCACCAACGTGCGCATCGGGATGACGCGCAACGGCGGCAACATGGGGGCGTCGGGCTCGGTCAGCCACGCATTCGACCGGATGGGGCTGATCAACTATCCGGCAAGTGCTGGCGATTCCGAAACCGTGTTCGAGGCCGCGCTCGAAGCCGGGGCGGAGGACGTGGCGTCGAGCGAGGACGGCCACGAGATCTGGACCGCGAGCGACCAGCTTCACGAAGTCGTTACAGCGCTTACCCCGGTGCTCGGCGAACCCGAGGGTGCCAAGCTCGCCTGGCGTCCGCAGACGATGGTGGAAGTCGGCGAGGAAGATGCCGAGACGCTGTTCAAGCTGATCGACGCGCTCGACGACGATGACGATGTGCAGACCGTGTGGGGCAATTACGAAGTGTCCGACGCGATTATGGAAAAGCTCGGATGACCGTCTTTCCCCTCCCGCTTGCGGGAGGGGCCAGGGGAGGGCATGGCTTGCCCGTGCTGAAACGCCCTCTCCTTACGTCATGCCGGGCTCGCCCCGGCATCCACCGTGCCGCTTATCCTGTGGCCGATGGTCTCGGCAATCAGTGGACCCCGGGACAAGCCCGGGGTGACGGCGCGCGCGTCGCAAGCGCCGCTTCTCCCCTTTCTTCTCCGCGCCTCCACGCCTCCGCGCGGACCAAACCTTGTTTCGCGCCTTCGCGCCTTCGCGCAGGCCCAAAACAATGCTGATCCTGGGTCTCGACCCAGGTCTCGGCATTACCGGCTGGGGTTTGATCCGCGCCGAGGGCAACCGGCTGAGCCATGTCGCCAATGGCAAGCTCAAGACCGACACCGCCGCCCCGCTCCCGCGCCGCCTCGCGCATCTCGACGCGATGCTGAGCGCATTGCTGATCGATCACGCGCCCGATGCGTGCGCGGTCGAGGAAGTGTTCGTCAACGCCAACCCGCAATCGACGCTGAAGCTCGGCCAGGCGCGCGGCGTGGTGTTGTGCGCGGGTGCGCGCGCCGGGCTGGAGGTCGGCGAATATGCCACGCGGCTCATCAAGAAAGCGGTAGTCGGCGTCGGGGGGGCTGAAAAGGTGCAGGTCCATGCGATGGTCGGCCGCTTGCTGCCCGGCGTGAAGATCGACGGGCCCGATGCGGCGGACGCGCTGGCGGTGGCGATCTGCCATGCGCACCATCTGGCGAGCGCGCGGCGCATCCCCTGATTGCGCTTCCCCCGATTTCGCTTTCCTACCCCGTCCTGTTCCGGTTACGTACCGGGCGTGCTCGTTCCTTTCGCCTCCCGCTCCGCACTGGCCCGGTCGCCGTCCGCCGCGCGCCCTGTAAAAACGTGCGGGGGAGCAAAAGAGGGGGACGTAGTGTGGACTTTGTGGACTTCCGCGTCGGCTTTGGCACCGCCCAGGCCATGAACGCGCCGTCGCGATGATCGCGCATCTCAAAGGCCGCCTGGATGCGACCGGGCTCGATCATGCCGTCGTCGATGTCGGCGGCGTCGGCTATCTCGTCGGCTGCTCGTCGCGCACGCTGAGCGCGATTGGCCCGGTCGGTGAGGCGGTGATGCTGCATACCGAGATGCTGGTCGCCGAGGATTTTATCCGCCTGGTCGGCTTCGCGACCGCGTCGGAGCGTGACTGGTTCCGCTTGTTGACCGGTGTGCAGGGCGTGGGCGCACGCGTCGCGCTGGCGATCCTGTCGGCGCTCGACCCCGCTGATCTGTCGCGCGCGATCGCCGCGCAGGACAAGGCGATGGTCGCCCGCGCCAATGGCGTGGGGCCAAAACTCGCCGAACGCATCGTGCGCGAATTGAAGGACAAGATCGGCGGCGTCGCCATCGGCAGCGCGGGGGTGACGGTCGCCCCGGTCGGTGCGGGCGCGGATGCGGTGTCGGCGCTGCTCAACCTCGGCTTCCGCCCCGCCGAAGCCAGCGGTGCCGTAGCGGCGGCGGAGGAGGAATTGGGCGGCGGTGCCACGCTCGATGCGCTGGTGCGGCTGGCCCTGCGCAAGGCGGCGAAGTGACCTCGCTGGACGCTGTCGGCGTGATGGACTATAACGAGAACATGGACCCGTTGAACCTGTCGCTGCCGACCGAGCTTCAAGCCTATGTCGATGCGCGCGTCGCTGCCGAGGGGTTTTCCGATTCCGCTGCGTTTCTTCGTGATTTGATCCGGCGCGACCAGGACGAACACGCCGCGGACGTTCGCCGGGTCCAGGCTTTGATCCAGGAAGGGATCGATTCAGGGATAGTGGACGCTGAGCCTGAAGACATTTTGGACGAGATCATCGCGGACCTTCATCGGCGGCATGGTTAGGCTTCGCGTCAGCGCGGGGGCGCGTCGCGACCTTGATCGGATCGGTGAAGTCGGGGTTCGTGACCACGGACTCGCCGCTTCTGCGGCATATGTTGAAGGTTTCCGACGCCTGTTTCGTCTTCTGCGCGAGCAGCCATTTGCGGGTCAGGAGCGGGTGGAACTCGGGCAAGGGGTGCGGTCCTTGTCATATCGTCCGCACCGCATCCTGTATCGGGTGGAGGGCGACACGGTCATCATCGACCGGATCATTCATCAAGCGCGCGACGTGGCACGAGCGTTGCGGGAGGACCAGTGACGTCGTGACTCGAAATAAACACATGAAAATTGGCCTCTTAATCTCGCTGTGCGTTGGCCTGCTCGTCGTCGGCACCCGTTATTTCATGAGCGACTACCTTAATGTTGATCGTTGTCTCGACGCTGGGGGTGCATGGCATGGGGTGACGTGCATCGGCGCTCGCCCATGACCGATAACCCCCTCCTCACCCCCGCCCGCACCGCCGAGGACGTCGACGCGGCACTTCGCCCGAAATCGCTCGACGATTTCGTCGGGCAGAAGGCGGCGCGAGAAAACCTCCGCATCTTCATCGCCGCCGCCCGCGCGCGCGGCGATGCGCTCGATCATGTGCTGTTCTTCGGGCCCCCCGGCCTTGGCAAGACCACGCTGGCGCAGATTGTCGCCCGCGAAATGGGCGTTGGATTCCGCGCCACCTCGGGCCCGGTAATCGCCAAATCGGGCGATCTCGCCGCCCTGCTCACCAATCTCGAAGATGGCGACGTGCTGTTCATCGACGAGATCCACCGGCTGCAACCGGCGGTCGAGGAAGTGCTCTACCCGGCTATGGAGGACCGCGCACTCGATTTGATGATCGGTGAGGGGCCAAGCGCGCGCAGCGTGCGGATCGATTTGCCGCGCTTCACGCTGATTGGCGCGACCACGCGGCAGGGCTTGCTGACCACCCCCTTGCGCGATCGTTTCGGTATTCCGGTGCGACTGTCTTTCTACACGGTCGAGGAATTGACCAGCGTGGTCACGCGTGCGGCGGGGCTGCTCGGCCTCGCCATTTCGTCCGATGGCGCGACCGAGGTGGCGCGCCGTTCGCGGGGAACGCCGCGCATCGCCGGGCGGCTGCTGCGGCGCGTGCGCGACTTTGCCCATGCGGCGGGGCACGATGTGGTCGATGCCCGCGCCGCCGACGCCGCGCTCAACCGGCTCGAAGTGGACCGGCTCGGGCTCGACGCGATGGACCGACGCTATCTGATGATGATCGCCGACATTTATCGCGGTGGTCCGGTCGGCGTCGAGACGCTTGCGGCGGGCTTGAGCGAACCGCGCGACACAATCGAGGAAGTGATCGAGCCGTATCTGATCCAGCTTGGGCTGGTGGCGCGGACGGCGCGTGGGCGCTGCCTCAATGCGGGGGGGTGGAAGCATCTCGGCCTCACCCCGCCCGAAGGCGCGCAGGAGAGTTTGTTCGATGTTTAGCACTCCCCTCCCGCACGCGAGTTCGAGGTCGGTCATGCCCCCGGCATGACCTGAACGATGCGGGGCATCGTTCACCTCGAACTGGGCTGGGGGAGGGCAGTGCGAAACCGCTGCGGTCCTTCCCAACCCCTCCCGCAAGCAGGAAGGGAATAAGAAAGCACACCCAAACAAAACTTGTGCGTCGCACGATAGCCAAGCCCCGCACCAATCTGTTAGCCCCGTCGCATGACCGCTGCTGCCTCCGCTCGCGAAATCCTCCGTCGTCTGCATGACGTGATGGCCTCGCGCACGCCCGCGCAGGCGAAGCTCAACGCCGTGGTCAACATTGTCGGCGAAGCGATGGCGAGCGAGGTGTGCTCGATCTACCTGCTGCGCGAGGGTGTGCTCGAACTTTACGCCACGCGCGGCCTGGCGCAGGAGGCGGTGCACGTCACCAAGCTCGCGCTCGGCGAGGGGTTGGTCGGCACGATCGCGCAAAATGTCGAAACGCTGAATTTGGACGAGGCGGCGAGCCACCCCGATTTCGTCCACAACCCCGAAACCGGCGAGGAGCGCTTCCGCAGCTTTGCCGGTGTGCCGATCATCCGGCGGGAACGCGCGGTGGGCGTGCTGTCGGTCCAGCATGTCGATCCGCGCAAATATGACGAGGTCGAGATCGAGGCCTTGCAAACCGTGGCGATGGTGCTGAGCGAACTCATCACCAATGCCGAACTGGTCGATGCCAGCGGGGCCGCGACGATGCGCCCGCAATCGACCGCGCCGATGCGCATTGCCGGCCTGAAGCTCGTCGATGGCATGGCGAGCGGTTATGCCGTGTTTCACCAGCCGCGCGTCCATGTCGAACATATCGTCGCCGAGGATACCGAGGCCGAGCGCCACCGCGTCTATGCCGCGTTCGACAAGATGCGCGAGCAGATCGAGCGGATCGCCGCGCAAGCCGAATTCGGCGTGGGCGGCGAGCATGAAGAGGTGCTCGAGACCTACAAAATGTTCGCCTATGACGAAGGCTGGGCGCGGCGCATCAACGAAGCGATCGATTCCGGGCTGACGGCGGAAGCCGCGATCGAGCGCGTGCAGCAACGCACACGGATGCGGATGCGCCAGATCGACGATCCCTTGCTGGCCGATCGGATGCACGATCTTGAGGATTTGTCCAACCGGCTGTTGCGAATCGTCTCGGGCCAGATGGGCACCGCCGCGCAAATGGGCTTGCGGCAGGACACCATCCTGATCGCGCGCAATTTGGGGCCAGCCGAATTGCTCGAATATGATAGGCGGCGGCTGAAAGGCGTGCTGCTCGAAGAAGGGTCGCTCACCGCGCACGTCACCATCGTCGCGCGGGCGATGGGGGTGCCGGTGCTTGGCCGCGTGCGCGACGTGCGGCGCTTGGTCGGCGAGGGCGATCTGCTCTTGCTCGATGTCACTGCGGGCAATGTCTTTGCGCGGCCATCGGCGGCGATGGAAGGGGCGTTCGAAGCCGCGCTCGAATTGCGGCAAAAGCGTCGCGCGGTGTTCGCCGCGCTCAAGAGCGAGGCACCCGTTACCAGGGACGGGCACCGGCTGGCGGTGTTGGTCAATGCGGGGCTGCGCGACGATGTGTCCGCGCTTGATGTGACGGGGGCCGACGGCATCGGGCTGTTTCGTACCGAATTCCAGTTCCTCGTCTCGGCCACCTTGCCCTCGCGCGAGCGCCAGCAGCGGCTGTACCGTGACGTGCTCGATGCGGCGGGCGATCGCCCGGTGGTGTTCCGCACGGTCGATATCGGTGGCGACAAGGCGCTGCCCTATCTCAACAAGGAAGATGCCGACGAGGAAAATCCGGCGATGGGCTGGCGCGCGCTGCGCCTGGCGCTGGAGCGCGGCGGGTTGATGAAGGTGCAGGCGCGCGCGCTGCTGGAGGCGGCGGCGGGGCGCACGCTCAACGTAATGTTTCCGATGGTGAGCGAGCCGTGGGAATTTGACGAAGCGCGCGCACTGTTCGAGGCGCAGCGCGACTGGCTCCGCACGCGTGGCAAGAAGCTGCCGACCGACATCCGCTATGGCGCGATGCTCGAAGTGCCGGCGCTGGCCGAACAGCTCGACTTGCTGCTGCCCAACATCTCCTTCCTATCGGTTGGCACCAACGATCTGACCCAATTTCTGTTTGCCGCCGATCGCGCCAATCCCAAGCTTGCCGAACGCTATGACTGGCTGAGCGCGGCGATCCTGCGCTTCCTGCTCAAACTGGTCGAACCGAGCCGCGCGGCGGGGGTACAGTTGACGGTTTGTGGTGAAATGGGCGGGCGTCCGCTTGAGGCGATGGCGTTGATCGGGCTCGGCATCGACCGGCTGTCGATCACTCCGGCGGCGGTCGGCCCGATCAAGGCGATGGTGCGCTCGCTCGATCGCGCCGGGTTGATGCGGCATATGACCGAGCTGTTGAAAGCACCGCCGCGCGACATGCGTGGTGCGCTTTTGGCCTGGGCGACCGAAAACGGCGTTGAACTGGCGTGATCGGGGGGCGGAGGACGCGACGGGCCGTTGACTTGTCCGCCCCCCTTTGTGAGACACGAACGCAGGGCAGGAGACAGATTGGGCCGCACCGATCCTGCCGGAGAGACGCATGACCGATCCGTTACCGTCCGAAGAGGCGACGCTGTTCCCCAAGACCGCCGGGGAAAAACTGCGTGAGGCGCGCGAGACACTAGGCCTGTCGCTGGCGGAGATTGCAGCGCGGACGCGCGTGCCGGTGCGCCAGCTTGAGGCGATCGAACTCGGCAATTACGCGGCGTTGCCATCGATCACGTATTCGGTCGGTTTCGCCAAGGCCTATGCGCGCGCGGTTGGCCTTGATGAAGTGGGAATCGCGCGCGAAGTGCGGGGTGCAAGCGATCAACCAAATGCGGTGCGGCGGACCGAATATGAGGCGTATGAGATCGACGAGCCGTCGCGCGTGCCGACGCGGGGCCTTGCTGTCGGTACGTTGATCGTCGCGGTGCTGCTGTTGATCGCGGTCGGAATATTCTATGGCACCACGCTCTTCCGTGGTGAGGAAAGCGTACCCGTCGTTCCCGCGCCCGAAGCGACCGCCCCGTTGGTCGCGGCTCCGGTCGCGACGTCGGCGCCCGCCATGCCGACCGGTGCGGTGGTGCTGACGGCGACCGACGAAGTGTGGCTGAAAGTGTATGACAAAGCAGGCAAGACGCTGTTCATCGGCACGCTGAAGGCGGGCGATACTTACGCCGTGCCCGGCGATGCGGTCGGCCCGATGATCAATGTCGGGCGACCCGATAAATTGCAGGTGACGGTTGGCGGAACGCCCGTCGCGCCGCTCGGCGATGGAAAGGTGGCGATCAAGGACGTGCCGGTCGATGCCGCGACTTTGGGGGCACGCGCTGCGCCACAGCCGGGGCAGACTCCCGCTGCCGTGCCCGCCCGTGCCGCATCGGTTACGCCACCGCGCGCGGCGGCGCTCAGTCACCGTGACCGCGCGGGGAGCAGCTCGGCGGCGCCGTTGAATATCGCGGCTCCGGCACCGATTGCGCCCGAGCCAAACGTTCCCGCGGCTGGCGCGACCCCGACACCATGACGGGCACGACGGCACTGTTCACAATACCATCGATTTTGTTTGCACCGGGGGGTGTTCCATGCGTTCGTATCTGATTTCTGCAATGCTTGTGGCTGGAGCCGTATCGGCGCCGCAGTCCGCCAATGCCCAACGTAGCGCAGGTGCCGCGATCGAGGGTCGGGTCGACCGGTTAGAGGGTGAGATGCGCGCGGTGCAGCGCAAGGTTTTCCCGGGCGGCGGCGGGCAATATGTCCAGCCCGACAACCAGCCTGCCAATCCCGAGACGATCCTGTCGGGTTCGCCGAGCAGCCCGGTCGTCAATCTCACGGCACGGGTTGATTCGCTGGAAACACAATTGAGCGGAATGACCGCGCAGATCGAAACCAACCAGCATCGCCTGCAATTGCTGGAAGGGCGGATCAAGACGCTCGAAGCTAATGCCGCGGCAGCGGCAGCGGCTGCTGCTGCGGCGGCCGCGGCTGCACCAGCACCGATTGAGGCACCCGGTGCCATCGATCGCCCGGCTCCAACGCGCCCCGTTGCGGATCGGCCCGCCGACAAGCCGGCGGCGGCCAAGCCGGTTGTGGCCAAGGGCGGGGTGACACCGCCGCCGGTGGTGCGCACCGTTGCCGCCAAGGATCCCGAACGGGGCGCGAAGCTCGCCGCGATCGATCGGCCCGAAACGGGGGACGCCGCCGAGGACACCTATCTCTTTGGCTACCGGCTGTGGGCGGCCAAACTCTACCCTGAGGCCGAGGCGCAATTCACGATCGTCACCACCAAATTCCCGACGCACAAGCGCGCGAGCTATGCCCAGAATTTGCTGGGTCGGTCGTATCTGGACGATGGCAAGCCGTCGCTCGCCAGCCTCGCCTTCTACGACAATTACAAGAAATGGCCCGACGGGGATCGCGCGCCCGAAAGCCTTTATTACCTCGCTCAGGCGCTGGTGAAGCTCGACAAACCCGCCGCGCAGGTGTGCAAGGTCTATACCGAGCTGACGCGGACCTATGGGGCCAAGGTTGAGGCCGACCCCAAGATGAAGGCAGGCGTCGCCAAGGGGCGCGCAGCCGCGAATTGTTCGTGAAATGAGCGCGCTCGACCGTGCCGCGGTCGAGCGTTTCGGCGGTGATCTGGCGCATGTGCTGGGCGGGATCGTCCCGCCCGATGCACCGATCGCGCTGGCAGTGTCGGGCGGGCCCGACAGCATGGCGATGCTCGCGCTCGCCGCTGCTGCCTTTCCGGGGCAAGTCCGCGCCGCCACGGTCGATCACCGCTTGCGCGCCGCCGCCGCCGCCGAGGCGCAGATGGTCGCCGATTGGTGCGCAACGGCCGGGGTGCCCCATAGCACGCTGGTAGTGGCAGAGCCGATCGGCGCTGCGTCGGTGCAGGCGCGCGCGCGGGCGCTGCGCTATGATCTGTTGGTGCGCTGGGCGGTGGAGGTGGGCGCGACCTGCCTTGCGACCGCACATCATGCCGACGATCAGGCCGAAACCTTCCTGATGCGCGCTGCGCGGGGCTCGGGTGTGGCCGGGCTGGCGGGCATCCGTGTCCGACAGCGCCGCGAAGGGGTTGACCTCGTTCGCCCGTTGCTCGGCTGGCGCGTGACGGAATTGCGCGCCTTGGCAATCGCGGCGGCGCTGCCCTTCGTCGATGACCCCAGCAATGCCGATCCGCATTATGACCGCACGCGGTTTCGCGCGCTGCTCCGCGATACGCCGTGGCTTGATCCCGCGCAGATCGCACGGTCGGCTGGTTATGTCGCCGAAGCCGATGCGACGCTGCAGGAGATCGAGGCGTGGCTGTGGACGACGCGAAAGGTTGTGCCCGAGGAGGTTGGGGCGCCTGATCTGCAAAGCTGGCTCGACCTGGCCGATCTGCCGCGCGAGCTGAAGCGGCGGATGTGCCGTTCCGCGATCCGCTCGGTCCGCGCGGTCAATGGCATCACCCGTCCGGTCTTTGACGACTCGACCAACATCGAACCGCTGCTCGACGCGCTCGCGGCGGGCAAGGCCGCGACTCAGGCCGGAATCATGGTGTCGGTGCGCGGAAAAGTGTGGCGTTTCGCCCCGCAACCGCCGCGTCGCGCACTCTGATCGACGAATTTGCTTGGCACATTCCATTGCCATTAATCCTCGCGCGCCTATCTTGAGAGATCGAGAAAGGTACGTTTCCGCATGAACGACAACGACAAGCAGCCCGGCTCCGACATTGGCGGGCCAAACCCGTGGATGAAGTCACTGCTCATCTGGGTTGGCATTCTGGTCGCGCTGGCATTGTTCGTCACGCTGATCGGCAATCGTGAGCCTGGCCCGGCGGCGGCGCAGATCCCCTATTCGGCGTTCCTCGACAAGGTCGAGAGCGGCGCGGTCCACGACGTCAACATCGCGGGCGAGGTCGTCACGGGCACGTATAACGACACCACCAAATTCCGTACCTACGCACCGCAGGACCCGCGCCTGACTGATCGCTTGCGTGGAAAGGGCGTAATCATCAGCGCCAAGCCCGAAGAAGGCGCGCCGATCTGGCAGATCCTGCTGGTCAATTCGCTGCCCTTCTTCCTGTTCCTGGGGCTTGGCTATTTCGTGATGCGCCAGATGCAGAAGAGCACCGGATCGGGCGCAATGGGCTTCGGCAAAAGCCGCGCCAAGATGCTGACGCAGAAGGAAGGCCGCGTGACCTTCGATGATGTTGCCGGCATCGACGAAGCGCGCGAGGAACTGCAGGAAATCGTCGAGTTCCTGAAGGACCCGACCAAGTTCGCGCGTCTCGGCGGCAAGATTCCCAAGGGCGCGTTGCTGGTCGGTTCGCCCGGCACCGGTAAGACGCTGCTCGCCCGCGCCATTGCGGGTGAGGCGGGCGTGCCGTTCTTCACCATTTCTGGGTCTGATTTCGTCGAGATGTTCGTCGGTGTCGGCGCGAGCCGCGTGCGCGACATGTTTGAACAAGCCAAAAAGTCGGCACCGTGCATTGTCTTCATCGACGAAATCGATGCGGTCGGCCGTCACCGTGGTGCGGGCCTCGGCAATGGTAATGACGAGCGCGAGCAGACGCTCAACCAGTTGCTGGTCGAGATGGATGGGTTCGAGGCGAACGAAGGCATCATCATCATCGCCGCCACCAACCGGCCCGACGTGCTTGATCCGGCCTTGCTGCGTCCGGGTCGGTTCGATCGCCAAGTTGTCGTGCCCCGGCCCGACATCGAAGGCCGCGTGAAAATCCTCCAGGTCCATATGAAGAAGGTGCCGTTGGCCCCCGATGTCGACGCGCGTGTCATCGCGCGCGGCACGCCCGGTTTTTCGGGTGCCGATCTTGCCAATCTCGTCAACGAGGCCGCTTTGCTGGCCGCGCGCAAGGGCAAGCGCTTGGTCGCGATGAGCGAGTTCGAAGAGGCCAAGGACAAGGTCATGATGGGCGCCGAGCGGCGCTCGATGGTGATGACCGACGAAGAAAAGCGCATGACCGCCTATCACGAGGCCGGCCATGCGATCGTGTCGATCCACGAAGCCGCGTCGGACCCGATCCACAAGGCGACGATTATCCCGCGTGGTCGGGCGCTTGGCATGGTGATGCGCCTGCCGGAGCGCGATTCGTACAGCTATCACCGCGACAAGATGTACGCCAACCTCGCCGTGTCGATGGGCGGGCGCGTCGCCGAGGAAGTGATCTTCGGCTATGACAAGGTGTCCTCGGGCGCGTCGTCGGACATTCAATATGCCACGGGTCTGGCGCGCGACATGGTCACCAAATGGGGCATGTCCGACAAGGTTGGCCCGGTCGAATATGCGCAGCCGGAAGGGGAATCGTTCCTCGGCTATTCCAACTCGCAGCCGGTGCGCATGTCCAACCAGACCGCGCAATTGATTGACGATGAGATCAAGGCAATCGTCCAGGGCGGGCTCGACCGCGCCAAGCATTTGCTGACCGAGCATATCGACCAGCTTCACCTGCTGGCGGGCGCTTTGCTCGAATATGAAACCTTGTCGGGCGATGAGATCCTGAAGCTTGTCGCCGAGGGCAGCATCAGCCGCGACGATGGCCCCAAATCACCATCGGTGCCCGGGGCTGGCACCTCGATCCCCAAGACGCGGCGGCCGCAAGGTGGCGGTGGCTTCGGTAATTCGGCACCTGCCGGGGCCTGAGGCGAGCCGCGATTGAGAAACAGCCGCGCCCCATCCGTCGGGGCGCGGCGTTCCTGAATGCGATAGCTTTTGCGGGAGGCACTCCGCTCGTGATACCGGCTGCGTTATGACCGATGCCACGATTCTGCTCGCCGACATGGCCACCCGCGCCCGTGCCGCGGCACGCACGCTGGCGACGCTGCCGACCGAGGCGAAGGCGCGGGCGTTGCGCGCGGCGGCGCAGGCGCTGCGCGAGGCCGCGCCGACGATCCTCGCCGCCAATGCCCGCGACATGGCCAAAGCAGACGACGCCGGCCTGTCGAACGCGATGCTCGACCGGCTCAAGCTCGACGAGGGGCGTGTCGCGGCGATGGCCGATGGCGTGGCGGCGGTGGCGGGGCTTGCCGATCCGGTCGGCGCGATCATCGATGAGAGCGAGCGCCCCAACGGCTTGCGTTTGCGCCGCGTGCGCGTGCCAATCGGGGTGATCGGCATCATCTATGAAAGCCGCCCCAATGTAACCGCCGATGCCGCCGCGCTTGCCGTGATGGCGGGCAATGCGGTGATTCTGCGCGGCGGATCGGAAGCCATTGAAAGCAACCGCGCGATCCACGCCGCCTTGGTGGCGGGGCTGGTGGGGGAGGGTATTCCCGCAGACGCGGCCCAGCTCGTTCTCACCACCGACCGCGCGGCGGTTGGAGCGATGCTCGCGGCGGACGGGTCTTCGGGCGCGGGTGCGATCGATCTGATCGTGCCGCGCGGCGGCAAGGGGTTGGTCGCGCGCGTCCAGGCCGAAGCACGCGTGCCCGTGCTCGCGCATCTCGATGGCATCAACCACATCTATGTCGATGCCTCGGCCGATCCGGCGATGGCGCGCGCGATCGTGGTCGATGCCAAGATGCGGCGCACCGGCGTGTGCGGCGCGATGGAAACCTTGTTGATCGATCGCGCTTATCCCGATCCGGCGGGTCTGGTCGCCGCGCTGGCCGATGCGGGCTGCGAAGTGCGCGGGGGGCCAGGCTTGCGCGCGCTGGTGCCGGGTCTCGTGCCGACGACCGACACCGATTGGGACACGGAGTATCTCGAGGCGATTGCTTCGGCAGGGCTGGTCGATGGGCTGGAGGGGGCGTTGCGCTTCATCGCCCGGCACAGTTCGCACCACACCGACGCGATCGTTGCGGAGGACGAAAGCGTGGCGACGCGCTTCCTGGCCGAAGTCGACAGCGCAATCGTATTGTGGAACGCCTCGACGCAATTTGCCGATGGTGGCGAATTTGGGCTTGGTGCCGAAATCGGCATCGCTACCGGGCGGCTGCACGCGCGCGGCCCGGTCGCGCTCGAAGGGCTGACGACGTATAAATGGGTCGGCTATGGCACCGGGCAGGTGCGCGGTTGAAGACGGCGACACGGACGCGCATCGGCATCCTTGGCGGTTCGTTCAATCCGGCACATGCGGGGCACCGCGCGATCAGCCTCGCCGCACTCGAGGCGCTCGCGCTTGACGAAGTGTGGTGGCTGGTGTCGCCCGGCAACCCGTTGAAGGAAAAGAGCAGCGACATGGCCCCGTTCGCCGCGCGCTTCGCCTCGGCCGCTCGGGTGGCGCGCCACGCGCCGATCCGGGTGAGCGCAATCGAGCAGCATCTCGGCACGCGCTACACCGTCGACACCGTCACCAAATTGCGACGGATCTACCCCAAGAAGCAGTTCATTTGGCTGATGGGCGCGGACAATCTGGCCCAATTCCATCAGTGGAAAGGGTGGCGCCGGATCGCGTGTGAGGTTCCGATTGCGGTTATCGCGCGTCCGGGGTATGAACATGCTGCTCTCGCGGCTCCCGCGATGGGCTGGTTGCGGCGCGCACGTCGGCCCGCACACCAGGCGAAGAACTGGACGCAGTGGAGATTGCCGGCACTCGTGCTGTTGCGCTTCCGCCCCGACCCGCACTCCGCGACGCAGCTTCGTGCTGCCGACCCCGCCTGGCAGCGGCATTTCCTGCCAGATGATCCGTCCCCACCTTCTGCATAGGAATCGTCTTGGCCTCATCTTCTCCTGTTTATCGCGCGTCCGAACCCGATGAGGTCGAGGCGCTGCATCGGCTCGTGCTCGCGTCGCTCGACGACGATCAGGCGGTCGACACCATCTCGATCCCGCTTGCCGGCAAATCGAGCATTGCGGATTACATGGTCATCGCCAGCGGGCGTTCGACTCGCCAGGTCGCGTCGATGGCGCAGAAGCTCGCCGAAAAGATCAAGGCCGAGCTTGGCCGCCCAACCCGCATCGAAGGCCTGCCGACCGCCGATTGGGTGTTGCTCGATGCTGGCGATGTGATCGTGCATCTGTTCCGCCCTGAAGTGCGCACCTTCTACAATCTGGAGCGGATGTGGGCGTTCGGCGATGCGCCGACGCCGCCGGTCGTGCCGACGATTGCGGATTGACCGCTTCATTTCCTGCTTCCCCGGCGAAGAGGTGGGTTAAGGCGTCTCGCAACGGAGTGAACAATGCTGCTCCACATCGTCGCCCGTGGTCGGATCGGGCGCGGGCCCGAGGCCGAACTGGTCGAGCGCTACGTCAAGCGGCTGGCCTGGCCGTATAAGATGACCGAATTGCCCGATGTCGGCGGCAAGATGCCGGCAGTCGAGCCCGGCACGCGCGTGGTGATGCTCGATGAAACGGGGCAAGTGCTACCCTCGCGTGATTTTGCGGCGATGCTGGAGAAATGGCGCGATGGCGGGGTGCGCGAGGCGCGCTTCCTGATTGGTGCCGCCGACGGCTTTGACGATGCACAGCGCGCGCAGGCTAACCTGTTGCTCAGCTTCGGGCGCGCGACCTGGCCGCATTTGCTGGCGCGCGCGATGCTCGCCGAACAATTGTGGCGCGCGACCAGCATTCTTGCCAATCACCCCTATCACCGCGAGGGGTAAGCGGATGCGGGGGCGGTCTTTCCTGATTGCGGCGGTGGCGGCGCTGGCTGGTGCGGGGGTGGCACCCGCCCAGGACACCGCTGACCAACGCCAGCGACTGGCCGAGGCCAAGGCGCAATCGGCCGCCGCCGCCGCGCGTTCGGTCGGGCTGGAACGCGCCGCCGCGATCGAACGCGACCAGGCCGCGCAGGCGCGCGCGCAAGAAGCTGCCGTCGCCGCGCGCATTCAACAGGCCGAAGCTGACATTGCCGCCGGGCAAGCGCGGATCGCGATCATTGACCGGTTGCTGGCCGATCAGCGCGCGCGGCTCGCCGTGAAGCAAGCGCCGGTCGCGCGCCTGATGGCGGCGCTGCAATCGCTCGCGCGGCGTCCCGCGGTCATCAGTATGGTTCAGCCTGGATCGGTCGATGATCTCGTTCATGTCCGCGCGGTGTTGTCGAGCACATTGCCGGTCATTCGAGCGCGCACCGCCGACGTTCGCGCCGATCTTGCGCGGACGCGCGCACTTCAGGAACAGGCCGCGTTGGCGACGCGGGCGCTGGCCGAAAGTCGTACGCGGCTGGAGGCGCAACGGTTGGCGCTCACCCGGTTGGAGGCGGAGCACCGTCTGCGCTCGCGTACGCTCGGGCGCGACGCGTTGTTCGAATCCGACCGGGCCATCGCGCTTGGCGAAAAAGCGCGCGATATCGTCGATCTGATGGATTCGATCGGCAATCAGGCGGCGACCCGCGAGAGCCTGCAATCGCTCCCGGGGCCGTTGCCGCGCCCGCCGCGACCGGGCGAAGTCGCCGCGCCGATCGACCCAATGCACTGGTCGCACGCGACCCCGCCGTATCGCCTGCCGGTTCGGGGCAGGGTCGTAACCGGCCTTGGCGAGGTGTCGGGCGCGGGCGTGCGATCGCGCGGGTTGACGATCGCGCCGCTCGCGGGTGCGCAAATCGTCGCCCCCGCCGCCGGGCGCATCGCCTTTGCCGGGCCGTTTCGCGATTATGGGGCGATCGTCATCATCGATCATGGCGGCGGCTGGACGTCGTTGGTGGCGGGGCTCGGCAGTGTCAGCGTGCGGATCGGCGAAGCGGTTGGGCAGGGCGCACCGATCGGCCAGGCCGCGCGCGGCGACGCTCCGCGCGTGACGGTTGAACTGCGCCGACGCGATCGTGCGGTCGACATGACCGCGCTGATCGGCTGAGTCACCTTCGGTTCAGGGCCACCATGCTTTGATCTGCGACGAAACCCCGCTACGGTGTGGCGATACCCTCTTGCTCGTATGAGTATCGAAACGATGTCGCGCTTCACCACCTCGCTGCTCCAGGCTTCCGCAATCGCTGCGGTGTTGGCGGTCGTCCCCATCGGCACCAGCGCGATGGCGGCGGTTGACACCGGCACCTATCGCGAAATGTCCGTGTTTCTGGATGTGTTCAACCGCGTGAAGGCGGAATATGTCGACAAGGTCGACGACAAGGTGCTGGTCAAGGGCGCGATCCAAGGGATGCTCGCCGCGCTCGATCCGCACAGCGCCTATGAAACCGGGCTCGATTACGACAATCTCAAGATCCAGACGCTTGGCAGCTATGGTGGTCTCGGGCTCACCGTCACGATGGAGGATGGCGCGGTCAAGGTGATGTCGCCGCAGCCCGATGCCCCCGGCGCGCGTGCCGGCATCAAGTCCGGCGACTATATCACCCATATCGACGGCAAATTGATCTTCGGCGATTCGCTCGACGAATCGATCCAGAAGATGCGCGGCGCGCCGGGCACCAAGGTTGCGCTCACACTGCTGCGCCCGGGCCGCGACAAGCCGATCGAGGTTATGCTGGTGCGCGAGAAGATCGTGCAGAAGCCCGTCAAATGGAGCGTCAAGGACGGCGTTGGCGTCATCACCCTTACCGCCTTTTCGGAACATACCGGGGAGGCGGTTACCGGCGCGATCCACGGGATCGTCAAGCAGCTTGGCCATGATCCGCTGGGGTATGTGATCGACTTGCGCGACAATGGCGGGGGCTTGCGCGACGAATCGATCGCGGTTGCCGACAATTTCCTCAGCACCGGCGAAATCGTCTCGCAGCGCGGGCGCGACAAGGCCGATATCGAGCCGTTCTACGCCGAATCCTATGTGAAGGGCGATCTGTCGCATGGCCTGCCGATCATCGTGCTGACCAACGCCGGAACGGCGTCCGCCTCGGAAATCGTTGCAGGCGCACTGCAGGATCATCACCGCGCGTTGGTGATGGGCGAGCGCTCGTTCGGCAAGGGATCGGTGCAGACGGTGATCGATCTGGGCGACAATGCCGCGCTGCGGCTGACCACCTCGCGTTATTATACCCCCTCGGGCCGGTCGGTGCAGGAAGGCGGGATCGAGCCCGATATTGCCGTGCCGCAGCTTTCCGACCCCGATTACAAATCGCGGCCGGTGTTCCGCGAGGATGATTTGCGGCGGCATCTCATCAACGAGGTAAAGGCCAATAACGGGGCGCTGGAGGAGGATGGCAAGGCCGATCCGCGCTTTGCCGCGACCGCCGAAGAGTTGAAAACCAAGGGGGTCGAGGATTTTCAGCTCAGCTATGCGTTGAAGACGCTCGCCCGGTTGTCCTCCACCCAACACACCGTCACGGCGGCGAAGTAAGTCATGATTCAGGACCGTTTCCGCGCCGCACGCTTGCTGGCGTTGCTCATTCCGGTGGCGTTGCTCGGCGGGGCGCTGGCCTTTCAATATATCGGCAAGCTCTATCCGTGCGAGATGTGCTGGTGGCAACGTTATCCGCACATCGCGGCATTGGTGCTGGCGGTGCTTGCGTTCGTCGTGCCCGGACGCGCGGCGCGGACCGCGTTCGTCGGGCTGGCGGCATTGGCGATTTTTGTGAGCGGCCTGATCGGCGTCTATCATGCCGGCGTCGAATATCATTGGTGGGCGGGCCTCACCGCCTGCACCTCCACGGTATCGGGGCCCATCACGCTCGACAGCATCATGAACGCGCCGATCATCCGGTGCGACGTGGCGCAGTGGACGTTGTTCCATGTTTCGCTCGCCGGGTACAATGCGCTCTTTTCGATCGCGGGCGCGCTCACCATCTTTGCCTTGATGCGAAAGAAGGCAGCATGACTCGCTGGAAACCCGGTGACCCGAAGCGCGCGACCGCAGCGATGGTGCGGGTCGATCAGGCAGGCGAATATGGCGCGACGCGTATCTATGCGGGGCAGCTCGCAGTGCTGGGCGACCGCAGCCCGGCGGCGCGCGCGATTGCCGGTATGGCCAATCAGGAAGAACGTCACCGTGCCTTCTTCGATGCGATGATGGCACGGCGCGGTGTGCGCCCGACCGTGCTGCAGCCGTTTTGGGATGTCGCTGGTTTCGCGCTCGGTGCGGTGACGGCGGCGATGGGCCCGGAAGCCGCGATGGCCTGCACCGCCGCCGTCGAAACCGAGATCGACAAACATTATGCCGAGCAACGCGATGTGCTAGGCGACAGCGATCCCGAGCTTTCGGCGGCGATCCGCGATTTTCAGGCCGAAGAGGTCGAGCATCGCGAAACGGCGCTGGCGGCGGGCGCGGAAAATGCGGTGGGATATCCGCTGCTCAGCGGGGTTATCCGGCTGGGGTGCAAGGTCGCCATCGCGACCGCGAAACGGATTTGACGGGAGACAGGATCATGGCGAACCTGACGACGAAGACAGTGCTGGCGGCGACATTGCTCACGGGAATCGGCATTGGGGGCATCGCGCCTGCACCGCTTGCGGCGCAGAATGTGCCGGTGCCGACCCTGGTGATCTACGGTACGCAAAAATGCCCGACCGATGCCGATGGTAATGAAATCGTGGTGTGCGTCCGCCGTAAGCCCGGCGAGCAGTTCCGTATCCCGAAGGAATTGCGCGAATTGAAGGTCACGCCCGAAAATGAGAGCTGGGCCGCCAAGGCCGCAGCCAATGATCGGGTCGGCGCATCGGGCATCGGCAGTTGCTCGACCGTCGGTGCAGGCGGGGCAAGCGGGTGTTTCGCGCAGGCAGGGCAGCGCTACAAGCGGGAAAAGCAGGAAGCCAAGGCCGATCAACGTGCGATCGAAGCGTCTTTGCCGTAATCGTTTGAACGGGCAAGTTCGCGAGATGGTATCCGGAGTTGGGCTGATGGGGAGTGCCCCTGCGCTTCCCCTTGGGCGCGTGCTTGGCCAATGGTTGTTCGCCTGATTCCATGAGCGAGCCTGATCCGACCGTTCGCGCACCCCATGCGGTGGCGCTCTTGCTGTTTTCGCTCGTCTGGCTGTCGTGCGTGTGGTTTGGCTCGTTCGAGTTCAACCCCAATAACGCGACGCGGCTGTTTGGCGCGCTCGCGCTGGTCGAACGTGGCGAGGCGACGATCGATCGCTATCAGACGTTGACGATCGACAAGGCGCAGTTCGCAACCAAGACGGGCACGCATTACTATATGGACAAGGCCCCCGGCATGACGCTGATGGCGGCCCCAATTGTGTGGGCGACCGATCACCTGGCGGGTGCACAATCCTATGACGAGGTGATCGACATCACCAATCCGCGCCTCGCGGATTTTCTGCGCCTGCGCTTGTGGTTGGCGGTGGCGTTCGGGTCGGCGGTGTTGACTGCGTTTGCGAGCGTGCTGCTGTTCGATCTTGGCACCGGTATTACCGGCAGCCCCGCCGCCGGGTTGTTTGCGGCGTTGGGCTACGCATTGGGTTCGGTGGTGTGGGGTTGGTCAACCACGATGTTCGGGCACGCCTCGGTCGCGGCGCTGTTGCTGATCGCGACCTGGGCAATCTGGCGCGGAACAGCGGGCGCGAAGGAACTTGGGCGGTGGCGCTATCCGGTGATGGCCGGGGTGGCACTCGGATGGGCGGTGGCGGTCGAATTTCAGGCGGCGTTGGGTGGCCTGGCGATCGGGCTGTGGGCGCTGTGGCGCAGTCGCTCGGCAGCTTGGCCGGTGCGTTGGCGGTTGTATTTGCTGGCGGTCGGCGCGGCGTTGATCGCGGTGCTGCCGATGCTGGCCTATAATCAATTCGCCTTCGGTACGCCGTTCATGACCGGGTATCGCGGCGTGGTTGGGTTCAGCGGCATGAACCAGGGTTTGTTTGGCCTGACCTACCCAAAGCCGGAAGCGCTCTTCGGCATCACGATCGAACCGCGACGCGGGTTGTTGTGGGTGGCTCCCGTGCTGACGCTGGGGCTGGTCGGGCTGGTGTATCTGGTGCTGGATCGCCGCACGCGCGATCTTGGCGTGGTGGCGGTCGCGGTGATCGTCATCGTGTTCTCGTTGAATGCGTCTTATGCCTATTGGGACGGCGGCGCCTCGACCGGGCCGCGCCATTCGGTGCCGGCCATTCCCTTCCTGGCGCTCGGTCTGGCGGTCTTTTACGCATCGCTGCGATCCGTGGTTGCAAAGCGCGCGGCGGCGGCGCTGCTGGGGCTGTCGATGGTCGTCAACCTCGTGATCGCGGCGACCGACATTTTCGCACCCGAAACCATGACGACCCCAGTGTGGACGCGCAATTTTGTCGGGCTGTTCGCACACGGCAAGCTCAACACGCTGCCCAATTTTTATTGGGGGTGGCAGCCGTGGTTCGGCTTTGCCTTGTATCTGGATATCGCGCTGCCGATGCTGGCGTTGATCCTGTGGTGGACGCGGCGGGCCGAGCAGGATCGACGGATCAAGCCGTCAGAATAAGCGGCCACCATTGGGCACGGGCAGACCGGGGTGGATCAGCACCACTTCACCATCCTCGTCGGGAAAGCCGAGCGTCAACACCTCGGACATAACGGGCCCGATTTGGCGTGGGGGAAAGTTGACCACCGCCGCAACCTGCCGTCCGGGCAATTCCTCCAGCGTATAGCGTTTGGTGATCTGCGCCGACGATCGCTTGATCCCGATTTCCGGCCCGAAATCGATCCGCAGCCGATACGCCGGCTTGCGGGCTTCGGGGAAGGGCAATGCCTCGATGATCGTCCCGACGCGAATGTCGAGCTTCAGGAAATCGTCGAAGGTGGCGCGCTCAGAAATCGACATCGTCATAGTGTTTTGGTGCGACGATGCCTTCCATCCGCTCGGACAGCAGCGGGCGGAAGCTCGGGCGGCTCTTGAACCCGCGATACCATTTGGCGGTCTGTTCGTGATTCTTCCAGTCGATCCCGCCAAGATAATCCGCGACCGAAATCTGCGCGGCGGCGGCAAGGTCGGCCAGACTCATCGTCGACCCCGCCATCCAGTTGTGATGGTCGAGCAGATAATCGGTATAATCGAGATGGCGTACCGCTGCCTTCATCGCGTCGCGCAGCTTGCGCGCGTCGGGCGGCTCCTTGGTGACCAGGCGTTTTTCCATCCGCTCGTGCAGCAGCGGCGCCACGATATCGGCGAAGAACTGTGAATCGAACCAGGCAACCAGACGGCGAATTTCGGCACGGTTGACCGCCGTGCCGTTGAGCATGGCGTTTTTTTCGACGGTTTCTTCAAGATATTCACAAATCGCCATCGAATCCATCAGGCGAATCCCGCGTTGCGGGTCGGTCATCACCGGCACTTGGCCGGCCGGGTTCATGTCGAGAAATTCGTCGCGTTGCTCCCACGGATTTTCGCGAACCAGTTCACACCCGACGCCCTTTTCGCCGAGCAGCAGGCGCACCTTGCGCGAAAACGGGCAGAGCGGGAATTGATAGAGTTGCCACATGTGGTCTGTCGTAGAAGCTGAGCGACGACGGGGGAAGATGGCTTGGCGCGGGATTCGCTCGGTCGATCCCGCTTGGGCCCAAGCACGGCGCCAGTTTTAGCGCAGCGAATCGATCTCGGCGCGGGTCTGGTCGAGCAGATGGCGAATCCGGTCGGACGTGCGCTTGAGTTCCGCGCTCATGCTTGCGACATCCTGCATTGCGCGACCCGTGGCGGCGACGGCACTGCGGGCGCTTTCGTGCAGATCCTTGCGGTAATTGGGGTTGGAGCGCGCGGCAAGATCGCCGATCGTCGTGTCGGGGCGAAGCTTGGCGCGCGGGTCCGCATAATGCGCCAGCGGGCCGACATGCGTTTGCAGCACCGCATCGGCAAATTCGTCGATGGTCGCGGCAATGCCTTCCTGGATCAACGGTGTCGACAAGGCGGAACCGACCTGTTGCGCATCCAGTGACGGAAGTCCGCCTGCGCGGTCCTGCGCCCAGGCAGGGCCCGCCAGACCGAGCGCAACCAAACCGATTACATACCGACGCATATCACCCTCGAACGGATCATCACTATGCTTCAATGTAGCATGATTGGCGTTACGCGTCGATCATTCGGCGGCAATTTGCTCCACGCGGTCGTCGAGCGGATGCGACAGGCGCGTCAGCATTTCCTTGGGCACCACTTGCCAGAAGCGGTCCACCACGCGGCCCCAATCGTCAAGCAACGCGCCTGACCATTTGCTGTCGGTCGCGGCATGGTGCGCGCGCACCAGGCCGAGCAATACCGCTTCCCAATGCAGCGAGGACAGGCGGTTCCAGGTGATGTTCTCGGGGTTGGCGCGGCGCGCGAAGCTGCCATCGGCGTCGTAGATGAACGCCATGCCCCCGGTCATCCCCGCACCGAAATTGGCACCGACCGGGCCGAGCACGACGGCGGTGCCGCCGGTCATATATTCGCAGCCATTGGCGCCGCAGCCCTCAACCACCACCGTTGCGCCCGAATTGCGCACCGCGAAGCGCTCGCCCGCCTGACCCGCCGCATAGAGGCTGCCCGAGGTCGCGCCGTAGAGCACGGTGTTGCCAACGATGGTATTGTTCTGGCTGGCGAGCGGTGAGCTGACCACCGGGCGGACGACGATGTTGCCGCCCGACAGACCCTTGCCGACATAGTCATTGGCATCGCCAAACACTTCGAGCGTGATGCCCTTGCACAGGAATGCGCCGAGGCTTTGCCCGGCGGAGCCGCGCAGGCGGACATGGACATGCCCATCGGCCAAAGCTGACATGCCGAAGGTGCGCGTGATCTCGCTCGACAGCCGCGTGCCGACCGCGCGGTGCGTGTTGCGCACCGAATAGGTCAATTGCATCTTCTCGCGCCGGGTGAACACCGCCGCAGCATCCTTTATCATCTGCGCATCGAGGCTGTCGGGCACTTCGTTGCGCCGCGTCTTCAGGCTGAAGCGGCGCTGATCGTCGGGTGCATCGACTTTGGCGAGGATCGGGTTCAAGTCGAGATCGTCGAGATGTTCCGCACCACGGCTGACCTGACGCAGCAATTCGGTGCGGCCGATCACTTCGTCGAGGCTGCGGAAACCGAGCCGGGCGAGGATGTCGCGCACTTCCTCGGCGATGAAGGTCATCAAATTGATGACCTTTTCGGGCGTGCCGCCGAACTTGGCGCGCAACGCGGCATCCTGCGTACACACGCCGACCGGGCAGGTGTTGGAATGGCATTGCCGCACCATGATGCAGCCCATCGCTACCAGCGACAAAGTGCCGATGCCAAATTCTTCCGCGCCCAAAATCGCGGCGATAACGATGTCGCGCCCGGTCTTGAGGCCGCCATCGGTGCGCAGCTTGATCCGCCCACGCAAGCCGTTGAGCGTCAGCGTCTGGTTGACCTCCGACAGGCCCATTTCCCACGGCGTGCCGGCATATTTGATGCTGGTCTGCGGCGAGGCCCCGGTGCCGCCATTATGCCCTGCGATCAGGATGACGTCGGCATGGGCCTTGGCCACGCCCGCCGCGACGGTGCCGATGCCGGCGGAGGAAACGAGCTTCACGCACACCCGCGCAACCGGATTGATCTGCTTCAGATCATAGATGAGCTGCGCCAGATCCTCGATCGAATAGATGTCGTGATGCGGCGGTGGCGAGATCAGCGTCACGCCCGGCGTCGCGTGGCGCAGCTTGGCGATGAACTCGGTCACCTTGAAGCCGGGCAATTGCCCGCCCTCGCCGGGCTTTGCCCCTTGCGCCACCTTGATTTCGATCTCGTCGCAGGCGTTGAGATATTCCGCCGTCACGCCGAAGCGGCCGCTGGCAATCTGCTTCACCCCTGAATTGGCGTTGTCGCCATTGGGATAGGGTTGATAGCGCGCACTGTCCTCGCCGCCTTCGCCCGACACCGCCTTGGCACCGATGCGGTTCATCGCGATGGCGAGCGTTTCATGCGCCTCGGGGCTGAGCGCGCCCAAAGACATGCCGGGCGTGACGAAACGCTTGCGGATTTCGGTGATCGCCTCGACCTGATCGACCGGCACGCCTTCGGCCGGAAAATTGAACTGCAGCAAGTCGCGCAGATAGATCGGCGGCAGCCCCTCCACCCCGCGCGAAAATTGCAGATAGGTCGAATAGCTGTCGGTCGCGACCGCCGTTTGCAGCAAGTGCATCAACTGCGCCGAATATGCGTGCGTCTCGCCGGTATGGCGCTGGCGATAGAAACCACCGATCGGCAGCGATACCACCGCTGCATCATAGGCTTTGTCGTGCCGCAACTGCGCGTTGAGGTGGAGCGAGGCATAACCCTCGCCCGAGATTTTCGCGGGCATCCCCGGGAACAGGTCGTTGACCAGCGCACGGCTGAGACCCACCGCCTCGAAATTATAGCCGCCGCGATAGCTGGAGATCACCGCGATCCCCATTTTCGACATGATCTTGAGCAGGCCCTCGTCGATCGCGATGCGATGCCGCGCGAGGCATTCGGTGAGCGTCAAATCCCCGAACAGGCCACGCGCATGGCGATCGGCAATCGCCGCCTCGGCGAGATAGGCGTGGACCGTGGTCGCGCCGACGCCGATCAGCACCGCATAATAATGCGTGTCGAGGCATTCCGCCGTCTGGATGTTGATGCTGGCATAGGAGCGCAGCCCCATGCGGACGAGGTGCGTGTGCACTGCGGCTGCCGCCAGCACGCCGGCAATGCCGATCCGGTCGGGGCCAATCGCCATATCGGTCAGGAACAATTCGCTCTTGCCCTGGCGTACCGCCGTCACCGCCTCCGCGCGGATGCGCGCGATTGCGGCGCGCAGCGTCTCGGGGCCGCCACCGGCTTCGAAGGTGCAGTCGATCTCGGCCGCCTGCGCGCCGAAATGCGCCTTCAATTGCGCCCAGGCGGTGCCGTCGAGCACCGGCGATTGCAGCACCAGCACGCCGTCGCGCCGATCCTCGGTGTCGAGGATGTTGGCGAGGTTGCCGAAGCGCGTCTTGAGCGACATCACATGGCGTTCACGAAGCGGATCGATCGGCGGGTTGGTGACCTGGCTGAAATTCTGCCGGAAGAACTGGCTGATGAGGCGCGGCTTATCGGAAATGACCGCGAGCGGGGTATCGTCGCCCATCGAGCCGATCGCTTCCTTGGCGCTTTCGACCATCGGCGCGAGGATCAGCTCCATGTCTTCGAGCGTCTGCCCGGCGGCGATTTGGCGGCGTGTCAGCTCGGCGCGTTCGAAATGCGCGATTGCGTCGCCTTCGGGCTGCGGCAGATCGTCGATCCGCTTGAACGCGCCGATCATCGCGGCATAGTCGGCCTCACCCGCGATGCGGTCCTTGATCGCGCGGTCGTGCAGCAGCACGCCTCCATCAAGGTCGATTGCGAGCATCTGCCCCGGCCCAAGCCGTCCCTTTTCGACCACGGTCGATTCGGGCACGACGACCATGCCGCTTTCGGAGCCCACGATCACCAGACCGTCGATGGTGCGGACATAGCGTAAGGGGCGCAGCGCGTTGCGGTCCATGCCCGCCACCGCCCAGCGGCCATCGGTCATCGCCAGCGCGGCGGGTCCGTCCCACGGCTCCATCACGCTCGCCAGATATTGATACATAGCGAGGTGTTCGGGCGGCATGTCGATCGTGTCGGCCATCGCCTCGGGCACCAGCATCAGCTTGGCGGTCGGCGCATCGCGACCAGAGCGACAAATCGCCTCGAACACCGCGTCGAGCGCGGCGGTGTCCGACGCGCCCGCCGGGATCACCGGCTTGATGTCTTCGGACTGCTCGCCGAACGAGAGGCTCGCCATCTTGATCTCGTGGCTGAGCATCCAGTTCTTGTTGCCGCGAATGGTGTTGATCTCACCATTATGTGCCAGCGTGCGGAACGGTTGCGCCAGCCACCATTGCGGGAAGGTGTTGGTCGAATAACGCTGATGGAAGATTGCGACGCGGCTCTCAAAGCGCGGATCGCGCAAATCGGGGTAGAAGATGGACAGCGATTCGGCGAGGAACAGCCCCTTGTAGATGATCGAGCGGCACGACAGCGAGCAGACGTAAAAGCCCTGAATCTGCGCGGCGATGACGCGCTTCTCGATCCGGCGGCGGACGAGATACAGGTTCTTTTCGAACTCGGCGGCGGTCTGTTCGTTGGGCAGGGGGCCCGCGATCATGATCTGTTCGATCTCGGGGCGGGTGGCTTGCGCCTTCTGGCCGATCACCGAAACATCGACCGGCACCTGCCGCCAACCATAGATGGTATAGCCTTCCTCGATGATCGCGCTTTCGACGATCGTGCGGCAGGCTTCCTGCGCGCCGAGATCGGTACGCGGCAGGAAGATCATGCCGACCGCCAGCCGATTGGGCAGCGGGCGGTGGCCCGAGGCGGCAATCGCATCGTCGAAGAATTTGAGCGGCAGATCGATGTGCAGGCCAGCACCATCGCCGGTCTTGCCATCGGCATCCACCGCGCCGCGATGCCATACGGCCTTCAGCGCATCGATCGCGGATTGCACGACCCGGCGCGAGGGCGTGCCATCGGTCGCCGCGACGAGGCCGACGCCGCAAGCGTCGCCTTCAAATTCGGGGCGGTACATGCCGTGTTCGGCGAGATAGGCGCGTTGGTCGATTGGCATCATTTTGATTGCTCCTTGGAGCGATAGTATTCGCGTGAGATACGGGTCGTGATTGCTTCCATTTTGGTCGCCACACGCTCGGATGCCGCGCTGGCCCAAGCCGATAGGGCGGGACGAAACTCTTCAGCAGCCTGCTTCCAGTGCTGGAGCAACTCTGGGCTCATGGCAGACTGAATATCTTGCTGTTCTGTCAAGGTCAGCAGCTTGGAAAGCGCTTCTCCAGCTTGCTCCTGGCTGACGACACCGTCCCTTATGGCAAGCGCATTTCGGTAGATGTAGGCCATGAACTTTCGACCGCCGCTCGTAGGCAGAAAAGCAACGAATTGGTCGAGTTCGTACTTTTGCATATGTGCTGCGAGAGATCGGCCTGCAGCAGCTACCGGGGGTTCCAGTCCGGCCCGCAGTTCACCTACATATTCGTCGCCTGCAGCCCTCACCAATTTTGCGCGCAGGTCCGGTTCGATTTTCGCCTGCGACCCGCGGGAGGAGCGATCGAACCCTTTCGCCACCGCCGTTTCGAAACTGCTGCGGTAAACAGCCAGAAGATCGGGCGAGTCGAGCATAAGCCTTGCGGCCTGTTGCGACTCTAACGTGATCGCTTGCGTTTGCTCGGGAGATGGTGCCGCAGGAAGCGTGCTTTGCGACAGAAACGTCGCCGCCAGCACCAAGGCGGGCAGGAGGCTCACGCCGCTTTCCTCCCCGTTTTGGCTTTCGCCTTCAAATACCGGTGCATGCTCGCCGCGACATCGCGGCCATCGCGGATCGCCCAGACGACGAGGCTCGCACCGCGCACGATGTCGCCCGCCGCGAACACGCCATCGAGCGAGGTCATCAGCGTCTTGTTGTCGACCAGCACCGTGCCCCAGCGGGTCGTGCCGAGTTCGGGCGCGTCGAACACTTTGGGCAAATCCTCGGCATCGAAACCGAGCGCCTTGATGACGAGATCGGCGGGCAGATCGAAGCCGCCCTCCGGGTCGATTTCGGGCGCGCGGCGGCCGCTTGCATCGGGCGCGCCGAGCCGCATCGCGCTGGCCTTCACGCCCGTCACAGTCTCGCCGCCGGTGAAGCTTTCGGGGGCGGAGAGCCAGACGAACTCGACGCCCTCCTCCTCGGCATTGTTCACTTCGCGCTGCGAGCCCGGCATGTTGGCGCGGTCGCGGCGATAGAGGCACTTTACCGACGCGGCATTCTGGCGGATCGCGGTGCGCACGCAATCCATCGCGGTATCGCCGCCGCCGATGACGACGACATGCTTGCCCGCCGCATTAAGGCTGCCATCATCGAACGCGGGCACGGCATCGCCGAAATTCTTGCGGTTGGAGGCGGTGAGGAAGGCGAGCGCGTCAACGACGCCGTTCTTGTCGACGCCCGCTGCCTTGATCGCGCGCGCGCGGTACACGCCGGTCGCGATCAGCACCGCATCATGGCGCTGGCGCAACTCGTCGAGCGTGGCATCGCGGCCAACCTCGAAATTTTCGTGGAAGACGATGCCACCGGCCTTGAGCCGATCGACCCGGCGCATGACGACAGGCTTTTCGAGCTTGAAGCCGGGGATGCCATAGGTCAGCAGCCCGCCTGCACGATCATACCGGTCATAGACATGCACGTCATAGCCGCCCGCGCGCAGATATTCGGCGGCGCTCAAGCCCGCTGGCCCCGCACCGATCACGCCGACCGATTGGCCGCGTGGGGCACCGGGCACGAGCGGCTCGACCCAGCCTTCTTCCCAGGCGGTATCGGTGATGAACTTCTCGACCGATCCGATCGTTACCGCGCCGTGGCCGGAAAATTCGATGACGCAATTGCCTTCGCACAGCCGGTCCTGCGGGCAGATGCGGCCGCAAATCTCGGGCATGGTCGAGGTGGAATTGCTCAGCTCATAGGCTTCGCGCAGGCGGCCCTCGGCGGTGAGGCGCAGCCAGTCGGGGATGTGGTTGTGCAGCGGGCAATGCACCGAGCAATAGGGCACGCCGCATTGCGAGCAGCGCCCGGCCTGATCTTCGGCTTCGGGCGCGGCATAGCGCTCGGCGATCTCGCGGAAATCCTCGGCACGGATCTCGGGCTCGCGCTTGGCTGGGTAAGCCTGCTCGCGATCGACGAACTTCAGTAGCAACGTGTCGGCCATCTGCGCCCCTTTCACAGGCGCAGATATCCCGGTGTTGTGCCAATGTCACGACGAAAACGGCATTTAGGTCAGCATATATGACCTATAAATCGGCATCTGCAAAGCAATTTTCGCATAGAATCGCGCCGCTGTTGCCTATTATGGCCGTATCGGACTTATAATGTCAAAAGCCACGCCAATGCGATGCTCCCCGCGACGATCCGATACCAGGCAAACGGCACGAAGCCGAATCGGGTGACGATGCCGACAAAGGCTTTCACCACGATCAGCGCGACGACGAAGGCGACCGCGAAGCCGAGCGCGATCGCAGCCAGCCCGACGCCGTGCCCGCTCACCAGCTCATGCCGGTTCTTGACCAGTTCGAGCGTGGTTGCCCCCAGCATGGTCGGGATGGCGAGGAAGAAGCTGAACTCGGCGGCGGTGCGCCGCTCCACCCCCAGCGCCAGCGCGCCGAGGATCGTCGCGCCCGAGCGGCTGACGCCCGGCACCATTGCCAGGCATTGCAGGAAACCAATGCCGATCACCTTGGGCAGCGGGATGTCGGCCACGCCGACGATATTGCTCTTGGGGGCGAAGCGTTCGACCGCGATGATGGCAAAGCCACCGACGATCAGCGCGATCGACACGACCTCGGCATTGCCGAGCAGCGCCTCGATCTGCTTGTGGATGGCAAGGCCGACGACGGCGGCGGGGATGAACGCTACCAGCACGTTGCGCACGAAACGGATCGATACCGGATCACGCCGGAGCAACCCCATGCCGACCGCCCAGAAGGTGCGCCAGTACAACACGACGATCGCCAGGATCGCGCCAAGCTGGATGACGATGTTGAACACCTCCCAGCGCGCCGCATCATAGCCGAGCAGCTTGGTCGCCAGGATCAGGTGTCCGGTCGAGGAGACGGGCAGAAACTCGGTCACCCCCTCGACAATGCCGAGCAGGATGATGTTGATAATCTCGTTCACGAAAACCCCCTGTTAGTCGGCGCTCAGGCCGACGCCGGCACCGTGAACCGTCCGCCCTTGCGATACTGCACCAGCCAGCCCGCAGCGATCGCGTCGAGCGGCGTTGGTGTGATGCCGAGCACGGATAGTCCGTTCTCGCCCGACACGACATTATCGTTTGCCAACATCTTCCACTGATCGGACGTAATCGGCGCGCCGGGCAGGAAGCCGAACGCCGCAATCGCGCCGCCGACCGCATCGGGCAATTCCACGATATGCGGCGTGCGGTGGACCGCCTTGGCGATCCAGCGGACCAACGCGCCCATCGACAGCGTGTCGGGGCCGCCGAGGTCCAGCGTCTTGCCCGCCGCCAGCGCCGGATTTTCCAGCGCGGCGACGACGGCGTCGGCGACATCGCCGACATAGACCGGCTGGAACTTGGTGCTGGCGCGCAACACCGGTACGACCGGCGCGCTCGCGACCATCGCGGCGAAGCGGTTGATGAATTGATCCTCGCGGCCAAACACGATCGACGGGCGCAGGATGGTTGCGTCGGCGAAGGCCGCGCGCACCGCCGCTTCGCCTTCGCCCTTGGAGCGGCCATAAGCCGAGGTGGAGGCAGGATCGGCTCCAATCGCCGAGATGTGCACCAGATGGCCAACGCCCGCAGCCTTTGCGGATTCGGCGACGATGCGCGCGCCCTCGACATGCACTCGTTGGAAATCCCCGCTCAGGATGCCGACCAGATTCACCACCGCATCTGACCCGGCGACCGCGCGCGCGATCGATTCGGGTTTGCCGAGGTCCGCCGCGACCAATTGCGTCTGGCCGAGTCCTCCCTGTGGCTTCAGGAAAAACGCCTGACGCGGATCGCGCTGCGCGATTCGCACGCGTGCGCCCCGTGCGAGCAAGGCTTGCGCGACATAGCGACCGAGGAAACCCCCGCCGCCGATCAGCGTAACCAGTGTGTCTTTCATGTGGTGCGCCTCGTAAATGCCGTCTGGACCGGTGATTTGTCCCTTGCCCCAGCAACGCCTGTGTTGACAAGGCCGACTCCGCTCCCCTAAGGGCCGCTCCCTACCCAGTGCCCGGATGGCGGAATTGGTAGACGCACCAGCTTCAGGTGCTGGCGCTCGCAAGGGCGTGGAGGTTCGAGTCCTCTTCCGGGCACCAACGACATTCCGGCAACGTCCGGGATCGTCCAGCAAGCGACTGGTTTTACAGCGTTTTTTCGGTGACAATCGCCAGCATAGAGTCCGGGCTGGTCCGCCGAAATCCGCGTGAAGACCATCACTTTTGATGGTCTTATTGATGGTTTCGGCCAGCCCCTTTGGAGCTGGAACCATCATGACCCTAACCCATCTCACCGTCTCGAACGCAAAGCCGCGGGCAAAGGCATACAAGCTGGCCGACGCGGATTCACTTTATCTCGTCGTCCAGCCGAGCGGCACCCGGCTGTGGCGCATGAATTATCGCTATCTCGGTAAGCAGAAGACGCTGCATCTTGGAGCGTGGCCTGCCGTCAGTATCGCCGCTGCGCGAGCGAATCGCGATGATGCACGTCAGAAGCTGGCTGCGGGGTTTGATCCCGCTGCCGAAAAGAAGGTCGCGCTGGCCGCCGCAAGGGTTGCTGCCAACAACACGTTCAAGGGGGTCGCCGAAGAATGGGTGATCAAAAATGAGCGTGAAGGTCGCGCAACGGTCACACTAGAGAAAATCCGCTGGCTCTTGAAAATGGCCTATCCGGTGATTGGCCATCTTCCGATCGCGCAGATCAGCCCGCAGGACGCCTTGAGCGTGTTGCGCAAGGTAGAGGCAACCGGTCGCTACGAAAGCGCGCGACGGATGCGAAGCGTTCTGAGCAGGGTATTCCGCTACGCGATCGCAACCGCCCGCGCCCAGCGCGACGTTGCTGGCGATCTGCGCGGTGCCTTGATCACACCGCGTGTCACGCACCTGGCGGCGATCACCACCCCGAAGGCAGCCGGTGAATTGCTTCGTGCGATCGATGGGTATTCGGGACACGAAATCACGGCGATCGCGCTGGAGCTGTCTCCGCACCTGTTTGTGCGACCAGGCGAGTTGCGAAGGGCCGAATGGGAAGAACTGGATATCACAAGGGCCACTTGGTCGATCCCAGCGGAGAAGATGAAGATGCGGCGACCGCATCGAGTTTCGCTTTCGCGACAAGTCATCGATCGGCTTGCCCGCTTGCGCGAACTGACTGGACATGGACGATACCTGTTCCCCTCCTTCCGATCCGCAGAACAGTGCATGTCGGAAAATACCGTCAACGCGGCGCTGCGTCGGCTCGGCTACAGCCAATCCGAAATGACGGCGCACGGGTTCCGCGCGATGGCGGCCACGCTGCTGAACGAGATGGGAATCTGGAACCCCGACGCGATCGAAAAGCAACTCGCGCACCTCGATGCCAGCGCGGTTCGACGCGCTTATACGAGGGGAGAATATTGGGAGGAACGCGTGCGTATGATGCAGCACTGGTCCGACTATCTCGACGAGTTGCGAGGAGGCGCGCAAATTCTTCGGCCAGATTTCGGTCGCCGCGGGGAATCACCCGGAGGTTAGGTACCCGTTAGCGTTCGGAGACTCTTGAAAGGGATGAGAGTGGACCGGCCCACCTTGACCGTTTCGAGGTCGCCAGATTGGATCAGCTCATACAACCGAGAGCGACTGATTCCTGTTAGTTGCACCGCAGTTGCGATGCGCACGGTCAATGGCTCGATTGTGCCGGACGCGGCGGGAGCCACTGCCGTCGCCCGCGACATGGTCATGATCTGGTACGGCCGCGAATGAATCCGCGGTCACTAGCCAGAAATGCCTCCAGCATATGCGGTATCAGTTCGGCGACCGGTTGATCGTCTCCGTAGGCTGCCTTGTAGACCGCCGCGTAATCGACGAGATCACGGTGCAAGTTAGGAGGGACGGCGATCGTCACCTTGACGGGAATGCGGTCTGGGAGGCGAGCCAGCTTGATGTCAGTCATGCTCAACTCCTATTCGCGCCACGGTGCGAGGATCAGGTCGCGGTGCACGACCAGCCGTACAGGAGCGCCGGGCCGTATCGTGATAGTCGGCTGGACCTGAAGATTGCGCGATGTGAGTTGATCGCCCGCGCGCGACGCATTCTGCTGTGTCGATTCACGGATCGCCTGGACGAGATCGCTTTCGCCGGTGAAGGTCAGGCTCGATCCAACCCCGAGGAGCGTCGACAGCACAACGCCCTTGAGCAGCGACCACGTGTGGAAATCCACCTTGTCGGCAAGTCCTGCATATCCTGACGGATCGGTCGCCGGCACATTGTCCAGCGCGAGCGAGCTGCCGTCGGGCAGGATGATGCGCTGCCAAACGACGAGCGCACGGCGCTGTCCGAACGCAACAACGCTATCGTAACTCCCGATAAGTCGCGCACCCTGCGGAACCAGCAAGATCCGACCAGTGGCGCTGTCGTACACGCGCTCCGTCACCTGCGCCGTCACCAACCCTGGCAGATCCGAGCGCAGGCCGGTGATGAGGCTTGCTGCGATCACGCTTCCGGCTGACAGCGTGTAAGGGGACGCGGCGGCCGTAAGGGCGTGGGGATTTGTCGGACCCTTCGCATCGTTCGTGCCCACGAAATCAAGCTTGCGTACCTGCGCGTTGGGATCGCGATCCGCGTCTAGAGATGGTTTCGTTGCTGCTGCTGCCTGGGGCTGGTTATCAGGTGCCGCCGCGGAGCCGGCGCCTGTTTCGGGCGCTGCGGATTTGACCATCAACCCGGATTGGCGGGCGGCCTTCAGTTGCGCCAGCTGTGCTTCGCGCTCGGCTGCTGCCGCTTGGTCGGCCGGGTCTGGCGACGTTGCCATCGGTGCCGAGAGAGGAGCCACACCGTTCTGCTGTTCGAGAATCGGGCGCCCAAGGTCTCCGGGGAGCGGTGGCCCGAGTTTCGGGGCATCGCCATAGCTCGACGGCAGACCGCTCAGCGCATCGCTGGGAGCCCGGCCGGTTTCGCCTCGATCATCGTTCTGGCCGATCAGATGGAAGGCGGTGGGGCGTAGTGCGACCCATGCCGTAGCGACGACGCTAACCGAAGCGAGCGCGGCGATCGCAACGACCACACCGCGCTTGAACCGGATTGCCCGCGCGGGCTTGGCGCGGAGGACGAGCGTTTCGGGGTCGACCTTCGGCGAGGTCAACACGTCATCGGGGACAGGATCAATCGGGTCGGTCACGATGCCCTCCGATTGGCTTTCGTGCCTCGGCGCGTGATCCGGACGATGTCTTGATGCTTCGTGCCGAGACGAAGTTCGGCGGTGTCGAACAGGCGATCGACAACGTAGAAGCGGCCGCGTAGCCGATAGTTGACCAGTTGGGCGTCGCCCTTGCGATCGACGAGGAACAGCGGTGGCGCCTCACCCACCGCCAGCGGCGCGGGAAATTCGATGAACGTCTGCCGCCCATCGTCGAAAGCACGCAACGGCCTCCAGTCTGGTTTGTCGCCGGTAATCGCGTAGCCGAAGCTGAGTTGTTCGATGTCGAGTCCGCTCGCCACCGGCGATGCCGCCGCACCCTCGGCAGAGGCGCGTTTCAACGCGATCAAGTCGTCCTGCGGATAGGTCCACGAAAGCGCAGCCATCGCGGTGCCGGCGTTGCTGCTCAGTGCGAGATGATAGGTGCGCCGGTCGGTCGTGATGATCAGACTCGTTGCCAGCCCCGCCGCAAACGGCTTGATCAGTATGTGGGTACGCTTGTCGGCACCGGCTCCGCTGGTAGTGTCGCCGATCACCCATCGCACCGTGTCGCCACTGGCGACAGACACTAATGCTTCGCCGGGCTGGAGCGCGATGTCGGTGATGCGCCCGGGCGCGGCATAGACCTGGAACAGCAATCCTTCGGCGAAGGGATAAACTTGCACGGCATTGATGAACGCCCGCGATGCCGGTTCGAGCGTTGCGGCCCGATTGGCCCGCGAAACGTCAGAGATCGGGCGCGTCGTGTTATGCCGTTCGCCCGTTCGCCGGTGGTGGCGTCTTGCCGCTAGTGCCGCGCTAGCGACCGACGCGGTCGGTGACGCCGATGGAATCTTGGCGGGCGGCGCGACCGCGCCGGTCAGAACGAAAGCCAAGACGGGTAATGCGGGCAGTAGATGCAGTCGGTTCATGGCCGAGGCTCCTGAGCTTGCGGGACGATGGGTTGGGCGGCGAGCCGGGGATCGAGCGGAGAACCAAGCGGAAGACTGCTTGTCGGTGCCGCATTCGGATTTGCCTGCTGCGCCGGCGCGGGCGGTTCGAGCTCGCGGCTCCAGTCGACGGCATCGACGAAGATGCCGAGCGGGTTCTTGCGAAGCGAGTCCGCCGACACCGGCGATCGCTGCTCGACCGTCAGGATGCCGGTCCAATGCGATGATCCCGCCTGGCTTCCGCGTTCGAACGCGGTCTCGGTCCACTTCACCTGGAATGACTTGTCGGACGCGCGAACGACGCTCGTCACCTGCACCGAAACCGTGCGCTCGCCGATTCCGGCAAATGGGTTGGCGGTCCGGGCATAGTCGCCAAGGAACTGCGCGCCGCGGCGGGTCGTGAAATCGTAGGCCGACAACCAGTCGCGCCGCATCAGCACCGGGTCGAGCGAAACCGAACGGACATTCTCGATGAACTTCGCGAGATGCCAGACGATCTGCGGATCGGTCGGCCGATAGCCAGCCTCGGCCTCCGTGATCGCGCGGGCCTCGCCGAGCCGGTCGACCTCGATGACATAGGGCGTCACATGGCTTTGCAACGATTGCCAGATCAGCGCACCTGACATTGCGCTCGACAATGCCAGCCCGCCGAATGCCATCAGCCGCCAGTTGCGCGCCTGCACGCGAGCCGAGCCGATGCGCTCGTCCCATAGCTGACCAGCCCGCTGGTAAGGCGTCGATGGTTCCGGCGTGCGGCCGTACCGTTGCAGGCTTCGCTTGAAGATTCCGGTGGTCATGGCGATCAATCATCCTTTTCCTTGATGTCGGGGATGGCGGAGCCGCCGCCGCGGTCGCCCTGTTTCAGGGCGTGCAGCGCAACCTGACGGTGATGTCGGGAATCCTGCTGGCGGCGCAGCGACTGCGCCCACTGCGGCGGCGCGCTCTCGTCACCCGCGGACGACTGCTGCCCCGACTTGGCACCGGTCAGCGCTGACCAGGCGCCGTCGCGCCCGCTCTTGGCAGCTTCGGAGAGACCAAGTGCGCTCGACGCCTTCTGGCGAAGCGCGCCGGCTGCGGCCTGGCCGACGCCGCGCAACCCCGCGCCGACGCTGCTGGAGCCGGCCGCCGATTGTCCGAGCTGATAGGATGCCGAGGCGGCCGAACCCATCGCGGTGCCGGCGCGAACAGCTCCGAGCGCGGCACTTCCTGCGGCACCGGCCGCGCCGACTGCGGCGCCTCCCGCAAGCGCGGTGATGCCAGCCGCGCCGGCTACGGTGCCGAGCGCGGCGCCAGCCCCGAGCTGGGGAGCGCCGGACACCAGACCGGCAGCGATGCCCGGCCCGAAGATGCCGAGGCCGAACAAAGTCAGCGACGCGAGCACGAGGCTCAACGCCTGCGCGAGGTCCGGCTCCTGTCCCTGCGATGCGGCCGTGAAGTCGGCGAAGAAGTTCGAACTGATGCCGATGATGACGGCGAGCACCATCACCTTGATGCCCGAACTGACGACGTTGCCGAGCACACGCTCGGCAAGGAAGCTGGTGCGGTTCCACAAGGCGAACGGGACCAGGACGAAGCCGGCGAGTGTCGTCAGCTTGAACTCGATGATGGTGACGAACACTTGCACCGCGAGGATGAAGAAGGTGATGATCGTCAGCGCCCAGGCTATCAGCAGCACGGCGATCGTCATGAAGTTCGTGAAAAACGCGACCGGGCCGGTCAGGTCGGAAATCTGCTGAAGGAGCGGCCATGCGGCCGAGAACCCGACGCCGGCAAGACGGCCAGGCTTTAGGAGATCGTCGGCCGACATGGTGCCGCCTCCCGCCGTCAGACCAGCGGCGGCGAACGATCGAAAGATGATGTCGGCGAGCGTCGAGAACTGATTGATGATGAACGCGAACGCGCCGATGTATAGAATCTTCTTGATGAAGCGGCCGATGACGTCCTGCTCGCCGCCCATCGCCCAGAACAGGCCGGCCAGCGTGATGTCGATGCCGATCAGTGTGGTGGTCAGGAAGCCGACGTCCCCGCCCAGCAGCCCGAACCCGCTGTCGATATAGCGGATGAAGGCGGCCATGAAGCGGTCGACGACATTGAGATCGTTCATGATCAGCTCGGCTGTTCGAGATTGATGAATTGCCGCGGGGCCCGGTCGTGGGGAGCGGGACCGGACCCCGCGGCGGCGACGGCGAAGGGGTGGTTCACCGCCGCCCGCGCACCGGTTCGGACCTAATGCCCAGGGGGCTGAGGCGTGTAGGCCGAACCGGAACCGAGAAACCTGTGGGCGGCGGCACGCGCGTCGGACTCGGCCTGATCGCGCCGCGCCTGCTCGATCGCTTCGGCGCGATACTGCGCGGCCATCAATTGCTGGATTTGGAATTGCTGCTTGGCGGTCAGTGCGAGCAACTGATTAGTGGCCTGACCGACGGCCAGCGCGCCTTCAGCACCTTGGCTGCGCGCCACGATGCCGTTCAGCGTCTGGGCATCGGACGACACATTTTCGACGATCTGCGACTGAACCGACATCGTCTGACGAAAGGCTGCGATCGACGCCTCCATCCGCGCGCGCGCCGCGGCTACCTGCGCGTTGAAACCCAGCGCCGGGTTCGTGGCTGACGGGAACATCTGCTGGAACTGCTGCTCGGTCGTAGCGACGCGGAACTGGATGCCCTGCGCCTGCCCCATCAGCTGATCGATCTGCTGGAGCTTCTGCGTGATCGCCTGAAGCTCGGGAAAGCTGACGGTGGTGAGGTTCTTCGCCTGATTGACCAGCATCGTCGCCTCGTTCTGAAGCGAGCGGATCTGGTTGTTGATCTGCTGCAGCGTGCGCGCGGCGGTCAGCACATTCTGCGAGAAGTTGGTCGGATCATAGACGGTGATCTGGGCGGACGCTGGCGAGACGTGCACCGCCATCGAGAGCGATGCGGTCGTTGCAGCCCCGAGCAGGGCGACGATGATCGTGCGGCGGCGCCGATCGCGGCGCATGGACGGTTGGGTAGGCACGGCTAATACTCCTTCTTTCAGGGTTGGGGGTCGGCGGGGAAGTCGGCGAGCAGTGTCGCGGCCCAGTCGAGGCCAGCGTCGCGCAGGAAATTTGCTGCGAAGGCATCGGCGCCGCTCTCGCCGAGCAGTGCGTCGATTTGTGCTTGCGCAGCGGGATCGGACGAGCCGCACAGGGCAAGCGCAATCGGTCCCAGACCGAGTTCGAACAGCCGATTGCCGCGGGCCGATTGCAGATAATAATGCCGCTTGGGCGTGGCCCGGGCGACCAGCTCGATCTGGCGCTCGTTCAATCCGAACCGTTCATAGGCCGCGCGCGACTGCGGCTCGATCGCGCGATCGTTGGGCAACAGGATGCGCTGCGGACAGCTTTCGATGATGGCGGGCGCAATGCTGCTGTCGGAGATGTCGGCGAGACTCTGCGTTGCGAATAGGACGGCAACGTTCTTCTTGCGCAGCGTCTTGAGCCATTCACGAATGCGCGCGGCGAACAGCGGATGATCGAGAAATATCCAGGCTTCGTCGAGGATCAACAGTGTAGGCCGCCCGTCGAACCGCTCTTCTAGACGGTGAAACAGGTAGGTCAGCACGGGCGCGACGACGCCGACCTGCCCCATCAGCGCTTCGGTCTCGAAACACTGGACATCGGCAAAGGCGACGTCCGGTTCAGCGGCATCGAGCAGACGGCCGTACGGGCCTTCGAGCGTGTAGGCGGTGAGCGCCGTCCGCAGCGCGTTCGACTGGAGAAGCAGTGCGAGACCGGTTAGCGTCCGCTCCTCGGGCGGTGCCGACGCCAGCGATTGGAGCGCCGACCAGACCGACTCCTTGACCTCGGGCGTCACCACCACCTTTTCGTGCGCGAGCAGCGCGGCAATCCATTCCGCGGCCCAGCTGCGCTCCTCATCGCGGTCGATTTGACGCAGCGGCTGGAAGGCGAGGCCGCCAGCCCCATCCGGGCCAGCATCGTTGCCGAGCCCCAGCGCGTGGTGCGCGCCGCCCATCGCCAGCACGGCGGCTCGCGCAGAGAAGCCCTTATCGAAGATGTAGACCTGTGCGCCGGTGTAGCGGCGGAACTGGAATGCGATCAGCGACAGCAGCACCGATTTGCCGGCGCCAGTCGGTCCGACGACGAGCATGTGGCCGACATCGCCGACATGCGTCGAAAGCCGGAACGGCGTCGATCCCCCGGTCTGCGCGTAGAATAGCGGCGGCGCCGCAAGGTGGCGATTCCCGACCGGGCCGGCCCAGACCGACGACAGCGGCATGAGGTGGGCGAGATTGAGCGTGTGGACGAGCGGGGTGCGGACATTGGCATAGGCATGCCCGGGGAGCGACGAAAGCCAGGCCTCGACCGCGTTGATGCCTTCGCGCTTGGCGGTGAAGCCGAGCCCGTTGACGATCCGCTCGACTGCGCGAACCTTCTCCTCGACGCGCGCTCGATCGGGGTCGGCGACGGTGATCGTGACCGTCAGATAGCCGAACGCGACATGATCGCCGCCGATCTCCTGCAGCGCGGCGTCGGCATCTACGACCTTGTTGTCCGCGTCACTGTCGAGCAGCTGCGTCGGCTGGTTGTACATCACCTCGCGCAGCAGCGCGGTGATCGACTTGCGCTTGTTGAACCACTGGCGGCGAACGCGGGTCAGCTGTTTGGTGGCGTCGGACTTGTCGAGCGCGACGAACCGTGTGACCCAGCGATAGCCAAAGTCGCACGTGTTGAGCGCGTCGAGGATGCCGGGCCGGCTTAGCGTCGGGAAGCCGAGCACGGTCAATGTGCGCAGATGCATTTCGCCGAGCATCGGTTCGAGACCGCCGGTCAGCGGCGTGTCGGCGAGCAGCCCATCAAGATACATCGGCGTTTCGGGAACGGCGACGGCGTGGCGGCGGGTCGAAATGGTGGCGTGAAGGAAGGTCAGCAGTTCGGCCGAGCCGAGCGCGCGGACCTCCGGCATGAATCCGGCAAACAGGTCGAGCACCCGTGCGGTCTCGGCGATGAACGACGCGAGCGCGCCGCGCCAGTCGCGCCCCTTCGCCTCAGCCTCGGGCCGCTCAACCAGCGACCGGCCGGCGGCGTCGCTGCTGTCGGCGGGCGGCAGCCAGGTCAGTGTCAGGTGAAACCGGCTCTCGAAATGCTGCCCCTCGGCCTCGAACGCCGCGCGCCGCTCCGCATCGATCAGCCACGATGCCGCGTCGGGAAAGCTGCTGTCCGGATAGCCGATCGCCTCGCGCCGTTCGGCCTCGAAGAACAGTGCCCAGCCACTCCCGAACCGTTTCAGCACGTTGTTGGCGCGGGCACAGGCCGAGATGAGTTCGGCTTCGGTCGCGCTCTCGAGATCGGGGCCGCGGAAGGAGAGCACCGACAGGAAGCTGCCGTCCTTGTTGAGGACGACGCCCGGCGCGACCAGCGCCGCCCATGGCAGGTGATCAGCGATGCGATCGGCGTGCGATCGATATTCGGCAAGGTTCAGCATCCCCAATAGCCTTTCTGGCGCAGGTGCCGGATCAGAACCGGGGCGAAATCGGGATCGCGGCGGGCGGCGAACACTGCGACGCTGTGGCCCGCAGCCCACAGGATCAGACCGATCAGCCATTGCTGGAGGCCGAGCCCGACCGCGGCGGCGATCGTGCCGTTGACGATCGCGAGCCCGCGCGGTGCGCCGCCGAGCAGGATCGGCGAGCCGAGACTGCCATGGATTGGCGCCTCGAACCCGGCGATGTGCTGGCCCGAACCGGATAGAGTCGTACTCATCCGATCAGCGCCCCGCCGCCGAAGCTGAAGAAGCTCAGGAAGAAGGACGAGGCGGCGAACGCGATCGACAGGCCGAACACGATCTGGATCAGCTTGCGAAAGCCGCCTGCGGTCTCGCCGAAGGCCAGCGTCAGGCCGGTGACGATGATGATCATTACCGCGACGATCTTGGCGACCGGCCCCTGGACCGACTCCAGCACCTTCTGGAGCGGCTCCTCCCATGGCATGCCCGAACCCGCGGCCCAGGCTTGCGCGGACATCATCGCGGTCATGGCGATCGCAGTGGCGGCGATCATCGGAGCGGTGCGGAAACACGAACGGATGGCGTGCATGGTCAATCTCCTTCGAGGGGTCAGGGTTGGTCGGTTGAAAGATCGACGAGCGCGTAGCCGCCGTCGGGATCGAGGCCGGCGACGCGCGCGAGCGCATCGATCCGCCGCGCGGTGCCGCGCCCGGAAATGAAAACGATCATGTCGATCGCTTCGGCAATGAGCCTCCGCGGCATGGTGACGACCGCTTCCTGAACGAGCTGCTCGATCCGGTAGAGCGCGGAGGCGGCACTGTTGGAGTGGACCGTGGCGATGCCGCCGGGATGGCCGGTGTTCCAGGCCTTGAGCATGTCCAGCGCCTCACCGCCGCGAACCTCGCCGACGATGATGCGGTCGGGGCGCAGCCGGAGCGTCGAGCGGACCAGATCGGCCATCGTCACCGCGCCGGCGCGGGTCCTCAGCGCGACGGTATCGCGCGCCGGCGACTGCAATTCGCGCGTGTCCTCGATCAGGATCACGCGCTCATCGAGATGCGCCATCTCGGCGAGCAGCGCATTGGCGAGCGTTGTCTTGCCCGAGCTCGTGCCGCCCGCGACAAGGATGTTGCGGCGATCGACAACCGCGAGCGACAGCAGCCGCGCGATATCTGCGGACATGATGCCGTCATTCACATAGTCGAGCAGCGTGTAGATGCGCGTCGCGGGCTTGCGGATCGAGAAGCACGGCGCGAGGCTGACGGGTGGCAGCACGCCTTCGAAGCGTTCGCCAGCTCCCTCGCCATGCGGCGGGAGCTCTGCCGAGACGATCGGCGACCCGGCATGGACTTCGGTGCGACCGTGGCTCGCGACCAGCCGGATGATCCGCTCGACCTGCGCCGGATCGTAACGGACCTGCGTGTCGGTGCGGCCCTCGCCCAATCGGTCGAGCCGCAGCACACCATCGGGGTTGACCATCACTTCGACCACCAGCGGGTCGGCGAGCGCTGCCGCGATCGTTGGTCCCATGGCGGTGCGGAGCATCGCCCGGCGGCGGCCGTCGGAGACGGTGTCGGGCCCGCCGGTCACGACCGCACCGCCTGATCGACGGGTGCACCGAGCGTCGGATGACCGCTGGCAAGCTGACGGCCGACCTGTCCCACGAACGCCTCGAACCGATCGCGGCCGATCGCCAGCGCGACCTTGTCGCCTTCCGGCAGCGGCGCGGTGACGGTGAGCTGGTAACGCACGAACAACGACAGGCTCTCGCGCATGACTTCACCGTCACGACGGATCGTGGCGAGTTCGCGCGACATGCGGTCGAGCCGCCCTTTCAGCAGATCGTCGACCTCCTTGGTCCCGCGCCGGGCAAGCCAGGCGGCGAGCGCGTCGTTGACAAGCCGGCTCTTGTTGCCGCCGGGACCGGAGGCGAGCGCTTCTAGCGCGTCGGCGATGGCGCGGTCGATGTAGAGGTTTTGGCGGACCTTCATCGCTTAGAGGCCCGGCAGCAGGTCGCGCCCGCTGCTTTCGTTGATGCCGTAGCCGCGCACGATCGTGCTCAACCCGCGCGCCTGATCCATCGTGCGCTTTTCGGCAGCGCCGTCCCCGTCGTCGTCGATCTGCAATTCGGGTTCGACCTGCTCGGTCTGTTTGCCGCCATTGTCATCGGCGATGCCCGGATGGCGCTGCTGCTGCATTCCGCCATCATCGTCACCAGTCTCGGTTTCGGTGACGCGCGCGAGACGGGCATCGGGAATGCGCGCGAAACTGCCCCAATCGTTGGAGCGTGGTTTGGGTCGGTCGGCATAGATGCCATCGGCCAGCTTCGGCGCGGCCGCGACACGCGAGGCGAAATTGGCGTCCGCGAAATAGCGCAGCTTCCTCGCCCGGATCGGTGCGAGGCCTGAGATCAGCACAAGCTCGTCGGTGGCGGGCAGTTGCATTACCTCGCCCGGCGTCAGCAGCTGGCGCGCGGTCTCCTGCCGGCTGACCATGACGTGGGCGAGCCAGGGCGCCAGCCGGTGGCCGGCATAGTTGCGCATCGCGCGCTGTTCGGTCGCGGTGCCGAGCGCGTCCGAAATGCGCTTGGCGGTGCGCTCGTCGTTGGTCGCGAACGCGACGCGGACGTGGCAATTGTCGAGGATCGAATTGTACTCGCCGTATGCCTTTTCGATCTGGTTGAGGCTCTGCGCGATCAGGAAGGCGCGGATGCCGTAGCCGGCCATGAAGGCGAGACTGGTCTCGAAGAAGTCGAGGCGGCCGAGCGCCGGGAATTCGTCGAGCATCATCAACAGCTGGTGACGGCGCGGCGCGTCGGCGGGCTGGTCGAGCCGCTCGGTCAGGCGGCGCCCGATCTGGTTGAGGACAAGACGGACGAGCGGCTTGGTGCGGCTGATGTCCGATGGTGGGATGACCAGGTAGAGCGAGGCTGGCCGTTCGCCCTCGATCAGGTCGGCGATCCGCCAGTCGCAGCGGGACGTGACCTCGGCCACGGTCGGGTCGCGGTAGAGCCCGAGGAACGACATCGCGGTCGACAGCACGCCGGAGCGCTCGTTCTCGCTCTTGTTGAGCAATTCGCGCGCGGCCGAAGCGACGACCGGGTGGACGCGCGGCGCTTCGACGGTGCCGAGATGGTTGGTCGACATCATCCGCTTGAGCGTCGCGACGAAGCTGCGCTGCGGGTCGGACAGGAAGGTCGCAACGCGGGCGAGCGTCTTGTCCTCTTCGGCATAGAGTATGTGGAGGATTGCCCCGACCAGCAGCGAGTGGCTGGTCTTCTCCCAGTGGTTGCGGCGTTCGAGCGCCCCTTCGGGATCGACCAGGATATCGGCGATGTTCTGCACGTCGCGCACCTCGTCGGCACCGCGACGCACTTCGAGCAGCGGATTATAGCGCGCCGAGCGCGCGTCGGTCGGGTTGAACAGCAGGCAATGCGAAAAGCGCGAACGCCAGCCGGCGGTCAGCGTCCAGTTCTCGCCCTTGATATCGTGGACGACGGTTGAACCGGTCCAGGAGAGCAAGGTCGGCACGACGAGGCCGACGCCCTTGCCCGAGCGCGTCGGCGCGAATGCCATCACATGCTCGGGGCCGTCATGCCGCAGATAGCGGCCGTGTAGGGAGCCAAGCAGCACCCCGGCATCTTGATGCAGACCTGCGGCCTGAACTTCGCGAGCACTGGCCCAGCGCGCCGAGCCATAGGTCGTGACGTTGTTCGACTGGCGCGCTCGCCACAGCGATCCACCGATCGCGGCGGCGCAGCCGATGAACCCGCTCGCCCCGGCCAGCATCCCGGCCCGGTCGAACACCGGCTCGGCATAGGCGCCGAAATGATACCACCACGCGAACAGCGCCCAAGGCCGATAAATCGGCAAACCGCCGACCACCGCCCATGGCGCGCCGAGTTCGGGCTGATAGGCGAGCATCGCCGCCGACCATTGCGTTGCCGCCCACACGCCGGCGATCACGATCGCGAAGACGATGAGGATCTGGCCGATCAGCAATTTGGTGGGCGTCATGGCGGCAGCTTTCCCCGCCGGACCAGCTAACGGTCGGGCTGAGGGCAAAGTCGCGGAAAGTGACGGAAAGCGGTATTACGCTGTTGAGTGAAAAAACGCCGGGACGCGCTAGCTTTGACTATGGCGCCAATAGATTCAGGCAATTTGCCTTTTGTCGATGCATTTGCACCAGCCGCGCCGTAGCGATCCCGACAGCACGATCAATTAGGCGCCCGCATCGCGGCGAAGTTCGTCCAATCGCTCGTGAGAAACCACTTGTACCGCATTGCGTAGCGATCTGACGGATGACGCAATCGCGGTTAGGTCTTCGGCGCTGATCTCGTAGCTCGCCGAATAGCGCGCCTCGACATACGCGCGTTTCAAAAGCTCGAACCGGCGGCGCTCGACCCGCGTTTCGCGAGGCCACGCGGAAATCAAGCGCGGCTCTTTATCTTCCGAGAGCGAGCGTAGGAATTTCACATTGTGCGAACGGGGAAAATACAGCGTGCGTACTAGCAGAAAGCAGATGTACGCCCGCTCGGTTGCTTGGTGGAGCATGAACGCCGCCTCTTTGCGCCAACCTGGGTTTTCGCCTCCTTCGCCCAGCTGCAATTCAACGGTACGAATGGAGCGATCGAGCTTAGAAAGCCAATCCTCAAAATAACTGTGTGCCATCTCATACGCATCGGCGGGAGTCAGCGGCATCGGCGTGGCGAGGGGATGACACGGCAGTTCGTAAAGGGCGATCCCATCCCGCGCGATATCAACCCAGAAATACTCGCCGCGCCCAAGTGCCTGATTCACTTCGTCAAGGGAGTGGACGATGATGTTCACCGGCCGGCCGATCTCCGCATCGCGCAGGATTTTGTCCTCGGCGACGTACCAATAATGCTCGATATCCGTTAAATCGCGGTGGCTGACCACAACGAGCAAATCGAAATCGGACTGGTATCCATTCTCCGGTTTATCGACCCAATCGTCTCGCGCGTAGCTGCCAAACAGGATGATCTTGTAGATTTTGCCATTTTTACGGGAGGTCGAGGTGGAACGCGAGACCGCCTCGCCGAACTCCTCCATTAGCATGTCCTGCACGCGCCGAAGCTCGTTTTGCTGAACTCCCGGCAGATGTTCTACATCGGTACGCATCGTGTTGATTCTCGGCACGTCCACTTCGTTTGGCAAGGGGCAACGACCGCTTAGCCTCGTCGTGATCCAGTTGGCAGTTGCACTGCCCGGCACGCCAGTCGTATCCAGTGCAGTTCAGTGGGCCGGGTTGCCGACGCGCATGTATGCCTTCGAGCAAAAGGCGCGGCCCGTGCTCAAGCACGTTTCCCCATCCCGGTTCCGCCGGACCGATCGTCGGTTGCGGTTCGAAGCCACGCCCTTATGATCGGCGGCAATTATGCGTATTCTAAGGGGGATTAATGCAAACCGAGATCGGCGCGGAAAGTGCGCGCAATGCGGCGCACGGCGATGCCGGTGCCAATCGTCTTTGCGCGTCAGAGTGCACCGGACGCGGGCAAAACCCCTGACCGTGGCCACAAAATCGTTTGAAACGGGAGGCCGAGATGAGGGCTCAGGGGTTGCAGTCGGCTACGAGACTGACCGCGGAGTTATGCTCCATGCGCGGATCGAAGATGCAATCGTGGGTGCACATCTTCAGGAGTACAAAGGCAAGGTAAATCTGATAGTTACGTCGCCGCCATTTCCGCTTGTCCGGAAAAAGCGATATGGCAACGAAACCGGCGAAGCATATCTTAAGTGGCTTGAAGCCCTCGCAACTCCGCTCGCTGAGTTATTGACTGACGATGGCTCGATCGTCATCGAAATCGGAAACGCCTGGGAAGAAGGCGCGCCGATAATGTCGACGCTGCCACTTGAGGCGCTTCTCGCATTCAAGCGCGCTGCCAAGCTCAATCTTTGTCAGCACGTCATTTGCCACAACCCGGCGCGCCTCCCTAGCCCGGCAGCTTGGGTCAATCTCAAGCGAGCCCGGCTAAAGGATTCCTTCACTCACGTCTGGTGGATGTCGAAAGCGGAATTTCCCAAAGCCGACAACCGCCGCGTGCTAAATCCGTACAGCAAGGACATGAAGAAACTGCTTGAGCGGCAGTCCTACAACGCGGGCACTCGCCCCTCCGGCCACGTAATCTCGAAAACCGGGTTTCTGACGGATCATGGCGGGTCGATCGGACCGAACGTCCTCGACCTAACCGGAGAACACTATCCAGAGTCGTTGCTGAAGTACACGGGGACTGGATGGGATGCGGGTTATCGTAGCTACTGCAAAGAGAAGGGCTTGCCGGCTCATCCGGCGCGGATGCAGTCGTCGTTGTCTGCCTTCTTTATTCAATTCTTGACGGACGAAAACGACCTCGTGCTTGATCCGTTCGGAGGGTCGAACACGACGGGCAGCGTCGCCGAAAGTCTCAATCGGCGCTGGATCGCTGTCGAAGCGGACCGGGGATATGTCGATGGATCGATGGGTCGATTTCCTGGCCTCACGCTCCAGGACCCGAGCAAGGTCGCGGGCTGACCGATGGTATCGCCGCCGCCCGACCAGTTGATCCGTTCGTGACCGAGGCTGCGCTGGATGGTGCATCGAACTACAGCGGGAATCTGGCCGCGCTTGATCTCGACACGGAATATCGGTCCCTCAAGGACGATCCGGTGGGCAACTTCTATGTCCGGTGCCTGAGAGAAGCATCGACCTACGATCGCGCAGTCGGATATTTTCGCTCTACGGTTTTCCTCGTTGTTGGACCCGCAGTCATCGAGTTCGCTCGGCGGGGCGGCACGATCCGCATGATATGCTCACCCGACCTCGACCACGAGGACGTCGAGCAAATCGCGGTCGGCTATGCGCAGCGCGGCGAAAGCGTCGCTGCCACGCTCATCGCCCAGTTCGACGCCCTTCTCGCCGATCGACGGACGGCTTTCGCCGCCCGCACCCTTGCGACTTTGATCTCAACGGGCGCGCTTGAAATCAAGATTGCCGAACGAAGGGACCGTAGAGGAATATATCACGAGAAAATCGGCATTTTCTCGGACGGCCTCGGCAACGAAGTTAGTTTTAAGGGATCGACGAACGAGACCTGGAGCGGGTGGCACAGCAAAGGCAATTTTGAATCGATTGAAGTTTTTTGCGGCTGGCGCGGTGGCCTCGAAGCAAAACGCGTTGCGCGGCACTCGCGACACTTCGAAACACTTTGGTCCCAGAAAGATCCCGACATTGAGGTTTCGGCGGTCCCGGCTACGGTCAAGGAATACATGCAGAGATATGCGGCAACCAAGTTGGACGAATTGATCACCGAACCCGCTCAGCGAGAACCGACACGACGCTCGCCGCTCCCCCACCAGGTGAGCGCGATCGACTCATGGAAGAAACAAGGGCGCCGCGGCGTTTTCGAGCATGCCACCGGGAGCGGGAAGACGTTTACCGCCATCATCGCGATCCGCGAACACTTGGCTGAGGGCAAGCCCGCCTTGGTCCTCGTGCCCAGCCGGTTGCTCTTGGAGCAATGGGCTAAGGAGCTCGCGGACGAAATTCCGGAAGCCGTCATGCTGCTTGCGGGTGCCGGCCACGGTCGGTGGAAAGGGTCAAGCCGCCTTCGCGGCATGACCGATTCCGATGCTTCGCTCGGACCCCGATTAATCGTGGCGATGATGCCGACCGCAGCGGGCGACGAATTTCGAAAAGGGATCTCCCAAGGCGACCATTTGCTCGTAGTTGCGGACGAGGTGCATCAAATCGGGAGCCCGCAGAATTCGCTCTTTCTGCAAGTCGAAGCCGGCGCGCGTCTGGGCCTCAGCGCGACGCCGCAGCGTTACGGCGACCCGGACGGCACTGCGAAGATTTTCAACTATTTCGGGGCAGTCGTTCCCCCTCCGATTACGCTCGCTGATGCGGTCGCCACCGGGAGGCTCGTCCCCTATGAATATCATCCTCACCCCATTCACCTGACGGCCACCGAAGCCGAAGAGTGGCTCAAGGAAACCAAGGCGATCCAGCTGGAGATCGCCCGCTCGAAAACCGACGAAGGCGGCGGCAAGATTCTAAGCGAGCGCGCTCGGATGATGCTTATCAAGCGCGCCCGTATCGCCAAGAAAGCGAGCGCCAAGATTAAATTGGCGGCCGATGTGCTCGAATCCGAGTTCGAGGCTGGCCAAAGCTGGCTGATCTACTGCGAAGACGGTGGCCAGCTGACCGACGTGCTCATCGCGCTACGCGAGAAAGGCATGAGCCCGATCGAATATCACTCAAACATGTCGGGCGATCGTGACGCCACAATGGACTGGTTTAAGTCCTACGGCGGCGTCCTCGTCTCGATCCGCTGTCTCGACGAAGGGGTGGATATTCCGGCGGTTTCGCATGCTTTGATCCTGGCCTCCTCGCAAAATCCCCGGCAGTTCATTCAACGGCGCGGGCGCGTGTTGCGGCAGGCGCCGGGCAAGGCACTGGCGGTCATTCACGATGCGATCGTGACGCCGGTCGACCCCGAAGACGAAAAGGATCAGCTGGGCCTGCTGCGGGCGGAGCTCGTTCGGTCAGTTGAGTTTGCAAATCATGCTCTGAACCGCATGGCTGGCGCGGAACTGCGCGAAATTGCAATTAATATGGGAATAGACCCGGACGACTTCGACGTACGGGAGGGGGACGAAGATGATGAGTGATAGCGATGATCTCGCGCTACAGACGCTGCTCGCGGTGCGCGCTGAGGTGGCACCGAATGTCGATGAGGCCCTGCTCCGCGCGTGTTACGCCGTCCAGCGTCGGCATCAGTTCAACAGCGACCGCGCCCAATCATCGGTCGCGATGGAAAGGCTGATCGACGAAGCGGTCGATGCCTCGACGCAAGGGGCAGCGTCGTAATGCGGCTTCACCAGCTCACCGCGACCAATTTCATGCCCTACCGGGAGACGATCACCGTCGATTTTCCGACCGAGGATCACCGGAACGTGATGGTGGTTTTCGGTGATAATATGCGAGGTAAGACCTCGCTGATGAACGCCCTCCGTTGGGGCTTTTACGGTCGCGCGCTCGGTCGACACTCCCGCCCGATCGCACTTCATGACGTCGTGAATAAAGACGGCGCGCGGATCGATGATTGGCATGTAGATGTCTTTCTGAAATTTGACGCCAATGGTCATCAATACGAGTTGCGCAGGACCGCCGATCGGCGTCCCCATGTCGCGACCCCTTCGCGGACCGAAGATTTCATCGTGGCGACCCACCTCTCGAAGGATGGCATCGTCATCGCTGGCGATCAGATCGAAGCGGAAATCAATCAGTTCGCGCCCGAACAGGTCGCGCGTTTCTTCCTTTTCGACGGTGAACTGCTCGGGGAATATGAAGAGCTTTTGATCGAGGGGAGCGAGCAAGGCCGACAGATAAAAGAAGCGATTGAGGAGGTTCTCGGTGTGCCGGCGCTCACCAACGGTCGCGCCGAACTCGGTGCGATGCTCAAATCCGCAACGAAGAAACAAAGCCAAGAAATGGCACATATAGCCGGGCTTGAACGATCCGCCGAGAATATGACCAAGCTGACGACACGTCTTGATACTCAGGACGCAGACCTCGCAAAATTGCAGGAAAAGCTGACGCAGACGCGAGCGGACAGGGCCGTGCTCGAAGACGAGCTGGAACAGGCGGCAACGGTATTGGCGTTGAAAGCGACCTTAGATGCGGCACGCGAAGCATCATCGGGATTTGACGTCACGCTTAAAAAGAAGCGTGGCGAGCGACATGGCCTGCTCGCGCTGGCCTGGAAGGACATGCTGGATTCCAAGTTGGAGGTTAAGCGGACTATCCTTCGGCAACGACAGGCAAAATCGACGGAATCGCTGAGGGCCCGTCTAAAGCTCGAGGAGAACATCAAGGGGGTCAAAAGCCTCCTCGAGACTCGCGAATGCCCCACTTGCCAACAGCCATTCCCCGAAAACGAGCGCGCCGCCCTGGGTGCGCAGCTTGGGAAACTCGAAGTCGAACTCGCAAGTTTGGAGGATGCGGCGACCGACTTTCAGGGGATTTCCTCAGAACTTTCGATTCTCGATGAAATTAAGGGCGTCAAAGCCCGCGACCGGCTTGTCGAGATCGACAAAGATATTCGAGCTGCCGAAGTGGGTCTCCAAAAGGCCGAGAACGATATCGAGCGGACAGAAGAAAAGATCGCAGGGCATGACACCGCGGAACTGGCAAGGAAGCGAGTGCTTCAACAGGAAAAACTGAAGGAGGAAGGACGGCTCACTGAATCGATCAAAGGCGCTCAGCGCGACATCGAGAAAACCAATGAGGAACTCTCTGTCGCCCGGAAGTCGATGGAGGGTCTTGCCGGTGCGCGGTCAAAGCGCAGCACGGTCAAGGTTGGTATCATCGGCGAGATCGAAGCGTGTTTTGCCGCGAGCGTCGAGCGCCTGCGGGACAAGCTGCGTGAACGGGTCGAAACACTAGCGAGCCAGTCATTCAAGGAAATGACGACGCAGAAGTCGTATCGCGGGCTTGAGATAAACAGCAACTATGGTCTGAGTATTGTCGATAGCACGGGGCGGCCAGTTTCGATCCGCAGTGCCGGTGCCGAACAGGTCGTCGCGTTGTCGCTCATCGACGGCCTCAATCGAACCGGTCGAGCCATCGGGCCTGTCGTAATGGACACGCCGTTCGGCCGACTGGATCCCAAGCATCGGGACAACATTCTGAAATATCTTCCGACAGTCACCAGCCAGTTCGTCTTGCTGGTGCATGGTGGCGAAATCCGGCCAGAAACCGATCTTGCGTCGATCAAGTCACGCATCGGTGCCGCCTACACGATCAAGGAAATCTCGGAGACCCAATCGACAATCGAGAGGACGGCGCTGTGAGCACGAACGACCTCATCAACGTAGGGCTTTCCGAAGCGGTCGATGACAAATTGGCTGAGCTCAAGGAAATGGGTGTCTTCGCCGACAAGATCGACGGCTACCGTTTTGGCGTGAGTTTGGCGATCGCGCACGGGGCGATCCCCGGCGAACTGGTCAAGCGGGTCAATCTCTACAATGTCGGGTCGCTCGATCCGGAGCAATCGCTCCGCCGATCGGTGGAAGCGCTGATGCCCGCCGCCCTGACCGACACCACCGTCTATCGCCTTATCGAGCGGCTTGCCGATTGGGGAGTCACTGAGCTCTATTCGCAAGCCAAGGCTGGCGAGATCGACTTCGTGGCGCTCATGGATCAGGCCAGCGCGAAGCCCGAATAGTCATGCCGACATCGCTACGCGCGTTCCTTATGCTTCGATCTGCTGTTGATGAATGGGACATCGAGGTCTTTCATTCACTCGAGGAAGTTTTGCGCGCATGGGAACAGCAGCGCGAGGAGCGGAAAACGGCGGTCCTCCATGTCGGATTCGAGCGACGTGTGGCAAAGTCGTTCGAGCAACTGGCATCGCAGTTTCCGGGTAGAGTCTTGCTCACTCCAAGCGCCAAAGGCGCCTTGCCTTCCTCGTTCGCAACGTCGAAAGGCGCTGTCGGCAATGTCGAAAGTGAGCCCATCTTCCTAGCGCTCGAAGGCTGGGGCTACGCAGAGCGTGAACCGAGCCCGCCATGCGCGGCACCGGCGGTCAATATGGCGGGATGGGTCAGATTGTTCGTCCTTGACCATCCGCAGCAAGTGGGCCCGCTGGCCAGCATAGGCATCATTGACGACGACACCTACCTCGATTTCGAAAACTCCCTAGAGCCCGAACTACGAACTCAGCTCGCCATATGTCGTTCTGCCTACCTCGTCGGTGATCAGGGAGACGATCCGACAATGCTCGCAAGGGCCGCGCCGCCTTGGCTCAGCTCGCTAGTTCTAAGCGAACTCGATCTCACAGTGCGCATCGGCAATGTCATTCGCGATCGATCGCTGAGCCGTGTGAGCGATATCGGGGCACTGACAGTAGCCGAGATGCTCAGGTTTCCGAACTTCGGGCGGACATCAATTCATCAGTTGGCTGACATTCTTCGCCGCGCGCTACTCGATGGTCCTCGGGGGGGCGAAGACGAGGTATCGCGTTCATCGGCAGGCAATTTGCTCGAAGCGGTGCGTCTTTCGCTCGCGACATGCGCGGACCGAGAGCGCGACATTCTCGTTCGGAGAATGGGCCTCGGCTGCCCCAACGAGACGCTCGCTGAGATTGGGGAGTCATACGGGATTACTCGAGAACGAATTCGCCAGATCGAGGCGAAGGTGGTTGACCGGCTTATCAGGCGGGAAGTCTGGGATGATTTGCTAGCCGCCAAACTTCATGTTTTGTTGGCTGATCGCGAATTTCCCCTGCCGCTGATCGGCGCCGAAGCGCTCGACCCTTGGTTTTCGGGTGTCGCCGCTCATCGCGACGCGGTTCGATACCTGATTGCGAACATGTGCAATGCTGCCGTTTCCCTCGTCGAGATCGATGGCGTCGAGTATTTGAGCTTTCTCAGCCAAGACTCCTGGCACGAGATTGTCGCGACGGCGCGACGACTCTTAGCGAGCGGCGTCGATCAGCGATGGACCGAGCAGGACTGCCAGCATCATGTTAAACTTCTCATCCCCGACGACGCACGCGAGTTTGGTGCGCTTCTTTGGGAAATATCCGCGAAATGGTGCCATTTTGCCGATGATGCGGAGGCGCGAACGCTGATTTCTTATGGCCGCGGCGTCGATCAGGTCGTGGAAGCGGTGCTCTTAGAGAGCGATACGCCGCTTCACTACAGCGACATCACAATCCAGGCGACCGCGCGCGCTGGACGGGATCTCGACGAACGCCGAGTCCATAATGCGGCGGCTGAGGTCGGATACTTGTTCGGCCCAGGTACGTACGGGATGCTTAAGCACGTCACGGCATCTCGGGCTATCTGGGAAGCGCTTGCCGATGAAGCGGCTGAAATTGTGATGGAAGCGACCGTCGATCGACAGTGGCACGCATCTGAATTGATCGATTTGCTGATCGGGCGTGGAGTGACTTTGCCGGATCATTTCGATAAATATCAGATGGATATTGCTTTGAAGCAGGTCGCTCAGCTCCATTCACTCGGACGAATGGTATGGACCAAATGCGAAGCCGCGAACGAGAACGTGCGCGTCGATATCCGCCAAGCCGTGATCGCGATCATGCAAAACGCCGGGGAGCCGCTATCCTCAACGGAGCTTCGACAGCGTTTAGTAGCGGTGCGTGGTATAAATCAGGGGATGCAATTTCAGGTGATTGATCCGTTGATCAAACTCAGCTCGCAGGTCTGGGCTCTCAACGACCGGGATCTGTCCATCAAGAGGCCTGATCAGCCCGCGTTTCTGGACTCAATCGTCACACAACTCCGGTCACGCCAGCGTCCAGTGCATATATCGGAGTGTGCCGAAATACTCGGCGATATCGTGCCGGCAAGGGCGGTATTCTGTTTGGCGGGGTTAGACCCGCGACTACAAGTCACTCAAGATCGATTTCTAACGCTGGTTGAGTGGAAATCTGCTGTTCAAGACGGCAAGCGCCAAGCCAATGCGGCGGCTTAGCTAAGTCGCGAGATTTAGAGGTCACGCAATAGCGAAGCGCTCTCGTTTGCCGGCAACGACCGCTTAGACCAAAGTTGGGCCGTACGCTCCATTACGATTAGCTCGTCCGGAAAACAGCGTTTCTGAAACGCAACGATGTCGTCAAAGCTGCCGTGCAACCATTGGTCGTACTGTAAGCGGGGTCTGACGGCCACCTTGCACGCCGGGCCTCCGCCGGGATGATTGCCGCTCTTTGAGCGGGGTGGCGGGTGTCGGACGAGATCGAAGATTCAGTGAGCGGTGCAGCGACTACTCATAG
>NZ_JBAZTL010000001.1:0-826138 GCF_041661885.1 Sphingomonas sp. | reverse complement strand
TATGAGTAGTCGCTGCACCGCTCACTGAATCTTCGATCTCGTCCGACACCCGCCACCCCGCTCAAAGAGCGGCAATCATCCCGGCGGAGGCCCGGCGTGCAAGGTGGCCGTCAGACCCCGCTTACGGTAGGTGTGGCGGCGGTCGCGCTGTTCACCCTCCGCAGCAGCACGCCCAAGGCCGGGACGCTGAACCCCGGTGAACATGCGCATCAAGCCGATGGCAGCGATTCGAGTGCCTCGTTCGAGGCGGGCATCGCCGATGAAGGAACGATCCCCAACTGAGGTAACTGCGCCCCCGGCACAGCGCCGGGGTCGAGTAGGTTTGGGGCTGGGGCTAAAGCTGTATCACCAACCCTGCGGCTTGCCCTTGTTCTGCGCATCCAGCCACGCCTTTAGCGGCGCGAAATAATCGACCATCGCTTGGCCCGAAATCTCGCGGCTGCCGGTGAACACCGCCAGCGCGTCGGGCCAGGGATTGGACTGGCCCATCGCCAGCATCGCGTTAAGCTTCGCGCCAACCTCCTTGTTGCCGTAGAACGAACAACGGTGCAGCGGGCCCGTCCAGCCCGATTGCTTGCACGCCGCCTGATAGAATTGGAATTGCAGCAAGCGCGCGAGGAAATAGCGCGTGTAGGGTACGCTGGCCGGCACATGATATTTGGCACCCGGATCGAAGCGGGTTTCGTCACGCGCCACTGGCGGCACCACGCCCTGATACTTCAGGCGTAGGTCGTTCCAGCCCTTCTCATATTGACTGGCGGGAATCGCGCCCGAGAACACACCCCAACGCCATTTGTCGATCAACAGGCCGAAGGGCAGGAAGGCGACCTTGTCCATCGCCTGTTTCAACAGCAGGCCGATGTCCTTGTCGGCACTCGGCACCTTGGCCTGGTCGAGCAGGCCAATCTTCACCAGATAATCGGGCGTGATCGACAACGCGACGAAATCGCCGATCGCCTCGTGGAAGCCATCGTTCGCGCCATTTTCGTAGAGGAAGGGCTGGGTGTTATAGGCGCGCTGGTAATAGTTATGGCCCATTTCGTGGTGGATCGTGACGAAATCGTCGCCATTCACCTTGGTGCACATCTTGATGCGCAGATCGTCCTTGCTGTCGACATCCCAGGCCGATGCGTGACAGATCACCTCACGGTCACGCGGCTTGGTGATTTGCGAGCGCGTCCAAAATGTGTCGGGCAGCGGCTTGAAGCCGAGCGAGGAATAGAAGCCCTCGCCGGTCTTGAACATCTTGATCGGGTCATAGCCCTTGGTTTTGAGCAGGTCGCCGGTGTCGTAACCGACATCGCCCGCTCCCGCCGGCGCGACCACGTCATAGATATTGCCCCATTCCTGCGCCCACATATTGCCGAGCAAATCGGCGCGGATCGGGCCGGTCTTGGGCTGCACCGCGTCGCCATATTTCTCGTTGAGCTTCCAGCGGACATAGGTGTGCAACGCAACGTAGAGCGGCTCGACTTCTTTCCACAGCTTGTCGGTCATCGCGGCGAACTGGTCTGGCGTCATGTCATAGCCTGCCCGCCACAAGGCACCGACATCGGCATAGCCGAGTTCCTTTGCCCCCTGATTGGCGATGACGACCTGACGCGCATAATCGGCGCGCATCTGGGCACCGACATTGTCGTGCCAGCTCACCCACATTTCCCTGGATTTGGCCGGGTCTCGAACCGTGCCCATCGCCGCTTCAATGTCGCTGCCGTTGATCGGCTTGCCGTCGAGCGTGCCGTTACCCTTGCCATATTGCGACGACATGCGCGTTACGATCGTCGAGAGTTCGGCGGCGGCGCCTGGCGTAGTCGGCGCGGGCAGCGTCAGGCCGCTGCGCAGCAAATCGATCTTGCGGCTGGTATCGAAGGACAGCCCCGGCACCTTGGCATATTTCGCCGCCTCCAGCGCATAACGGACTTGCAGCTCGGTGCCCTCAGCGCCGAATTTGGCGGCGATCGCGTCGGTGTCATCGGTGATATAGGTGGCATTGATCCACGCCGCCTGCTGCGCCGGGGTCGAGAAATCGGCCAGTTCCTTCTCGGCGCGTGCCACGAAGGCATCGGCGTCAGCGGTGGTAGGCGCGGCGGCGGTCGCGGCAGGCGCGGGTGCCGGGCTGGCGAATGCGGGTGCCGCCGCCATCGACAAAATCAGCGCGAGCGACGAAATTCCAGTGCGGATCATGTGAGTCCCCATTTGCAAAGATGGCGCAACCTGTGCGCCGCCGCGCGCACGGTCAAGCCGCTAGAAACGCCGCAATCGCCATGCCCAATTCGGGTTTGAGCACCGCGCTCATATGGTTACCGGGGATCGCCTGATAACGCGCGTCGGGTAGTGCCGCCGCCAGCTCCTGCGCCGAGCCGTTATCGTCATCATCCTCACCGGTCAGGATCAGCGTTGGCGTGGCGATGTGGGCCAGCGCATCGCGCGGCGTATCGACAAAGGTGTCGAGAATGTGCAGCAATGCCACGGGATCGCCCCCGGTGGTCTTCAGGAACGCCTCGGTCAGCCATTCGCTGCTGCCTCGCACGAAGCTGCCGAGGTTGGTCAACACGTTGTGGAAATAGCTGCCGCGCCCGGCGGTATCGACAATGCCTTGCAACCCCATGCCCGAGATGACCGCGCGGCGCGGCTTCGCGCCATTGGCCAGCATCCGCGTCGTGGTGCGCCCGCCGAGCGAATAGCCGACCAGATCATAGGCGGCGAGGCCGAGGTGTTCGATCAGGGCAAAGCCGTCGCGCATCAGTACGTCGGGCGGATAAGAGGCGGCATCATGCGGCTTGGCGCTGTCACCATGCGCGCGCAGGTCGGGCATGATGACCCGAAAACCGGCCTCGGCAATCCGCGCGGCGTGACCGTATTTGATCCAGTTGATCGTCGCGTTGGAGAAATAGCCGTGGATCAGGACGACGGGCCGCCCCTCCCCCAATTCGCGCCAGGCGAGACGGGTGCCATCGAAACTGTCGAAACGATGCAGCGGCAAGTCGGTCATCAACGCTGTTCCATCATCACCGCAACGAACGTCGCGTCGGGGGCATCGGGCCAGCTCGGCACGCCCTCGGGGATAGCGAACCATGCCTGTCTGGTCGCCGTGTAGATATGCGCCCGACACACAAGCTCCTCCGATCGGTCAAGTGTACCGGCGCGCACCACCGCAATTCCGGGGCGGCGCGTGTTCGTGTTATAGACCCGGGCATAGCAAGTGCCGCAAAAGCGTTGCACCGACGTCCGATCCTCCGTCTTGATCTCGCGCACCACGACCGGACCCGACACAATCAGGCTGGCTTCGGACACCAACGCTTGCAGGCTGAACGCGCTGCCCGACGCACGCTGGCAGATGTGGCAATGGCAGGCGTAAACCGGCGGCAGGCTGTCCAGCGCCAGCGTATAGCGCACCGCGCCGCAGCGGCAGCCACCTGTGATCGGATCGCTCACGTCAGTTCCTTCAGCCGGTCGGCCATGCCAGCATTGGCGGCGGCATCGTAAAAGGCACGGTCAGCCGTCACGAGGGTGAACCCTTCGTCAATGGCCAATGCCAAATATAGGCAATCATAGATCGGGTGCTTCAATCTAACCGACAACCGAAAAGCCTCCGCGACCAATTCCGCTGCGGGAACGAGCTGTTGAAAGAAGCCGGGCAGGACGCTGAGATGATTCTGGGCGTGAACGGTCAAAAGCTCAGATCGCTTTACCTTTTTCCAGAAGGTGCTCGCCGCCTCGATCAAGAGCCAGTCGGGCGCGATCAGGGGGTCCGGCATCGCCAGCAACGCACGCGCCGCGTCGGTCCCTTCCTCACGCACGAACCATTTGACGGCGACGCTGGCGTCAACGACCAGCGTCATCAAGCCATCCATCGTCGATCCACCGACCGCCGCCGGTATCGCGATCCCAGCGGATCAGCACTGTGCTGTCGCTGCTCGAGACCGGACCATCCGGCGGGGTCATCGCAAGCGCTTCATCGGACAGGGCAAGCAGAGCGGCGCTATCCTTAACCGGCAACGGCGCATTTGCTTCGATCAGAGCACGCAGTTCAGCTTCAAGCGAACGGCCAGCGCGACGCGCTGCGGCACGATACAGATCCAATGTGCCGGGCCGAAGCCGCCTGACAATCGCCTGTTCCATCGCAGGACGATATCACCCCGCTATCACTTGCTCAATCAGCCTTCTTCAAATACCGCCGCCCCAGCAATTCCGCGATCTGCACCGCGTTCAGCGCAGCACCCTTGCGGAGATTGTCCGACACGCACCACAGGGACAGGCCGTTCTCGACAGTCGAATCCTCGCGCACGCGGCTAATGAAGGTAGCATATTCGCCGACGCATTCGACCGGCGTCACGTATCCGCCGTCCTCACGCTTGTCGACGAGCATCACGCCGGGTGCCTCGCGCAGGATCTTCTGCGCCTGGTCCGCGGAGATTTCGTTCTCGAACTCGATGTTGATCGCTTCGCTATGCCCGACGAACACCGGCACGCGCACGCACGTGGCGGTGACCTTGATCTTGGGGTCGAGGATCTTCTTGGTCTCGACCACCATCTTCCACTCTTCCTTGGTCGACCCGTCGTCGAGGAAGCTATCGATGTGCGGGATCACGTTGAAGGCGATCTGCTTGGTGAACTTCTTCGCCTCTGCCGAATCGCCAACGAAGATGTTGCGCGATTGCTCGAACAATTCGTCCATCCCCGCCTTGCCCGCGCCCGACACCGATTGATAGGTCGCGACGACGACGCGCTTGATCTTGGCGAAATCATGCAGCGGCTTGAGCGCGACGACCATCTGCGCGGTCGAGCAATTGGGGTTGGCGATGATGTTGCGCTTGGTATAGCCCGCAATCGCATCGGGGTTCACTTCCGGCACGATCAGCGGCACGTCCGGGTCCATTCGGTAGAGCGACGAATTGTCGATCACCGTGCAACCGGCAGCCGCAAAGCGCGGCGCGTGGATCTTGGTCGCTTCCGAACCGATCGCGAACAGCGCCATGTCCCAGCCGGTGGGATCGAAATTGTCGATATTCTGCACCTTGAGCTTGCGCCCGGTCTCGCCGAAATCGACCTCGTCACCCTGGCTGCGTGACGACGCCACCACCGCAATGTCCGCCAGCGGGAATTCGCGCTCCGCCAGAATGTTGAGCATCTCGCGCCCGACATTGCCCGTCGCGCCCGCGACCACGATCCTGTAACCCATGACTTCCTCCAATTCGGACCGCGCCCGTAGCGACATTACGCGCGGACGTCCAATCGCTTTGCTAATCGTGCGTGCGCGCCTGCCACGTCGCATGGGAAATTCCATGCACGGTCGCGAGATGATCGGTCAGCGCATCAAGCTCGCTTGCCGCTATATTGGTACGCACCAGCTTGGCTGCAATCTCCACGCGATCTTCACCGCGCGCGACCACATCGAGTTCGGCCACCGGGAGTTGCGCGGCTTCCAGATGCTCGGTCAGCAGGTCACCCATCGGCCCGGCTTCTGCGGCATCGGTGGTGATGGTGACGCTATAGGTCGCCTCGACACTGCGCCCTTCGAGCGGGATGCGGTTGATGGCATCGACCAGCGGGCGCAGCATCGTGTTGGCGAGGATGACGAAGCCGGTCAGCAGCACCGCTTCCGCGATCAGGTCGCTCCCCGCAATCGCGCCGACCGCCGCCGAGCACCACAAAGTCGCCGCAGTGTTGAGGCCGCGGACGTTCATCCCCTCCTTCATAATGACGCCCGCGCCGAGGAAGCCGATCCCCGACACGACATAAGCGATGATGCGGATCGACTCGACATCGCCGCCAAGGCGCTGCCCAAGGTCGACGAACGCCGCCGAGCCCAGCGCGACCAGCGCATTGGTGCGCAGGCCAGCGGTGCGCTGGCGATATTGCCGCTCGGCCCCGATCAGCGTGCCGAGCAGGAACGCCGCCACATAGCTGACGACCGTGTCCAGAAACGGCCACAAATGGAAGGTGGTGAGGAAGCGCATGATGGGGCAGCCTTGGTGTCTCTTCCTATCCAACACTTCCCCGGCGAAGGCCGGGGTCCAGGTACAAGGGGTTGGGAACGAAGCGCTCCGTCCTATTAAGCCCGTTCCGCATCTGGGCCCCGGCCTTCGCCGGGGAAGCGCATTGCGTTAACGCACCGGCTTGTCTTTCACATTCCGGTCAAGGAAGGTCAAAATCGTCCCCCACAGATGCTCGCTGATGCCGGGCCCGCCAACGCGGTGGGTGTAGCCGGGGTAGAACATCATTTCGAACGGCGTATCGGTCGCCTGCATCCGCGCGGCGAGCGCGGTCGAGTTGGTGAACACGACATTGTCATCGGCCATGCCGTGAATCACCAGCAACGGGTCCTTGATCTTGGGCGCATTTTCAAGCGCGCCCGAGGCCGCATAAGCCGGCGCATCGGCAACCGGCGACCCCATATAGCGCTCGGTATAATGAGTGTCGTACAGGTCCCATTGCGTCACCGGAGCGCCCGACACGCCCGCCGCATACACGCCCGGATTAGCCTCGAGCATCTTCAGCGTCATATAGCCGCCATAGGACCAGCCATAGATCGCCACCTTGTCGGGATCGACAAAGGGCTGGTTCTTGATGAACTTCGCGCCCGCCAATTGGTCGGCGACTTCGACCGTGCCCATCGCACGGTAGATGTGGTCCTCGAACGCCTTGCCGCGATTGTACGACCCGCGATTGTCGATCTGGAAGTAGATGTAGCCGTGCTGCACCAGATATTGCGGCAACGCCCCGCCCCACGCGCGCGTCACCTGCTGCCCGGTGCCGGGGCCGCCATAATGCTGGAAGAACACGGGATATTTCTTCCCAGGCTCGAGCGGCGGCGTGATCATTTCATAATAGAGATCGGTGCCATCCTCGGCCTTGATCGTGCCGAAGGTCGTTTGCTGGTGGCTTGCCAGATAGGGGTAATAAGGATGCCCCGGCTTCAGTGCGTTTTCGTTGATCCACGACATGCGCTTGCCGGTCACATCGGCCAGATAGACTTGCGTCGGTTGCGCCGGGTTGGAGCGCGCCACGATCATGCGCGTCGCCGCATGATCCATGCTCGCGCCATTCCACCAGCCGGTCTCGGTCAGCCGCGTAACGACACCCGGATGCGCGATATCGACCGAATAGACATGCTGTTCGAGCACGTCATCCTTGTTGCCGGTGAAGAACAAGCGCCCCTTCGCTTCGTCAACCCCGATCAATTGCTGGACGACCCAATCGCCCTTGGTCAGCGCGGTCCACTTGCCATGCGCGAAGCGATAGAGATGGCCAAAGCCTGACCGCTCGGATCGCCAGATCAAGCTGCCGTCCTTCATCGGGCGATACGCTTCGGTCAGGTTGAGCCAGCTCCGCGTGCCCGATTTCTCGGTGAACAGGATGCTGCTCTTGCCGGTTTCGGGATCGACCGTGAGCATGTCGAGCGTCTTCTGGTCGCGGCTTTCGCGCTGCACCAGCAGCGTCTTGCCATCGGGCGTCCAATCAACGCGCGCGAGATAAATGTCGGGATCCTGTCCGAGGTCGACCTTCACCTTACCGGTGCCATCGGCCTTCATCACATACAGTTCGACCGCCACGTTGGGGGTGCCGGCTGCCGGATAGCGTTGTTCGTACACCTTGGTGCCGCTCGCCCCGATTGCGGCGCGCGTGACGATGCCGACCGGAGCCTCATCGAAGCGCTCAACCGCAATGTGCGTGTCCTGCGGTGACCACCAATAACCGGTGCGGCGGTCCATTTCCTCCTGCGCGACAAATTCGGCCTCGCCCCAATGCACCGTGCCCGCACCGTCCTGGCTGAGCTGGCGGGCTTCGCCACCGCCAAGCGGCTGAACGAACAGATTCTGCCCGCGCACGAAGCTGACAAAGCCGCCCCTGGGGCTGATCGTCGGGTTGAGTTCGCCTTCGGTCGTGTTGGTCAGCCGCCGGGTCGTGCCATCGAGCGTGGCGAGATACAGGTCCCCGTCGAGCGGCACGAGGATCGTCTTGCCATCAGGAGCCCAATCATAGGCGACAATGCCCTTGGACCCGGCGATGCGGGCACGCTCGCGCTGCATCTTTTCGACCTCGGACAATTCCGCGCCGCTGCCCACCTTCTTCGAATCGACCAGCATCCGCTCTTCACCGGTGCGGGTATCGAGCGCCCACAGGTCGAAACGTTCCTTTTCGTCGGCACGCGGGCGCAACGAGGTGAGCAGCGTCCCATCCGGCGACAGGCGCACGCCGCGCGGCTGCACGCCCGAGAGATCGGGGCTGCCGAACACGCGCGACAGCGACAGTTTGACCGGCGCATCAGCCGCCATGACGGGCACCGCCGCACAAGCGAGCATCACGCCCGCAAAAGCCCAACTCGCCCGCATCCTGCATCTCCAATCCCGCATGGTTCCTCGCCCGACGAAGACGGGCGGCGTCGGCGCTTATCGCGGCGCGCGAGAGCGCCGTAAAGAGGGCAAGCGGGCCGTGGCGTCTCGCGCACCGATTGCAACGCCAACCTGCTCGGCTGTGGATGCGTCAATCGCGCTCTTGGGGTCGTTACGGATCAAGTTCGCCCGCCACCCGCCGCTCAACCCCGTTACACACGCCTGGCAACGCGCGCTGCACTGTAACCCTGTGAACCACGCTTTCCCCTTTTCAGGAGAATATCAATGCCGTTGGAAACAAGCAGCCTGTCCCCCCGCGACGCCGCGATCGAAATCATGGACGGCTTCAAGGTGCGGCTGGGCATCGACCTGGCCGGAATCGCCGGGAACGAAGCGCTGACCGTCGAACAACGCCGCCGCAAGATGGTTGCAAAACTACTGGAGGCAACGCTCGCCGGAATCGACGAGTATCACCGCGCCGAGGGCATCGAGCTTGCCTCGCACGAGGACAACACGCTGATTACCGCCGCCCTGGCCGAAGAAGCGACCGAAATCGAACCGAATATCAGCCTGACCCAGCACAATTTCGAGATCGTTCGTGGCTATCGCGGGCAGGAAGTGACCGATTATGTGTATGGTCTCTCCAAACGGCTCGAAGCGATGCAGAACGCCAAGACGCCGGGCCAACTCGCGATCGAAATCGGCGCGAGCAGCCTGTTCAGCATCGGCGTGGCGATGGCCAAATTGACCTGGACCGCCTGGCGCGGCGGTGCGACCTTCCTCAACGCGCTGCGCACCGGCATCACCACGCTCGGCATGAAGACAGCGATCACCATCATCGTCATCGTGCTGGTAGCGTTCCTGCTCTATCTCTTCCTGGACAACCCGAAGAAAGTGCTCGCGCTGGTGTTCAACGACACTGCCGAGGACCTCGTCGTCACCAATTGGCGCGCCGGAGTCGAGGGCGGTCTGGGCGGCAACCTCTATGTCGCGCACGGGCATATCGAGAATTTCATGCAGGATCACGCCAGCGGCGATCTCGATTCGCCGATCGTGCAGATCCGCCAACGTTTCTTCTTCGAACCGAATGATCCCGATAATGTCGTGTTCGGCGGGATCTATTTCGCCGATCGCAATTTCGGTTTGCGCGGGAGCGAGGGCGTAATGCTGTTCACCTCGCTGACCAGCGATTTTGCGGCGGCGCACCTGTATGCCGTACCGTATGTAAACGATAACGGCACCAACATGCGGTTGATGACCGGGCAGAAGCCCAATCTGGAAACGCTGTTTCGTGAAATGTATGACACGCGCAAGGTACGGGTCGATTTCGCCGAGGGCGGGTATCGCTTCACCTCGACCGTTAACGATGCGCGTGGCGGCGTGGTCGGGTTGATCGGCACCATTTCCAAGACCTGATCGCGTGGCGGGGGCGCGCGTTCGTGCAAATAGGCGCGCGCCTCCCTGCCTCAGCGTTTGCGGAACACGGTGCCTTCCATGCCCTGCGCCAACAGGGGCTTGCCCGCCCGGTCGAACTTCGCAGTCTTATTCGGGGCCTGCTGCACCCTGTCAAATCCGTTGGATGCTGCCGTATCGGTAAAGTTGAAGTTGGCGTGACGCAGCGCGAGATACCCGCCCGGCTTCACCGTCCGTGCAAGATCGGCAACCGCCAGCTCGAATTTCGCAAAAGCGCGAATCCGGCGATCATCCGCCTTACGTTTGCCAAGCCGGGGGTCGCGAAACACCGCCATCGCAAACACCACGTCGTAGCGCGCATCGCCCTCGGCAGCGGTGGTATCGGCAACTTCGAACGTCGTGCGATCATCAACGCATGAAGCGCGACATTGGGCGATCCGCTCCGGGCTGATATCGAGCCCTTTGATCGTTGCATTGGGAAAGCGCCGTGCGAGCGAGCGCACCTCCTCCCCGGTGGAACAGCCGAATGACAGGAGCCGCAAATCGCTATCGGCCCCCAACGCGTCCTGGAGGAAGCTGAAAATTCCGGGATAGCGGTCCTCGCGGGTTGTACCGAATGGCTGAAACAACCCGGCCTGATCGCGGAGCCGCAGCAGCGCCGAATTGCGCTGTTCGCGCCCGCGCACGAAATCGAGCGCAAGATGCAGCGCGCGATATCCCGGCACTTTGGACGCAAGGCGGCTTGCCAGGGACCGGTCAGGCAAATGTCGGCCTTCCCTCGGGCGGGCGCGCTGCCCACGCACGTTTGCGCCACGGCAACACGCGCCGCTCAACCAGAGAACGCCACGCCCATTCGACCGGAGCGATGTTGAAATACCGCACCCACACATTCGCGCCGATCAGCAAAACGGCGTTGATGACGAACGCCGTCACCATCAACGGCCCCCAGGTCATTTTGCCATACAGGCCGAGCATGAAGGGCGGGTACAGCACCCACAGGCAGATCAGCGTCTGCGCGATATAGATCGACAGCGCCGTGCGCCCCGCCGCGACGAACGGGCGCAACAGCCGCGCCCCGAAGGCGCTGCTGACGAGCAGGTTGATCAGCGCGACATGCCCCAGCGTCATCGCCTGCCGGGCAACCTCATAGCTCGCCCAGAAGGTATAAGGTCCATCGCCAAACTCCATCTGTTCGTGCGCGCCGACCGCGCGCAGCGTGATGCCGACGCCATAGGCAAGGATGGCCATTCCCGCATAGAAGCGCCGCGAGCGGCGGCCCTGCAAAATACCGAGTTTGTAGAGCGCGGCGCCGATCAGCATCACGCTCGCCGCTTCCCACACGAACAGGATCTCCAGAAACTGCGATTCGATTTCGAGGAAGGAACCCCATTGCGCGGTGGCCCAGGTGCGGAAGCTGCCCTTGCGCGCCTTGTCTTCGGCGGCGATGTCGAGCCGCGATTTGGCGCGGGCTTCGGCGCGCTTCTTGTTCCCTTCGGCCTTGTCTTGCAGCAGCTTGCGCTCTTGCGCAGTCGGCTTGGCCCCGGCGGCGACCTTCGCCTCGATCGCGGCGACCTGCGCGCGCGTCTGCAATGTCAGATAATAGCCGAAATACCCCCCGCCCCCCAGTTGGAACAGCGCAAGCGTCAGCCCAACCATGATCAACCACTGCGGACGCAACCGCCGGAACAGAAACGCGATCAGCGCGGCAATGCCGTAGGTGTGGAGGATGTCGCCCGGCCATAACAGGATGAAGACATGCACCAGCCCGAATGCGAACAGGATGAGGTTGCGTATATAATAACGCCGCATCACCTCCCAGCCATCGGCCTTGTCGGCCACGCGATCGGTCAGGATCACCATCCCTGCGCCAAACAGCATTTCCAACATGCAGCGCGCGGTGCCATTGGCGAACACCTCGCGCAGCCACCACGCAATCTGGTCGGTCTGCGACCAGCCGAGATGCCGGATATCGTCGAACGACGCGTAGAGCGATTGCCCCATATCGTTGATGTTCATGAACAGGATGCCAAGGATCGCCACCCCGCGCAGAATATCGAGCACCGCGATGCGCGGCGCGCCATCGGGTTCGGCAGCGGTGGTCATGGTGACGTTGGACATATTTCCCCCCGGAATAGTCGGCCGCCAGCCATAGCCAATCATGGTGTATCGTGCAAACATGACACGTACGTCGGGATTGGATGCGAGGGTAGCGGATGCGGCGGATCGGGTTGACAGGGAAAGGCTTCGCGGCGATCCTTTTGTCGGTCCTGCTTCTCGCAGGGGCCACCCCGGTGCTGAGCCGGTCGATCCACGACCGCATCTATCCAGCGCCCACGACGCCAATCGCGACCGCCGTCCTCCCCGCTCGTACCGAGCGCGTCACTGTCCACACCAGTGACGGCCTGTCGATCACAGGTGCCGCTGTCCCAGCCGCGCCGGGCAAGCCGACGCTGCTGGTGTTCCACGGCAATGGCTCGAGCGCGATGAGCACGCTTGACTGGTTCGCCCCCGTGATCGCCAAAGGCTATGGCGTGGTGGCAGCGGAATATCGCGGCTATTCGGGCAATCCCGGTCGCGCCAACGAAGCGGGGCTCGCGCATGATGCCGACGCTTTCTATGCCGAGGCCCGGCGACGTGCGGGGGGCGAACGGCTGATCGTGGTTGGTCATAGCCTTGGCGGGGGTGTGGCCTTCGGTCTCGCATCGCGCCAAAAGCTCGATGCACTGATGACGATCGGCACCTTCACCAGCCTGCGTGCTATGGTACCCAAGATCGCGCGCGCGTTTGTCAGCGACCGATATGACAATCTCGCCACCGTGCCGTCGCTGGATGAGCCCTATTTCCTGATCCACGGCCTCGCCGATGGCACCGTGCCTGCGGCGATGGCGGGCGAACTTTATAAGGCGGCCAGCGCAACCAAGCGCACAGGGTTCAGCGCTGTAATCCAAGGTGCCAGCCATCATCCCGATGGTGCGCTGCTCACCGCAATCCTGGAGACGATCGTCGCGCATCTCGACCATCCAGACGCGCCGCCATTGGCCTTGCCGGAGACGGTGAAGATTTACCGCTTTGGTTGAGCCGTGCCGCAGAAATCTTCGCGCTCTACCTTGACTATGCTCCGAATGCCGTCAGTCTTCCTTGCTTAGGTTAGGAGCTGATAATGGTAGGAAATCGGTTCGTTTTTATAGCCTTGTCCCCATTGCTCCTCGGCGCGCAGATTCCCCCGCAATCGCCCGCTATCGATGCGGCAGATACCGCTTTGGCTAAGGGGCGCTATCTCGAGGCCAGTGACGCCTTGGCCGCCGCAGCCTTCGGCCCTGACGGCAAAGTGCGTGACGAAGACGCGTTCCAGATGTGGGAACAGATCAGCCCAATGCTCACCAATGAACTCGACCCAGCCGTGCTGGCCCGTGCAGAGCCTGGTTCGCCCCCCGACCCCAGTTGGGCAACGCGCGTGGCGGCGGCCACTCCACACGATGCGATTGAAGAGATCGTCCGACGCGCGCGCGACACCAGCATCGTTATCTTGAATGAAGCCCATGATAGCCCGCGCGACCGTGCCTTTGCCTTGCAAGTGGCGCGTGCGTTAAAACCACTTGGGTACTCGATCCTGGCCGCAGAAACGTTTGATAGCGAGCCTACTGAACTCGGCCACGCCTCGACGATCGACAAGCTCAGGCAGGACGGTTTTGTTCGGATCAGCACCGGTTATTACACGCGAGACCCTGTTTTTGCGGGCTTTGTGCGCGAGGCCTTGGCGTTGGGGTATCGCCCCGTGGGCTACGAGCAAACCAGCAAGCAGCGCCCGAAAGAGGGCGGTATCGCCCCGCGAGAGCAAGCACAGGCAGAGAATTTGGCGGCAATTCTCGCGGCGCAGCCCGGTGCAAAAGCGCTGATATACGTTGGATATGGCCACGTCTGGGAAACCCCGATCAACCTTCAACAAAGTACAACCGACATGATGGCAACGCGGCTGAAACGGTCGACCGGCATTGACCCGCTCACCATTGACCAGACGAGTTTAACAGATTTGGCATCCGCCGCACGCGCCGCTTACGCTGTCGCTGCGCGGCGCATCGGGAACCGACCGAGCGCCTTCTTCGAAGGCAGCAACCCGCTCATTCTCGGGCGCTATGCTGGTGCGGTTGACCTGCAGGTTGTCCACCCGGCCAGAGCGTATCGCTACGGACGCCCCCAATGGCTGGTCGAAATGGGCGGCAAGCCGCTCGCAATTCCGAAAGATCTGCTGCCGACCTCGGGGCGTCGCCTGATCCAGGTTTTTGCCGCGGATGCGCCGCCGGATGCCGTCCCGCTCGACCAAATTGTGGTGCAAGCCGGTGCCCCATTGCCGATGCTGTTCGCGCCCGCTGTACCGGTGCGCTTTGCCATCGGTTCGTAGCAAGCCGCTCTGGCACAAACAAAAAAGGCGCGGAGGCCAAAGCCCCCGCGCCCTCCTGTGAGCCTAACGGCCGTCCGATTACTCGGCAGCAGCGCCCTTGGCCGGACGGGTGTCACGGCGCTCGGCGATACGCGCCGACTTGCCGGTGCGACCACGCAGATAATAGAGCTTCGCACGACGCACCGCGCCCTTGCGGACGACTTCGATGCTGTCGACGTTGGGCGAATAGAGCGGGAAAACGCGCTCCACGCCTTCACCGAACGAAATCTTCCGCACGGTGAAGTTCGAGCCCATGCCCTTGTTGGAACGCGCGATGCACACGCCTTCATAATTCTGAACGCGGGTGCGCTCGCCTTCGACCACCTTCACGCCGACCTTCAGCGTATCGCCAGGGCGAAATTCGGGGATCTTCTTGGTCTCGAGAAACTTGGCAATGTTCTCGGCTTCGATCGTCTGGATGAGATTCATCTCATGCGTCCTTGTCTGTCTGTCGCGCGCCAGAGGGCGACTGGACCCGAGCACCCTCATGGCGCTCCCACAGGTCCGGCCGCCTTAGCCGTGTTTCGGTCTCGGCCATGTGCTTGCGCCATGCCGAAATCCTCGCATGATCCCCCGATCGCAACACTTCGGGGATCGTGCGCCCTTCCCATTCAAATGGTCGGGTATATTGCGGATATTCGAGGAGCCCCGTTTCGAAGCTCTCGTCCACGCCGCTATAAGCCGCGCCCATTACGCCGGGGAGCAGCCGAATGCAAGCGTCGAGCAGCACCAGCGCCCCCATCTCGCCGCCCGAAAGAATGTAATCCCCGATCGACACTTCCTCGATCGCACGCGCGGTGAAGATACGCTCGTCAAAACCCTCAAAGCGGCCGCACAGGATGGTGACGCCCGGCCCCTCGGCAAGGCTGCGCACGCGCGCCTGGGTGAGCGGGGCGCCGCGTGGCGTCATGGCGAGCAGCGGACGTCCCGCGGGCACACTGTCGATTGCCGCGGCCAGTACATCGACGCGCAGCACCATTCCCGCCCCGCCGCCCGCAGGCGTATCATCGACGGTGCGGTGCTTGTCGGTCGCGAAATCGCGAATGTTGCGCGCGTCGAGGCTCCATCGCCCCTCTGCCAGCGCGCGCCCGGCGAGCGACAGACCGAGCGGGCCGGGAAACATGTCGGGATACAGCGTGAGGACAGTGGCGGCGAAGGTCATGGCTCGAACCACTCTCCATGATCGATGACGGGATGGAGCGCGACAGCGCCGCTCATCGCGCCCAGTTTTCGACGCTCACGCCAGGAACATCGACGAAATCGGCTTCGTTGTTGGTGACGATCGTAGCGCCAAGGCTCAGCGCGTGCGCGGCGAGCAAGCGGTCGAAACGGGCGCGTTTGAAAGGCAGGCGGGCATATTCGCGCGCAGCAGCATCATCGAATGGAAGGATCGGAATCACGCGGACAAACGCGTCCAAAATCTCCTGTCGCGGCGGCTTGCCGTTCCAGGTGCCGAGCGCGACCTCGGCGAAGCTGATCGCCGAGATCGCGACATCACCCGGATAACAAGACGCAAGACGCTGGTTAAGCGGTGAATCGACCTCGCCACCCATTGCATAGATGGCGAGGTCCGAATCGATGAAATACCGCGTCACTCGCCCGACAACGCCTTGCGTCGCGCCACGGCACTCGGCCGTTCCTCGAAATCTTCACGAGGGGCCGGGGTGAAGCCGGGCATTTTCCCCGCAAATCCGCTAATGTCGATCGTGCGGCGGGGCGCAGCGACGGGTTCTACACGAAACGACATCGGGGCCTCCTTGACCATGCGGACTTCAGTACCTTCGGGGATACCCATACCCTTGGGCAGCCGCAGCGCGACCGAATTGCCCGATTTGAAAGTCGTACCCTGATATTCATCGTCCGGCATTGCAGCCTCCGTATACACGTTATGTATATACTAAACCACGAAGGCGCTGTCAACGACCAGTCGTTCCGCATCCCAATCCGGTACGGCATCGGCGTTCATTGGGACCATGAAGCGTTTCTTGTCGGGCCGTTCGACCTCAATCACGTCGCCCGCGCCGAAATCATCGATCGCGACGACCTGCCCCAGCGTCTCCCCTTCCAGCGAAACAACGGGCAAGCCCAGCAGATCGGCATGATAATATTCGCCCGGCTCCAAAGGTGGGAGTGCCGAACGCGGTACGGTCAGTTCGGTGCCGCGCAACGCCTCGGCGGCGTTGCGGTCGGTCACCTCGGCAATGCGCGCGATCGCGCCATTGCTGCCGTGGCGCACCGACTTGAGTGTCAGTGCGCCGCCATTGAAGACCTTGTAGCTGCTCAGGTCCTCGGTGAAGACCTTGAGGCGGACTTCCCCCGTCACACCGTGCGCGCCGATGATGACGGCGAGCGTGACGGGGGAATCGGGTCGCATCAGCCGTTCGCCGGGGTTTCTTCAGCGGTTGCTTCTGCAACGGCTTCGGCTTCCGGGGTCGGGGTTTCGGTTGCGGCTTCTACCTCAGCGGCCATGACAGCTTCCGCTTCGGCGGCTGCGGCAGCGGTCTTGGCCTCTTCCTCAGCGGCAGCAGCGGCAACCTTGGCGGCCTCGGCATCGTCCAGCTTCTTCTGGCGCTCTTCCAGACGCTCGGTCGCCTTCTCGCCGGGCTTGCCCTTGTTCGGGTTGTTGCGGGCTGCACGCTCGCGCACGCCGGTCACGTCGAGGAAACGCGCAACGCGGTCGGTCGGCTGCGCGCCGACGCCCAGCCAATAATTTGCACGCTCGGTGTCGAGCACGATGCGCTTCGCATCATCCTTGGCGAGCAGCGGGTTGTAGGTGCCGATCTTCTCGATGAACTTGCCGTCGCGCGGGTTGCGCGCATCGGCAACGACGATGCGGTAGTAAGGGCGCTTCTTGGAACCACCGCGCGAGAGACGAATGCTGACTGCCATTTTCTGTACCTTCTTCTTTTAATACGTTGATTGGGTTAAACTTATTTCTTCTTGAGCAAATTCTCGAAGCCCGGCGGAAGCTTGGTCTGGCCGCCGCCCAGACCGGGAAGGCCACCGCCAGCGCCGCTGAGCATCTTGGCCGGATCGATCCCGCCGGCCCCACCCAGACCGCCGAAACCACCACCACCGCCGCCGCCGAACATCTTGGCCATGCCGGCCAGCCCGCCCATCTTTTTGATCTTCTTCATGGCATTCGCCATTTCCTGATGCATCTTGATGAGCTTGTTGACGTCCTGCACCGTGGTGCCCGACCCTTTGGCGATGCGGATCTTGCGCTTGGCGTTGAGCAATTCGGGCTTGCGGCGCTCCTTCGGCGTCATCGAGGTGATGATCGCATCCATCCGCACCAGCACCTTTTCGCCGCCGACCTGATCGACTTGCGCCTGTGCCTTCTTCATGCCGGGGATCATCCCCGCCAGCGCACCAATGCCGCCCATGCGCTGCATCTGCGCGAGTTGCGCGCGCAGATCGTCCATGTCGAACAGGCCCTTGGCGAGCTTGGCCGCCATCTTCTCGGCATCTTCGGCCTGAATCGCTTCGGCTGCACGCTCGACCAGGCCAACCACGTCGCCCATGCCGAGGATGCGTCCGGCCACCCGCTTCGGGTCGAACGCTTCCAGCGCGTCGAGCTTTTCGCCCATGCCGGCGAACTTGATCGGCTTGCCGGTGACCGCGCGCATCGAGAGCGCCGCACCGCCGCGCGCATCGCCGTCCATGCGGGTCAGCACGACACCGGTCAGCGCGACCTGATCGGAGAAGTTTTTGGCGACGTTGACCGCGTCCTGGCCGGTCAGCGCATCGACCACGAGCAGGATCTCGGTCGGCTTGGTCACCTCGGCAACCGCGCGCATTTCGTCCATCAGCGCCTGATCGACGTGCAGACGACCTGCGGTGTCGAGCATCAGCACGTCATAACCCTGCAGCTTCGCCGCCTGCAGCGCGCGCCGCGCGATGTCGACCGGCTGCTGCCCAGCGACGATCGGCAGCGTTGCAACCTGGGCCTGCGTGCCGAGTACCGCCAACTGCTCCTGCGCGTTCGGGCGATTGACGTCGAGCGACGCCATCAACACCTTCTTGCCTTGCTTCTTGGCGAGCCGCAGCGCGATCTTCGCGGTCGTCGTCGTCTTGCCCGAGCCTTGCAGACCGACCATCATCACGATCGCGGGCGGCGTTACGTCGAGTTCGAGGTCAGACGCTTCGGACCCGAGCATCTCGACCAGCGCGTCGTTAACGATCTTGACGACTTGCTGCCCCGGCGTGACCGAGCGCAGCACGTTCTGGCCGACCGCCTGTTCGGTGACCTTATCGACGAAATCGCGCGCCACCGGCAAAGCGACGTCGGCTTCGAGCAAGGCCACGCGTACTTCGCGCATCGCTGCGCGCACGTCGGCATCGGTCAGCGCACCGCGCCCCCGCAACCGATCGAACACACCGCCAAGACGGTCGCTCAGGCTCTCGAACATCCGAAAAAACCCTTCTCAAACGTCGCTTTTGCCCAGTAACGCAAAGAACGCCGGCGGACGAAACCTCGTCGACCGGCGTAGCCCCGTGGGGCAGCCTTCACGCACCTGAACAGGAGCGATCGAGCGTGCCTCTACCGCAATGCAAGCAATTGCGCAACCATCCGGATTAACACGATCTACACGGCTGTCATGTGAAGCACTTGCACCGCAAAACCCACAGGGCACGCATTGGCATGATGGTCGAATCGAGGATAAGCGAACCGAACGAGCAGCGTGCCAGCGCACCTGCCGAGCGCCGCGATATCCTGAACGGTGCCATCACGGTGGCGGCAATCCTGCTGTTCGTCGGCACCGGCAGCGCGGCGCTGTCCACTACCCTCCAACGCTATTTCAACGATGGCCCCGGCCCGGACCAGACACTTGTCATCGCGCTGCTGCTCAACGTCGCGCTCATCCTGTTCGGCTGGCGTCGCCACCGCGAGTTGGCGCATGAAGTGACGATCCGCACCGCAGCCGAAGAACGTGCGCAATTGCTCGCCTCCAAGGACCCGCTAACCGGCTTTCTCAACCGCCGCAGCCTGGCCGAGGAAGGCGCGGCGATGTTCGTGCGCGCGCAGGCCCGCCACAAGGCGATGGCGCTGCTGATGCTCGATCTCGACCATTTCAAGACGGTTAACGACATGCACGGCCACGCCACCGGCGACGCGCTGTTGCAACAGGTCGCGGTGGAGATTGCCGAGGCGATGCCCGGCGTGGCGCTCACCGCGCGCTTTGGCGGCGATGAATTTGCCTGCGCCTTCCTGTTCGACCCGACCGATCCCTCCACCGTCGAACGCATCGCCGAAAAGCTCGTCAGCCGCCTGGCGCAGCCGTTCCAGGCGGGGGGATTGCAACTGCACATCTCGGTATCGGTCGGCATTGCGCGCTCGGACTTTGATTGCGTCAGCATCGATGCGCTGATGCGCGCCGCCGACATTGCGATGTATTCAGCCAAAAACTCCGGCCGCAATCGGTTTGCGTGGTTCGACCGGTCGATGGAACGCGAGTTACAGGCGCGCAACGATCTGGAGGTTGGGTTGCGCGGTGCCATTCCGCGATCCGAAATCGTGCCCTATTTCGAACAGCAGATTCACTTGGCGACCGGACGGCTGAGCGGTTTCGAAGTGCTGGCGCGGTGGGACCATCCCACGCGCGGACTGATTGGCCCCGACGCGTTTATCCCGATTGCCGAGGAAACCGGCATGATCGCCGATCTGTCGCTGTCGGTAATGCGCCAGGCCTTCCTCGCCGCGAAGGACTGGGACGCCAGCCTCTCCCTGTCGGTGAACATCTCGCCGTGGCAGTTGAAGGATGCGTGGCTCGCGCAAAAGATCATCAAGGTGCTGACCGAGACCGGCTTTCCCGCCAGCCGACTGGAAATCGAGATTACCGAGACCTCGCTGTTCCACAACCTCGCGCTGGCGCAATCGATCGTGGGCAGCCTTAAAAATCAGGGCGTGCGGCTCGCGCTCGACGATTTCGGGACAGGCTATTCCTCGCTCGCGCATCTGCGCGCGCTGCCGTTCGATCAGATCAAGATCGACAAGAGCTTCATCATGTCGATCAACCAAAATAGCGAAAGCGCGGCGATCGTCACTGCGATCACGCGGCTGGGCGAGAGCCTCAATTTGCCGATCACTGCCGAGGGCATTGAGGACGCCAGCATCGAGGAACGGCTGCGTGCGCTCGGCTGCGCCAAGGGGCAGGGCTATTTCTACGGGCGCCCGACCAGCATCGCCAATACAAGGCGGCTGTTGGCCGAGCGGCGCCTGCTCCAGGTCGTGACCGCCGATCCCGCGTTTCAACCAGCGGCGGAACAACGCCGGGCGAGTTGACGCCTGAAGGGCCACGACCGGGTCGAGTGCATGGACTTCGCCCGCGTCCGCTCCTAGATCGCCCGCAATGCCCGATCCCCAGATCATCAGCCTTGGCTGCCGCCTGAACATCGCCGAAAGCGAGGCGATCCGTGCGCTCACGGCTGGGCGGGATCTGGTCGTCATCAACAGTTGCGCGGTCACCAACACCGCCGTCGCCGAAACGCGCAAGGCGATCCGCCGCGCCCGCGCCGACCGACCGGGCGCCGAGATCGTCGTCACCGGGTGCGCGGCGCAGATCGACCCTGCCGCCTTTGCTGCGATGCCCGAGGTCGACCGTGTGCTCGGCAATGCCGAAAAGCTTTCAGGAGACGCCTGGGCCGCGCCCGAACGCGTGCTGGTCGGCGATATCGCGCAGGTCCGGGAAACCGCACCCCACCTCGCCCCCGCCTTCAGCGCGCACGCCCGCGCCTTTGTCGAGGTGCAGAACGGCTGCGATCACCGCTGCACCTTTTGCGTGATCCCGCAGGGGCGCGGCAACAGCCGCTCTGTGCCCGCCGGGGCCGCGATCGATCGCATCGCCGCCCTGGTCGAGGCGGGCCACCGCGAAGTCGTACTGACCGGCGTCGATCTCACCAGCTACGGCCCCGACCTGCCGGGCGCGCCGACGCTCGGGCATCTGGTCGAGCGCATCCTGCACCATGTCCCCGCGCTCGAACGGCTGCGGCTGTCGTCGCTCGACGGGATCGAGATCGACGACCGGCTGTTCGCGCTGCTGACGCAGGAAAAGCGGATGATGCCGCATGTCCACCTCTCGCTCCAGGCGGGCAGCGACTTGATCCTGAAGCGGATGAAGCGCCGCCACAGCCGCGCGCAAAGCGTTGCGCTGGTCGAACGGTTGAAGGCCGCACGGCCTGACATTGCCATCGGAGCCGATCTGATCGCAGGTTTTCCGACCGAGGATGATGCGCTGTTCGCCGACACGCTGGCGCTGATCGACGATTGCGACATCGTCCACGCGCATATCTTCCCCTATTCCGAGCGCGACGGCACCCCTGCCGCGCGGATGCCCGCTGTGCCCGTGCCAGTGCGCAAGGCCCGCGCGGCGCTGCTGCGCGCGGCGGGCGCGCGGCGCAAGGCGGCGTGGCTGCGCGGACTTGTCGGCACGACGCAGCAGGTACTGGTCGAACGGCCGGGGGATCGCGGGCATACGCCCGGCTTTGCCGAGGTGCGGTTTGCCACGGATAGCGTTGGAAGCGTGCAAACGGTGCGCATTACTGGCACCGACAGCCAATCGCTGACCGCCACTTCCCTGCATGCTTCCCCGGCGAAGGCCGGGGCCCAGTCGTGGGACGGCCTTAGCGAGACTTTGGCCAAGCCAAGTAGCCACCTCGCCACTGGGCCCCGGCCTTCGCCGGGGAAGGAACATTTGATGCACGAGACTATCGCATGACATCCTGGCACGAAAAACTCCTCGGCGGGTTCAAACGCACCTCGGACCGGTTGATCGGCAATCTTGCCGGACTCGGCACCGGGCCCCTCGACAAGGCGACGCTCGACGAGATTGAGGAAGCGCTGATCGCTTCCGACCTTGGCCCCGAAACCGCCGCGCGCATCCGCCAGCGCTTGTCCGTGGGCACGTTCGAGCGCGGCATGGAGGAACTCGGCATCCGCCTCGTCGTCGCCGAGGAAATCGAGAAGGTGCTCGACACGGTTGCCACGCCGCTCGAGATCACCGGCTTCCCGCGTCCGCACGTTATCCTCGTCATCGGCGTCAACGGCTCGGGCAAGACCACCACCATCGCCAAGCTCGCGCATTGGCTGAAGGAACAGGATTATGGCGTCATGCTGGCGGCGGGCGACACCTTTCGCGCCGCCGCGATTGGCCAGCTCGCCACCTGGGCCGAGCGCGCGGGCGTGCCGATCATCAGCGGCAAGGAAGGCGGCGATGCGGCAGGGATCGTCTATGAGGCGGTCAAGCAAGCCACCGCGACTGGTATCGATGTGCTGATCGTCGACACCGCCGGCCGCTTGCAGAACAAGCGCGAGCTGATGGATGAACTGTCCAAAATCCGCCGCGTGCTCGGTCGCCTCAATGTCGATAGCCCGCATGACGTGCTGCTCGTGCTCGACGCCACTACCGGACAGAACGCGCTCAACCAGATTGAGGTGTTCAAGGAGAGCGCCGGGGTCACCGGCCTCGTCATGACCAAGCTCGATGGCACCGCGCGTGGCGGCGTGCTGGTGGCAGCGGCGGAGAAATACGGCCTGCCGATCCACGCGATCGGCGTCGGCGAGGGCATGGTCGATTTGCGTCCGTTCGATGCAAACGAGGTTGCGCGGATCATCGCCGGCGTGGAAGGGGTGCGCAAATGACCACCTCCCCCATCACGCCCGCAACGAAAAAGGCTCCGCTCGGCGCGGGCCAACGCCTCGCCATCGACATCGGCCCGATCGCGATCTTCTTCCTCGTCAATTTCCTGACGCCGGGCCTCGACATCGTGAAACTGCTGGCCGGCACGGCGGCGTTCATGATCGCGAGCATCGCGGCGATGATCTATTCGGTGGTCCGCGCCGGGCGCATTTCGCCGATGCTGTGGCTCACCGGCACCCTCGTGCTCGTGTTCGGCGGGCTGACGCTTTATTTCCACAATAAGGATTTTATCCAGATCAAGCCGACCGTCATCTACGCGATGCTGTCGGCGATCCTGGTATTCGGGCTAATAACCGGGCGACCGATGCTGAGCCTGTTCCTGGAGGCCGCCTATCCGGGCTTGACCGAGACTGGCTGGCGGAAACTGACAATCAACTGGGCGATCTTCTTTGCGTTCCTGGCGGTGCTGAACGAAGTCGTCCGACACGAATTCAGCTATACCTTCTGGCTTGGTTTCAAGCTGTGGGGCGTCATTCCGCTGACGCTGGTTTTTGCGTTTGCGAACATACCGATGCTGATGAAACACGGCTTCAGCATGAACGACGAGCCGCCGATTCCACCGCAGGAATGATGCGTGCGGCGCGATTTTTTGCGCCGCTTCCATTAAGCTCTTCCCCGGCGAAGAGAAAACATGACCGGTCGCCTTGCACTTATTCGGCAAATCGCGGGGGAGAGCATACCCTGCTCGATCCCCCGCACGATCGTGTCGCCGATGCCGGTCTTTCCGGCGGCCTGCCTCTTCCATCGTTTTTGTTCTGTTGCGGCGCTACGACAGCGAATCGGGTATAACAGGCGTTCAAACAAAAAAAAGGCCGGTCTTGCGACCGGCCGGGAAAGTTTTAGGAGAGGATGCCTGAAAGGCACACTCTTTGTGCAGTGCAGCAGAGTTTTACGCAACTGCAATATATGATTTTACGATTGCATATTGTGCAATCGCATCATCCGAAATGTGCGATTCAGGCGGCGTCGAAGCGCTTGCCGGCTTCGTCCCAATTCACGACATTCCACCATGCCTTGAGATAGCCGGGGCGATCGTTCTTGTAGGTCAGGTAATAAGCGTGTTCCCACACGTCATTGGCCAGGATCGGCGTGCCCTTGTCCTTGGCATCGTCCATCAGCGGATTGTCCTGGTTGGGGGTGGAGACGACCTTGAGCGCGCCGCTCGCGTCCTTGATGACCCACGCCCAGCCCGAGCCGAATTGGCCAGCACCCTTGCCGTTGAAATCTTCCTTCAGCTTGTCGAGGCCACCATAGGCTTCGATCGCTTCGGCGAGTGCGCCCGACGGCTGGGTGGTGCCCGCCGGTGCCATGATCTTCCAGAAGAAATCGTGGTTCCAGAAGCCGCCGCCATTGTTGCGCACTAGCGGCGGCAGCGTCGAGATGATGTCGAAAATCTCTTCGATCGTCTTGCCTTCGAGCTTCGGATCGGCAGCAACACCCTCGTTCAGCTTCGCGGTATAGGCCGCGTGATGCTTGTCGTGGTGATACTTCATCGTCTCTTCGCTGATGGTCGGCTCCAACGCATCATAAGCGTAGGGCAATGGGGGAAGTTCGAAAGCCATTGGTCTTCTCCTTGAAAAGCTCGCGAGACGCTAACGTCAGGCCCGGCAAATGGGTCCGCTCGGCTCGTTACGCAACCGATTCCGCATTGGCACCCGAAATCAATCCGTGGCGCTTCAGTGCGTGGCGGAGCTGGTCGTAACTGAGCCCAAGCGCTTCGGCGGTCGCGCGCTGGTTAAAGCGATTCTCGGCCAGCGCCGATTGCAGCATTTCACGCTCGAACCGCGCCAGCCGTGCCTTGTAATCCATCGGCCTGTCCGGGTTACTCGAAGGCTGCGGCGTGGCGGCTGATGGGGTTTCGGTGGTGGACTCGGCCAGCGGTTGCACGGTTGGCGGGCGATGCGGCGATTGGAACGGGTCGAACTGAATCGCATCGATCGGGCTGTCCTCGTCCCAGCGATACACCGCGCGTTCCACCACGTTGCGCAATTCGCGGACATTGCCCGGCCATTGATAGGCAACCAGTGCCGCCTGCGCCGCCTTGGTAAAGCCCGGCCAATCCTCGCGCCCCATTTCCGAGGCCATGCGCCGCCCGAAATGTTCGGCCAGCACCAGCACGTCGCCCGCGCGCGCGCGCAGCGGCGGCAGCGTCACCACCTCGAAACTCAGCCGGTCGAGCAAATCGGCGCGGAACTGATGCCGCGCGACCTTGTCGGGTAAATGCTCGTTGGTCGCCGCGACGATCCGCACATCGACGCGCATCGGTCGCGAGGACCCAATGCGCGTGACTTCGCCATATTCGACCGCGCGCAGCAGCCGGTCCTGCGCCGCCATCGACAGCGTGCCGAGTTCGTCGAGGAACAAGGTCCCGCGATGCGCCTCCTCGAACCGCCCTGCCCGCGCCTTGGTCGCGCCGGTAAAGGCCCCCGCCTCATGGCCAAACAGCTCGGCTTCGATCAGCGTCTCGGGCAGCGCCGCGCAATTCATGATGACGAGCGGCTGATCCCAGCGCGGCGAAAGGCGGTGGAGGCGCTCGGCCACGAGTTCCTTGCCGGTCCCGCGCTCGCCGATCACCAGCACCGGGCGGTCGAGCGCCGCCGCGCGGCTGGCGAGTTCCAGCGCATCGAGGAACGCGCCCGATTGGCCAATGACGTGGGTTGTCCGCTCCATTGCCAAGGCTTGGCGTAAATTCCCAAGGCTTGGCAAGCGCGTTTTTCGTTCATCTGCCAAAAAGGCGCGGAAATCCGCCATTTTTGAAATTGGCACGCTCCCTGCAGAGCTATTGGCATCACCCCACCGGGCACCATGATTTCAAGCTTCAGGAGATACACCATGAACAGCAACTATAAGTCAGGCAACTCGCTTCCCCAGATCCTCGTTGCCCTGGTCGCGACGGTTCTGATCGGTTCGGTCGCCTTGGTCGGCACGGTTGGCCCCGCCACCGCTGCCCCCACCCAGATCGCCGCCCAGCCCCACGGGTAAGGCGACGCCGGGGCGGGGCCCTCACATCCGCCCCGGCACACGCTCTTCACACCAGCACAACGTACCCCTCGAAGGAGTTACATCATGGGCATCTTCAGCCGAACCCGCGATATCATCGCCGCCAACTTCACCGACCTGCTCGACAAGGCCGAAGACCCCGCCAAGATGATCCGCATGATCATCCTGGAGATGGAGGAAACGCTGGTCGAGGTCCGCGCCTCCGCCGCGCGTACCATCGCCGACCAGAAGGAAATGCGCCGCCACATCAGCAAGCTCGGCAGCTTGCAGGAAAGCTGGACCGAAAAGGCTGAACTCGCGCTGTCCAAGGGCCGCGAAGACCTTGCCAAGGCCGCTCTGGTCGAGAAGCAAAAGGCCGCCGACATGGCCGATCAGCTCGGTCGTGAGATCGCGGTGCTCGACGAAGCGCTGCACTCGTCGGAAGAGGACATCGCCAAGCTCACCGGCAAGCTCCGCGAGGCGCGCACCCGCCAGAACTCGATCGCAACCCGGCTAGAAAGCGCGCAGAACCGCTTCAAGCTGCGCGAAATGTACGCTGGCCCCAAGATCCAGGACGCGTTCAGCCGCTTCGAGATCATGGAACGCCGTGTCGATCTGGCCGAAGGTCGCGCCGATGTGATGGGCATGGGCCAACCGCCCAAGACGCTCGAAGAGGAAATCGCCGAGCTGAAAGCCAGCGACAAGGTGGAAGCCGAACTCGCCGCGATGAAGGCCCGCTTCGGCAAGGACGCTTGAGATGGATGACGCTTTTCTCGCTATCCCGATTGTCGCCATCCTGTTCGTCGGTATGCCCTGGGTGATCCTGCACTACGTCACGAAGTGGCGGCAGGCCCCCAAGATCACCAATGAGGACGAGAAGCTGCTCGACGAGCTCTACTCGCTCGCCCGCCGCCTCGAAGATCGCCTGGGTACAGTCGAACGCATCATCGCCGCCGATCACCCCGAATGGCGCGCGAGTATGCCGCTCGCCGAGCCGACGCCCCCCAATTACGACATCACCCGGAGGAACTGAAATGTCCGCCAGCCGCACCAAATTCTACCTCGACAAACAGAACAGCAAATGGCTGGGCGTCTGCTCGGGGATCGCCGATTACACCGGCATCGACGTCACCTGGGTCCGCGTGGGCACCGCCCTGCTGACCTTCGCCACCAGCGGATGGACGCTGCTCGCCTATATCGTCATCGCCTGCGTCGCTGAAAAGAAGCCGCTCGGCCTCTATGACAGTGCCGAGGATGCGAAGTTCTGGCAGGGCGTGCGCACCAACCCAACCCGATCGACCGCCGAAGTCCGCAGCAAGTTCCGCGATATCGACCGTCGCCTGGCCGACATCGAAGTGATGTACACCAGCCGCAACAGCCGCCTCGCCGACGAGATCGACAGCCTGCGCTGATCCGATCCGGGCATTAAAGGGGACACTATCATGAGCAATTCTTTAGCACTTCTGATCCCGATCGCGGCGATTACCGTCGGCCCGATCGCCTGGGCCTTCAACAACTGGGTCCGCGCCAAGCATGGTTACCCGATCGAAACCAAAAAGGGGCTGTTGATCAGCCGCGAAGGCGAACTCAGCACGACCCGCCAGACCGAATTGCTGGTGGCGGAGAATGAGAAGCTGCACGGCCAGATCAGCCGCCTCGAGGAACGCCTCGCCGTCCTCGAACGCATCGCCACCGATCCCGCCGAGCGAGTCTCGCGCGAAATCGACGCGCTGCGCTGAAGGGGGAGAACAGGCCATGCCACCCGAACCCGCTTTCATCATGGGCCTGCTGACCGGCTCGGGCGGCCTGCTGACGATCCAGGCGTTCGCCCGGCGCAAAGTGCGCCAGGCACTGATCGCCGCCGACCCGGCGCTCCACCGCGAAGCCACGCTGCGCCGCGAGGAGGATGAGCGCCGGATGATCGAGGTCGACGCCCTACGGCAGCGTCTCGCGGTACTCGAACGGATCACGATCGATCCCGCCGTCCGCACCGCGCGCGAAATCGAACAATTGCGGATCGAAACCAACTGATTCCGCTGCTCCAACGGAGGATACCGCTATGGGCTTCCAGTTTGTTTTTCTCATCCCGATCCTGGGGATCTGCGTTGCCCTCGTCGCTGTGATCGGCGGCACCATCGTCCGCCCCTGGCTCGCGCACAAAGAACGCCGGATGCAGCTCGAGGCGACGATGGTCGCTGAAAAGGCCGCGCAATATGCCGCGCAGACCGAACGGCTCGAACAGCGCGTCCGCGTGCTGGAACGCATCATCACCGACCGCGGCGTCGATCTCTCGCACGAGATCGAACAACTCCGCGACACACCGCTCAACTGAACAGCACCCCTTTCCTCCCCCCATCTTCTGACCCGAGGCTATCATGATCGTATTTTTCACCGTGCTCGCCGTCATCACGGCGGGATGTTGCTGGGCGACCGAAAGCGTCGACCGCCCGCGCCGTCGCCGCCTTCGCGAAGCCGCCGCAAACGCGCGCTGAGGCTTCCGCCCCACACGAGAAACAGGGAGTTTCGAGTATGAACGTGTATGAAATGGTCATCGCGATCGTCGTCGTCGCCACCATCGGGCGCGTGCTTCAGGCGCGCTACGGCGTGGTCCGCACCAAGCAGGGCGAGAATGTCCACTTTCGCGACGACCCCGCCGCCCAGGCCGAAAATGCCCGGCTGCGCGATGAACTGAAGGCGATGAAGGACCGGCTCGCGGTGCTCGAACGCCTCGCCACCGATAGCAATGACAGCGGTGCCCGCCTCGATCGCGAGATCGAGAAGCTCCGCGACCGCCCGTAATGTCCGCTTTTCCAGGAGTAGGGATGATGACCGACCCGACCTTCTACATCATCATGGCCGCCGCGGCGCTTGCCGGTCTGGCCATTCTCAGCGGTGCCGCACTGACCGGTTGGCGCGGCTGGCTCGCTTTCAAGCACCAGCAGTTGCACAGCTTTGTCGAACCCAATGCCGGGCCGACACTCCCCAACGCCAGCGCCCGCATCGAAATCGCCGATCTGAAGGAGCGCATCCGCAAGCTGGAAGCGATCGCGGCAGGCGTGGATCTCTGAATCCGGCTTCCTTCTTCCCCGGCGAAGGCCGGGGCCCAGAAGCGAAGGCGGGGCCAGTCAGGCGCTTCACCAAAACATCGACGCCGTGTGACTGGGCCCCGGCCTTCGCCGGGGAAGGAAAAAGGCAAGAGGTGACGAACCCGACCGCGCGCGACTATAGCCCGCTTATGCAAAGCCTCGCCGATCTCGAATCCGAATATAGCTTCCTCGAAGCCGATGACCGTTACCGGCTGCTGATCGATCTCGGTCGAGACCTGGAACCGATGCCCGATCCGTTGAAGACCGATGCCACGCTGGTGCGTGGCTGTTCGGCCTCGGTATGGGTGTACCCGATGGCGCGAGAGGACGGCACGCTGCATTTCCTGGCGGATTCGAATGCCGCGATCACCAAGGGGATCATCGCGCTCGTCCTGCGGACGGTGCAGGATCAGCCGCCCGCCGCGATCCTGGCAACCGACATCCCGCAAGCGCTCGCTCCATTCGACCTGAGCAAGCAACTGAGCTCCAACCGCACCCAGGGCATCCCCAACATGATCGCCCTGATCCGCGAGACGGCGGCGCGCTATGCAACCGAGCAGCAGGCCGAATAGATCAAGACGGCTTCGTTTTCAGCAACGCCAGCCCGAAGCCGACGAAAATCACGCCGGTCAGGCGATTGAAGGCGCGCTTGATCGCCGGGCGACCGAGGTAGCGCGACAGCGACCGGCCACCGAGCGCGTAAACGCCATACCAGAACGACTCCACCACCGCGAAAGTCGCGACCAGAATCGCGAATTGCGGCGCCTGTGGCTGCGTCGGGGTTACGAACTGCGGCAGAAAGGCCGCCGCAAACAGGATCAGCTTGGGGTTGCTGATGCCGATCGCAAAGCCACCGCGAAACAGCGCCAAGAACGAAATGGCGGGCGAGAGCGGACCATCGCCGACGTCCACTGGCGGAACCTCGGTCCGCCACGCCTTGATACCGAGATAGATGAGATAGGCGACGCCTGCATAACGCAACAGCTCGAACGCGCCCGGCAGCGCGAGCAGCAGCGTGGTGAGGCCTGCCGCCGATGCCGAAAGTACCGCCACCACCGCAGCCAGGCATCCCGTCATCGCCGCCACGCTGCGCGCCATCCCCAGCTCGACGCTGCGCGAGAGGATGTGGAGCATATTTGGCCCCGGCGTGCCGGACAGGAGAAACACCGCGCCTGCGAACAACCACCAAGTGTGCCAGTTCATATCAGTCCCCGTCGGGCCTCAGCCCCAATTCCGCCACCACCGTCGCGACCGACGCGCCACCACGCACCAGCGCCCATTCGCCCGGCGCAGCGCCATTGACCACGGTGACGCTCCCGCGCGGGCAGACGCCGAGGCACTTCACCTCGACGATGCCGAGCGTACCTTTGCGCACGCCAAGTTCCGAACGCAAAGCCTTGGCCAGCGGCGTCTTCCCCTTGGGGCCGAACCCGCCGCCCAGCTTCTTCGAACATTTCTTGCACACCAAAAGGGTGTTGCCCCAGTCCGAACGGACCGTCTTCAAACGCCCGGCTTCCACGTCCGCGCATCCTCGGCGGCCTTCAGCACGTCATATGCCGCCTGAATCGCGAGGAAGCGCGCGGCGGCCTCCTTGTCGCCGGGGCGGACATCGGGGTGGTTTGATTTCGCCAATCGTCGCCACGCCACGCGCACCGTCTCGAAATCGGCATCGACATCGAGCTCCAGCACCTCCAGCGCGCGAATCTCGTCGCGCGAGCGGCTGCCGTCGCCGGGCCCAGCCCATTGATGGTGGCGCGAGGCGGTATAGCCCTCGGCGGTTTGCGTCTCGGCGCGCTCGCGCTCGGCGGCTTCCTCGGCGCTCAGGCCTTCGAAATAGTTCCAGCCGCGATTGTACTCGCCGGCATGTTCCTGGCAGAAATACCAGCGTTCGGGGCTGTTGGGGGATTTGGGTGCCGGGCAATCGCCCTTTTCGGTGCAACCATGCCGGTCGCATAGCCGAACGGTCGCCGCCTCAGTGCTGGCTTCGCCATAAGCGCGCCAGCGCGGAAAGCCCCAGTCGGCTGAGCGGGAAGAAGAACGCGCCATAGCGGGCCATCTAAGCATCGAAGCGCGATAGCGCCATGACGCTTTTGTGAAACGGCGATGAAAAAACGGCGACCCGTAAAAAACGCCAGAGGGTCTGTAAGCCGGGTTCTGTCCCCCTCTTGCGAGGTTAGGCGACCATTCCTCTAGGACGACGTTTGCACGCCGCCTCAAGCAATCAACCCGGATGACGAGCCGGAACGAGGCCCATATGCCATCCCTATTCGATCTTGCTCCCGGTGGGGTTTGCCATGCCGCCCCTGTTACCAGGCGCGCGGTGCGCTCTTGCCGCACCCTTTCACCCTTGCCTGTTCCTTGCCCGATTTTCATCGAACGAGGACATCGGCGGTCTGCTCTCTGTGGCACTGTCCCTGGGGTCGCCCCCGCCGGGCGTTACCCGGCACCGTCGTTCCGCGGAGCCCGGACTTTCCTCGCGGTGCTTAACGCACCCCGCGGCCGCCCGACCCTCTGGCTGGAGGTGCCCCTAGCGCGAATCTCGCGCGAAAGACAAACTCATTCGTCCCCGGTCGGCTTTGGCAACAGCAGCGCGAGCAGGATGCTGCGGCACTCGCCATCGATCACCCCGTCGAGCAATTCCGGGCGGAAACGGCGTTGGAACGCGACGATGGCGGCGAGCTTGTCGCTGACATCATAGCCGAAGCGTTCGAGCGCGATCAGGAAGCCGGCATCGCTCCACAAAGGGTCCATCAGATTCTTGGTCGGGCGTGGCAGCGCGAGCCGCAATTTGGCGAGGCGGCTCCAGGGGAACAGTTCGCCCGGATCCTGCTTGCGTGTCGGCGCGATGTCGGAATGGCCGACCACATTGCCGCGCGTGATGCCGTGGCGCGCGGTGATATCGGCCACCAGCGGGATCAACGCATCGATTTGCTCCTCCAGGAACGGGCGATAGCCGAATTCATGGCCGGGATTGACGATCTCGATCCCGATGCTGGCCGAATTGACATCCTCGATCCCGCGCCAGCGCGACTTGCCCGCGTGCCACGCGCGCTTATCCTCTTCCACCATGCGCAGCACCGCCCCGTCCTCGGTGACCAGATAATGCGCCGAGACCTTCGCCTCAGGGTCGCGCAGGCGATCGATCGCCGCCTGTGCTGTCTGCATCCCGGTGTAATGCAGCACGATCATCGAGACGGGCAGCGCGCGCTCGTCGAAATTGGGCGACGGCGTATCGATGATGGTCATGGTCACTCCCCGCACGAGCCGAAACACCGCTTAAGCACGGACACGGCGCGTTAGGAACCCCGACCGTCGATTAGCCTTCGCTCACCGCCGGTTCGTACAGGCCGCGATAGCGCGCGCTGGGCCGGAATGCCTCGGTCTGGCCAATCACGGTTTCGCCCGCCCCCAGCACCAGCACGCCGCCCGGACGGATGACCGTTGCCAACCGGTTGAGAATTTTCCGTCGCAGCTCGATCGTCAGATACAGCAAGACGTTGCGGCACAGGATTACGTCGAAACGGCCCACGGGTGGCGCATCGCTGACCAGATTGAGCCGTCGAAAATTGATGCGGCGGACCAGATCAGATTTGGCGAACCAGTCGATGCCGTCCCCATCGAACCACTGCATCATGCGCCGCACTGGCAGCCCGCGTTGAATCTCGAATTGCGAGTATCGCCCGGCCCGCGCGCGCGCGAGCGCAGCTTCCGATACATCGGTCGCGACGATCTCGGGTGGCAATCGCTCCTCGCCCGACTCGCGTTCGGCGAACAGCATCGCCAGCGACAGCGGCTCCTGCCCGAACGAACAACCCGCCGACCATATACGCGGGCGACGTCCCGGTGTTTCGGCACGGATCGCATCAACCGCGTCCGCGACCAACTCGAATACGGCGTTATCGCGGAAGAAGGAGCTTTCCTGATTGAGCAGGGCATCTGCGACCAGATCGCCAATCTCACTCGATTGCTGCGCCGCAATCGCCAGCGCGTCGAGCGTTTCCAGCCCAAGGTCGCGCAAGACCGGTTTCAGCACCGTCTCGACCCGCCACTCACGATTGGCGGCAAGTTGCTGGCCAGTCCGCGACTCGAGGATGGCGGTGAGCGCGCCCATTGCACCTTTGGAAGAGGCGCGCGGAAGAGGGCCGCGCGGGGGCGAAGATTCCAGACCGGGCTCGATCATGTCGGTCGCCGCCGCGCGGCGATGAGGCGCCCGATTTCGACAGGCGGCAACACCGCACTCGCCCCACCGGCATTGGCGATTGCGCCGGGCATCCCCCACACGACCGAACTTTCGCGGTCCTGCACCACGATTGCACCGCCGCGCGCGATTACGCTGCGCGCGCCGTCACTGCCGTCACGCCCCATGCCGCTCAGGACCACGCCGAGCGCCCGCGGGCCATAAACCTCGGCCAGGCTTTCGAACATCGGATCGACCGACGGCATACACCCGCTTTTTGCAGGATCGCTGTTCAAGCGAATCGCCGCGCCGTCGCCGGTGCTGACCACGCGGATATGCGCATTGCCCGGCGCGACGATTACCCGGCCCGGGCGAATCCGCATACAGTCGGTCGCGACGTCGCACGGCCGATTGGCGAGAACCGCAACCTGTGCCGCGAAATACGGCATGAACGACTCCGGCAAATGCTGGGTAATCAAAACCGGCAGAGGAAAGCCGCTGGGCATTTCGCGCAGCAAAACGCTAAGCGCGTGGATGCCACCGGTCGAGGCGCCGATCGCGACAATGTCAAAGCCCGTGCCGACGCCCGCCGTGGCGCGCGCGCCTGCCTGGACTGCGGTGTCGGGCCCAGCCTCGATGGCGAGCAGCCGTGTCAATTTTTCACTGATCGCGACCGAAAAGCGTCCGGAAAATCCGCCGACTTCCGGTTTGACCAAAGTGTCCGCAGCACCAAGCGCAAGCGCCTCGACCGTTGCCGCCGCTCCTTCGCTCGCCGCCGAAGACACGATCAAGACCTTCGCTCCGTGCCCCGCCGCGATCAGGTCCGGCAATGCTGCCAACCCCGAAATACCCGGCATTTCGAGATCGAGTACGATGCCATCGACGCGTGTGTGCTTGAGAAACTCCAGCGCGACGATTGCGTTGGAGACTGCCCCTGCAACGATGAAACGCCCCTCGGCCTCGACCGCACGGGCGATCACTGCCCGCGCGACCGCCGAATCATCGACGATCAGGACGCGTGGCGGCGCATCGCCGATGGACGGGCGCCTCGGCAATTTGTCGGTTTGGCTGCGCATTGCAATCGGCCCGTCAGGCCATGCCCACGATCTGCAATTTGCTTTCCAGCGTCTCGCGGTCGAACGGTTTCATCACATATTCGTCCGCTCCGGCCTCGATTGCCGCACGGATGTGCGCCATGCCGTTCTCGGTCGTGCAGAACACAACCTTGGGACGCGTCGGGATCGCGCTGTCGCGCAGCGCACGCAGAAAATCCATGCCGCTCATGACGGGCATGTTCCAGTCGAGCAGCACGACATCGGGCGCCGACACCAGGCACGCATCCAATGCCTCACGACCGTCCCCCGCTTCGCTGACGCGAAAGTTGAGCGTCTCCAGGATGTGGCGGGCCACCTTGCGGATCACCTTCGAATCGTCGACGACGAGGCACGTCTTCATGAATTCACCCTGTTAAAATCCGCTTGGGCCAACCTTGCCCGAAATGCGTAAGCGTCGCGTTAATCGGTGGAGTTCACGCGGCTTGCGCGATGCCCCCCGGAATCAACCCGACAAGTTCAATCGCCAAAATCGGCTCGCCATCGCGCTCGACAATCCCGCGCCCAACCGTCAACCACCCCTTGTCCAGCAGGATACCCGCCGACAATGGCGCGAGGTCGAACGGGGCGACGTCATCCAACGCATCGACCAGAATGGCATAATGGTGGCCATCGACGATCGTGATGATCGCGCGGCCCGCGTCCACCTCCGCCGGTTCGAGGCCAAGCGCCGCACGGGTGTCGATCACCGTGACGACGCGGCTGCGCAAAGCGGCAAGGCCGCACACCTGTCGCTCGGCCCGTGGCACCGGAATTACCGTCCCGATATCGACCACCGATTCCACCTGGCTCGATTCGATCGCCACCGTTCGCCCGGCGATCTGCGCAATCAGGAACAATGCCATCACCGATCTCCCGCAGAGCGCGCGACTGCGGCCAGCAAAGCCGGGCGATCATAGCGAAAAATGCTGTCGTCCCCGCCATCCGCGTCGCGGCGCAGACGCACCACGGGAATTTCGCCGGGAACCGGCGTCGCATCGTCGCCCATGCGCACCAGCACGCGCGGTGTCTCGCCGGGGCGCAGCGCCGTGGTGACGCGATACCCTGCCCCTTCGAGCACGGGTTTGAGGAACGTCGTCATCCAGGCAGATTCGGCACCGTCGAGCAGGCAGAGCGGCGCATTGCCCGCGCTTCCGGCGTCGGCGCGCGTGGCAAACAGCCAATGAAGATCGATCACTTCGATCTGTTCGCCATCGATGCTGGCCACACCTGCGATCGGCCCGGCATCGTGCGCTGGGACAATCGTATCGGGCAATTCGACAATATCGAGCGCCTCGCCAATGGCATAACCGATCTCGACCGAGCCATCGCGCAACCGCAGCACCGACACCGTCGGCCGACCGCCCCATTCCCCGAGTGCGACCAACGGAATGATCCCGCCTTCAACCGAAAGCCGCAACCGCCCGGCCGAAAAGCGGATGGCACCCGTGGGAACGGGCTCGACACGATCGATCACCGACAGCGGCAGGATCCGACGTATCCCATCAAGGTCGTCGAACAGCAACGCCTGCACGCCCGTTGCAACGCATTCCGCTTTTTCTTCTTCGACCATCGCTTCGCGTCCGAAGGCCAGCCCGGCGACATGGGCAACTCCGGCGCAATCCAGCATCAGCATCGGCAGGCCGCTGTCGGGCAAGGTTTGCCCTGCATAAACCCCCGTCGCCATGATCGCGGGGGCGGCGGGCTTGATGACCAGTTCCTCATGATCGAGCACCGCATCCACCGCCAGCGCATAACTGCCGCCCGAGGCACTGACGATCACCAGCATGGCGGGATAGCGCGGCCCGAACCCCAGCATATCGCCCAGGTCGATCAATGGCATCCGCCGTTCGCGCACGGTCGCGGTGAGCGTATCACCAATCCGGTCGATACGAATCGCACCGCCGCCGACCCGCACGATTTCCTCGATCACCTGCCGCGAAATGGCAAAGCGCTGGTCGCGCACGCCAACCCCAATCGTCGACATGATCGACAGGGTCAGCGGGACGTGGATGGCAATGCGCAAACCCTTGCCGGGCGTATTGAGCAGATCGATCCGTCCGCCAATCTGTTCGACATTGGCGCGCACCACGTCCATCCCGACGCCGCGTCCCGAAATCGCGGTCGCGGAATCCTTGGTCGAAAGGCCGGGCTCGAACACCAGGTCCAGCCGTCCCCGTTCGGTGAGCGCGCGCAATTGCGCTTCGCTGCGCAATCCGGCGCTGGCAACCTTGGCGACCAGCCGGTCGGTATCGACCCCCTGCCCGTCGTCGCTGATTTCAATAACGATCTGGTTGCCCGACTGGTGCGCGGCGACGTTGAGCCAACCATTCTCGCGCTTGCCGAGCGCACGGCGCAGCGTTGGCACCTCAATCCCGTGATCGATCGAATTGCGGATGATGTGGACCAGCGGATCGCGCATCATCTCGATCATCTCGCGGTCAAGTTCGACATCGCTGCCTTCGATATGCAGCGTGACCGACTTGCCCAATTCGGCGGCCGTATCGCGCACCATCCGCGGCAAGGCCGAGAACAGTGCGTCGATTTTTTGCATACGCGTCCGCGTTACCGTATCGCGCATTTCGGCGACGGTCAGCGAAAGCCGTTCGAGCGCGGCCTCGACCACCGGGTTCGCGCCATCATCGCGCACGCGGCGCGCCAGTTCGTTGCGGGCGAGCACCATGTCGGACATGCCGCTCATCATGCGGTCGAGCAGATCGACGTTGAGGCGGACGCTGCGGCTGGGTGTGCGCGATGACGCAAGCGGTGCCTGGACCACCGCCTCGGAGCCGGTATCGAGCGCGGCAATCAGCAGGTCTTCGCCAGAATTGTCGAGCGCATGGCCCGCATCGATCGCCTCGACGATCTCGCCGATCCGGTCGACAATCGCCAGCACGGCGTTGACGAGGCGGGTATCCGGCGCCCGATCGCCCGATCGTACGGCGGCGAGCACATCTTCTGCGGCATGGCTAAGGCGTGCGAGCCGCGGCAAATCGAGAAAACCGCAACTGCCCTTGACCGTGTGGACGAACCGAAAAATCGCATCAAGCCGATCGCGATCATCCGGCGCGGATTCCCATGCGACGATCTCGCCCGAGAGCGCCTCAAGCGTCTCGCGCGTCTCGGCGATGAATTCCTGTAAGAGATCGTCCATGTGTCCCCGCGTAGCGCTACACGGATCATGGCCGAGGAGTGGTTAAGGCAGAGTTATCCTGCCTTGAAGGCCGCGCCGAACAACAACACCGCATCCTCCGGGTCGGAAACCCGAACGATCCCGCCACCCTCGGCGACCAACGCATGGACAAGGTATGCGGCGGCCGCGCGCGGGGTGATGACAGTCTCCCCTTGCGTCCCGGTCAACGCCGCGCGCATTTCGGAATCGAGCACGATGCGCGGGCCATCGGCACGCACGACGATCTCGATCTGGCCGTCGATGCTTTCCGCGCCGACATCAAGCTGCCCGCCACGCACCAACGCATCGCCAGCGATCAGCGCCAGGTTGAGCAACACCTTGATCGCTGGCTTGGGGAGCGTCGCATCCTCGACCATCCAGCCGAGCTTGACCTTATGCCCATCGCCGAACAACCCCTCGATCGCGGCGCGCGCTTCGCGCGAATCGACCGATTCGCCGAACCCCCCGGCCGCGCCAAAGGCCAGCCGGAAGAATTTCAGCTTGTTGGCGGACGCCTTGGCGCTGTCGCTCAGCAATTCCAGGCAGCGCGCGCGCATTTCCGGGTCATGCTCATCGGCAAGCAGTTCCAACCCGTTATTGAGCGCGCCCACCGGGCTCAGCAAATCGTGACACAGGCGCGAGCAAAGCAGGCTGGCGAAATCGGCGGCGCTGATCGTCATTGGTTGTTTGGCTTTCGGATCATGACTTGATCGCTCTTCTGGCGATGCACGGCGAAGGAAGCAAGCCACTGTGCCACGGTTGGCGTTACGGTGCCACGATCAGATGGGGCACCGGATCGAACCGCCCGACATGCGCGCCATCGCAAACCGCGCGGTAGCAAGCGATGTCCTGCGCGGCGATGATGATCCAGATTGTCCCGTCGGCCGCCGCCGCCGCGGCATCACGCGCGGAAGGAAATGCGCTCCCGCTCGGGTGCGAATGGTAGTATCCGACGATCGCAGGGCCGCCGTCGCGCGCGGCCCGATGCGCCGCAATCAAGGCGGCAGGGTCGATCTCGAAAGCGCGCGCGGGCTCCACTGCGACATTCCGGCATGGACGCACCGCCTCCAGCCGCGTCGTGGTGCCAAACAGCAGGCCACAGACCTCCTGTTCGGGCGCCTTTGCGGCTTCGTTTAGCAGTCGTGCCAGCAGAGTGCTTGAAATCTCCAACGCCATGCCCAGATTCTAGCCCATGAACCGGGGGGTAGCCACACTTGAAGCGCGGATATCCGCGACCGCGCAAGGGGTACGCCTCGACCGCGCGCTGGCCGATGCGTTGCCCGACGTCTCGCGCGAGCGGCTGAAGGCGTTGATCGCGAGCGGTGCCGTCACCGATCCGCGCGGGCGTGTCGCCAATGATCCGTCGGGCAAGGCGATTGCCGGCGGGCTTTATCTGGTCACCGTCCCCGCCCCTACCCCTTCGCATAACGCAGCGCAGGACATCGCGCTCAACATTGTGTTCGAGGATGATGAGCTGATCGTGATCGACAAACAGGCGGGGCTGGTTGTCCATCCGGCGGCGGGGAATGCCGACGGTACTTTGGTCAACGCGCTGCTCCATCACTGCGCGGGCAACCTTTCCGGCATCGGCGGCGTCGCCCGACCGGGGATTGTCCACCGCATCGACAAGGATACGTCGGGCCTGATGGTCGCCGCCAAGACCGATCGCGCGCATGAGGGCCTCGCCCGGCAATTTCACGACCACAGCATCGACCGGCGCTATAAGGCGATCGTGTCGGGGCAGCCCGCCCCGCCCGCCGGAACGGTTGACGCGCCGCTTGCGCGATCGCCCTCCAACCGCAAAAAAATCGCCATCGTGGCTGGTGGCAAGCGCGCGGTGACGCATTTTACCACGATCGAACGCTTAAGGGACGCTGCGTTGGTCGAATGTCGGCTGGAGACGGGCCGAACGCACCAGGTCCGCGTGCATATGGCCTCGCTCGGTCACCCCTTGCTCGGGGACCCGGTTTACGGTAGAACAAAGCAAGGACACAAAGCCACTTTGGAAACCTTGGGTTTCCGGCGTCAAGCGTTGCACGCCGCCCGTTTGGGGTTCATTCATCCGGTGACAAGTAACGCTTTGGCGTTCGATAGCGAAATGCCTGCCGACATGCAGGAACTGTTCTATAAACTGTTTGTATAGGTTTCGGCTGGTGTGTGCCTTCGGCACGAGCCAGCTTGGATAAAGGGAGACACGATCATGGCAGCCCGCAGCAACGTCCCCGCGACGATCCCCGCCCTTGGCGGCGAGGCGAGCCTCAATCGCTACCTGTCGGAGATCAAGAAATTTCCGATCCTCGCGCCCGAGCAGGAATATATGCTCGCCAAACGCTTCGAGGAGCATGGCGACACCGACGCCGCTGCGCAGTTGGTCACCTCGCATCTGCGGCTCGTGGCCAAGATCGCGATGGGCTATCGCGGTTATGGCCTGCCCGTTTCCGAGCTCATTTCGGAGGGCAATATCGGCCTGATGCAAGGCGTGAAGAAGTTTGAGGCCGATCGCGGCTTCCGTCTCGCGACCTATGCGATGTGGTGGATTCGCGCCTCGATCCAGGAATTCATCCTGCGCTCGTGGAGCCTGGTGAAAATGGGCACCACCGCCGCGCAGAAGAAGCTGTTCTTCAATCTGCGCCGGATGAAATCCAAGCTCGACGCGTTCGAGGATGGGGACCTTTCGCCCGAGCATCTCGCGAAGATCGCCAAGGATCTGGGCGTGACCGAGGAAGAAGTCACCAGCATGAACCGCCGCATGGCGATGGGCGGGGATACCTCGCTCAACGTGCCGATGCGCGAAGATGGCGAGGGCCAGTGGCAGGATTGGCTGGCCGACGATTCGCCCTTGCAGGACACCGTCGTGGCCGACGCGCAGGAAGCCGATGTCCGCCACGAAATGCTGACCGCGGCGATGGATGACCTCAACGAGCGCGAAAAGTTCATCCTGACCGAGCGTCGCCTGACCGACGAGCCCAAGACGCTCGAGGAGTTGAGCCAGGTCTATGGCGTCTCGCGCGAGCGGGTTCGCCAGATCGAGGTGCGCGCGTTCGAGAAGCTGCAAAAGGCGATGATGCGTATCGCTGGCGACAACCGGATGCTGGTCGCCGCCTGAACACATCGGGTTCCTTTCCTCGACATTGCTCCCGCGCTACGGAATGCTGCGGGAGCATGTCATGGAAGCAGAGAACGCCTATGTCGGGACAAACGCACAGGAGCCGAAACTGATCGGGAGGGCCGCCATTCGCCCGAAACGCGGCCTGTTTGGGCGCGTGCTCGGCTGGGTACTGCGCGCCATTGTCGCGTTCCTTGTCGTGTCGGTCTTCATGGTTGTGCTATACCGCTTCGTGCCGCCACCAATCACGCTGACGATGGTCGGCGATGCGCTCGGTGGCCACGGCATCGCCAAATCGTGGCGACCGCTGTCACAGATCGATCGCAACATGGCGCGCGCGGCAATTGCGGGTGAGGATTCGCGCTTTTGCCTGCATAACGGTTTTGACCTGCAGGCGATCGAAACCGCGTATCTGCGCAATGCCAATGGCGGGCGTATTCGTGGCGGCTCGACGATCAGCCAGCAAACCGCCAAAAATGTCTTCCTGATCCAGGGCGGCGGCTATCCGCGCAAGGCGCTGGAGGCGTATTTCACCGTCCTGATCGAAACGATTTGGGGCAAGCGCCGGATCATGGAAGTCTATCTCAACGTCGCCGAGACCGGCATCGGCACCTATGGCGTCGATGCGGCGTCCCGGCGTTATTTCGGCCACGACGCCTCGCACCTGACGCCGGATGAAGCCGGGCGGATTGCCGCCGTCCTGCCGCTGCCCAAAAAGCGCGCCGCGATCGCGCCGCGTGGATTCACCCGCCGCCACGGCAACGCCATCACCCGCCGGGTGGGCGTCGTCCGCAATGACGGGCTGGACCGCTGCCTGCGCTAGGCGCGCGCTCCTCGCCGATTTTTCCCGCCTCAAAAACGCGCTTCCCCGGCGCAGGCCGGGGAAGCAACGGTACACAATAGGCTAACCCCCGATCAGAACGGCAGCTTGAACCCCGGCGGCAGCGGGATGCCGCTGGTCATTTTGGCCATTTCGGCACCCGACGCCGCATCGGCCTTGGCCTTGGCGTCGTTGAACGCGGCGACGACGAGATCCTCGACGATCTGCTTTTCGCTTGGCTGCAACAGTGATTCGTCGATGTCGATGCCGATGATCCGCCCCTTGGCCGAGGCGCGCACCTTGACCAAACCACCGCCCGCGACGCCTTCGACCTCGATCTTGTCGAGCCCGTCCTGCGCCTTGGTGAGTTCGGCCTGGACGTTTTGCGCCATCGCCATGATGTCTTCGATGCTTTTCATGCGGTTACACTCCGTTTCGCCGCCAGCAGGCGGTCGATTTCGGTTTCGGGAACTTCGGCGTCGGGAAACGCCTCCAGCGCGGCGGCGATGACCGGCACCGCCAGAATTTCGGCCTTGAACGCCTCGCGTTGCGCCGCCTCGGCCTCACGCACCGTCGGCGCCCCCGGTGTCGGCGCAGTCGTCACTTTCCAGCCACGCCCGGTGACGCGCTTCAGCGTGATCGCCAATTCAGTGACCAGATCGGGCGAAATCGGCCGCGCCGAGCTTAGCACCAGATCGCTGCCATCAAGGCTGACGATGCTGGCGTGATGCACCACGCGCGACGCCAGCGCGAGCTCGCCCGCACCTTCCAGCAAGGCGACGATCTGGCTGATCGAGCGCGGCATGTCCTGGTCAACCACCACCGCCTCGGGCGCAGGGGCCGGAAGCGCTGCCGGTGCGACCGGTGACGGAGAAGATGTGCCAAGCGGCACGCCATTTGCGATCATCCGCGCCAGCTCGCCCGGATCGGGCAAGGTCGAGGCATGGACCAGCCGCAGCAGCGCCATTTCGCACGCCTCGATCGGCATCGCCGCGCGCGCGACTTCGTCATGGCCCTTGAGCAGCAATTGCCACAGCCGGTGCAGCGCGGCGAAGGACAGCGACGCGGCCCAATCCAGCAGCGCCTCGCGCTCCTCGGTCGCCTGTCCGGCTTCCTGCGCCGCGCCGAGCTTGACCAAGGTGGTGGCGTGAACGGTTTCGAGCAGCCCGCGCAGCACGCCGAGCGGGTCCACCCCAAGATCATATTGCCGCCTGAGCGCCGCCAGCGCACCGATCCCGTCGCCCGAAAGCAACAGCGTCATCAAATCGCGGATCGCGCCACGATCGGAGAGCCCCAGCATATCGCGCACCGCGCCCGCGCTCACCGCGCCGCCATCCATATCGGCATGGGCAATCGCCTGATCGAGGATCGACAGCCCGTCGCGCGCCGACCCTTCCGCCGCGCGCGCGATCAGCCCCAGCGCCTCGGGCTCGGCCTCGACACCCTCGGCTGCGACCACGCGCGCGAAATGCTCGGCCAGCAAGTCCGCCGGAATGCGCCGCAAATCGAAGCGCTGGCATCGCGACAGCACCGTCACCGGCACCTTGTTGACCTCGGTCGTCGCCAGCACGAACTTCACGCCCTCGGCGGGTTCCTCCAGCGTCTTCAACAGCGCGTTGAACGCGTTCTTCGACAGCATGTGAACTTCGTCGATGATGTAGATCTTGTAGCGCGCAACGAACGCCGTCATCCGCGAGGCATCGATCACCGCGCGCATGTCGTCGACGCCGGTATGGCTGGCGGCGTCCATCTCGATCACGTCGATATGCCGCCCCTCGGCAATACCGACGCACGGCTCGCACACGCCGCACGGGTTGATCGTCGGACCACCCTGCCCGTCCGGCCCAACGCAATTGAGCGCCTTGGCGAGCAGGCGGGCGGTCGAGGTCTTGCCGACCCCGCGCACACCGGTGAGGAGGAAGGCGTGCGCCAGCCGCCCGCGCCGGATCGCATTGCCAAGCGTGGTGACCATCGCATCCTGGCCGATCAACTCGGCAAAGGTCTGCGGCCGATATTTGCGCGCAAGGACGCGGTACGCGTCGCCCTTCGCCGGAGCGGGCGGTTCACCCAGGTCGAAGCCGGGGGTCTCGTCAGCAGGATAAAGGGAGTCGGACATTGCTACCCTATCTAAGGACAGCGGGGGGAATTGTCGAAGGGTTGGTGTGCCAAGACCCGTTGCCGAAAGCGCGCACAATCAATACTGCCATAATATGGCAGTATTGGTCCTTACGACCATATTGGAAGGACCAGCATGTCTCGCGCACAGCGGCTGCTCGAATTAATCCAGCTTTTGCGGCGACATCGTCGCGCTGTGGCGGGTGCAGTGCTGGCCGAGGAACTCGGCGTCTCGCTGCGCACCGTGTATCGCGACATTGATGCCTTGAAGGCCCAAGGCGCACAGATCGACGGTGAAGCCGGTGTAGGCTATGTCCTTCGCCCGGGCTTCATGCTGCCGCCGCTGATGTTCTCCGAAGAGGAGATCGAGGCATTGGTGCTGGGATCACGGTGGGTTTCGGAACGCGCGGACGGACTTTTGGGCAAGGCCGCGCGCAACGTGCTTGCCAAGATCGGCGCAGTATTACCCCCCGATCTGAAGGACGGCATCGATGCCTCGGGACTGTTGATCGGCCCGGGTGCGCCAATCGCCGCCGGGGACGCGGAACTTCCCACGATCCGTCAGGCGATCCGGTCCGAACGGATGCTTCATATTGCCTATGCCGACGAACATGGCAGCGCGACGCAGCGTATCATCTGGCCGTTTGCGCTGGCTTTTTACGATCGCGTGCGGGTGGTCGTCGCATGGTGCGAATTGCGCGGTGGTTATCGGCATTTCCGAACCGACCGAATCACCGCGCTAGCCGTGACGGACGGTCGCTATCCACGCCGACGCGGCGCGATGCTCAAAGAGTGGCGCACGCTGCGTGGCATTCCCGAGCAATAGTGCTTGAGGGATAACGCTGCGAGCAATCGACTACTGACATAAACTGACAGCATGAGATCGTAGAAGGTCACTGCCGGCACGCAATTCCCGCGCTGCCGATGCGAGGAGACCTTCAATGCCCGATTTCAGCTTTCTGCTGCTGCACGTCGCGGACCCTGCAGCCAGCGCAACATTTTACACAACGCTGCTCGGCATTCCGATTATCGACCAGAAACCGGGCTTTTCGATGCTACCGTTGCGCGATGGCGTCATGTTAGGCCTTTGGGAACGCGACACGGTAGCACCTCAAAGCAGCGGTCAATCCGGAGCCAGTGAAGTGACGTTTTCCGTTGCTGACGCGGCGGCAGTGGACGCGACGCACGACGCCTGGCAGCGGCGCGGCGTGACCATCCTTCAAACGCCCACCGAGATGAGTTTCGGTCTCACCTTCGTTGCGGTCGATCCCGATGGGCATCGCCTTCGGGTGTTTGCGCCTGCTACCACTTGAACCGCCCCGGCAAAGCCGGGTCGTCGGACGGGCTTTGCCCGCCGGCCGCGCTTGCCAGCGTAGCGGGGCGCAGCCTCGCTTCGCTGGCTGCGCGGTGGGAGCCGGAACGACCCGCGGCGAAATCGTTGTGGCTGCTTCCTTCCGGATCTGACCAGGTTGGCGACGACCACGTCCGCCCGACTCCCGCGCTGCCTATGGCGGGGTCGGGCGGAAGGATCAAGCCTGTCTCGCGCAAAGGCGAGCGGGGCGGTTAGCGGCGCACCGTCCGGCACGTGCGGATGCGCTGGTGATGGCGGTACACCACGCGGCACACTTTGCGGGTGTGCGGGCGCCAGCCGCGGTTACGCTCGGTATGGACGACGGTGCGTTCGACGCGGCGATCATGATGGCGCTCGACCTGTGCGCTCGCGCTGGCGGGGGCCATTGCTGCGGCGGCGATCAGGCCCGCCGAGATCAGGGCTGCGAATTTCATGGGATCATCTCCTGTAACGTGCCGAGGCGGCACACACAGGCAAATGATCAACGGCCCTGCATGTTCCGCACTTCACCCGGGATGCGCACCGTCAACCGGTCGAGCGCAGCCCCGAGCACGATCTGGCACGCCAGCCGGCTGGTGCGCGTTGCGCCTGCGGCAAGGTCGAGCATGTCCTCCTCATCCTCGCTCGGCGCGGGCAATTTGGCGAAATCCTCGGCGGCGACGATGACGTGGCAGGTGGAGCACGCCATCTGCCCCTCGCACGTGCCCTCCAGCGGTTGCCCATCGGCTTGCGCCACTTCGAGCAACCGCGCGCCGACGGGCGCATCCACCTCGCGAATGGTGCCATCGGTGCCGATGAAGCGGACATGGGTCATGCGGCGATCCTTTGCGCGTCGGCGGCAAGCATGATGCGGTCGATCGCGTCGGTCAATTCGGCCTCGCTGGTATAACGCCCGAAGCCCAGGCGGAGGCTCGACCGCGCCTGCGCCTCGCTGAGGCCGATCGCGCGCAGGACATGGCTCGCGCGACCCGATCCGCTCGCACAAGCCGACCCCGCCGAGAAAGCGACGTCACGCAGGCGCGACATCAGCCGCGCCACGTCGAGCCCATCGCGCCGGAGGTTGAGATTGCCGTGATAGCGCCGGTCGCGCGAACCGTTGATGGACCAGCCGGGGCCAAGGCGTTCGGTGGCAAGCGCCCACAACCGCTCGACCTGTGCCGCATCCGCATCGCGTCGCGCGGCCATCAGCGCCACCGCCGCGCCGAAACCGGCGCATAAAGCGGGCGACAGCGTGCCCGATCGCCCGAGCGCTTCCTGCCCGCCGCCGTGCAGCAGCGGCGCGAGCGTCACCCCGTCGCGCACCCACAACGCCCCGATCCCCTTGGGCCCGTAAATCTTGTGCGCCGACACCGCGACCAGATCACAACCGGCGGGTATGTCGACCCGCCCATAGCCCTGCACCGCGTCGCACAGCAGCAGCGCGCCCGCCGCATGGGCGATCTCGGCCAGCGCGGCGATCGGCTGGATTACGCCAATCTCGTTATTGACCAGCATCGCCGCGACCAGTTTCGTGCCCGGCGCGATCGCCGCGCGCGCGCGATCGAGATCGACCAGCCCATCCGCCCCGACCGGCAGCACCGTCACCTCTTGTCCGCCCGAGCGCAGCGCCGCGACCGTATCGAGCACGGCGGCATGTTCGCTCGCCAGCGTCACCACCGGGCCGCCCAGCCCTTTGATCGCCCAGTTGAGCGCCTCGGTCGCGCCGCTGGTAAAGGCGAGCGTACCGCCCGCAGGCAGCAACGCCGCCACCTGATCGCGCGCCAGTTCCACCACCGCCCTGGCCTTGCGCCCGGCGGAATGCGCCGAATGCGGATTGGCATGATGGTCGCGCAACCACGGCAGCATTGCGTCCAATGCCTCGGGCGCGAGCGGCGTGGTCGCCTGATAATCGAGATAGATCATGCGGCAAACGCCCGCGCCGATCGCGCGACACTGCGCCATTCGGTGATGAAGCGCTCAACATCTTCCGCGCCGGTGTCGCGCCCGAAACTCACGCGAACCACCTCGCGCGATGCCTCGACGCTCCACCCCATCGCCCCCAGCACATGGCTCGGTTTCATGCTGCCCGACGAGCACGCACTGCCCGCCGACACCGCAATCCCCGCCATGTCAAAGCGGATGAGCTGTGTCGCGGCGGCGAGCCCTGGCATCCGGTACGACCCGATCGCGGGATGACGCGGCGCGGCGGCGGCGACCACCTCGCCACCCGAGCGCGCAATCGCATCGTCGAGCCGCGCGCGCAGCGGCGCCAGCCGTGCCACATCCTCGGGCTCGGCCAATGCGGCTGCGAAGCCGAGCGCCCCCGGCAAATTCTCGGTTCCCGCGCGATACCCGCGCTCCTGCCCGCCCGTCGGCGTCAGCGTCGCCAGGTCGCGCACCAGCAAAGCACCGATCCCCGGCGGCCCACCGCGTTTATGCCCGGAAATCGCGAGGAAATCGGCATGGTCCGCCACCCCGGCATCGGCGCCCGCCGGCATTTGCGCGGCATCGACCAGCAGCAGCCCGCCCGCGTTATGAACCCGCTCGGCAATCGCCGCGATCGGCTGCCGCACGCCCGTTTCGCTATTGCACCACTGCACCGCCACGATCGCGCGCGGGCGTTCCAGCATCACAGTCAGCGCATCGAGATCGAGCAGCCCCTGCGCATCCACCCGCACCACGCCCGCATCGTGCCCAGCGCGAATCACCGCATCATGCTCGACCGTCGAGATCAACCGCCGCTCCACCCCGCTGCGCGACAAGGCAATCGCCACCGACTCGCTCGCGCCGCTCGTCAGGATCGCTTCGCCCCGCCAGCCATAAGCGGCAGAAATCGCGGCCCGCGCCTGTTCGAGCGCCGCCCGCGCCGCACGACCCTCGGCATGGGGCGAGGATGGATTGGCCCAGCCCCGCATCCCTGCCGCCACCGCCGCAATGGCGGCGGGCCGCATCGGCGTGGTCGCGGCATGGTCGAGATACAGCCGCTGGTGGATTGGAGATTCGGGCAAAGTGATGTCAACCTTCGGCAATGATTGCACGTTGCGGGTGCGAGCCTATATAGCGGCCAATTCATCCTGCCCAAGCCTTGGGTATGGAGTTCCATTTCTTTGCCGTCAGCAGGTCCGATGCCAGAAGTCATTTTTCCCGGCCCCGATGGTCGTCTCGAAGGCCGTTTCGCGCCCGCACCCCGCCCGCGCGCACCCGTCGCGATGATCCTCCATCCGCATCCGCAAGCCGGCGGCACGATGAACAACCACATCGTGATGGAGCTCTACAAGACCTTCCAGCGGCGCGGTTTCGCGACGCTACGCTTCAATTTCCGTGGCGTCGGCAAGAGCCAGGGCACCTTCGACAATGGCGTGGGCGAACTGTCCGATGCCGCCAGCGCGCTCGACTGGGTGCAGAGCTTCCACCCCGAAGCCTCCACCACGTGGATCGCCGGAGTCAGCTTCGGCGCGTGGATCGGTATGCAGTTGTTGATGCGCCGCCCGGAAATTCGCGGCTTCATCTCGGTCGCGCCGCCCGCCAATATGTATGATTTCACCTTCCTCGCGCCGTGTCCGGCGAGCGGCATCATTATCCAGGCCGAGAATGACGAAGTCTCGCCCCCGCTCGCGACGCAGAAGCTGGTCGACAAGCTGCGCACGCAAAAGCACATCACCATCCACCACGACACCATCCCCAAGGCGAACCATTTCTTCGAACATGAAATGCCGCAATTGATGGGGTCGGTTGATAAGTATCTGGATATGCGACTCGATCCCAACTCGCCGATCAAGTGAACCGCTCCCCCCGCGCTGCCGTGTCAGGCGGCGCGGGGCCGTGTTACAGCGTCCAGATCACGACGTTGCCCACCAGCACCGCCGCCATTACCAGCATCAGCACGCCCTTACGCACGTTCTGACGCTTGGCGATCAACGCCACGCCCCCGATGAGGCAGGCGAACGCCGCGAGCATGGCGAGCGCGGGTGCGAGGTTTTCGAGAGCGGTCATTCCTAACTCCTAACCGTGCGGCCTACGCGAAGTCGACTGCACTGAATCCTCCCCGGCACGGGGAGGGGGACCGTAAGCATTCAGCGAACGGTGGTGGGGGCGTGCCACAAACGCTGCGCCAAGCGGAGGGCCCCCTCCACCATTTCGCCGAAGAAAGGCGAAATGGTCCCCCTCCCCGTGCCGGGGAGGATTACACCTTGCCCGCCAGTACCGCGCCATAAGCCGCCAAATCCACATTCCCGCCCGACAGGATCACCAGCAACCCCGGCTCGACCGGCACCTTGCCCGCCAGAATCGCCGCCAGCGCGACCGCGCCGCCGGGTTCCACCACCAGCCGCAACTTCTCCGCCGCCCAGCGCTGCGCCGCGCTGATTTCCGCTTCACTCACCGCCACTCCGGTCGCTCCCCGCCGCGCCAGCACCTCGAAGGTTAGCGGCGACACCCGCAGCGTCTGCAGTGCATCGCACGCGGTTGGCGGCGGGGACTCACCGACAGGTTCGATCCACCCCGCCTCCAGCGAGCGGCGCATGTCATCCCAGCCCTCCGGTTCCGCCACCGTGATTGTCGCTTCCGGCAAGGCCAGCGTAAGCCCCGCCGCCAAGCCGCCGCCACCGCAGGGAATGACCACCCGACCCGGTGTGCCCAAACCGAGCGTGGCCATCTGTGCCGCCGCCTCTATCCCAGCGCTGCCCTGCCCCTCGATCACCCAGGGATCGTCGAAGCTCGGCACCAGCACCGCGCCGCGCGCTTCGGCCAGGCGCGCGGCGATCTTCTCGCGGCTCTCGGTCGCACGGTCATAGCTCACCACCTCCGCGCCGAGCGCAAGCGTCCCCTCGCGCTTGGCCTTGGGCGCGTCAGCCGGCATCACGATTGTCGCGGGCATGGCGAGCCGCCGCGCCGCCCACGCGACTCCCTGCGCGTGATTCCCCGAGGAGAAAGCCACCACGCCTTTTCCCCGCTCCGCGGGTTCGATCGCCGTCAATCGGTGCCATGCCCCGCGCAGTTTGAATGCGCCGATCGGCTGCAGGCACTCGGCCTTGAAAGCAACGCTAACACCATGAATTTCAACCACGAAAAGCGGTGTCTGCGGCACGATTGCCGCCACTTTTGCGGCGGCATCACGCACTCCGGCCCGCGTCGGCTGTCTTAAAATTGTCACCAAATATCTCCGCAGCTTCAAAACCGCTTTACAATACAAAAACGCGACCCTATCTCGCCCATCCGCTGCCCCATGGGACTTCCAACCGCAAGGCAGCTTTTTTCACCGTAGGCGCAAGCCACTTGGAGGTCCCTTGAGTTGCACAAGCATCATCGCGCGCTGGGGTTAGCGACCACCCCTTCGATTACCAATACTGGTGTCGACATCGCTAAGCAGCGGCCGGTTCAGCCGGTCACGCTGGTTCGTCCGCATGCGGCATCGCGTGCGGCCCGGTTCTTCGCCGAGAAGTTCCCGGGTCGTTCGATGTATGCGGTTAAGGCGAACCCATCCCCTGCGCTCCTGCAGATTTTGTGGGATAGCGGAATCACGCATTACGACGTCGCCTCGATTGCCGAGGTGCGGCTGGTGGCGAGCACGCTGCCGGATGCGACCTTGTGCTTCATGCACCCGGTCAAGGCATCCGAGGCAATCGCTTCGGCCTATTTCGACTATGGCGTGCGGACGTTCTCGCTCGACAGCGTGGAAGAGCTGGAGAAGATCGTCCAGGCGACCAACCATGCCGAGGATCTGACGCTGTGCGTCCGCCTCCGCGTGTCGTCGGAGCATTCGAAGCTGAGCCTCGCGTCGAAGTTCGGCGCGGCACCGGGCGAGACCAAGGAATTGCTGTTCCGGGCGCGCCAGGCGGCGGATGCGCTCGGCATCTGCTTCCATGTCGGCAGCCAGGCGATGACGCCCGAAGCCTATGCCAATGCGATGGAGCGCGTGCGCGCCGCGATCGTCGATGCGGCGGTGACGGTCGACGTGATCGACGTCGGTGGCGGTTTCCCCTCGACCTATCCGGGCATGGAGCCGCCCCCGCTCGAGCGCTATTTCGAGACGATCCACCGTGCGTTCGAATCGCTGCCGGTCAGCTATTCGTCCGAACTGTGGTGTGAGCCCGGTCGTGCGTTGTGCGCCGAATACAGCTCGATCGTCGTGCGCGTCGAAAAGCGTCGCGGCGATGAGCTGTACATCAACGACGGTGCTTATGGCGCGTTGTTCGATGCGGCGCATCTCGGCTGGCGCTTTCCGGTCGAGTTGCTGCGCGAGCCGGAAAGCCGATCGAAGGACATGCCGTTCAGCTTCTACGGCCCGACCTGCGATGACATGGACCATATGGTCGGTCCCTTCTATCTGCCGGCGGACGTACAGGCCGGCGATTATCTCGAGATCGGGATGCTCGGCGCCTATGGCTCCGCGATGCGGACCGCGTTCAACGGTTTCGGATCGGACGAGACGGTGATCGTTGCAGACGAGCCGATGGCGTCGCTGTATTTGGGCGAAGATCGGCCAGAGATCGCTTCGAACGTCGTCACGCTGTAACACAGCGCTATCACTATCGCCTTCTTCCTCCCCTCCCGCTTGCGGGAGGGGTTGGGGGAGGGGCTGTCTACAATCGGGGCCAGGGCGACATGCCCTCCCCTAACCCCTCCCGCAAGCGGGAGGGGAATGAGGAAGAATGATGAACGACATCGTTAACACCAACCGCAAGGCCGAACTGCTCTCGACCACCGTCGAGCATATCGACATCACCAAGTTCGACGCGCGCCCGATCGTCGACGCGATGAAGAAGATGAGCTTCACCAGCCGCGACCTCGGCCGCGCGACCGACATCTACAACCAGATGCTCGCGGATCCCGATTGCTCGATCTTCCTCGTCATCGCCGGGTCGACCTCGGCGGGCGGCTGCATGGATCTCTATGCCGAGCTGCTGCGCAACAACATGATCGACGGCGTCGTCGCGACCGGCGCGTCGATCGTCGACATGGATTTCTTCGAAGGGCTCGGCCACAAGCATTATCAGGCGCTCGAAGTGCCGGATGATGACACGCTGCGCTCGCTGCTGATCGACCGCATCTACGACACGTACATCGACGAAGAGCAGCTCCAGGATTGCGACCATACGATCCTCGAGATCGCCAATTCGCTCGAGCCGCGCCCTTATTCGAGCCGCGAGTTCATCCGCGAGATGGGCAAGTATCTCGTCGAGAACGGCAAGAAGGACAACAGCCTCGTCAAGCTCGCCTACGAGCATGACGTGCCGATCTTCTGCCCGGCGTTCGTCGATTCCTCGGCGGGCTTTGGCCTCGTCAAGCACCAGGTCGATCGCGCCAAGGAAGGTAAGCCGTACATGGTGCTCGACGCGATCGCCGATTTCCGCGAACTGACCGACATCAAGGTCAAGGCCGGCACCACCGGCTTGCTGATGATCGGCGGCGGCGTGCCGAAGAACTTCATCCAGGACACCGTGGTTTGCGCCGAAATCCTCGGCCATGACGACGTGCAGGTCCATAAGTACGCTGTGCAGATCACCGTCGCCGACGTTCGCGACGGCGCCTGCTCGTCTTCGACGCTGCAGGAAGCGGCATCGTGGGGCAAGGTCAACACCGGCATCGAACAGATGGTGTTCGCCGAAGCCGGTTCGGTCATGCCGCTGCTGGCATCGGACGCATACCATCGCGGGCTTTGGAAGAACCGCGTGAAGCGCCGCTGGGGTGCCAGCTTCGACTGAAACCGTTACCATTGCCGCGAATCCCCAAGGAGAGCGGTAATGTTGGACAGACGTTTGGTATTGGCAGGTGCCGTTGGGGCGACGCTGGGAATGCCCAGTGTCGCCCTCGCGCAATCAGCGGAACCCGCTGCCACACCATCATGGCCGCCAGCCGAGTTCTTTCCGCTCTGGCCCGGCAAAGCGCCGAACTCCCCGGCCACGCTCCCCGTGCCCGCGCCGAGTTTCGATGGCTATCAGGGCAAGGAATTGTGGCTGCGCGGCGTTGCTGTGCCAACGGTCGGGGTATTCCGCCCGGCGCGACCCGACGGACGCGCGGTGCTGTCCCTCCCCGGGGGCGGCTATGGCTTTGTGTCGGTCAGCAACGAAGGCATCGACGTTGCGCGCGTGTTGAATACGCGCGGCATCACCGTGTTCGTGCTGGCATATCGCTTGCCCGGTGAGGGTTGGGCCAAGCGCGAGGATGTGCCGTTGCAAGATGCGCAGCGTGCGATGCGGCTTATCCGCGCCAATGCGACGCGCTTTGGAATCGACCCGGCGCGGCTCGGCACGATCGGATTTTCCGCAGGCGGGCATCTCGCCGGAATGCTCGCGGTCGGCCATGCCGACCCGGTTTATGCGCCGGTCGATCAAGCCGACCATTTGTCCGCCCGGCCCGATTTTGCCGGATTGGTGTATGCGGTAACCTCGTTCCAGACCGCCGGTTTCGATCCGGCAGAGCCGGTAAACGATTTGATCGGGCCCAAGCCATCTGCCGCCATGCTCGATCGCTACGATCCGGCGCACCGCCTTGATTCCAGCGCACCGCCACTCTTCATCGCCCATGCGATGGATGACGGGGTCGTGCCGATCGCACAATCGCTGCTGATGCTTGACCGGGCCCGGAGCGAGCGCGTTCCGGTCGAGATGCACCTGTTCCAGCATGGCGGGCATGGCTTCGGCGCGCTCCATCTCGCGCCGGGATCGCCAGCGCTCGATTGGCCCGAACTGTTCTCCCGCTGGAGCGCGGCCTTGCCCAGACTGTAAGGGCACTGCACACCGCCATCATTGCGAACCGTGGATGTTTCGGGCACGCTCCCAAAAAACAGGGGGGGAGATGACCGATGCATAGCGAGATCCTGAAGCCCGTCGTGACACTCATCGCCTGGTCGCTGGTGATGTTGGTGTGGATGCTGGTAACGCGCCTGCCAGCAATGCGGGCTTCGGGCATCGATCTGACCAATCTGGTCGGCACCAAGGCGGGCGATGCCGATGGCCGCCTGCCGCGCAAAGTGCAGTGGAAGGCGCACAATTACAACCATTTGATGGAACAGCCGACGCTCTTCTACGCCGTTTGCGGGGTGATCGCACTGACAGGAACCGGCAACGGCGTAAACGCCTGGATTGCATGGGGCTATGTGGCGCTGCGTATTGCGCACAGTGTGTGGCAGGCAACGATCAACAAGGTGTCGATCCGCTTCTTTTTATTCCTGGGGGCATCGCTGGCGTTGATCGCCCTGACGCTGCACGCGGCGATGGCGGTGTTTGCGCCCGCAGGCTAAAACAGCCGCGCCATCGCGCGTTCCAGCATCACCAATTGCCACAGGGTACGGCCGTGGTCCGCCCGGCCAGCGCGATGATCGTCAGCGAGGCGCGCGATCGTCACCGGTTCGAACCAGCCCGTACCCATCAGCACGCGCGATGTGGCGAGCGCCGCCGCTTCATCCGCCAGTGCTCCGCGAAACCAGGCGCTGATCGGCGTGACGAACCCCATTTTGGGCCGGTATAGAATGTCGCGCGGCAGATACCGCTCCATCGCCTTCTTGAGCAGCCACTTCCCCTGCCCGCCGCGCAACCGCATGTCGGCGGGCAGTTTGGCCGCAAACTCGACCAGGCGATAATCGAGCAGCGGCTCGCGCGCCTCCAGCCCCACCGCCATGCTGGTGCGATCGGCCTTGGTCAGGATGTCACCGGGCAACCAATGCTGGAAATCGGCATATTGCGCGCGGTCGAGCGCGTCGCGCGCGGGGGCGTCGCGCATCGAGCGGACATAACGATCCTCCGCGCGGTGCCCGCCGAGCGCGGCGCGGGCGGGATCGGTAAACAGCGCCGCGCGCAAGGCAGGCGTGGTTACCCCAACCGAGCGGGCATACCCCTCCGCGCCATCCTCGGCGAGCGCAAGCAGCGTCGTCTTGGCGCGGAGCGGGCGCGGCGCCCAATCGGCCTTGGGATACCAGCGCCCCAGCGTGCCGAACAGGTTCGCGCGGATCGAAGCGGGCACCATCCCACGCACGCGCTCCTCCGCCGCCTGAAACTTGTAGCGGCGGTATCCGGCAAAGGCCTCGTCCGCTCCGTCACCCGACAAGGCTACCGTCACATCCTCGCGCGCCAGTTCGCACACGCGGTAGGTCGCCAGCGCCGACGCATCGGCAAAGGGTTCGTCAAAAGCATGAACCAACGTGTCGATCAGCGAGAAATCGTCCGCCGCGACCACGCGCTCGCGGTGCCGCGTGGCGAAGCGCTCGGCGATCACATCGGCATAGCGGCGTTCATCGAGGCTGTTTTCGTCAAACCCGATTGTGCAGGTGCGCACCGCGCCGCGCGACGCCTCGGCCATCAGCGCAACCACCGCCGAACTGTCGACCCCGCCCGACAGGAACGCGCCGAGCGGCACATCCGACACCATGCGCGACGTCACCGCATCGCGCAGCAGCGCGACCAGCTCTTCTTCGAGCGCCTTTACGGACCCCGTTGCGCGGCACGAGAAATCGACGTCCCACCAGCGCGATGGCGCAGGCACCGGCTTGCCGCGTTCGATCAGCAGGCTGTGCCCGGCGGGCAGCTTCTTCACCCCCGCAACAAGGCAAGTGTCGTCGGGCACATAGCCAAACGCCATATAATCCTCGACCGCGCGGATATCGGGCGAGCGCCGCAGCAGCGGGTGCGCGAGCAGGCCCTTCAATTCCGAGGCGAAAGCCACCGCGCCATCGGACAGTTCGACATAATGGAGCGGTTTTACCCCCAGTCGGTCACGCGCGAGGAACAGGCATTGCCGCCGTGCATCATGCAGCGCGAAGGCGAACATCCCGTTCAGCCGATCGAGCAGCGCCGGGCCCCACACCGCCCAGCCGTGCAGCAGCACCTCGGTATCGCCCGCCGTCACGAACACCGCCCCCAGCGCCTGCAACTCCGCGCGCAAGGCGGCGAAATTATAAATCTCGCCATTATAGGTGACGGTCAGCGCGCCATCGACGCTCGCCATCGGCTGCGGCGATCCGGCAACGTCGATGATCGACAACCGTCGGTGCCCCAGCCCCACCCCAGGCGCGGTCCACACGCCCGATCCATCCGGCCCACGATGCGCTTGTGCATCCGCCATCGCGGCGATCCGTGCGGGATCAACAGGTTTTGGCGTCGCGGGATAATAGAGACCGGCAATGCCGCACATCAGTTGGTCATCCCTGCGCTGCGATCAGCTAGCCGTTCGATCGGCCCCAGCGCCGCGACAAACGCCGCCATCGCCGCGCGCGGATCGTGGCCGGGAACCGCCTCGGCCGAGACGTGCACCGCGACCGCGCGCTGCGGGCCGCCAAGCAGCTTGGCCTTCAGCGTTTCCAGCTTCACGACTGGCCCCTTGTAGGTCAGCGCATCCCCGACACGATACCAGGTCACCACTTGCCGCTCGACCGGCCCAGGCGCAGTGATGCGCATCGCCGCTCCACCCGCCAGATCAGGAAGGTCTGCCACCCGCACCCACACATCATCTTCCCGCAATGCCCCCACGCCGAACGCCACCAACTCCTTGCCGTCATGCTGGCTGCCATAAACGGCGATGGCGAGATCGACCTGATCGCCTGCGGTGTTGGCATACCGACCGAACAGGAAATGGTCCGCGCCAGGATAATTGGGTGACCAGGGCGCGCGTGTGCTGAGCGCGACGCGATGCCAACCCGGTACGTCCGGCAGCGCAATCCGCGCGGGCAGCACCTGCGCGCGCCCGGCAATCGCCGCCGACCAGGCCGGGAACAGCGCGGCAAGCCCCAAAATCAGCACCGCCGCCAGCACCGCATCGCAGTGGTAGCGTGGCAGCGTTTGCAGCGCCGCCGGATCGAACACCGGCGCATCGGGTGCGCGGTCGAACCAGCGCCAGCCAATCGCCAGCACCGCCGCCATCACCGCCGCGAAGAACAGCCAGCCATATACGATATGGTCGAACCCGGTCGCGCGTTCGACCGAGGTGAGATAGGCCGCATAGATCGTCCCGAAGGCGCGCACGCCATTCGCCAGCACCGGCACCACCAGCGCCACCATCATGAACACCGCGCGCCTGCGCCAGGACACGAAACAGACATTGGCGACGAGGACGCCATAAGCGATCATCGCGATCACGAACTTCGCGCCCGAGCACGCTTCGGCCACCTCGAAATAGCCATTGGGGATGGTGATGAGCACGCCATCGACGTGTGCCGGGACGCCGAACAGATGCAGCAGCGGCATCGTCAGCGCGACCGTCGCGGTCTGGAGTGGTTCCTCCAGCCCCTCGCCAAAGGGCACCATGAAAACCGCATAAGCCAGCGGAAACAGCAGCGCGCGGGCGACATTGGGGCCAAGCATCGTCACCACCGCGCCCTGCAGCATCAGCACCAGCCCGAAGTGCCGTGCAAGCGCGACGCCCCCCGCATCGCCGAGCAGCCAGCCAAACCCGCCCAACGTGACCAGCGTCAGCCCCGGCGCCCATGCCACCGGCGTCAGTTCCGCCAACCCCGCGCGCCGTTGCCAAACCAGCCAGCCGACCACGGGCGCAATGAACAGGCAATGCCCGAAGGTTGTGCTGGTCCACCAAATCGACGCCAGCGCACGAACGTCGCCGTAGAACAGTGCAAGCAGCAATACCGCCACTATTGCGAGCAGCGCCACCTGCCGCGACCACGCGCCGCCGACCTCGCGCGCACGCATCGCCCCGATGCGGAGCTGGACCGAAACGCGCATCGTCATACCATCAGGCTGCGCTGCGGCGTGGCGGTGCTTTCAGGCTGATGCCCAGGATCGCATCGAGCGGGGCCAGCCGCGCTTCCCAGCTATAGCGCGCCTGCACCTGCGCCCGCGCATCACGACCGATCTGCGCGCCAGCCGCAGGATCGTTCAGGATGGCGATAACCTCCTCGGCAATCTCGCCGACGGTTTCGCCAACGCGGATCGTCCCGGCATGGTCGATTCCCTCGGCTGCCGCCCTCGAAGCAACGACCGGACGGGCCATCGCCATCGCTTCCAGCACCTTGTTCTGGATGCCACGCGCAAGCTTCAGCGGCGCGACGACGACCGACGCGGCGGCGATCCAGCCACGCACGTCGGCGACTTCCCCGGTCACGATCACGCCCGGCTGCTTGGCCAGCGCCTTGACCGCGTCGGTCGGCGCCCGACCCACGATCGCGAAACGGGCATGGGGAAACCGCACGCGAATGTGCGGCAGGATCGTCTCGACGAACCAGGTTACGGCTTCGACATTGGGGCGATAGTCCATTTGCCCGGTAAACACGATCAGCGCCCCCGTCGTGTCGATCCGCTTGAACTGCGCGGTCGGATCGAAAAATTCGGTGTCGATGCCGTTTTCCACGACATAGACGCGCTCCGACCCGGTCTTGTCGCGAAACAATTGTGCTTCGGCCTCGCTGACGAACAGGCTGGCATCCGCGCGGTGTGCGACCGCGCGCTCATGCTGGAACAGCAACCGCGCTTCACGCTTCATGAACCAGCCCGTCGCGCCGCCCGAACTCTTGGCATAGGCACCGAACTTCGCCGAATCCATGTCGACAAAGTCCATAATCACCTTCTGGCGCGGTCTTGCCGGAAGATATTGCGCCATTTGGCTTGAGAAGACGTAGATCGTGTCAATCGAATGCCGCGACAGCAGGTTGTCGACCGCCGCGCGCAGCGATGCGTTGTCGAATGCGGTCAGCGACACCGGCTTGCGCGCGATCAACGCCTGAAACGCCGAGGTCAGTCGCGACTTCGAGCGCCAGATGATCGAGCGATTGCCCGTCAGCTTCGACAGACCGGTCTTGCGCTTCATGTCGCGTGTGTCGTCGGCAAAGGCGATCAGATGCACACGCTTGCGCGCGGCCAGATACTTCAGGATGTGAAACCCGCGAATTTTGTCCCCCCGGTCGGGCGGGTACGGCACGCGATGCCCGAGAAAGAGGATATCACCCATTATCCAAGGCCTTTGGAGATATATGGTCCAAGCAGATTCGCGATCCCGAGTGGCAGCTTTTTCCACAGCGCTACCTTTTGGGCGTAGCGTGGATTCAGCGGATTGATCTCGCGCAATGCCACTCCAGCCATCGCGCGTTTACCATACAGCAAGGGCGTACCTTCGAAACCCCAGTTTTTCTTGAAAGCAGCAGCCCCGGTTCCGACTTTCGATCGACCGAAATCGAAGCGCGTGCAGCCGCGTGCGCGGGCATGAGCCATCAGCGCGAAATACATGCGGTCATTCGCCCGTAATCCGCGCGCCGCCAGCGTCCCCCCGCCCCAATAGGGATAAACGGCGCCGTTGAAATACAGGTTGAGCACACTCGCCACCGCGCGCCCCTGCGACCGGATGGTGAGGATGTCGGCGGCATCGCCGAAATGCTGCAGGACCGCGCGGAACAATCGCGCCGGGAAAACGGGGGTGCCGAGGTTGCGCACCGATTCGGCATAAACCGCATAATGCGCCCGCAGATCGTCGGACTGACGGCCAATCTCGACCTCCAATGCGGCATCGAGTGCCTTGCGTACCTCGGCGCGTTGCTTGCGCGGAATCGCCGCAAGCTCGGCCGCGTCGTTATCGGCGAGCGGACGGGCGAAGCCGAGATAGCTGTGATCGTCGAACTGCCACGCGCCCTCCGGCATCGCCCCCCCGCGCAATTCGAGCGTGGGGCATTGCAATCGCTGGGCAAGCTTCCAGCCGGCTTCGGCCAATATCGGGATGGCTCCGGCAGTATCGGCGAGGATCCCCCCACCAACCGCGAATCCGTTCGATACCAATGCCTGGCCGAACAGGCGCGAGCGCACTTCGGTCAACGGCAGTACACCCGCGATCGTTCGATTCGCCCGCTCGGCAATCAGCGTGTGGCTGGTTTGTCCGCACCCCTGCGCCACGGCCAGGCTCCACGCCGGCAAGTGGAAAGGCGTGGCATCGGGGTGCTCGCGTACGAAATGTTCCACGCGCGCGCGATCTGCGGGATTGCGAAGCTCAACGCTCCGCACCGCCAGCAGGGGCGAAAGCTGCGGCATCGTCACGCCGCCAACTCCAGGGATTGCACGGCACGCAAATCGCGCACCACCGCGTCCATCCGGCCCCAGTCATGCCGCGCGATCAGCCCCCGCACCTTGCCCGCCATCGCGCCAAGCCGACTATAATGGCGCAGCTTCGATCGAACGGGCGCATTGGCCACGCGCGGCTGGTCCGGGTCGATTTCCCACGGATGGAAGTAGAAGATGGCGGGTTGACCGTCCGCCGCCACTTGCCGCACCGCCACATCGGTCAACGCGGCGGGTAGCAGGCGGAAAAATCCGCCCCCCGTCGCCATCCGCCGTGCACCGAATTGGGCGACGGTTACGGGCACTTCCACCAGATCACAATCGGCAAGTGGACGAAAGGCATAGCGTGGAGCCTCTGGCCAACCATAATGATCGTGCCGCAAGGGCGCGACGCTGGACGAATAGGCATAGCCCTCTTCCGCCAGCACACGGTGCGCCCAGGGCGTACGCGCATCGATCGAAAAGCTCGGCGCGCGATATCCGGTTACCGCGACGCCGCCCGCATCCTCCAGCGCTTGGCGCGTCCGCGCGAGATCCGCCCGAAACGTGGCCGCGTCCATCGTAAAGACCCGGTCATGTTCCCAGCCGTGGCTTGCCAGTTCATGACCCGCCTCGACGATGCGACGGATCAGCTTTGGGTAGCGCGCCGCGACCCAGCCCAGCGTAAAGAAGGTGGCCTTGACCCCGCTTTCGGCGAACAGCGCGAGCACGGCATCGGTATTGCGCTCCACGCGCGGGGCGAGCGAATCCCAATCGGCCTTGTCGATCACCGCCTCAAAGGCACCGACCTGGAACCAGTCCTCGACATCGACCGACAGGACGTGACGCATCGGCTCAATCCTGCCGGGCGCGCGGGGTTGGCACGACGGATCGATCGCCCTCGGCCCAATCCACCAGCAATTTCAGAACCCGGCGCAGCGCGACATCCTGCTCATCGACCCGCGCTTCCAGCGCCGCGATGCGGGCCGCCAGATCGAGCTCGGGAGTGGGCTCGGGAGCGGGCACCGCTTCGCGCTCGGGTTCCGATTGCGGCGTCGGCTCGTCGCGAATGACGCGGATCGGACGCGGGTCCGCCGGGGGCGGCGTGTTCGAGATCGGCAAAGGCGCGACAATGACGGGCGCGGGGGCTTGCGCAGCAGGCACCATCACAGCTTCGGGCATCGCGACGGGCGTTCCACCCGGCATATCACCTGCGATATCGGCGATCACGGCGGCGACCGCCTGCGCATCGATCGTGTCGATCTGCTCGATCGCGCCGAACAGCATTACCCGGCCCGCCAATTGGTTCAGGCGACGCGGAACACCGTCCGACCCGGCATAGAGCGCGGCGAAGGCGTCGGGGGTAAAATGCGGCCGTTCTTGCCAGCCCACCACCGACAACCGATGGCGCATATAGGGTTCGACTTCCTCGGGCTCCATCGGATCGAGATGGTGCATCGCGATTACCCGTTGGCGCAATTGCTCGAGCCGTTCCGATCCGTGCAGCCGCTCGCGAAATTCGGGCTGGCCGAGCAGGAATATCTGCAACAACGCATGTCCGCCGGTCTGGAAGTTCGAGAGCATCCGCAGCTCTTCCAGGCTCGCCACCGGCAAGGCCTGCGCTTCATCGACGATCAGCAGCGTCCGTCGCCCGGCCCGCGCGGTTGCGTGCAAGCCGCGTTCGATCGCGACCAACAATTGCGCCTTGGTCAGCCCCGCACTGTCGACATCAAGCCCGCCTGCAACCATTCGCAGCAGATCGTCAGCCTCGATCTGCGTCGAGACGATCTTGATGACGTGCAAGCGGGTCGGATCGATCGTGTCCATCAAATGCCCGACCAGCGTGGTCTTCCCAGCGCCGACATCACCGGTGATGACGATGAAGCCCTCACCCTGCGCCAGACCATAGCCAAGATAGGCCATCGCCTTGCGATGTGTCGCCGTGTCGAACCAGAAACGCGGATCAGGCGTCAACTGGAACGGACGGCCACTCAAGCCATAGTGATCGTCGTACATATTACCGCCCTCGCGATCGGCATAGCCGCCGATGCGTTTCAGAATTGATACCGCACGCCAACCTGGCCCTGCGCCGAAACCTGATCGTCCGTACCCTTTTGGCTGAACGAATAGATACCAGCCGATGCCGTCGTCGCGATGCGACCGAAGTTATGATAATATAGCCCGCTCAGGCCGGTGCTGAACACGCCCGGCGCCGCCGAAATACCACTCTCATAATAATTGGCGAAGATGTTGCCGCTCACGCCCGAATTGCGATCGATCGGGGCGTTGACATAAGCCTGCGCATAATAGCTGTCGTCGGTCACGCCATCAATATTGAAGCCCGTACCAGCCGGAGCGTAGAAGCGCCGCGTAGCATAGCCCGCGCCGACACCGAAACTGAGCGGCCCGCGTTTCGCCGCGATCACGGCATCGACACCGCGCGCGCGATAGGCCGAAGTCGAGATCGACTGGAACACGCCGTTCAGGCACCCCCCCGCCGCGCCGCTGCTCGCGCCGAAGGTGCAGCCGCTGAACTGCTGCGCAAACGCATCGCGCTGGTCGATGAAGCTCGTCGGCAAGTTGGAGATACCTTCGCGCAACTGCCGCCCGAACGTATCGACGCTGTCATAGACGCCCAACTGGATACCGATCGATTTGGAAGCGGCATAGCTGAACGACCCCGTATAGGTCATCCCGCCATAACGGCGCCCGGCGCGGGCCTGCAACGTGGTGCGCGGGCTCGGCCGCCAGATGACGCCGGCATCGTAAATCAATCCATCGGTTTGGTACGCGATACGCGGTGCCGATGCCGGATCGGTCTTGAAACGCCCGCGGCTATCGGTAACCGGCACGCCGCTCGCGTCCTTCAACACATCCTTTTGCGTCACGGTGATCTTTTCATAGCCAGCGCCGCCGGTGAGTGCGAGCGTGGGAAGAACCGGCAGGACGAGATCGCCCCGCGCGACCTTGCTTTCGTATTTCTGGTCGAGCTGCCCCGCAGTATCCCGCTCATACCCCGCCGAGACGTTGACGCCGACCGGTAGCAGCGCCCCGGCCTTGACCCCGGCACTGGCGTTGAAAACATGGCTTTGCGAAGTGTCGAACACGTCGAGCCTGGGGCTGCCCGCCGCGACCCCGGTCGTGCCCGGAGCCTCGGCCTTGGTGTAGCCGTAGCGGTAGCTCGCCGCCACGCCGACCGGCCCGACGTGGCTGGCGACGGTCGGCCCGACATAGGCCGAATAGACCTGGCTGATATTATCGACATTGCCGGCAAGATTGCCCGGAGCCGCACCGCGAATGTCCGAGCGGACCCGCGTCGCGATGGCCCCGCCCTCCAGCGTGACGCCGGGTGCCACGCGCACGCTGGCGCGTGCCAGGCCGCTATGCACATCGTCGTCGCCAACCTTCTTGCTGTACGAAAAGCGGCGTTCGTAGCGATAGCTGACCTGGAGCTGGGTACGCTTGGTCTGCACCGACGCATCCACCCCGGCGGCGACGGTCGAATAGGTCAGCACGTCATCGGTCTTGAGGTCGGCGGTGACGACCTGCCCGATTTCGATATAGGGCGTGATCGTGCGCTTGCGGTCGTCCGCATGGGCGGGGGCAAGCCCCAACACCGCGATCAACCCCGCGCCAAGCGCGAACGGCAGGGATGCGATCGGCCGCGTCATATCGCGTCCTCCTGTTGGGCATAACCGTAATAGCTGCCGAAGCGCCGCCCACCCGGGGCGAAGGCGACGGCGTTGAGCAAAAGCTGGATATGCTCGCACGCGTCGAGCAGGGTGATCGCCTCCCGCAGATCACCATCGCTGGTGCGATCGGCACGAACGACGAGCATCACCTGCCCGACATGGCTGGCCAGCACGCCCGCGGGAGACGCGGCGAGCACGGGGGGCGAATCGAAGATCAGGATGCGGGTCGGGTCGGCGGCGAGCAAGTGCGCGACCAGTTCGCCCGTGCGTGCGCTGGCGACGAGTTCCGTATCAGCGTTCGTCCTGGTGCCGCAGGGCAGCAGGGACAGGTGCGCGATGTCGGTTCGTACCACGCACCGTTCGATCTCGATCGCGGGATCGGCCAGCGCATCCAGCAACCCTGGCCCCTCGCTCAGGCCAAGGCGGGCCATGACGTCCGGTTTGGCGAAATCGGCATCGATCAGCAACACCTCGACATCGCGTTCGGCGGCGAGCGAAATGGCGAGGTTGACCGCGCAATAGGTCTTGCCGTCATTCGGCCGTGCCGAACAGACGAGGATCGTGCGCGACAGATCGGCGTCGGTTGCGCGCACGGTGCGGGCGGTGGTCAGCAACTGGCGCTTCACCAGGCGGAACTCCTCCGTCAGCACGCCAATCGCCGCGCCGGGCACCAACATACCGCGCGCCGCCAGCAAATCCCGGTCGATCGCGGCCACCCCATCGGTACGGCTTGGTGGTGCCGGCGAAATGACCGGTTGCGGTCGCGCGAACGGCAAATCGATGATCGGGGCCGAGCCAACCGCGGGCTCGGCCACAGCGGGCTGCGCCATGCGCATATCGGCACCAAGATCATACGCCGCAGCCGCCCGTTCGAGCAGCGACGGGCGGACTGCGCGGGGCGTCAGCTCGCTCATGCCGCCAACCCCCGCTGGAGCATTTCCACGCCGAGCAGCGCGACATAGGCAACCCCCAGCGCGCCCACACCGCCGCCATAATAATACAGCATCCGCCGCCGCGCCGCGACCTGGACCGCCGTAACCATTTCGCCGATCGAGCCCAAAACGGGCATTCCGGTCGCCTTTTCCAGCCGGGCGGCGGTGGCGAAGGTGGTCTTCAACTGCCCGAGCACGAACGCCGCCGCCACACCGCCGCCAAGCGCCACGATCAACACGCCGGTCAGCAAGAGCGGACGATTGGGCGCGGCGGGCACGCGCGGTGCGGTCGGCGGGTCGATCACGCTGAACTTGATCGAATCGGTCTGGCTTTGCGCCTGTCCGCGCAGCTTGATCGCCTCGCGGTCGGCGAGCAGCTTGGCATAGCCGTCCTTCAGCACCTGATAATCATTGTCGATCTGCGACTGTTGCGCGGCAACCGCCGGATCGCCTGCCAGCTTCGCGGTGATCGCGTCGAGATCGCCCTGCAACTGCGCCTTGCGCGCACGGAGCGCCGCGACTTGCGCCTGCTTGTCCGCCTGGATCGACCGCAGCGAAGCATAAGCGGGATTGGTCGCCGAAGCCGCGCCGCTTGCCACAGGCTCGCCGCGCGCGGCCGCTTGCGCCGCCGCCAATTGGCTGCGCAGCGCGACCACATCGGGATGGTTTTCGGTATAGCCGCGCGCCCGCGCCTCAGCGAGCTGCCCCTGGATCGCGTTGAGCCGCGCGCGCGCCGGGCCAACCCCCACCGCGCCCGCCGCCCCGGCAAGATTGGCGGGAACTCCAGCCATTTGACCATTGACCGCTGCCAGCCCCGATTGCGCAGCCGCCAGATCGCTATCGACCTGCGCCATTGCCGAGCGCGCCGCACCCATCCGGTCGGTCAACGATCCGGTGCCGGGCAAACTGCCGAGATAGTGATTCTGAAAGTCCGCGCGCTTGGCGTCGGCATCGGCCAATTGCTTTTGCCGTTGTTCGAGCTGCGCATCGAGAAATTTCAGGCTCGAACTCGTCTCGTCGCGGTCGCCCGACAAATTCTGTTCGACGAACAGGTCGATCAGTTTCTGGACGATCTGGCGCGTCACTTTCGGACTGGAACCCGTCGCGACGATCTCGAACAGATTGTCCTGCTGCGCGGTAATCTTGATCGCCTTGGACAGTCCGGCAACACGATCCGCCACATCGCGATCGGTCTTCACGGTATTCGCGAGATCGGTTCCGCGAACGACCTTTTCCAGATTGACTGCGGAGGTCAGCGTCTGGCGGATCGTGTCGACGTCTTTTTGCTGGTCGGCAGGCGTGATGCCAACGGCATTGGGCAGGATCGTATTCATCTGCACCGAAACCCGCGCGCGCGATTCGTAGCTGTTGGGGATCTGTGCGACCACAGCCCAGCCGAGCACGGCAATGCCCCACGCGACCGCAAGCGCGATCCAGCGGCGCATCCAGATCGCATGGAGCGCGATCCGCACTTCGTCGAAAAGGCCGTTCATTCCCCCGCCCGCGCCTAGAACATGCTCTCGGGGATGATGATGACATCACCGGGCTCGAGCCGAACGTTGGCGCGGCTGTCGCCATCCTTAAGCAAGCTCGACAGCTTGATGCTATATTCGACCTGCTTGCCCGTTTCGCGATTGTAACGGACCAGCTTGGCGCGATTGCCCGCCGCATATTCACCAAGGCCCCCGACCGAGATCATCGCATCGAGCAGGGTCATGTTGGCGCGATAGGGGATCGAGGCAGGTTTCGCGGTTGCGCCGACGATGCGCACCTGCTGGCTGAAGGTGCCCGAGAAATTCTCGACGATGACCGAGACGATCGGGTCCTTGATATATTCGCCGAGCGCAATCTTCATGTCGTCGGCGAGCATTCGTGGCGTTTTGCCGACCGCCGGCATGTCGCTGATGAGCGGGGTGGTGATGCGACCATCGGGCCGCACCTGGACCTTTGCCGACAGTTCCGGGTTGCGCCATACGAAAATGTTGAGCTGGTCGAGCGGGCCGATGACATATTCCTCGCCCGGTTGCTCTTGCGTGGCGACGAACGATGCCTGGGGCAACTCAGGACGCCCCCCGCCAGCACAGGAACCAAGCGTCAGCGCAGCAATGCCGACACCGAGCAAACCCCGAAAAGACCTGGAAAACCGCGCCATGCATACCTCCCGCCGCGAGGTGCTGCCGATGAAGTCACGTCTGACGTCGCGGTGGCAGGTTCACGGCTATCGTGCAGCTATGAGGCGAAAGAGGTGAAAATTGCGTTAGGAATGCTCGCTTTGGCCGACCAGAAGCTCGCGTGGCAGCGGGTGGCCAAGAAAGGCCGCGGGGCTGGCCGACAGTCCATAAGCCCCGGCCATGAACACCGCGACAAGATCCCCCACCCCCGCCACCGGCAGCGTGACGCGGTCGGCCAATCGGTCGAGCGGGGTGCATAACGGCCCGACGACACTGATGGTCTCAACCGGCGCAGTGGGGGCCGCGCTCGCAATGGCGACGGGATAATTGCGCTTCACCACCGTGCCGAGATTGCCCGAGGCGGCGAGCTGATGGTTCATGCCGCCATCGGTGACGAGAAAGGTTTCGCCACGGCTTTCCTTTCGGTCGACCACGCGCGTCAGGTACACCCCCGCTTCGCCGACCAGCCAGCGGCCCAGTTCGATCGCGAAGCGGGTGTCGCCAAGGCTCGCCGCGCGATTTTCCAGTGCCCGTGCGAGCGCATTGCCGATCACCTGAACGTCCAGCGGCGCTTCCCCCGGGAAATACGGAATGCCAAAGCCACCGCCGAGATTGACGAGCGGCGGCATGACGCCAACCGCATCGGCAAGCAGCCCCGCCAGCGCCAGCGTTTCGGCTTGCGTTTCGATGATCGCCTGCGGATCGAGCGCCTGCGATCCGGCAAAGATGTGGAAACCGCGCCAATCCGCCCCGGCATCGATCACCTGTCGGGCAACAGCGGCGGCGCGGTCGGCGTCGATGCCGAAGGGTGAGGCGCGCCCGCCCATGCGCATTCCCGATCCACGCAATTCGATCTCCGGGTTTACCCGGATCGCGAGACGCGGGGTAAGCCCGTGCCGTTCGCCAATCGCCAGCGCGCGCGCCGCTTCGCCCGCAGATTCGAGGTTGATCGTCGCCCCCGAGCGGATCGCGAAATCCAGTTCGTCATCGCGCTTGCCCGGCCCGGCAAAGCTGATGCGTGCGCCGGGTTTTACCGGCAGCGCCATCGCCAACTCGCCCGCCGACGCTACATCGAGACCATCGACCAGCGGCGCCATTGCGGCAAGCAGCGGCGCGAACGGATTGGCCTTGATCGCATAATGCAGGTCGATCGCGGGAAATGCCGCACGAAACCGCGCGACGCGCGCACGCACGACCGCCATGTCATATACGAATAGCGGCGTGTCACCGGCCACTCCGGCCCAATGCGCGGCGTCCTGCCCGCCGACGCGCAGCGGTGCGAGCCCGAAATCCGCCGGAATCGTGCCCATCGGCTTCATGACGTCATCTCCACCTTCAGTGCCGCACGGTCGAGCTTGCCATTGGCATTGCGCGGCAGTTCGGCGCGCCATTCATAGCGTGCGGGCTGCTGGAAGCTCGGCAAATCGCGCCGCAGCCGCGCGCGCAGGGCGGCTTCCTGCGTGCCATCACCGCGCGCGACCACGACAATGGCTTGCCCAAGGCGTGCATCGGGCACGCCCAGCGCCACCGCCTCCACCGTTTCGCCGCCCGCCACCGCGGCTTCCTCAATTTCGGTCGGGCTGATGCGGTTGCCCGCGCTCTTTATCATCTCGTCATCGCGTCCAACAAAGCGGAGCAAGCCATCGCCATCGCGCACCACCGTATCGCCCGACCACACCGCCAGCCCGCCCGATTGCGACCAAGCGGGCGCGGGACGGAAGCGCTCGGCGGTCCGCCCCGCATCCTGCCAATAGCCTTGCGCGACCAGTGGCCCGGCATGGACGAGCTCGCCCGGCTCCCCCGCCGCCGCCGAGCTGCCGTCAGGCCGCACGACCATGATCTCGGCGAAGGGGATCGCCCGCCCGATCGAATCGGGATGCGCGTCCACCAATTCGGGCGATAAATAGGTCGAGCGAAAGGCTTCGGTCAGCCCGTACATCGGATACAGATCGGCTTGCGGAAAGCGCGTGCGCAACCCTGTGACGAGTGGAGCGGTCAACGCGCCTCCAGAATTTGTCAAACGTTTTAAAAGATTTGCTGCGCTTTTCGGCCACTCGATCTCCAGCAACTGCACCCACAAGGGCGGAACCCCTGCCAGCGTCGTGGGCGTGAAGCGGTCGACTGCCTTCACGACGTCCTTGGCGGTCAGATAGTCGAGCGGCACGTAACTCGCCCCCGCCGCCCAGGTCGAAAAGAGCTGGTTCTGTCCATAATCGAAACTGAGCGGCAGCACGCCAAGCACTCGATCCGCCGTGGTCAACTTCAAATACTGCGCGACGCTGATTGCGCCCAACCAGAGATTGGCGTGGCTGAGCATCACGCCCTTGGGTCGCCCGGTCGACCCCGAGGTATAGAGGATTGCCGCAAGCGTGTTCGGATCGACAGTGCTGGCGGACAGCGCCGAACCGAGGCTTATGTTTTCTTCAAGGAAAACGTCGCAATTCCTTGAAATATCGTCCTGTTCCAGCGTCTCACTCCGCCCCGGCTGCGTCACCAGCGCCGCCGCGCCGCTATCGGCCAGAATATGCGCGACCTGCGCGCGCTTGAGCATCGGGTTGATCGGCACATGCACCAACCCCGCGCGCGGGGCCGCCATCGGCAACACGCAGGCCAGCCGCGTCTTGGGCAACCAGCTCGCCACACGCGCGCCCGGCGGATAGCCATGCCCCGCCAGCCACGCCGCCACCTGGCCCGTGAGCCGCTCCAGCCCGGCGAAATCGAGCGTGCCGTGCCGGTCCACAAGCGCCGAATCCCCTGCCCGCCCGCGCAACGGCAGCGTGTCGATGGGACGGGCTATGGGGTCGAGTGCGATCATGTCTCTTGATAGCCGCCACCGCCCCGCTGTGAAGAGGACTTGTCGGGTCGCTCTTGGCATGTGACAGCCCAGTCACTATCGCAGCGCACCATAACCCACAAATTGGGGCTCGCAGTGATTTCTGAAGATTACGATCGTATCGATGCCACGCTCCGTTCGACGCTGCACGATGTGTTGGGCCTGGGCGAAGCCCGCACGGCGGCGCTCGACGCCGATACGGCGCTGTTCGGCGCTATGCCCGAACTGGATTCGATGGCGGTCGCCGGACTGCTGACCGAAATCGAGGAACGCCTTGGCATTCTGATCGAGGATGACGAAGTCGATGGCGAGATGCTGGAGAGTTTCGGCGCGCTCGTCCGCTTCGTCGCCACCAAGACGCGCCGCTAACCAATCGATGAGCGCCGCTTGATCGCCTCGTATCAGGCAAGCGGCGGCAAGGAGGCCATGCTTCGCTTCGGGCCCGACCACGGGCCGCTGGTGGCGATCGCTTTGCCCCTGTTCGAAGAGGCCAATCGCCTGCGCAGCTTCGCGGTGGCCATTTGCCGGGTGCTGGCGACGCGCGGGGTGGCATCGATACTGCCCGACCTTCCCGGTCAAGGGGAGAGCCTGGTGCCGCTGGAGCGCTGCAGCATCCTGGACATTGCCGACGGCTTCGATTGTGCGACCAAGGACGCCTGGAATGCCGATCGCCGATGTTATGGCGTGGCGCTGCGCAGTGGCGCGCTGCTCGAAAAGCTGGCCTTGCTCGACGGACGCTGGCATTTCGCGCCGCAGGATGGCCCCAGCCTGTTGCGCGACCTGAAGCGGATCAAGCAGGCGTCGCAGCCGCATAGCAGGCTCGTGGACACGGATTGGTATTTCGACCCGGACGCACCCGACGACCAACTCGACCCTCCGGTCGAAATCGCCGGAAACCTGATCTCCACCGCATTGCTCACCGACCTGTCGGTTTATGCGCCGTGGACCCGCGAGGATGGCGGCACCGTGCGCACCGTGCGACTCGACACCGATCCTGCGCCGGCCGACCGCCATGTCTCCGGCTCGCCGCTGTGGCGCCGCGCCGAGCCCGGCAATGACCTGACATTGGCCCGGTTGCTCGCCGACGACATCGCCGACTGGGTCGCCTCATGCGAACGGTGACGACCTTCGATTGCGCGGGCGAGACGCTGTTCGCCACGCTGGATGCGGCCCCCGGCAAGACCGGCTTGCTGATCGTTTCCGGAGGCAATGAAATTCGCATCGGCGCGCATCGCGGCATGGCGTTGCTCGCGCAACGACTCGCGGCGCGCGGGGTGCCGGTGTTCCGTTTCGACCGGCGCGGCATCGGCGATTCGACCGGCAACAATGATGGGTTCCGTGCGTCGGCCCGCGACATCGCCTGCGCCGCCACCGCCTTCCGCGCAGCGACCGGGATTGAACGGCTGGTGGCCTTCGGCAATTGTGATGCCGCGACCGCGCTGGCGCTGTTCGGGGCGGAGGCCGGGGTCGACGCGCTGATCCTCGCCAATCCGTGGCTGGTCGAACAGGATGACGCCCTTCCCCCCGCTGCAGCGATCCGCGCGCGCTATGCCGCCAAGCTGAGAAACCCGCGCGAATGGTTACGGCTGGCGCGCGGCGGTGTAAATTTTATATATTTACTCAATGGCTTGAGCAAAATTGTTCGCGCCCGATTGAAGGTTGCCGCGCCGCTCGCAACCGAGCTGTTCGCCGCGCTGGCGACATGGCACGGTCGCGCCACGATCCTGCTCGCGCGACATGACAATACCGCGCTCGCCTTTGCTGAAGCCGCGCGCACCGGCCAATTGGCACTTCCAGTCCACATCTGTGAAACCGCCAGCCACAGCTTCGCGCATCCGCAGGATGCGGCGTGGCTGGAACACCAGATCGTCGCGGCACTGGCTGGCTCGCCCGTAACGGGCTGAGCGGCAAGCCCTACGCCGCTGCCTCGGCCATTTCGAACTCGGCCTCCGCCAAGAAACGCTCGGCATCGAGCGCCGCCATACAGCCCGTACCCGCCGCCGTAACGGCCTGACGATAGACCTTGTCCATCACATCGCCGCACGCGAATACACCGGGCACGCTGGTGCGGGTCGAGCCGGTCTCGACCCAGATGTAATGATCGGCATCGAGCTTCAAATGCCCGCGGAACAATTCGGTCGCCGGATGATGGCCGATCGCAACAAAGCCACCCTCGGTATCGAGACGCGACCGCTCACCGGTCACCGTGTCAACCAGTTCCAGCGCGACCAGCCCGGTCGTGCCGCCGCCGTCGACGAATTCGACGACTTCCTTGTTCCACAAGACCGTGATGCCCTTGTGCGCGAACAACCGCTCCTGGAGGATCTTCTCCGCGCGAAACGAGTCGCGACGGTGGATCAAGGTCACGTCGGGCGAATGGTTGGTGAGGTACAGCGCTTCCTCGACCGCGGTGTTTCCACCACCGATCACCGCGACCTTCTTGCCGCGATAGAAAAAACCGTCGCAAGTCGCGCACGCGCTGACGCCCTTGCCCTTCAACGCTTCTTCGCTGTCGAGCCCAAGCCACTTGGCCTGTGCGCCCGTTGCGATAATGAGCACGTCGCCCTCGTAAATATCACCGCTATCGCCGACCAGGCGGAACGGGCGCTGGCTGAAATCGACCTCCACGATCGTGTCGTACATCAGCGTCGTGCCGACATGCTCGGCCTGCTTCTGCATCTGCTCCATCAGCCACGGGCCCTGGATGACGTCGGCGAAGCCCGGATAATTTTCCACATCGGTGGTGGTCATCAACTGGCCGCCTGGCTGGATGCCCTGAACGAGGATCGGCTTCATGCCAGCCCGCGCGCCATAAATGGCAGCGGAAAGGCCGGCGGGGCCGGAGCCCAGAATCAACATGCGCGTCTTGTGGGTGGTCATGGCAGCTTTCGTCCTGTCGGCCCGCCGCCTCTAGGGCAGCGGCGGGCCGACTGGCAACATGGTGGGTGGGTGGCGGTGTGCAAGAGGCCCGCCGCCAGAAGCCTCAAGCCGGGTAGCGGTACAACGCGCAGAGCTTGTTGCCTGCCGGATCGCGCAGATATGCGAGATAGAGCTTCGTCGTGCCGTTGTCGCGAATACCGGGAGCATCCTCGATTGGCGTGCCACCGGCGGCGACCCCCGCCGCGTGCCACGCATCGGCTTCCTCGGGCGACGACGCTGCGAAACCAATCGTACCGCCATTCGCATGGCAGGCAGGCTCGCCATCGATCGGCTTGGTCACCAGCAGGATGCCGCCATTGTGCATGTAGAAAATCCGGCCGTGATTGTCGGAGCCCGCCCGCGCGCCCAGCGCACCCAACGTGGCGTCATAGAATTTACGCGATGCTTCGAGATCGTTCGATCCGATCATGACATGGCTGAACATAGCTGCTCCCTCTTTCAGGCTGCGTCGCACTTGATTGGCGGCATCGATCCAGGCGCTAGCCTATTCATGGTGGTTGGAAAACCACCCATCGGTGCGGATTTGGTCGCGAGTGGTAGCGAAGGACCGCTCCCAACGTAATCACCCGGCGCGCTCCATCATAACCTGAGGCCCCCGTAGCCGGACAACCGTCCAGCTACATCATCGGCACATCTGGCGTCAAAGTGAGTGCGCTTCTGGCGACACCCTACGCCCCGGTCACTAAACTGACAGAAAACTGCGGGTTTCGGGGTTGAAAATGGGTTTGATACCCACTCTCGAAAGCTCGATACCCGCACGATCAATTACGGATGATCAGTTCCGTCACCTTTTTGCTACGGCCAGCCGCCGCTGACGACAACGGCCATGCCATCTCCACCTGGGCAATCGCCAAGCTGGCGAAGGCTTGGCGGATGAGCGGTGCGTCGTGCATGGAACGACCGCGTGCTCCAGAAAATCCAAATTTAAATCGGCAATGCTCCGACCAACCGCTGCAAGCCAACTATGATACCAGCAACAGGCTGGAGGAATAGATGCCCATACCGTTACCTACATCCCCGTGCTGGCAAAGGCTCGCGAACGGAGGACTGGCGGCACTTCGGACCGACAATGTCGCGACCCAGATGCTGGCGAAGCGGATGGAGCGCAGCAACGCACCGGTAACCCAAAAGGCAGCCGAAATTCATGAATATTATGCAAAATGGGAGCGGAGCCTTGCTGATGAAATCGTTCAGTTTAGCTGAGCTTAAGTCTCAGCAGACCAATGGTCTACTCGAAGTCGCGGATGCCATAACGTTGATCGAGGCGGGCCTCCCACTGTCGATCGCCGGCCCGGAATCGGCGATGGACATGCTCCCTTCCGGCAACTGGATCGGTGGGACCACCCCCTATTTCATGACGGTCGACGGCGGTCGCGTGATCACCGAAGGCCAAGTCTTCGTGACCGACCTGTCACGGATCGGAAGCGTACGCGTCGCAACCTATGATGCCAATCGCTTAGCCGATATCTCGGGCAACGGCCCCGAACACGGCTTCTCTCTTGCAATCATTCCGGCGGGATCGGCTTGCCACGAGCAGTTCGCCCATGATGCGGCTGACTATCCCCAAGCGTTTCTGCGCCCCACCGTCGGCTGGATCGCTGGCGTTGACCTGGCTGACGCAGCAGCCTCCGCCAAGGTATATGACGGAACCGGACCAACCAAGCACACCGATCAGGCAGTGGTTGCCCATATATCGCAACCAGAGGATGCGCTTCTATCGATCGAAATCGTCAATCCGTTCACCCCCGGCGATGGTGATGTCCTACGGTTCGAGGAGACCGATTTCGCCCCGACCCATTGTATCGTCGGCGGTCAGCCGACCAACTTCGCCGCCTACCTTGTCGAGCACGGCATGGACGATGGCACGCTGCCATTGATCGGTGATTTCGCGGGCGCGCCCATCAACGTCTCGATCAAATCGGTCGATCGCCAAACGCAAGCGGTAACGCTCTACGCCCCGGTGTTTCCCGGCGTGGACTATCGCTTCGCCGCTCCGCTCGCCGACTACGCCGCGACCTTCCGCGAAAAACTCGCCGACCATTCGTTCGAAGGGGCGATGTGGTCTTGCAACTGCATCCTGAATTTCCTTTACGGGGCGCTTGAGGGCAAGGCAATCGGAGGCATCGCCGGACCCGTCACCTTCGGTGAAATCGCCTACCAATTGCTCAATCAGACGATGGTGCTCGTGCGTCAGAACACGCCGGACGCATGTACCGGAGGCGAAGGGCAATAAACCCGCGAGCGACGTCTGCATTGGAAAGCCGGTCAAATTCTGAAGAGGACCAGGTGCCATATCGGGGCTGGAGACCCGTAGCAGACGCCAGCCGCTTAAAGTCCGTGTGAGAAATAGTCAGGGATGGATGCCCCTGCGGATCATGAGGCTGCCGAGGGCAACATGGATCATCGTTCATCGACCCCAGTGAAACAAGCAACGTACCCGCCTGGCCGCTCCGCCTCCCACCCAGGCTGGTATCGGAGACGTGCCACCTGACGCTTACTGCCGGAGGATCGCTACGCGGGCAACCGACCCGGACCGGGCGGTTAGCCGCGCCGAACCCCGGGAACTATGCCCCGCCTATTCGCTCGAAAACTCTTCTATTTCACGGGCCACCAGGCGGACTGGAACCCGTAGTCCCCGCGCGCGGACCACTCCCTGGACTTGCCGCGCTTAAGTGGAGAGGCATTTGCTCTGCGAAACGGGGTTCGTTCGAACTGGGCGGGGGCCGCTGCAATCGCGTGCGGCTGGTGCGCGATTCCGAATCGCGCAAGCGCGTGTCGCGGCCGAAGGCACCGTCGCCGCCTGCACTACCGTCGATCAGCGCCAGTTGCGCCCCCGGTGTCGGATCCAGCAGTCCCGACGCCAGCAGGATCTTCATGCACGGGCTGGCAGGCTGGGTCAGTATGGTAGAGGTCGTCATACAGGCAGAGATTGCGGCGCAGATGCTTGCGCTGCGGCAGCGCGTTCAGCGATCGCCTGTTTGCGGTGCCGCGCGATGATCGCGCGCATCACCTTCGCCTCGGCTGGATTGCTTTCCGACATTTTGCTGACCCCCGACGTCTATCAGGGGGATCTGCTCAAGTTCGGGCACGCGCGGCAGTGGGGGAAATGTCGCGGGGTCGGCCCGCTCGAACACTTGGCCATCCGGGTTCACCGTCCACCCGGTCGCCCGCAGCGCCAGTATGGCGTCGCTTTCGCTCACCTGCCGCTCAAGCCCCGGAAACGACATTCGCCGCCGGTCGCCGGGCTCGCGCAGGATTTCGCCCTCGACGGTCAGCGCGCGCACCACATCGCGCGCGCGATAGCGGTTGATTCCCAGCGCATTGCCGATCTCCCCATAGCTGGGCGATCGACCCCAGCGCAAAAAATACGCCTTGGCGAAATCCAGTACCTGCAGCTTCGTGCTCACCATGCCCGGCGAACGGCGATATTGCGCAACCATCAAAGTTTAAGCCCGCGCTCCCGTCACGGAACATAACGGGAATCGATGCAACCAGCCATAGCCCGAAAAACTATGTCATGTTGCGCATTTATATGCGCAAAACCGATTGACCACCTTCCGCATGATGTGTATATATTTGCGCATGGAACGGGACAGCAAGAAAATCGTGAAGCGGCTGGTGGCGGAGGGGTTCGACCTCGTGTCGGTCAAGGGCTCGCACCACAAATTCCGCAAGGATGAAATCACGGTGATCGTCCCGCACCCGAAGAAAGACCTGCCGCTGGGCACCGCCCGCAGCATCGCGAAAATGGCGGGGTGGGCATGAGCCTCCCCCTGCCCCGGATAAGGAACAAGACCATGAAGTATTTCTACGCCATCGTGCACAAGGATGAAGGCAGCGCCTTCGGCGTCACCTTCCCCGATCTTCCGTGCTGTTTCTCGGCAGCGGATGAGATCGGTGAGGTTTTGCCCAACGCCTGCGATGCGCTCGCCTTGTGGTTCGAGGATGCGCCCGAGGTCGCGCCACTGCGGCTCGATCAGGTCCGGGCGCTTGCCGCCGACGATTTGCGCGATGGCGCGTTCATCGTTGCGGTGCCGTGGATCCGCAACAGCGGCACGTTCGCGCGCGTGAACCTGTCGCTCGATCGCGGCATGCTCGACGCGATCGACAAGGCTGCGACCTCGCGCAGCCTGACCCGGAGCGCCTTCCTGGCCCAGGCCGCGCGCAATGAGATCGAACATCGGCGCTGAGCTGAGACGGGCGAAAGGCCGAGGACATCTGGGAGTTGCCTAGCGGCTCGTCACTCCCCCGCCCAATTGTCACGACCGATTTCGGCATTGTCGTCGCTGCCTTTGGCCGCTTCGGTTGCAGTCGTCTTGGGCGTCGTGTCGATCTGGTCGAGCATCGAGGCACTATTGTCGATGGAGTCGGCAACGATAATGATATCGTGTCCGTTGGCGTCGACCTGTCCGCCGGGGTCGAGCTCCGCACTCTGGCAATATATATCGGCTGTGACCTTCGCTTCCTCATAACCGTCGCTGCGCTTTGCAGTCAGATACGCTTCGACAATCCGCCGATGGGCATCGCAGATGTCGGCCTTGCTTGCCTGAGTGCTGGAAATGATACGCAAGCGCTCTTGTGCATCGGCCACCGGGTCAGTGCATGCGGCCAAGACGATCGATGGGCCGATCGCGGCGAAGGTGACGGGTGCGTGCAAAGTTGCGGGGCTTTCCCCTCGGCCGGGCGCACGCCGCGCGAGACTGCGCGCGAGTTGCGCGATCGCGCGCCTGTCAGCCGGATCCATATCCGCCACATCGTCAAGGATCTCGCGCGTCTCGGCATCGAGGGCGGGCTCTTGATCCAGTCGCTGATCGCACACGAACAACAACCGCCATGATCGACACGGCCCGCCCCCGGGCTTGACCAAACCCACATCGCCGAACCGCCCACCCCTCGCCGTCATCTGCTGGCGGGGACGGTAAACTGCTACCTGGAAAACCGCATGCCCGATCTGCGCATCGTCAGCGATGCGGAGTGGCACGCGATCCAGGACGCGCGGCATGTCCGCGCGACGCAACCGCTGCCGCTGCGCCGACGGCCGCGCCATTTGGTGTCTGGCTTGGTGCGCTGCGGCCTGTGCGACGCGACCATGATCATGGTCGTTAGCGGGAGGCTAGGATGCTCGCGGTACCGCGAGGTCGGCACCTGCACCAACACGCGGCGAATCGCCGCGAGCGAGCTGCAGCACCGCGTCGTCGAGGGGCTGAAAGAGGAACTGCTGTCGGAAGAGGCGATGCGCCTGGTGGTGAGCGAGTATCACGCCAAGCGCAGCCAGGGCGCCGCGACGTCGGCACGTGAACGCGCCACGCTGGCGCGCCGCCTGCAGGCGGCCGAGCGCGCGATCGCAAATCTCGTCGCCGCGATCTCGGCCGGAGCAGCCGACTTCGCAGACATTCGCGAGGCCCTGGCGGCCAAGACCGCCGAACGCGACGCGGCGCGCGAAGCGCTGGACGAAGCTGCGGCGGTCAACGTGGTGACGCTGCACCCGCAAATCGCCGAAGCGTATCGGGCCCGCATCCAGGGCCTGGCGGCCAGCCTCGGCGCCGGGGATGCGAATAGCGAAGAAGTCACCGCGCAGATCCGCGATCTGATCGACGTGATCTACGCCACGCCGCTCGAATCGGGCGAGTGGCAAATCGAGGTTGTCAGCCGCCTTCAGTCCGTCGTCGCCTTGGCGACCGGCACTGATGGCCCAACGAGGGGGAGGTCGCGAGTGACAGCGATGGTAGCGAAGGAGGGACTTGAACCCCCGACCCCAGGATTATGATTCCCGTGCTCTAACCAACTGAGCTACTTCGCCATGCGCAGGCGCTAATCACTCGCGAGGCGCGGGCTATAGGAATGCGCGGCGAAGCGGTCAAGCGAACATATGGCGGGAAAGTGCTTCCCACGGTCCGCCACGATACCACCATGTCGCCAACCCGGCGATTCGAACCGGACGCGGACGGAAATCTCGCGACAATTCGCCCTGTAACCCCTTGGCAACCGACGGCTCGACCTTGTTCTGCACGGTGACATGCGGTCGCCAAGGCGCACGATCTTGCGGTGTCAGTACCGACGCGAAAGCATCGACCAGGCGATCGCGGATATCTTCCAGTGCCGGACAATCGATGCGGAAGGCCACGCCCCCGCCCAACGACATCAACCCGGCGATTCGCGCGTCGGGTGCCGCCACCTGTCGCGTTTCTCCAGCCAGCCGCTGCTTCAGTTCGCGTTCGAGACTCGGCGCGAGATGATGGAACATCGTCAAATGCGCCGATAACTGGTTGCGTTCTGGCGGAAAATGCCGCGCCCGCAAATCGTCGAACCACGTCGCGTCACTGCGCCCGAACAGCGCGGTGACGATGATGGGCGCGGCCCCGCTCAAATTTCGAGCTGGCTGCCCAGTTCGACCACGCGGTTGGTCGGTAAGCGGAAGAACTCCATTGCGCTCTCGGCATTGCGCAGCATCCAGGCGAACAGCTTTTCACGCCAGATCATCATGCCGGGGTGCGACGAGGGCAACAGCGTCTGCCGCGCCAGGAAGAAGCTGGTGTCGATCATCCGGAAATCAGCGCCGCAACGATGCACATTGGCAAGCGCCAGCGGCACGTCGGGCTCATCGATAAAGCCATAGCGCAGAATCATGCGGTGAAAGCCCGCCCCAAGGTCCTCGAGCGAGCAGCGCTCCCCCTCGACGATATAGGGCACATCGGCGATCTTGACGGTCAACAGGATGATGCGCTCGTGCAGCACCTTGTTGTGTTTGAGGTTGTGCAGCAACGCGTGCGGTACGCCCTCGGGCGAGGCGGTCATGAACACCGCCGTCCCCGGCACGCGCGTGGCCGAAGTGGCGGCAGACTGGATGAAGATTTTGATCGGCATCGCCGATTCGCGCATCCGGTCGATCATCAATTGCCGCCCCTTCGACCAAGTCGTCAGGATGGTGAAGACGATGAAACCGACCAGCAGCGGGAACCAGCCGCCCGAGGGCACCTTGGTCAAGTTGGCGGTGAAATAGGCCCCATCGACGATGAAAAACAGCGCCAGCAACGGCACCGAATAATAGACGCGCCAGTTCCACAGGCGGAACAGTACCACCGTCAGCAGGCAGGTGTCGATCAACATCGCGCCCGTAACCGCGATGCCATATGCCGAGGTGAGGTTGGACGAGGTGCGGAAGAAAATGACGAGCAGCAGGACCATCACGCCCAGCAGCCAGTTGACCAGCGGAATGTAGATCTGCCCCGCGGTCGCGGCGCTGGTATGTTCGATCCGCAAGCGCGGCACGAAACCGAGCTGGATCGCCTGCTGCGTGACCGAGAAAGCACCTGAAATCACCGCCTGCGACGCGATCACCGCTGCCGCCGTCGCCAGCGCCACCAGGGGCAGCCGAAAATGCTCCGACGCCAGCAGATAGAACGGACTTTCGAGCGCGGGCTCGCCGAGTCGCGACAGCAACGCACCCTGCCCCATATAGTTGAGCATCAGGGCCGGCAGCACGATGAACAGCCACGACACGCGGATCGGGTTGCGACCGAAATGCCCCATATCGGCGTAGAGCGCTTCCGCCCCCGTCACCGCCAGCACCACCGAGCCCAACGCCAGAAATGCCCGCGCCGGATCGAGCGCAAAGAACTCCAGCGCATAATGCGGCGAGAAGGCCCACAGGATTTGCGGGGTATGGGCGATGCTGATGAGCCCGAGCGTCGCAATCACCGCGAAATACAGCAACATGATCGGGCCGAAGAACAGCCCGACGCGCGCGGTTCCGCTACGCTGGATCGAAAACAGGCCGATGATGATCGCCATTGCGAGTGGCAGCACCAGCTTGCCAAGGCTCGGCGAGGCGATCGCCACGCCCTCGATCGCCGACAGCACCGACACGGCGGGCGTAATCATCGAATCGCCGTAAAAGAGCGCCGTCGCGAATACGCCCAACAGGATGATTCCGCGCGACCAGCGCTTGTTCTTGGTGCGACCGTTGACCAGTGCCAGCAGCGCCAGGCTGCCGCCCTCGCCCTTATTGTCGGCACGCATGATGACGGTGACATATTTGAAGGTCACCACGATCATCATCGACCAAAAGATCAGGCTGACGACGCCCATGATATGGACCGGATCGAGCGCGAGCTTGTGATGCCCGGCAAAGGTTTCGCGAAAGGCATAGATCGGGCTGGTGCCGATATCGCCGAACACGATGCCGATCGCACCGAGCGCGAGCTTGGCAACGCCATCTTTTCTCTGCGGATGATGCCCGACGCCAACCGAGTCGGGTGCAGCAGGCTGAATGCCCGCGCTGGCCTGATCACTGCTCACGCGAAGGCTGTTCTTGCCCGGATGTCACGTCGAAAAATCATGGATGACGGCACTTGCTGAAACGCCCCGATGGTGCGGCGCAATAGCACGCGTCCTCGCCCCCCGCAACGGCGGGTGCGGTGGCCAAATATGGATCATTCCTCGCTCGCCAATGTACGGATGGTGAACTGCGTTACCAGCCGATGCACGCCGGGCAGGGTGGAGAGCACCTCGCGGTGGATTCGCTCATAGCTGTCATCCTCACGCACCAGTACCTTGAGGAGATAATCCGATTCGCCGCTCATCAGATGCGCCTCGCGGACCTGGGCGGTCTTGGCGAGCGCTTGCTCGAACTGCAGCATCGTCGCCTGACGCTGATCGGTGAGCGTGACCGAGACGAACACGGTCGATGGATTGCCGCGCGCAGCCCGCGACAACCGCGCGCGATAGCCGAGAATCATGCCCTGCTGTTCCAGTGCCTTCACCCGGCGATGCGCCGCCGAGGGCGACAGGCCGACCTTCGCCCCCAACTCCTCACTCGTCAGGCCCGATTCCGCGCCAAGCTGCGCGAGGATGTTGTGGTCTATGCTGTCCATACGGGAGTCCATTGCGGTAATGCCCCCTATATCGCAACAGAATTGCGTTTTCAGCGGCGCGTGCGCGATCTTTGCAAGCACATTATAGCGCCTTTTCTGTACACTCCTCGCATCAAGGAGAAGAGACATGCGGATCGGTGTTCCCAAGGAAATCAAGAATCATGAGTATCGCGTCGGGCTGACTCCGCCATCGGTGGCCGAGTTGGTGGCGGCGGGCCACAATGTCGCGGTGCAGACCGGTGCCGGGCTCGGCATCGATTTCAGCGACGCCGATTATGTCGCGGCCGGGGCGACGATCCTGCCCGACGCCGCCAGCGTTTTCGCGCAGTCAGACATGATCGTGAAGGTCAAGGAACCGCAACCGAGCGAAATCGCGCTGCTGGAGCCGCGCCACTTGCTGTTTACCTACCTCCATCTCGCCGCCGACAAGCCGCAGGCCGAAGGGCTGATGCGCTCGGGCGCAACCTGCATCGCCTATGAAACCGTCACGGCAGCCGACCGCTCGCTTCCCTTGCTCAAGCCCATGTCCGAAGTGGCCGGGCGCATGGCGGTGCAAGTCGGCGCGCATTATCTGGAGAAGGAACAAGGCGGTCGCGGCATCCTGCTCGGCGGCGTGCCGGGTGTGGCCCCGGCCAAGGTCGCGATTCTCGGCGGCGGCGTGTCGGGCGTCAACGCCGCGCAAATGGCGGTCGGAATGCGCGCCGACGTCACCATTTACGACATCTCGAACGCGCGGCTGGCCGAGCTCGACATGTTCTTCGGTAGCCAGATCAAGACCGCTTATGCCAGCAAGGCCGCGATTGCGGCAGCCGTGAAGAACGCGCATCTGGTAATTGGTGCAGTGCTGGTGCCCGGTGCCGCCGCACCAAAATTGGTCACGCGCGAGATGGTCAAGACGATGAAGCGCGGCGCGGTGCTGGTCGATATCGCGATCGACCAGGGCGGCTGTTTCGAAACCAGCCACGCGACGACGCATGAAAACCCGGTGTTCGACGTTGACGGCGTCATCCATTACTGCGTCGCCAACATGCCGGGCGCGGTCGCGCGCACTTCGGCCTTTGCGCTCAACAATGCGACGCTGCCGTTCGTGCTGAAGCTCGCCGCGCACGGAGCGGAAGCGGCGATGGCCGCCGACCCGCACCTCGCCAACGGTCTGAATGTGTCCGGCGGCAAGATCCGCCATCAGGCGGTCGCCGAAGCGCTCGCCCTGCCGTTCGAGGCGTGGGCGCGCTGACCCCACTCGCGGCGGCGGGGCAAAGCTGGTATCGCGCTTCGGTGCGTATCCTTTTCCTCGCCGCCGCGCTGTTCCTTTCCCCGGTCGGCGCGTTTGCACAGACCGCTCCCCCTGCCCTCGGTGCTGCCGACCATGCCGCGCCTCCGGTCGCGGTGCCGACGCTCCCGCCCGCCCCCGCACCATTGGTCGCCGCGCCCATTTTGGAATCCCCGGCGGAAGCATTGGCCGAAGATGCCGCCGAATATGCGCGGCAATTCGGTGTTTCGCTGCCCGAAGCCATCGCCCGGCTTACCGCGCAGGATATCAGCACCCTCATAACCGATGCGATTGGCGAACATTATCGCGATCGCCTGGCCGGCATCGCGATCGAACATCGCCCGTCCTATCGCATCATCGTCTCGCTTACCGGCACCACCCCGGTCGCGCCGCAAAGCGTGGTTACGGGCGGCATCACCGTTCCGATCCTCTTTCGCACTGGCGCACGCGTCACGCGCGACCAGGTGATCTGGGCGATGACCAACCATCAAGCAGCCTTGCGTGCGGCGCTCCATACGCCACCGGGCATGGGGCTGGACCCACGCACGGGTGAGCTCACGATCCTGATCGGGAGTGCCGATGCGCCTGGCGGGACCGCCGCGCTCACGGCGCGATTGGAAGCCATTGCCGGGGTTCCGGTGCAGGTCCGCGTGCTCAACCATGTTGATGTCAATCTGGCACCCGAAGGCGGATCGCGGGTCGAAGGTGTCAGCCCCGCCGATGGTCGGCGTTACCTCTGCACGACCGGCTTCACCGTTACCGACGGCCAGCGCTATGGCGTCACGACAGCGGCACACTGTGTCGATGATCTGGTATACCGCGATCCGCAGGCCGGTTCGACACCGCTGCCCTTTGTCGGCCAATGGGGCTGGGGCTATCGCGACGTGCAGATCAACGCCGCCGACACGCCGCTGCCGCCAAGCTTCTACGCCGACACCGCCCGCACGCGCTTGCGCCCCGTGACCGGCCTGCGCAGCCGCGCCAGCACGCGTGCGGGCGATTTCGTCTGCCATCGCGGGGAACGCACAGGCTATAGCTGCGCGCTGGTGCAACTCACCGATTTTGCGCCTGCGGGGGATCTGTGTGGCGGGCCCTGCCTGCCCACCTGGGTGACCGTCTCCGGCCCGACGTGCAAAGGGGGCGACAGCGGGTCGCCGGTGTTCAGCGGCACCACCGCGCTGGGCGTGCTGAAGGGTGCCAGCTATCGCGGTGACGGCTCCTGCGTCTTCTATTTTTACATGTCGGTCGATTATCTGCCCGAGCGCTGGCAAGTGCTGCAGATGCCGCTTCAATCCCCCCCGCCAGCAAGCGCGGGAAACACCGAATCCGACGTAAAACCTGAATTTCCACAAAACCGTGCTATCCGCGCCGCGCGGTAACACTGCGCCCCGACCGGCCCCTACCAGACCGTCCAGGGGCGCGGGCCATCCAGATCCAGCGCGAAGCGAATCGCTGGCCCATCGAACTGAAAGCCGGGCAGCGTGATCTTGCACCACACGGCGAATTCATGGTCCGCAGTGCCACTGATGACCGACATCGCGATCTCGACTCGCTGATCGTGCGGGTCATGCGCGGCAAACTCCAGCGGCAGGAAATAATGATTGCCGTGGAACATATCGGTCGGGGAGCGGCAGGGCGCGACCAGAATGGTCGAAAAGCGGCCTTCCTCATCGTAAATCAGGTCGAATGCGAAACGGTACGCCTCGCACACTTGCCAGGACAGCGTCCGTCGCGAACCGAGCACCCTTGTAACCGGGGGAAGCGGGTGAGGATCGAAAATGACGATCTCACCAGCCCCTGCCGGACTGAGCCGATCCAGGGGCTCTATCCCGACAGCAGATGCGGGAGACAGCGACAGGTTCTCGCGGGCAATCGTGACGCGCGCACGCGGCGCAATCGGCTCGGGCGCGCCAACCTGGCGCAACGCCGTGCCGCGCCCGGCACCATCGACATGGAAAACAAATCCGTCCGGTGCCGCAAAGATACCATCGGGAGGGATGCTTGCCCCCGCCGAGGGAAATAACTGGATCTGGATTTGGGGTTCCCCGGGCATCTGCCGTGCGCGCACCGGTAGTGACGATGCTGCATCCTGGCAGATGTCCGCCGCCCAGATCAGCCCGCGCATGGAAAAAATACCAGTCCCGTCGAACGTTGCCCCACACGCCGCAAAATCCTTACGGTTGATCGGCCTTGCGACCACGCGCGCGCCGGCTGGCCCCGCCCCAGCCGCGCCGCCTTCCTGGATCAGCGCGAAATTGTACAATTCGCCGGGCGCCCCGTTGAGCGTCGGGGTCGATGTTCCGACAATCGTACCAAAGCTGAAGACCCAATCCCCCCATTCGCCCCCGGCAGCCAGCGCCTGCAGCATCGCGATTGCGCGTTGTACATCGTCGGTCCGATACGGACGGTCGGCCCCGCAGAAGAAATACTCTGGCGCCATGAAAACTTTCAGCACCCGCTCTGAACCTGGTGCCGCTGGCGCCGCCGCCAGCGCGTCGCGCGCGGTTTTCATCGCGCGGTGCATCAGCGCGCACCGCCCCTCGATATCAAGGGAGACATCTTCAGATTTTGAAATCTCCGATGCTTCGACCGGCTCTACAAGTGCAACAGTATTTGTCTCATACGATATGAATTGAACGCCACTATACTGCATCAACAATATCCAAAATACGGTGAGATTTTTTGGAAAAACCGATATATCTATAATGAATTAAGATAAATTACAGTTTCATTACAATATCGATCGCGATAATTTCATACCGACTGCGATGGAACCGCTTTGCCGACGGCGGCATTCCGGCGTGTCGCATAACGCGCGTCGGCAAGCGCTGGCGTTTTCCCCCCGCCATGACGGCCACGGCCCGGATGCCCGCCGACATGCGACACACTTGGGCAGGCCACCATTCCACCGTCGAAATGGAACAACTGTTCACGCCCGAATTGCCGATAATAGATGTCAGCGAAAATGGTCAGGCACGCCGTACCGCCAATCTGAACATCACCCTGTTGCCGCAAGGTGCCGTGGACGTGATATCCCGATGAAAAGTCGATCGCAAACCAGCTTGGACGATCTTCATAGATCGCGACTTCGTGCCGTTCGTCGAGCGAACACGCGCACCGCACGATGGCCACGGCGGGCGGATCAAGATCGCCCGTGCGCCATGCGCGATCGAACACGATCTCAAACACGAGATGACCGTCATTCGCGGTCCAGAAGCGGGTTATGTTGCGAAGCAACGGCAATCCCTTTCCTCCCCGATGGCGTAGCCGATGGTGTGCATCGTCCGCTCAAGCCATGACAACGTTTTGCAAGGAAAACCGGAACGGGGTGGAAGACACTCCGGGCCAACCGCCGCTCATGATAATATCGGCGCTGGCCAGGCCAAGTAGCGACAATTCGGTGTTCACGTTCGCGAGGGTTTCCCCGTCGATCACCTGACCTTCGGCAACATCCGGCGCGACGCCAATCCACACCGATGGCTTGATCGAAAAAACCGCCATCTGCTGCGGCAACACCCCCGCCCTGATGGCAAGCAGCCTGCCATCCCGGTAGATGCTCGCGGTAATCGAAGTGTCGGGCAGCGCGTTGCGCACTTGAACTTCGGCGGCGTTCGCTTCGGTCGGGCCGATGGTCAGTGTGTAATGGGGATGGTCATGCCCCACCACAAAGTGCTGACCGTTCGCCGCAGCCATCGGGCCCGCCGTTTTGCCCGCATCGTCGGCGACAGCGACCTCCATCGCGACGGGGAAGGCGAAAGGGTACGTTTCCCCCGGACGAGAACCCCCAATCACCTTCCACGCAATCGGCCCATCGTCGGACGCCCCGGCGAGATTTTTTTGGAAAACGATGATGTGGGAGTTGTTCACATCATTGGAATTATTGACGAAATTCAGCGTTATCGCCACCGTATTTCCCCAAACCACATCCACGCCGCCCCGCGACCGCAGGCACCACGCTCCGTGCGCCGCCCGTTGGATGCTGGCCGAGCCGCTGCTACGCCATCGGGAGAGACGTCCATGTCGAAATCTCCTTCCGCCGAGCGGCCAATCAACCAATGAAGGGATGCGCAACCGGCCCGAAATTCCCTGCCCGTTACTGGGGCGACATGATGTGCAAAATCGCACAGTACATCGGGTTATTTCTCAAAAATCCGGGTATTTAGACCATCTCGGCGAACGAGATTGAAGATCGACAGCGGTTCGAAATCGCGGCGCGCCTTGGTTCGCCCGACATATCCACAGCGGAAGCGATCGGCATGAAAGGTGGCGAGCGCACCGGCAAACGCTTCGCTGACATATACCGATCCGGGGGCGACATTGGGTTCGATGCGCGCTGCGACCACGACATGCGCCCCCACCACCGCCAAATTTCCCAGGATGGGATTGGTGCGCAGGTGAACCGGCCCGTAATGCCCACCGATCCGCAAGGCGAGCCACCGGGGCAGCCCGCGCGCGCGCAGGTTCAATCGCCGATGCGCCGCCAGCATGGTCAGCGCGGCTTCCGCCGCATCGACCGGCTGATCGAACACCAGAAAGACGCCGTCGCCCCAGGTTTCGACATGTTCGGGGGGCCGGGCAAGCGACGAAATCGCCTGCGCGATCTCCGCCATGACCACGGTAAAAAAGGCCGGGATCTGGTCGTCGCGCAAGCTGCCAAAGCCCCGCACATCGACAAACAGCATTGCCTTCATCACGGTGGGCGGGCGCTGGTTATCCTCGATATACGCCGAACGGAGCGGGGCTCGTTCGAGGTTTAGGATGATCTGCCGACGCGGCGCCCGCGCCCAATATGCCAAATCAGCGGCGACACTGGACCGTGCATCCCCGCCGGAAACTGCAAGCTGCACCGCCTCGGTCGCCAGGGCCTCCGCCCGCAAGATTGCGCAGCCAATCGCGAACTGGCTCGAATAGGTAAACACTTGATCGTCGCCGACATAGGGGTCTTTCGTCGCCAACCGGACCGATTGTGCGCAGGCAAGACACGCCTCGAACCGACGCACCCACGCCTGTCCGAACGGGGCCACCGACGTGGCAACGAAGGACGCAACCGCAGTTGGCAACACGACATGCAATTCCGCACCACACGCAATCAACGCCTCGGCCCACAGAATGTCAGCGCCGGCGGCGAGGCCGCCATAAGCAAAACCGACCCGAGCCTCGCGCAGCACGGCCTGCATTTCCGCACTGAGTGCGGCGATACGCTCCGCGCTCGGGTCGGTCGTCGGATCGGTCGAATCCGGAAAGGTAAAAATCCGACCGGTAAAATGCGCCACGCGCGGCGGTCGCAACGGATCGAGCCACGCACTCGGCGCCCCCAGCTCCCGCAAAATAATGTCGATTTGCCCAACGGTCGATGCGTGTGCGGTATAATCGTGCGGTGCCCGCGAGATCGCGCTCGCCAATGTCTCGGCCGCCGCATCTGCTGCGCCCAGCAGCACTTGCGCCTCCGCCCGGCTTGCCAGGGTATAATAAGGTTCCGCTGTATCTGCCTCGGTGCCGGTATGGGTCAGCACCTTTTCCGCGGCGCGACGCGCGCCATCGGCATCTCCGGCAATCAACCGCATCGTCGCAACGTTGATCGCACTGTAAAGCCCGCCATGCCGCGCGTCGCTCGCCGCGTAGCGCGCAGCGGATGCGCGCGCGAACGCGCGTCGCCGCGCTCCGGTCGAGGCCAACGCCACGTCCTTCAGCAACCGCGCGCCCAGCGTCGCAGCTTCTGCGTCACGGGGATCATCTCCCAACCGCCACCGCGCATATTCCAGCCGCGCGAAATCGGTCGCTCCCGATCGCGCCAGGCACAAGACCGCTGCATGGGCAACCGCAGGCGAAACCCCGTCCCGCTCGATGCGCCGATAGGCCAGATCGTAGGCAGCAAGATGCTCGCCGCGCCTGATCAGCGCGGCGAGCTTCGCATCCTCTACGCTCTTATCCGCCAAGAAGGCCGCGCTCTTTATTTACCCACGCCATTTTCGATTTTCGGATCCAGCGCAATTTTCTGCTGATGGCGATCGACAAACATCAATGTATATTCAAATATGCCGAGCCGCGCACATTCGAAAACAATCCGAAATTTCGTCCGTGGAGCAATTGCCCCCTCGAACGTATTTTCCAGCCATTCATAACTCGAAAAATTGATACTGTAATCGCTGCCAACAACGAAAGGACGATCCTGAAAAGACCACCCGGCAGCGACCAACTGATCGCTAAGGGTAAATACGATGGTAATCTTTTCATCTACCGAAAGACGTAACGGTACAGGATTTTGCGGATCAACATAATTCATAAAATTAAAATATGGATCCAATCCGAGGACAATTTCCTGAGTAAGTTCTGGCCAAACTTGCGTCATTTTGTATCTCCCCGTTTATTAACCTCCGATATTGAACCCCACTTTGTTCCAGAATGCAAGGAATTCAGGCTTCCGATACCCCGACACGTATAGATTTTTTACGATTTGCCGCACCCGCGCGAGATCGCCGCGCCTGAACAGCGCGCGAGCAAGCGTATCGCGCCCTTCCGGCAATAAAACCGCCTCCAACGGGGCGAGTGTCGAAATTGCCGCATCCGTCTCACCGCGCGCAAGATGCGCAAAGCCGATCAACAACGCGACTTGGCCTGGATCCTTGTCATGCGGGTGCGCCGCCAAATCCTTTAGCAGTACCGACGCAGCGCCCAGTCCACCGGGAATATCACCCGCGCGCTGGTGCAATGCGACCGCCTGGCGCTGCCAGCGGCCTTCGATCTGTGACCGCCAACTCCAGTTGCTGCCACCGATCCTGCGCAAATGCGTGATCCGTTCCCGCGCCAGATCGTGCGCGGCGCGGGCTGCGGCGAGGTCCCCCTCGGCAAGCGCCAGATCAACCGCATCGAGATCCCCATAAGCGGCATTTTCGAGCCAAACGGCGTTATCGGGATCGAAGGCGGCCAATTTGGCGAGGCCAGCGCGCGATCGCGCCACGATCGCCCTGCTCTCCTCCAACTTGCCAAGGTCGAGCGCACGCCGTGCCAATGCAAGGTCGGCGGTCAGCACCTTTTCCTCCAATGGCCGATTCGCCGGATCGCTGGCGAAATGGGTGTGCAGGATGCGCGATGCCGTCGCCCGCTCGGTATAGGCCTCGCGCAGATGCCCCAGCAGGAATTGCGCATCGGCCACCCAATTTTGTGCATCGACCAAATCGGCCAACCGGTCGCTATCGCGCGGCGCCTTCAGACTGGCCTCCCTGAACCCGTTCCGCGCCACCTCAAAGGCAGCGAGCGCATCCGCATAGCGCCCCTGCTCCAGCAGCAGCGTGCCCAAATTGCTCCGCGCATAAGCGGGTTCCAGCCGCCAGTCGGCGCGCTTGGGATCGATTTGCACCAGCATATCGGCAAGCCGGGCATATTCGCCAAAGCCCCGCTCGGCCGCCGCAATATGCTCAAGTTTCCACTGAACGAAGGCTAGCCAATACACATTTTGCGCATGGTCGAACAAACGCGCGCCGTCATGCGGCGCCCGCGCGACGAGCTGCGCCGACGTGGCGGCTGCGCTTGCGAAAGCCTGTCCGGCGCCGGGAAGGTCAGCGCGCTTCACGCGAATCGATCCAAGCAGCGTCAGCGCTTTGGCCTGCTGCGCCAGCGCCGCATCATCCAGCCGGTCGCGATCCATGCGTCCATAATGATCGAGCACTTTGCGTCCGACACCATCGAGCACGTCGAGTCGCCCGACCGGCTCAAGTTTGCCGCGAAGATCACCCAGCATGAACGCCACAAGATCCTCGCTCTCCGCTGCCTGTCGCTGCGCCAGACGCCGTGCGTCGATCGCCGCCAGCGTAAGCGCCCCAAACGCGACACTAAGCAACATTGCCGCAAAGGTAACCGCCGCCATCAGGCGCGTCCGGCGGCGAGCATCGCGCTGCACCAAAACATCCAGGCCGACCCCCAACAGCCCTGCGGCAAGTTTCAGGCGGGCAAGCCGCCGCCCGTCACCACCCGGTCGCAAATCCACCGCCAGCGGTTCGCTGCCCGCCGGAAGCGCGTCCCGCAGGTCCTGAGGCAGGCAATCCAGCAACGGGAGGCCGATTTGCTGTTCACCGACGAGAACGCAAAACACGCGATCGACCGAATGCGTCTTCAAAAAATACGTGATTTCGGCGGCCACCCAATCCGAAGCGCGCGCGGTCGGCGAACACAGCAGAATCAGGTAGGGCGAGCGATCGAGCGCGGCCCGAATCGATTCGCCAAGGTCGGGCCCCGCCGACAGCTCCGCCTGATCCCGAAAAATGGGACGCAACCGCTGAGGCTTATCAGGGGCCGCGCCCAGTTTGCGGGGTGGACGATAGCTTTCGAGCGCGCGGTGCAGCCAATTCGCCCATCGTTGGTCACTATGACTGTAGCTGATAAATGCTATATAGCCTTCAGAATGTGCCACCTACTCGCCCCCGGCTGGCCAATGTCGCATTGCCTAGGGCATTGAACGCCTGATGCAAGACGTTGGTGGATCAAAGCAAATTTCACCCTCGGCGCTCGCCGCAGTAGAGCGCTGTCCGTTATTCCGCCACATGAACGCCAGTGAGCGCGCCCATGTGGCATCGCATACGATCTGGCGTATCTATCAACGCGGCGATCAGGTCGTGCGGGCACAGGAAGCCGGCGAGGATGTGTACATCATCGCAACGGGAACGCTGCTCGCCAACCAATTCTCCCGTGCCGGTCGCGAGATCGGTTATCGCCGCCTGGAGGCAGGCGCGCATTTCGGGGAATTGGCCGCGATTGACGGGGCACCGCGCTCCGCCAATATCTTCGCCATCACCATGTCCGAGATCGGGCGGATGCCGCCACCGCTGGTCAAGATGCTCCTGTCCGATTGCCCCGGTTTCACTCGCGCCTTGCTCGAAGATCTGGCGGCATTGGTCCGCAGCCTCAGCGCGCAGGTCTTTCGGTTGGGTGCAGTGCCCGCGCCATGTCGGCTGCAGATGGAGCTATTGCGCATGGCGAGGGTGAGCGGAGTCATCGAAGATCGCGCCGTCATTCCAGCAATACCGACTCACGCCGACATGGCGGTTCTCGTCGGCACTCAACGCGAGGTGGTGACCCGGGAATTTGCGCGCTTGAAGACGCTCGGCCTCATTGCACGCAGCGGCAAGGACCTGGTCGTCGAGACCGTGTCCGCGCTGGTTGCGGAAATCGAGCGTCAGGGCGGTGACGGGTCGCTGTCCGAATAAGGCACCCGAGCCAGCCACCGAAACACCATCGCCAGCGCGCCGTGGCTCAGCCGATCATCCCGTCGCCTGCTCCTTTGGCCAGCATCCGACCGATCGCATCGAACAGCGAATCCATCGCCACAGGCTTGAACAGGACTTCGTCGGCCCCTGCCGCCAGGCAACGCTCGCGCAAGTCAACTGCGGTATCCGCCGTGACAACGATAACCGGCAGTTGCCCCTTTGCATCGCAACGCGCGCGAATGTGGCGAAGCGTTTCGAAACCGTCCATCCCCGGCATCCGCAAATCCAGTAGAACGATTTCGAAATCCTGCGAGTCGATCAACGCGAGCCCCGCTTCACCGCTTTCGGCGCCCGTCATCGTCGCCCCGGCGACATCGAGCATGTCCTTCACGACACGCCGATTCATCGGGTCATCTTCGATGAACAAAATGTTCACCTGACGCACTCCGTTGCGGGTTCAAGGTATAACAAATGCGACATGGTCTGCACCTCTATCGCTTTATGCCGCTTGCGTGACAAGCGTCAGCGGTGCGGAATCGTCCGCCGGCACCCCGTCGAGCACAGCGGCAGCCAACGCGGCTCCGGCTATCGGCTTGCCGATGACGCGGTCGATCCCCGCAGCGGCAAAGCGCGCGCGATCTGCAGCATCGGGTGCTGGCCACAATAGCGCGGACACTGCGCTGCTCGCACCAAGCGCGGCGAGCGCGGCATCAACGTCGCGCTCCGCCCGGATCGTTGCGTCATCGATCAGGACGCTGGCAACCCCGCCCTCGGCAATCCGCGCGACGGCTTCGTCGGCATTTGCCGCGAACAGCACAACGCCAGCGCGCTTCTCCAGAACCGCGCGCAACATGCTGCGCGAGATGGGATTGCGATCCAGGATCAGCAGTGCCTCCTGCGGGATCGACTCTTCAGCGTTCGATGTGGGAGCCGCCGCCAACGTCAGCGGAAGCGAAAGCGTAAAGGTCGTGCCCTCGCCCGGCGCGCTCGCCACCGTTACACCGCCGCCCATAGCCTGCGCCAAATTCTGACAGATCGCCAACCCAAGTCCCGTGCCTCCATATTTGCGGGTGGTGCCGGCATCGACCTGACGAAACGATTCAAAAATAATTCCGAGCTTGTCCGAAGGGATGCCGATGCCGGTGTCGCTGATGCCGATCCGCAACGTTGCCCCTTCCGAGGCAGCGCGCACCGTAATCGTTCCCTTTTCGGTAAATTTCAGCGCATTAGACAGTAAATTGAAGGCGATTTGCCGCATCCGTGCCGGGTCGCCCTCGATGAACGCCGGACAATTTTCAAGATCGAGGACAAAGGCGAGCCCCTTGCCCCGCGCCTGTTCCTCCCACAGCCGCGAAACGTCGCGCAGCATGGCTTTCAAATCAAAAGCCACATGCTCGATCGTGAGGTTACCGGTTTCCATCTTGGCGACGTCAAGAATGTCATCGACCAATGCGCGCATCGTGACGCCCGCGCTGTGGACGACGCCGATCCGGTCGCGCAACGGCTCGCTCAAACCGCGATCCGCGAGCATCACCTGCGTCATGCCGAGTATACCATTGAGCGGGGTACGGATTTCGTGGCTGGTCGTGGCGAGAAATTCGGTTTTGGCGGCAAGCGCCCTGCCCAGCGCCGCGTTGGTCTTTGCCAGATCAACGTTCGCGGCCCGCACCTCGTTACGGCTGCGGCGGATCGTAATCAAACCGAAGGCGAGCATCGACACGATGATAACGGTCGCCACCGCCAGACCGCCAAAGATCGTCTGCTGCATCCGCGCGCGATTTTTCGCGTCCTCGATATTGCGCTGCAATTGCGCACGCTTCAGCTTTTCGATTTTCAGCTCCTGGTTCGCGAAATCGAACCGGGCTGCGGCGAGCGCGGTATTGGCGGACGCGGCGAGCTTGGACGTCTTGTCGTCGAACTGCTTCAACGCCTCCAGATGAGCAAGCGCCTGCGCCTGACGCCCCGCCGCCTTATATATATCATACGCTGTCTGATGCCCCTCCCGCAAATCAAGGGTCGACGTATTGGGATCGACATTGGCGAAGGCTTGCGAAATCAGGCGTTCCGCTTCGGGCAAGTGGCCACGCAATCGCGCCGACCAGGCCGACAAAACCAGGAAATGATTGCGCGCAACGCCTGCTTCGTCCCCACGCGACACAGCGAGCCCCAACTCGATGGTGTGGTCGGCGGCGGAGAGTTGCCCCGCTAAGAGTTGAGCACGGGCGATGTTTCGCAACGTCCGAGCCTGTAGCACGGGAATTTTCAGTTTTCGCGCAATATCTAGGGCTTTTTGAAATTGCTCCTGCGCTTCGGAGATCCGATTGAGCCCCATCAGGCAAATGCCCCGATTGCTATACATCGAAAACAGCAACTGTGAATCACCATTATATATGTCAATCGATTGACTGAAATATTTCAGAGCATTTTGATAGTCCCCAGCCTCCTGATATAGAAATCCAATACTAATAATTGCGATCGCACGTGTACGAGTTTCCCCAACATCACGAAAAATATCATGAGCTTGTTGATATGCAGAGAGTGCTCCGGCAACGTCAGCTTTTGCGAGCCGAAGCCCGCCGCGTGACAGCAATAAATCACCATAAAGTTTTGTTGACGGTCGAGATTTTTCCACCAGCGAGATCGCGTGGTCGATCAATGGTTCTGCGAGTGCAACATCGTTCATTCGAGAATACGCTTCGCCCTGCAACCATTGCGCGGTGGCGATCGCATTTGTGCGAAAACTGCCGACAGGGAAATTGCCCGCTTTGGCTTCGGCTGCCTTCGCGCGATCGATCGCCTTCACCGGGTCACCGAGCATTGCGGCTTTTGCCTCGGCGATCAGCGCGTCATACTGTACAGTCGCTTGCCCTGTACCTTCGGCATTTGCCGAAGGTACAGACAGGCACATTCCGGCAACAGCCAGCAGCAGCGTCGAGAACGCTCGGAAGATCATATGCCTCATCAAGCGCATTGTGGCCAAGGACAGGTTAAATCCTGGCTAACCTGCGGGGTTTGCCCGCTCAGGCGCTCTTCCAGAAGGTTGCTGGACGTTTGAACATCGACTGCCGCGTATCCTCGACCGGACGATCCCGATATTCATGCAGGAAACTGCGGAACGCGTCGATCGAAATCGGTCGACTGATCAAATACCCTTGAACCATGTCGCATCCCATCACCGAGAGCAGCGCCATTGCCGCTTGCGTCTCGACACCCTCCGCCGTGACCTCCATATCCAGGGCATGGGCAAGATCGATCGTCGACCGCACGATCAGTGGATCGCGGTTGCTGCTGGTCAGTTGCAGCACGAACATTTTGTCGATCTTCAATTCCCGCGCGGGCAACTGTTTGAGATAGGCAAGCGAGGATAACCCCGCGCCGTAATCGTCGATGGCGATAACGATGCCCTTGTCGGCAAAAATCTGGAGGTTGGCGATCGCGCATTCAGGATCGCGGATCACCGCGGTTTCAGTAATTTCGAACCCGATTTTGGCACCACAATCGTGAATTTTGGCGCAAGCCGCCTCGACGAAATGCTTGTCGCTCAGCAATTGCCCGGAGATGTTGATAAAGATCGTCAATTCATGCCCGTCAGCCGCGAGCGCCTTTTGATCCCTGATCACCTCGTCGAGCGTCCACAACGTCAGCGCCGAAATCTGCAATGCCTGCTCGGCGACGGTGATGAAATCGCCGGGTAGAATTAAACCCCGCTTCGGGTGTTGCCACCGCACCAGCGCTTCGGCGCTGGTGATCTTTTGTTCGCGAACATGCACCTTGGGCTGATATTCCAGGAACATTTCACCATTTACGATGGCCTGCGGCAGCTCGCGCGTCAGCGTTTGCCGGTCGAGCGTGGGGGTGCAAACGGAAAGGTCGCGCAACACCGGCTGGTTGCTCCCGCGCGCATCTTCCAGCGCACCTTCCGCTTCCTCGATCAGCCGGACGCCCTCGGCGGTGCCATGCAGCGCGGCGGCGGCGCCTATCGCGATGAGGACATCATGCGCCCCACCGTCGAGATCGAACGGAGTTTCGGCTACGGTCAACAATGCTGTAATCGCCACCTGGAGATCGGCAAAGCTCTCCCGCTCCAAGGTCACCTCGACCGCTGTACGGCTGACGATCACGGTCGAGGCATCCGGGAGGATCGAATCGATCCGGCGATCGAGATCGAAAATTAGGCTGGCAGCGCCGGACCGTCCGAGGTTGCGACGCAGCGCGGAAAAATTGGCGATCTCCACCAGACACAGGAATTGCCAGGCCAATGCGACGCCGCCATCATCACGGGTCGCAGTATCGATCGCGCTGCGTCTTGCCACCCGGCGCGCCACAGACGGTACGAACGGCGCATTTCCGCTTTCGATTGCGGACGCACGCATTTCCCTGCCGGTCGAGCGGCGAAACGGTTTCGGAGGTTGCACAGCACGCACCATAGTGTCCGAGGTAAAGCCGAGCACTAAACGAACCGTTAAGGGTACGCCGAAGCGCGCCTAACCGCCCGGAAACCCGGTTGCTTTATCCTTAAGATTCAATTAATAATCAGGCGTACTCGACTGGGTACGCAAGGGAGAAAGACGATGTTGGATTTCATTCTGGATGCGGTTTACGGTGAGGGCACCCGCCCCTGGTAAATTGTTTTATCGACCCGATGCGGGGATAATCCAGTCCACATTGGAATGCCTTCGCTCTGCGTCGGGTCGATGTTTCTATTGATGCGTTTTACGCTGCCCGGTGATCTTGGCAGCTTGTTCGCCTCAATTTTGGACTTCAATTTTTTATATTGATTTTCATTTTTTTACCATTGGCATAATTTAATTTATTTTGACGCCGCGGTGTTTTATTTCACATCATCGCCTCGAACAATCGCGCCATAAAGGCAGCCCCGCGTTCGAATTGCGCGATTTCCAGATATTCGTCCGGTTGATGCGCTTGCTCGATCGAGCCGGGGCCGCAGATAACCGTCGAAAAGCCCGCCCCCTGAAATTGCCCGGCTTCCGCCGCATAGGGTGCCGCTCGTGCCGGTCCGTTATCGCCTGCTAACCGACGCGCGAGCAGTTCCGCCGCCCCGTTGGCCTCGGGCGCAAAGGAGGGAGTCGCCGACCGCCTCAGAACGGCAACTCCGGCATCGGCAAAGCGCGCGCGCAACGCCCGATCCTCCCGCGCGCACGCCTCCAGAAAAGGCGCCATGATCGCATCCGGGTCCTGCCCCGGCGGGGTTCGTAGGTCGAACACGAAAGTACACTCCCGCGCGAGAATGTTAACCGCCGTCCCGCCCTGCATCAGCCCGATCGTCAGCGTGGCGTGTGGCGGGTGGTATAGCGACGCCGGGTCGCCATGCTGTTCCAGTGCATCCGCAAGCCCCCGCAATTGCGCCATCAAACCAACCGCAACCATATTCGCCGAAACGCCGAGATGCGTCAGGCTGGAATGCGCCTCATGCCCCCGGACCGTAACGCGCCACGTCGAGATACCCTTGTGTCCGCTCACCACTTCCATGTTGGTCGGTTCGCCAACGATAACCGCGCAGGGTGCCGGAAGCTCCGAAACGAGTTCGCGGATCATCGACGGCGCGCCGAGGCAGCCGACCTCTTCGTCATAGGAGAATGCCAGATGCAGCGGCCGCGCCGCTTCACCACGCGCGAACTGCGGCACGACCGACAATGCCAGCGCAAGAAACCCCTTCATGTCGCACGTTCCGCGACCGAAGAGTCGGTCTCCGCGCCGTGTCAGGACGAATGGGTCGCTGCTCCACGCCTGACCGTCAACCGGCACCACATCGGTATGGCCGGACAGCACGACGCCGCCCGGCACGGGGGCACCGATCGTCGCGTACAAATTCGCCTTGGTGCCATCCGCGTTCGAAACGCGCCGACTCTCCACGCCATAGCCGCGCAGGAAATGCTCGACATAGCCGATCAGCGCCAGATTCGAATCGCGCGAGGTCGTATCGAAGGCGATCAGCGCGTCGAGATGCGCCAAAGCGGTTGTTTTCAAGTCATCGATCATGCGGGCTACACTAAGCGCGTGACGCCGCGCTTGCCAATCACCCCGCCGCAGGTTGCTCCCACCCGCCGCCGAGGGCCTTAAACAGCGCAGCGCTGTCCTGCCGCAATTGCGCGTCGCTCGCCACAAGTTGCTCACGCGCGGCAAGCACCGCAACCTGCGCATCGATCACGCTGTTTTGCGCGACGAAGCCCGTGCGATATTGCGCCTCGACCGCATGGTTGGTTGCCTCGGCATCGGCAACTGCGCGCCGTAGCGCGGCATTGCGCCGCCGCTCGGCATCGATCCGGGCAAGCGGATCTTCGACATCACGCAAGGCGCCAAGCACAGTGGCGCGATAGCGCAGATAGGCCTGCTCCCGGTCTTCCTTGCGCAAATTGACCGTCGCCTTGCGCCGCCCCCAATCGAGCAGCGGGAAGGTTACGCCACCCACCCCGCTCGCCTGAATGCTGTCGCCGGACACAAGCGAACCGAGCGAGGTCGAGATCAACTGCGCCATGCCGGTCAGCTTAAACTTGGGATACAGATCGGCCACCGCAACGCCGATTTCCGCCGTCGATGCAGCCAATTGGCGCTCGGCCGCGCGAATATCGGGGCGACGGCGCAACAGATCGGAAGGCAAGCCTGCGGGAATCACCGGAACCGGCTGGAGCGCGGGCAGCGGCCCGGTCAACTCGGTGATTAAACTCTCCGGCGCGATGCCGAGCAGGATCCCCAGCGCATGAATCCGCACGCGCACATCGGCGCGCAACGGTTCCAGCCGCGCTTCGATGCTGGAAATTGATTGTTGCTGGCGCTTCACGTCGATTTGGGGGCTCAGGCCAACCTTCGCGATATTCCCGGCGATCTCCAACGCGCGGCGCTGCCGGGCGAGTTCCTCCTCAACCACGGCAATTTGCGCCTGATCGAGCCGAAGCGCAAAATAGGCCTGCGCCACTTCGGCACCCAGCGTCACCGCAGCATCGCGTTGCGACCAGATCGCTGCATCGGTGCGCGCCAGCGCCCCCTCGACGCCGCGCCGACCGCCGCCGAACAGATCAATCTCCCAGCTTGCGTCGAATCCTGCGGCGTAGGTGGTGATTCCGCTGCCTGGCAGCGCGATGCCGCCGCTGTTGGAATTGCCGCCACCGTTTCCGCCCGAAAACAGGCGAGCCAGCGACGAAAATCCCGCATTCTTGCTGAACTCGACGTGTGACCCGTTGGCGCTGGCATCAACGGTGGGCTTGCCCACCGCATGTGCCGCGATTTCCTCCAGGCGCGCTTGCCGGACACGCGACGCGGCGATGGCGATTGTGGGGCTGTCTTTCAGCGCCCGCTCGACCAGGCTGGTCAGCGTGTCGTCGCCAAAAGCCGTCCACCAATGCGCCGGATCGATCGCAGCCCCGGGTGCCGCAATCTGCGGCTCCGAAAAGGCCGGCGGAACCTCGACTGCAGGAGTGCGATAGTTCGGGCCAACGGTGCAACCGCCGAGCAAGGTCGCGCCGAGCAGCGCCGCCGTAACGAGAGAGCGGGTCAATGGGCCATGCCTCCACCACCGCCACCGGTCTTGCCGGAGCGCATAAAGAAAACGAGGGGCGCGACGCACAGCACCACGACCATCAACGATTGGAACACATCGAGAAAGGCGAGCATTGCCGCCTGCCGCTGCATCTGGCTGTAAAGCACGGCCAGGGGCGTCGTCGTGTCGCCCTGCCCACCAAAGACCGCCCCCGCCTTGGCCAGCCAATCATTGTAATTGGGGTTGAGCGGATTGAGCGGGCCCGCCAGATTCGACTGGTGCCGCTGCATTCCGGAGGCGAGCATCGTTTGCGACATAGAGATTCCGATGCTGCCGCCGATGTTGCGCGCGACATTGAGCAAGCTCGATGCTTGCGCGGTCTTGTTCTGCGGCAAGCCGACATAGGCGACCGCGTTGATCGGCACGAACAGAAATGGCAGCGCCATCGCCTGCAACAATCGCGCAAAAGCCGCGTCGCCGAACGAAATGTCCGCATTCAGGTGGGTCATGTTCCACAAGGCAAAGGCCTGGGCCAGCAATGCCGGAAACAACAACATCCGGACATCGACCACCCCCGCCAGGCGACCGGCGAACGGCACCGCGACCAGCGTTGCGATGCCCCCCAGCGTCAACGCCAGGCCCGCCTGAAACGATGTGTAGCCGAGCACTTGTTGCAGCATTTGCGGTATAAGCTGCGTGGTGCCAAACAGGATCATGCCAGTCACCCCCATCACCAACAGCGTGAGGGAAAAGTTGCGGCTCTTCATCAGCTTGAGATCGACCACGGGATCCTTGTGGTTGACCTCCCAAACGGCCAAAGCGAGCAGCGATACGCCCGAAATAACCGCCGACATGACGATGAAATTACTGGAGAACCAATCCTCGCGCTCGCCGCGATCGAGGGTGATTTCGAAAAATCCCAGCCCGAGCGCGATCAGGATTACGCCGATATAGTCGATCCGGATACCACGCTTGAGCAAGGCGGCGTGATCGTCCTTGATCGCCTTGGGTTCATCGACGAACAGATCGACCAGAAACAGCGAAATAACGCCGATCGGCACGTTGATCAGGAACACCCAATGCCAGCTCGACACCTCGGTGATATAGCCGCCGAGCGTTGGCCCGAGCACCGGCCCCACCACCACCACGATGGCAAAGGCGGCAAAGGCCATTCCACGCAAACGCGGCGGGAAGGTATCGGCCAGCATCGATTGCTCAACCGGAGCAAGACCGCCACCGCCAATCCCCTGCAACACCCGCGCGATGACCAGCGTCGAAAGGTTCGGCGCAAGTCCGCACATCAGCGACGACAGCGTGAAAAGCGCGATCGAGATCATGAAATAGCGCTTCCGCCCGATCACATCGGACAGCCATCCGCTGATTGGAATCACGATCGCATTGGCGACGAGATAGCTGGTCAGCACCCATGTCGCCTGATCGCTCGAAATCGACAGGCCGCCCGCGATATGATCGAGCGCGACGTTGGCGATCGAGGTGTCGAGCACCTCCATAAAGGTCGGGATCGAGATGATCGCGACGATCAGCCACGGGCTGTAGCTGCCCGCTGCCGACCGGGTCGGGTCCCACCCGTCCGCACGCCGTGCGGCGCCCGCCACCTTAGCGAACCTTGACCGTCGGAGTCACCGACATGCCGGGCCCGAGCGGATATTTTCGCGGATCAGGGCCGTTCCTGGTGTCAAACTCGATCCGCACCGGCACACGCTGCACGACCTTGACGTAATTGCCCGTCGCGTTTTGCGGCGGCAGCAGCGCAAAGGCCTGGCCCGCGCCACGCTGGATCGAATCGACATGGCCCTTGAACTTGACGCTCGGATACGCGTCGATCTTGATGTCGACCGGCTTGCCGGCGGTCATGTCCTTGAGCTGGGTTTCCTTGAAATTGGCGGTGATCCAGATGTGATCGGGCACGATGGCCATCAACTGCGTCCCCGGTCCAACATAGGAACCGACATTGACTTGCCGATTGACCACCTGCCCCGCCACCGGCGCCACCAGACGATTGTCGCCGAGCGTAACATTGGCCTGCCGCACTGATGCGCGGCGCGCATCGATCACCGCGCGTGCGGCGGCGACTTGCCGACGGGCGACCGCGATGTTGGCGGCGGCGCTATCGATTTGCTGACGTGCGGCGGCGGCATCGGCGGCGGTCGTTCGCGCTGCGGCACGCGCCGCGTCGAGTTGCTGGCCCGCGACAGCGGTCGGATCGATTTGACGCAACGCCTCATACCGCGCCAGATCCTGCTGCGCCTTGGCCGCATTGGCGAGCGGCGCGCGCGCCTGCGCGGTCACCTGGTCGCGCGTTGCCTCCGCCGCGACCACTTGCGCGCGCGCCTGTTCGAACTGCGCCTCTGCCTGCTTTACGTTTGCGTCGGCCTCGGCGAGCTGTGCTTCTGGCCCTGAAGGTTCGATCACCGCCAGCACCTGGCCCACCTCGACATGGCGGTTATCAAGGTCGGCGACGGCTTTCAGCGTGCCCGCCACCTTTGGCGCAAGCCGCACGATGTGGGTGTCGACGAAGGCATCGTCGGTCGTCTCATATTGCCGCGCATCAAGATAATAGAGCACCGATCCGATCACGACCGCGCCCACCACCACTACCAGGACGATCCAGAATAACGGCTTCTGGAAAAGCGAGGATTTCGCAGGCTCGGTTGCAGCCAGAAGGTCCTGCCCGCTTTGGGTCGCGGGTTGGGGCGTGTCGCTCATGAAAGCTCCTGTCGTTCGGCGATCAGCCGGTCGAGAATGGCGTCGATATTGGCCGCGATCCGCGCCGCCAGCACGGTGGTTGCGGAAACATCGAGTTGGGTGCGCTGCATCAATTTCAGAACCGTCGCACGCGAACCGCGCAGCGCGACCACCTGGCCGATCAGCGTAATCACGGTCACCTCTGCGGTATTGCCATCGCTTCGACCGGTCGCGATGCGCACCAATTCAACGAGAACGTGAAGCATCTTCTCCATCATCCCGCCGTAAATGCGCTCGAACGCTGCGGTCGGCTCCATTTGCTCGCGCATGATAAACAGCGAGTAAGACGTGCTTTTCGGGCCTGTCATCTTCTCAATTAGGCGACCGATAATGTCGTGGATCAACCCACGTGCCGCTTCTGCACCGATGCCTTCCGGGATGCGGTCGTCGCCCAGCGCGAGCGTCAGGCTGTCCCCCATTTGCAAGGCGATATAGTCTGCGGCGGCCAGATACAGCCCTTCCTTGCCGCCGAAATGATAAGTGATCGACGACATCGCCGTACCCGCCGCCGAGGCGATGCTACGCGTGCTCGCACCTTCCAGCCCCTTGGCGGCGAATTCCGCGATCGCGATTTCAAGGAGTCGTTGCTGAACCACGCCGCAGCTCGTAATTCGTTCGAACGAACAAAACAATCACCAAATTGTGCGGCGCGGCAAAAACGCCGCTCCAGCGAGGGCGGCTCCGGGGTTCAGGCGCTTACGGAATCGCGTTCCCGCGACCGGGTTTCGGCGGATGACGGGTTGGAAAATTCCATGCCGTCATCGACCGACCCGTATCGCAATGCGAGCAAGTCCCGCGCATAATTCTGGTGGACGCGCCACGGTGCCTTGCTGCCCTGCTTGGGGAATTTCTCCATTGCGCGCGTGACATAGCCTGAGCTGAAATCAAGAAAGGGAGCGGGTGTCAGCGCGGCATCGCCAACGCGCGGCGTTGCCTGTCGCAGCCCGCGCTTCTTCATCGTGTTGAGCAAACGACAGACATAGGCGCAGGTCAAATCGGCCTTCAACGTCCAGGATGCATTGGTGTAGCCGAACGATGTCGCCATATTGGACACGTCCGAAAACATCATGCCCTTGTAATTGAAGGTACGGGACAAATCGACGGGGGCACCATCGACGCTGAAGGTGACGTCGCTCAACAATTGCAACTCCAGCCCGGTCGCCGTCACCACGATGTCGGCGGGCAATGCCGCGCCCGATTGAAGTTCGATTCCCGCCGGGGTGAACCGTGTGATGGTGTCGGTTACCACCGATGCCTTGCCGTCCTTGATCGCAGTGAACAGATCGGAATCGGGCACCATGCAAAGCCGCTGGTCCCACGGATTGTAGCGTGGCGTAAAATGCGTCGCGACGTCGTAATCAGGGCCAAGTTCACCCCGCACCATCTCGATCAAGCGTTCCTTGGTCTTTTCCGGGCGTTTGCGGGCAAGATTGAAGAAGAACATCTGGAACAGCACATTGCGCCAGCGTACCAGCCCGTAAGCCAGTTTCGCGGGCAATTTGGACCGCAGCCAGTTGGCCGTCGCATCTTCCGCCGGTCGCGACACGACATAGGTGGGCGAGCGTTGCAGCATGGTGACGTGCGCGGCGCTCTCCGCCATTGCGGGCACCAGCGTCACCGCAGTTGCCCCGCTGCCGATCACCACCACCTTCTTGCCCGCATAATCGAGATCGGCGGGCCAGAATTGCGGGTGGACGATACGCCCTTTGAAATCCTCCATACCCGGCCACTCGGGTGCATGGCCGCGCGCGTAATTGTAATAGCCGCTGCACATGAAGAGGAAATTGCAGGTGAAACCAACCGGTCCCTCGGGCCCCTCCACCTCGACCGTCCAGCGCGCCTCGGCGGTCGACCACGCTGCCCGCTTGACGTGGTGACCAAAGCGGATGTGACGATCGATGCCATAGTCGCGCGCGGTGTCGCCAACATACTTTAAAATCGAGGGACCATCGGCAATCGCCTTTGCCTCGGTCCACGGCTTGAAGGCATAGCCGAGCGTGAACATGTCCGAATCCGACCGGATGCCGGGATAGCGGAACAGGTCCCACGTCCCGCCCAATGCCGCCCGTCCTTCGAGAATAACATAGCTGCGGTCGGGACATTGGGTTTGCAGATGATAGCCCGCGCCGATCCCAGAAATCCCCGCTCCCACGACGACGACGTCGAAATGTTCCATGCTCATGATCGCTCTCCGTAGGATACCCGATATTCGATTTTCGGGCTGGCGGGAAGAGACCCGTTGCGATTAGAAATCTTTCTTGTAGCGCACGGTGATGTTCGACCCGCCGAACGAGCCAGCTTGTGACAGTACGCTCAGCGCCTTGGTCAGCGACACTTCCAATTGCGTCGCGGTGAAGCCGCGCGCATCGGTAATCACCTCCACATAGATGTTGTTGGTGATGTATTTGCCCGCAGCGAGCGAGGTACTACGCCCGGTAGCGCTATCCGCGCCGAGAATGCGCAGCCGGTCGATCCCTGCCACCGAGCGCAACTTGCCGAGCGGATTGAGCCCTCCGCCCGAACCGCGCAACGAATTGAGCGCGGCGGCGAGCTGGATCGCCTGGATCGCCGACAGGTTGGTGACCGAGCTGCCGAACAGCAACCGGCTGAGCACCTCATCCTGTGGCAAAGCGGGAGTGGAGTTGAACGCGATTTGTGGCTTCTGGCCCGTTCCCGAGACATCGATCACCACAGTGATGCCGTTGGTGGTGGTCGTGGCACTCAGCGCGATTTGCGGATCGACCACAGCGCCACCGTCGAACCGCACATCGCCCTTGGTGACATCGAAGCGCTTGCCGGCGAAGGAATAGGTGCCGCGCACGATTTCGAGATTGCCGGTTACGCGCGGGGCGAGCGAAGTGCCGACGACACGCAAATCCGCTTGCCATTCGGATTCGAGCCCCATGCCCGACACGAACAATTGATTTACGGCGCGCACTCGCAGATCGAGCTTGAACAGCCCGACCGGTTCGGCGGGCGCGCTCGCCTGGGCATTGGCCTTGGTGATGTCGCTCTTGCGGCGCACCCCGGTCAATTCCGCGACATCGGCCTGGCCCTGACGGATGATCTCGTAGCGCGCATTGGGAATGCGTAAATCGCCCTTAATCAGCCCGCCACTCGCCTTGCTGTTGGTGATCGCGATGGTGCCGGTCGCGGTCGCGCCGAGCGCATCGCTGCTGGCGAGGCGCGCATTGTTAAGCGTCGCGCGCACGTCGATCGGGAAGCCCGCTGCCGCCGAGAAGCCGACCGATCCCTGCCCCTGCACGGTCCCCTCGCCCGCCCGCGCCGACAGTTGTGTGATCTCCAGCCTGTCATTGGTAAAGCGCCCGGCGAGCTTCATCTGGGTCAGCCGCGTGCCATAGATTTCATTGTCGTAGGTCAGCGAATCCGCGCGGAGCAGACCGGCCAGTTGTGGCGCATCGACTCGTCCAGCAAAATCGGCGGCGACCGCAATTGGCCCCGACAGTTGCTGCCGTGCCAGCCCCGCAAACGAGAACAGCACGCCCGAGGGGCCATTGTAGCGGATTCCACCCGACAAGGGGGCCGCCATCAGCCGCTGCGTCCAATTGCTACCGCCGCCGAGCGACCCCAGCGTAACGACCAACCGCCCGATCGTGGTGCCGCCCCGCTGCACCAACGCGCGAATATCGCCGCCATTGCCGTTCAGGCCGATCTGCGTGACCAGATCGACGGGTTCGGAGACGCTCGCCAGGCTCGACCGGGTGAACCGCGTGACGCGGAATTGCCCGGCTATGCTTGGCACCGCAGCCCCGCGCGGCTGGGTATAATCGAGCGAGCCCGTTGCAGAGCCGCCGAGACCGAGATCCGGCACGATGGCATTGGCGACCGACAGGTCGAGCGCATCGAGCCGCAGCTTGGCAACCAGCCCCGCGCCATAATCGGCAGCGATGCGCGCGCTGCCCTTGTCGAAATCGATCCGCGTTGGCTGGAGATGATAGGTCCCACGCTCAATCGCGATCCGCGCAGGCGTGCCGGTCTTGAAGCCAATGCCATTGGCCTGACCCTGCGCCGCCACCAGCCACAAGGTTGGGCTCAGCCGTGCATTGGCCGCGATATGGAACGGCACGCCATTCGACCCCGAAGCCACCGCCTGCGCGGTCCCGTTACCATTGACGTAATTGATCTTCGCGCGCGCGCTCGACAGCACCGCCGCGCCGTAGCGCAGATCGGCGACTTGCGTGTCGGCGATGATCTGCGGCGCGTTGGGGTAGAGGATCGCCTGTGCATTGACGATCGCGCGCCCGATCGTGAAGTCGACCGCGCCCGGAACCTTGGCGTTGCTCGCGCGCGCGGCAACATCGACGCGTTGCACCTTGCCCTGCGCGGCGAGCAGTGCGGCACCGCTGATGCCCGATCCGGCGAACTGCACGCGCCCGGCAAACGGCCCGGCGGGAAGTTGCTGGAGCTTGCCGGTGACATCGACCCCCGCGAACCGTGCCTTGCGGATGTAGATCGCCAATTGCGTACCGGGGGTGACGTTAAGGTCGGCGGTGAACGGGCCATATTGCGTGCCCCCCTTGGCGCGCACGGCATAAGACGATCCCGTCCCACGCACGGTCGCTTCCAGATTGACCAGTCCCACCCCAACGCCGGGGCGCGGCGCGCGCAGCAGCACGACCGGCTTGGTCGCCGTCCCCGTCACACGCGCGAAGAGCGGGCCATATTGGGTCGAATAGGCGTCGGCTTCGACCAGCAATGGCCCCTTTGGATCATAGCGCCCCTGCCCGCGCGTGACGCGGAACTGCGGCGCGGCCAAATGCAGGTTGCGGAAGGTGACAATACCGTTCGGGTCATAGCCGACGTCCGCCGTGACCACCGCATTTCCACCAAGAAAGCTGCGCGCGCCTTCGTTGAAGATTTGCGATGTCCTGGCGGCGACGTGGCCGGTGATCCCAAACCCGCCGCTCGCCACCGTCACCAGCTTCGCATCGGTGCGCAGCGAAACGATGCCAACGCCATCGATCCGGTAATTATTGACGCGCCCGTTGAGCGCACCGCGATACAGTCCGGTCTTGAGATTGGCGACGACCAAGGCAGTCGCGTCGATCTTGTTCGAGCGAATCCGCAGATTGTCGGACAGCAGCGTGTTGCCGGTGATCGCGATATCACCATTGATCGCGACATTGTCGAGCAAGCCGCCGGCTGCCGCATTCAGCCCGGTTACACGCGCGGCGCGCGCGGCGAGCGGGACGATGATATGGTCGGCATTCACCCGTGCCAGACCCGACGCGTAGAGTTGCTCGACCTGCGTCTCGCCAAAGCCCAGCACACCCGCCGTCACGACATAATTGACCGTTGGCGTGGCGAATTTGCCGTCAAGCACCACGCGCGCCGCGACATCGCGCCCGCGCAAATTGGGGGCGATCGCGCCAGGGGTCAGCAACTTTGCACCAACCGTAAATTGGCCGAAACGACTCTCGGCAAGGTCGAGCAAGCCCTTGGCATTCAGCGCCAGCGCATCGGAGCGCAGCGCCCCCGACAGCGTCACCCGTCGCTGGTCGAGCGTGGCGCTAAGCGAGACCTGCACGCGCGGCGCGGTCAGCCGGGCGAGCGGGTTGATCGCGCTCGCTTCCGTCTTGGGTGCGCCGCCGGGATACAGGCCCGGATTGGCGAAGCCGCGCACAGTGAAGGTGCCGCTGTTCGCGGCCAGCGCCAGATCGGTGAACGACGCGCCGCCCAGCGTGCCGGTCGCCTTGCCCTGCCACGCCTTCCAGCTACCTTTGCCGCCAACGCTGAAATCGAGCGGAGCCTTCAACCCGCTCATGCTGGCAACCACCCCCGTTGCCGGGGCAAGCAGATGCGCATCGAGGTCGAGCCGGTTCGCATCGGGCACGGCATCGAGCCTGAAATTTAGCCGATCGCCGCCCGCAATACCGCGCCCGGCCAGCGCGGCGATGCTGGCGGTCACTTGCGCACGCCGCTCGGCAATGTGGGTTGCGCCGTCGATCCTGAGGATATGCACCGCGCCCGTCACCGGTTGCGCGAGCACCATCCGCGCGACGGTCAAGCGCCCGATATCGATGTCCAGATCGGGCAGGATCGGCGCATTGGGGTCGGTCGGCACCGCCTTGAACGCCGGTGAGCGCTGCATCGTCACCAGCGCTGCCTGCGCCGAGCGCACATCGATATGGTTGCCTAGATAGGCGAACGGTCGCCAATCGACCGCAATACGCGGCGCGGTCAGGAACACGCCCTTGGGGTCGCTCACCCGGACATCGGTCAACACCATTGCGCCGTAGAGCGATCCTTCGATCCGCCCGACCTTGATGTTGAGGCCAGACGCCGTGGTGTAGCCGCCGAGCGAATTGGCGATAATCCTGCGCCCAGGTGCGGTGTTGAGCCCAAGCACCAGCACCCCCGCCAGCACGACCACCCCCAGCAGCGTAAGCCCACCCCATTTAAGGGCTCGCTGCCACAAGGGAGGACGGGCGATGATGACGGTCTCTTCGGTCATCAAAAGGCCTGCCCGATGGAGATGTAGAGCGCAATCTTGCCATCACCCTTGCGCGGGTTGAGCGGTGTGGCGACGTCGACGCGCAGCGGCCCGAAATTGGTATAGAAGCGCCCGCCGATCCCGGCTCCGAAGCGCAGGTCGGTCGCCTTGGGCAACACGCTCTCATAGGCATTGCCGCCATCGAGGAAGGGGACGATGCCGAAATTGCCGAAGCGATAGCGTGCCTCCAGCGCGAATTCGTTGATCGAGCGGCCGCCGACCGGATCGCCATTGGGATCGAGCGGCCCGAGCCGCTGATAGCCATAGCCGCGCACCGATCCGCCGCCGCCGCCATAATAGCGCCGCGACGGCGCAAGGTCGTCGCGATCCGTGCCTGCGATCGACCCGGCGCGCACGCGCCCCGCCAGCACGATGCTGTCGCCGATCGGATAATAGCCGCTCGCTTCTACCAGCGTCCGCGCATAGGGCCGCACCGCACCGCGCACCGACGTTTCCGGACTGAGGCTGAACTTCAGGCGATACCCCTTGGTCGGGTTGAGCAGGCTGTCCGAACGGTCGAATTCCACCTGCCCCGGCAGTGCGGCGATGAAATACGTCGCGCGCCGTCGCGCACCGCGCCCGAAATCATAGACGCTCTCGTTGGTGCCGGTCAGTTCGAACCCATAGGCATAAGTGAATTTCTTCTGCCAGATCGGCGTCGAATCGTAGGATATCCGGCCCGACAACGTCGTCGTGAAGGCATCGAAGGCATCGTAATTGGAATGGTCCGCCCCGGCGGTGATCGTCACCGTCCGGTCGCGCCGTCCGGCATTGGAGCGACGGAAGGTAGCGGTTGCGCCTTGCTCCTGCGTGCCCGCGACTGCTGTCAGAATCAGCGCACCTTCGGGCGGGAACAGGTTGCGATGCGTGAACGATCCTTCCAGCCGGATGCCCTGCCCCGTGCTATACCCCCCGCTGACCGCCAGTGAGCGGGGCGGACCACGCTCCTGCTCGATCAGCAAATTGACCTGTTCGGTGCCATCGGGGTTTAGGTTGCCGGTGCGGACCGGCTCGACCGAAACGGTCGAAAACAAACCCGTCGCCACCAGCGCCGCGCGCAGGTCATCGACCTTGCGATTATCGTAAAGCTCGCCGGGCTTGAAGCGAGTCAGCACCCCGACATGCGCCGCGCCAAACGCCAGCCGCCCTTCGGTGGTGAAGGTGCCAAACGAGGATCGCGGGCCGACATCGACCGGCAAGGTGTAATCGCCCGTTCCCGCGACGTCATCGAGCAGGATGTCGCGTTGCCCGACCTTGGCGAAGGGATAACCCCGCTGCGGCAGCACCAGCGCGACATTGGCTTCCGCGCCCTGCACCCGCTCGGCCTCAATCGCATCACCGCTGCGCAGCGGGAGCAGGCTTTCGACCATTCCTGCGGGAAGCGTCGGTGCCGCCTGCACTGTGATCGTACCCAATGTATATTGCTTGCCCGGCGTTGCCGAAACGATCGCGCGGACCCGTGCGGTGTCTCCGGGAATTTGCTCGATCGTCGAAATCGCGCTGCCGTCATAATAACCGAGCGACTTCATCAGGCGGAGCGCGAGATCTTCGTCTTCATGCCCGCGCGCCGAGACGACGGTGGCATTGGCCGCCTTGCCGCCACCGCCCTTAAGCGCCGACAGGCTGTTGAACTTGCCGGTCAACCCCAGCGTATCCAGCCCGCGCACGACGGTATCATAACGGAGGTCGGGAACCTTCGCGTCTTTGACGGTCACGTCGACGAGCGGGGTCGAATCGAACGCCCGCAACGCCGGCAACGGCTGCATCAATTCGGGCGGGGCGGCTTCCGTTGGAGCAGGCGGCGAGGTCAGCGGCGCGATCGGCTCCAGCGGGGCATTGATGTCGTTCGACAGCGGCGGCAGTGCTTTGTCGAACGCGTCGTCGGGGACGATCGCTGGTTCGCCCGACGGTGGTGTGCCCACCTTCGGCGTTGGCGCGGGAATAGTGGGCGGCGCCTGCTGCACGCCACCAGCGGCCACAGCGATCAGTCCCGTTGAAAATAACAGCAAACCCAAAACCCGCGCTTCCCCGCTTCTTGCCAGAGGGTCTCGCGATTCCAGCCCCTGCCTTTCCGCCTAACGCGCGAAGGCGAATAGGTTTCCGCTAAGCTGCTTTCGCGCGCAACCGATAGGCGTGCAGCAACGGCTCGGTATAACCGCTCGGCTGGGCAATCCCTTCGAACACCAGCGCGCGCGCGGCCTGCAAGGCAAGGCTTTCGGGGTGCCCGCTCATCGGGCGGTACAGCGGATCATCGGCATTTTGCGCATCGACCTTCACCGCCATGCGCGCAAAGGCGGCATCGACATCTTCGGTCGTCGCCACACCATGCAGCAGCCAGTTGGCGATATGTTGCGAGGAAATGCGCAGCGTCGCGCGATCTTCCATCAGGCCGATATCGTGGATGTCGGGCACCTTCGAACACCCCACCCCCTGATCGATCCAGCGCACGACATAGCCAAGAATGCCCTGCGCATTATTGTCGAGTTCGGCGCGCACGTCCTCGGGCGTCCAGTTACGGCCGAGCGCGACCGGCACCGTCAACAGCGGTGTCAATCCCGGCACCGCTTCCCTGGCAATCTCGCGCTGCCGCGCGAACACGTCGACCTTGTGATAGTGCATCGCGTGCAGCGTCGCCGCGGTCGGCGACGGCACCCAGGCGGTGTTCGCCCCCGACATGGGATGGCCGATCTTCTGCGCCATCATGTCGGCCATGCGATCGGGCGCGGCCCACATGCCCTTGCCGATTTGCGCCTTGCCGCTCAGCCCCGCCGCCAGCCCGATGCGGACGTTGCGATCCTCATAGGCCTTGATCCAGTCGCTCGATTTCATCTCGGCCTTGGGGATCATCGGGCCCGCGCGCATCGCGGTGTGCATTTCATCGCCGGTACGATCGAGGAAGCCGGTGTTGATGAAGACGATCCGGTCCTTCACCGCTTCGATACAGGCGGCGAGATTGGCCGAGGTGCGACGCTCCTCGTCCATCACGCCGACCTTGATCGTGTACCGCGTCAGGCCAAGCAGATCCTCGACCGCATCGAACACAGCGTTGGTGAAAGCGCATTCGCTCGGCCCGTGCATCTTGGGCTTGACGATATATACCGATCCCGCCCGGCTGTTGCGGAATGTGCCCAGCCCGCGCAGATCGTAAAGCGCGATCGTGCTGGTGACGATTGCGTCAAGAATCCCCTCGGGCGCATCCCCGCCATCGGCGAGGCGGATTGCCGGGGTCGTCATCAAATGCCCGACATTACGCACAAACAACAGGCTGCGTCCGGGTAGCGTCAGCCCATCGTTATAAACGCGATCGGGGTTGAGCCGCCGCGTGATGGTCTTGCCGCCCTTCTCGAACGCCTCGGCCAGATCGCCCTTCATCAGCCCCAGCCAATTGGCATAGGCCGCAACCTTGTCCTCGGCATCGACCGCCGCGACCGAATCCTCCAGGTCGCAAATCGTGGTCAGCGCGGATTCGAGGACGACATCGGCGATCCCTGCGGAATCCTCGCGCCCGATTGGGTGATCGCGATCGACCACCACCTCGATATGCAGCCCGTGATTGACGAACAGCCACGACGCGCCCTTGCGCCCGACCAATTGCGCGGGGTCGCGCAACAGCGGCTCCGCGTCGTGCAAATCCGCCCAGGAGCCAACCGCCAGCGGCACCGCCTCATCGAGAAACGCCTTGGCTGCCGCCACGACTTGCCGTCCGCGCACGGGATCATAGCCGCCCGGCACCGCCGTGCCCGGCAACGCGTCGGTGCCGTAAAAGGCGTCGTACAGGCTCCCCCAGCGCGCATTGGCGGCGTTGAGCAGGAAACGCGCATTCAGGATCGGCACGACCAGTTGCGGCCCGGCCATCGTCGCGACTTCGGCATCGACATTTTCGGTGCCGATGCTGAACGGCCCAGGCTCGGGCACGAGATAGCCGATTTCGCGCAGGAACGCCTCGTCCACCGCTCCGCCCGCTTGATAGCGCGCATCGATCTGCGCCTGCAGCGCGTCGCGCACGCCGAGCAGCGCGCGGTTTTGCGGGGCAAACGCATCGTAGATCGCCGCCACACCCTGCCACCAGCCGCCCGGTTCGATGCCGAGCCCCGGCAATACGCGCTCCTCGATGAAACCAGCCAGCGGCGCTGCCACCGAGAGTCCGGCGCGGTTGAGCATGGCGGGGACGGGCGTAGCGGGCATGGGAACATCCTCCTGAAAAGCATCTCGGCCTGGGGAGGGCTATAGGCGGCTTAGGCCACCAGCCCCCCGTCGTTCAAGTCCCGTCGTTCAAGCCCGATCCGCGTCAAAGGGGGCCGCAGACGCCTCGATCCGGTCGAGCATCTCACGAAAGTTGGCGATTTCCTTCGCCGAAAAGCCTTCAAAAACCTGCGCTTCCAGTTCGAGCGCCTTGGGCGCGACATCGTCATACAACGCCCGCCCGGTGCTGGTCAGCATCAACAGATGCGAGCGCTGGTCGCCCGGATTGGGGCGTCGCGCGACCAGTCCACGCTCGACCAGTGCGGTTGCGGCGCGGCTCACCGTCACCTTGTCCATGCGCGTCGCCACCCCCAGCGCCTGTTGGGTAATGCCGTCATGCTCGGCGATGATCGCGATCAGCCGCCACTCGGGAATCTTCAAGCCAAACAGCGCCTGATACGCGCTCGCAATCGCCGCCGACACGCGGTTGGAGGCGATCGACAGCCGATATGGCAGGAATTGATCGAGCTTGAGGCCGGTCATGTCGCCTCCCCGGTCGTTGCCACCCCGAACAGTACCTCACCGCGAAAGACCGTGAACACCGCGAGCCCGACCAAAACCGCCGATGCGATCCACAATCCGCCAAAACCGAGCAGCGGGAAGGTCGCCGCCCCCGTGATCGCCCCGCCGACCAACCCGACCCACAGGTAGAAATGCGGCAGCCACGCCCAGCGCGGGCCGCCAAGCACCGCCGCCGCCAGCCTTTGTCCCAATTTGACCAGCGTTCCCGTCATATAGGTCAAGCCGAGCCGCACCTCGCCATCCTCCTCGAACACGGTGTTCTCCGCGCCCATCGCGAGCGCCATGAGGCTGGCCGCCGCCCAGACCGCGCCCAACTGCCCAGCGGTTCCCGCAAGCGCGAGCAGCAACGCCATCCACGCCAGGATCAGCGGATGACGATAGCGCCCGGCCATGCGCCCGATCATCGATCCGATCGCGACACCGCCGACAAAGGTCGCGATCAATTGCAGTGCAAGCAGCGCCGCCGCGTGATGCTGCGCCACGCCGACCGCGAGCCGGGTCGAATTGCCGCTCATGAACGAGACGAAAAAACCACCGGTCGCGATGAACCCGATCGCATCGACAAAGCCCGCCAGGGCGGACAGGCAGACGGCGAAGCTGCGTTGGCGGGCATCGTAACGGATCACCTGCTTTGTGTATCGGGCCGACGCGGCCCCGTCATCCCCCGCTGGACGTTCCCGTGGATCATCGGTATAGTTTCATTTGTTACCAGTTTCCCGGAGCAAAGCCGATGACGACCCATGCGACCAAGCCCGAAAACCCAATGGGCCTGAATGGCTTCGAATTCGTCGAATTCACCTCGCCCGATCCGGCGGCGTTGGCTGATCTGTTCGTGAAGATGGGCTTCACCCATGTCGGCACGCACAAATCGAAGAATGTCCGGCGCTATGCGCAAGGCGACATCAACTTCCTGCTCAACATGGACGATGCGGGTCAGGTCGCGGGTTTCCGCAACGCGCACGGCCCCTCGGCCAATGCGATGGCCTTCCGTGTCGCCGACGCCGACGCCGCCCTGAAACTGGCGCTGGAACGCGGTGCGACGGCGGTTACCGGCGCACACGGTCCCGGCGAGCTCGACATCCCCGCAATCGAGGGGATTGGCGGGGCTAACCTCTATCTGGTCGACAAGCATGGTGGCGAGACGATCTACGACACCGATTTCGTGCCGACCGGGGCGACTGTCGGCGATCATAGCGTCGGCCTGCACACGCTCGACCATCTGACGCACAATCTCAAGCGCGGACGGATGGATTATTGGGCGGACTATTACGAACGCATTTTCAATTTCCGCCAAATCCGATATTTCGACATTGAAGGGCAATCGACCGGGCTGTTCTCCAAGGCGATGACCGCGCCCGACGACAAAATCCGCATCCCGCTCAACGAAAGCCAGGACGAGCATTCGCAGATCGAGGAGTTCATCAAGGATTATAAGGGCGAGGGAATCCAGCATCTCGCGCTGGCGACCGACGACATCTTCGCCACGGTCGACGCGCTGCGCGCCAATGGCATCCGCTTCCAGACGACGCCGCAGACCTATTTCGACCTGATCGACAAGCGCCTGCCCGGCCACGGCCATGACGTCGCCGAAATGCGCAAGCGCGACATCCTGATCGACGGCGCGCCCGAAACCGGCGGCGGCCTGTTGCTGCAGATCTTTACCGAGAACATGGTCGGGCCGATCTTCTTCGAGATCATCCAGCGCAAAGGCAATGACGGCTTTGGCGAGGGCAATTTCAAGGCGCTGTTCGAAAGCATCGAACTCGACCAGATCCGGCGCGGCGTGGTGCCGGGCAAGGTCGAGGCATGACCCGCAATCCTCCCCGTTTCGGGGAGGGGGACCAGCCGCAGGCTGGTGGAGGGGGCGTGCCGCAGGCGCTTCCGCCCGTTAGAGCCCCCCTCCACCCCTCGGCTGCGCCGAGCGGTCCCCCTCCCCGTTCCGGGGAGGATTACATGACCGGCTTCGGCAACCACTTCGCCACCGAGGCCGTGGCCGGTGCCCTCCCCACCGGGCGCAATTCGCCGCAGCGCCCGGCATTCGGGCTCTATGCCGAGCAACTGAGCGGCACTGCCTTCACCGCGCCGCGCCACGAGAATCGCCGGTCGTGGCTCTACCGCTTGCGCCCTTCCGCCGCGCATCCGGCTTTCACCCGCTATGGCGGTGCGCCGCTCTTCGCAGCGGCACCATCGGACGCCCCGCTCGCGCCCAATCGCCTGCGCTGGGGTCCGCTAGACGGATTGGACGCCGACTGGCTCGATTCGCTCACCACGATGATGGTCGCGGGCGATGGGCCGCAGACGCAGACCGGCGTCGCCACGCACCTCTATCGCTGCGGCAAGGACATGGGGAACCGCGCGTTCGTTTCAGCCGATGGCGAATTGCTGATCCTGCCCGAACTAGGCGCGCTGACGCTGCTGACCGAATTGGGGCGGATCGAGGTCAAGCCCGGCGAGATCGCCTTGATCCCGCGTGGCGTGCGCTTTCGCGTCACGCTGCCCGACGGCCCGGCGCGTGGTTATGTCGCGGAGAATTACGGGGCGCCCTTCCGGTTGCCCGATCTCGGACCGATTGGCGCCAACGGTCTCGCCAATCCGCGCGATTTCGAAACGCCAGTCGCGTGGTATGAGGATGTCGAGGGCGACTATCAGCTCGTGCAGAAGTTTCTCGGCACGCTGTGGGAAACCAACCTTGGCCGCTCCCCGCTCGACGTCGTCGCCTGGCACGGCAATTACGCGCCGTGGAAATATGATCTGGCGCGCTTCAACACGATCGGCAGCATCAGCTTCGACCACCCCGACCCGTCGATCTTCACCGTGCTGACCTCGCCCAGCGACCTGCCGGGCACCGCCAATGTCGATTTCGTGATCTTCCCGCCGCGCTGGCTGGTTGCCGAAGATACCTTCCGCCCGCCCTGGTTCCATCGCAACACGATGAGCGAGTGTATGGGGCTATTGCGCGGCGCCTATGACGCCAAGGTCGGCGGCTTCGTTCCGGGCGCATTGTCGCTGCACAATCAAATGAGCGGGCACGGGCCCGATGTCGCGAGCTGGCAAGGTGCCGGCACCGCCGATCTCGCGCCGCAAAAGCTGACCGACACGATGGCGTTCATGATCGAAAGTCGCTGGGTGTTCCAGCCGACCGATTTCGCGCTGGAGACAGCGGCGCTGGACAGCGACTATGATGCGGCATGGGGCGGCTTTCCCAAGGCAGTGCTACCGCAATAGCCAACTGCCTTGGGCTAAGCCCGCTTCACTTCATCTGCCGCCGCACGCTCGCCATCGTCGCCTTGCCATAGGGCGGCTTCAAACCCGCCAGCTTCGCGACGTCGAGCTTGGCCTGCTTGAACACCGCCTTGCCGTGGCTGAAGGTTTTGAAGCCGTCAAAGCCATGATACGAGCCCATGCCCGATGGCCCGATCCCGCCAAAGGGCAGTTCCTCCATCGACACATGGAACACCACGTCATCGAGCGTCACCCCGCCGGAAATGGTGCGATCGAGCACGCGCCGCCGCTCGGTTTCATCCGGCCCGAAATAATAGAGGCCGAGCGGACGGTCGCGGCGGTTGACCTCGGCAATGGCGCTGTCGATGCCGGTATAGCGGCGCACCGGCAGGATCGGGCCGAACAGTTCCTCCTGCATTACGATCATATCGTCGGTCGCGTTGCGGACAATGTGGAGCGGCATCTTGCGCGCGTTGGACCCGGCGAAATCCTCATTCGCGGGATTGACCGTCTCGACCGTCGCGCCCTTGGCGCGTGCGTCGGCGACCCAGTCCCGCAGGCGTTGGTGATGGCGATCGTTGATGATTGCGGTGTAATCGGGGTTGGCGAGCAGCGTTGGATACATGCTCGACACCGCCGCCTTCAGCCCATCGACCACCGCCTGCTCCTGCGCCTCGGGCACCAGCATGTAATCGGGTGCCAAACAAATTTGTCCGGCGTTGAGCATCTTGCCGATCGCCACCCGCTCGGTCGCGCGCGCAATGCCGGCATCCTTGCCGATGATGACGGGCGACTTGCCGCCGAGTTCGAGCGTCACCGGCGTCAGATTATCGGCAGCGGCGTGGAGGATATGCCGCCCAATGCCAGTCGCGCCGGTGAAGATCAGATGGTCGAACGGCAATTCGGAAAAGGCCTTGCCCACCTCCGGCCCGCCGCTGAAGAAGGCCAGCTCCTCGGTCGCGAAATATCTGGGGCTCAGTTCCTCGAACAGGGCCGCCGTGCGCGCGGTGAATTCGCTGGTCTTGACCATCGCGCGGTTGCCCGCCGCGAAGATGCCCGCGATCGGCCCCATCACCAGATTGACCGGGAAATTCCACGGCGCAATCACCCCGACCACGCCCTTGGGCTGATATTCGACCCAGGCGCGCGCGCCGAGCAGCCCCAGCGGAAATTGCACCGCGCGGCTGTCACGCCGTGCCCAGCGATCGAGCGACTTGATCGCGTGCTTGATCGGCGCGATCGACGACGCGATGTCGGTCAGCATCGATTGTTCGCGGCTGCGATGCCCGAAATCCTCGCTCAGCGCGTCGCAAAAGGCATCGGCATTGTCGGCGATCATCGCCGCCGCGCGCGCCAGGCGATCCTTGCGCACCGCCAGCCCAACCGGGAGTTCATCCATGAACGCCGCGCGTTGGCGCGCCAGCACATCCTGCATCGTCATCCTCATCCCCTTTTGGAGTATTATCGTATCAGGTCGCGCAACCGATCAACCCTCCGACCGGAACCACCACCGTATCCTGCCCCGCGCGATCGAGTTGCAGCAAGCCCTCGGTGACGACCGCCCCCCCGCTGATCGACTCGCGCGTCTCGATCTTCATCGTCAGCTTCGCAGATAGGCCTGCGGCACCATAATCGTCGCTCTCGCCAAAACCGAAGCCACCTGCCCCGGTCTGGCCGCTGCGTTCGAGATCGGTCACCGTCCCGCCGAGCGACAGGCGCAGCCGCCCCGGATCGGCTTGCGCCATCGCCACCAGCGCGCGCGTGCCGCTTACCGTCCACAAATAGGCGGCGCAGCCCTTGGCCGGGAGATCCTGCCGCGGAATCGCTCCCAGCGGCAAACCATCGATCGAGGATGGCAGCGGGGTCGGCGCAGGTGCGGCTTGCGGGGCAGCGGCAAGCAGCAGTGGCGCGAACGGGAGAAGCGCTTTCATGCCAGCGAGCCTATCAGGAACAACCACGCCGGGTAAGCCGCGATCGCCAGCAATGCACCGAACGGCAGGCGATCCCCCATCGAGGTGGGCCGCCCGCGCAATATGCCCAGCAACACCACCGCCAACCCGATCAACGCCGCCAGCAACACCACCGCCGGCAGCATCCGCCAGCCGAGCCACAGACCGATCGCACCGAGCAATTTGGGATCGCCCCCCCCCAGCCCGTCGCGGTGACGCAGCGCCTTATATCCCGCCCCAACCGCCCACAAGGCCGCAAACCCGCCCACACCGCCGATCACCCGGTCGATCAACGCAGGTTCGATACCCAGCAAACCGCTGGCCAAGCCCGCCGCCGCCAGCGGCGCGGTCAGCGCATCCGGTAGCCAAAATTCGTTGATGTCGAGCGCCGCCAGCGTCAGCAGCAGCCAACCGAACACCGATCCGGCCAAACCCACCGGCCCCGGCACCGCCAGCCCCGCCAGTACGCCAACCCCGAGACATCCCAGCTCGATTTGCCAATGCCGTGGATCGATCCGCGCGCCACACCGGCGGCAGCGCCCTCGCGCGAGTGCTGCGCTCAGCAACGGCACCAGATCGCGCACGCCAAGTATCACCCCGCACGCATCGCACGCGGACCGGCCCCGCGCGACCGAGCGCCCCTCGGGCCAGCGCACCACCAGGGTTGCGAGAAAACTCCCGACGATCGCGCCAAGGCCGCCCAGCATTACAGGCCAGAGCCAATCATCCATAAGATATCAGTGGTTCCCCATGTTGCGGGCCTTGTCCCTGCCCCGGCTACCATTTGTAAAGCGACAAAGTCGGGCCTAGATCGCGCATAGTCTTTTCCACCCGAGAGTCGCATCGTCATGGCCACCGATCCCGTCGTCATCCTGTCCTTCGCTCGCACGCCGATGGGCGGCTTCCAGGGTGCGCTGAGCGGCGCGACCGCGACCGAACTGGGCGCGACCGCCGTGGGTGCGGCGGTCGAGCGCGCGGGGCTTTCGGGCGAGGTAATCGAGCGCATCTATATGGGCTGCGTGCTTCCCGCTGGGCTTGGCCAGGCCCCTGCCCGCCAAGCCGCGCTCAAGGCTGGCCTGCCCGAACATATCGAGGCGACGACGGTCAACAAGATGTGTGGCTCGGGCATGATGGCGACGATGCTCGCCGCCGATGCGCTGGTGGCGGGTTCCGCCGACATGATCGTCGCGGGCGGCATGGAGAGCATGACCAACGCGCCCTATCTCTCACTGCGCCATCGCGGCGGCGCGCGCATCGGGCATGATGTGCTGAAGGATCACATGTATCTCGACGGGCTCGAAGATGCCTATGAACCAGGCAAGCTGATGGGCAATTTTGCCGAGGACACCGCCGCCGCCTATCAGTTCACCCGCGCGCAGATGGACGATTATGCAATCGAATCGCTGCGCCGTGCCCAAGCCGCGCAGGCCTCTGGCGCCTTCGATCGCGAAATCGTGCCGGTCGAGGTTTCCGGTCGCAAGGGGCCGACCACGATCAGCCTCGACGAGCAGCCTGCCAAGGGCGATGCCGCCAAAATCCCGACGCTGAAGCCCGCTTTCTCGAAGGACGGCACGATCACCGCCGCCAACGCCTCGTCGATTTCGGACGGTGCGGCCGCGCTGGTGATGACGCGCGCCTCGGTGGCGGAGAAGCTTGGGCTGACGCCGGTCGCCCGGATCGTCGCTCAGGCGGCGCACGCCCATGCGCCGTCGCTCTTCACCACCGCCCCCGTCTTCGCGATGCGCAAGGCGCTCGCCAAGGCAGGCTGGTCGGTCGACGATGTCGATCTGTTCGAAGTCAACGAAGCCTTTGCGGTGGTGGCGATGATTGCGATGCGCGACCTCGGCATCGCGCAGGAGCGGCTGAACGTGAATGGCGGGGCCTGTGCGCTGGGCCACCCGATCGGTGCGAGCGGCGCGCGTATTCTCGCCACGCTGCTGTCGGCGCTGCACGCAAGCGGCCAAAAGCGCGGCCTCGCCTCGTTGTGCATCGGCGGCGGCGAGGCAACCGCCATCGCGGTGGAGACGATGAACTGAAACCGCGGAAGGCCCGCTACAGCTTCAGCGTGAAATAGCGGGCGAACACCTCATCGCTATACCCGGCGAACGGGCCGCATTCGACAAAACCGGCGCGCGCATAAAGCGCGCGCGCCGCCGCAAAGGGGGCGTTGGCGCCTGTCTCCAGGCTCAAATGTGCAAAGCCACGGTTACGCGCGGTGCCGATTACATGATCGAGCAGTATCGCCGCCACCCCGCGCCGTACCTGATCCGGCGCGGTACGCATCGACTTCACCTCTCCATGATCCGCATCAAGTGCCTTGAGCGCGGCCATACCGAGCAGCGTTTCGCCCTCCCACGCCGTCCACAGCGTCACCGCAGGATCGCGCAGCCTGCTCAGGTCGAGCGCGAAGACGCTGCCGGGCGGTGAGTTCTCATGCGCCGCGCGCAGATGCAGACCGATCAACGCAAGCACCGCCGGATGCGTCACGTCGTCGCGGACAATCCGCCAGGCGGCGCTTGCCTCGCTCAACCAAGCGTCTCGCCGGGCTCCACGCCCCACAGATGCACCGCCTCGACAAAACCGCCGCGCCCGCGCACGTCGAAATAGCACCATCCGCGCGTGCATTTGCTGATCCGCCCGACCACGCCCGGTGCCGCGCGCCACAACACCCGGCCTGCATCGCGCGGCGAATCGCGCAGTTCGGCGACGGTGCCCATCACCAAAGCGGTGCGCGTCTCGCGGATCAGCGTACCCATCATCCAGCCCTGCGTGCCATCCGGATCTTCCACCTTGTACCATTGCCCATGCTCGTAAATATCGAGCACCTTCACCGGCAAATCGGCGCGCTGATACAGCCAGTTCGACGGATAGGTCCGCGCCGGCCCGGTGCGCATCCGCGCCTTGCCGGCACCGATCGAGGCGAAATAGGGCGGCTTCTTCTGCACCAGCCCCGCCACCGACGGCACCGCCAGCGCAAACCCCATCGTCGCCAGCAAAATTCTGGCTCGCAACCGCATCTCAGTCCCCCACAAAATCCTACATCGTTTACAGCGGAAGCACCGCGCGCTTCAACACCCGTTGACGCCGCCAAACACCTCCGCCAAGCCTTTGCCATGCCCGAAATGACACGTCCCGCGAACCCGAGAGTGCCCAGCCCGAAGGTTTGGGTGACCCGTGAATTGCCCGCTGCGGTCATGGACCGCATGGAGCAGTTGTTCCACACCAGCATCCACCGCGGCCCCGCCGCGCTCACCCGCGACGAACTTTCCGCTGCGATGGCGGAATGCGACGTGCTCGTCCCGACGGTGACCGACGAAATCGATGCCGAGCTGATCGCAGGCGCGGGCCCTGCCCTCAAGCTGATTGCCAATTTCGGCGCGGGCGTGAACCATATTGACCTGAAAGCGGCGCGCGCGCGCGGCATCATCGTCACCAACACCCCCGGCGTGCTGACCGAGGACACCGCCGACATGACGATGGCGCTGATTCTGTCGGTGCCGCGCCGCCTGGCCGAGGGCGAAAAGCTGGTGCGCTCGGGCGAATGGAAGGGCTGGACACCGGGCGGGATGCTTGGCCACCGCATTGGTGGCAAGGCGCTCGGCATTCTCGGCATGGGGCGGATCGGCCAGGCCGTCGCGCGGCGCGCGCGCGCCTTCGGGCTGACGATCCATTATCACAATCGACACCGGCTACCCAAGGTGGTCGAGGCCGAACTGCAGGCGCAGTGGCATCCCAATCTCGATGAGATGCTGTCGGCAATCGACATCCTGACGATTCACACCCCGCGCAACCCCGACAGCGAAGGGCTGATCGATGCCGCGCGGATCGCGCTGCTGCGGTCGCATGTGTATCTCATCAACACGTCACGCGGCGGGATCGTCGATGAAGGCGCGTTGATTGCGGCGCTGGAAGGTGGGCGACTGGCTGGGGCGGGTCTCGATGTATGGCAGCACGAACCGCAAATCGACCCGCGCTTGCTCGCTTTGCCCAATGTCGTGATGACCCCGCATATGGGCTCCGCCACCTTCGAGGGGCGGCTGGCGACGGGCGAAAAGGTCATCACCAACATCCGCATGTGGGCCGATGGCCACCGCCCGCCCGATCAAGTGCTGGAAGGCTGGGCCTGACACGGCCCCCACCCTTCCCACTTCAACTTTCCGATTGACGCCCGCCACCGCGCATTGCAGCTTCACTCCAAGAATAAAAAATCTGAGGAGAGTGATGATGGACCGTACCGGGTCGTTTGCCGTGGGTGCTGCACTTGTCTTGTTTTCGGCTTTGCATATCGTAAGTGCGCCGGACTATCTCAACATCCTTCCGGCGGCGGCCCTGCTCTACGGGGTCTTTCGCCTTGCCATCAAACGCAACATTGCCGGAACGCCGATCGACGAAGAGCTGTCGTTCGCGCCTCCTGCCGAGGGCTGAACGGACCGCGGTACGCGGCCCCCCTTCTGTTCGTTTCGAGCATCGTCGACAAACCTGGCGCAGCGCGTGTGGCTGTTTTTCAACTTCGCTCGAAACGAACGGGGGGACGCGCTCAGCGCGCGTGGAAAAAGTCGTAGATCTGCTGCGCGACCGCCGCGCTGACGCCGGGGGCCTTTTGCAGGTCTTCAAGGCTCGCGTTGCGCACCGCGCGCGCGGTGCCGAAGTGCATCAGTAGCGCCTTCTTCCGCGCCGGGCCGATGCCCGGCACGTCATCGAGCGGTGAGGCGCCGATCGCCTTCGCCCGTTTGGCGCGGTGTGCGCCGATTGCGAAACGGTGGACTTCATCGCGCAGGCGCTGAAGATAGAACAGCACCGGCGCATTGACCGGCAATTGAAACTCGCGCCCGTCGAGCATGTGGAACACCTCGCGCCCATCGCGACCGTGGTGCGGGCCTTTAGCGATGCCGACCAGGCACACATCCTCGATCCCCAATTCCTCGAGCACGCCCTTGACCGCGTTGAGTTGCCCGCGCCCGCCATCGATCAACACCAGATCGGGCCAGTCGCCCGCGTCGCGATCGGGGTCCTCATTTTGCGCGCGTGCGAAACGGCGCGCGAACACTTCGCGCATCATGCCGAAATCGTCGCCCGGAATCGTGTCGGGGTTCTTGATGTTGAACTTGCGATACTGGCCCTTGCGGAAGCCCTCGGGCCCGGCAACGACCATTGCACCCAACGCATTGGTGCCCTGAATATGGCTGTTATCGTAGATTTCGATCCGGTCGGGCGGCTCGGGCAGGTCGAACAGGTCAGCTACCTCACGCAGCAGCTTTGCCTGGGTGGTGCTCTCGGCCAGCCGCCGGTCAAGCGCCTCCTCGGCATTGCGCTTGGCCTGATCGAGCAATTTGCGGCGGGTGCCGCGCTGCGGCATCGACAGCGTGACCTTGAACCCCGCCTGCCCGCCCAGCGCCTCGCCCAGCAGCACCGCTTCGTCCAGCTCGCGGTCGAGCAGTACAGTACGCGGCGGCGGGACTTCCTCGTAAAATTGCGCGAGGAACCCGGCCAGAATTTCATCCTCGGGCACGTCGGCGGTGTGCGCGGGGAAGAAGCTGCGGTGCCCCCAATTCTGCCCGCCACGAATGAAGAAGGCCTGGATGCCGATCACGCCATTCTTGTTGGCCATCGCAAAGATATCGGCATCGCCCAGCCCCTCGGCGTTGATCGCCTGACTGCCCTGAATAAAGGTGAGCGCCCGCAATCGATCGCGCAGGATCGCGGCGAGTTCGAAGTCCATCGCTTCGGCGGCTACCTGCATCTGGCCACCGAGCTTGGCCTGCACTTCGGTCGATTTCCCGGCGAGGAACGCCTTGGCGTCAGCCACCAATTCGCCATAGCCCGCCGCGTCGATCCGCCCGACGCACGGCGCCGAGCAGCGCTTGATCTGGTAGAGCAGACACGGTCGGTCGCGATTCTTGAAAAAACCGTCGGTGCAACTACGCAGCAGGAACAGCTTTTGTAGCGCGTTCAAGGTGTTGTTGACCGCACCTGCGCTGGCGAAGGGGCCGTAATAATTGCCCTTGGCACGCCGCGCACCGCGATGCTTCTGGATGCGTGGAAAATCATGATCCGCGCGTAACAGGATGAACGGGAAGGATTTATCGTCGCGCAGCAGCACATTGTACGCGGGGCGATATCGCTTGATGAGCTGCGCTTCGAGCAGCAGCGCCTCCGCCTCGTTATTGGTCGTGACGATCGTCATCGCGCGCGTCTGCGCGACCATGCGCTGCAAGCGCCGCGAGAGCCGCTCCACCTGCGTATAATTGGTGACGCGGTTCTTTAGCGCGCGCGCCTTGCCGACATACAGCACGTCGCCGCGCGCATCGAGCATCCGATAGACACCGGGCCGCGCCGGGAGGGTGGCGAGCACGTTACGGATCGCTGCGACCCCGGCATCGAGATCGGGCGTGTCGCTGCCGCGGACGGTAAAGGTGGCCTTGTCTTCGTTGAAGCGGGTCGGGGCGTTGGGATCGGACATTGTCGATGATCTAGGCATTCGCGCGCAGGGATGCCACGGCTTCCTTGGCGGAAGAACCTCCCCGCACGAAAAAGCAGCGGCAAGTTGCCCCGCCGCTGCCCGAATATACACTAAGCGCCGTTACTTGATCGCGGCGAGGTCCGTCTTGACCTTGGTCAGCGCGGCGTCGGTCAGTGCGCCTTGCGACAGCGGCGCAAGCTGGTTGAGCGTCATGCCCTTGAACTGATCGTACAACGGATGCGCGGTAATGTTCTGCAGGTCGGTGTCGAGCACCGCCTTGCCCGCCGTGCTGGCAGCGATTGCCTCGATCGGCGTGTCGAGATCGAATTTCGCGGCACCGGTCGCGGTAGCGGTCGTTGCGGGCGCAGCGACGGCAGGAGCCGATGCCGCAGCAGGTGCGGGGGCGGTCTGGGCGGCGAGCGGCGTCGCGATAAAAGCGACGGCTGCGGCAAGAACGACAGACTTCATGGGGGAGCCTCTTTCGAAAGGTAAGCGGCGCGAATCACCGCGAGGCCGACGTTACCCCGATCAGTGGCGAAACGAAATGCACCCGTAATAACGGGCACATCGCGGTCAGTTGAGCTTGCTGAGTCCAGCGATGGTCCGGTCAACCAGGGCTCTATCGGCATCGACACCGTGACGCTGCGCGATGATCGTTGCGGCAGCGCGGGTCGCCGCTTCGGCGGCACGCGCGCGAACTTCGGCAATGGCGGTGCGCTCGGCTCCCGCAATTTTGTCTTCGGCCATCGTTTGCCGACGTGCGATCAAATCGGTAAGATCGCTTTCCGCCTTGGCAAGCATTGCGGCTGCTTCGGCTTCGGCATGAGCGACGATGGCGGCGGCATCGCCTGCGCTCGCTGCGTTGCGCGCCTTGGCTTCAGCAAGCTGCGCCTCGGCTTCCGCCCGCAGTTTGGAGGCTTCCTCCAACTGCCCACGGATCGTCGCGATACGGCTGTCGAGCACGCCCGCGATCATCTTCGGCACCTTTTGCCAAATCATGATCCCGATCACGACCAGCATCGACAACGCCACGAACATCGGCGGCGTGATGCCGACGAACGCCATTTCGTGATGCAACTCGGTCGCCCCGGTATGCTCGATCGTCTTGACCGCTTGACCGTCAGCCATGTGCCAGCTCTGCCTTAACCTGCGTTTCGATGGTCGCGCGGTCGACCGCCACGCCCGAAAGCTTGGCGACGATCTGTTCGACCGCTTCGACCGTATTGGTCTCGATTTCAGCCAGCGCCTGAACCTTGGACGCGTCGATGCGGCTGGTGGCGGCATCGAGTTGTGCGGCCAAAGCGGAGTCGCTCGCCTTCAACTTGGCCTCGGTGCCGGCAATCGCCCGCGCCTTGGCTTCGCCGAGGGCAACCGTCGCCTTCGACCGGGCGGACTCGAGACCCGCCTGATAGTCGCGCTCGGAGGTGAGCGCAGCATCCCGCGCCGCCTCTGCCGCGGCGATGTCCCCCGCGATCCGCCCGTTACGATCTTCGATCGTGGACTCGATCTTGGGGACCATCGCCTTGCCGATCCCGAAATAGATCAGCGCGAATACGATCGCGAGCCAGAAAAGCTGCGAGGCGTAGATCTCGCCAATCTGGGAAAGCTGCGGCATTGGTTGCGCTCGCTCTTGCTTACTTGACGACGAAGAGGATGAGGATCGCGACGACGAACGCGATCAGACCCAGAAGTTCCGAAGCCGCGAAGCCGATGAACAGGCGGCCCTGCTGGCCGTCTGCCGCACCCGGGTTGCGCAGTGCGCCTTCGAGGAACGAACCGAACACGTTGCCCACGCCGAGCGCGGCCAGACCAACGCCGATCGCCGCGAGGCCGGCACCGATGTACATTGCACCAAGATCAGTCATGATAAGCTCCTTGAGAATTGCGTAGTCAGGTTATGGAAAAGATTAGTGCAGGTGTACCGCATCGTGCAGGTACAGCGACGTCAGCAGGGCAAACACATAGGCCTGGATCGCGCACACCAGCAACTCCAGTGCGCTAACCCCCACGATCATCGCGAAGCTGAGCAAGCTGACGACGCCGCCAAGCGGACCGCCTGCGTTGAGCCCCTGCACCACGAAACTGCCGAACACTTCGAGCAGGATGTGCCCCGCCGTCATCGCAACGAACAGTCGCAAACCGAGCGAGAACGGGCGCACCATGAACGAGACGAATTCGACCGGGATGATAACCGGCATCAGCCAGGCAGGCGCCCCGTGCGGCACGAACAGGCTGAAGAACTTCAGCCCGTGCGTCGCGAAACCAACCACCAGCACAATGCCAAAGGACAAGAACGCCAGCACGGCCGTCACCGTAATGTGGCTGGTCACCGCGAAGGTGTGCAGGCCCGGCAGGATCGCCAGCGGCAGCACGCCGACCAGATTGGCGAACAGGATGAAGAAGAACAGCGAGAAAATGTAAGGCGCGAATTTTTTGCCGCCCGAACCGATGTTCACCGTCACCATATTGTCGATGAAGCTGACGGCATCCTCTGCGGCAACCTGCCAGCGGCCAGGAACGAGCTGCCGCTTCAGGCCACCGGCCATGAACACGGCGAGCAGCATGAACACGACCACCATGAACAGCGCCGAGTTGGTGAAGGATACGTCATAGCCAAACAGATTCAGGTGCCCGCCCAATACGGGCTCCACCTTGAACTGTTCCATCGGATCGATTTTGCCGGCGCTCACTCCGCGCGCTCCTTCGAAATCTTGATGATATTAAGGAACGCCCCGATAACCGCGAGCGTCAAGACTATCAGCAGCGCCCAGGGCGAGGTTCCCAACCAATGGTCGAGCGCCCAGCCCATAACCCCGCCACCGAACAAGGCCCCCAGCAGCAGCGTCAGCACGCGTGCGCCCTGCGAATAGCCTTTCGCGGGGGGCAGCGCGACACCAGCACGCACCTGGCCAGCCGCCTTCGCCGAAGCGATGCGGGCATCCAGGTCGTTCTTCTGGCGTATGTCGGCCAAGGGGCGCTTATCCTGATAAGAAAACGCCGCCGTGCCTCTGGCACCGCGACGGTGAACATCGGGGATCGTGGGGAAAGAGCCCCGTTCACGCGCCGTTTAGGAAGGTGACCGGGGGGTGTCAACTCTTGTGGCCGATCCGGCCACCTGCGTTGCCTATCGCCCCTGCCCGCGATACTCCTTTGGTCCAATGAGCGAACCCCTTCCCGATCATGCCGGACACCGCGCGCGCTTGCGGCAGCGCTTGATCGAACAGGGCGGTGACGCTTTGCTCGATCATGAATTGGTCGAATATCTTCTGGCATTGGCGATTCCCCGGCGCGACACCAAACCGCTGGCCAAGGCCTTGCTTGCTGAATTTGGCGGGGTCGGCGGGCTATTCAGCGCCGATCCGGAAGCGTTGCTGCGTGTCACCGGCATGGGCGAGACCTCCGTCGCGGCGATCAAGATCGTGCAGGCAACCGCCTTGCGGCTGTTACGCGTGCAAGCCAGCGCGCAACCGGTACTGGCGAGTTGGCAAGCGTTGATCGACTATCTCCACGCCGACATGGCGCACCGCACCAACGAGCGTGTCCGCGTGCTCCACCTCAACACCCGCAACATGCTGATTCGCGACGAGGCGATGAGCGAGGGCTCGATCGACGAAGCCGCGCTCTATGTGCGCGAAGTGATCCGCCGTGCGATCGATCTCGGCTCGGCGGCGATCATTCTGGTCCACAATCACCCGAGTGGCGACCCCGCCCCCAGCCGCGCCGACATCGAAGTCACCCGCAAGGTCGCCGAGGCGGGCAAACGGCTGGGCATTGCGGTCCACGATCACATCATCATCGCGGCAAGCGGGCATTCCAGCCTGCGCGCGATGGGGCTGTTGTAGAGAATGCGGCGCCCGCCGCTCCAGGGTGGAGAGCGGCGGGCACGACGGTAACAGGGTACGGCATTACCCCTGCTGCGACAGGAATCCGGTCAATTCGGACTGGCTGATCTTCTTGTTCTTGTCGGTATCGGCCTGGGCAAAGGCCTTGTTCAGCCAGCTCTTGGTCGCGGGCGAGGTTGCCTTGGTCGAAGGGTCGCTCGCGCTTTTCAGGGCGATCATCCAGGAATCGAATTCCTTGGCGCTCAACACACCATCGCCATCCTTGTCATAGCTGGAGAACTCCTGGCTCACCACCTGCGCCACCTGCGTGCCCGTCGTCGGCTGGGCAGCGACCGCCGATTCCGCCGTGGGCACGGCCGCCGAATCGGCCGGTACGGCACTTTGCGGTGTCGGCGGCGCAGGCTGGACAGGAAGTACCGGATCAGTCGTCGCGGGCGCCGATTGCGTGGTTTGCGGGGTTGCCGGCGTAGTTTGCACGCCCTGTGCAAATACCGGAGCCGACATTATCATCACTCCGCTAAGTAAAGCATATTTCAACATCGGATCTCTCCATGTGATTGTTCAAGTGTCACGTTGAACGCGACGCCATGCGTCCTAACCAGCGTTCACGGTATCAACACCCATGCTTCCGGATCGGTCCCTTTGTCGCTGATTTGAAGGATCGGCTTGTCCCTGCTAACGCGCGTGTCATCGCGGACCCGTTGCGATTCCGCGATGGCCCGACTCTGCCGCATCAAGGAAATCCGATGGTCCCCCGCTATTCCCGCCCCGACATGGTCGCGATCTGGACGCCCGAAGCGCGTTTTCAGATCTGGTTCGAGATCGAGGCACATGCGACCGATGCGCTGGCCGAACTGGGTGTCGTCCCCAAGGAAGCCGCCGCCGCGATCTGGGCCAAGGGTGCGTTCGAGGTCGAGCGCATCGACGAAATCGAGCGCGAGACCAAACATGACGTGATCGCCTTCCTGACCAATGTCGCCGAGCATGTTGGCCCCGAAGCGCGCTTCATGCACCAAGGGATGACCTCGTCCGACGTGCTCGACACCTGCCTTGCGGTGCAACTGGCGCGCGCGAGCGACATTCTGATCGCCGATATCGACGCGCTGCTGGCGGTGCTCAAGCGCCGCGCGGTCGAGCATAAGCTGACCCCGACGATCGGCCGCAGCCACGGCATCCATGCCGAGCCGGTTACGTTCGGGCTCAAGCTCGCCCAGGCTTATGCCGAGTTTGCCCGCAACCGCGCGCGGCTCGTCGCGGCGCGGGCCGACATCGCCACCTGCGCAATTTCGGGCGCGGTCGGCACCTTCGCCAATATCGATCCGTTCGTGGAGACGCATGTCGCCGAGAAACTCGGCCTCACGGTCGAGCCGGTTTCGACCCAGGTCATCCCGCGCGACCGCCATGCGATGTTCTTCGCGACGCTCGGCGTGATCGCCTCGTCGATCGAACGCCTCGCGACCGAAATCCGCCATTTGCAGCGCACCGAAGTGCTGGAGGCCGAAGAGTTCTTCTCGCCGGGGCAAAAGGGCTCGTCGGCGATGCCGCACAAGCGCAACCCGGTGCTGACCGAAAACCTGACCGGCCTCGCCCGCATGGTACGCGGCTATGTCACGCCCGCGCTGGAGAATGTGGCGCTGTGGCATGAGCGCGACATCTCGCACTCCTCGGTCGAGCGCTATATCGGCCCCGACGCCACGATCACGCTCGATTTCGCACTGGCGCGGCTGACCGGGGTCATGGACAAATTGGTCGTCTATCCCGCGCGGATGGACAAGAACCTCAACAAGATGGGTGGTCTGGTCCATTCGCAGCGCGTGCTGCTCGCGCTCACGCAAGCGGGCGTCAGCCGCGAGGACGCCTATCGCCTCGTGCAGCGCAACGCGATGAAGGTGTGGGATTCAGACGGCGTGCTGTCCTTGATGGAATTGCTCAAGGCCGATCCCGAAGTCACGGCGGCGCTGTCGGTCGCGGAAATCGAGGACAAGTTCGATCTCGGCTATCACCTGAAGCATGTCGACACGATCTTTGACCGGGTGTTCGGCAACGACTGATCGACAAATTTGCACGCTTCAACGTGCAAATGCTGCAAGTGCGAATGCGCGTAATAAAATTGCGTAATTGAGCAACAATCTCCAGATGCACCCGTGCCGGAATGATCCGGCACGGAGATCCCTACCATGCGCATTCTACAAAGCCTCGCGAGCGGCCTCATCGCCGTTGCAGGCGTCGCGCTGGTGGTCGAGGTTCTTAGCCTCTAACCCATCGGCCCACCCGCCCCTTCTTATTGACGGGGCGGCCAGGGCCGTGGGGTTGAGAGCAGATTTTCAAATCTTTGGCGGAAGGCGCCCGCCAAACATCCCGCCGTCACCCCGGCCCAGTGCCGGGGGCCACTGTGCCGCAAATCCTGCGAGTATTCCCGGCGGCCCCGGGACAAGCCCGGGGGTGACGGGTAAGAGCATGGGCCCAGCCGCTTACCCCCAGGCGCTCTTCATCTTCTTGAAGAATCCGCTGGTCTGCGGGCATTCCTTGCCGGTTTCGGTCGAGCGGAATTCCTCGAGCAATTCCCGCTGGCGCGAGGTCAGGCTGCTCGGCGTTTCCACTTCGATGCGGATAACCAAATCGCCGCGCCCGCGCCCCTGCAACACGGGCATCCCCGCGCCACGTTGCCGCAATTCGCGGCCCGACTGGGTTCCCGCCGGGATCTTGATGGTGTGTTGCACGCCATCGGGGCCGGGAATGGTGATTTCCCCGCCAAGCGATGCAGTGGTGAAGCTGATCGGCGCGCGCGCGTACAGCGTCGTGCCCTCGCGCTGGAACAACGGATGCCGCGCGACATGCAGAAAAATATAGAGGTCGCCCGGAGGCGCGCCGCGCATCCCGGCCTCGCCCTCCCCGGTCAGACGCACGCGCGTGCCCTCATCGACGCCGGGCGGGATGTTGACGGTGCGCGTCTTGGTCTTTTCGACGCGGCCCTCACCACGACAATTGCCGCACGGATCGGAAATGGTCTGCCCTGCGCCGTGGCAAGTCGGGCACGTGCGCTCCACCACGAAGAAGCCTTGTTGCGCGCGGACTTTGCCGTGGCCGTGGCAAGTCGTGCAGGACTTGGCCGACGTGCCCTTGGTCGCGCCGGTGCCCTTGCACACGTCGCACACGCCGGTCACATCGACGGTGATATCGGTGGATTTGCCGTGAAAGGCTTCCTCCAGCGTGATTTCCATGTCGTAGCGCAAATCCGCGCCACGGCGCGGGCCGCTGGCGCCGCCGCGCTGCCCACCCATGAATTCGCCGAAAATGTTTTCGAAAATGTCCGAAAAGGCGCTGAAATCCTGCGCACCGCCGCCGCCACCGCCCTGTTTGAACGCGGCATGACCATAACGATCATAGGCCGCGCGCTTTTGCGGGTCCTTCAGGCAGTCATAGGCTTCGCTAATCGCCTTGAAGCGTGCTTCGGAATCATCGCACCCCGGATTCTTGTCGGGGTGATAGCGCATCGCGAGACGGCGGTAGGACGATTTGAGCGTGCCTTCATCGGCATCGCGCTCGCATTCCAGCAATTCGTAAAAATCGACTTCAGTGCTCATCTTGCGCCTCTAAGCCCTCTCCCCAGCAGGGGAGAGGGTTGGGAGAGGGGGAGTGATGCGGATGCGGTTGCGATCATATCGCAAATGCCCCCTCTCCCCCGGCCCTCTCCCCCGATGGGGAGAGGGGGACTTCATTACGCCTTGCTGTCGTCGACCTCGGAGAATTCCGCGTCGACCACGTCTTCCTTTGGTGCTTCCGCTGCATCGGCACCCGGCGAAGCCTCGGCCTGCGCCTGCTTCTCGTAAATCGCCTGACCCAGCTTCATCGCGACCTGCGCCAAGGCACCGGCCTTTTCCTTCATCGCCTCGGCATCGCCACTCTCGACCGCGGTCTTGGTCGCGGCAATCGCGGTTTCGATCTCGCCCTTCAGCGCGGCATCGACCTTGTCGCCATTTTCGGCGAGCTGACGCTCGGTGGTGTGGACCAGGCTTTCAGCGTTGTTCTTCGCCTCGGCTGCCTCACGACGCTTCTTGTCGTCCTCGGCAAACTGCTCGGCATCGCGCACCATCTGCTCGATGTCGCGATCGGACAGACCACCCGAAGCCTGGATGCGGATCTGCTGCTCCTTGCCTGTGCCCTTGTCCTTGGCCGAAACGTTGACGAGGCCGTTGGCGTCGATGTCGAACGTGACTTCGATCTGCGGCACGCCGCGCGGTGCGGGCGGAATGCCGACCAGGTCGAACTGGCCGAGCAGCTTGTTGTCCGCCGCCATTTCGCGCTCGCCCTGGAACACGCGGATGGTGACAGCCTGCTGGTTGTCGTCCGCGGTCGAATAGGTCTGCGATTTCTTGGTCGGGATCGTGGTGTTGCGATCGATCATGCGGGTGAACACACCACCCAGCGTCTCGATGCCGAGCGACAACGGCGTCACGTCGAGCAGCAGCACGTCCTTGACGTCACCCTGCAGCACGCCCGCCTGAATGGCGGCACCCATTGCGACGACTTCATCGGGGTTGACGCCCGAATGCGGTTCCTTGCCGAAGAAGTCCTTCACCACCTGGCGGACTTTAGGCATACGCGTCATGCCGCCGACCAGTACCACTTCGCTAATGTCCGACGCCTTGACGCCGGCATCGGCCATCGCCTTGCGGCACGGCTCGAGCGTGCGCTGGATCAGATCATCGACCAGCCGCTCGAGATCAGCGCGCGACACCGATTTGACGAGGTGCTTCGGGCCGGTCGCATCAGCGGTGATGAACGGCAAATTGACTTCGGTCGTCGCCGCCGAAGACAGCTCGATCTTCGCCTTTTCGGCGGCTTCCTTCAAACGCTGGAGCGCCAATTTGTCCTTGGTCAGGTCAATGCCCTCGGCCTTCTTGAAGTCGTCCGACAGGAAGTTCAGCAGCTTGTTGTCGAAATCTTCGCCGCCGAGGAAGGTATCACCGTTGGTCGCCTTTACTTCGAACACGCCATCGCCAATCTCGAGGATCGAGATGTCGAAGGTGCCGCCGCCAAGGTCATAAACCGCGATCGTCTTGTTGGTGTCCTTGTCGAGCCCGTAAGCGAGCGCTGCCGCCGTCGGCTCGTTGATGATGCGGAGCACTTCAAGGCCGGCAATCTGCCCGGCATCCTTGGTCGCCTGGCGCTGCGCGTCGTTGAAATAGGCCGGAACGGTGATGACCGCCTGCGTGACCGTTTCGCCAAGATACGCCTCGGCGGTTTCCTTCATCTTCTGGAGCGTGAAGGCTGAGATTTGCGAGGGGCTATAGTCCTTGCCGCCAGCACCAACCCAGGCGTCGCCATTGTTGCCACGCACGATGTGGTACGGGACCAGCTCGGTGTCCTTCTTGGTGATCGGGTCATCAAAGCGACGGCCGATCAGACGCTTCACCGCGAAGATGGTGTTTTCCGGATTGGTCACCGCCTGGCGCTTCGCCGGCTGGCCGACCAGCCGCTCGCCATCCTTGGCGAAAGCGACGATCGACGGCGTGGTGCGCGCGCCTTCGGCGTTTTCGATAACCTTGGGCTTGCCGCCCTCCATCACCGAGACGCAGCTATTGGTGGTGCCGAGATCGATTCCGATTACTTTTGCCATTGGTCCTCTGGGGCCCCCGTCTGTCAAAAAATTGCCATTCCGCCGCGCCCTTACGATAAGCAACGCGACACTGCACTCCGGCGATATAGGGGGGCTTTCGCTTGTCGCAAGATTTCGCAGCACGTAGAGTGACGCGATAAGTTCCCAAAGCGGGAGAGAGCATTGCATATTCGAATGATTCTGGCGTCCGGGCTCCTGTTTTTGGGCGGGTGCAGCCATCCACCGGTGCTGTCCGTCGACAAGGGCTATATCCGCCTTGCCGCAATCCCGAGCCGCCCGGCAGCGGCCTATTTCACCATCCACGGTGGCCCAGCCGACACGACCCTGCTCTCGGTCAGCAGCGATGTGTCGGTGAAGAGCGAGCTGCACGAATCGATGATGTCGGGCAACATGGCGACGATGCAGCCGATCGGCGACCTGGCGATCCCCGCCGCTTCCACCACCGTGTTCAAGCCCGGCGGCAAGCATTTGATGCTGTTCGACATGAACCCGGGAATCAAACCGGGCCGCGCGGTGACGCTGACCTTCACTTTCTCCAACAACCAGCGCGTCTTATACGACGCACCGACCATCGCCGCAGGGGCTCCGGCCCCAGCCGAGTGACCAGCCGCGCGCTGACATCGGGCGAGGTGGCGCTTGCCCGCAGTGTGTTCGGCGACGCGATCGATTATGCGCCGGTGCGGCTGGAGCAGCGCAAATGGGCGTTCTTCCAGCCGCGCGAAACGGTGATGGCACTCACCGGCACGATCCACTTTCATCCACAGGGTTCACGCTACCGGGCGGATTTCTCGTGCGGCGATCTGGATGACCAGGGGCTGCTGATTCACGAATTGACGCATATCTGGCAAAGCCAGCGCGGGATTTTCCTGCCGCTGCGCCGCCATCCCTTCTGCCGTTACCATTATGCGATCCGACCCGGCCTACCGCTGCACCGCTACGGGATCGAACAACAGGCCGAGATCGTGCGCCACACCTTCGTGCTGCGCCAGGGCGGCTTCGTGCGCGGCGCATTCCCGCTGGCGACGTATGAAAGTATTTTGCCGTTCAGATAGCGGGTTGGATCAAGCCGCGAGCTCGCTTGCGGCACGCGGGGCCAGCCCGAGCGTCAGCACCGCCACCGCCCCCCGGCCCACGCCTTCGCTTTCCAGACGGAGCGTACCCTGCATTGCGACCATCGAATTGGCGCACCAGTGCAAGCCCAACCCGCCCGATTTGTATTTACGCGTTGAAAACCCGCGCTGGAACAGCGTAGGCGTCGCATCGGCGGCGAATCCCTCGCCATCGTCGCGAATCGCGATGCGGGCTGTGTCGCCATCCTCCTCGATCGAGACCGTGATCGATCCGCTGGCGGTGCCCTTGGCGGCAATCGCGTCGGCGGCATTGGAGAAGAGGTTGCCGATCACCTGGCTCAGGATGATTCGGCTGGCGAGGACGTAGCAAGGCTGCGCTGGAAAGCTGAACGCGATCGAAACCCCGCCGGAATAGCGCGCAATCGTCGCATTGCGGGCGATGATTTCGGTGATGTCGCACGGTTCGACCGGTGGACGCTCGTGCGCGGCGCTTTGCTGCTCGCCAATGATTTCGAGCACATGGCTCATCGCCTCACGCCCGATCTGGAGTTGATCGCGACGATGTGCGCGGTCGGCATTTTCCGCTTCGATCGCCGCCGAGACGAAGGCAACCAACTTCGCGCGGCGCGGCGCGGGCAAATCGTCCTGCGCCAGTTCGGCCACCGCACGTTCCAGCACCGCGCGGTCGACCGGCGGCGCTTGCGCGATTCCCTGGCTCAGGATCGTGCTGATCGGATTGAGCGCGTTGCGGACATTGTGCATCACCGCCACCGCGCTCTCGCTCTTGCCGAGCGCGAAACTCTGCACTTCCAATTGTTCGCGCAGATCCTTCAATTGCTGCAGCATCGCATTGAAACTGCGGCCAAGCGAACCGATTTCGTCCTTGCGCGTTTCATCCGGCAACAGGCCGAGCGCGCCCGACGATCGCACGACCTGCATATGCTGCTCGACCCGGGCGAGCGGGCGCAGCACGAGCCGGGTTATCATCCGCCGCAACATCGCCAACACGCCGAGCAGCAGGACCACGGCTCCCGTTACCGCCAGCAGCAGCATCCGCTGCCCCAGCACCGACACATCGCGCGGCACGGTGAAAGCCGCACTGGCGACGGCATGTCCGTCCGCCCCCTGGATCGGCACGGCGATACGCATGGTCGCGTTGGCGGCGACGATGCGGTTGGCATCGGGCGCGTTGGCAAGATCGATCTTGGCCCGCAATTGCAGCACATCGGACAGCGCGCGCGACGTGATCCGCCGCGCCATCACCACATAGCCGTGCGGATCCCCGGTGCCGTCGCTGCGCCGCACCTTGGCCACGCCGATTGCCGCCAACTCGTCACCGAGCCGCAAATAATAATGCCCGGAGCTCTTCGTGCCCAGGAACCGCTTGAAATCGGTATGGACCAGCGCTGTGGCAAAGGCGTCGCGCCGGTCTGGCCGATCTAGCCCGCGCGCGAGATCGCGCCAGCGCGCGATGACAATCCGTCCGTCATTGCCAACATAGGCCATGCCATCGACATTGAGATTGGCCATTGCCAGCGTCGAAAAACTCTCGCGCTCAAATTCCGGCGTCGGGTGCGCCATATAGGTGTAGCTGGCGGTCCAATCGCCATAATCGCGCACCGCATTTTCAACCTTGGTCGCAAAATCGCCAAGCGCGGCATGGGTGCGATCGACCTGCGCATCGATCGATTTCGCCTCAAGCTGATTGAAGCTCGGCACGATGACACTGGCCAGCAACAGCGTGAGCGCCACCGAACCGGCCAGGCCGACTGCGGTCAGGATCACGACGAGCTTGACACCAAGCGAGCCACGCCCGCGCCATCGTCCGATCCGGCCGCGCACGGCACGGATCCTGTCGCCGATCATCCGTGTGTCCCGTTGCCCGGTTCGGGCAGCTCGGCTGCGGTGTCGATCGCGTTCGGAAGGATGATGAAGCCTGCTTCGGCAATCGCCCGCGCAGCCTCTTTCGTGACCGGGCGCGAGAAGAAATAGCCCTGCATGTGGCTGCATCCGGCAACGCGCAGCGCCTGCAATTGGGCCTCGGTTTCGACACCCTCGGCAACCACGCCAAGCCCGAGCGCGCGCCCGAGATGGATGATCGAGTGGACGATCGCGGCGCTTTCGCGCTCACGCCCCATACCATCGATGAAGCTGCGATCGATCTTGAGGCAATCGAGCGCGAATTTGCGGATGTTGTACAGGCTCGAATAACCCGTGCCGAAATCGTCGAGCGCGATGCGGAAGCCCATCTGGCGAAGCTTGTACAGCGTGTCGGCGGCGCGATCGGCATCGTCGAAAATCGCGGTTTCGGTAATCTCGATCTGTACGCGGCGCGGGTCGATCCCGGCGTGCTGCACGCTTTCGACCAGCCGCCCGACGAAATTGTGGCGGCGGAACTGACGCGGTGAAAAGTTCACCGAGACATATTGGCCGGGCCATTCGGCCAACACCTTGAGCGATTCGGCCAGCACCCAATCCCCAAGCTCGTGGATCAGGTTCGATTCCTCGGCGATCGGGATGAACACGGCAGGCGAGATCGGCCCGTGGTCCTCGGTGTTCCAGCGCAACAACGCCTCGAACCCGACGACTTCGAGCGCCTCGCGGGTGACGATCGGCTGATAGACCAGGCTCAGCTCGCCCTTGGCGATCGCTTGTGTCAGCCCCCCTTCGATCGCGCGGCGCAAACGGATATTTTCATCCATGCTCTCATCGAACACCCGCACCACGCCGCGCCCATCGCGCTTTGCGTCGTTGAGCGCCAGGTCCGCGCGGCGCATGAGATCGGTCGGGTCGCGCGATTCGCCGGCCTCGGTCACGATCAGGCCGATCGAGGCACCGCCCTGCACCGAATTGCCCAATACCTTGAACGTGCCCGAACAGGCCTTCAACAAGCGCGCGCAATCCATCTCCGCAGCTTGGGTGCCGGGGGTATCGAACATCAGCCCAAATTCATCCCCGCCAAGCCGCGCAACCATGCCGCCCGCTGGCACATTGGCCTGCAAGACCGAGCAGATTTTGCGAATGAGTTCATCCCCGGCAAGGTGGCCGAGCGTATCGTTGACCAGCTTGAAGCGATCGAGATCGACCATCGCCACCGCAAAGCGCGCCTCGGTGCGCGCGCGGTCGGTCAGTGCGCGGCGGAAAGCCAGTCGGTTGGGGGCCTCGGTCAGCGAATCGTGATTCGCCATATGGATCGCGCGGCTTTCGTTCGCGGCGAGTTCGTGGCCCTGCTCCTGCAATTGCACAACTTGCGCGGCGAGCACTTCGCGCGCTTCGGCCAATTCGCGGTCGCCTTGCCAGCGATGCGCCAGCGCGCTTGCCATCTGCGTCACTTCGGCGACTTCAAACGGTTTGGCGATGTAGAAAATCTTGTCGGCTGGCCCCGCCGCCTTGGAGATTTCGACCGGCGAAAAGTCGGAATAGCCGGTGACGATGACAAGATTGATATTGGGGTCGAGCGCGCGGATGCGCACGGCGGTTTCCTTGCCGTCGATTCCCGGCGGCATCCGCACGTCGATAAAGGCGACTGCAAACGGATCCCCGTCGCGGATCGCGGTTTCGACTGCGGCAACGGCATCCAGCCCCTGCATACAATGCGTCAGCGCGAAATCGGGCCCGGCATTGTCCGGCGCGGCATCCGCGTCGTCATCGCCGAACAATTCCGCCGCCATTGCGTCGAGCACGCCCGTGGCGGCGGCAACCGGCGCGAAGCTGCGCCGGTAGCTGTCATGCATGGCCGGTTCGTCGTCGACGATCAGAATTCGCATGTAAGCACCGCCAGTCGCAAAGTCACCGGGCATAGCAGCCCGCTGCACAGACCTAAGCGGACACAGTTAAAGGCCCGTAAACGACGTTGTCGAGATCAGGCCCCGGCGAGGGCACGCACGCCCAGTTCGATCGCGCCGAGCGGTCCGGCCATGCCGCCCAGCGCGGCGGGCACGACATAGGCATCGATCGGCAACAGGCCGCCCGCCGACACATAGCCACCAAGGCTCGCTTCCAGTCGGGTACGGATCATCGGCAGCAAATGCGGAATACCCACGATCACGCCGCCGCCCATCACGATCCGCCGCGGGATACCGGTCAGCACCAGCGTGTGGCACAATTGCGCGAGCGTATGGGCGACGCCCTCCCATACCGGATTGTCCTCGGCCAGCGTCTCCGCGCCCACGCCGGTGCGCGCGCGGATTGCGGTGCCCGAGACCAGTCCCTCGACACAATCACCGTGGAACGAGCAGCTTCCGGCCCAGCTATCTCCCGCCAGACGAACCGGACGGATATGGCCGAGTTCCGCATGGGTCAGCCCGGCGACGGGCGCATTGCCCAGCACCAGACCGACGCCAACGCCGGTGCCGACGGTGATATAGGCATGGTCGGCAACATCCTGCGCCGCGCCCCACCGCCCTTCCCCCAAGGCCGCGCCGTTGACATCGCTATCAAAACCGGTCGGCACTTGGCCGATCGCCGCCAGGCGCCGGGCGACATCGACATTCGACCAGCCGGGCTTGGTCGTCGCGGTGATCGAGCCATAATCGGGCGCGGTGTGATCGAGCGAAACCGGGCCAAAACTGGCGATGCCGAGCGCATCATAGTGCGACCAGCCGCGCAGCACATTTTCCACAGCGCCGAGCGTTTCTTCGGGCGTCGTGGTTGGGATCTGGACGCGGTCACGCACATCATCAGGACCGGTGGCGAGGACGCAAATGCACTTGGTCCCGCCCAGTTCGACTCCGGCAATCAGGGGTGTTGTCATTCTACGGTCACCGACTTGGCAAGGTTGCGGGGCTGGTCGACATCGGTGCCCTTGGCAACGGCGACATGATAAGCGAGCAATTGCACCGGTACGGCATAGACCAACGGCGCAATGAGCGGATGGACCTTGGGCATTTCGATCGTTGCGATCGTGTTTTCGCCCGCCTGCGCAATCCCGTCCGCGTCCGAGATCAACACGACCAGCGCGCCGCGCGCCTGCGCCTCCTGCATATTGCTGACGGTCTTGTCGAACAACGGGCCCGAAGGCGCGAGCACGATCAGCGGGACGGTGTCGTCGATCAAGGCGATCGGCCCGTGCTTCATCTCGCCCGAGGCATAGCCTTCAGCATGAATGTAGCTGATTTCCTTGAGCTTCAGCGCGCCTTCCAGCGCCAGCGGATAATCAGGCCCGCGGCCAAGATAGAGCACGTCGCGCGCCACCGCGATCTTGGGGGCCATCGCGGCGATTTCCTCGTCATGCGCGATCGCACGGCTCATCGCCTGCGGCACTTCCTGCAGATGATGGACGATATCGCGCTCGGCTTCGGGCGTCAGTTGCCCCTTGGCGCGGGCGAGATTGACCGCGAGCGCCGCCATGACCGCGAGCTGGCAGGTGAACGCCTTGGTCGAGGCAACGCCGATTTCGGGGCCGGCATGGGTCGGCAGCAACAGATCGACTTCACGCGCCATCGAGCTGGTCGGCACGTTGATGATGCCCGCCGTGGTCAGCCCCGCCGCCTTCATGTGGCGCAGCGCTGCCAGCGTATCCGCAGTCTCGCCCGATTGCGAAATGACCACGCCCAGCATGTTGGGGGTGAGCACCGGATCGCGATAGCGAAATTCGGAAGCGACATCGACTTCGACCTGCACGCGCGCGAGCTGCTCGATCCAATATTTGCCGATCATGCCGACATAAGACGCGGTGCCGCACGCGACGATGGCGACGCGCTCGACCGAAGCGAGATCGAACTCCATGTCGGGCAGCGCGACGCGCTCTTCGAGTGGACGCAAATAGCTGCGCAGCGTCTGCGCGACCACCACCGGCTGCTCGTAAATTTCCTTGAGCATGAAGTGGCGATGGTTGCCCTTGTCCATCAACTGGCCCGAGGCACCCGAATTGACGATCGGGCGCGTGACCGGATTGTTGTCCTTGTCATAGACCTGCACCGCTTCGCGCGTGACTACGGCCCAGTCACCCTCTTCCAGATACGCGATGCGCTGGGTCAGCGGGGCGAGTGCGAGCGCGTCCGAACCGATGAAATTCTCACCATCACCGTAACCGACGGTGAGCGGCGCGCCGAGCCGGGCGCCGATCAGCAGATCCGGCTCGGACTTGAACATCACGCCCAGCGCGAAGGCGCCGTGCAGGCGCGGGAGGACGTTGGCCACCGCCTCGCGCGGCTTGAACCCGCGCGACAATTCGCGGTCGATGAGATGCGCGACGACTTCGGTATCGGTCTGCGACTTGAACTGCCGCCCCTCGGCGATCAGCTCATCGCGCAGCGGCTTGAAATTCTCGATGATGCCGTTGTGGACCAGCACCACATCGCCGACGATATGCGGGTGCGCATTGTCGACGGTCGGCGCGCCATGCGTCGCCCAGCGAGTGTGGGCGATGCCGCTGTCGCCGGGCAACGGGTCCTTGGCCAGTTCGGCGGCGAGATTGACGAGCTTGCCCGGCGCGCGGCGGCGATCGAATTCGCCATCGTGCACGGTGCACATGCCCGCTGAATCATAGCCGCGATATTCGAGCCGCTTGAGTCCGTCGAGCAGCCGGTCCGCGACCGCGCCCTTGCCGAGAATGCCTACGATACCGCACATAGTTTCGTCTCTCCGTTGCCCGGACCGGGCTATTTCCTGGCGGCGGCCTTCTTCGCCGCCATCGCAACGCGGAAGCGCTTGCCCCAGCCGGGCCGCGCCTCCTGCTTGCCGCGCGCGAGCGCCAGCGCATCGGCCTCGACATCCCTGGTGATGACCGATCCCGCACCGACCGTCGCGCCCGCGCCAATCGTCACCGGGGCAACCAGCGCCGAATTGGAGCCGATGAACGCGCCCGCGCCGATCACCGTCTTATACTTGAAAAAGCCATCATAATTGCAGGTGATCGTGCCCGCGCCGATATTGGCACCGGCGCCAACCTCGGCATCGCCAAGATAGGTCAAGTGGCTGGCCTTTGCCCCCGCGCCGAGCACGGCCTTCTTCATTTCGACGAAATTGCCGATCTTGGAATGCTCGCCCAGCACCGCGCCGGGCCGCAACCGCGCGAACGGACCAACCTCGGCGCCAGCGCCGATCGTCGCCCCTTCGATGTGCGAGAAAGCGTGGATCGCCACGCCATCCGCCACGGTGACGCCGGGGCCGAACACGACATTGGGCTCGATCACGACATCGCGCCCCAGCACGGTATCATAAGCGAACCACACGGTTTCCGGCGCAATCAGCGTCGCGCCATCGGCCATCGCCTGCGCGCGCCGGGCGTTCTGCCAGGATAGCTCCACGCCCGCCAGTTCGGCGCGGCTGTTGACGCCGGCGACTTCCGCCGCGCTGGTTTCGATCACGGCAGAGGCGCGCCCATCGGCGGCGGCGAGCATGACGATGTCGGGCAGATAATATTCGCCCGCCGCATTATCGTTGCCGATGCGCGCCAGCAGCGCGAACAGATCGGCGCTGCGCACCGCCATCAGCCCGGAATTACACAGGGTGACCGCGCGTTCGGCCTCGCTCGCATCCTTATATTCAACCATCTTGGCAATGACGCCCGCTTCGTCGGCGATGATCCGGCCATAAGCGGCGGGATCGGCGGGGCGGAAGCCGAGCACCACGACGGCGGGCGCATCGGTCGCGTGGAGCCGCGCGACCATCGCCTGCATCGTTGCAGACGACACCAAGGGTACATCGCCATAGAGGACCAGCACATCGCCCTCGAAACCGGCGAGCGCGGCTTCGGCTTGCGCGACGGCATGGCCCGTGCCGAGCTGTTCGGCCTGTAGTGCGGTGACGATGCCGAGCGGGGCGACCGCCGCCTCGACCTGCTCGCGCCCCGCGCCTGTCACGACGACGGTGCGCTCCGGCTTCAGCGCCGCGACGCTCTCCGCCAGATGCAGCAGCATTGGGTGCCCCGCGATCGGATGAAGCACCTTGTGCAAATCCGACTTCATGCGCGTGCCCTTGCCCGCGGCAAGGATGACGGCGGCGATGTTCGGTGCGGGTGCGGTAGCCATGCGGACTGCCCTGCCACGACGCTCTTGCCATTTCCAGAGCAACGCTGTCAGGCAACCGTTCATGACAAAGAATTCCTTCGCGATTGTCGGGTTCGACCTCGATGGCACGCTGGTCGACAGCAGCGGCGACCTGACCGACGCGGTCAACCACACGCTCGCGTTCGCCGGGCGACCGTTGCTGGGTGTCGAGCAAGTCAAGACGATGGTCGGCGGCGGGGCCAAGCATATGCTGACCCAGGGGCTGGAGGCGACCGGCGGTTGCACACCCGAAGTGTTCCGTCCGCTCTACAAGCGGATGCTGGCTTATTATAGCGAGCATCTATCGGTGCATACGCGGCCCTTCCCCGGCGTGGTCGCCGCGCTCGATCAGCTCGATGCGATGGGTGTGACGGCAGCGATCGTCACCAACAAGTTCGAGAGCCTGGCGCTGCGGCTGCTCGACGATCTCGGCTTACGCGAACGGTTCGCGTGCATCATCGGTGGCGACACGCTGGGCCCCGGTCTGTCCAAACCCAACCGCGCGCCAATCGACGCGATGGTCCAGCGCTGCGGTGGTGGGAACGCCGCGTTCGTCGGCGATTCGATCTACGACATCATGGCCGCGAAGAATGCCGAAATTCCGGGCATCGTCGTCAGTTTCGGCTTTCTGCTCCATCCGGTCGAGGAAATGGGTGCCGACGCCGTGATCGATTCGTTCGACGCGCTGGTGCCGACGCTGGAGCGCCTGTCAGCGTGACGTCGATCAGCCTGACACGGGCCCCGCACCGCCCTTGCGCCACTTGGTCCACAAGTGCCGCGCCAGCATTGCGGGCGGCATTCGCAACCAGTGCGAGCGGAGATAGAAGGCCATGCGCGTAAAGGGCCGCGTCGCCCTGCCCCAACCATCGCGCGCGGTGAGGCGGTACAGGTAACACCGGTCAACCCCGGTCAATCGCGCACCATCGCCATAAAGCGCCGCCGCCAGCCGCAACGCCCGGGCCATTTCGTGCGACAGGCCGTGCCGCGTCGCCCGTGCGGCGAGGCCATCGGTGCCAAACTCGGCAACCAAACACTGCACGTCCCACAGATTGCGCATTCCGCCCGCCAGGTCGCCATCGGCGAACAGATGCGCCGCCGCATGGACCAGCATATCGTTGGGTGACAACGCCCATAGGCCGGGTTTCAACTCCACCGCGTCCGCCAGCAGCGCGCCCGCATCGGGGGTGATCCGCGCGGTCAGCGGCAGGATGGTGTGATGGACGTCGATCATCCGGTCACGGTCACGGTGGATGAGCGGGGGCAGCTCGTGCATCCAGTGCCGGTAATAGGCATCGTCATAGGGATCGGGCTTCACCCATTCCCAGCCAGCCCCCAGCAACGCCGCCTCGACCGAATCCAGCGCCGCGCGCGGCACGAGGATGTCGAGATCGCCGATCGAACGCCCTTGCCCAGCCTGCAACCCCGCCGCGACGAAGGCGGTGCCCTTGAGCAACACGACCCGCACGCCGAGCGGTGCGAGCACACGGCGCGCGACTTCCGCCTCCCACAAGGCCGCCACCCGCCCCTGTTCGGCGGAAGCACGGGCATCGGCGAGAATCCGCGCGACCGATGGCGGCACGGCGAGCCCGGCGAGCCGCCACGCCAGCGTTCCGATCATCTGTTCCGCGCGGGCAATGGCAAGCAACGCCGTCCAAGCGTCTGCGTCCAATACCCCAACGCTGCCGGGGTCGCGCAGCACCCGCGCGAGCACCCAGCCGTCTAGCGCGCGGCCCATGCCGCCTCCACCAGCGCAATCGCGCTGTCGGTATCGGGATAGTCGATCGCGCGCGCAGGCACGCCTTGCACCAGCCCGGTCAGCGCAGCGAAGCCGCGCTCGCCCAGCGCGACATAATTGGTCGATGCCTGGGTCAGGCGCACGAACACCTCGCTTTGCGCCACATTGCGCGTCGCCGATTCGTAGCCAAAGCTCGGAAACAGGATCAAAGCGGGCTTTGCCGGAACATCCATCGCCGCCAACCCCGCCGCATCGGGGACGAGATGGCGAATGGTGCCCTTGGGCGTCCCCCCCAGCACCGGCCCGAACCGCTCGACCGGAACCTCGGCGGCGACGGTCGCGATGCTGGCGTTTTTCAAGCTGACCAGCCGGGGAAAGGCGTGGAGCAGGCCGGTGGCGGGATCGAGCAAGGCGAATTCGTCCCCCATCAAGCGCCAGCCGCGCAGCGACAGCAACGCCGCCAACGTCGATTTTCCCGCCCCCGATACGCCGGTGAGGATCACCGCTTGCCCATCGCGTTCGACCACCGCCGCGTGAAGCAGCAGGAAATGGCGCTGGCCGAGCGCCATCTGCAAATTCATCCCCATCTCGGCGGCGAGCAAGCCTTGCGCGAGCGGGAGCGGTGCCGCCTCGGGCAGGACATAATCCCCGCCAATCATCACCGCCGGGCGCACGATTCGCCGCCACGGCCGCGCGGCGAACAGGCGCACGGTAAAATCGGGCACGCCATCCTGCGGTTTGGGATAAGCGGCATACAGCGTTTCGAGGTGCGCAATCGGCGCGCGCCAGTCTGATCCGACGCGAAAGCCGACCGGGCCGATCCGCACCTGAAACACGTGCTTCATGCGACCGCGACCAGACCGGTTGCCACCAGTTCCTCCAGCCGCGCGAGCAATGCCGCCTCGTCCGCATCGCCCAGCGCATAATCGACCGACAACCGCGCCAGCAGACCGGCGCGCGTCATCCCTGCCTCGCCCAATGTCGCGAGGATCTCCGGCGCCGGCGAGGTTACCAGATGCGTGATGCCCGACGCGCGGTGGAACACCGCCGCGAAAGCGTCGAGATGTACGATCTTCAGCGTTTCCGGCCGCGCCATGCGATACACGATATCGCCGCGGGATTCGTTCACGGCGTCAGCCGCGCGGCATTTGCAGCGATGCGAAACAGGTGAACCCGCTCGTCCCCGATTGCAGCCGCCGGATGTAATTGGTGTAGGCGCGGCTCTGCTCGTAATTGGTGCCAGGCAATTGCCCGCCCGCCAGCGCGGTCTTGACCTCTTCGCCCTTGAAAGGCCGCCCCGGCGGCGCGAACGCCCCCTTCGTTCCGGCTGGCACCACCGAACCGTCCGCCGCGATATAGCTGCCTGCGCGGCCCGAATCCGGCACCGGAATCTCACAGGTCGAAATCGAGGCTGCGGTCGATGCCAGTGCCGGACGGATCGACACCACCGCCGCCGCGCCAACCGCGCCAAGCATCAACGCGCGCCGGCGCGTGGGGGTCGGAAGATCGGGCATATCGTCGTTCATCGCATAAGCCCTTTCACATTCGCAAAAGGCTGGCAAGCAAGGCTATCGGGGTTAACGATCTTTAGGCTAAGGCGCAGGCCATGCTCCACGGTTTCGGTTCTCGAACAGTCACGGCCATTGCACTGGTCGTCGTTGCCGCAGTCGCGGTGTTTTTGCTCAACTGGGACTTGCAACCCGCGATCATCACGCTGGTGGGCGGCATCGCGGCGTCGCTCGCGGCAACGGGCACGGGCGACGGCCCGATCGAAATGCTGCGCCCGGTCGAAAGCGTGCGCGCACCGACCCCGCCCGAAGTGCGCGAAGTGATCGAGGCGATCGTGGAACCCGTGCTGATCGTGGCGGAGGGGCGCGTCACCCATGCCAACGCCGTCGCGCTGGCGCTGCTCGGCAAACATATCGTGGGTGAAGATGTGCGCGTCGCCATCCGCCACCCCGGCGCCGCCGAGCGCCTGGCGAGCCCGACCACGGGGGTTCCGCAAGGACCGATCAATCTGGTCGGGCTGGGCACGAAGGACCAGCATTGGGAAATGCACGTCGCGCGCGCCAGCGGGGGGCAGCGCATCGTTCAACTGGTCGACCAGACCGGCAACCATGCAGCGGAGCGGATGCGCGTCGATTTCGTCGCCAATGCCAGCCACGAGCTACGCACCCCGCTCGCCTCGATCCTCGGCTATATCGAAACGCTCGGCGACGACAAAGCGGGCGAAGATGCGCAGGTCCGTGGCCGTTTCCTCAAGATCATGTTCGATGAAGCGCGAAGGATGCAGCGCTTGGTCGAGGATCTGATTTCGCTCAGTCGGATCGAGGCCGAGAAATATCGCCTGCCAGACCGCGCGGTGGATCTGAGCGGATTGATCGGCGAAGTCCGTTCTGAATTGCTGGACGCGCAGGATTCGCGCAGCGGCGACATCGTCACCGATATCGACCTTGGCGTTCCGCCGGTGGCGGGTGACCGCGCGCAATTGAGCCAGGTGCTCCACAATCTTATCGGCAATGCGATGAAATATGGGCGGCCAGGCTCACCCATCACCGTCAAATTATGGCGTGATGCCGCCGGTACGGTGCGGATCAGCGTTGCCGACGAAGGCGATGGCATCGCGCCCGAGCATTTGCCACGGCTGACCGAGCGATTTTACCGCGTCGACCCCGGTCGCAGCCGGGCGGCGGGCGGCACCGGGCTTGGGCTGGCAATCGTCAAGCATATCATCGAACGCCATCGCGGACGTTTCGACGTTGCCAGCACCGTTGGAAAAGGCACCACGATCACGGTGATGCTCCCGGCCCATGCGCAAGCATATCAGGCCAATGCGCATCCAGCACCCGACAACCAGGACGCTGTCATCAAACGGTAACGTCAATGTCACACAGGCAGCCCGTCGCCGTGGTAGCCCGAGTCTGGGGCCGTCCAGTGCCCGAGGGGAGATTCCATGACCAGGAAATGCGCGATACTCGCTCTTGCCACCTCGAGCGCGGCTGCGCTGGCGCTTACGGGTTGTCAGGATCAGGCAAATGGCGGCGGCGCGGGCTCGCGCGACCACATCACGGTCGTCGGTTCATCGACGGTCTTTCCCTTCACCACCATCGTCGCCGAGCAGTTCGTCAACAAAACCCCGGGCACCAAGTCGCCCGCGATTGAGTCGACCGGAACCGGGGCCGGGATGAAGCTGTTCTGCGCCGGAATCGGTGCCGCGCACCCCGACATTGAGGACGCTTCGCGCCGGATGAAGGCGAGCGAATATAATAGCTGCAGGGACAATGGCGTTACCGACATTATCGAGGTTCAGGTCGGACTCGACGGCATCGCCTTTGCCGAATCGAAGACCGGCCCCAAGCTGCAATTGACGGCGGTCGACATCTACCGGGCCCTCGCCGCGTCGCCGATGGGGCAGAAGAACACCGCGAAGACGTGGAGGGACGTCAATCCGTCACTGCCAGCGGTGCCGATCCAGGTTTATGGTCCGCCCGCGACCAGCGGCACGCGTGACGCGCTGGCCGAACTGATCCTCGCCAAGGGCTGCGACGCGATCAATCCGACGCTGGCCGACCACAAGGACAAGGATCCGGCGGCTTATGCCAAGGGCTGCACCGCAATCCGGGAGGACGGTGCCTATGTCGATGCTGGCGAGAACGACAATCTGATCGTGCAAAAGCTGCAATCGAACCCGAACGCGATCGGCATCTTCGGCTATTCCTATCTCGAAGAGAATAGGGACAAGTTGAACGGCGTGCCGATCAACGGGGTCGAGCCGACCTATGAGACGATCGCGCGTGGCGCGTATCCGGGGTCGCGTCCGTTGTTCCTCTACGTCAAGAAGGCGCATCTCAGCGCGATCAAGGGCTTGCGCGAATTTCTGGGGCTCTATGCCGACGCGTGGGACCCCAAGGGTCCGCTCGTCGCCAAGGGCCTGATCGCGGCCCCCGAAGACGTGCGCAAACGCAGCGCCCAGATCGTAAAGGACGAGATCCCGCTCGATCCGAAAAAGTTGCTCTAATCCTCCCCTCTTGCTCGAAGTCGAACCCTCGCTTTGTCCATGCTTGCTCTTTTCCTGGTCATTGCCGGGCTCGGCCTGATCGGCTGGCTGACGGCGCGCCTGCGCGCCGTCAGCTTTCGCCGTGGCAGTACGGCGCGGTTCAGTTCGTTGCCGTCGCATTTCGGCGGGTACGTCGCCTTGTGGACTGTATTGCCGGCTGCGTTGTTCCTGTGCATCTGGTCAGCGACCTCGCCCGCTTTGGTCACCGACCGCGTATTGCGCGCGCCTGCCGCCGCGCAATTGCCGCCACCGGGTTTCGATCGTGCGGCAATCCTGTCGGAGGCGCGCAGCCTCGCTTCGGGCAATAGTTTCGGCGCGTTCAACCCGCTGTCCAAGACGCTCGCGCCGGCTTATGCGGCGGCGCAGGCGCGCAATGACTGGATTGGCGCGGCGGTTGCGTTGCTCCTGGCGTTTTCGACAGGGGGCTTTGCCTATACCCGCGTCCGCCCCGATTTCCGCGCACGCAGCAAGATCGAACGCGTGATGATGGCGGCGTTGTTGACGGCGTCGCTCATCGCGATTTTGACGACGATGGGCATCGTTGCATCCTTATTGTTCGAATCCTGGCGCTTTTTCACGATCGTCCCAATCGGGGATTTCCTGTTCGGCACGCATTGGAGCCCACAGGTGATCGACCCCGCCGACCCAGGCAAGACGCTGGGCGCGGTGCCACTGTTCTGGGGAACCTTCTTCATCGGCGCGGTGATTGCAATGCTGGTGGCAATCCCGTTCGGGCTGATGAGCGCGGTTTACCTCACCCAATATGCCACGCCCACCGCGCGCCGCTGGATGAAGCCGACGCTGGAGGTGCTCGCGGGCGTGCCGACCGTCGTCTATGGCTATTTCGCGGCGTTGACGGTCGCCCCGGCAGTGCGCGATTTCGCGGTTTCGATCGGGATCACCTGGGCCAGTTCCGAAAGCGCCCTCGCCGCCGGGCTGGTGATGGGGGTGATGATTATCCCGTTCGTATCGTCAATGGCCGACGATTCGCTCGCTGCCGTGCCCGACGCGATGCGCGACGGCAGCCTGGCGATGGGCGCCACCTCGTCCGAGACGATCCAGCGTGTCCTGCTGCCCGCTGCCCTGCCCGGCGTGGTTGGCGGCGTTCTACTGGCGGTCAGCCGGGCAGTCGGCGAGACGATGATCGTGGTGATGGCGGCATCGGGCGTTGCCACGTTGACGCTCAACCCCTTTGCCAGCGCCACCACCGTAACCAAGCAGATCGTCGATCTGCTGACCGGCGAGGCCGAGTTCGATAGCCCGAAGACGCTCGCCGCCTTCGCGCTTGGGCTGACGCTGTTCATCATCACCTTGCTCCTCAACATCGTCGCGCTGACGGTCGTGAAACGGTATCGCGAAGCATATGAGTGACATCGCCGCCGCCCACTCCACAAACTCCGCTGGTGACCGCGCGCCGACCGATTGGCGTGCCCCCGCGATGCAGCGCCGCATCCGTCGCCGTTATGGCGCCGAACGGCGGTTTCGGATGCTCGGCCTTGCTGCCGTGGTGCTGTCGGCAGGCTTTCTCGCGGTGCTGCTGGTGACGATGCTGATGAACGGCGCCAGCGGCTTCCTGCAAACGCGGATCGCGCTGCCGATCGATTTCCCCCGCGCCGGGCTGATGCTCGACCCGGCCCGCCTGCACGGTCCGGGCGCCGACCTGGCGCTGGCCGGTGCCGGGATCGAACGCGCGACCGGCGCTGCCGCGATCAGCGCATTCGGCAAGAACGGCGACCAGTGGCTGTCGGACGGGGCGTGGCTCAGCGTCCGTGAGACAGTGAAACACAACCCCGCCATCCTCCGCGGACGCAGCATCGTGTGGGTGCCCGCTGCCGACACGATCGATGTCGCGGTCAAACGACAGGGCGACCCCGCCGCCGAAGCAATCGTCGCCACATTGCAGGCGCGCGGCGCGATTTCAACCGGGTTCAACCTGCCCTTCCTCACCGCCTCCGATTCGAATGACCCGACGCGCGCCGGGATTTGGGGGGCGTTCAAGGGATCGCTGTTCACGATGCTGGTGACGTTGCTGATCGCCTTTCCGATCGGCGTTCTGTCCGCGCTCTACCTCGAGGAATATGCCACGCGGAACCGCTGGACCGATTTGATCGAGGTGTCGATCAACAACCTGGCGGCGGTCCCTTCCATCATCTTCGGCCTGCTCGGGCTGGCGGTGTTCCTTGGCACTTTCGGGATGCCGCGCTCGGCATCTATCGTCGGCGGACTGACGCTCGCGTTGATGACGATGCCGGTGATCGTCATCGCCGGGCGCAACGCGATCAAGGCGGTGCCACCGTCGATCCGCGATGCCGCGCTCGGCGTTGGCGCAAGCCCGATCCAGGTGGTGTTCCACCATGTCCTGCCGCTCGCCTTGCCCGGCATCCTGACCGGCACGATCATCGGCATGGCGCGCGCGCTGGGCGAAACCGCGCCGCTGCTGATGATCGGGATGCGCGCGTTCATCGCCTCACCACCCGCGAAGCTGACCGATCCGGCGACCGTGTTGCCGGTGCAGATCTTCCTGTGGTCGGACCAGATCGACCGCGGTTTCGTCGAAAAGACCAGCGCGGCGATCATCGTGCTGCTCGTCTTCCTGCTCGCGATGAATGGCTTCGCGATCTACCTCCGTAACAAATTCGAGACCCGCTGGTGAGCATAACCAACCAACCCAAGATCTCCGCGCAGCACGTCAACGTGTGGTATGGCGCGAAACAGGCGATTGCCGATGTCTCGCTCGATTTCGGGCAGGATCATGTCACCGCGCTGATCGGACCGTCGGGCTGCGGCAAATCAACCTTCCTGCGCACGCTGAACCGCATGAACGATACGATCGCTTCGGCAAGGGTTGAGGGCGAGATCACGCTGGACGGCGAAAACATCTATTCGCCCGATATGGACGTGGTGCAATTGCGCGCGCGCGTCGGCATGGTGTTCCAGAAGCCAAACCCTTTCCCCAAATCGATCTTCGAAAATGTCGCTTACGGTCCGCGCATCCACGGCCTTGCCGCCAACAAGCCGCAACTGGCAGAGATCGTCGAAAAATCGCTGCGCCGCGCCGGGTTGTGGGACGAGGTCAAGGATCGTCTGAGCGAAAGCGGCACCGCGCTGTCCGGCGGCCAGCAGCAGCGCCTGTGCATCGCGCGCGCGATCGCGGTCGACCCCGAAGTGATCCTGATGGACGAGCCGTGTTCCGCACTCGACCCGATCGCCACCGCCAAGATCGAGGAACTGATCCATGAATTGAAGGGGCGCTATGCGATCGTGATCGTCACGCATAACATGCAGCAAGCGGCACGTGTGTCGCAGCGCACCGCCTTTTTCCACCTGGGTACGCTGGTCGAATATGGCGCGACCTCGGACATCTTCACCAATCCACGCCAAGAGCGCACCAAGGATTATATCACTGGCCGCTACGGCTGAACGCAGGACAATGCCCTTGAACGACCATACGGTGAAAGCTTTCGACGAAGATATTGGCCAGTTGCGCGGGTTGATCGCGCAGATGGGCGGGTTGGCCGAACATGCCATCGATGCCGCAATGGAGGCGCTTCGCCGTCACGATCTGGAAGGCGCGCGTGAGATCGTCGCGGGCGACAAGCGCATCGACGCGTTGCAGATGGAAGTCGAGCAGCTTGCTGTACGGATCATCGCGTTGCGCGCGCCGCTGGCCGATGATCTGCGCGAAGTCGTCGCCGCGCTGAAGATCGCGGGCGTGGTCGAACGCATCGGCGATTATGCCAAGAACATCGCCAAGCGCGTCCCCATAATCGAGAGCCACGGCGAAATCGAGCCGCTGTCGGTGTTGCCCGCCATGTCGGCACTGGCGGTGCAGATGGTGCATGACGCGCTCGACGCCTTCGCCGCGCGCGATGCGGCAGCGGCGGTGGAAGTGTGTGATCGCGACCGGCAGGTCGACGATTTCTACAACAGCCTGTTCCGCGTGCTCGTCACGCACATGATGGAAAACCCGAAGACGATCGGTCAGGTCGCGCAATTGCTGTTCATCGCCAAGAATCTCGAACGGGTCGGTGACCATGCCACCAACATTGCCGAGATGATCTATTTCGCCGCAACCGGCACGCACATGGCCGAACGCGACCGCGGCGACATCCCTACCTCGTAACGGAGTAAACGATATGGCCCGCGCCAAGATGTTGCTGGTAGAAGACGACGCCGCGCTCGCCGAGCTGTTGATCTGGCATTTCAAGCGCGAGGATTTCGAAATCGCGCAGACCCCCGATGGCGAGGAAGCGCTGCTGCTCGCCAAGGAAAACACCCCCGATATCGTGCTGCTCGACTGGATGGTTGAGGGTCTATCGGGCATCGAAGTGTGCCGCCGCCTGCGCCGGATGCCCGAAACCGCCAACGTGCCGATCATCATGCTCACCGCGCGTGGTGAGGAAGAGGATCGCGTGCGCGGGCTGGAGACGGGTGCCGATGATTATGTCACCAAGCCCTTTTCCCCGCGCGAACTGGTCGCGCGCGTCGGCGCGGTGCTGCGGCGCGTGCGCCCGGCGCTGGCGGGCGAGCAACTGACCTATTCCGACATCGAGATGGACACGGTCGGCCACAAGGTGCGCCGCTCGGGCGAGGTTATCCCGCTTGGGCCCACCGAATTTCGCCTCCTCAAGCACTTCCTAGAACATCCCGGCTGGGTGTTCTCGCGCGAGCGCTTGCTCGATGCGGTATGGGGCCATGACAGCGACATCGAAAGCCGCACCGTCGACGTCCACATTCGTCGGCTGCGCAAGGCGATCAATCGCGGTGACCGGCCCGACATCATCCGCACCGTGCGCTCGGCGGGCTACGCGCTCGATTCGGGGGCGTAAAACACATCGGCGCACGTGCGGCGGGCGAGAGAAACAACACACACTGCGGCTTGCGCGCGGCCCCCGCGCCCCGAGCGCTAAAACGCCATTTTGACTTTCCCTTACGGATGGCGTGCGGAGCCCCACATGCCAGCCGTTTCGTAAGTTCAGTATGGCGATCGTGGCTTGCACGCCGCGTTTAATCGCCTAGGACGCGCCTCAAATCACTTGGAGGAGTCCTGCTATGTCCATTCGTTTCGACGATAAGGTCGCCATCGTCACCGGTGCCGGCGGTGGTCTGGGCCGTGCTTACGCGCTCGAGCTGGCGCGGCGTGGCGCGAAGGTCGTGGTCAACGATCTCGGCGGCGCGCGCGATGGCACCGGCCATTCCGATGCCGCGCTGAAGGTGGTCGAGGAAATCAAGGCGGCGGGCGGCGAGGCGATCTCGAATGGCGGCAGCGTTACCGAATATGAGCAGATGGTCGAGATGGTCGCCAAGGCCAAGGAGACCTGGGGTGGCGTGCATATTCTCATCAACAACGCCGGCGTGTTGCGCGACAAGAGCTTCGCCAAGATGGAGCCCGCCGACTTCAAGTTCGTGATCGACGTCCATTTAAACGGTTCGGCGCATTGCACCAAGGCAGTGTGGGAAACGATGCGCGAGCAGAATTATGGCCGCATCCTGATGACCGCATCCTCGACCGGGTTGTACGGCAATTTCGGCCAGGCCAATTATGGTGCGGCCAAGCTTGGCCTTGCGGGGCTCACCAAGACGCTCGCAATCGAAGGGGCCAAGAACAACATCAAGGTCAACACGATCGCACCGACCGCAGGCACGCGCATGACCGAAGACCTGTTCCCGGCCGAAGCCTTCGCCGCCTTCGCGCCCGAGAAGGTCGCCCCCGCCGCGCTCTATCTCGTGTCCGAGGAAGCGCCGACCAACATGATCGTCGGTGCGGGCGCGGGTGTGTTCCAGGCGGCCTATGTCACGCTGACGCAAGGCAAATTGCTGACCGGTGACGACCTGTCGCCCGAGGGCATCGCGGCGCACTGGGCCGAGATTACCGACCGTGCGGGCGAGCTGACCCCGCAAAACGGCGCGGAACAGTCGATGAGCATCCTCAAGAAGCTGCAGGGCGGCTGACGCCCCCAGCGACACGCTGTATTGCTACAGCGATACACTCGTGATAGCCTCCTGCCACCAACAGGAGGACGATCATGTATAGCGAAAGCGATATTGACGGTGCGGTGACGGCAGGCGCGATCTCGCGCGATGCCGCCGCTGCGCTGCGCAACCATGTCGCCGCGCGCAGCGCGGCACCGGCAGTCGATGAGGAACATTTCCGGCTGCTGACCGGATTCAACGACATTTTCGTGTCGATCGCACTGGCGCTGGTGCTGGTCGCGGTGGCATGGATCGGCAAGTCGATCACCACGCCCTTGGCAGGGGCCTTGGTCGCGGCGGCATCCTGGGCATTGGCCGAGTATTTCACGCGCGTGCGCCGCATGGCGTTGCCGAGCATTTTGCTGCTGCTCGCCTTTGTCGGCGGCGTGGCGGCGAGCTTGATCGGCGTAATGGTCGAACTGCACCCCGACCTTTCCAATCAGGTCAATGCCGTAATCGGTGCGGGGATTGCACTCGTTGCCACGGCGGCGGCTTGGGCGCATTGGCGGCGCTTCATGGTGCCGATCACCGTCGCAGCGGGGGCAGCGGCGAGTGTTGGTGTTGTAATCGGCCTGACCTTCGCGGCGTTCCCGGCGATGCAGGACCTGGTTTATCCGCTGGTGCTGGCGTGCGGCGTCGGCGTGTTCGCGCTCGCCATGTGGTGGGACATGTCCGATCGTGAACGGCGCACACGCCGCGCCGATGTCGCCTTCTGGCTCCACCTTGCCGCCGCGCCGATGATCGCGCATCCGATCTTCCATATGCTTGGAGTCTTTGGCGGGAGCATCGCCATCGGCACCGCGCTGATCGTGCTGGCGCTGTATCTTGCCTTCGCCTTTGTCGCGCTCGCGGTCGACCGGCGTGCGTTGTTGGTGTCGAGCCTCGCTTATGTGCTCTACGCGATGTACGCGCTGTTCCAGAATGCGGGCGCGATCGAGCTTGCCTGGGCGTTCACCGCGCTTGTGATCGGCTCGGCACTGTTGACGCTTTCTGCCTTCTGGCCGGTAATGCGGCGGTTGGTGGTGGGCACGCTCGGGCGGATGGGCGAGCGTTTGCCGCCGGTCGGCACGATGGTCGCCGCATAACCTGCACCCCAGCCCCGCCCGATGGCGCGCGGGGCTGGGGTTTTTAGTCCACCACTTTCATAAGGCGTCGCTCGACCGGCGCCAGCACGGGGCCGAGTTCGTGGCCACGTTTCAGCACAACACCCGCTTCGCTGACCAGCGCCCACATGCCCTGCCGGTTGCGCAAGGCCGGGCGCTTTTCGATGCGGAATTCGGGGCGCTCGGCGGCGCGGCGAAAGGCGGCGAAAATTGCGGCGTCGTGCCCCAACTCAATCGCATAATCCCGCCACAGACCGGCCGACACCATCCGCCCGTATAAATCCAGGATCCGCGTCAGTTCGATCCGCTCGAACCCGATTTGCAGCGGCGTGCCGCGCGGGCTTGGGAAGGGTGTAACCGTCCCCATCAGGCGCGGTCACGCTCCTCATGATGTTCCATCAGCAATGCGTCGAGACGCTTGCGCATCGTTTCGAGTTCGCAGCGCAGCAACTCCACACGCTGCGTCGCTGGATCGAACATATCGCTGCACGGCGTGCCATAAGCGAGGAAGCCCGCCGGCTTTTGCCCACCTTCAACCATGCTCGCCCGCGCCGGGATGCCGACCATCACGGCCCCTTCGACGACATCCTTGGTCACCACCGCATTGGCCCCGACGCGCGAACCCATGCCAAGTGTGATCGGCCCCAGCACCTGCGCGCCAGACCCAATGATGACATTGTCGCACAAGGTTGGATGGCGTTTGCCGGCCACGCCATTGTCGGGGTTGGTGCCGCCCAGCGTGACACACTGATAGATAGTGACATTGTCGCCGATATGGGCGGTTTCGCCGATCACGACGAAGCCGTGGTCGATAAAGAAATTGCGCCCGATCGTGGCACCCGGATGGATGTCGATCGCGGTCATGAAGCGCGAGAAATGGTTCACCGCGCGCGCCAGGAAAAACAGCCGCGCCTTGAACAGGCGATGCGCGATCCGGTGGTACGCCAGCGCCCACACACCCGGATAAGTGAGAATTTCGAGCCGCGACCGGGGGGCCGGATCGCGCGCCTTTATCGAATCGAGATAGGCGAGCAACCGACCCATCATGGCTTTGTCCCCTTATGATCCGCGATTATTTAGGAGCTCGGTCGAGCGAATAAAAGGACCACTTCGTCGCCAACTTCATAAGAATAATTCCTATCTATCTTGTATGATTTGAAAAATACCGCGAGAGCTTGTCGATGTTCGATCTCTCTTCCCTGGATTTCGCCGCTATTTTCGCGGTGATGCTACCCTTCATTCTGGTCGGCTTTATCGCGCAGATGATCGATGGCGCGCTCGGCATGGCCTTTGGTGTTATCAACAATACCTTGCTGGTGGTGTTCCTGGGCGTGCCCCCTGCCCTCGCTTCGGCAAGCGTCCATGCGGTCGAGAGCTTCACCACTGCGGCTTCCGGCGTCAGTCACATCCTGCACCGCAATGTTGATTGGCGGCTGTTCCGGCGGCTGGTGATCCCAGGCGTGCTCGGCGGCATTCTCGGGGCCTATGTGCTGAGCAACCTCGACGCGTCGGTCGCGCGGCCATTCGTGATGGCTTATCTCGCGGCAATCGGGCTGTACCTGCTGTTTCGCGCCTATCGCGGCTCGGTCCACCCGCGCGAGCCCCGGATCATCGAGCCCCTCGGCTTTGCCGGCGGGTTCCTCGATGCGGCGGGCGGCGGCGGATGGGGGCCAGTGGTCACGTCCAATCTGCTGGTACAGGGCGCGCCGCCACGCAGCACCATCGGCACCGTCAACACCTCGGAATTTTTCCTGACCACGACGATCTCGGCGACCTTCATCGCCACGATGGGCTGGAAGGCGTTTACGCTGCAAACATTGGGTTTGCTGATCGGCGGACTGGTGGCAGCCCCCTTTGGCGCTGTTATCGCCAAGCGCGTGCCGACTCGCCCGCTCATGGGGCTGATCGGCACGCTGCTGACCGTGACGAGCGCTTACTCGATCTGGGCAGCGCTCGCCTGAAGGGCGTTCAGTTGACGGCGGCGTGGACCGTTGCAACCGCCTTCAACACTGCGCCGATCCGCACTGCGGTCTGGATCGCTTCGGCAGTGGCACCCGCTTTTTTGAGAACCTGCTCATGGCTGTCGATGCACATGCCGCAGCCGTTCATCGCACTGACGGCGAGGCTGAACAGCTCGAAATCGACCTTGTCGATCCCCGGCGCGCCGATGACGTTCATGCGCAGCTTGGCCGGCATCGTGCGATATTCGGCATTTCCGGCGAGGTGGGTGAAGCGATAATAGACGTTGTTCATCGCCATGATCGCCGCCGCCGCACGCGCGGCATTGGTGGCTTCGGGGCTGAGCTTGCCTGCGACTTCAGCCTCGGTCACATCGACCAGCGGCTTGTAGCCCGTGGCGTGGGCGCACGCCAGGAACAGGCCGTATTTCTGCTGATCGGGCAGATGGGCTTCGTTGAGCAGCGAACCGACATTCAAGCGAATGTCCTTGGCAAAATCCGGGAGCGTTCCGGCGAAATCCTTGAGTGACATGATGTTTCTTCTCGCTCCCCTCCCGCTGTGCGGGAGGGGTTGGGGGAGGGCCTGTCATAGAAAAGGGGCGCTCCGATTACGGCTACGCCCCTAGCCCCTCCCGCACAGCGGGAGGGGAACTTGATTCACTTACGCCGCAACCTTCAGGACGTCGTCGCCCTTGTTCCAGTTGCACGGGCACAGTTCGTCGGTCTGCAGCGCGTCGAGCACGCGCAGCGTTTCCGCCGGGTTGCGCCCGACGTTCAGGCCATTGACCTGCACCGCCTGGATGATGTTGTCGGGATCGATGATGAAGGTCGCGCGGAACGCGACATGCTCGTTCTTGTCGAGAATGCCGAGCTGCGACGCCAGCACGCCACCGTTATCCGCCAGCCACGGGAAATCCGCTGCCGCCAGATCGGGATCGGATTTGCGCCAGGCGAGGTGGACGTGCGCGGTGTCGGTCGAAGCACCGATCAGCACGGCGTCACGATCTTCGAAATCGCCCTTCAGGCTTGCATAACCGACGATTTCGGTCGGGCAGACGAAGGTGAAATCCTTCGGCCAGTAAAACAGCACCTTCCACTTGCCCGGGAACGCGTCCTGGCTGAGCGTTTCGCCTGCGGGAAGCGCGTTGACGCCCTGCTGGACGGGAACGGTAAAATCGGGGAGCTTATCGCCAATGGTCAACATATTTTGGGCCTCCTGAGAATGGGGCCTCTTCTGGCATCCTCAACCGCGGCGTTTCTGCACCGTCTGTTGCTGAGCCTAATATAGGGCCTGTTTTTATCGATCCAATGGGTTATTTACACTCTGTTGATCGAGTGGAGCGATAAATGGCGACCTACCTGCCAACCCTGAAACAGTTGCAATATCTCGCGGCCTTGCAGGATCACGGGCATTTCGGGCGTGCGGCCGAAGCGTGTTTCGTCACGCAATCGACCCTGTCCGCCGGAATACGCGAACTCGAAACCTTGATCGGAGTGACGCTGGTCGAGCGCACTCGCCGTGTCGTGCGCTTCACCCCGCTGGGTGACCGTATCGCCGACAAGGCGCGCCGCGTGCTGCGCGAAGCCGATGAATTGGGCGATATGGCACGTGCCGCCGGGCGCCCCTTGTCGGGGGAAATGCGGATGAGTGTGATCCCGACGATTGCCCCGTTCATGCTGCCGCGAATCCTGCCGCGCTTGCGGCGCGATTATCCCGATCTGAAACTCTTCCTGCGCGAAGAGCCGAGCGGCGCGGCGTGCGAGGGCCTGCACCACGGGCGTGCCGATTGCGTGCTGCTGGCGCTCCCCTTCGCGTGCGGCGAGGTGAGCGCGCAAGTGCTGTTCGAGGATCGCCTGTTCGTGGCCGGGCAGCCGGGTGAAATGGGCAATATCGCCCATGCGATGCCCTCCGCCGAAATTGACGAGACGCGACTGCTGCTGCTGGAAGACGGGCATTGTCTGAAGGACCACGCGCTGTCGGCCTGTGCTCGCCCGGAATTGCGCGCCGAAGCGACGATGATGGGCACGTCGCTGCACACAATCGTGCAGATGATCGACAATGGCCTGGGGCTGACGATGTTGCCCGAAATGGCGCTAAGGGCGGGCATTCTCGATCATACCGGCCTGGTTTCGCGCCCGCTCGATGCCGCCAATCCCTCTCGCAAAATTGCGCTCGTCTGGCGGCGCGGGTCGCCGCGCGAGAAAGACTTTCAATTGCTGGCAACGGCGTTGGCCGAACCGGCTTGACGAAACTATTCCGCCGCTCGACCGTAAATTGTGGGCGCCTCCTGTAACCGAGGCTCCCTGATCCAGTGGAGAAACTGATGACGTTCAAGACCAACCTGTATCTGGCAACCGTTGCTGGCGCGCTGGCCCTCAGCACATCGACTATCGCGCAAACCGCGCCGGCGGCCCCGGCGGCCCCGGCGGCTCCGGCCGCAGCCCCGAACCCCACCGTCGGTGGCGCGGTGATGGACGCCACCAAGCCGATTGCCACCAACGCCGCCGCTGCCCCCAACCTCACCACGCTGGTCGCGGCGGTGCAGGCAGCAGGCCTCGCCACCACGTTGGCAGGCCCCGGCCCCTTCACCGTGTTCGCGCCGACGAACGACGCCTTCAGCCGCCTGGCACCGGGCACGGTCGATACGCTGCTGAAGCCCGAGTACAAGGCAACGCTGGCCAAGGTGCTGACCTATCATGTGGTGCCTGGCACGCTGACGCTGACCGACATTCAGGCGAAGGTTACCGCGGGCGGCGGCAAGGCCGTGCTGACCACGGTCGAGGGCGAACCGCTCACGATCGAATTGATCGGTGGCGGGGTGCAGTTAACCGACGTCAACGGCAATAAGAGCTATATCGAAACCCCCGACGTCGCCCAGTCGAACGGCGTCGTCCACGTCGTCAACGGCGTGCTGTCGCCCAAGCTCGGCTAAACCGTCCACCGCGCGGCGGCGGCATCGTCGCTGCCGCGCGGTTCGACCCAGCGCGTTTCGGCACCGCGCGTTTCCTTTTTCCAAAAGGGCGCGTCGGTTTTCAGGCGATCGATCAGGAAGGCGCAGGCCTCAAGCGCGGGCGCGCGGTGTGCCGCCGCAGTCCCGACAAACACCACCACGTCGCCCGGTGCCATCGCGCCGACCCGGTGCGTGATCCGCGCATCGATCAACCCCCATCGTTCGCGCGCTTCGTCCACCAGCCTTTGCAGAGCAGCTTCGGTCGCACCGGGATAATGTTCAAGCTCCAGCGTGGCGACCCCGTCATCGGCGCGGACGAGGCCCACGAAGGTGGCGATGCCCCCCGCCCCCGCCGCAGACAAAGCGGCGAATTGCGCGGCAACGTCGATTGGGGCTGGGCCGACCACGATCATCCGCCGGTCACCGGCGGGAAAATGGCAACTTCGCGCGCCGATCCCAATGCGGCGTCCAGCGGCACGAACACCTGATCGACCGCCGCGCGCAAGCGCGCGCGGTCAGCAAAAGCGGCGGCATGAGCGGTACTCCCATCCGCCAGCCAGCCAATCAAATCGGCAACTGTCGCGACGTTACCCGGTGGATCGACCACTTCGCCGTCGCGTCCAATCCGTTCGCGCACCCAGGCGAAATACAGCATCTCGATCGCCACGGCTCAATCCATATGCTTCAGGCCGACGCGGAGATAATCCCAGCCGGTGATGACCGTCAGCGCCGCCGCGCCCCACAGCGTAATGAGGCCGACGTGCGCCACCCACGGATATAGCGGCACCGCCCCGCCCAGGATCAGCGCGCCCAACGATACCATCTGCAGCGTCGTCTTCCATTTGGCGAGGCGCGACACCGGCACCGACACCTGCAACTGCGCCAGGAACTCGCGCAGGCCCGACACCGCGATTTCCCGCAACAGGATAATCAGTGCCGCAATCTGATGCCCCCCCTGGATCACCGCTGGATTGGCATCGCGCGTGCCCACCAGCAGCAGAATCACTGCGGCAACCATAATCTTGTCGGCGATCGGATCGAGGAACACGCCGAGCTTCGAAACGGTCCCCTTGGCCCGCGCGAGATAGCCGTCGAAATAATCGGTGATGCCCATCAGGCAATAAAGCGCGAATCCGGCGGCATAGCCCTCGGCCCAGCCGGGCCACCACAGGAACCAGGCGAGCAGCGGCACCGCGACGATCCGCGACAGGGTGAGCAAGTTGGGCAAGGTCAACACACGCCTGCTCTACTCGCCCGATCCCGCGCGCGAAACCCCAACGTGACAAGCGGGTTGCTGGCGCTATCCCGGCTGGTCTATGGGCGGTCCTTATTTCGCCATATCGAGGCCTCGAAACACACCATGATCAATGCGCTCGGCTTGCTGAAAGAGCGCCGGTTTTTGCCCTTGTTCGTCACGCAGTTTCTCGGGGCGTTCAACGACAATCTGTTCAAGACCGTGATGGTGCAATTCGCCATCTACCGGATTTTCGCCGACCAACGGCTTGAACAGAATTTCACGGCATTCGCGACCGCGCTTGGCATCCTGCCGTTTTTTCTGTTGTCCGCGCTCGCGGGGCAATTGGCCGACACGCATGACAAGGCCAAGATCATCCGGGTGGTGAAGACCGCCGAGATTGGCATCATGATCGTCGGTGCAAGCGGCCTGATGATCGCCTGGGCCGGCTATACCACCGCTGGTTTGGTGCTGATGCTGGCGGCGGTGCTGTTCCTTGGCGTTCACTCCGCCTTTTTCGGGCCAATTAAATATGCGATTCTGCCGCAGCATCTGCACGAGGATGAGGTTTTGGGCGGAACGGGCCTGGTCGAATCGGGCACCTATCTCGCGATCCTGATCGGCACCGTGCTCGGGGGCTTCATCGCCGTGCAGCACGCCGCGATCGTGGTGTTGGTGGTCGCCGCGGTCGGATGGGTCGCCTCGCTGCAAATTCCGCCGGCACTGCGCGAAGGCCGTGAACTGGTCGTCAGCTACAATCCCTTCACATCGTCGTGGCGCCTGATTTCGGCGACGATGCACATCCGCCGCCTTTTCCTTGCCATTTGCGCGATCAGCTTCTTCTGGACGATGGGCGCGGTGCTCATCATCATCTTCCAGCCGCTCGCCAAGAATGTGCTGACGGCGGACAAGCATGTCCTGACGCTGATGATCGCGCTGTTCTCGATTGGCGTCGCGGTCGGATCGGTGCTGATCAACGCGCTGTTGAAGGGCCATACCTCGGCAAAATTCGCGCCCGCTTCGGTGCTGGCGATGGGCGCGTTTATCGTCGCATTTTCGTTCTTGTGCCGCGACTGGCCCGCCGCGCCGCATGGCACGCTGTACGACGTGGTGACCTTCGTCGAAATTCCACGCGCGGTGCTGGTCATCATGACGTTGATGGGAATCGCGGTAACGGGCGGGATGTTCGTCGTGCCGCTTTATGCCTTTCTCACCACCACCGTGACCAAGGACCAGACCGCACGCACGGTTGCGGCCAACAACGTCGTCAATGCCGGGGCAATGACGATCGGCGCGGTCGCGGTGCAAGGGCTGGCGATTGCCGGCCTCTCGCCCGAAAACATGCTGTTGATGGTGGCCGCGATGTGCCCGGTCTCGGCGTGGCTCGCGCAGAAGCTGCACCAGGCCTGCGATTGAGCGGTCGGCACCCGCGCCAACCGCGCGCGGCGATCAGAAGATAAAGGTATAAAAGCAGACGAAGAACGCGGCGAAGCTGAGCGCGAACAGCTTTACGTCGCCATCGTCACGCGCCCGCGCACGCTCGATTCGCCCCGTCACCACCGCCCGACGGAACGGGTGGCGAGCGCTGGGCGCGGCGAGCGAAAGGGTGCGTTGCATGGGCGTAAGTTAATGCCGCGTTTACGATTTCGACTAGCGCTTCTTATGGTAAACGCCGTCTAAATCCGGGACAGTCCCACCCGTCGCACGATTGGCCTTCAGGCCGGTCGGCACACCATCGCGACTTCCGCCCATAACGGTTCAGCCGTGCCATCGGCATAATGCAGCGTGAACCGCCCGCCAGCAGCGGCAAAGGCGGCGGATTCCGCCTGTACATCGCCGTCACCGCGCACGATGCGCTGACGCGTCTTGTCCTTCAGCCGAGCATAAAGGTCGCCATAAGGCATCGCCCAGCCGTCGACATTGTTCTTGGTTTTCTGCTCCTTCGCCACCGCCTCAACCACCGGAATCATCGCAACGAGATCGGGGCTGAGCATCAGCTCCAATCCCTTCTCGCGCGCGGTGGCATTGTGGCTGGCGTGATGACCGACCTTGTAGAACACGACACGGTTGAGAATCTGCTCGGCACTTTCCTGTGGGGTGTCGGGCATGTCCGGTTTGGCCGGATATTTCTGGTCATGCCACGACAACCAGTTGCCGACCTGCGCATCGGCAGGAAACAGCAAGACGTCGCGTCCCGGTACTTCGACGGCCAGCGCGAGCGAGGTATTGTTGACGTCGCCGTCGATCTTCAACGCCAGCGTCTCGGCCGAACCGAGCCATTCCCCGTCAATCCGCCGCGCCGCGTTGCGCGCGCCCTCTTCGAAGTACAGGCGCGCGAGAGGGTCCTGCGACCGCTCATCCTCATTGCGACGGAAGCGCGCGGCAAAGGGATAGCCGCCATCGACCACCGCCGCCGCGGCGTCGCCATCCATGCGGAGCTGCAAGGTCGTCGCCAGCGCATTCGCCTCGCCAGGTTGCGCCAGATACACCTCACGCGCGGGCCCCGCGCTGGGATCGAGCTGGAGCAAGCGATTGCGCCCGCGCGGTGGCCCGAAGACCGTGGCCTTCAGCCGATCATCCAACCCGAAGCGCACTTGTTGGCCGGGCTCAAGATAGCGGACATTCGCCGCCTCCACTTTCGACTTCAACCAATCGAGCACATCGAGACAGGAGCGCGGCGGCACCTGCGGCGGGCGCCCGGCGGGGCGCGGGTTGGCCGTCCCCGTCCCTGTCCCTGTCCCCGCGCCGGTCAGCGCCTGCCCTCCGCCCGAGATTGCAGGCTCGATTTCGCCATAGAATTGCAGCAGGTCGCGGATTTGCGTCACGCTCTCAACCAATGCGGGATCGTCCTGCGCGATGCCGAAGGGCCGCGGCGCACCCGAGGTCGCGGTTTCGACCAGTGCGGCCAGCGCCGCCAACCCCTTGGAGCGCCCCTGCCGAATATCATTGGCCAGCGCATCGCCATAATTCTCGGTCCAGGCCAGCCACAATGCCCGGATCGTGAACTTCTGCCACACCTCGAAATGGAGGATGAAGCCGGAGAGGTGATCGTAATGCTCATGCGTGGCGACCACCAGATCGATCACCCCGCCGGTATCGTCGAACAGATTTTGCACGACTGCGCCGATATGCGCGACGCCTGCCTTGGTGGCGTCCTTGCCATTGCCGATCGCCTGCAACACACCGCAATCGAACAGGACGCGGAAACGGCGATCGCCAAGCTGATGCGTCAGCAAAAAACAGTCCCCGAGCAGACCGCGATACATGCGAACCGAAACGGTTTCCACACTGGACGGGTCAACCGGTGATGGCGGGGCCGCCTGCACCACCGTGGCCGACGCACGCGGCTTGCGAGGGGATCGTGCCATGTCGCGCCTCACATCCGGTGGAGCAACGCGAACGGCTCGTTCGAGCGTCCGCGATCATAAGTGAAGCCCATCGTGTCGCTCTGCAGCAATTGGGCGCGCTGCCGGGCCAACCGATCGTCGTCGTCGATCCGTTTGCTGATGACGTAGCGCAGCACGTTTTCGCGCAGATCGACGATCAACGTCGCCCCACCCCGGAAAATGAAATCGCCGCGCGGCGGAACCTCCCCCGAGGCGACCGGCGTGCTATCGTTGCGAAGCTGTGCCTCGGGATCGAAGAACCCCTGACGGCGCTGCGTCACCTCGATCACAAGCTGACGGATATCTTGTCCGTCCGGGCCGCTGCGCCGGGTCGTCCGCACGCTGGCAACCTCGATCTTCAACCCGAAATCGTCACCGGCGACGGTGTACAGGCCCGCATTGGGTCGCTGGAAATAGACGCCCAACGCCTTCTCCCACCGCCGGTCCACCTCGGGCCTGCGTTCCACCCGTGGCGCCTTGGTCAGCGTATCGAGCAACGCCTCCCACCGGTTGAAATGCGTATCGGCACTGCCCAGCCGCGCGCCAAGCGCGTCGATGTCGCTTTGTTCAACCCCAAGCCAGCGCAATTCCGGACCGATTACGCTCATAAAGGCGGCAAGCGCGGCCTGCCCGTCCAGCAAATCGCCTGAAAGCACACCGCGCGCGCGTGTCCGCAAGCGCATAAAGCGCGCGTCATCCTCCGCGCTACCACCCTGCACGGCAAGCTGTGGCTGGGTTAGCCAATACCAGATTTTGCGCCGATTCTCCTCGCCGGTTTTAACGATATCGGCGCGATGATATTCCGGTACGAGGTTAAGCCCCTCGCTCTGAATATCGCCAATCTCAAGATAACCGTCCTCGTCCGGCCCCGGCGCGGGCGTCCACAGCAGATTGTCGGGAGACAATGACAGGCAGTTTTCGGGAAAAATCCCGCGCCGCCGGAATGCCTGCACGAATGCCAGGCGATAATTCAGCCGATCGTCCGGCACCAGATCGGTGTCGGCGGTGATGATCGCGCGCAGAAACTCGCCAAAGCGCACATCCACCGGGGGCAAATAATCGAGCGCACGGATGCACATCCGCAGCACATGATCCGCCGCCTTGGTCGCCTCCCGCGTGAGCCGCGCGACCAGATCGGGGTGCAGCGAACCACTCTGCTTGGCATCGGCCCCGGTCATGCGCAGCAGGTCCGCCGTGCGGGCGCTGTAGATCGTCAGAAATGCGTCGAACACCGCCGCAACCAGAATCGCGCCACGATCGTGCGGCTCCATCGTCCCTTCGAACAGGTCGGCATTGGGTGTGGTGTCGATATATTCGCGCAGTGATGCGCGCCCGGTCGTGCCCGCAGCGAATTGCGCGGCAAGCCCGCTCAGCAGGCCGGTTTGGTCAAGCCGCCCCGCGTTGCGCTCGACATAGCTATAGACCGCCTCATACAGTTGGAAATGCGAAAACAGCGCCGCAATGTCGGCAAAGGCTTCGTGAAAGGCGAGGCTGTCCGGGCTGGTTGCCTCGGTGTAGCGCGGGTGCAGTCCATCGAGAATGGCGTGCGTCGTCTCATGCGCGATAATGTCGTGCGACAGTGCGGTGAAGATCCAGCTTGCCCCGGCTGACCGCTGCGTTGGCGGGAAATAGCCGAACAGCAAGGCGCGCTTTTCCCGGCTGTAATAAGCGTTCGCCTCGCGCAGCGCGTGCGGATAAACCCGCAGCTTGGGCGTCGCGACATAGGTTTTCCGCTCATCGTCCCAGCTCGGTGCCCAGAGCACCTTGCGACCAAGCGCCCGTTCGAACAATTTGATCGTCTTCATCGCCACCGCAAACACCATTTGCTGGTGAAAGCGCGGGTCCCCCTCCGACGGCGGCAGGCCGTCCTGCGCCAGGACGGCGGGCGCATCGAGATCGACCGGAGCATAGAATTGATGGCTGCACGGATCGATATCGATCACTTCGAGATATTCGTTCACCGGCCCGGGCGATACGCCCTCTTCGGTCGGATCGTTCCAGGCAAGCGCGATCGTCGCATGGGCGAAACGCGCAGTACCAAGATCAAGCGAGGCGTTGGGATCGAACGCGTAAACGCGCAGGCGGCGGGACGCAGGTTGCGGAACAGATGGCACCATCCCGCGCTGCCCTATTGTGCCGGGGCAGATGATGGAGCGACCACAAACATCCCTCGACTGCCGAGTTGGCGATCGACGATGCTTTGATCGTCGTGGTCGTGGAACGGGGTGCTATTTGGCAACATCCACCTCCAATATCTGAAGGTGAGTATATCTTTTACTCAAGTGCCTGTCGACTACTTAATAATTCTGTTACATTCGCAATAATCCGGCGTTCGGATATCGCGTCCAACTCCCTAAATAAACTCTGCATTTGCACCGGTTAAAGCAGCAAAAGCGATGTCGTCGAGCGGCTCTTGAAACTGACAGCCCGCCTCGAAATCATCCGCCCAGACAATCGTCGCGATGACTTGGCCGACGCGGGGCAATGTCAGCCAAATCCGCGCGCCCTTCTTCATCGGGGAATAGGTGTGGAGTTTGGCACCGTGCAGCGACACGTTGGTCACCTTGCACAAGGCGCGATCGAGGCCGCCGCGACCCAGCTTTGCGTCGAGCGAAATCGGCGCGCGCGGGCTGCGGCGGCGATCGGTCTGAACGACGGGTTCGAATTCGGCGGCAATCATGAAACATCCCTCCTCGCGAAAACCGCGAGGAGGGAAGACTTAGGCGACTATCGCTAATGCGCCGTTAACGACGCCGAAAAGCTTACTTCTTGCCGATCGACGACATCGCGCCGAAGCGCTTGTTGAAGCGCGCAACCTGGCCGCCTGCGTCGAGCATCGTGCCGCGCCCGCCGGTCCATGCGGGGTGCGCCAGCGGATCAATGTCGAGCGTCATCAGATCGCCTTCCTTGCCCCAGGTCGTGCGGGTCTGGAACTGCGTGCCGTCGGTCATCTGCACCGTGATGGTGTGATAATCGGGGTGAATGCCTTTTTTCACGTCGTAAATCTCCGAAAGGCCGCTGGTTACCGACCAGCAGCGAAGGCGCGGGCCCTATCAGAGCCCGCGCCTGGTAGCAATGCGTCTTGTGCAGCGACTGCGCCTATGCCTTGGGCGGATCGGCGATCATCGCGGTAAAGTTGGCTTCGGCGGCCAACTGCCCGTCAATCGTCGCGCGTCCGGCGAACTTGCATACGCTGGAGCGCTTTTGAACGAATTCGACCTCGAGCTTGAGCAGCACGCCGGGTTCCACCGGCTTGCGGAACTTCGCCCCGTCGATCGCCATGAAATAGACGAGCTTGCCCGAGCCCGCGAGCCCGAGCGATTCGACCGCGAGAATCCCCGCCGCCTGCGCCATCGCTTCGACAATCAACACGCCCGGCATAATCGGACGCCCAGGGAAATGCCCCTGGAAGAACTGCTCGTTGATCGTCACCGCCTTGATCGCGGTGATCGACCGGTCGAGAATCAACGCCTCGACACGGTCGACCAACAGCATCGGATAGCGATGCGGCAACGCCGCCATCACCCGCCCGATGTCGAGCGGACCGATCGCGCCCCGCCCTGCTTCGTCTGTATCCGCCATCGTGTCGCTCAGCGGCCCTGCGGTGCCTTGCCGGTCGGTGCCGGTGCGGCGGCCGCAGCGCGGCGTGCCTGGATCGCGGCCGCATATTGCTGCTGCTGCAGATATTGCTGGAGGAGCTGCTGGGTCTGCTGGCTCGGCTGCCAACCGGCCGGCGGCGTGGTCGGAACCGACGGATTGGTCCGGTCGAGTTCGGCCTTGATATCGTCGGTTACATCGACGGCAGGCGCGCTGAACTGTACCGTGCCAGCCGACAGCAACAGGCTGATCTTCTTCGCCGTCACCACCGCGTTCATAGCCGCCGCATATTTCTGCGAAATCTGCTCGATCGCATAAGCCTGCGCCAGGATGGCGGGGCCACGCAGGCGCGCCAGATCGGTCTGCGCCGCCTTCTGCGCCGCTTCGATCTTACCCAGCGCCGGGTTCTTCGCCGCTTCTGCCGCTGCGATTTCGGCGTCGTCGAGCTTCTTGTCCTTGTTCAGGTCGAGCGGCGCGTAAAGCCCGTTCAACTCGGTCTGCAAAGCCTGCTGGCGTGCATTGGCCTGGTCGAGCTGCGCCTTATAGGTCGTCGCGATCGAGGTATTGGCCGTATCGAGCGCCTTGGCGGTAAGGATCACGGTCTCTGGGTCGGCGATCGCCACGCCCGAAATCTGCGCCTGTGCAGCGCCTGCAACCACGAGCGCCGGCGCGAGCAGTGCGCAGCCGAGCATGAGCTTCTGGTACGTCTTCATCAGAACTGTGTCCCTACGTTGAAAGTGATGAGTTTGGAATCGTCGCCTTTGTCCTTGAGCAGGGCATAGGCCAAATCGATGCGGAGCGGACCGAACGGGGAATTCCAGTTTACCCCCGCGCCGACCGAAATGCGGGGCCGTGGTGAATCGCCGACAAAACGCTCGAGGAATGGCGCCTGCGAGGTGGTATAAGGCGTGTTGGTGGAGGTGCCCAAGCAGTTGCCGCCAATGGTCGACGAGAAACCGACCGAACACGTCGTCGTCGCCCCAGGATTGGTCGCATCGGTCGTCGGCACCACATAATATGGCTGCCCGTTGGTGGCGAACACCTGCGAAATCAGCGGCTGAACCGTCACGCGCCCGGTAACCGGATCAACCGTGGTCGGGAATTGCCCACCCGACAGAACCGGTGATGCAACGCCAAACAGCGCGCCTGCCTGCACGTAGATTGACGGGCGCAGGCCAAGTTCGCGCGCGCCCGCACCCAGCGGAATCTCGATTTCAAACTTGCCGAGATAATAAGCGCGCCCGCCCAGCGCGTCGTCGACAAATTGGGTGCGGTCCGTAACGAGCGTCTGGTTGCCTGCGGAATCGGTCGTGTAGCCGATGCGTTGAATGCGTGGGCCCACGCCGCGAATGTCAAAACCGCGGAAGTCCGGTTCCCCCAGATAGAAGCGATCGGTGATGCGGACTTTGTCGATACCAACGCCGCGGCTCTTCTCCAGCGACCGGATATAGCCGCCCTCGACGTTGAGCGACCCGATGAAGCCCGCGCCGATATTGAAGAATTTCGATCCTTCAACCTTCGACCGAATATACTTCACATCACCACCAAGCCCGGCGAAATCCTGGCTGAAGATGAAGCGTTGCCCCGCAGTCGGGCGCAGACGGCTGTTGAGACTATCGAAGATCAGCGAATAGCCAACCGATGATGTCCAGCGATTGCCGATCGCGTCGCACAAATACCGCCCGGCCTGCAGTGGATCGCACGTGTCGCCGGTCGAATTACCGCGGATGCCATCATTGTTAGTGTCCGAGAAATAGCTGGCCCTGTCGAGCCCGACCTCGTCATAGCTCAGGCCATAGCGTCCGGCGAGCTGCCAATATTCGGTCAGCGGCACGCCCGCGCGAATCTGGAAGCCGGTCGACACCTGCGAATAGGTCGTCTGGCGCGTATTGTTCAGAAAGTTGAACGCGTTGTAATCGCGCCGGAAAATATCACCGCCGATCGCGATGTTCTTGTCGAACAGATATGGCTCGGTAAAGCCCAGCTCGACCGATTTGGAATAGGTCGAATAATTGACGCTGGCACGCAGTTCCTGGCCTTTGCCACGGAAATTGCGCTGCTTGATCGACGCCTGGATGATGAAGCGTTCAAGGCTCGAAAAACCGGCCGACAACGACAATTCACCGGTCGACTTCTCTTCCACATCCGCCGTCAGCACCACACGATCAGGCGCCGACCCCTGGCTTTGCTTGATCTCGAACTTGTCCTGGAAGAAACCGAGCGAGTTGATGCGATCCTGCGACCGCTTGACCTGGAAGCTGTTAAACGCATCGCCTTCCGACAAGCGGATTTCGCGACGGACCACCTTGTCCTGCGTCTGCGTGTTGCCGTTAATCTCGACCCGCTCGACATAGGTGCGCTTGGCCTCGGCGATGTGGAAGTTGATCCCCATCGTCTGCGTGTCCTTGTCACGCAGGAAGTCCGGATTCACCTCGGTGAAAGCATAGCCGAACAGGCCCGCCGCCTCGCTCAGCGAATCGACCGATGTCTCGACCTTCTTGGCGTTGTACCAATCGCCCTTCTTGATCCCCAGATTCGCCGCGAGCCGTTTGTTGTCGAAGTCGCGAATATCGCTGTCGACCGTCACGTCGCCGAATTTGTAGCGCTTCCCTTCTTCCACCACATAGGTGATGATGAAGTCCTTCTTGTCGGGCGTCAGCTCGGCGACCGCCGACGTAATTTTGAAGTCGGCATAGCCCTCGGTCAGGTAAAATTGGCGCAGTTTGGACTGGTCATAGGCCAGACGATCCTGGTCATAGCTGGTGTTCGAGCTGAGCAGTGTCGTCAGACGCGCCTGCTTGGTCGCCATCTGCTCGCGCAGCTTGCTGTCGGAGAACACCTCGTTGCCGAGGATATTGATCTGGCGGACCTTCGACTTCGGCCCTTCCGTCACCTCGAAAATGACATCGACGCGGTTCTGGTCGAGCGACACCATCTTGGGATCGACCACTGCGGCAAAGCGCCCCTGGCGGCGATACAGTTCGATGATGCGCGCCACGTCCTGGCGCACGGCGGTGCGGGTGAATATCTGGCGGGGGGCGAGTTTCACCTCCTTCTTGATCTTGTCTTCCTTCAGCCGCTTATTGCCCTCGAAGATGACGCGGTTGATGATCGGGTTCTCGCGCACGCGCAAAACCAGATCGCCCGATTGCGCGCCTTCGATGAACACCTCGGCGAACAGGTCGCTCGCGTAGAGATCCTTGATCGCCTGATCGAGCGTTTCGTTGGTGAAAGCCTGGCCGGTCCGCAACTTGGTGTAGGACAACACCGTCTCGGGTTCGAGACGCTGCGATCCCTCGACGCGGATCGACTTGATCTTGCGCGTAACCGGGGCCGCCACAACCGGAGGCGCAACCACGGGCGCAGGTTGCGTCGTGGCCACAGGCTGCCCGGTGGTCTGGGCCGACGCCACGGCGGATATGCCCGAGAGCATGGTGCCCGCGAGCAACACGGCGGTGGCCCGTGCGCCGGATTTGGAAACCTTGATTGCTGTCACATCCCACCCCAAATCGGAGAAAATTCCGCGTGGCCGAAAATTCGTCGGCCCGCCCTGCCTCACCTGCGTCAACCGATCAAGCCGGTCAGAGCCTTCCAAAGGCCGAAAGCACGGAGATCGTTGATCGTCACCACCATCATCAGCGTCAAAATCGCCGCCAACCCGCCTCGGAACGCCCATTCCTGCACTTGCGGCGCAACCGGCCTGCGCCGGATCGCCTCGATCGCGTAGAAAAACAAATGGCCGCCGTCCAACAAAGGGACTGGCAAGAGGTTGATGAATCCCAGATTAATCGACACCCCGGCTATGAAAGAGATCAATACCGGCCACCCAAGCGAGAATTGCTCGCCCGACACTTTGGCAATGCGCAGCGGCCCGCCGAGATCATCGACCGAGCGTCGACCGGTGATAACCTGGCCCAATCCTTCAACCGTTGAGCGCAGGATTCGACCGGTCATTTCGACGCCGACGACCGGTGCTTCAAACAGGCCCACCGGATGCGGTACGGGGGTGGTTGGGCCGATGCCGAGCTGCCCCTTCTTGAAACTATTCCCGAAACTGTCGCGCTGCACCGCCGTGCCCAACACCGTCGAACGGCGCACCGCGATTCCCGCATGGTCGTAATCGATCACGACGGGATAGCCCGGTCGCCACACCGCAAATTCGTAAATGTCTTCGAACGTCTCCATTCGGCGCCCGTTGATCGCGGTGATCCTGTCGCCGGTCTGCAACCCGATCGTCGCCGCCGCGCTACCCGGGCTGACCGCACCGACCACGGCTGGCGTGCGATTCACGCCGTAAGTCATCGCGAAGGCCGCAAGAATCGCAATCGCCACGATAAAATTGGTGATCGGACCCGCGCCGACAACAATCGCGCGCTGCCACACCGGGCGCCCCTGCAGGGTCCGCGCACGTTCTTCGGCGGGCAATTCCAGCCATGCCGGATCGGGCTCGCTCGCCGCATTCAGATCGCCTGCAAACTTCACATAGCCGCCCAGCGGCAGCACGCTGAACTTCCAGCGCGTCCCGTGCCGGTCGGTCCAGCCGAACAATTCCCGCCCGAAACCGATCGAAAAAGCATCGATCTTCACGCCGAACACGCGTCCGGCGAGGTAATGCCCCATTTCATGCAGGAAAACGAGCGGGCCGATCACCAGCGCAAAGCCGATAAGGGTAACCAGCAATCCGGGGGAATGGGTCAAGCGACGATATCCTTCACACTCGCCCCTTTTAACGCCCCGCCCCGAACTGCAATCTGCCTGCGTGCCATGTTGCGCGCTTCGGCATCGACTGCGAGAACATCGTTTACGCTTTCCGGTGCTCCCGGATCGTAAGCGGACAAGGTATCTTCGACGATTGCGGCAATTTCGAGGAAGCCGATCTCGCGGTCAAGAAAGGCTGCCACCGCCACCTCATTCGCCGCATTCAGGATGGCCGGGCGCGCACCGCCCGCGTCAAGCGCCGCGCGCGTCAGCCGGATCGCGGGAAAGCGCTCGGCATCGGGGGCTTCGAAATCGAGCCGCCCGATCGCCACCAGATCAAGCGGGGCCATCGGCGTCGCCATGCGGTCGGGCCAGGCAAGGCAATGCGCGATCGGCGTGCGCATGTCGGGCGGGCCCATCTGCGCCAGCACCGAGCCATCGACATAATCGACCAGCGAATGGATCACCGATTGCGGATGGATGACGATTTCGATCGAATCATGCGGCACCGGGAACAATCGCGCCGCCTCGATCAGTTCCAGCCCCTTGTTGAACAAGGTCGCCGAATCGATCGAAATTTTCGCACCCATCGACCAGTTGGGATGCGCGACCGCCTGTTCGGGAGTGACATTGCGCATCGCCTCGGTCGTCCAGGTGCGGAACGGGCCGCCGCTGCACGTCAGGATGATGCGGCGCACCCGCTCGGGCCGGGCGGCATCGAAGCATTGGAAAATCGCATTGTGTTCGGAATCGGCGGGTAACAAGGTCGCGCCATGCCGGGCCGCCGCCGCCAGCACGACATCGCCCGCCGAAACCAGTGGCTCTTTATTGGCGAGGATCACGGTCTTGCCGCCCGCAATCGCGGCCATGACCGGCTCCAGACCAATGCAGCCGACGATCGCGCCCATCGTGATATCGGCCCCAAGGCTTGCCGCCTCGACCACTGCCGAGCGCCCCCCTGCGGTGCCGATGTTGGTGCCCGCGAGCGCCGCGCGCAGTTCGGGCAGACAAGCCTCGTCCGCCACCACGGCCAGCTTCGCGCGCGTGCGGATCGCCGCCGCCGCCAGCCCCGCCACATCGCGATGGGCGGTCAGCGCCAGCACTTCGAACCGGTCCGGCTCGCGCTCGACCAGGTCGAGCGTCGAGGTGCCGATCGAGCCCGTCGCCCCAAGGATCGTTATCGTCTTCACCACCAATACACCTTCGGTAATAGCACCAGCAACGCGGCGACGAGTGCGACCGGCACCAGCCCGTCAAGACGGTCCAACACCCCGCCATGCCCGGGCAGCAGCGTGCCGCTATCCTTTACCCCGGCCTGCCGTTTCAGCCAGCTTTCGTAAAAATCCCCCGCCTGCGCCAATACCGCCAGTATCGGCGTCGCCAGCGTCATGCGCAGCGGCAAGCCGTAGCGATAATGCAGGAACGCAGCGAACAAACTCGCCGCCAGAACGCCACCGACCAGCCCGGCCCAGGTCTTGTTCGGGCTGATCGCGGGCGCGATCTTCGGCCCGCCAATAAGACGGCCTGCGGCATAGGCACCGATATCGCACGCCCATACCAACGCGAGCGCCCACAGCGTGAACAGAATGCCCTCATCCTGCCGCCGGATCACCAGCAACGCCAAGATTGGCAGTCCGACATAGAAAATGCCCTGCGCCAACCCGCGCCGCGCCGTCACGATCACCACGAAAAACGCCGCACCGATCAGCAACCCGAGCGTGAGAAACCCTGGCCCCGCGCCAATCCCCGGCGCCATGATCGCCAGCGGGACCGACAGCGCATATTGCGCGAGCCGCTTGGCCTCATGCGGTGCAGACTGCAGGCCCGCCCATTCGCCCATCATGGCGATGCCGAGCACGGCGCAGAGCAACCAGAACACGACCCCGCCCAGCAAAACGCCCGTCATCGCAACCGCGACCAGCGCGAGCCCGACGATGATGCGCAGCGTCAGATTGGACGGGCCACTCGGCACGGAAGGTGGCGTCACAGGCCCCCGAACCGGCGCTGACGCTGACCGAAGGTTTCCACCGCCGCCGCCAGCGTATCGGCATCGAAGTCGGGCCACAGCGTATCGACGAACAGCAATTCGGCATAGGCCGCCTGCCACAACAGGAAGTTGGACAGACGGACTTCACCCGAAGTGCGAATCAGCAGATCGAGCGGCGGCAGGTCGCGCGTGTCGAGTTCGTTCTCGAACACCGCCTCATCGATCGTCGCCGGATCAAGCGTGCCCGCCTGCGCGCGTTCCGCCAGCCGCCGCGCGGCCGCCGCAATTTCCCCCTGCGCTCCATAATTGAGCGCGATCACCAGAATCGGCCCGGTGTTGATCGAGGTGCGCGCGATTGCGCTATCGATCAGCTCGACCAGATCGGGCGAAAATCGGCGATAATCGCCGATCACCCGCAACCGCACATTGTCGCGCACCATCTCATCAAGGTCATTGCTGATGAACAGCCGCAGCAACCCCATCAGGTCACTGACTTCGCTTTCCGGTCGCCGCCAATTCTCGCTCGAAAAGGCATAGAGCGTCAGCGCCTCTATCCCCATCGCGCGCGCGGCACGCGCGATGCGGCGCACCGCCTCCACCCCCTGTTTATGCCCGGCAACGCGCGGCCAGTGGCGCTTCTTGGCCCAGCGCCCGTTGCCATCCATGATGATCGCGACATGGCGCGGCAACACACCCGCGCTCTTGTCGGTCACCAATTCAGGAGCCGAGGCGGCGAACGGCCTCACTTGCCCAGAATTTCCTTTTCCTTGGCACTGGCAGCGGCATCGATCTCGCCGATCGTCTTGTCGGTCAATTTCTGCACTTCGGTTTCGAGCTTCTTGCGCTCGTCCTCGCCGAACAGGCCCTTCTTTTCATCGATTTTGAGCGAATCCATGCCGTCACGGCGCACGTTGCGCGCGGCGATCCGCGCGTCCTCGGCATATTTGCCAGCGAGCTTGGCCAGCTCCTTGCGGCGCTCCTCGGTCAGATCGGGGATTGGCAAGCGCAGCGTGGTGCCATCGACGATCGGATTGAGCCCAAGCCCGGCCGAACGAATCGCCTTGTCGCACGGGCCGACATTGGACTTGTCCCATACCTGCACCGACAACATCCGCGGCTCGGGCACCGACACCGTCGCCACCTGGTTGAGCGGCATCTGTGCGCCATACACCTCGACCGTGACGGGATCGAGCAGCGAGGTCGATGCACGCCCGGTCCGCAGCCCCCCGAGATCGCCCTTCAGCGACTCGACACTGCCCGCCATGCGGCGTTCGAGATCGGCCTTGTCATAAGCGGCCATGACTTAGTCTCCTGCTATGGTTTGAACGACCGTCGACACACCTTCACCGCGTAGAACCGCGGCGAGATTGCCGGGCTCACGGATGTTGAAGACGACGATCGGGATTTTATTGTCGCGGCACAGCGCGATCGCGCTCGCGTCCATTACCTTGAGATCCTGGGACAGCACGGTGCCGTAACTGACGGTTTCGAAACGCTTGGCGGTCGGCACCAATTTGGGATCCGCGTCATAGACGCCGTCGACCGACGTGCCCTTGAACAGCGCATCGCATTTCATCTCGGCGGCGCGCAGCGCGGCACCGCTGTCGGTGGTGAAGAACGGGCTGCCGACGCCGGCTGCGAAAATGACGATCCGGCCTTTTTCCAGATGGCGTTCGGCGCGGCGGCGAATGAAGGGCTCACACACCGATGCCATCGGGATCGCCGACTGAACGCGCGTCTCGACCCCGATCTTTTCCAGCGCATTCTGCACGGCGAGCGCGTTCATCACCGTCGCCAACATGCCCATATAATCGCCGGTGGCGCGGTCCATGCCGCGCGCGGCACCCGAAATACCCCGGAAGATGTTACCCCCGCCAACAACCACGCACAGTTCATACCCCTGGTGCTTAACATCGGCGATTTCGGCGGCAACACGGGCGATGACGTCGGGGTCGATCGAGAGGCCACCGGCCCCCATCAGGACCTCGCCCGACAATTTCAGCAAAATACGTTTAAAGTGCGGGGTGGTCACGGCATTCCAGACTGCAAAGGATCACGATCGCCCTGGGGGCGGTGCGGCGCGGACCTTATCGGGCACACACCACGATTGGAAGCGCGGAAACCGTGCAGATCGAACACACGAAGGGCCGCACCTCATCGGCACGGCCCCTCGGCATCTTGCAGGCCTCGCGCGCGGGCGGGGCCTTAGCGTTACGCGGTCGGCTGCGGAATGCCCGACGCGGCGGCGACTTCCGCCGCGAAATCGCTCGTTTCCTTCTCGATGCCTTCACCGAGCTGGAAGCGGACATAGTCCTTGAGCACGATCGCAGTGCCGGCGGCCTTGGCGGCATTGGCAACCACGTCCGAAATCTTGGTTTTGCCGTCCATCACCAGCAACTGGCTGACCAGCGCGTTTTCCTTGCGATACTTGGCGATCGCACCGTCGACCATCTTGGCGACGATGTCGGCGGGCTTGCCACTTTCCGCTGCCTTTTCGGTTGCGATCGCGCGCTCACGCGCGACGATTTCGGGGTCGAGACCGTCTTCGTTCAGCGCCAGCGGGAACGCCGCTGCAATGTGCATGGCGATCTGCTTGCCGAGCGGCTCGAGCACATCCTTGCCCGCTTCGCTCTCAAGCGCGACCAGCACGCCGATCTTGCCAAGGCCGGGGGCCTGCGCATTGTGGATGTACGGAACAACCGCGCCAGCCGACACTTCAAGGCGCTTGGCGCGACGCAGGTTCTGGTTCTCGCCGATCGTGGCGATGTTGTTGGTCAGCGTTTCCTCGACGGTCTTTTCACCCAGCGAGGTGGCCTTGATCGTCGCGAGATCGTCACCCAGTTCGAGTGCCACCGAGGTCACGTCGCGAACGAAGGTCTGGAACTGCTCGTTCTTGGCGACGAAATCGGTTTCGGAATTGACTTCGACTGCAGCACCCTTGGTGCCCGACACTTCGACGCCGATCAGGCCTTCCGCCGCAGTGCGGCTGGACTTCTTGGCCGCCGCCGCGAGGCCCTTGGCGCGCAGCCAATCCATCGCCACCGTCATATCGCCATTGGCTTCGGTCAGCGCCTTCTTGCAATCCATCATGCCTGCGCCGCTCTTTTCGCGCAGATCCTTCACCGCGGCTGCCGTGATCTCGGCCATCTTGCTTATCCTTATGCTAAAATCCGTTCGCCCTGAGCCTGTCGGAAGGCTGCTTGCACTCGCCCCGTAAGGGAGGAGGCGAGCAGTGCTTCGACAAGCTCAGCACGAACGGCAATGGGAAGGCCGCTAGGCGACCCTCGTTACAATTCAGCGACGCTTATGCGTCGATCTGGCGCTCACCCTCGGCGGCCAGCTCGGCTTGCAGCGCGGCGTCGGTCGCAGGCGTGATGTCAGCGGCGGCAGCCGGGACAACGCTCAGCGCTTCCTCGGCGGGCGGTGCTTCCATCAAACCGATGTCCTGACGGCGCGAGAGCTGCTCGTTGCCACCACGCGTCGCCGCGATCGCAATCGCTTCACAATACAGGCGAATCGCGCGGCTGGCGTCGTCATTCGCCGGAACCGGGAAGGCGATGCCGTCAGGCGAGACGTTCGAATCGAGGATGGCGACGACCGGGATACCCAGCGTGTTGGCTTCCTTGATCGCCAGCTCTTCCTTGTTCGCGTCGATCACGAACATCACGTCGGGGATGCCGCCCATGTCGCGGATGCCGCCGAGCGACAGCTCAAGCTTGTCGCGCTCACGGGTAAGCTGCAGCACTTCCTTCTTGGTCAGGCCGTGCGTGTCGCCCGAAAGCTGCTCTTCCAACGTCTTCAGGCGCTTGATCGAACCCGAAATGGTCTTCCAGTTGGTGAGCATCCCGCCCAGCCAGCGATGGTTGACGAAATGCTGGCCCGAACGCCGCGCTGCTTCCGCGACGGGCTCCTGCGCCTGGCGCTTGGTGCCGACGAACAGCACCTTGCCGCCAGCGGCAGTCGATGCTGCGACGAATTCGAGCGCGCGCGCGAACAGCGGAACGGTCTGCGACAGATCGAGAATGTGGACGCCGTTGCGGTCGCCAAAGATGTAGGGCTTCATCTTCGGGTTCCAGCGGTGCGTCTGGTGGCCGAAATGCGCGCCCGTTTCGAGCAATTGCTGCATGGAGACGACAGGTGCCGCCATAAGGTAGTTCCTTTCCGGTTGATCCTCTGGGAAGCGAGTAATCCAAACAGAGCGAACCCTGGCCGGACACCGGTGATGTGTGCTTCCCATGCGGTGTGAAGGCGCGCGCTTTATCCGAGACGCCCATGCAAATCAAGTCCGTCAAAGCGCTTGACGACGGAACACAATAAGAACATAACGTGTCCTGGGCGGAACGTGGAACTCGCCACGGCCCGCGAATGTTGCGACTTTGTAGCTCTTCACCGTGATTGAAGGAGTTGAACGATGGCCGTTGTCGGGTTTCTGGTCTTTGCGAGTGCATTCGCCGCGAGCGTCGCTGTGTTGTGGTTCACGCTGATGCCTGCAGTGCCCCGGATCGTTGCGATCCTGCGCGATGGAGCCGATCCGGTCATTGCCCCGCAAATGCAGGCCGTGGTCAGGGAGCCGCGTCTTCGGGCACGGGCGATGCCCGCACCGATGCTGGCGCGGACGCCGTTACGCGCAGCCGCTTGATCCGCGCATAAGCGGCAATGCTGAACGGCAATGTCGCCAGATACGCGGCGCACAGGAAACTGAGCGTGTGCCACGGAGCGGAGATGAGCGCCGCGCCCAGCAGGACGACCACCGCAATCGCCTCGAAGCGAATATTGTTGCGCAGGCGCAGCGACGACCAACTGAAGGTGGCGACGCTCGACACCATCAGTGCCGCCATCAGCGCGACCCAGGGCGCGACGATCAATGGCGAGCGCCACCAGTCGAGCCCCGTCCAGAACCACAAATAGAGGGGCAGCATGGCCAGCCCGGCACCGACCGGGGACGGCGCGCCGGTCAGGAACCCTGCCGATTTATGCGGTTGGTCCACGACATCGATCGCGGCATTGAACCGGGCCAGGCGCAGCGCACAGAACACCGCGAACACCAACGCACACAACCAGCCGACGCGCGGCAGGTCCTTCAGCGACCACAGATACAGAATCAGCGCGGGCGACACGCCGAACGAAATCGCATCCGACAGCGAATCGAGTTCGGCCCCGAAACGACTCTCGCCCCGCACCATGCGCGCAATGCGCCCATCGATTCCGTCGAGCACGCTGGCGATCATCACCATTACCACAGCGGTTTCCCACTGTCCGGAAATCGCAAAGCGGATTCCGGTCAGGCCGGAACACAAAGCGAGCGCGGTAACGGCATTGGGGGCGACCGCGCGCAACGGGAGCCCGCGTGCAGCCCCCTTTCGCGAAGGCGGCTTCATACCCCGACACTCCGTCGCGTCACTGCGCAACCCCGACCGCCGTGGTGCCACCGACCCGACCGAGGATCGTTTCACCCGCCACACTGCGCTGGCCGAGCACCACCTGGCAAGTGCAATCGTCGGGCAGATAGACGTCAAGCCGGCTGCCGAAGCGGATCAACCCGATGCGCTGCCCAGCCGCGACCATGTCGCCCGGCTTGACGAACGGCACGATCCGGCGCGCCAACAACCCGGCAATTTGCGTAAAACCAATGCGCCGCACGGTGCCATCGGCGGCGGGGCGGCCCTCGACCACGATATGCTGGCGCTCATTGTCCTCGCTTGCCTTGTCGAGCTCGGCATTCACGAATTTGCCCGAGATATAGACGACCTGCTTCACCGTCCCCGCAATGGGCGTGCGGTTGATGTGGACGTCGAACACCGACATGAACACCGACACGCGCACCAGCGGCGCATCGCCCAAGCCATTCGGACCGGCCAGCTCGCGCGGCACCGGCACGCGCTGAATCATCGAAACCAGGCCATCGGCGGGCGACACGATCAGGCCCTCGCCGCTCGGCGTTACGCGGACGGGATCGCGGAAGAACAAGGCGACCCACAACGTGATGCCAATCAACGGCCACGCCACGAACCAGCCGAACCAGACCAACGCAACCAGCGCGATCACCCCGGCGATCGCGACATATTTGCGCCCTTCGGGGTGCAAATCGGGGATGCGCCATTTCACGGCTTCGGCGGGCGGATTTGGCGTTTCTGGTGGAAGCATCCCCCTTCCCTACCCCACGGCTTACCGCGCGACAATCATCATCCCGCGCCCCTCTCGTTCCGCACCGGGTTGATCGCCGCGCGCCATGCTCCTAGACGCAGCGGAAACCCCCTTAGGAAAGATCGTAATGGCGAAGATCAAGGTGAAGACGCCCGTCGTGGAAATCGATGGCGATGAGATGACGCGGATCATCTGGCAGTGGATCCGTGAGCGGCTCATCCTCCCCTATCTCGACATCGATCTGGAATATTACGACCTCGGCATGATGAGCCGCGATGCGACCGACGACAAGATCACGGTCGATTCCGCCAAGGCGATCCAGAAATATGGCGTCGGCGTAAAATGCGCAACGATCACCCCCGACGAAGCGCGCGTCGAGGAATTTGGCCTGAAGAAGATGTGGAAGTCGCCCAACGGCACGATCCGCAACATCCTCGGCGGCACCATCTTCCGCGAACCGATCGTTATCAAGAACGTCCCCCGCCTGATCCCGGGCTGGACGCATCCGATCGTCGTTGGCCGCCACGCCTTCGGCGATCAGTATCGCGCGACCGACTTCCTCGTCCCCGGCCCGGGCAAGCTGCGCCTGGTGTTCGACGGCGATGACGGCGAAGTGATCGACCGCGAAGTGTTCCAATTCCCCTCGGCGGGCGTCGCGCTGGCGATGTACAACCTCGACGATTCGATCCGCGATTTCGCGCGCGCCTCGATGCACTATGGCCTGAACCTGAAATGGCCGGTGTACCTGTCGACCAAGAACACCATCCTCAAGGCGTATGACGGCCGCTTCAAGGACCTGTTCGCCGAAGTGTTCGAGACTGAGTTCAAGGACAAGTTCAAGGAAGCGGGCATTGTTTACGAACATCGCCTGATCGACGACATGGTCGCCTCGGCACTCAAGTGGCACGGCGAATTTGTCTGGGCGTGCAAGAATTATGATGGCGACGTGCAGTCGGACCAGGTCGCACAGGGCTTTGGTTCGCTTGGCCTGATGACCTCGGTGCTGCTCACGCCCGACGGCAAGACGGTCGAAGCGGAAGCCGCCCACGGCACCGTTACGCGCCATTACCGCCAGCACGAGCAAGGCAAGGCAACTTCGACCAACCCGATTGCGTCGATCTTCGCCTGGACCGGCGGTCTGAAATATCGCGGCAAGTTCGACGGCACGCCCGAGGTGACGCAGTTCGCCGAGACGCTGGAGCGCGTCTGCATCCAGACCGTCGAAAATGGCCACATGACCAAGGACCTCGCGCTGTTGATCGGCCCAGATCAGCCGTGGATGACGACCGAACAATTCTTCGAACAGGTTCGCGTCAACCTCGAACAGGCAATGGGCGCCTCGGCTTAAGCCACGCGCCATCGGCACGGCGGTCACCGCGTCCCATTCAACGGACCGGTGACCGTCGAGCCCCCCTTTTCACGCGACTCATCGTCGCCACCGTCAGTCAAAAGCTGACAAGCCGCCCATGTACTGCGTACAGTAGCAGCATGGCATCTCCCCTAAACTCCACCGGTTTCAGCGACGCCCTCGTCATCCTCGGGGCGGCGGGTTTGGTAATTCCCGCTTTCGCGCGTGCGAAGATCAGCCCGGTGATCGGCTTTATTCTGGTCGGTTTGCTGGTCGGTCCAGCGGGGCTGGGCGCACTCGTCCCCAGCTATCCCTGGCTTTACCACATCACCATTTCCAATCCCCACGCGATCGAGCCCTTTGCCGAGTTCGGCATCGTGCTGCTGCTGTTTTCGATCGGACTTGAGCTGTCCTTCAAACGCTTATGGTCGATGCGCCGACTCGTTTTCGGCACGGGTGCGGCGGAATTGATTGGATCGGGGCTGATTCTCGGCACCGGTCTGCATCTGCTGACGGACGTGCCGTGGACGGGATCGTTCGCGCTGGGCATTGCGCTTGCGCTCTCATCGACCGCGCTGGTGCTGCCGATTGCGGGCACATCGAGCCCGGTTGGACGTACTGCCTTCGCGATGCTGCTGTTCGAGGATTTGGCGCTGGTGCCGATCATCTTCATCCTCGGAGCGCTGGGGCCGATGGCGGCGGCGGGCGGCTGGATGGGGTTTGCACGCGTCGGCGGCGGCGCGATCCTGACCGTCGCGATCCTGTTCGTTGGCGGGCGCTTCTTCCTGCCCAAATTGTTCGCCCAGGCGGCGCGCACCAAGAGCCCGGAACTGTTCCTCGCAGCGTCATTGCTGGTGGTCATCGTCGCCAGCCTGGCGACGACGGCAGCCGGACTCTCCCCTATCGTCGGTGCGCTGATCGCCGGGCTGCTGATCGCCGAGACCAATTACCACAGCGAAGTCGAGGTGATGACCGCGCCGTTCAAGGGGCTGGCGCTCGGCGTATTTCTCATCACCGTCGGCATGAGTGTCGATCTCGGCGCGATCCTCGCCAATTGGGGATCGTATTTCCTCGCCATCGTCGGGGTGGTCGCGGTCAAGGCGCTGGTCACCTTCGGTTTGCTGCGGCTGGCGGGCATCCGTGGTGGGGTGGCGGCGGAAACGGGCATGTTAATGGGGAGCCCGTCCGAAACCACGCTGATTGTGCTCGGAGCAGCGGGCCAGGCGCAACTGCTTGCCCCGGGGCTCGCCAGCTTCTGGCAGACCGTCACCGCAATCGGCCTGACGATCACCCCTTTGCTTGCCTTGCTCGGCAAGCGTGCGGCCAAGCGGATCGAGCGCCGTCAGGGTGATTCGCCCGAAGCAGCGATCCCGGAGGAAGGCCCCGGCACCGTTGTGATCGGCTTTGGCCGCGTCGGGCGGATGGTGTGCGACATGCTCACGGTCCACGGCCAGCCCTATGTCGCGGTGGAGGCTGATATCGACGCGGTGAAGGCGGCGCGTACCGATGGCTATCCGGTGATCTTTGGCGATGTTGTGCGAACGGAACTGGTCGACCGGCTCAATCTTGGCCGCGCGCGGGCGCTGATCCTGACGATGGACGATCCGGTGCTGAGCGTTGCCCTCACGCGGCGGGTCCGTGGCTGGGTACCCAACCTGACGATCATCGCGCGCGCCCGCGACACCGCCCATGCCGCCGAACTCTACAAAGCAGGGGCGAGCGACGCGGTGCCCGAGACGCTGGAAAGCTCGCTGCAATTGGCCGAGGCAGTGCTGACCGATCTCGGCGTCGCGGTCGGCCCTGTGATCGTTTCGATCCACGAAAAGCGGGCCGAATTGCGCCAGGAGATCAAGGCCGCCGCCGATCTGGAGGTCGCGCCGCGTCTGATCCGCGCACGCCTGCGCAAGGACTAACCGCCGCAGCCAACCACGGCTGCGGCGTAAACGCTTAGCTTGCCAGCGCCGACTTCACCGCAGTGACTGCCTCGGCACCCTTGGCGCCATCCGGCCCGCCGCCCTGAGCCATATCCGGGCGGCCACCGCCACCCTGCCCGCCCAGCGTCGCCACCGCGATCTTAAGCAGATCGACCGCACTGCGCGTCGCGACGAGATCGGCGGTTACGCCGACCGCGACCGAGGCGCGGCCCTCATTGACCGCGACAATCATCGCAATGCCCGAACCGACGCGCTGCTTCATCTCATCCACCGCGCCGCGCAGGCCCTTGGGGTCGAGCCCCTCGACCACCTGGCCCAGGAACTGCACGCCGCCAATCTCCTCCGGCCCCGCCGCAGCCGCACCGGCCCCGCCGCCCAGCGCCAGCGCCTTCTTGGCTTCTGCGAGTTCACGCTCCAGCCGCCGCCGATCCTCGACCAAAGCGGCCACGCGCGCGGGCACTTCGTCGGGCGAGGATTTCAGCGCCGTCGCCGCCTCACGTAATTTCTCGTCGCGCGAAGTGAGGTAGGACCGTGCCGCCTCACCCGTCAGCGCCTCGACGCGGCGCACACCGCTCGACACCGCGCCTTCGCTCACCACAGTGAACAAGCCAATGTCGCCCAGCGCGCGGACATGCGTGCCGCCGCACAGTTCGAGCGAATAGATCTCGTCGCCTTCCTGCCCCATCGAGACGACGCGCACTTCGTCGCCATATTTCTCGCCAAACAGCGCCATCGCGCCTTCCGCGATCGCTTCGTCGGGCGTCATCAACCGCGTCGTCACCGGACCATTGGCGCGAATCTGGTGGTTTACGTCAGCCTCAACCTGCGCCAGCGCGGCGGGATCGATCGCGGTCGGTTGCGAAAAGTCGAAGCGCAGCCGCTCGGGCGCGACCATGCTACCCTTTTGCGCGACGTGTAGCCCCAGCCGCTGCCGCAGCGCCTCGTGCAGCAAGTGCGTCGCCGAATGGTTCGCGCGAATCCGGTCGCGCCGCCCGCTGTCGATCGTCAAATGCAGCGCATCGCCAATCGCGATCTCGCCTTGCTCGATCTTCGCCTGATGCGCGAACAGGCGGCCGAGATATTTGCGCGTATCCTCGACATGCGCCAGCACGCCGCTTGCCGTCAGCGTGCCGGTATCGCCGACTTGCCCGCCGCTCTCGGCATAAAAGGGCGTCTGGTTGACGATGATCTCGACCGTCTCGCCCGGCCCGGCGCGCTCGACCCGCGCGCCATCCTTGACGATCGCGACGACCTGGCCCTCGCCCTCTTCGCTGGCATAGCCGATGAACTCGGTGCTGCCGCTTGCCTCGGCAATGTCGAACCACACGTCATCCGACGCGCGCTGGCCCGATCCCTTCCACGCGGCTCGCGCGGCGCGCTTCTGCTCGGCCATCGTAGTGTCGAACCCTGCGCGATCGATCCCGAAGCCCTGGCGCCGCAACGCATCCTCGGTCAGATCATACGGAAAGCCGAACGTGTCGTAGAGCTTGAACGCGGTCTCGCCCGGCAGCGTGTCGCCTTCGGCCATCCCTGCGGTCGCCTCTTCCAGCAGCCGCAAACCGTTGACCAAAGTGCGGCGGAACTGCGTTTCCTCCTGCAGCAAGGTCGATTCGATCGACGCCTGCGCACGCACCAACTCAGGGTAAGCCGCGCCCATTTCGGAAACCAAGGCCGGCACCAGCCGGTGCATCAACGGCTCCTTTGCGCCCAGCAAATGCGCATGGCGCATCGCGCGGCGCATGATCCGGCGCAGCACATAACCGCGGCCCTCATTGGCGGGCAGCACGCCATCGGCCACCAGAAAGCCCGACGAGCGCAAATGATCGGCAATCACGCGGTGGCTCGCCTGTGTCTCGGGCGTCAGCGGCGCGCCCGACAACGCGACCGAGGCCGCGATCAGCGCCTTGAAGGTGTCGGTATCATAATTGTCGTGCACGCCCTGCAGCACGGCGGCCACGCGCTCCAGCCCCATGCCGGTGTCGATCGACGGGCGCGGCAGCGGCGTGCGCGTGCCATCGGCAGCCTGATCGAACTGCATGAAGACGAGGTTCCAGATCTCGACGAAACGGTCGCCATCTTCCTCGGGGCTTCCCGGCGGGCCACCATAAATATGGTCGCCATGATCGAAGAAGATTTCCGAACACGGACCACACGGGCCGGTGTCGCCCATCGACCAGAAATTGTCGTTGGTGGCGATGCGGATGATGCGCTCTTCCGGCAATCCGGCGATCCGCTTCCACAAATCGAACGCTTCGTCATCAGTGTGATAGACGGTGACGGTCAGCCGGTTGGGGTCGATCCCCCATTCCTTGGTCAACAAATTCCAGGCGAGCGTGATCGCGCGTTCCTTGAAATAATCGCCGAACGAGAAATTACCGAGCATCTCGAAAAAGGTGTGATGCCGCGCGGTATAGCCGACATTGTCGAGGTCATTATGCTTGCCGCCCGCACGCACCGATTTCTGCGAGGACGTCGCGGTCGAATAGGGCCGCGTTTCCAGGCCCGTAAACACGTTCTTGAACGGCACCATCCCGGCATTGACGAACATCAGCGTCGGGTCGTTCTGCGGCACCAGCGGTGCGGAGGCGACCTTCGCATGGCCATTGGCCGCGAAATATTCGAGGAAGCTGCGACGAATGTCGTTGGTCGAGAGCGAGAGCTGGGTCATGCGCGGTGCTTAGGCGAGCGCGCGCCTTAGCTCAAGCGGGGCCCGGTTCGTCGCGGCCAGCAATTTTGACGGAAGGCGGAACCTCCAATTCGCGTGTCCCCGGCGAAGGCCGGGAAAATCCGGTTCTCCGCGACGAGGGATTCGAGGAGCGCATCCGATCACGATCCCGCGCCGCCGCAGCCCCCCGCCCCTCACCCCAGCGGCGCATCGATCGAAGTCGGCGGCACGCTGAACCATTTCGGGCCGCTCGCGGTCATGTGGAAGCAATCCTCCAGCCGCACGCCGAACTTGCCCGGCAAATACAGGCCCGGCTCGTCCGAAAAGCACATGCCCTCGGCCAGCCGCGTCGTTTCCCCGTGAACGAGGTTAACCGGCTCATGCCCGTCAAGCCCGATGCCATGCCCGGTGCGGTGCGACAGGCCCGGCAAACGATAGCCCGGCCCATAGCCGAGCGAGGCATAGAACCCGCGCACCGCATCATCCACCGCGCCCGCCGGCGTGCCGATCTGCGCTGCGGCGAAGGCCGTGGCCTGGCCAGCGCGGACATGCTCCCACACCGTGCGCTGTTCCTTGCTCGCGCTGCCGAACACGAAGGTGCGCGAGACATCCGATTGATACCCTTGCACGGAGCAGCCGCAATCCATCAGCACGATCTGCCCGTCGGCAACAACCTGCGGGTCGCGGCTGCCATGCGGATAGGCCGCCGCCGGGCCGATCAGCACCAACGCGAATTCAGGCGCCCCGCCCAATTGGCGCGTGGCGGCATTCATCAGCGCGGCGATGTCGGCGGGCTTCATGCCCTTTTCCACGCGCGGCCACGTCCAGCGATAAGCGGCGATGGTCACGTCGGTCGCGGTCTGCATCAGCGCGATTTCGGGCGCGGTCTTGCGCATCCGCACCCCGCGCACCACCGGATTGGCCGAGACGATCTTCGCCCCCGGCAGCGCCCGCGCCAGGCCATCGACCGCGAAATAGCGCACCGTTTCCTCAATGCCGACCGGGCGTTCCGCCAACTTGCGTTCGCGCAGGAAGCCCGCGACCAGCTTCAGCGGATCCTCATCCTCCTGCCACACGCGCACATCGGCGGCGACGCCGAGCGTCTGGCGCACCGAGGGTTCCTCAAAGAACGGCGTGATGATGCACGGCTTGCCCTCGACCGGCAGGATCGCCGCGGTCAGGCGCTCGCTGCGAAACCAGGTCACGCCGGTGAAATAGACCAGGCTCGATCCCGATTCGATCAGCACCGCCCCGATGCCGTGCGCCTTCATCAACGCTTGCGCGCGGGTGATACGCGCGCGGCGCTCGTCGGGCCCGATCGGCGTTGCACTACTGGCGATGTTGCGCAGGCCCGCGAGATCGGGCTCCGCCGCCCGCACGATGCCACGCGCCGAAAGCAGCGGAAGGAACGCGGCCCCCGCCGCAACCCCGCGTCGGGTGAACGTCACCATGCGCAGCTTCTGTCCAACGGTTTCGTGATTGTCATCATGCTTGCGCGCCCTTGTCTTTGCCCGGACTGTGCCAGCGCTGCGCACCGCTCGCAACGCGACAGTGTCGCGCGCGCTTGACCGCTCGCGCTTTCTCGCCTTGATGAGCGCCACGAGCAATTAGGGGCAAGACGTGGCGAAGCGGCTGACAACATTTATCCTGATCGGGCTGGTGCTGGGCCTGATCGTCGGGTGTACGCTCAATTTCGCGATCGCCGATGGCACGCCTGCCGCAGCGGCGCGGCTGAAAGAGATTGCCGGTTACATTTCGATCATCACCACCGTGTTTCTGCGGCTGATCAAGATGATCATCGCGCCGCTGGTGCTTTCGACCCTCATCGTCGGTATTACGCATATGGGCGGCACCGGGGCGCTCGGGCGGATCGGGTTGCGCGCAATCGCCTGGTTCGTGGGCGCGAGCCTTTTGTCGCTCTCGCTCGGGCTCGTGCTGTTCCATGTCACCGCGTCGCTGGGCGAGGTGCTCGGGCTCGCGCCGCACCTCACCCTGCCTCCCGTTACCGTTGGCAGCGGGGTCGAAAAGGCCGGGTTTGATCTCGCCAAGTTCGTGACGCATGTCGTCCCCTCGTCGATTTTCGATGCGATGGCGACCAACGAAATCCTGCAAATCGTCGTCTTTTCGGTGTTCATCGGCGTGGCGATTTCGGCGGTTGGCGAGAAGGCCGCGCCGTTGGTGCGCGCGACCGAGGCGCTGGTCGCGGTGATGCTGCAAGTCACCAATTACGTGATGATGTTCGCGCCGCTCGCGGTGTTCGCCGCGGTATCCGCGACGCTGACCGAACAGGGCCCTGGCGTCATCAAGAACCTCGCTTACTTCATGGGCAGTTTTTATGTCGGGCTGGCGGTGTTGTGGGCGCTGCTGTTCGGCGTGTGCTTCCTCATCGTCGGCCGGCGCACGCGCAGCCTGTTGCGCTATATCGGCGCGCCGTTGATGATCGGCTTTTCGACCGCCTCGTCCGAAGCCGCGCTGCCGCGCGTGCTCGAGGCGCTTGAACGCTTCGGCGTGCCGCCCAAGATCGCCGGGTTCGTCGTCCCGCTCGGCTATTCGTTCAATCTCGACGGGTCGATGATGTACATGACCTTCGCGTCGCTGTTCATCGCCCAGGCCTATGGCATCCATCTGCCGATCGGTGCGCAAATCACCATGTTGCTGACGCTGCTGATTACCTCAAAGGGCATTGCGGGCGTGCCGCGCGCGAGCCTTGTCGTGATCGCCGCGACGCTGCCAATGTTCAACATTCCCGAGGCAGGGCTATTGCTGATCCTCGCGGTCGATCATTTTCTCGACATGGGGCGTACCGCGACCAATGTCGTCGGCAACGCGATTGCCGCCAGCGTCATCGCCAAATGGGAGGGAACGCTCGAGGCGCCCGAGGCGCCCGAAATCGGCCTGCACGAGTTGCCCCGCGCCGATCACGCATAAGCGTAAGGCCCGCCCTTGGCGAGCGCCGCCTGATAGGCCGGGCGAGCATGAATTTTGTCGAGCCACGCGATCGTCGCCGGGCGTGGCGCCCTCGCTCGGATGGGAGCAGCGGCCCGATCAGATGCCATTCCTCGTCGCTCAGATCACCACGGCCAATCACTGCTCACTCCTGCAAAGAGCAGTCCCGAATCAGACTTCAGCCGCCATAGAAATCCCTTTTGTCAACATGCGCTAGGGCCCAGACCCTCACTTGTCAGCGCAATGGGTTATTCTGGCAAAATATTGAGTGATTCTCGCTTGCCATGAATGTCGAGTACGAGCATTTTGAAGATCCCTAATGGAGGACAAGCGATGATATCGACTCTGCTTCGGCGCGGCGTAGGTCTACTTGGTGCCATATGTTTTTCCGCGGCTTCATCAAGCTCACTTCAAGCCCAACAGGAGGCTCAACCTGTCGAGTTCTGGTGCGCTGAGCAGGCGGGCCCTTATTGTCTAACTCTTACGTCTACCGACAGTACGAGCTGCCAAGACGCGTTTCTTTTGCAATGTATCGATCATCAAGAGCATAAACCGACGAATAGCCCATTCGACCAGCCTGTGCAGCCCGCCCGCGATTGCACTTACATATCGTGCTTCCCTCATAGCAGCTAAAGTTGGATTGTATTTCCCGAATGGCAGCCTGCAGAACTTAAGGGGTTGCTTGCAATGCTGCCATTTGCTTTTTCTGAAAGAAGTTGTAGATCAGGCGTAAGCGTAAGGTCCGCCCTTGGCGAGCGCCTCCTGATAGGCGGGTCGGGCGTGTATCTTATCGAGCCAGGCAATCGTCGCGGGACGCGACTGGTCGAGCCCGGCGCGGCTGCGCGCGGCCTCCAGCGGGAAGCTCATCATGATGTCCGCGCCCGTAATCGTATCGCCCGCGAACCACGGGCGGCTCGACAGCTCGGCTTCGACATAATCGAGATGCACGTCGATCATCGGCTGGATGCGCTTGGCGGCGGTCTTGCCCAGCAACGGAATGCGGTTGACCACCAGCAGCACGAGCAGCGGCGGCATCATCGACCCTTCGGCATAATGCAGAAACTGGCGATAGCGCACCACCGCATCGCGGTGCGCGGGCGGGCCGAGACGGCCATCGGCGCGCTCGACCAGATAGTCGACGATCGCGCCGGTTTCGACGATTATATCGCCGATTTCGGTGTCCTCGAGCACCGGCGACTTGCCCAATGGATGAATGCGCTTGAGTTCGGGCGGGGCGAGCATCGTCTGCTTGTTCCGCTCATAGCGTTTGATCTCATAGGGCAGGCCCAATTCCTCGAGCATCCACAGAATCCGCTGCGAGCGCGAGTTTTCGAGATGATGGACGATCAAGGTCATGGGGACTCTCCAGCTCGGCATTTTGCGCGATCCTAGCAGCGGTGCGGCACCCAAGTCACACACTACCTTTCGGTGTTCGACACCGGTCGTCGCAACTCGCCACCCCGGCCATCCCTTGTCCACCATATGAAAGGCCCGCCATCGCTGGCGGGCCTTCCCGGTCTCTGCGACGACACCGAGAACACTCGGCACCGCCTTCATGGGTGGGGAACGCAGCCGTGCACTGCCGCCATCCCCTGCCCCGGTCCGCCGAAGCAGACCGGGGTGAAACTCACATCTCGTCGTCGCCCTCATCGGGTTTCGCACCCGCCATCATTTCCTCGGCAACCTTGTCGGTCCGCGCGCGGATCGCCTTTTCGAGGCGGTCGGTCATCTCGACATTTTCCTTGAGGAAGGTCTTGGCGTTCTCGCGCCCCTGCCCGATGCGGACGCTATCATAGCTGAACCACGCGCCCGACTTCTCAACGAGCCCGGCCTTGACGCCGAGGTCGAGGATCTCACCGATCTTGGACACGCCCTGCCCGTACATGATGTCGAACTCGACTTGCTTAAACGGCGGTGCAACCTTGTTCTTGACGACCTTCACCCGCGTAGTGTTGCCGATAATCTCGTCGCGATCCTTGATCTGGCCGGTGCGACGGATGTCGAGGCGGACCGAGGCGTAGAATTTCAGCGCATTGCCGCCGGTCGTCGTCTCGGGATTGCCGTACATCACGCCAATCTTCATGCGGAGCTGGTTGATGAAGATCACCATGCAGCGCGACCGACTGATCGAGCCTGTCAGCTTGCGCAGGGATTGCGACATCAGGCGCGCCTGCAAGCCGACATGGCTGTCGCCCATTTCGCCTTCGATTTCCGCCCGCGGCACCAGCGCCGCCACCGAATCGACCACCAGCACATCGATCGCGTTCGAGCGCACCAGCGTATCGACAATCTCGAGCGCCTGCTCACCCGTATCGGGCTGCGACACAATCAGCTCGTCGATATTGACGCCGAGTTTCTTGGCATAGACCGGGTCGAGCGCATGTTCGGCATCGACGAACGCGGCAGTGCCGCCGCCCTTTTGCGCCTCTGCAATGACGTGCAGTGCGAGGGTCGTCTTGCCCGACGATTCCGGCCCGTAAATCTCGATCACGCGGCCGCGCGGCAAGCCGCCGACACCAAGCGCGATGTCGAGCCCGAGCGAACCGGTCGAGATCACCTCGACCTGCATCGTCTGTTTCGAACCGAGCTTCATTGCCGAACCCTTGCCAAAGGCTCGATCGATTTGCGCGAGCGCTGCTTCGAGGGCCTTGGCGCGTTCCGCCGTGGCTTTGTCTGCTTGCTTGTCTGAGGCTGCCATTTTGCTGTCGATGACCTTCAACGATACCGCCATTGGTAGCCTCCTGCGCTAGACCGAACGCCGGGTGCGTTCAATGCGTGATGCAGTGTGTATCGCGTTTGTTCTTATAGAACAAGAGTGGAACGACGGCTTATGAAAAAAATCAACGCGATTATGTCGCGCCGCCACCCCGAAAGTCACCTGCGAGCGTTTACCGCAGCGCGGCCAATGCCTTGGCGACGCCGTCTATCGTAAAGGGTTTGGCCAAAGTTGGGCGATCGCGATATGCCTCCGCGACGCTATCCTGCGAACCCCCGGTCGCGAAAACGAACGGAATGCCCCGTGCTGCGAGCGCATCGGCAATCGAAAAGCTTGTTTCACCGCCGCGCAAATTCACATCGAGGATCGCCGCATCAACACCGCCAGCGTCGATCAAAGCGAGTGCTGTCGCAACCGTATCCGCCGTGCCGGCATGGCATTTCTCCAGAATGTCGAGAAAATCCTCGATCATCATCGCGATCAGGGGTTCGTCCTCGACGATCAGAATGCTCTGTGGCGCGCTCATGCCACGGCCTTAGCCCCGCGTGCCGGGTTGCACCAACTCATTTCGCACCGAGCACCGCCCGCACCGCCTCGGCAAGCTCCTGCACCGAAAAGGGTTTCGCCAGAAAGGCAACATTGTCGAGATCAATCGACTTGCGAATCGTTTCTTCGGCATAGCCCGACATGAACAGAATCGGCAGATCGGGATATCGTGCCCGCGCGTGGCGCACCATCGTCGGCCCGTCCATCAACGGCATCATCACGTCGGAAATGAGCAAATCGGGTTTGGGGCTCGATTCGAGCTGTTCGAGCGCGGCCTCGCCATGTTCTGCGCACAACACGGTGTAACCCTGCCGCGTCAGCGCGCGTTCCGCGACGGCACGGACCATGTCTTCGTCCTCGACCAGCAAAATCGTGCCCGTCCCCCACAAATCGGCCACTTTCTCGCGTGGAGAAATCCGCGCCGGAACCGCCTCGGACAACGTTCCGGCGGCATATACCGGCAGATAGATCGTGAACACCGCCCCCGCCCCGCCGCGCGGCCCGGCCTTGATGTTGTCGGCAAAGATATAGCCGCCCGACTGTTTGACGATGCCGTACACCGTCGACAATCCAAGGCCGGTGCCCTTCCCCACTTCCTTGGTGGTGAAGAAAGGCTCGAAAATCTTGGGCAGGACTTCGGGCGGAATGCCACCACCGGTGTCGGCGACCTCGAGCACGACATAATCGGCGGCGGGCAGAATGTCGGAGGCGAGTTTGCGCACCTCGGCGGTGGTAACGGCATAGGTCTGGATCGCCAGCGTACCGGTGCCGCGCGGATCCTTTGACATCATTGCGTCGCGGGCATTCACCGCAAGGTTGACGACGACCTGTTCGAGTTGCCCCGGATCGGCGCGCACGGCGCCAAGGTTGCGGCCATGCTTGACCGTGAGCGTTACGCTTTCGCCCAGCAACCGTTTCAACAAATTGGTCACTTCGGAAATCACGTCGGGCAGTTGCAGCACTTGCGGCCTGAGCGTTTGCTGGCGCGAGAAAGCGAGCAATTGCCGCGTCAGGCTGGCCGCGCGGTTGGAATTGGCGCGAATTTGCTGGATGTCGTCATAATCGCTGTCGCCGGGCGAATGGCGCATCAGCATCAAATCGCAATGCCCGATGATCGCGGTGAGGATGTTGTTGAAATCGTGCGCCACGCCGCCGGCAAGCTGCCCCACCGCCTGCATCTTGGTCGCCTGCGCCACTTCGCGCTTGAGCCGGGTTTCCTCGCTATTGTCCTTGAGGCTCAGCAACACCGCCGAATCGCCCAGCCCGCGCGCACCCGCGATCGACAAGGCGACCGGTTCGTCAGGGTGGTCTTTCAGCCGCACCGCCAGATCGGTCGAATGCGTGGCACCACCGGCAAAGCGACGGATCGCATCGGCGACCACGCCCTTGTCCTCGCGCACCAGCAAATCGCCAGGGTAAATGGGCGGGCTATGCGGGTCGACCGCCGCCGCCCGCGCGAAAGCATCGTTCATCTGCACGAAGCGCCCATCGCCGCCGATCAAGGCAACGCCGAACGGCATCAGCGAAACGAGGCTCTTGATATGCGCCGCCGCGCTTTCGCCGATCGCGGGATGGCTATTTTCTTCTTCGTCGATCAACGCGACCAGCATCGGTGCGTCTTCGCCGTCGAGAAACGGGATTTGCAGCACCCGAAGCGGGTTTTGCGCCAGCCCTTCCCGCTCGAAACGGGCCATGCCGTGCGAATCGGTGATGAGAAAGCGCGCAAAATCGCGGCCGACAATCGCGCCTTCTTCATGCCCCATCGCGCGTGCACGCAGCACGCGGTTCGCCGCGCGAATACGCCCGTCGGGGTTGATCAACGCTGCCATGATCCCGGCGCTGCCGAGTCGATCCCCGGTCGCCCCCGCGATCAGATTCTCCATCGTCTGCGCGAGATCGAGCCCCTGCGCCGCGTGAAAACGCCACACCAGCAGGGTGTCGTCCTCCCCTGCGCGCATCACCTCGGCGGAAAGCTGCGTACCCTTGATCGAGAGACGCTCCACGGTCGCGTGCCCGTCGCGCCACGCGGCGCGGCCCGCCGTGCCCAGGCGCTCGACCCCGCTCGCATCGAACGGCAGCCCGGGCGGCGTCGCGAAACCGCCAAACAGCGCTTCGTAGCGGTCGTTGGCGCACACCAGCCGCCCTGCCCGGTCGGTAACGGCAATCGCATCCGGGCTGCTTTCGGCAACGGTGCGCGCGACGCTCCAATCGGGTTCCGACGCAAGGTTCATCGTGCGGGGAAACAGGCGACGGAACAACAACAGGCTGCCGGTCAACACCAGCGCCGTTGCGCCAAACGCCGCCGCAATCGGCACGCTGCCGATCAAAAGGAGGATGACAAGCGACGCCAAAACCCCACACCCCATCGCGATGAGTGCAGCACCGCGAGCGGCGGTCGAAGGTGGGGATGCAGAAAGCGAGGCCATTGCATCCTGCATTGGGCGATGCGCGGGGAGCGTCAAGACCAAAGCGGCCAGAGACTGCTACACCGCGCCACCTGTCCCAGGCGGCGCGGTGCGGATTGTGTGGTTTACCAGACCTTCACGCGGTCGGCGGGAGCGAGATACAGCTTCTCGCCCGCCTTTACGCCGAATGCCTTGTACCAGGCATCGACGTTGCGCACTTCGACCGTGCGGAACGGACCCGGCGAATGCTCGTTCGAGATCACTTGCGAGCGCAGCGCCGGCTCACGGAACTTGATCCGCCACACCTGCGCATAGCCGAGGAAGAAGCGCTGGTCGCCGGTCAGCCCGTTGATCACCGGTGCAGGCTTGCCGCCAAGCGAGCGGTGATAGGCGTCATAAGCGAGCGCAAGCCCGGCAAGATCGGCCATATTTTCGCCCAGCGTCAGCCCACCCTTGATGTGCAGGCCAGGCAGCGGCTCATAGGCGTCATACTGCTTGACCAACTGATCGGTCATCGCGGTGAAGCGCTTCACGTCCTCGGCGGTCCACCAATCGGCGAGCTTGCCGGTCGGATCATATTTGCGCCCCTGATCGTCGAAATGATGGCTCAATTCATGCCCGATCACCACACCGATACCGCCATAGTTCACTGCGGGATCGGCTTTTGCGTCGAAGAAGGGCGGCTGCAGGATCGCCGCCGGGAAAACGATCTCGTTCATCGGCGGGTTGGCATAGGCATTCACCGTCATCGGCGTCATGCCCCATTCGGTGCGGTCGATCGGCTGGCCGAGCTTGCGCAAATCGCGCTCATATTCGAAGGCGTTGGCCGCCGCGATATTGCCGACGAGATCGTCCCGCTTCACCGTCAGCGCCGAATAATCGCGCCACTTGGACGGATAGCCGATCTTGGGCGTGAACGCGGCGAGCTTGGCGTGCGCCTTCACCTTGGTCTCGGGTGCCATCCAGGTCAGCTTGTCGAGACGCACGCTCATCGCGGCGATGATGTTCTTGACCAACTGGTCCGCTGCGGCCTTGGTCGCGGGCGGGAAGTATTGCGCGACATATTGCTGGCCGACTTCCTCGCCCAATGCCCCGCTGACCGCCCCGACCGCACGCTTCCAGCGCAATGGCTGCTGCGGTGCGCCGCTCAGGACCGTGCCGTAAAAGGCGAAGTTCGCGTCGTTGATCGGCTTGGCGAGGAAACCGGCATAGCTGCGCAATACGCGCAGGATCAGGAAATCCTGCACCACCTCGATCGGGGCATCGGCAAAGACCTTGGCTTCGTCGGTGAACGCGCTTGGCATCCCAACCAGATAATTGGCCTGCTCCGCAGCCCCTGCCGTCTTAAAGAACACCTCCCACGGGAAACCGGGGGCCTTCGCCGCGAAATCCGCCGCCGACCATTTGTTGTAGGTCAGGTCCGAATCGCGCGACTTGATCCGGTCCCAATGCGCCGTCGCCAGCGCCTTTTCGAAGGCATAGACCGCAGCGCCGCGCGCGGCTGCATTGTCGATCCCGGCAAGGCCCAGCATCTGCACCTGATACGCCTGATATTTTGCGCGCGTGTCGGCGAGCTTGGGGTCGTCCTTCAAATAATAATCGCGGTCGGGCAGGCCAATACCCGATTGGCTCAGCCCGACGATGTACGTGTCGGGCGCCTTGTCGTCCTGACCAACGCCCACGCGGAACAGTCCGCCGACGCCGATACGTTGCAGCTTGGCCATTTCCACGGCGAGTGCGGTCTTGTCGCCCGCTGCGCGGATGTCGGCGATCCACGGCTTGATCGGATCGATACCCTTGGCGTCGATTGCGGCCTCATCCATGAAGCTCGCGTAAAAGTCGCCAATCTTGTCGCCGGGGCGCTTGGCCGCAGCTTCCAGAATCCCGTGAGTCTGGTCGAGTGAACGGTCGCCCAGACGATTGAACATGCCATATGTGGCCTTGTCGGCGGGAATTTCGGTTGCCGCTTCCCACTTGCCGCCAGCGAACTTCGCGAAATCGTCGCCCGGCTTCACGCTGGTGTCCATGCCCGCAACGTCGAAACCGAAACCGCCGATTTCGGCCCCGGTGGATTTAGACGCAGCCGCCTTGACGGCCGCCTTGGCTTTCGGCGTGGGCTTTGCAGCGGGCTTTGCATAGGTCACTCCAACGAGTGCCGCAGAGGCAAGCAAAGAAACCGCGACCAATGAACGACGCATGTGATGATCCTTCCATCCGGATGAGAATGGAGCGTGTTGTAACCACAGGACACGTTACGTCAAATCGCTTGTTTCGGACCTTTTTGCGCAGCGCGCTTGCGCCATTTGCGGCCAATGCGGACCCGCCACGCCAAGCCCGCCAGGAAATACCCCGCCACCGACAGCGCCGCCGCGATCAAAATCAGGCCGACGATCGTCGCCGGGCCACCCTGTGAAACCAGCCAGTGAAGCAAGCCGACATTGGCCTTCACATTGCTGGCAATCGGCGCGCCCGGCACGCTGCGGTCAAGCCGCAACACCCAATGGCCAAGCTCATAGGCGCACCAGAATAACGGCACCGTGGTGACCGGGTTGTGCAGCAGCGTCGTCCCGACGGCGACGGGCACGTTGGCACGCGCCGGCAGCGCGGTCACCGCCGCCAGGGGCATGTGCGCAAACGGGAACAACACGCCCGTAAAGAGCCCCAAAGCAACACCGCGCGGCACCGAACGCCGCGTAAAGCGCCACAATTCCGGCGCCAGAATGCGGTGCGCGACCGGGCGGAGATAACGGTTGGCCTCCACGCTTTCGCGTGTGGGGATATGGTGCCGCGCGAAAGCAATGATCTGGGCGGTGCGGCGGGTGCGGATGACGATCTCAACCACGGTCGCGCATCAGCCTCCCCTGCTCCCGCTTCCAGTCGCGCTCCTTGATCGAATCGCGCTTGTCGTGCGCCTTCTTGCCCTTGGCCAGCGCCAGTTCGACCTTCGCGCGGCCCTTGGAATTGAAATAGACCATCAACGGCACAAGCGTCATGCCCTCGCGCGCGACCGCGCCGTGCATCTTGTTGATCTCACGTTCGTGCAGCAGCAATTTGCGCGCGCGTTTGGGCTCGTGGTTAAAGCGATTGCCGTGGCTGAATTCGGGGACGTTCGAATTAATCAGCCACACCTGACCATCCTTCACCTCGGCATAGCTCTCGGCGATGGATCCGGTGCCGCTGCGCAAGCTCTTCACCTCGGTTCCGGTCAACGCGATGCCGGCTTCATAGACCGTGTCGATCGCATAATCGTACCGCGCGCGCCGGTTCTCGGCGACGATCTTGGTTTTTTCGAAAACGGGGGGTTTTGGACGCGCCATAAGAGCGGCGATGTAGGCGCTGACAAGACGAAACAAAAGCCACAAGCGCAAATTTGATGGCGATCCCCGCACCCCGGCTATTTTCGATCATGACAGTGCGATGTCGCTCGCTATGGCCGCGGCAATCCTATAAGATGGATATATGACCGAGTTCGTGAGCCCCAAATTCGCGTCGCACAGCTTCGCAATCGCCATCGATGCCTCCGACATCGACTTCATGGGCCATGTCAACAACGCCTCCTACCTTAAATGGGTGCAAGACGCCGTGGTCAGCCACTGGCAACGCTTTGCACCATCGGAAGCACTGGCGACGCACGCGTGGGTCGCGCTGAAGCACGAGATCACCTATCGCAAACCAACCTTCCTCGACGACGAAGTGATCGCGACCGTTCTGCTCGAAAAGGTGCAGGGTGCGCGCGCCTTTTACGAAACGATCATCAGGCGCGGTGAGGAAGTGCTGGCCGAGGTGAAATCAAGCTGGTGTTGCCTCGATGCAACGACGATGCGCCCGGCGCGCCTCGCGCGCGACGTGATCGACCGCTTCTTCGCCAAGGATTGAGCGCCAGCCTGCCCGGTTGAGGCGTGCCCCTCCCCGACGCTGGCTACCGCCGCGATAGCTGCATTTCGGTTTGACGCCCGCTGACGCGTAACGGCCAAACTCCCGCCGAAATGCGGCGCTTAGCCGCCCGTGATGGCGGATTTGCTCCTCCATCCCGAGCAACCAAGCATCCGCACCGCGCCCGTAGATCGGTTTATTTGAACGTCTTGAGATACGCGATAACGGCCGCGCGCTTGGCCGGGTCCTTTTGGCCGGGGTAGGACATATAGGTTCCCGGTACGACCTGCCTCGGGTTGGTAATATACGCATCCAGTTGCTCGGGCGTCCAATTACCGCCCTTCGCCTTCATGCCCGCCGAATAGGAAAAACCGGATACCGACGCTACCTTGCGCCCAACCACGCCGAACAGGCTGGGGCCGATCTTGTTCACGCCCTTGTCCTTGGTGTGGCAGGCCATGCAGGGGGCGAACGCGGCCTTTTGCTCGGCATCCGTCGGGGCGGCGGCCAATGCGCTGCTCGCGAACACGATGCTCGTCGCGATGGCCGTGAGTCCCTTTATAATCGTCATCGATAACCTCTCTGATAGCCTGTAGTTTCTCTGGTCTTTTGAGGTCCCTCCGATCGACCGCCAATTGCCTTTTGGTGCAATGGCGGCCTGTCGCGTGCACATGCGACCGCGATCAGCAAGGACCGCAAGCGGAGCCGTGCCCGTTGGCCGGACGGTTTTAGCACAACTCCCACCAAAGGACGCCCTCCAAACCTTCACCGTGGAGGAGAAGCTCGCTTATACCAAACCGGCCGCCGCCAACCCCGCGTCCACCGCACGCCGGCTCGCCTCGCTTGGCCAGGTCATCGGCAAGCGCAACGCCTGGGGAAAGTTCGGACGAACCCGGCTGAGCGCATATTTGACCGGCCCCGGTGAAGCGTCGGTGAACAGCGCCACGTGGAGCGCAAACAACCGATCGTGCAACACCAGCGCCGCAGCATAATCCCCCAACGCGCACGCCGCCTGAAAGTCCGCACACAATCTTGGCGCAACATTGGCGGTGACCGAGATGCACCCCACCCCGCCAGTCACGTTAAAGGCGAGCGCCATGTCGTCATTGCCCGACAGTTGCACGAAACCCTCGGGACATGCCGCGCGCTGCGCCGATACGCGCTGGATCACCCCCGTTGCATCCTTGATGCCGATTACGCTCGGAAAGGCGTGGGCGATGCGTGCGACCGTCTCGACCGCAATGTCGGTGACGGTGCGGCCAGGCACATTGTAGAGCACGATCGGCAAATCGCAGGCTGCAACCACCGCCTCGAAATGGCGGAAGATGCCCTCCTGATTGGGGCGGTTGTAATATGGCGGCACCATCAGCGCGGCATCCGCGCCCGCCGCCTTGGCCGCCTTGATATTGTGGATCGCGACGCGCGTGTCGTTGGAGCCCGCCCCCGCGATCACCGGCACGCGTCCCCTGGTCTGATCGGCGCAGATTCCGACGATATGAAAATGCTCCTCCGCGCTCAGCGTCGCGGCCTCGCCGGTGGTGCCGCACGGAACAATCGCAGTCGAACCTTCGCTGATCTGCCACTCAACCAAGTCACGATACGCCGACTCATCAAACGCACCGTCGGTGGAAAACGGCGTGACGAGCGCCGGGATCGATCCCGAAAACATGCTAAAATTGCTCCTGAGAGACGGAATTCCGTCGTATTTCTTGATTTGTCGCGCGACAAATACGGAGGAAAAGCATATTCTGTCCACATGATTGCTTCGCTCCTTAAATCAGCCCTGTTGCTGGCAGGGGTTTCCACCATCGCGGTGGCGGCGGGCGACGCGCAGGATCCGCTTGGCTGGGGCCGGGCAACACAGGTGCTGACCGGCACCACCGCGAACAACGCCGCGCTCGCCGCGTCGATCGCCGAGTGGAAGGCACTTCAGCAGCCGGGCGGTTACAACTTCGAACGCTATGCCCGTTTTCTGCTCGCCCATCCCGGTTGGCCTGGTGAAATGGGCCTGCGCCGCGCGGCGGAGCGATCGCTCGATCTGGGCGGCTGGTCGCCCTCCACCGTCGTCTCGTTTTTCCACCGTTTCCCAGCGTTGACGGGTTCGGGCCGGACACGCTTTACCGAGGCGCTGGCGGCTACCGGGTTGCGGGATGAAGCCAATGCCGCCGCGCGCGCCGCCTGGGTTGCGGGATCGCTCTCCACCGCCGATGAAACGCGGATCATCACCGCTTTCTCCAACGCACTCACCCCGTCCGATCATAATGCGCGGATGGACATGCTGCTGTGGCAGGGCGCACTTGCCGCGGCGCAACGGCAAATGCCGCTGGTCAGTCCCTCTTGGCAGCCGGTGTTCGCCGCCCGCCTTGCCTTCCGCACCAACGCCCCCGATGCGGCAGAGCGTGCGGCGGCGACGCAACAATATGGCGCGGGCGATCCCGGTTGGCTGGCGGATCGCGCCAATTGGTTGCGCAACACCGGTGCCTCCGCCAGCGCGCGCGCCTTGCTGGCACAACGCCCGGCGCTGGCAATAACGCCGGCCAGCGCGGAACAATGGTTCGAGGTGCTGCTCACCAACGCCAAGGCAGCCGCCGCCGATGGTCAGGCGACGCTTGCGTATGACATCGCGCGCAAGGTCAGCGATGCCTATCCTGCGGCCACCGACATCAGCACGCGCCCCTATGGCGAGCGCGATGCCTATACCAGCCTCACCTGGCTCGCCGGGCAGACCGCGCTGAAGCAACTCGCCCGCCCCGCCGATGCCGTTCCGTTATTCCTGCTCTACGCCAGCGCATCGCGCACGCCGACGACGCAATCCAAGGGCCTGTATTGGGCCGGACGCGCAGCAGAGGCAGCCGGGCACCGTGACGAGGCCAATGGCTATTATGCGCGCGCGGCGGGCTTTCGTGACCTGTTCTACGGCCAATTGGCGAGCGAACGCATCGGCCAGCCGCTCAATCCGCCGGGCGACCCGATGCTCCGCCCAGTCGAGCCGGACGTCCGCGCGGCGTTCTACGCACGCGAGACGGTGCGCGCCGCGCAATATCTCGGCACGACGGCGGCGTGGGTCGATCAGACCGCCTTCGTCCGCCAAATCGCGATCGACGCCAAGAGCGATAGCGATCATGTCCTCTCCACCGAATTGTCGCGCACGCTTGGCCGCCCCGATCTCGGCGTGATGGTGGGGCGCAGCGCCCTGCAAAACGGCCTGAGCGAATATTCCACCGTCGGCTTCCCCAATGTCCGCGTGCCGGTGGCGAGCCAGGATGACTGGACAATGATCCACGCGATCGCGCGCCAGGAAAGCCAGTTCGACCGTGCCGCGATCAGCCATGCCGGCGCGCGCGGCCTGATGCAGTTGATGCCGGGCACCGCGCGCGACACCGCGACCAAGCTCGGGCTCAGCTACGATCCGTCGGCGCTGACCACCGATACCGATTACAACATCATGGTCGGATCGAGCTATTTCCGGCACATTTACGGGATTTACGGCAGCTACCCGCTCGCCGTCGCCGCCTATAATGCCGGTCCCGGCAACGTGAACAAATGGCTGCGCGCCAATGGTGATCCGCGCCAGCCCGGTGTGGACATGGTCGACTGGATTGAAGCGATCCCGATCTACGAAACCAAGAATTACGTGCAGCGCGTGCTCGAAAATGCCGTGGTCTATGATTTGATGAACCCAAGCCGGTCGCGCTCGTCCGGTGCGAACCGCATCAGTTGGTATCTTGGGAAGAGCAGCCCGGGCTGAGACGGGCCATCTGGGGGATGACAGCGCACCGGCAGATGTGGTGTAGCATTCGCGATGGACGATCGCCCCAATTACATGACCCCGGCGGGCTATGCCGCACTGAGTGCCGAATATCAGCACTTGCTCGGCGAGGAGCGCCCCAAGCTGGTCGATGTCATCTCCTGGGCGGCGGGCAATGGCGACCGCTCGGAGAATGGCGACTATATCTACGGTCGCAAACGCCTGCGCGAGATCGATCGACGGCTGGGGTTTCTCGCACGGCGGATGAAGGCGGCAAAGGTGATCGATCCCGCGGCGCAGCCTGACCGGGGGCGCGTATGGTTCGGGGCGACAGTGACGATCGCTGACCCTGAAGACTTTAGCGACACCGCCGAGCGCACGCTGACGCTGGTTGGGGACGACGAGACCGACGCCGCCGCCGGGCGGATCGGCTGGAACGCGCCGATCGCGCGGGCGCTACGCGGGGCCGCAATCGGCGACGTGCGCCGCGTTACACTCCCGGCAGGCGAGCGCCATTATGAGGTGCTCGCGATCTCCTATCCGTGAAGAAGCGCCAACACGCGACGGGAACTGCAGGATTTACGACGGATTCGTGACGAACCACGATGACTTCGCGCACTTGGTGCTACAGCACAGGGATCGCGCGCAAGGCGATGCGCCGAGTAAAAGGTTGATGACAATGGCAGTGGTGCAGCGGGTGTTCGTCACCGGCAAGGTTCAAAATACGGGATTTCGCGACTGGGCGGTGCGCCGCGCGCAGGAATTTGGCGTGACCGGGTGGGTGCGCAATTTGAAGGACGGGCGGATCGAGATGCTCGTCGCAGGCGAGGATGACGCCGTCACGGCAATGACCGAAGCATGCCGACAAGGGCCTCCCCTCGCACGGGTCGATCATCTGGAAGCCAATGCCGATGGCGAGCGCGTCCCCAAGGGGTTCACCAAGCGGTTCACGGCGTAAGCAGCAGGCGGAACGGCGTGGTCCTGCCACGCCGTTCCGCCTGGCGCTTATCGCGTCAGTTTCTTGTAGGCGAGCCGCGTCGGGCGGTCCGCCGCGTCGCCCAGGCGGCGACGCTTGTCTTCCTCATAGCTCTCGAAATTGCCCTCGAACCACTCGACATGGCTATCGCCTTCGAACGCGAGGATGTGCGTGGCGAGGCGATCGAGGAAGAAGCGATCGTGGCTGATGACCACGGCGCAACCCGCGAAGGATTCCAGCGCCTCTTCCAGTGCGCGCAGCGTCTCGACGTCAAGATCGTTGGTCGGTTCGTCGAGCAGCAGGACGTTGCCGCCCTCCTTGAGCATCTTGGCGAGGTGAACGCGGTTGCGCTCACCGCCCGAAAGCTGGCCGACCTTCTTCTGCTGGTCCTGCCCCTTGAAGTTGAACGCCCCGACATAGGCGCGCGTGCCGAGCTCCTGCTTGCCGAAGCGGAAAATCTCGAGCTTGTCGGAGATTTCCTCCCAGACATTGTTGTTCGGGTCGAGATCATCGCGCGACTGATCGACATAGCCGAGCTTCACCGTCTGGCCGATTTCGATCGTGCCTTCGTCGGGGGTTTCCTGGCCGGTGATGAGCTTGAACAGCGTCGACTTGCCCGCACCGTTCGGCCCGATGACGCCGACGATGCCGCCCGGCGGCAGCGTGAAATCGAGATTTTCGAATAGCAATTTGTCGCCATAGGATTTGGTCAGGCCCTTGGCCTCGATCACCTTGCCGCCGAGGCGTTCGGGCAACTGGATCAGGATCTGCGCCTTGCCGACCGCGCGGTTTTCCTGCTTCTCCATCAGCTCGTCAAACGCACGGATACGCGCCTTGGACTTGGTCTGGCGTGCCTTGGGGGTCTGCCGCATCCACGCCAGCTCGTCGGCAATCGCCTTGGCCTTGCCCTGCTCCTCGCGCTCTTCCTGCTCGAGCCGCTTCACCTTCTTTTCAAGATAGCCCGAATAGTTGGATTCATAGGTGTAATACCGCCCGCGATCGAGCTCGAGCACCCAGTTGACGACATTGTCGAGGAAGTAGCGATCGTGGGTGACGAGGATGACGTTGCCAACATAGTCGCGCAGGTAATTTTCGAGCCAGGCGACACTTTCCGCGTCGAGATGGTTGGTCGGTTCGTCGAGCAGCAGGATATTGGGCTTTTCGAGCAGCAGCTTGCACAGCGCGACGCGACGCTTCTCACCACCCGACAGGTTGGTGACGGCGCTGTCGCCTGGCGGGCAGCGCAAGGCTTCCATCGCGATTTCAAGCTGGTTGTCGAGGCTCCAGCCATCGGCGGCGTCGATCTTTTCCTGCAGCTCGCCCATTTCGCCGAGCAGTGCATCATAATCGCAATCCTCGGGCGGATCGCCCATGATCGCGACGATTTCGTTATAGCGTTCGACCATCTGCGCGATCGGCCCGGCGCCCATCTTGACGTTTTCGAGCACGGTCTTGGTCGGGTCGAGCTGCGGCTCCTGCGGCAGATAGCCAACCTTGATGCCATCAGCCGCCCACGCTTCGCCCGTGAAATCAGGGTCAATGCCGCCCATGATCTTCATCAGCGTCGACTTGCCCGACCCGTTCGGCCCAATGATCGCGATCTTGGCGTCGGGCAGGAACTGCAGGTGGATGTTGTTGAGCACCGGCTTGGCGGCACCGGGGAAGGTCTTGGTCAGGCCCTTCATTACATAGCTGTACTGCACGGCCATCGGCTGCGGGCTCCGGGATCGAGAAGGATGGATTTGAGTGGCGGCAGATAGCGACCGCCAACGCGCTTGGCAACGCGCCGACGATATGGTTGCGCTCCGTTGCGAAGACATCCCCATCGCTAGGAGGACGTCATCGGGAGCACAACGGACAGGAACGCGGTGGTTGGGTTCCGATTTCGATTGCCGAACGCGATTCCCGTTGCAACCGCGCCACGTCCTGGTCTTATTCTGCTGGAGACCGACCTTCCGCCCAACGCCGTGCGGCAACGATGCTCGGCACCTTTAACATCAACCTTTTGCCAATGAATCGGAACCGCCCTTGATCACGCTTCGCACCCTCGCCCCTGCCACGATGCTTCTCGCCACCACCACGCTGGCCACGCCCGCATTGGCGCAGCGTACCGCGCCGCCGGCAGTCGTGGTCGCACCGGCGGTAACGACACTGCGCGAGGCGGCGCTGAAGGACGATGTCGCGTATGACATCGTATCGGGCCTCACCACCGAGGTTGGCCCGCGCCCGGATGGCTCTCCTGCCGAGGAGCGCGCGCGGCAATGGGCGGTGGTGAAACTGAAGGCGCTGGGTTTCAAGAATGTGCGGATCGAACCGTATGAACTCCAGAACGTATGGGTGCGCGGTGTCGAGACGGCAGAGGTGGTCGGTCCCTTTGCCCAGCCGCTACGCCTGACCGCGCTCGGCAATTCGGGCGCCACCCCGGCGGAGGGGCTGACCTTGCCCGTCGCCTATTTCGCCAGCTTCAACGATTTGCTGCTCGCCCCTGCGGGCAGCCTCACGGGTAAAATAGCCTTCGTCTCCAACGCGATGCAGCCGACCCAGGACGGATCGAGCTATGGCAGCCAGGGCCTTGCCCGCTTCGTCGGGCCGAATGTGGCGGCAAGCAAGGGCGCAAGCGCGATCGTGATCCGCTCGATCGGTACCGATCATGGCCGCGGTCCACACGCCGGCACCACCAATTTCGCACCCGGTGTAACGCCGATTCCCGCCGCCGCGCTATCGGTTGCGGACGCCGAGAACCTCGAGCGCATCCTCAAGCTCGACAAGCAGGTGAAGCTGCACCTCACGCTGACACCAACGGTGGTGCCCAGCCGCATGTCGGGCAATGTCGTCGCCGAGGTGCCGGGCACCGACCCTGCGGCGGGCACGATCCTGATTGGCGGGCATCTCGACAGTTGGGATCTCGGCACCGGAGCGATCGACGATGGCGCGGGCATTGCGATTACGGCGGCGGCGGCCAAGCATTTGCTGGATGCAGGCAAGCATCGCCGGACGATCCGCGTCGTGTGGTTTGGTGATGAAGAAACCGGCGGTTTCGGCGGCATCGCCTATGCCAAGGCGCATGCCGGGGAAACCCATGCGCTCGCCTCCGAATCCGATTTCGGGGCGGATCGCGTGTGGCGGTTCGAAACCAATTTGCCGGAGAGCGCCAAGGCGGTTGGTGATCGCCTCGCGGTTGCGCTTGCCCCGCTCGGCATCGTGCGCGGCACCGCTGTGGGCGGCGAAGGAACCGATGTCGGCCCGACGCTCAAGACCGGGGTTCCGGCGGTCGACCTCAACCAGTCAGGGCTGCGCTATTTCGATTATCATCATACGCCCGAAGACACGCTCGACCGCATTGACCCTGAGCAACTGCGCCAAAACGTCGCGGCATGGACAACGATGTTGGCAATCGTCGCGGACGCCCCAGAAGCGATGGGCCCAGTCGTGCCACGAAAGTAACGCACGCTCGTCCCGCCGCAAATGTGGCCGAAACACGGCAATTATAACCACTTATGGCGGATTTAAGATTGACGCACCACAATGGGACGTTATGCCACCAACCTTCGCGACGGCGTTGGGCCGTTTGCAAAACTGCTGATGTGCTTGGGAGCAATTGCATGAAGAAGATCGCCCTTGTTCTCGTAGCCGTCGGCGCCCTTTCGCTTGGTGCGTGCCACAAAAACCCCGAAGCAGCCGCCATTGAGAACAACGCCGAAGTCGCCACCGACGCCATCGACAACAATGCTTCGATCCTTGACGACATTGCGTCGAACACTTCGAACACGGCGGCTGCCGACATGATGGCAAACTCGGCTGACGCGCTGCACGACCAGGCGGACAATGTCCGCGACGCGGGCGCAGCCAAGGCCGACAACGTCACCAAGTAAGACTCTCGGGCACTCTCGCCCAAGTCTGACAAAATGGGCGCGTCCTTGACGGGAGGCTCCCATTTTCGTTGGGTGTCAACCGCCGCGCTGGGCGATGAAAAGGTCGAGCGCGTAGAGCCGCAACGCAATGTCGCGCCGATAGGATATGCCAGGCGGAGACAAGGCCAGCGCCCGCGCCCAATAGCCGCGCGCGACCCGGAAATTGCCCGCCTCGATATAAGCCAAACCTTCAAAGAAGGGCGGTGCGGGATGATCGGGCGCGAGGCGGGTTGCCTGAGCAAAGGCCAGCTTGGCGGCGGGAAACACCGTCCCGTCATGCTGGGCGAGCGCGGTGCCCAACCCGACCCACAAGGTCAGGCTGCGCGGATAATGGTTCACGCCCATCATGACGACCTGTGTACCGCTATCGCGGCTACCACGCCGCATCAGCGCGTCCGACGCGATCAGATAGGCCCCATCCCCCGAAAAGCGCCCGAGCAGCGCCCCGCGCAAATCCACCATTGCCGGATCGACCGCAACGATCGCAGCTTCTGCCTTGGCCGGGCTACCCGCCAGCGTCGGCTGCCCCTGCGACGCATAGCCGGCCCCGCCCAACACCAGCACCGGCGCAGCAAGCCCCCATAAGCGCGGCGAAACGCCAACACGCCACAGGACGAGCGCAACCGATCCTCCGATCAGCGCGAGCGCAATCCAGCCGTTCATCGCAATCCCATCGGGCTTGTCATCGCTCCTCTTTACGGCATTTTCCACCGGCGTCGACGCGCAACCCCGTCCGCGCCCGCGCGTTGCCCCCAAACACCGCAAGGAATGCCGCTCGTGAAACAGTTGATCGCCTTCGACCTCGACGGGACGCTCGCCGAGAGCAAGCAGAAGATTGGAGACGAGATGGCGGCGCTGCTCGACCAATTGCTCGCGCGCGTGTCGGTCGCGGTCATCTCAGGCGGGGACTGGCCGCAATTCGAGAAACAGGTGGTCGCCGCCTTGCCCGCCGCTGCGGCGATCGCGCATCTGTTCATCATGCCGACCACGGGCACCAAGCTGTATCGCTTCACCGAAGGCGCCTGGGCCCCGGTCTATGCCGAAATCTTCGCGCCTGCCGAGCGTGACCATATCCTCGCCGCGCTGACCGAGGCGACCCAGGAAGCCGGCTTTGCCGACGAGAAAATCTGGGGTGATCGCGTCGAGGATCGCGGCAGCCAGATCACCTTTTCCGGGCTGGGGCAGGAAGCTCCGCTCGACGCGAAGAAAGCCTGGGACCCCGATTTCGCCAAGCGCAAGGCGATGCAGGCGCTGTTGCGCAAGGCCCTGCCCGATCTCTCGGTCAATATCGGTGGCGCAACGTCGCTCGACATCACCCATGCGGGAATCGACAAGGCTTATGCGATGCGGCGGCTCGCCGAGCATTCAGGCATCACAACCACAGACATGCTGTTCTTCGGCGACGCAATCTACCCCGGCGGCAATGACGATGCGGTGCGTGCGGCGGGCATGGACACGATTGCGGTACGCGATGTCGCCGAGACAGCGACCGCCGTACGCGCGATGATCGCCTGCCTGCCCGAGCGTTAACTGCGGTAGATCAGGCTCGACCGATCAGCCGCCGCGCGATGCTGTCCGCCACGTCGGCGGCGGGCGCGCCGGTGCGATCGCTTTCGTCCCACACTTCGATCAGGCGATCGGGGATGCGGGCGATGCGGGCGTTCACCTCGGCTTGGTCGCCCTGCCCGAGATATTCCAGGCCGACATTGATGATGCCGCCCGCGTTGATGACGTAATCGGGTGCATAAAGGATACCGCGCGCCTGCAGCGCAGCGCCCTCGGCCTTGGTCGCCAATTGGTTGTTCGCACCACCCGCCACAACCGTGGTCTGCAACGCCGCAATCGATTCGGGCGTCAGGATCGCACCCAGCGCATTAGGGCTGACGATGTCGGCCTTGATGCCGAGAATCGCGTCTGCCGCGACCGTCTCGGCACCGAGTTCTTCGGCCAGCGCCTTCGCACGCTCGGCATTGACGTCCGCCAGCGTCAGCCGTGCGCCATCCCTGGCGAGCAAACGCGCGAGACCGCCGCCGACGCTGCCGACGCCCTGAACCGCGACATGCACGTCCTTCATCGCGTCCGCGCCAAGACCACGCTTGGCGGCGGCCTTGACGCCGAGATAGACCCCCATCGCGGTATAGGGTCCGGGATCACCGCCCGCGCTGCCCGCCGCAACCGGCAGGCCGGACACGTGCTTGGTCATCGTCGCGATCGTCTTCATGCTCGCTTCGGACATGCCGACGTCTTCCGCGGTGACATAGCGCCCGCCGAGCGACTCGACCACGCGACCGAATACCTCAAGCTGCGCCTGGCTGATCGAATCACCGGGCTTGGCCGCGAGCACGACGCCCTTGCCCCCGCCCATCGGCAAGCCCGCCATCGCGTTCTTGAAGCTCATGCCGCGCGACAGGCGCAGCGCGTCGGTGATCGCGCCGTCGCTGTCGGCATAATGCCAGAAGCGCACGCCCCCCGCCGCCGGGCCGAGCTTGGTCGAGTGAATCGCAATGACCGCACGAAGCCCCGAGGCCGGATCGGTGAAGAGGTGAACGCCCTCATGATCGTCGAAATCGGGAAAGCCCCAGCCGCTGGTCACGCTAGAATTCCTGGCTGATTGAAGAAGTGGGGCGACCGACGGGACTTGAACCCGCAACATCCGGCATCACAAGCCGACGCTCTAACCAATTGAACTACGATCGCCGCAGAGCAAGCGCCCCTAGCGGGCGGCAGGGGCCAGCGTCAAGAATGCACGCTCAAAATTTCCCCTCAACCGCGAGAAGATATCCGTTGGGCATCCGTTGAAACCCGCCACGTTCCAGATTTTGCGCAGCGGCAGCGTCGCTTGGTTTCACCAGAAACTCGGCGCGAAAACGCCCCGAATCCCACAACCGCACCGTCATCTGCTCGGTTCCCGCCTGGCTGACCAACGGCAAGAGCAATGCCCCGGCCTCGCACCGCGCCGCTCCAGTGAGGCCCTGGCCCAGCGTAATTCCGCCAATGTCGCCGCCAAGCGTAGCCTTGACCCGGCCCTCGGCACGATCGCAATGGCCATCGACGAAGCGCACGCTGACCGCGTCAAGATCGACCCCGCTGATCGGCAGAGGTGCGAAGGCATCGCCAACCGGCAAAGTGCCTGTCATGTCGTCAATCCCGATGCTGTGGCGTGAAACGCTGATTGCGCCCTGTAGTGCGCGCGTAGCCCCCGTCATATGCCCGACAATGTCGAGTCGCGCACGGCCGACGAACAACGGCCAGGGTGAAAGGCCTGCATCGACATCGCCCAGCGCGATGCTGCCCAATTGCGCCTCGTGCAGCGACCCGGACCAGATGGTGCCAGTCGCCGCGCGTGCGGCGAAGCCAGTCCGGTCAAGATCGAGCCACCCCAGCACCAGCCGCATCGGCAACAAAGCGATCAACGCCAGCACGAACACCGCGCCGAACATGGCGACCGGGCCGGTTTTGAGCCGAAAGCGAATCATTGCATATTCTTCACTGGCCCTGCGCCTTCAGGGTCATCTGGACGGCGACGGTACGATCGCCATTGTCGGTCATACCCAATCGATCGACCAAAATGCCCGAGGCTTCAAGGTCGGCAACCCAACCTGTCAACGCGCCGGGCCGCGCGGAGGCGATCGTGATTTGCACACGGTCCGCGCCTTGCGGCGTAACATTGGCCAGCGCAAAGCCCGCATCGTTGGCGCGCGTCCGCACCAGCGATTCAAGCGGAGCGGCGAGCGGCGCCGCGCGCTCCGTCTGCGCGGCTTTGACGGCGTCGACGCGTGCCTGGGTTTCACCCAGACGGATCACCGCATCCGCGTGGCGCGCCTTGGCCGATGCCAGCGCATCCCCCAGCGGCACCACCAGGAAATAGCCGAGCGCCAAGATCACAAAGACACCACCCGCCAGCAGGATATATTGCTCCCGTTGCGAACGCGCACGATACCATTGCAGCAGGCGCTCGGTCATCGCGGTTTCACCATGATATCCCCCGTCACGCGCCCGCCGACCGACTCGAACTGCCCCATCGGTGTGGCGCCGAGCCCACTCGCCTCGATCCGGCGCTGCAGGTCGAGGATCTGCCCTTCATTCTGGACACCGAGGGTCACGCGCATCGCGCCGTTCGGATCGAAGGATAGAGTGCGGATTTCGGCACCGGGCGTCGCGCGCATCGCCGCAAACACCGCAGCGGCAGTGCGACTGAAGCCGAGTCCCCCGCCCCGCAAGCGCTCCAGCCGCGCGCTGAGCTGGCGATCCGCATCATTCACCGCCTCACCACGCGCAAGGCCGCTGCGCGCAAGCCGATCGGCACGGCGTTCGAGATCGTCGGCGGCGAGCGAATAGGTCAGCAGTTGCACGCACGTGATGAGCAAGCTCACCGCCACCACTGCCCCTGCCAGCCAGCCGAGCCGCCGGATCAATGCCCAATCGACCGCCGTCGCCACCACTTTCGCGAACGGCCCTTGCCGCAAGTTGAGCACAGGCGTGTGAACCGCCGCAACGATCGCCACCTCCACCCGGTCGCGCGGCAAGGTCTCGGGCGTGACGCCACCCGTGATGAGATCGGTCAGCCCGGCCTCATCGGCAAAACCGCTGGTCGGCCCGCGCACCACGCCCGCCCCGCCCAGATCAGCGCGGACATAACCCGTCTCGGGTCGCGGCAACAGCAACGGCGCGGGCAGCAATACATCGGGATCGATGCCATGTTCCGCGAGTAAATGGAGCCAGTCGCGCATCTGGGTCGCAGCCACGACGGCGATCGGCCGTTCGACCAGCGCATCCTCACGGCCCACCGCAACATGGGCTTCGCCGATCGGGGTTGCGCTGGCATCAGCCGCAAGCAGCCGCGCCGCCGCCACCGCCTGCGCGAACGAACGATCGGGCAGTTCGGCCCAATGCAGCGTTACCGAATCGGCTGGCACCACCGCGACCAATCGCTCCTCGCTGTCCGCAGCCAATACGGGCAGCCCCTCGCCCCGGCCCGCCACGCCATCGCCCGCAACCCGCAGCCAGCGCCACGCACTGCCATGCGTCGGAAGAAAGAGGACGAGCGTATCGGTCATGGTCGCTCACCCCATTGCCGCGATACCAGCCGCGCGGGAAGAGCCGTTGCGTCGATCAGCCCGCTTTGTTCCAAGCGAGTGCCGCCCAGCGCGACATCCACCCGCAGCGCAAACCATGTCGTCTTGACGTCGGTCTGCCCCGCACCGCTCTCACCCGCCCCACCAGCAAGCGCCGCTTGCGACCAGAAGGCACCCGCATTGGCGAATCCTTTTGGCGGGCGCTGCAACAGCGCCTGACGCACCGCTTCGACCGACAAAGTCTGGCCGAGCATTGCGATCAACGGTGCTTGCTCGGGCAGCACTGTGTTGACGTTGATTTTTGAGGGGGTGGCAACGGGCAGCGTGCAAATCCACGGTCGAAGCCGGTCATAATCGAGGCGTGTCACGCCCGCGACCGCGCGCAATTCACTGGGATCGCTCATCAACGTGTTGGCGGTGCGATATGCAAGCTTGCCGCCGCCATAGGCATTGTCCTCGGCACCACCGTCGAGCGGGCTATTGTCGCTGTCGATCCAGTCCGCCGCCGCCGCCGCCATCGCATCGGGCGAGCGCGCGGTGGGATCGACGAGCGCAATCAGGCGCGCAAACTGCGTGCGCGCCGGGGTATAAGCGGCATAGACGCCCGGCGACACTTCAACGGCAAGGCTGTTGAGATTGAAGCAATTGCCGCCATCGGTGACGGTCGCGGTGGCGGCGCCGTTGGGAATCGGCAGCGCGAACGGCTGGCCACTCCAGCCGCCCTCCAGCGTCACCTTGTCCGGGCTTTTCGACAAAAGATCGCTGATCTTGAACACCGCCAGCGTTTCCGCCGCGAACGAAAAGGCGCGCGCCTGGTCGAGCGCTACCGCATTCCCGCCCAACCGCGTCGCCAACCGCAGTTTCTCGAGCGCGACCCCGGCCAATACCGCAATCACCGCCACCAGCAGCAGCACCGTCAGCAGCGCCGCACCGCGCTCGGATGGAGGGGCCTCAGCGCGCATCGGGCAACCGCTTGCCATATCCCGCGCCGACAACGAACAATTCGCGCGTCTCGACGCCCGGATCACGCACGATCCTGAGTTCCAGTGCGTCGGGCAGCGGGTTCTGGTCATTGCTGACCCAGCGGTCGCTCCACGCACCCTTCAGGCGATAGCGCAGCGCGACCGTGCGGATGTGCGACAGGAGCGGCGTCGGCGGCAGCGGCGTCGCCCCGTCGAGCATCGCATACGCGACGCGAACGAGTGCGCCATCGTCGATGCGATATTCAACCTTCTGTTCGGACGGACGCGGCGCGCCATCAAGGTTGCTCCAGCCGCCACGTACCACGCGCAGCAGCACCGCGCCATTGGTGCCCGATTCGCCGATAAACGCCGGCAGCATCTCGCCTCCCTCGCCGCGCGTCGGGCGCACCACCGCCTGGGCGAGGTCTGCGGTCAGGATCGAGGACAAGCGATTGCGTGCCGACACCGCTTCCAGCTTCGCCCCGGTCAGCCCCTGCGCCCGCACCGAGAAGGACAGCAAAGCCACCCCCGCCGCCGCCAGCAGACCGAAAATCAACAGCGAGATCATCACCTCTATCAGGGTGAAGCCGTGTTCGGCGCGTCCGCTCATGGCTTGGTCGCCCCGTCGCGCACCATCGTGATATGTCCGGTGCTGCGACCAGCCGGATCGAGCACGGTCACGTCGATACGCAATATGCGGGCGTCACCGGTCGGTTCCACCACGCGCGTCCACGCCCAATCACGCCCGCCATTCGCCTCGGTGCCGGTGGCCGTACCGATGGTGGGCGGGCGGGCATCGGTCATCGCCTCGATCGCAATGTTGCGCGCCACCATTTGCGCCATCAGCGTGGTATCGAGCGTCGCCGCGCCGCGGATCGTCGCGCCCTCCAGCCGGATCAGGGCGAGCGCGGCCAGGCTGAACACGGCGAGCGCGACCATCATCTCGATCAGCGTGAAGCCGCGCGTTGCGGCGCGCACCCTAGCCACCGATCCGCACCGAACCGTCGGCCCCGACATGCACCACCACACTCTCTCGCGCGCGCGTGAGCGTCACGTCGAGTGGGCGATCGGCGATACCGGTCGAATCGAACAGGATACGGTCGCGCGGTGTCGCGCCACTTGGCACCGCACGCGTGCCGCTGCTCCAACGCGTCACCCGCAGCGGCTTTTCCGCCATCGCCACCCATGCGCCGTCCAGACGTTCGTCAAAACCATAGCCGCCCTCGGACACCCACACGCTGATCGGCCGCGTGCCGACCACGGCAAGATCATGCGCCGCACGCGTCCGCGCCGCGAAGCGCGCAGCTTCGTCGGTCAGCCGCCCGCGTGGATCGGGCAACGCCAGCACGACAACGGCGCTGGCGAGGCCGATAATCGCGATCACGATCATCAGCTCGATCAGCGTGAAGCCGCGCTCGCGCGTGTTATTGCCAGCTACCGATATCGGCATTGGCCCCCTCGCCGCCTTCTTTGCGGTCCGCGCCCAGCGTCCACACATCGGCCTCGCCATGCGTGCCGGGCGAGGCATAAAGATACGGCTTGCCCCACGGGTCGAGTGGCAATTTCTTGATATAGCCGCCACGCTGATATTTCGACGCGTCGGCGTCGGCGGGGGGTGAGACCAGCGCCTGCAAACCATCGGTGGTCGAGGGATAGACATCATTTTGTAGTTTGTAGAGATCGAGCGCGCCTTCGATCTGCGCGATATCGGCCTTGGCCTTGGTGATCTTGCCCCGATCCCCCAGCGGCAGCACATTGTAGGTCACGATCGCGGCGAGCAAGCCGAGGATGACGACAACCACCATCAGCTCGATCAGCGTAAAGCCTTGTTCGCTCGGGCGAACACGGCGGCGGGTGCGGGGAACAGACATTTCAGACCTCATTGTCCGGCAAGCGTGTTGAGTTGCAGGATCGGCAGCAGGATCGATAGCACGATCGTCGCGACAATGCCCCCCATTACGACGATGATGAGCGGTTCGAGCAGTGACAGCGCGGTGGTGGTGAAGCGATCGAATTCGCGCTCCAGATAGTCTGCCGCGCGTTCGAGCATGTCGTCGAGTTGCCCCGCCGCCTCGCCCGATGCCGCCAGATAGGTCAGCAAGGGCGGGAACACACCGGTGCGCCGCATCGCCGCCGACAGGCTGCCGCCACCCCGGATCGATTCGATAATGTCGTCGGACGCGCGTTTGAGGCGGAGGTTGTGGATCGTGCCACCGGTCAGCGTCAGCCCTTCGAGCAGCGGCAAGCGGCTCGCCACCATCGTCGCCAGCGTGCGCGCCATCCGCGCGGCGTGGAGATCGCGTAGCAACCGACCGAGCAAGGGGAGCTTCAGGAGCCACGTATCGAAGGCGAGTTTCGCGCGCGGGTCTTTCAGCACCCGCCAAACGCCAACGCCAATCAGCACGGCTCCCGTCAGCAGCGCCCACCAATAGCCGACCAGGAAGGCCGACAGCCCCATCACCGCGCGCGTGAGGAAGGGCAATTGCTGCCCGACCGTGTCGAATTGCTCGACCACTTGCGGGACGACGAACACCATCAGCGCCGTTACCACCGCCATCGCCACCACCGCCAGCACCATAGGGTAAGCCAGCGTAGTGATAATCTTGCCGTTAATCTCGGCTTGCCGCTCCAGCAGCAGCGACAGGCGTTCGAGAATGATCGGCAGCGCGCCCGACGTCTCGCCCGCAGATACCATCGCGCGGTACAGCGCGGGGAAGCTCCTGGCCTCGCGCGCCATCGCCTCGTGTAGCCGCCGCCCTTCGACCACACCGGCATGGACCGATTCGACGATCGCACGGACATGGTCCTGCTCGGTCTGGCGCGCGATCGTGCGCAGCGATTCTTCGAGCGGCGACACGCGGTTGAGCGTGGCGAGCTGGCGCGTGAACAGCGTCAATTGCTTGGTGCTCATCCGGCGGCGGCCAAGGCGCAGGTCAGCCAGCAGCGGCTTGCCCTTGGCCGGGCGGCCCGAACCCGGCTCGACCTTGACGACATACAGCCGCCGCCGATCGAGCAACACGCGCGCATCATCGATCGACGGCGCCGCGATATGCCCGCGCGCCTCGCGCCCCTTGGTGTCGATCGCGAGATAATCGAAATCAGGCATGGAAGGTTCTCCCCTCCCTGGAAGGGAGAGGGTGAAAGTCAGCCGCGCCTTCTCCCCTCCCTGGAAGGGAGGGGCCGGGGGTGGGTTGGCCTAGGGAGGGGACAGCCGCAGCCACGGGCCGACCCACCCCTAGCCCCTCCCTTCCAGGGAGGGGAGAAGGGAACAACTCACTCACTCACCACCATCGGCGCTTCCGCATCGGCCATGTCGCGCCGCGACACCCGCACAGCTTCCTCCGCCGTGGTCACCCCGTCGCGCACCAATTGCCGCGCCGCGCTCCCAAGCGTCGGCGCATGGAGGAAAGCGTGGCGCGCAATCAGCGCTTCATCGCCGCCATCGTTGATGAGACGGCGCACGGTCTCATCAACGCGAACGGCCTCATACACGCCCACGCGCCCCTTGAAGCCGCTGCCCTGGCACTGCTCGCAGCCGACCGCTTCATAGACGATCGTGCCGGGTTCAAAGCCGAGCAACGCCGCCACCGGCCCCTCCGCCGCGACCGGGCGGCGGCAGTGCTCGCATAAACGGCGCACCAGCCGCTGCGCAATCACCGCACGCAGCGTCGATGCCAGCAGGAACGGCTCGACCTTCATGTCGCGCATCCGCGTAATCGCACCGACCGCATCATTAGTGTGGACGGTCGACAGCACGAGATGCCCGGTGAGCGAGGCCTGCACCGCGATTTCGGCGGTCTCGCGGTCACGGATTTCGCCGACCATCACCACATCGGGGTCCTGCCGCAGAATCGCGCGCAGGCCTGCCGCAAAGGTCAGCCCGACCTTGGGGTTGACCTGCGTCTGCCCGACGCCTTCCATCGCATATTCGACCGGGTCCTCGACCGTCAGGATGTTGCGGCTGCCATCGTTGAGCAGTCGCATCGATGCGTACAACGTCGTCGTCTTGCCCGATCCCGTCGGCCCGGTGACGAGGATGATGCCGTTGGGCTCGGTCACCGCATCCTTCAGCAATTGATGGATGGCGGGCGTCATGCCCAGCGCATCGAGCGTGATTCCGGCATTTTCCTTATCCAGAATACGCAGCACCACGCGCTCGCCCGCGCGGCTCGGCAAGGTCGATACGCGCACGTCGAGCAACTTGCCGCCCAGCGTCAGCCCGATGCGCCCGTCCTGCGGCACGCGCCGTTCGGCAATGTCGAGCCGCGCCATCACCTTGATACGGCTGACCACCACCGGCGCGACATGCGGCGGCATCCGCAGCGTTTCGCGCAACACCCCGTCGATCCGCATCCGCACCACCAACCCGGTTTCATAGGGCTCGACATGAATGTCGGACACGCCGTTGCGCGCGGCATCGGCGATGATGCCGTTGATGAGGCGGATCGCGGGGGCATCGTCGGCGGTGTCGAGCAAATCGTCGGCTGTCGGCAGATGGTCGGCCAGCATGTCGAGCTCATCGCCCAGCCCCAGCGCGCCCGCCGCCATCGCCGCCGCTTGCCCGTCCATCGCATAGACTTCGGAGAGCAGCCGGTCGAACTCGCTCGCCGTGACCGCCGTCACCTGGAAAGGCCGGGCGAGATGGCGGCGCAGCTCGATCAAAGCCTTGGGGTCGGCACCCTCGCGCATCGCGACGGTGCATTGCCCTTCATGGTTAGGCGCGACCACCACCCCGAAGCGACGCGCAAAGGCGTAGGGGACGCTCACTTGCGGCAAGGCATCAAAATCTCCCCTCCCGCTTGCGGGAGGGGTTGGGGGAGGGCTGTCGCTGGACAAGGCGGCGGCGAGACTGCCCTCCCCTAGCCCCTCCCGCAAGCGGGAGGGGAAAGTTCCAGGATCACCGTCCGTCCCCATCACCGCCCCCGCTTGGTGTGGATCACCGTGCTCGAACTGCGCTGCACCGGCACCGCGATGCGTGGGTCTTCGATATTGCCGGGAACGGGCGCACTCGGAATCGGTGGCGCCGCCCCCAGATAATCGCGCACCAATTGGTCGATCGACGGCTCGTCATTGGGCGCGGCGAGGCCCTGTTGCAGGCGCAGATAGCCGTAACGCTGCTCGGTCAGGCGGCGACTGTCTTCGGCGGTGCGCAGGATCGTCGGGCGGATGAAGATCATCAAATTGGTCTTGGTCCGCGATTTCGCCTTGGAGCGGAACAGATTGCCCAGCCCCGGAAGATCACCCAGCAGCGGAATTTTCTGGATCGTCCGCCGCTCATTGTCGTCGAGCAAGCCGCTGATGACGGCGATGTCGCCATCATCGACGGTCCGCACCGTCTCGACTTCGCGCTTGTTGAGGATCAGGTCGCTATTGTCGCTCGACACCGGCCCCGCGATTGAACTCACCCCCAGCCGCAGATTGAGTTTCACCGTGCCCGAGGAATTGACCTGCGGGCGTACCGTCAGTTCGATCCCGACATTTTCGCGCTGCGTGGTGCGGAAGGTGTTGTTGAAATTGTTCGACAGCGCCTGCCCCGTGGTGATCGGGATTTCCTGGCCGACCAGGCTGTGCGCCTCCTGATTGTCGAGCATCACCAGATGCGGGACTTGCAACAGGTTGGAGGTGGTGTCGCTCTTCAGGGCGTTGATGATCGATCCGAACACCGTATCGCCGATCTTGCCCGCCCAGCCGCCAAACCCGCCGCTCGCCCCCAAAATCGAGCTGATCGCCGATTGCCCGAGCGAATCGCTGGCGCTGCTGTTGGTGCTGGTGGTCACGGTGGTGCCGTTGACCACCGTTGTCGTGGTATTGAGCTGACGCGCGCCAATCGCCCCGGCGATGGTCAGCAGGCTGGGCGCGGTGTTCTGGAAGCTGGAGGCGGCGAACACGCCGCCCTTGATGTTGGCGATGGCGAATTGCGCGCCAAGTTGGCTGGCGGTCTGGTCCGAAACCTCGGCGACGATCGCCTCGACCAGCACTTGCTCGCGCCGCGTGTCGAGTTGGTGGACTACATCGGCCAATTGGCGCTGCACTTCGGCTGGCGCGGCGATGACGATCGCGTTCGCGCCGACGAAGCGCGTGACGACCGCCGCCGTCCGGCCGGCCGAACTGATCGCCGCTTGCCCGGTGGCAGTGCCACCGCCTGTGGGGACATCCTGTTGGACGGCAGGTGCGGTGGCCTGGCGCGCGTTCACCTGAAACCCGCTGCCGTTGCTGCCATTCGATTGGCCATTATTGCCGCCAAAGGTCGAGGCGGAAAGCTGCTGGTTCGAGATCGGCGACGGGGCCTGACCCACAAGCTGCTGGAGCACCGGCAAAAGCTGCTCGGCATCGGCATTTTCAAGGAAAATGACCTTGATTTCGGTGCCGTTCTTGGCGCGCCGATCCAGATCCTCCGCCACCGCGGCGAGCCGCGCGACCGATGCCGCATCACCGCGGATCGCAACCGAATTGGAACTGGCCACCGCCACCACGCTCGCGCCGGAGCCGGTTGCGGTGCCACCGGCCCCCGCGCCCTGCCCGGTCAAGGCCTGCAGCGCCGTCGCGATTTCGCGGGCGCCGGCATTCTTCAAAGCGACGATCCGCGTCGCGGCAGTGTCGGTATCGATTTGGCGCAGCACCTCGCGCACGCGCCGGACATTGTCGGCGAAATCGACAATCACCAGGCTATTGCCGCCGCGATTGGCGGTGACCGAGCCCTGCGGCGAAATCAACCCGCGCACGGTATCGACCGCCGCCGCAGCGTCGATCGACCGAAGCCGGACGATTTCGGTAACATAGCTGTTGCTCGCCGCGCCGCGTGCGCCGACGCGGCTCGGCTGCGAGGCGGCGCTATCGGTTGGCTGAATGCGAAACGCACCGTTGCTGGTCGGCACCGCGACGAGGCCATTGGCGCGCAGCGTCGAGAGGAAAATCTCGAAAAATTGCGACTTGCTCACCGGATGATCGGTAACCACGGTCACCTTCCCCGCCACGCGCGCATCGATGATGAAAGTACGCCCGGTCACGCGCGCGGCATCGGCGATGAAGGCGCGAATGTCGGCATCGCGCACATTCATCGTGGTCTGCGCGGCGGCGGTGCCGGCAAGCGCAAGCGCCAGCAAAGGTGCCAGAGTAAGTGTCTTCATTGCCCCGCAATCGTGATGACGAGTGGAATTGTGTCGCTGCCGCGTTCGACCGCGACGGAAAGCAGTCCGCCCTTGGCATATTGCGCGGCCAGCCGCTCGATGTCGCCGGGACCAGCGACCGGTTTGCCGCCAATCTGCGTCACGACATCGCCATCCCGCAGGCCTGCCGCGCGAAAGCCCGCCCCGCTCCCCTGCGGCCTAACCGTCAGCCCCGTCACGCGCCCTTTATCGATCCGCGGAATAAGGCCGACGTCCGAACGGAGCTGTGCAAAAGTAAGGCCCTGGCTGCCCGGCGGTATCGGCGACCGACCGTCTCCACCGCCGACGAGCGGCGCTGCCGCTGGTGCAGGCGCGACAATAGCGGGTTGGTCGGGCTGGACGAGAAACAAATCTTCGGAAGCACCGCCGCGATCGATCGTCACATGGTCGAACGCCACTGCCTTAAGCCGCACGCCGGGCAGGATTTCCTGCCCTACCCCCACGCTCTGCTGGACGCCGTCTGGCCCCGCGACGATCGCCGAGCCACCACCCTGCGCCGCATCGATCCGTGTGCCGTACAAGGTGAGTTGCAGGCTCGTCACCACCGCCGGGCCAGGCGCATCGCCGCCACTGATACGAAAGAAGGGATCGAACCCCTGCAGCAGCGCCTGCGGCGAACCCGCCACGCTGCCCCGTTCCGGGTGCCACATGCCCACCGCATCAACCGGCGTCACCAATGCCAACACCAGACGCGCGCCCTGAACCGCGAGCAGCGCGATCAGCACCAGCTCCAGCCCGCTATAAACCTTCGTCACGGGTACGCGTCGCAGAAGGCCCCGCGCTCGCGCATCCAACACCAACCGCATCTGGCATTCATCCTCAATCGCGCCTCTGCCCGTATCGGGGTGTTACAGGCACCGGGCGACGCTGTGAACCTCGCACGATCGGCGGGGCTGGAAAAGCCGATCGGGCTTTGGCAAAGACAAGTCGATGACGTTGCACGCACATTTCGGATCGGGCAATCCAGCAGACGCCATGATCGAGCATGTCATGGCACAAGCCGGGGTGCAACGCGTACCCAGCAGCAAACTCACCCTGTTCCAGCGTCGCAACTTCCTCGATGCGGCGACCTGTGCCGCGCTGTGCGACCATGTCGATGCCACGCGCCGCCCTTCGACCATCTCCGATTCCAACGGTGACCCCACCTTCCGCACCAGCGAAACCGGCGATCTCAATCCGTTTGATCCGCTCGTAATCGATCTCAACGCACGTATCGCGGCCTTTACCGGGCTCGACCCGGCGCATGGCGAACCGATTCAGGGGCAGCGTTACGCCGTGGGGCAGGAATTCAAGGCCCATACCGACTATTTCGAGCCCGATGGGATCGACTATCATCGCTATTGCGGGATTGCGGGCAACCGCACCTGGACGGTGATGATCTATCTCAACGAGCCTGGCGCGGGAGGCGCAACGCGCTTCAAGGCGATCGACAAGATCATCCAGCCCGAGACGGGAAAGCTGCTGGCGTGGAACAATCGTATGCCCGATGGCAGGCTCAATCCGGCGACACTGCACCACGGGATGAAAGTCCGCGCAGGCACCAAATATGTCATCACCAAATGGTTTCGGGAACTGCCCTGGCGCTGACGCCCGAGGGCACCCCGACATGAAACGACCCGCCGGTCGCGATCGACCGACGGGCCCTGGAAATGGTGGGCGCGGCAGGGATTGAACCTGCGACCCCACCCGTGTGAAGGGTGTGCTCTACCACTGAGCTACGCGCCCGTTGCCGTCCTGCATCGTCGATGTGGGAGGGCGAAACGGATGAGGGCGGCGTTACCGCCGCCCCGTCACCTGTCCCATAAAACGAGCGGGCGCCGCTTGTCCAGCGGCAGCACACACGTTTTCGGGAGATTAGATCAATTGACCGAATCCTTCAGGCCCTTGCCGGCCTTGAACTTCGGCTGCGACGACGCCTTGATCGTCATCGGTTCGCCGGTGCGCGGGTTGCGACCGGTCGAGGCCTTGCGCTTGCTGACCGAGAAGGTGCCGAACCCGACGAGGCGCACTTCGTCGCCCTTTTTCAGCGCTGCCGAGACCGCGTCGAACACCGCCTCGACCGCTTTGCTTGCATCACCCTTGGTCAGACCCGACGTGTCGGCCACCGTCGCGATCAATTCCTGTTTGTTCATCGCCACCAAACCCCCGATACAAAATGGAAAATATACCCAGGCAAAAAGCCGGTTGCGCACTAAGACGGCTAGCGCCGGGGCTGTCAAAACAAAAAGCGACGGCCCCGGCCTAAAATCGGCGGAAATGCGGCATTTCGGGTAATCGATCCGATCAATGATGCAATTCACCGCCAATCGGCGCGACGCCGGCAGGCGGCTGTGCGGCAAGGTCGTCAGCCTCGGTCCAGTCGATCGCGGTGAGCGGTCCGGTCAGCGCCAGCCGCAGCACTTCATCGACATGCGCCACCGGGATGATCTTCAAACCATCCAGGATATTGGCCGGAATCTCCGCCAAATCCTTCTCATTCTCGTGCGGGATGAGCACGGTGGTGATTCCGCCGCGCAGCGCCGCGAGCAGCTTTTCCTTCAAGCCGCCGATCGGCAGCACGCGGCCACGCAGCGTCACCTCGCCCGTCATGGCGATATCGCGGCGCACCGGAACGCCAGTGAGCGTCGAGACGATTGCCGTTACGATGCCAATGCCCGCCGACGGACCATCCTTGGGCACAGCACCCTCGGGCAGATGGATGTGGATATCCTTGCGCGCGAAGATGCTCGGCTTGATTCCGTAAGAGGGCGAGCGTGCCTTGATGAAGCTGAACGCCGTCTCGATCGATTCCTTCATCACATCGCCGAGCTTGCCGGTGATCTTCGCCGCACCGCGCCCGGGCACAGTGACGCTTTCGATCGTCAGCAATTCGCCGCCGACCTCGGTCCAGGCGAGGCCCGTAACAGCGCCGATCTGGTTTTCTTCCTCGCCCAGCCCGTGGCGATATTTCTTCACGCCCGCAAAGTCCGAGAGATTGTCCGGTGTCACCGTAACGCTCTCAGCCTTGCCCTCGAGGATGCGCCGTAGTGCCTTGCGCGCGAGCTTGGCGATCTCGCGCTCCAGCGTGCGAACGCCGGCTTCGCGGGTATAGAACTGAATGAGCGCGCGCAGACCTTCGGTGGTGAGCGTGAACTCGCCCTCTTTCAACCCATGCGCCTCGATCTGCTTGGCGATCAGATGCCGCTCGGCGATCTCGACCTTCTCATCCTCGGTATAGCCCTCGAGCCGGATGATCTCCATGCGATCGAGCAGCGGCTGCGGCAGGTTGAGCGTGTTCGCGGTGGTCACGAACATCACATCCGAGAGATCGACGTCGATTTCGAGATAATGATCGTTGAACTTCGCATTCTGTTCGGGATCGAGCACTTCGAGCAGTGCCGAGGCCGGATCACCGCGAAAATCCTGGCCGAGCTTGTCGATCTCATCGAGCAGGAACAACGGGTTGCTGGTGCCGGCCTTTTTGAGGTTCGTCACGATCTTGCCGGGCAGCGAACCGATATAGGTGCGGCGATGGCCGCGAATCTCGGCCTCATCGCGCACGCCGCCCAGCGATTGGCGGATAAATTCGCGCCCCGTCGCCTTGGCGATCGACTTGCCCAGGCTGGTCTTGCCGACGCCGGGCGGGCCGACGAGGCACAGGATCGGGCCTTTCAGCTTGTTGGTGCGCGCCTGCACCGCGAGATATTCGATGATGCGGTCCTTGACCTTCTCCAGCGCATAATGGTCCTCGTCGAGCACCGCTTGCGCCGCCGAAATGTCCTTGCGGATCTTGGACTTCTTGCCCCACGGCAGGCCGAGCAACACGTCGAGATAATTGCGCACGACGGTCGCCTCGGCCGACATCGGCGCCATCGTCTTGAGTTTCTTCAGCTCCGCCGTCGCCTTGGTGCGGGCTTCCTTGGACAGTTTCAGCGTCGCGATCTTGTTGGTCAGCTCGGCGATTTCATCGCCTTCGCCTTCGTCACCCTCATTACCCAGCTCACGCTGGATCGCCTTCAACTGCTCGTTGAGATAGTATTCGCGCTGCGTCTTTTCCATCTGGCGCTTGACGCGGCTTTTGATCTTTTTTTCGACCTGCAGCACGCCGAGTTCGCCCTCCATGAAGGCGAACACCATCTCGAGTCGCTTGGCCGGATCGCGTTCGATCAGCAACGCTTGCTTGTCGGCCACCTTGACCTGAATGTTGGCGGCAACGGCGTCGGCGAGCTTGCTCGCATCCTCGATCTCGCCGAGCTGAACTGCGGTTTCGGCGGGCAGCTTGCGGTTGAGCTTTGCGTAGCTCTCAAACTGCTCGACCACCGAGCGCATCAGTGCCGCCATCTCGGTGCTGGCTGCCTCGAGCGCCTCTTCACCGTCATCGCCCGCAAGCTTTTCGACTTCGGCGGCGAGATAACCCTCGGTCTGCACCAGCCCGGTCAACGCCGCGCGTTGCTTGCCCTCGACCAGCACGCGCACCGTGCCATCGGGCAGCTTCAGCAATTGCAGGACGACTGCGGTCACCCCGATTTCGTACAAATCGTCGCGGTCGGGATCATCCTCGCTCGGGTCGAGCTGCGCGATGAGGAAAATCTCCTTGTCGGCAGCCATCGCCGCCTCCAGAGCCGCGACCGACTTGTCGCGACCAACGAACAACGGCACGATCATGTTGGGAAACACGACGATGTCGCGCAGCGGCAACACCGGGTAAGCGTGGGTGGGCGACGAGGACTTGGACGGGGTGAAAGAAGCTTTGGTCATGGATACTCCGGGGTCGCGTCAACGACGCGGGCTTAGTTCCTTATATGGGGGGAGTTGCCGTTGCATCAATCGCCGAACGATTTTGGGTGGGGCGATCGCTTTTTCCGCGTTCCCGGCCTGCGCGCACGTGCCGCTCGACCCCGTCGAGCGCGCGCTGACGGCGGCCGGCGGACAGGCGCAATTGGCGCGCGTGCGGGTGGTAGCCTGGAGCGGTGTCGCCCGCGTCCTGATCGGTCGCACACCCGTTGACTTGATGGTCGAAACCCGCATCGAGCCCTTTTCCCGCGCCCGCATCGACACTTGGCTGCCAAGCGAAGGACGCAGCACCACGCAAACCGTGATGATCGAGCGCGACAGCGCGTTTCTGGTCCATAATGGTGCACAAACATCGTTGCCACGGCCGCAGGCGCTGTTCGAACGGCATCGGCTGGCGGTCTATGCCTATTTGTTGCTCGCCCCCGCATCGGTTTCGGCGACCGGACGCCACCGCCTGAGCGCCATTCGCGACGGCTTCCCCGCGATTACGCTGACGCTCGGCCCCGATGATCGGATCGCCTCCGCCGATTATGCGATCGTTGCCTCGGACGCGCGGGGCGCGCTGGTGCGGCAGCATCTGTCCTTTGCCGGATCGGTTTCCGCGCAAGGCATCCACTTCCCGCGCACCACCTCCATTTTCCAAAATGGCCGGTTGGAGCTGCGCATGACCATCACCGATTTTTCCGTAGAGCTAGACCCTTCATGATCGCTTCCAGACTCGCGCTTGCCCTTGGCTGCCTGATGCTGACCGGTGCCGCCACCCTGCCCAAAAAAGGCGAGCCCGCGATCACCGCGCAGACGGCACGCTCGGGCGGGGTGATCGATCCCGATCAGGCCAAATTGGGTTTCGATGCCGCCGACCTTTCCTTCGAGGTTCTGCCCGAGACCGAGACGCTACGCGGTGTCGCGACGCTCAGTTTCACCGCCAAGGCCCCGCTTGACCGCCTCGCCATCGACCTCGATCGCAACTTGCCGGTCGATGCCATTGCCATCGACGGCACGGCGCTGGCACCCGACGCCTGGAGCAACCCCGAAGGGCGGCTCGTCATCACGCTGCCGCATCGCATCGCCAAGGGAGCCCGTGTCGGCGCGCGCATCAGCTATGGCGGGCAGCCGCATGTCGCGGTCAAGGCGCCGTGGGACAGCGGCATGGTGTGGACGACCACGCCCGGCGGCGCGCCGTGGTTCGCCACCACAGCGGAGGGCTATGGCTGCGACCTGTTCTGGCCATGCCTCGATTTCCCGAGCGGGGAGCCGGGCGTCGTCACGCTGCACATCACCGTGCCCAAGGGGTTAAAGGCTCCCTCCAATGGCAAATTGCTGGGGGTGGACACGCTGCCCGACGGGCGCACCGTGTGGAACTGGCGGATCAAGCACCCCAATACCTATGGCATCGCGCTCAACGTCGGGCCGTATGAGCAGATTTCGGGGGTCTATAAGAGCCGTTACGGCAACAGCATCCCGATGTTCTACTGGTTCCTGCCGGGCGAGGAGGCCAAGGCGCGCGCGCTGTTTGCCGAATTTGCCCCGACGCTCGATTTCTTCGAAAGCGAGGTCGGCCCCTACCCGTTTGGCGACGAGAAGGTCGGCGTGGTCGAGACCCCGCATAAGGGCATGGAGCACCAGACGATCAACGCCTACGGCAACGAGTATGCCAAGGCGCCCGAAGGGTTTGACTGGCTGTTCCAGCACGAATTCGCCCATGAATATTTCGGCAATCAACTGACGGCGGCCAATTGGGATGATTACTGGCTGCACGAGGGCTATGGCACGTACATGCAGCCGCTTTACGGTCGCTGGCGCGAGGGTGAGGCGCGGTACGCGACGATGCTGGCGGACGAGCGCGGCAAGATCGCCAACCTCCACCCCATCACTTCGGGCAAGGTACGCACCGAGGAAGAGGTGTATGAGGTCGACAAAGGCGGGCCGGGCCAGGACATCTATTACAAGGGCGCGTGGATGCTCCACACGCTGCGTAACCTGATCGGCGACCGCGCGTTTCGCGATGTCACGCGGCTGGCGGTGTACGGGCGGATCGATCCACGGCCGGGCAATTTCACCCCGCGTTACGGCTCGACGGCGGAATATGAACGCTTCGTGCGGCGCGTGACCGGCAAGGATTATGGCTGGTTCTTCGACGTCTATCTGCGCCAGGCGGCGCTGCCCGAACTGATCGAAACGCGCAGCGCAACGCGCCTTGCACTGCGCTGGCAGGCGCCCGGCGGGCGGGTGTTCCCAATGCCGGTCGAGGTGCAGATCGACGGCCGGATCGTGACGCTGCCTATGGCGGGGGGCGTGGGCAGCCTGCCCGTGCCGAAACGCGCGCATGTCGTGATCGACCCCAATGCCCGGCTGCTGCGGCGCTCGGTCGCGATCGAGCAATTTCAGGCATGGCGCGATGCCCAGACGCGGCGGCTGCGCGCCGCCAATTGACGGGTGCGTGTTATTTATATAATACAGCCATACTCTGGAGACTGCGATGCGATTTTTGACCGATCCTGTTGGACTTCCCGGCTTGATCGCGCTCGGTGTCGGGATTGGCGTTTTCCTGGTGGCGCTGCTCCGCGCCCGCGCACGTGGCGTAAAAAGCCCGAAGAGTCCCGATGCACGTCGCAGCAATGCCTCGATCTGGGGGATCGTGCTGCAGGGAATTGGGATCGGTATCGTCGGATTTGGTCCGATCCGGGTCGATCTCGATCCCGCCTCCGCCACGGCGCTGATCGAGGGCGCGATCGTGCTGGTGCTGATGCTCGGGGCGGTGTGGCTGTTCGATTCGTCATCCCGCGCAATGGGCCGCAATTGGGCGCTCGTTGCACGCACCCGCGATGACGGCACTTTGGTGCAATCGGGTCCGTTCGCGGTTATCCGCAACCCAATTTACGTGGCGATGGCGCTGTTCACGCTGGCAATGGCGATCGCCTATGGCCACACGCTCAACCTGATCGCGGGAGCGCCACTGTTCGCGCTCGGCACCTGGATGCGCGTGCGCCATGAGGAAGCGGTGCTGCGCGCGACCTTCCCCGATTACGATGGCTATGCCGCGCGCGTGAAGCGCTTCGTACCGGGCGTGTTCTGACGCGGCTTAGCCGGGTATGGCGGGCACGGCCCCCTGCACCTGCGGCGTGACCGGAACGAGCTCATAGATATCGAGCAACGCGCCCTGCCCCGCCCGCGTCAGCACCAATCGCCAGCGAAACGGCGCGACGCGCTCGACCACGCCCGCCACATCCTGTTTGGGGTCCACGCTGTACGGTGGCGCGCTGTTCGCCCGCGCCGGTCGGAAAGTGCCGAGGAACACTTGCCGCTTGTCGGTATCCGGGAACAGCCAACCGCCCGGCAGGATCGTCCCGCTCTGCTTGGTGAAGGACAGGTTGTGCGTCGTGCCATCGACATTGCAGAAATCGGGTTTGAAGGTGTCGAGACCGTGCGCCCCTCCCAGGCGCACCAGCCGACAATAATAGGGACCGGGCGGGAGTGCGGGGAGTTCCAGTGCAGCTCCGGGCTGGACCAGCGGCCCTTCGGCATTGAGCTTCGCCTTCAACCGTTGCGGCACGCTCGCCCGCGCGCGCTCCCATGTCGCCGGCAGGGCCTCGAGCAGAGTTCGATCGCCCGGAGTGATCGAACCCGCCCAACCCGGCGCCGTCGCGACCTTGCCGATCGCCGCGCGCGGCCGCGCGGTTCCCGCCATACACCCTGAAAGCAGCGCGCCGACCGCCATCAAGGGCGCGAGAGCAAGAAGCGTCGATGCGAAACGCATGGCGGTCGTTCTCCAGATTTTCGATGCGTGATGGGCGCTGCTGCGCGTTAACAATTGGTAAAGGCGAAAGGTTAACGGATCGTAAACGACGCCGACGGGGACAGGTTCCTTGGGCGCGCTTACCCGCGCACCATCGATCAGAAGCGCGGGCCACCGCGCGGCACCTGCCACGCCTCTGTCATCGTAAACCCCAACCCTGCGTAAAACCCCAAATTCCGCTCATTGGCGGTTTCGAGATAGATCGGCAGGCCGTCACCGGCGATGCGATCGAGACCCGCCTGCACGATCGCGCGACCGACGCCCTTGCCCTGCACCGCCGGATCGCATCCGGCCACGTGCAGATACCACAGCTTGCCCGAGGGAAAATGTGCGTCGATCGCGTTGGAGACTGTCAATGCGCGCCCGACCGCACCGCCCAACGCACGCCACAACGGCCAGGCCTGCATCACCATATCAAGCGGCGAGGTTTTGCCATGTCCCGGCGCGCGCCACAGTGTCGCCGCCGCACAGTCCCCCGCGATCAGACGCAAACCGGAATAGGCATCCGCATCGAACAGCAGCGCGAAAAGCCGGGGTAACCGACAAGCGCGCTCGGCGGGATCGGGGAAAATATACGCCATCGCCGGATCATCGGCGAAGGCACGGGCCAGCATCGCCGCGATCCTTCCCCGATCGGCGTCGTCAGCGACACCGATCGGAGTGGAGCGCGGCGCCGGGGTCACGCAGCCCCGGCCCCGGTCTTTTCTTTCTTGGCATAGACGCGGATCGGTTCCTTGCGGCCGTCGATCACGTCCTTGTCGATCATCACTTCATCGACCCCGTCCATGCCGGGCAGATCGAACATCGTGTCGAGCAAGATGCCCTCAAGGATCGAGCGCAGCCCACGCGCGCCGGTCTTGCGCTCGATCGCCTTCTTGGCGACTTGCACCAGCGCATCATCGGTAAAGCCGAGCTTGACCGCCTCCATGTCGAACAGCTTCTGATATTGTTTGACGAGCGCGTTCTTCGGCTCGGTCAGGATGGTGACGAGCGCGGGCACATCGAGATCCTCGAGCGTCGCGATCACCGGCAAGCGACCGACGAATTCTGGGATCAAGCCGAACTTCAGCAAATCCTCGGGCTCGACCGACTTGAGCGTTTCACCCGTGCGGCGTTCCTCAGGGGACGCGACATAGGCCCCGAAGCCGATCGACTTGCCCTGCAGACGATCGCCGATGATCTTCTCGAGGCCGCTAAACGCACCGCCGCAGATGAACAGGATATTGGTCGTGTCGACCTGCAGGAACTCCTGCTGCGGATGCTTGCGGCCACCCTGCGGCGGGACGCTGGCGGTGGTGCCTTCCATCAGCTTGAGCAGCGCCTGTTGCACGCCCTCGCCCGACACGTCGCGCGTGATCGACGGGTTCTCGGCCTTGCGGCTGATCTTGTCGATTTCGTCGATATACACGATCCCGCGCTGCGCGCGCTCGACATTATAGTCGGACGCCTGGAGCAGCTTGAGGATGATGTTCTCGACATCCTCACCGACATAACCCGCCTCGGTCAGCGTCGTCGCATCGGCCATCGTAAAGGGCACGTCGAGAATGCGCGCGAGCGTCTGCGCCAGCAACGTCTTGCCGCAGCCGGTCGGGCCGACGAGCAGGATGTTGGACTTGGCGAGCTCGACATCGGCCCCCTTCTGGCCGTGGTTGAGGCGCTTGTAATGGTTGTGCACCGCCACCGAGAGCACGCGCTTGGCGCGCTTCTGCCCGATCACATAATCATCAAGCACGTCGCAGATTTCCTGCGGCGTGGGGACGCCACCATCCTTCTTGGAGACCAAGGCCGACTTGGTTTCCTCGCGGATGATGTCGTTGCACAATTCGACGCATTCATCGCAGATGAATACGGTTGGGCCCGCAATCAGCTTGCGCACCTCATGCTGCGACTTCCCGCAGAAGGAGCAATAAAGCGTGCTCTTCGAGTCGCCGCCGCTGAGCTTTGTCATTCAAACCATCCTTGGCGCCACCAGCGGGCGCACATATGCGGGGTGCCTATCCTAGACTGACCCCGCGCAATCCGACAATCACCAAAATTGCCGTATAAATACGGTAGCGGGACGCCTTTCGAAGCCCCGCCACCTAAAAACCACTTCAAGCCGAAGTCAAAGCAGGCGGCGTGCTCGAATCATCGGGCAGCGCCGGACGCTTGTCGAACACCTGGTCAACCAGACCAAAGTCCTTGGCCTCATGCGCCTCGAGGAAGGTGTCACGGTCCATCGCCCGCTCAATCTCTTCGATCGGCTTGCCAGTGTACTGCGCATAAAGCGAGTTCATCCGGTTCTTGATGCGCTGGATTTCCTTGGCCTGAATCTGGATATCCGATGCCATGCCCTGCGCCCCGCCCGAAGGCTGATGAATCATGATGCGCGCGTTGGTCAGCGCAACCCGCATCCCCGGCTCACCGGCGGCGAGCAGGAAGCTGCCCATCGACGCCGCCTGACCGATGCAGACCGTGCCGACGCGCGGGCGGATGTACTGCATCGTGTCATGGATCGCCATGCCCGCCGTGACGACCCCGCCCGGCGAGTTGATGTACATGAAGATGTCCTTCTTCGGATTTTCCGATTCGAGGAACAGGAGCTGCGCGGTGATGACCGCCGCCATATGATCCTCAACGCCGCCCGTTACGAAGATGATCCGCTCGCGCAACAGACGCGAATAGATGTCGAACGAGCGTTCGCCGCGGTTCGATTGCTCCACCACGATCGGCACAAGGCCATCTTGAATGGGAGCCAGAAAGTCGCCGGTGTCGAACGGATTGCGCATGATGAGCCTTTTAGTCCTTATGCCCCGAGAAGAACGGAAATTCGTACCGCATACATCGGCGCTGGCGGAAACGAGTTCAAGCCCCGCCTGCCATAGCACCTTGGTCGATACGGCGATCGTCACCGCCGGGTGCGCGGTGCGCCAGATACGCCAGCCGCCGCACCTCACGCCGACCACGCACCACCGTATCGAGAATCAGCCCGGTAAACACGTTCAGCGCCGCGAGAATCGTCAGCCCGGTCGCCATCACCGCCGTCGGCAAACGCGGCACGAGATGGGTGTGCATATAGGTAATGACCAAGGGGATGCCGAACGCCAAAGCGGCGGCGAACAGCAGGCCCGCAATCACACCGAAGAACAAGAGCGGCCGCTCGATCCGGTACAGCGTCACGATCGTGCGCGCGATGCGGAAGCCATCGCGATAGGTGCTGAGCTTCGACACCGATCCTTCGGGCCGCGCGAAATAGGGTGTTTCGATCTCGCCCACCGGCATCTTGAGTTCGAGCGCATGGACGCTGATCTCGGTTTCGATCTCGAAACCCGACGACAACACCGGAAAACTCTTCACGAATCGCCGGGAAAACACACGGTAGCCCGAGAAAATATCGGTGAAGCTGCGCCCGAACAATTGTGCCAATAGCCCGGTCATCGCCTTGTTGCCCAGCACATGGCCCCGGCGATAGGCGGCGGTGACCTCGGTCACGCGACTGCCGACCACCATGTCGAGCTGCTCGTCAAGCAGGCGCTGTACCAACGCAGGCGCGACGGTCGCGTCATAGGTCGCGTCGCCATCGGCCATCACATAGATATCGGCATCGACATCGGCGAACATGCGGCGGACGACGTTGCCCTTGCCCTGCATCCGCTCGGTCCGCACGATCGCACCCGCGGCGCGCGCCACCGCAACGGTGTCGTCGGAGCTGTTGTTATCGTAGACGTAAATCGTCGCATCCGGCAGCGCGGCACGGAACCCGGCCACCGTCTGCGCGATGGCGGCACTCTCGTTATAACAGGGCAGCAGGATGGCGATGCGCGTGGTCATGGCTCTGCCATAGGGGTGAATGGTGATCGGTTCGACCCCCTTTGTAACAGGGGAGCCACCGGAAGCGTTGGTAATGTCTTCCCACCCGTCTTGCCGAACGCTTCCCCCCGAAACGACATCACCCCCGAGGCAAGCCCCGGGGGTGACGACGTGCAGATGCGAAAGGACGCTTATTCTGCCGTATCGGTAGCAGCAGCCTTCTTCTTGGCGGGAGCCTTCTTGGCAGGCGCCGGAGCCGCTTCGGCTTCACCTTCGTTGGCGGCGGGCTCAGCCGCAACAGACTTCTTGGCGGGGGCCTTCTTGGTCGCGGCCTTCTTCACCGGCTCGGCTTCAACCAGCGCATCACCAGCGGCGGCAGGTTCGATGTCGGCGGCTTCCATTTCCTGCGCGTCGTCGGTCGAAGCCTTGGCTTTCTTCGACGCGGCCTTCTTGGCGGCCTTGGGCTTGTGGTTTTCGTGATCGTGGCTGTGCGTGCCGGTCGAGAAACCTTCTTCGCTCTCGATTGCCGCTTCCAGCTCTTCGCGCGTCACTTCGCGATCGCTGACTTCGGCCTTTTCGAACAGGAAGTCGACGACCTTGTCTTCGTACAGCGGCGCGCGAAGCTGTGCTGCCGCCATCGGCTCCTGTTGGATGTATTGCAGGAAGCGCTTGCGGTCCTCAGGGCCGTATTGCTGCGCAGCCTGCGCGATCAGCCGGTTCATTTCCTGCTGGCTGACTTCGACGCCATTGGCCTGGCCGATTTCGCTCAGCAACAGGCCCAGGCGAACGCGGCGCTCGGCGATCTTGCGGTAATCGTCGCGCTCGGATTCCATCTCGGCGAGCGCGGCTGCCGGGTCTTCCTCATGCGTCGCTTCGTGCTGGAGCTGCTGCCAAATCTGGTCGAATTCGGCTTCGACCATCGACGGCGGCACTTCGAAATCATGGCCTTCGGCGAGCTGGTCGAGCAGCTTGCGCTTCATGTGGGTGCGCGTCAGGCCGTTCAGCTCCTGCTCGATCTGACCCTTGAGCAGACCGGTGAGCTGCTCAAGGCTCTGCAGGCCGAGCGAGGTGGCGAGTTCGTCGTCAATCTTGGTCTCGCCCGCGGTCTTCACGGTCTTGACCGTCAGATCAAAGGTCGCGGCCTTGCCTGCGAGTTCCTTGGCCTGATAATCCTCGGGGAAGCTCACGTTGATCTGACGCTCGTCACCGGCCTTCACGCCGACAACCTGCTCCTCAAAACCGGGGATCAGGCGACCCGAACCGATTTCGACCGACATGTCCTCGCCAGTGCCGCCCTCGAACGCAACGCCGTCGACCTTGCCGACGAAATCGAGCACGACGAGATCGCCGGTCTTGGCGTCATACGCCGCATCGGCCTCTTCCCAGCGCTTCTGCTGGTCGGCGAACTTCTGGAGCTGCTCCTGCACGACGGCGTCGTCGGCGGGAACGGTCAGGCGCTCGAGCTTCAGATTGTCGATCGCGGGGGTCGGCACGTCGGGGAGCACTTCCAGCTCGACCTTCACATCGGCATCCTTGCCGAGTTCATAGCCGTCATCGAGGCTGACCGAGGGCTGCAGCGCGGGGCGCAACTTGTGCTCGGCGATCAACTCCTGGATGCCCTGCTGGATCGAGGTGTTGAGCGCATCCTGCATCAGCGCCTCGCCGTGCATCTTGCGCACGAGGTTCGCGGGAACCTTGCCGGGGCGGAAGCCGGGCATCCGCACCGTTGGCGCAACGCGCTTCAGTTCGGCGTCCACGCGCGAATCGATGTCCTTCGCGGTGATCTTCAGCGTGTAGGCGCGCTTCAGCCCCTCGTTCAACGTCTCGACAGTTTGCATACTCAAGTCGTGCCTTTTACAGGAATTTCTGATGGCTACCGCCCGTTTGCCACGGGCGGCCTGGTGCGGGCGAAGGGACTCGAACCCCCACATCTTGCGATGGCAGGACCTAAACCTGCTGCGTCTACCAGTTCCGCCACGCCCGCATGGGACACCGCCGGTGTGGGGCGCGTCTATACCAGCCCTATGGCCGGGGGCAAGCGCGCAAACAGACTGGCTTTATATTGCGCAACCGCCGACGATGCTCGCGCGTTGTTCAACATCGAGGAGAATCATCATGGCCACCACGCCCCCAACCGAATTGCCGCCCTTCCCGAGCGAACCCGGCCAGCCCGACCCGGTGCCAACCGAATTGCCAAGCCCGACCCCCGACGTGGACTTCCCCGCTCCCGACGCAACGCCGGGCGACGAACCGTTCCAGCCGACCGATACCGGCCTGACGGGGGATTTTGGGTGAGCGACGAGATCAACAAGGGCCCGCTCGACGATCCCCGCGACAACACCGATCCGCGTAGCGACCTCCAGCAGAAAGTCGAAGCCCGCAAGGACGCAGTCGAGTGCGGCGAAGGCGGCAAGGAACCCGATGCGTTCACCTCCGCCGGAATGCCTGACGGCGTTGGCGGAACAGGCGGTGTGGTGAAGAATCAGGGGGATGACGGGCAGTAAGTCTCGCTATCCGACGAGGGAAGCGAAGACTCTTGCCCTTTGTCAGCGTTACCTCACGGTAACGGGACCGACAGCATCCGGTGCGGGGACGACGGAAAAGTCGTAAACTCTGGACCTCCCGCTTTCGCCTGAGAAGATGAACGCGTATTCGCCTGGAAGCATATCGTTGTTAGCGCTTACTTTGAAAATCCCATCGCCAACCTCCGTCGCGGAAAAGGCCGCAGTGTCCTTTTCATTGACGCCCTTCCGTAAATTGATCGAGAAGTATGCCGACATTCGACCTACCTCGATCTCGCGAGCATTCCCCTTCTTTTTAAACCGGACCAAGCTGAATTCGCTAGGCGACTGTGCCGCAATGGAACGGTCAACCCCAAAATCGCTGACGTTACGATCGGCCGCATCAAAGTAGAAATAAAATGTGGGATTCTTCGACGACGCAATATTTCTACTCTCAGCCTGAGGAAGCACGAGAAGGTTCTTCAAGGGAAACAAAATACTACCGTTCCCGGTCGTGCGGTTTCCGCTGCTGACAACAGGCCGGATAAGGGACAGTTGGGCAGGCTTCACCCAATCTACAGCCAAATATATACCCGGTGCATGTTTAACCATTGGATCAGACGAATTGATCTCCCCACCTTGCGCACGGGTGGAGGCAACGCATCGACTTACCATAGCCGTTATGATACCATCCGTAACACCCGCGCGTTTCAGGGCGATTAATCCATCGGTTGAAACGTCATAAGCACAAGGAAGGCTATTCACCTTAGCGATGATGGCAGCTTCGCCAAGGCCAGCCTTCCCTAACGTTACCACACTGTTATTGTCAAAAACCTGCGCAGAGGCGGCCTGTGTTACGCTAAGCGCCATAAGTATAGCGAATTTCCGTAACATGCACCTCTCCCCTATATAGACGTATCTTCATCTATCCGCGGAAAGTATTCTTTTCAACACCTCATTCACCACGCCCGGATTGGCCTTGCCGCCCATCGCCTTCATCGTCTGGCCGACGAAGAAGCCGAACAATTTGTCCTTGCCGCCGCGATACTCGGCGACCTTGTCGGCGTTGGCGGCCATCACGTCGGCGATGACGCGTTCGATTTCGCCGGTGTCGCTGGTCTGCTTCAGGCCATGTTCTTCAACCACGGCGGCGGCGCCCTGCCCGGTTTCGAGCATGATCTCGAACACCTGCTTGGCGAGCGTGCTCGACAGCGTGCCATCGCCGATCAGGCCGAGCAGTTCCGCCGCCTGCGCCGGGCTGACCGGCGCGTTTTCAATGTCCTTGCCGGTGCGGTTGAGCGCGCCGAACAGCTCCGATGTCGTCCAATTGGCCGCCGCGACCGGCGCCGCGCCGCAATCGAGCAGCGCATCGAACCAGCGCGCCGCCTCGACCTCCGCCGTCAGCACCGCCGCCGCATAAGGCGTGATGCCAAGCGCTTCGAAACGACGGCGCTTGGTGTCGGGTAGTTCGGGCAGCGACGCGCGGCATTCGGCGAGGAACACCTCGTCGAGTTCAAGCGGCAGCAGGTCAGGATCGGGGAAGTAGCGGTAATCGTGCGCATCTTCCTTCGACCGCATCGAGCGCGTTTCGTTACGGTCAGGGTCGTACAGCCGCGTTTCCTGGACGATGCGCCCGCCATCCTCCAGCACCTCGACCTGGCGGCGCGCTTCCTGCTCGACCACCGCCATCACGAAGCGCACCGAATTGACGTTCTTGGTCTCGGTGCGCGTGCCCAGCGGCTCGCCTGCCTTACGCACGCTGACATTGACGTCCGCGCGCATCGAGCCTTCTTCCATATTGCCGTCGCACGACCCAACATAGCGCAGGATCGATCTGAGCTTGCGCAGATAAGCCCCTGCTTCGGCAGGAGACGTCATGTCGGGCTTGGACACGATTTCCATCAGCGCGACGCCCGAGCGGTTGAGATCGACATAAGAGCGCGTCGGGTGCTGATCGTGCATCAACTTGCCGGCATCCTGCTCGACATGGATGCGCTCGACGCCGATGCGCTTGCCGTGCGCATCAGGGTTCTTGTCGTCCAGGCTGATGTCGATCGCGCCCTCGCCCACCAACGGGTGGTAAAGCTGGCTGATCTGGTAGCCCTGCGGCAAATCGGCATAGAAATAGTTCTTGCGGTCGAACCGCGACCATGTGTTGATCTGCGCCTCGATCGCCATGCCGGTGCGCACCGCCTGGCGGATGCATTCGCGGTTGGGCACGGGCAGCATCCCCGGCATCGCGGCATCGACCAGCGACACTTGCGTGTTGGGCTCCGCGCCAAACGCGGTCGCCGCGCCCGAGAAGAGCTTGGCATTGGTGGTGATCTGCGCATGGACTTCGAGGCCGACCACGACCTCCCAGTCGCCGGTTTCGCCGCGGATGGTGTAGGGGGATTCGGTCATGCGTCGGTCTCGGGTGTGATAAGGGTCAGGTCTGGGAAATAACGGCGATACGGGCGAGGGTCACGCGTTAACAAGTGTGCGCCAAGCGCTTCGGCCTCGCCGCCAATCAGGAAATCGGCAAGCAGCTTCTCGCGCCCGCCCCCTGCAGCCCGATAGGCACGGTGCGCCTGCCCGGCGTGGTACGCTCCAGCCACGCTCAACGGCAAGAGCGGAATGCCGAACGCCGAGCACAGCTCTCGCAACTCCACAAGCGTACCCCCGCGTGAGGCAAGCTCTCCAACGGTGACGGCAGTCGTCCCGACCGGCCCCGCGAGGCGCGCCAGCGCAACCGCGCGCATCGACCACGGCTCCCACGCCGGATCGCGATCGCGCAGATCGATCAACACGTTCGTATCAACAAGAATCACGAGAGGAAGGGATCGTCGCCACGGATTTCCTGCATGATCTCATCGGTCGACCGGTTCTCGCGAAGGTGCGCGAAGCGATCGGATGCCGCGCGCATCTCGGCAATCAGGCGCTGCACCTCCGCCTCGCGATCCAGCTTCGGCTTGCGAATCACGGCTTCGTCTCCACCCCGCCAATCGATCTCGACCGGCTCATTCGGCTTAAGCCCGAGCGCGTCGCGAACATCCTTGGGGATGGTGACTTGGCCTTTGACCGTCAGATTGCTGAGCTTGCTCATGGTACGGTATTACCATTTTGGCGTAATACCGTCCACCGTGCTCCGTGAATTTCTACGTAGGACGATGACGCAACCAATCTACCACCAACGCTCCGCCCGCGCGGTGAAGCCTGCGCGTTGCTCGATCGCGAGGCCAGCGTTCAGCACACTCTGCTCATCCAGTGCCTTGCCGATGATCTGAAGCCCGAGCGGTAGCCCCTGCCCGTCCAGCCCGCCCGGCACGCTCATCGCCGGGAGCCCAGCGAGCGAAGACGGCACGGTGAACACGTCGTTCAAATACATCGCGATCGGGTCGGCCGACTTTTCGCCCAGCGCAAACGCGGCGGAAGGTGCAGTCGGGGTCAGCAGTACATCGCATTTGGCCCAGGCCTGTTCGAAATCGCGCGCGATCAGTGTGCGGACCTTCGATGCCTGTGTGAAGTAGGCGTCGTAAAAGCCTGCGGACAGCACATAAGTGCCGATCATGATGCGGCGCTTCACTTCATCGCCGAAACCGGCAGCGCGGGTCGCGGCATACATATCCTGCAAGCCTGCCCCCTCGGGCAAATCGCGCAGGCCATAGCGCACGCCGTCATAGCGAGCGAGGTTGGACGAGGCTTCGGCGGGCGCGATGATGTAATACGCCGGCAGCGCATATTTGGTGTGCGGCAGCGAAACTTCGACGATCTCCGCGCCCGCATCCTTCAGCCATTCGATCCCCTGCTGCCACAGCGCCTCGATCTCGGGCGGCATCGCGTCGACGCGATATTCCTTGGGAATTCCGACGCGCTTACCCTTGAGATCGCCTGACAATCCAGCTTCCCAAGCGGGCACCGGCAAATCGAGCGAGGTCGCGTCCTTGGCATCGAACCCGGCCATCGCCTCGAGCATGATCGCGCAGTCGCGCACGTCGCGCGCCATTGGTCCTGCCTGATCGAGCGAGGAAGCGAAAGCGATCGTGCCCCAACGCGAGCAGCGGCCATAGGTCGGCTTGATGCCCGAAATGCCGGTAAAGGCGGCGGGCTGGCGGATCGATCCGCCGGTATCGGTGCCGGTCGCCGCCGGGCACAGCCGCGCCGCGATCGCCGAGGACGACCCGCCCGAAGACCCACCGGGCGCAAGCGGCGCGGTATCGCCATTGTTGCGGCGCCACGGCGAGATGACGTTGCCGAAGGCGCTGGTCTCGTTCGACGATCCCATTGCGAACTGGTCGAGGTTCAGCTTGCCCAGCATCCCCGCGCCCGCGCTCCACAGATTGGCCGAGACCGTCGATTCATAGGGCGGGGTGAACCCCTCCAATATGCGGCTGGCGGCGGTGGTCGGCACGCCGTTGGTGCAGAACAAATCCTTCATGCCGATCGGCACGCCCGCCAGCGGCCTCAACGTTTCGCCAGCGGCGCGCGCGGCATCGGCGGCGTCGGCAGCGGCCAGCGCATGATCGGGGGTTTCGACGAGGAAGGCGTTGAGCGCCGTGGCGGCGGACACATTGGCGATGAAGCCCTCGGCCACTTCGCGCGCGGAAAAGCTGCCGTCGCGCACGCCATCACGGATGGCGGCAACGCCGAGATCGGTAAGGTCGGTCATTTCATCATCCCTTCCCGTTCCCCCGCGAAAGCGGGGGCACAGGGCAACGCGCGCAGCGTCTCTGTTTTCTGGATCCCCGCTGATGCGGGGATGATCGAAGGCTGTCGTGCCGACATCATTCGATCACCTTGGGCACGGTGAAGAAACCGTGTTCGGCCTGGGGCGCATTGACGAGCACGGCGTCACGAATGCCGCCGCCGGTCAGCGGATCGGCATTCACGACATCGTCGCGCAGGCGCAGATGGTTGGGGATGACCGCAGTCATCGGCTGGACGCCGGTGCAATCCACCTCGCCCAATTGCTCGATCCATCCCATGATGTTGTCGAGCTCGGGCGCGATGCGCGCGGCGTCTTCCTCGGTAATGGCGATACGGGCAAGACTCGCGATCTTGCGGACGGTGGCGATGTCGACTGGCATGGATCGCGGCTAGCAGAGCGCCCAAGCCTTGCGCAACCTATTCGAACGGATCGCCGACGGGAACGCCCCCGACAAAGACCCGGCGCGCGGGCACCGAACGGATCTCCACCTTGCCCGCCACGTCCCCGGCTTTCAGCGCGGCGCGCTCGGCGGGCGTGAGCGGGGCTCGCGTGTTTTCATCGACACGCTCCCATGTATCGCCCGCCCGTTGGTAGCGCGAGCCGCCGCAGCCTGATCGCAGCCCCCGGACAACCGGAACACCGCGCACGCCTTTTTCTTCGGGATCGCGCGCCAGATCGTCGATGCAGCTTTGCGACAATGACACCGCCTCGCTGGCGCCGGGAGTGTACAACACAGTGCAGCGATCCTGCCGCCCCGTCCCGCATCCCTGCCAATCGGTGAGCTTGGCCCGCAAGGCGAGCGGCACGGGCACCGTCACCGGCAACACGCGCAACCGCTTCACCAGCAGATCAGCGTCGGTCTGCGTGCGGTCGATCGCCGCGACGTCCCAGCGATTGGTCTTGCCAGACACCTCCTTGGCGCGCGCCGCGACCACGAGGTTCTTCGATCCCGCCAGCCGCTTCAGCGCCGCTTTGCCGGGATCACCGAAATCGAACGCCAGCGCCGCCCAGTCGAACTTCTCAGGGGCGGTCTTGCCCGATTCGAGTCGCGCGACCTGATCGGCGGTCGACAGCGCATTGAAACTCAGCAGCGGCGTCGCCAGCACCAGCCCAACCCCCGCGACGACAAAGGCCAGACGCAAATTGCTCGGCCGCACCCACGAACCCCAGCGCATCCGCCCGCGCGCCAGCGCGACGAGGTAAACGACGCCATAAGCGGTGGCAAAGGCGACGAACACCACCGCCCACAACCGATCGGGCGTCAGGCCATATTGATCGATCCGCAGCCCCGTCGCGATCGCCGCGATTACCGCCAGCGGCAATACTGCGAGCGCCAGCACCATCGCGCCGACCCGCAGCACCGGATTGCGCAATTCCTCCTGCTCGCCATTGCCGATCACCGCATTGGCGAAGATCAGCGCGCCGATCACGCAGCTCAGCAGGATCGGCGTGGTCGATTTGGTCGCCTCCCACAGCGCGTTCAGCCCGGTGAACGGCAAGGCGACGAGAAACACCAGCAGCCCCAGCCCAAGCACCGGTGCCAGCACCGCCAGCACCGATGTCACCACGCGCTGCAACAGCCGCAGCACACCGTCGCGTTCGCGCAGCAGCCCCAGCGCCGCGCCGAAGCTCGCGCCGAACAGCACAGCGACGAACCAATTATGCTGCAACAGATCGCGCAGGAAATGCAGCCCGATCAGCTCGAACAGCGCCGACAGCAACCACGCCAGCGCGAACACGATCCCCGTGAACAGCCAGCACGCGCACCACAAGACGACGTTGGTCCAGGCATGTCCGTGGACATCGGCATAAGGGAATCGCCACGCCGCCTCGTCGCGCGCGGTCTGGAACAGCGGCACGGCGATCGCGATCGACAGAAACAGGCTGGCGCTGTGCCAATCCCGCCACATCCCCCAGCCGCCGCCATTCCAGTAGAACACCAGCCCGGCAACCGCGCCGACCACCACACCGAACACCACCGCCCAATGCGCCCGCCGCCACTCCAGCGCGAATCCGAAGGTCACCGCACCCGTGCCGATGGCCGTCGTCAGCGCGATTCGCCAGTTTTCTGGGTCGACCGACGGAAAGCGGACCGGGCGACCGACATCAAGCAATTGCTGCACCGCCAGCGCGGCCAGCGCGGCCAGCGCCCCGACGATCGCCAAGATCAGCGGACGCAACCGCCATCCCGCATCCATTTCGAAATCGGTCGATTCGGTCATCTGGCTGCTCCCCGCTTCCGGACACGACCGGACGCCAACGCCAAGGCGATTGCAAGCGTCGTCATCCTGCTGCACGGAAATCGCATGACCAGTGCATCGCTCCTCCAGAAAGGTTGACCCCGCGCGTGGCACGTAAGTTCCTTTATGCCTTTGCGGTTCTGATCGTGCTCGTGATCGCGGGCGGCTTTGCTTATGCGATCTGGGGCGTCGATCTCATCAAACTGGCGATGGTGCCGCGCGCCGCCTTCGTCGCGCTGCCGCCCGAACCCGCCGCTGCTTATGGGCGCGCCGATATGTGGCTCGCGCGGCCTGACAAGTCCGGCAACCCCGCCTTATGGACTCCGGTCGGCTATACCCCGAGCAAGGACAGCAAGGCAGCGGTATTCTTCCTCCACCCGACATCCTACCTCAACCGCGCGCGCTGGAATGCGCCGCTCGACGATGCCGAGGCCAATGCCCGCGCGGAACTGTTCCTGCGCGCGCAGGCAAGCGTGTTCAACGAAGTCGGCGATGTGTGGGCACCACGCTATCGCCAGGCGACCTTCGGTGCGTTCCTGACGACGCAGGCCGCCGCCAACCAGGCGCTGAACCTCGCTTATGGCGACGTTGCCACCGCCTTCGACGCCTTCCTCGCGCAGGCCGGAGATCGCCCGATCATCCTCGCCGGGCACAGCCAGGGTGCCCTGCATCTACTGCGGCTGTTGCGCGAGAAGGTCGCGGGCAAGCCGCTCGCCCGGCGCATCGTCGCGGCCTACCTCATCGGCTGGCCGGTCTCGCGCACCGTCGACGTGCCGACGCTCGGCCTGCCCGAATGCCGCACCGCCGATCAGGCCGGGTGCCTGCTGTCGTGGCAAAGCTTCGCCGAACCCGCCGATCCCGCGCTGATCCTCGACGCTTATGCCGCCAGCACCGGCACCGACGGCAAGCCGCGCCGCGGCACGCCGATGATCTGCACCAACCCGCTGACCGGCACGCCCGATGCCGCCGCCACCGCCGACGCCAATCTCGGCACGCTGTTCCCCGCCCCCGATCTCGCCAGCGCGACGATCGAACCCAAGCGCGTCCCCGCCCGCTGCGACGCGCGCGGCCTGTTGCTGATCGGCACCCCGCCCGCGCTCGGCGGCTATGTGCTGCCCGGCAACAATTACCACGTCTATGACTACAGCCTGTTCTGGGCGAACGTGCGGGCGGACGCGGCACGGCGGCTGGCGGCGTTCGACAAGCAATGATGCCGCCCCCCCGCCCCGTTCGCCGTGAGCCCGTCGAAGGGCCCGTCTCCGCAAGCGGGTCGGTCGCGTTTGGAGAGCTGTGCTTCGACGCGCTCCGCACGAACGGAAAGTGCGCATGATCACCACCGACCGCACAGAATTCCGCGCCGCCCTCCCCACCGGTGGCCGCCTGATCGGCCTCGATGTCGGCACCAAGACCATCGGCTCCGCTTTGTGCGACGCCGGGTGGAGCTTCGCCTCCCCCGCCCTGCTCATCCGTCGCACCAAGTTCCAGAAGGACAAAATCGCGCTCGCCGAGCTGATCGCGGCGCAGCAGGTAAAGGGCATCGTCATCGGCCTGCCGCTCAACCTCTCCGACGGCAGCGAAAGCCCGCGCAGCCAATCAAGCCGCGCGTTTGCCCGCAACATGGCGGATTTGGGACTGCCGATCTTCCTGCAGGACGAACGCTGGTCGACCGTCGCGGTGACACGCACGCTGATCGAACAGGACGCCAGCCGCGCCAAGCGTGCCGAACTGGTCGACAAGATGGCAGCCGCCTATATTTTGCAGGGCGCGATCGACGCGCTGGTGGCGGTTTAGCGGTTGTCCGCCCCCGGCCAGGATACGCGCGGGAACAAATCGTGCTCCTCGCGCAGGATGCGCCGCCGCAGCGCCTGCAATATCTCGCGCGTCGCGGTACGAAACCCCGCCCACTCGTTCTGAATGCGCTCGATCGGCCAGGCCGCGTGATATGAAGCAAAGGCCTCCGCCATCGCCGCCACATCCACCAGCAGTGGCTCCGCCAGTGGCGCCGTCTTCCGGTTCGCCAGCAACATGGGATAAAGCAGCCGGTCCTCCATCGCGAGATGCTTGGTCAGCACCCGATTGAGCCGCCAGCGCAACCCCGACAACGCATCGCTCGGGCCATCAGCCTCGATCTCGGCGAGAATCTGTTTCGCTATCGCGCAGAGCTCCTCATGCTCCTCCGCTAGAACCGCACGTCCGATCAATACGCCCCCCCCCCCGCTCCACACCCACATTGATGTTGCACCTGCGTAACGCACCTATCCTAATGGAATGTTATCAAAAATTGCGTTTTACACGGCGGATCGTCAGGCCTGCCTTGCCACCGCGCGCGCGCGCCGCTACCCGACGCTCTCGATGCAACCTTCCGATCACAGACCCGCCTCGCTCATCCCCGGGCGTGCCGTGTTCCCGCACCGGCACCTGACCGGAATCGAGGGTTTGCAACCGCATGAAATCGTGTTTCTGCTCGACGAGGCCAATGGCTGGGTCGCCGCCAATCGCACCCGCGCGATCAGCGACAAGCGACTCGGCGGACTGACGCAGATCAACGCTTTTTTCGAGAATTCGACCCGCACGCTGCTGTCGTTCGAAATCGCCGGAAAGCGGCTCGGGGCCGATGTCGTCAACATGCACGCGGCGCAAAGCTCGGTGAAGAAAGGCGAAACGCTGATCGACACCGCGATGACGCTGAACGCGATGCGCGCCGACGTGATCGTCATCCGCCACATGTCCTCGGGCGCGGTGCGGCTGATCGCGGGCAAGGTCGATTGCCCGGTGCTCAATGCTGGCGACGGGCAGCACGAACATCCGACGCAAGCGCTGCTCGATGCGCTGACAATCCGGCGGCGGCGCGGGTCGATCGCGGGGCAGCGCGTGGTGATTTGCGGCGACGTGCTGCACAGCCGCGTTGCGCGCTCGAACATCCTCGCGCTGACCGCGCTCGCCGCCGACGTGCGTGTGTGCGCCCCGACCACGCTGATGCCCGCCGCAATCGAGCGAATGGGTGTCACGCCCTTTACCGATTTCGACGAAGCGCTCGAGGGGGCCGATGTCGTGATGATGCTGCGCTTGCAGAATGAGCGGATGAATGGCGGCTTCGTGCCGTCCAACCGCGAATATCATTTGCGCTATGGCCTCACCGAAAAGCGCCTCGCGCGCGCCAAGCCCGATGCGCTGGTAATGCACCCCGGCCCGATGAACCGTGGCGTCGAAATCGATTCGGTCGTGGCCGATCACGCGCGCTCGGCGATTACCGAGCAGGTCGAAATGGGGGTGGCGGTGCGCATGGCCTGTCTCGATGTGTTGACGCGGCGGTCGCGCGGCGTGGCGGGTTGGGCATGAGCCGGACGCTGGCCCTGCTCAACGCGACGCTCGTCTGCCCGGTGGCGGGCGTGTCGGCGGGCGGCGTGCTGATCGAGAGCGATACGATCGTTGCGACCGGCCTCATCGACGTGCCAGAGGGCGTCGAGACGATCGATTGCGGCGGCCAGGTGCTCGCCCCCGCGATCATCGATCTCGGCGTGTTCGCGATCGACCTGCCCGCCTTTCATGCTGGTGGCATCGTGCGCGTCGGGTTGATGCCCGATCAGTCGCCCGTGCTCGACGACCCCGGCATCGTGCAGCGCGCCGCGCTGATCGGGCGGCCGGGCCTGTGGATTCACCCGATCGCGGCGGCAACGCGCGGGCTCGCGGGCACCGACCTCGCCGAAATGGCAATCAACCGTGACGCTGGCGCGCGCGCGGTCGGCACCGGTGCCGGCTGGATCGCGGATTCGGGCGTGATGCGCAAAGTGCTGGCTTATGCTGGCGATCTCGGGTTGACCGTCATCACCCATGCCGAAGATGGCGGGGTGACGGCGGGCACCGTGGCGACCGCAGGCGAGACCGCGACGCGCATGGGCCTGCCCGCCGCCCCCGCCATTGCCGAGCCGCTCGCCATCGCGCGAGACCTGATGCTGGCCGAGGAAACCGGCGCTGCACTGCACATTCGCCAAGTCACCACCGCCGCCGGGTTCGATCTGGTCCGTGCGGCCAAACGGCGCGGCGTGCGGGTCACCTGCGGCATTACGCCTGCCCATTTCATGCTGTCCGATATCGCGATGACCGATTTCCGCACCTTCGCGCACTTGTCGCCGCCCTTGCGGTCGGAAAGCGACCGGCAAGCGGCGCTGGCGGCGCTGGCCGATGGCACGATCGACGTGCTGTGTTCGGGCCACGATCCGCATGGCCCCGAGGAAAAGCGCCTGCCCTTCGCCGATTCGGCCTCGGGCATGGCGGGTGCGGAAACGCTGCTTGCTCTGGGGCTGGGGTTGGTGCGCGACGAGACGATCACGATGGAACGGCTGTTCGCGCTGCTCGCCGCCAATCCCGCGCGCGTGATGGGGGTTGCGGCGGGAACGCTGTCAGCCGGTGCGCCCGCCGACCTGCTGCTGCTCGACCCGCACGCTCCCTGGCAAGTCGATGGCAGCCGCTTGCACGCCAAGGCCGGCAACACGCCGTTCGACGGCTTGCCGGTTCAGGGCAAGGTGCTGCGGCTGTTCAAGGGCGGAAGCACCCTCGCGCTTCCGGCCTGATGCTCAGCGCGCTTATGCTCAGCGCGAGGCCAGTTCGCGCCCCTTGGCCCACATCGCAACCTGATCCCCCGCGCCCGCACGGACGAAGCAGGTGCCACCGTGGGCACGGTAACCCTGGCACATTGCCACGGCATCGCCGCGTGCGAAGCCGCCCACCGACAGGCGATAGAAGCTCCGGCCTGCTGCAGTGACGCTCATGCCCTGCGGCGTGTGCCCGGCAAAGGCGGCATAGCGGCGTGAGGCGCGGCCCCACGCATCGTGCGCCACGCCTGCGGTGTCATACGCACCGAGCTGAACGAAATAGCTGCCCTTCGCGGTGGCACGCGGCGCCGCCGCAACCGCGACCGCCGCGCGCGACACGGCTGCGCCCCGCTTGGCCCGCACATCGGCAACCGCCACCGGCAAGGGCTGGACGACTTCCTTGCGCTCGGCAAAGACGACCCCGGCGATGCTCGGCCCGACCATCGGTTTGGCTTCCGGCTCGGCCGCAGCCACGGCAAGCGGTGCCGGTGTTACAGCGGGCGCAGCCTCGGCCTTGCCCGGCATGTAGGTATCGATTGGCGCGGCTGCGGCCAAGGCCGTTGTCGCGGGGGCCGTCGTCGCGGGCCGTGAATTGTTCAGCGCCAGCGCCGTCGGCAGGCCGGGATCGACCACGGGCGTCACGCCAAGCAGCGCCGCGACTTGATCCGACGCCGAAGTGGGGCGCGAAAAGGTCGACCATTGCAGGATGCGTTTGGCGACGTCGGCGGGGGCGATATCCATCGCCACCACGGTCTGCGCTTCGCGCCACCGCCCGGCAAGCGCCAGGCTGAGCGCGAAATTCTGGCGGATTTTGGCATCGGCATCGGGCGCACGTGCCGCCGGCCCCAGCACTTCGACCGCCGTGACCGGATCGCCCGCCAGCGCCATCGCCAGGCCGCGATCACTGACCGGAATCGTTACCGCATGGGCATCCAGCGTCGTGCGCGCGCCGGCCCAATCGCCCGTCGCAATCTGTGCCAGCGCGAGGTTCAGCGCGACCTTGCCATTGCCGTCATCGAGCGACAGCACGTCCGCGAACACGTCGCGCGCCGAAGCGAAGCGCCCACCTTTGAGATAGCTTTGCCCGAGCAACAGGCGATAAGCCGCGACCTGCGGCTGATCGCCCACCGCCGCCTCGGCATGACGAATCGCAACGTCGAATTTACCATGTGAGAGCGCGGCTTGCGCCGCAGCCGCTTCCACGCGACCGTGCTTTTCCGCCCGCGACTGTTCGCGCGCGCTTGCGGCGGCGATGGTCGAGGTGGCGACGGCGGCAAGCGTGCCCCCCGCCAGGCAAAGCGCAAGCCCCAGCGTCAGGGGGCCGAAAGTGATGGCGGACCGGGTCTTCATCGTATCTCCCCCTCAGGGATGGCTAACGCTGAGCCCGCGTCGGAAGCTGGCGCACCAACTGGTCGACTTCGGGCAGGGATTGCAGGAACTGGTCGAGCGCTTCGGTCACCAGCGTTTGCGCGGACGCATTGTGCAGTGCGCTGGCGAGCCGCAACCGGAGGTGCCGGTCCTCATCGAGCCGCAGCGTGAAGGCCGATTTGGGGCGGCGCTTGCCGTGCTTCTTCTTGGTTTCGCGTTCGATCCGGCTGGCGGTGGCAACCGATACGGGCTTCATCACGATCGGACGCGCGGCTTCGACCGGCGCGGACGCGGCGAACTCCTCGCGCAGCACTTCGCGCTGGACCAGAACCGGGGGAACCGGGGGAACCGGGGCCACCTCCACCATCGGCGCATGATGATCGCCCATGTCGTTCCAGCCGAGATCGTCCTGTGCGCCCGGCATCGCGCCGAACCCGCCAAAGCCCTGCGGGCGCATCGCGGGCTTGGCCTGCCCTTTGCGCGCGAGCAGCGTCGAGGAGAGCGACGCGAGCGGCTTTTGCTGACCGAACATGCTCATTTCAGCTCACCACCCGGCGGCCGAAACCACCCGCTGCCGGACGTTGCGCCCCGAAACCGTTGGCGACGTTGGGCGCTGCAAACACAGTGCGCCGGAAATTCTTTTCGAGCCGGTCCGAGATATAGGTCCACAAGTCGCGGATTTCCTGCGCCGACTTGCCATTGCCATCCACTTCCATAACCGTGCGCCCGTCGATCATCGACGCCGCGAAATCGGTGCGATGGTGGATCGTGATCGGCGCGACGGTGCCGTGCTGTGACAGCGCGACCGCCGCTTCGGAGGTGATCCGCGCCTTGGGCGTTGCGCCATTCACGACGAACAATAACGGTTTACCTGCGCGTTCGCACAGATCGACCGTGGCCCCGACCGCGCGCAGATCGTGCGGGCTCGGGCGCGTGGGGATGACGATCAGCTCGGCCACCGCGATCACGCTCTGGATCGCCATCGTGATGGCGGGCGGCGTGTCGATCATCGCCAACCGGAAACCCTGCTGGCGCAGCACTTCCAGATCGGCCGCCAGCCGCGCGACCGTGGTCTGCGCGAAGGCGGGATATTCGCTTTGCCGTTCATTCCACCAATCGGACAGCGACCCTTGCGGATCGATGTCGATCAGCACGACCGGACCTGCCCCGGAAAGCTGGGCCTGAACGGCAAGATGCCCGGACAAGGTGGTCTTGCCCGATCCGCCTTTTTGAGATGCCATCGCGAGGACGCGCATGAGCCCCTTTCACTCCCGCTATTCGAGAGCCATGCCTGCCATGCCATCCCTCAAGGAACGGTTAACGGTTGGGGGACTGCTCCCCCTTTAGGATGAGTGCATGTAACAAAATCTTTGCCATGATGCGGCTACAAGGCATGATCGGTTGAAGAAACACGGGACGGAACCACTTTTATGCGCAATGCGCTGATCCTTGGCGTGGCCGGGCTCTTGCTAACGGTCGGTGCGGCTGCGGTGCCTGCCGTCGCGGATGTGCGCGATGGCGTCGATGCCTGGAGCCGCGGCGACTATAGAAAGGCGGTCGATGAGTGGCGCCCTGCGGCGATTGCGGGGGATGCCGATGCGCAATTCAACCTGGGGCAAGCCTATTCGCTCGGGCGCGGCGTGCCCGTCGACATTCCGATCGCCGAAAGCTGGTTCCGCAAGGCAGCGATGCAGGGCCATATCGAGGCCGAGGCGAAATATGGCCTGGTGCTGTTCGACCAGAAAAAGCGCGCCGAGGCGCTGCCCTGGCTCGAAAAGGCGGTGAAGCGGGGCGAACCGCGCGCCGAGCTGGTTTTGGGGACGATGCTGTTCAATGGCGACAATGTCGCGAAGGACTGGCCACGCGCTTATGCGCTGCTGGTGCGCTCCGCCGCCGCGAGCACGCCGGGCGCTTCCGAAGTGCAGGCGCAAATGGATACGCTGATCCCGACCGCCCAGCGCCAGCAAGGGCTGGTGCTGGCGCGGCAATATGAGGCCGAGGCACAACGCCCGCAGCTTCCGCCCGAAATTTCCGGACGCGGGACCAGCACGGCGATGCAGGGAACCGACTTGCCGCCGTCGCAATATGACCCGAACGTCGGCAACCGGCCCCAAATCGTTTCACTTGCGCCCTCGCCTCCCTCCACCCCGGCGAAGCCGCGCGCGGCGCCCCGCGCCGCTGCGATGGCCGATACGCCCCCTGCCCCGGCGGTTGGCCACGGTGGCTGGCACGTTCAGCTCGGGGCCTTTGGCGATCCTGGCAATGCGCGCAAATTGTGGGGCCAGGTCGGCGGACGTTTTGCCGGGGCCAGCGTCAGCTACGTCAAGGGCGGTGCGCTGACGCGCGTGCTGGTCGGGCCCTACCCCTCCCGCGCGGCGGCGGCGGCGGCGTGCGGCGCGGTGCGCCCCTGCGTGCCGGTCAACCAATAACGCGTTACGCGCCGACCCACTCTGCGCGCGGAATGCCCTGCGCATAGAGCAAGGCCGAAAGGTCGCCCTGGTCGATCCGCGCGTCGGCCGCTGCTGCCACGACGGGCTTAGCGTGATACGCCACGCCCAGCCCGGCGGCGCGGATCATCGCGAGATCGTTCGCACCATCGCCCACCGCCAGCGTCGCCTCGGGCGGCAGGTTCAGCTCGGCGGTTGCGGCGAGCAGCGTCTGCAATTTGGTGTCGGAGCCGATGATCGGTTTGGTCACCGTGCCCGACAAGACTCCGCCCGCAATCTCCAGCCGGTTGGCAATGGCGCGGTGGAAACCGATCTGCGCCGCCACCGGCTCTGCAAAACGGGTAAATCCGCCCGAAACGAGGATCGCGGTCGCGCCGCGCGCGCGCATCGTGCCGATCAAGGCGACGGCCCCCGGCATGATTGTCACCCGTTCGGCCAGGCAACGCTCGATCACCGCCTCATCCAGCCCCGCCAACAAAGCGACCCGCGCATCGAGCGCCCCTTCAAAATCGAGTTCGCCGCGCATCGCCGCTTCGGTAATCGCCGCGATTTGCGGCTTGATCCCGGCATAATCGGCGAGTTCGTCGATGCACTCGACGGTAATCATCGTCGAATCCATGTCGGCGACGAGCAGCTTTTTCTCACGTCCGTCCGCCTGCTGCACCACGACGTCGATGCCGGGAAACACGCCCTCCAGCGCGGTGCGCGCGGCATCCGATGCGAGGCCAAAGGCGATGTCCGCCGCCTTGCCGGGCTCGATCCAGCCCTGTGCGACAGGCGAACAGCCAGCCGCCTCCAGCCGATCCATCGCCGCGGAAATTTCACCCGCAGCCAGACTATCCGATGCTATCAGCGTTGCAATGAACACACGTCACCTCCCGAGGCTCGCGCTCATCGCAGGGCCGACCGCAAGCGGCAAGTCCGCTCTCGCGGTTGCGGTTGCCGAACGCCACGACGGCATCGTTATCAATGCGGATTCGGCGCAGGTGTACCGCGATTTGCGCGTGTTGACCGCGCGCCCGACCGTAGAAGACGAAGCGCGCGTGCCGCACCGGCTGTTCGGCCATGTCGATGGTGCGGACGGGTATTCGGCGGCGCGCTGGGCGGCGGAGGCCGCGCGCGAAATCGACGCCGCGCACGCTGCGGGCAAGCTGCCGGTGCTGGTTGGCGGCACCGGCCTGTATCTGCGAACCTTGCTGGACGGCATCGCGCCCGTGCCGGAGATCGACCCGCAAATCCGCGCGGCGGTTCGCGCGCTGCCGGTGGTGGAGGCCCATGCCGCGCTGGCTCTGCTCGACCCGCCCGCCGCCGCGCGGCTCGCGCCCGCCGACACCACCCGCGTCGCCCGCGCGCTGGAAGTGGTACGCTCAACCGGCAAACCGCTGGCGGACTGGCAGGCGGCGCGCAGCGGCGGAATCGGCGGGCGCGTGGCGCTCGCCGCGCTCGTGCTGCTGCCCGACCGCGACTGGCTGATGGCGCGCTGCGATGCCCGCGCGGCGGCGATGTTTGCTGGGGGCGCCCGCGCCGAAGTGGCGGCATTGCGCGACCGCACCGACATCCCCCCCACCGCGCCGATCCGCTGCGCAATCGGCGTGCCCGAAATGCTGGCCGTTCTGGCCGGAGAAATGACCGAAGATCAGGCGCTTGATCTCACCCGTATCGCCACACGCCAATATGCCAAGCGGCAATATACCTGGTTCCGCAACCAACCCCCGTCGAGTTGGAGGCATAGCAACGCGTTAGAAACAATCGAACTATCTTTCGAAATAGATAGATTATTACACAATAAGTGATTGACACGCACATTTCGTGCAACTAGCAGCGCCGCTCCAACGCTGCTAAAGCCGCAGCGTCGAAGGAGACGAGACGTGACCGAGAAAAGCGGAGCAGACATCCTGATCGAGGCGCTGGGCGATCTCGGCGTGGAGGTTGTGTTCGGCTATCCCGGTGGTGCCGTCCTGCCGATTTACGACGCGCTGTTCCGCCACAATGCCGCGGGCGGTCGCATCAAGCATATTCTGGTGCGCCATGAACAAGCCGCGACTCATGCCGCCGAGGGCTATGCCCGCTCGACCGGCAAGCCCGGCGTCGTGCTCGTCACCTCCGGCCCCGGCGCGACCAATGCCGTCACCGGCATCACCGATGCGCTGATGGATTCGATTCCGATGGTGGTCATCACCGGTCAGGTGCCGACCGCGCTGATCGGCACTGACGCGTTTCAGGAGGCCGACACCGTCGGCATCACGCGCCACTGCACCAAGCATAATTATCTGGTGAAGGACCCGGCCAAGCTCGGCGCGACGATCCATGAGGCATTTTACATCGCCACCTCGGGTCGCCCTGGCCCGGTCGTGATCGATATCCCCAAGGACGTGCAAGTCGCCACCGCGCGCTACACCAAGCCCGGTCCGATCCGCCACAAGACCTATCGCCCGCAAGTGAAGGCCGATCAGGCGAGCATCGAGGCGGCGATGGACATGCTCGCCGCCGCCGAGCGCCCGATCCTCTATACCGGCGGCGGCATCATCAATGCCGGGCCGGCGGCGAGCCAATTGCTGTGCGAACTGGCGCGGATCAGCGGTGCGCCGGTCACCTCGACGCTGATGGGTCTCGGAGCCTATCCGGCAAGCGGCCCGCAATGGCTCGGGATGCTGGGAATGCACGGCACCTACGAAGCCAATCTGGCGATGAACAAGGCCGATTTGATCCTGTGTCTCGGTGCGCGCTTCGACGATCGCGTGACCGGGCGACTCGATGCGTTCAGCCCCTATTCGCGCAAGATCCATGTCGACATCGATCGCTCGTCGATCAACAAGAATGTCCGCGTCGATTTGCCAATCGTCGCCGATGTCGGCCATGCGCTGGAAGACATGGTGCGCGTGTTCAAGGCCCGCCGCCATCCCAAGCCCGATCTTGCCGAATGGTGGCGGATGATCGCGGGCTGGCGCGCGGTGAAAAGCCTCGATTTCGCCGAGACCGGTGCCGAAATCATGCCGCAACGCGCGATCCGCGCTTTGTGGGAGGCGACGCACAAGCGCGGGCCCATCATCACCACCGAAGTCGGCCAGCACCAGATGTGGGCCGCCCAGCATTTCGGCTTCGAAGCGCCGAACAAATGGCTGACGAGCGGCGGCCTCGGCACGATGGGCTATGGCCTGCCTGCCGCGATCGGCGCGCAGCTCGGCAATCCCAAGGCTTTGGTCATCGACATTGCCGGCGAAGCCTCGATCCAGATGAACATCCAGGAGCTGGCGACGGCGATGCAATATCGCCTGCCGGTCAAGATTTTCATCCTCAACAACGAATATATGGGCATGGTCCGCCAGTGGCAGGAACTGACCTATTCGAGCCGCTATGCCGAAAGCTATTCGGACACATTGCCCGATTTCGTGAAGCTGGCCGAGGCCTATGGCTGGAAAGGCATCCGCATCGAAGGCGTGGATCAACTCAACGACGGCATCGCCGCGATGCTCGATCATGACGGGCCGGTGCTGGTCGATTGCCGCGTGGCAAAGCTCACCAACTGCTTCCCGATGATCCCCTCGGGCGCAGCCCATACCGACATGCTGCTCGCATCGAGCGAAGTGTCGGGCGAAATGGACGACGAAGCGAAGGCGCTGGTCTAATGCACATCACCGAAGAAAAAACGCAGCGGCACACGCTGGCCGTGATGGTCGATAACGAGCCGGGCATTCTCGCCCGCATCGCCGGGCTGTTCACCGCGCGCGGTTACAATATCGAGAGCCTGACCGTGTCGGACGTCACCGCCGATCAGGCGGTCAGCCGCATCACCATCGTCACCTCGGCCAGCCCGCATGTGATGGAGCAGATCATGGCGCAGCTCGACCGGCTGGTGCCGGTGCATTCGGTGACCGATCTCACCGCGCTCGGGCCGCATGTCGAGCGCGAACTGGCCTTGCTCAAGGTCGCGGGACTCGGCGAACACCGGATCGAGGCACTGCGTCTGGCCGACGTGTTTCGCGCGCGGGTGGTCGACACCACCATCAACAGCTTCGTGTTCGAACTGACGGGCGGTCGCGAGAAGATCGACGGCTTCATCGCGCTGATGCGGCAAGTCGGGCTGTGCGAAGTCGCGCGCACCGGCATCGTCGCCATCGCCCGAGGGGACAAGGCGATCTGAGCCTACAAAAAGAACGTCATCCCCGCGCAGGCGGGGATCCATAATCACGAGCGTCTGCGGGTATGGATTCCCGCCTGCGCGGGAATGACGAAAGAGGAATGACAATGCGCGTTTATTATGATGCCGATGCCGATCTGAACCTCATCACCGACAAGAAGATCGCCATCGTCGGTTATGGCAGCCAGGGCCACGCCCATGCCCAGAACCTGCGCGATTCGGGCGTCAAGGAGATCGCCATCGCGCTGCGCGCCGGTTCGGCGACCGCCAAGAAAGCAACCGAGGCCGGCTTCAAGGTGATGACCAATGCCGAAGCCGCCGCCTGGGCCGACATCACCATGATCCTCGCGCCCGACGAGCATCAGGCCGCGATCTATGCCGACGATCTCCACCCAAACCTGAAGCAGGGCGCGACGATTGCGTTTGCGCATGGCCTCAACGTGCATTTCGGGCTGATCGAGCCGCGCGCCGATCTCGACGTCATCATGATCGCGCCCAAGGGCCCAGGCCACACCGTGCGCAGTGAGTATGTGAAGGGCGGCGGCGTTCCCTGCCTGATCGCGATCCATCAGGACAAGAGCGGCAACGCGCATGACATCGGCCTGGCCTATGCCTCGGGTGTCGGCGGCGGTCGCTCGGGCATTATCGAGACCAATTTCAAGGAAGAGTGCGAAACCGATCTGTTCGGCGAGCAGGCCGTGCTGTGCGGCGGCATCACCCACCTGATCCAGGCCGGGTTCGAGACGCTGGTCGAGGCCGGTTACGCCCCGGAAATGGCCTATTTCGAGTGCCTGCACGAAACCAAGCTGATCGTCGATCTGCTGTATGAAGGCGGCATCGCCAACATGCGCTATTCGATCAGCAACACCGCCGAATATGGCGACATCACCACCGGCCCGCGCATCATCACGCCCGAGACCAAGGCCGAGATGAAGCGCGTCCTCGCCGACATTCAGGGCGGGCGGTTCGTGAAGAACTTCGTGCTCGACAACCGCGCGGGGCAACCCGAGCTAAAGGCAGCACGCAAGGCCGCCGCCGCGCATCCGATCGAAAAGGTCGGTGCGGAACTGCGCGCGATGATGCCGTGGATCGGTGCCAACAAGCTGGTGGACCAGACCAAGAATTGAGCCACATTCCTTCGGTTCTGGTGGAGGGCGCGTCACGCGCCCTCCACGAAACGGATCGTTGCCGAAACAGCGTTTGACGCTGCCGCCTGTTGCGCCGCACTTGGGCGCCACGTAACAGGAGAACCGCAATGCGCCTTACCCACCTCTACACCGCCACCGCCGCCGTCCTGCTGTTCGGCGCACCCGTGATCGCACAAATCGCGCAGCCCGAGACGCTGCACGGGGCGGGCACCGTCGCCGATGTAAAGGCCGGCACCTATGCGGTAGAGCCTTATCATACCCAGGTTACCTTCAGCGTCAGCCATTTCGGCATTTCGCCTTATGCCGGCACCTTTTCCGATGCGAGCGGGACGCTCAAGCTCGATCCGGCCAAGCCCGCCGCCACCCAGCTTGACGTGACCATTCCGATCGCCAGCATCCAGACCACCAGCGCCAAATTGACCGGCGAGCTGAAAGAGGCCGACTGGTTCGACGCCGCCAAGTTCCCCACCGCGACCTTCCATTCGACCAAGGTCACCCCGCTCGGCACTGATGCCGTTTCGGTCGACGGTACGCTTACGCTGCACGGCGTAACCAAGCCCGTCAGCTTCCGTGCCAAGCTGTTCGGCGCGGCGACCAACCCGCTCAGCAAGAAGGCTTCGCTCGGCTTCCTTGGCCGGATGGTGATCCATCGCTCGGACTTTGGCGTCAGCAAATATGTGCCGGTCGTGTCGGATGAAACCGTGCTGGTCATCAACGCGGCATTCGAGCTGCAGTGAACCAAACGATCCCCCCGTCCGAAGACATCGAAGGCCGCCCCGGCGTGGGCCGGGTCGAGGCGTTTTCGGACGGGGTGATCGCCATCATCGTCACGATCATGGTGCTCGAGCTGCACCCGCCGGTCGCAGCAGGACTGGGGCATTTATGGGCGCTATGGCCGATCTTCTTCGCCTATGCGCTCAGTTATCTCTACGTCGCGCTCTATTGGTCCAACCATCACCGGTTGTTCAGCCATGCGACGGTGGTCAGCAACGGGCTCATCTGGTCCAACATGGCGCTGCTGTTTTCGCTGTCGCTGGTGCCGTTTTCGACCGCCTATCTCGGCGAGCAGCATTTCAGCCGCGACGCGACACTCGTCTATCTCGTTACCATGTTCGTCCCGGCCATCGCTTACGCCTGGCTACAGCGCGTGATCCGGGCGACCGGGGTGCAGGGCGTACGCGCCAGCCGCTATCATGTGGCGACGTTGCGCAAGGGTATCGTCGCGATCATCTTGTATCTGGTGGGGATGCCGCTCAGCTTTGTCTCCCCCTGGCTCGGCGTTGCCTGTGCACTGCTGGTCGCGATCCTGTGGTTCCTGCCCAATAGTCCCTTCGACCGACTGTTTGAATCCCGGACTGGACAGCCTACCCCGTGACTTGCTAACCCGCCGGACGATGACGCAGGCCCTGCTTCTTTCGCTGCTTCGACTTACGCGCCCTTAGGCGCGCCCCTCGCCGCGCGCCCGCTGGCCGCGCGCGACCCGCCTAAGGGATCAACCGCCCCGAACGCCGATCCGCGATACCGAGCGAGACACATCATGCTGCGTGACCCTTCGACCAAATACCGCCCCTTTCCCACCATCGACTTGCCCGACCGGCGCTGGCCGTCGCAGACCATCACCACCGCCCCGCGCTGGCTCTCGACCGATTTGCGCGACGGCAACCAGGCGTTGATCGACCCGATGGATGCCGAGAAGAAAAAGCGGATGTTCGACCTGATCGTGAAGGTCGGCATCAAGGAAATCGAAGTCGGCTTCCCGGCGGCGGGTGCGACCGAATTCGATTTTATTTCCGGGCTGGTCCAATCAGGCAGCATTCCCGACGACACGATGATCCAGGTGCTGACGCAATCGCGCCGCGACCTGATCGAAACGAGCTTCCAGTCGCTGCGCGGCGCGCGCGCGGCGATCGTCCATCTCTACAATGCGGTGAGCCCGGCGTGGCGCAAGATCGTGTTCGGCATGACCCGCGCCGAGGTGAAGCAAATCGCGATCGATGGCGCGATGATCCTGCGCGACCAGGCCGCCGCCCAGCCCGACACCGACTGGTTTTTCGAATACAGCCCGGAAACCTTCTCGACCGCCGAGCTCGATTTCAGCCTCGAGGTTTGCGAGGCGGTGATGGACGTGCTGCGCCCAACGCCCGACCACAAGCTCATTCTCAATTTGCCCGCCACGGTCGAATGCGCGACGCCCAACGTCTATGCCGACCAGATCGAATGGTTCGGGCGCAATATCCGGGGGCGTGACACAGTGGCGCTCAGCCTGCATCCGCATAACGATCGCGGCACCGGCGTCGCCGCCGCCGAGCTTGGGTTGATGGCGGGCGCTGACCGCGTCGAGGGCTGCTTGCTCGGCAATGGCGAGCGCACCGGCAATTGCGACCTCGTCACCGTCGCGCTCAACATGTACACGCAAGGCCTTGATCCGAAACTGGACTTTTCGGACATCGACGCGATCGTCAACACCGTTACCTATTGCACGCAGCTCCCCGTGCATCCGCGCACGCCATATGCCGGGGACCTGGTGTTTACCGCCTTTTCGGGCAGCCATCAGGACGCAATCAAGAAGGGCTTCTCTGCGCAGGAAGCCAAGAACGATACGCTGTGGGAAGTGCCCTATCTGCCAATCGATCCCGCTGATCTCGGGCGCAGCTATGAGGCGGTGATCCGCGTCAATTCGCAATCCGGCAAGGGCGGCGTCGCCTGGGTGATCGAGCAGGACAAGGGCCTGAAACTGCCCAAACGCCTGCAGGCCGATTTCAGCCGCCATGTGCAGCGCCTCGCCGACGAAACCAGCCGCGAAATGAACGCCGCCGACATTTGGGGCCTGTTCGAGGCGACCTATCTCGCGCGCGACGAAGACCGCTTCCGGCTGCTCGATTATAATGAGAGCGGCAGCGTCGGCGACCGGCTGTTCGTCGGCCACGTCGCGGTCGATGGCGAGGAGCGTTCGATCTCGGGGCGCGGCAATGGCTTGATCTCAGGCGTCATCGCGGCCCTTGGCGAGACGACTGGCCCGCAGCTCGACGTGGTCGATTATAGCGAACATGCCATCGGCCACGGCGCGGATGCGCAGGCGGCGGCGTATGTCGAATGTCGCACGGGTGATGGGCGAACGGTGTTCGGCGTCGGCATCGACGCCGACATCGCGACCGCCAGCGTGCGCGCGGTGCTCAGCGCGGCCAACCGGGCGTAGCGCCCTTCCCGTTCGCCCTGAGCCTGTCGAAGGGCCCGTCTTTGCAGGCCCCAGATCCTCGCTTCAGGCGAGCGGGGCTTCGACAGGCTCAGCCCGAACCGGGGGCAATCGGACAAGACCGAAATTGCTACCGCCCGCGCACGATCTCGCATCCGACCGCCGCATCGGGATACACGTCGGGCTTCGAGGTCCGCACCATCACCCGCTCGACGCGCGGGTCGGCGAGGCACAGGTCCGCGATCGCTTCGCACAAAGTTTCCTGCAAATGGAAATGGCGATCGGCCACCAGCGCCTGCACGCCCGCGCGCACGAAATCATAATCGAGCACCGCGTCGATGCGATCTTCGGCGGGTGGCGCGGGATAGACCACCTCCATCCGTACCGAGACGATCACGCGCTGCCGCGCCGCGAGTTCGTGCGGATGGATGCCAAGCCCCATCGTCACTTCGAGACCATCGAGGATGGTGGTGAAGTGCACGCTCATATCCGCCCCTCGAACATCACGTCGCGCGCGCGCGGCAGGAAGCGCTGCCCGCAATCGACGAACACATTCTGCCCCCCCACCCCGCGTGCCGCCAGCAGGAAGGCGACCGCGCGAGCGATGTCCTGCGGGTCGACCGGGCGTTGCAGCAGGTTCTTGCGCGCTGCCTCGGCAAATTCGGCCTCGCTCTGGTCGGCGCTCGGCAAAGACAGCCCCGGCGACACCGCATTGACGCGGATGCGCGGGCCCAATGCCTGCGCCAGCATCGTTGTCGCACCCGCAAGCGCGAACTTGGCGCAGGTATAAGAGAAGAAATCGGGGTTGAGGTTGACGATCTTCTGGTCGAGCACGTTGACCACCGCACCCACCGCCAGATCGTCCTGCGCGGCCAAGGCATTGGCGAGCAGCACGGGTGCTTCCAGATTGACCGCATAATGGCCGCGCAACAACACCGCGCTCACCTCCGGCGGCGTGTCATAGTCGAAGAGCGACGCGCTGTTCACCACCGCCACAAGCGGCGCGCCAAACGCTGCCCGCGCCGCCGCAACCAACGCGCCCGGCACCACCGGGTCAGACAGATCGCCGGTCAACACCGTGGAGCCGGGTAAGGCCGCCGACAGACGATCCGCATCCTCCGCCGAATGCAGGTGGTGGATCGCGACACGCCACCCCTCCTCCGCCAGATGCCGCGCGATCACCGCGCCCAGGCGGCGCGCGGCCCCGGTCACCAGCACGGTTCGCGTCATTGCGATCAGCACCCCATCAAGGCGAGGATTTCCTTGCGGCTGCGCTCGTCGTCGCGAAACACACCCATCATCCGGCTGGTGACCATCGCCACGCCCGGCGTGCGCACGCCGCGCGCGGTCATACAGGCATGGCTCGCCTCGATCACCACCGCCACGCCCAGCGGCTTGAGATTGTTCCAGATGCAATCCGCAACCTCCGCCGTCAGCCGCTCCTGCACTTGCAGACGGCGGGCGAAGGCATGGAGCACCCGTGCCAGCTTGGATATGCCGACAACGTAATTGCCCGGCAGATAGGCGATGTGCGCCTTGCCGATGATCGGGGCCATGTGATGTTCGCAGTGCGACTGGAACGGAATGTCCTTCAGCAGCACGATCTCGTCATAGCCGCCCACTTCCTCGAAGATCCGCGCCAGATGGATCGCCGGATCGTCGGCATAGCCCGAGCAATACTCCCGCCACGCCCGCGCGACTCGCTGCGGCGTCTCGAGCAAACCTTCACGCCCAGGGTCGTCACCGGCCCAGCGGATCAACGTTCGCACCGCTTCAGCCACCTCGTCGGGCACCGGAATCTTGGCCGGCGCAGCGACCAGATCGCCAATTTCACCCGCGTCTGAACTATCGCCCATCGTTTTCCCTTATCCTATGGAACGCCCTTGCCGTTACGGCACACCCACTTCGCCGTACTGCAACATGAATTTTTGCTCACGCAGAAACTGTTCTATTTTGACCACACCGGCGCAACACCGCAGTTTCCCTCTTATTATGTCATTGACGGGCGATTCAACGACACGCTATTTCACAAACCCTAAATTCGAAAACCGGCACCCGGCGCAAGACTGGGGCTGACCATCAAGGGGATGCCATCATGAAGAAGTTCGAATTGCTTGCAGCGTCGGCTCTGGCGATGTTTTCTGCCACATCGGCGCTTGCGCAAACCACCCCTTCCACCCCCGCTCCTGCACCCCAGGCCGAGGCCAATACCGATGGCGACGACATCGTCGTCACCGCGACCAAACGCGAACAAACCCTGCTCGACACACCGGTCGCGGTTTCGGTAACCAGCGCTGCGACGATCGAGCAAGCGCAAATTCGCGACCTCAAGGATTTGCAAAGCGTCGTGCCGTCGCTCCGCGTCAACCAGTTGCAAAGCTCGGCCAACACCAACTTCATCATTCGCGGTTTCGGCAATGGCGCCAACAACGCGGGTATCGAGCCCTCGGTCGGCGTGTTCATCGACGGTGTGTACCGCTCGCGTTCGGCGGCACAGATTTCGGATTTGCCCAATCTCAAGCGCATCGAAGTGCTGCGCGGACCACAATCGACGCTGTTCGGCAAGAACGCGTCGGCTGGCATCATCAGCATCGTCACCGCCGAACCCGCCTTCAAATTCGGTGGTACGGCAGAGGCGACCTACGGCAATTACAATGCGGTCGTGCTGAAAGGGGCCGTCACCGGTCCGATCAGCGATACGCTCGCCTTCAGCATCGGCGGCAATTACAATCGCCGCGACGGCTATGCCTATGACGTCCAGCAAAAAACCAACGTCAACGATCGCAACCGTTGGGGCATTCGCGGGCAATTGCTGTTCCAGCCCAATGCTGACTTCAAGATCCGCGTGATCGGCGATTACGATCGGATCGACGAAAATTGCTGCGTTGCTGGCAACCTCATCAACGGCCCCACTGGCGCGATCGTCAATGCGCTCGCCGGGGGCACCGGGATCGACGCGCAGAACGTATTTTCGTACAGAGTTTACAACAACTTTCTGTCGAGCAACAAAATCGACAACTATGGCGGGTCGATCCAGGCCGATTACAATTTCGGCAAATTCGGCCTGACCTCGATCACCGCCTATCGTGAAGTGAAAAGCGCCACCAACCAGGATTCGGATTTCACCGGTGCCGATTTGATCGGGCGGAATTCGGCCAATGTCGGGATCGATACGTTTACGCAGGAATTGCGTCTCGCCACCGATTTCGAAGGGCCACTCAACTTCCTGCTCGGGGGCTTCTATTTCAACGAGAAGATCAACCAGCGGAACCAGATCACCTTCGGGTCGCAGTTCCGCCCTTATGGCAATGCGCTGATCCAGGGCGCGACCGGTGGGGCGCTGAACGTTGCCACGCTGGAATCGACCTTCGGCGCGCTTGAGGGCAATCCGGCAAAATATACCGGGACCTTTTTCCGCACAGGCGACGGGCTGAACGAATCCTATGCGTTGAAGGACGAATCCTTCTCGATCTTCGGCACAGCCGATTTCAAGCCGGTCGACCGCCTGACGCTGACCGCCGGGTTCAACTATACCGATGATCGCAAGCGCTTCTCGACCAACGTGGTCAGCAGCGACGTGTTTTCGAGCATCAACTTCGACGCACCGCAATATGCACCGTTCCGTAACCAGTTGCTCTATCAGGGCGGCCTTGCGCAATTGATCGGCACGCAATTGGGCCTTGGCCGCTCGGCCACCGCAGCCGAAATCGGGGCGTTCGCAGGCGCCAACCCGGCGGCTTTCAGTGCAATCAACGCGGGCGCACTGGCCAATGCCAATGCCAACCAGAACAACCCTGCCGCCAACCCGCTCGCTGGGCTACGCCCGCTCCAGTTCCTGCCGCCATTCCAGAACGTTCCCAATGCGGTTGAACCGGGCAAGACCAGCGACGGCAATTTCTCCTACACGTTGCGCGCGGCGTACAAGCTCGACAACCACCTCAACGCCTATGTGACCTATGCAACGGGCTTCAAGGCGAGTTCGGTCAACCTGTCGCGTGACAGCCGCCCGACCGCGGCCGATTTGATTGCGCTGCGCACGGCGGGCCTTGCGGTCGTCAACCTCGGCTCGGGCTCGCGCTTTGCCGGTCCTGAAAAATCGCGCGTGATCGAAGGCGGTATCAAGGGGCAATATCGCAGCTTCGCCTTCAACCTGGCGGTGTTCCAGCAGCAGATTACCGGTTTCCAGAGCAATGTGTTCACCGGTACCGGCTTCTCGCTGCTCAACGCGCCCAAGCAATCGACCTTCGGCATCGAATTTGACGGCAGCGTGACGCCGTTCAAGGCGCTAACGCTGAACGGGGCGGTCACCTACCTCGATCCCAAGTACGATTCCTTCCCCAATGGCGGCGCGATCGTTGCGGGCACCTACACCGTCGGGCCGGTAAACCTGTCCGGAACGCGTCCGGCCGGTATCCCCGAATTCGCCGCATCGGTGGGGGCCACCTATACCCAACAACTGTCCCACGGGATGAAGCTGTTGCTGCGCGGTGACTTCGACTATCAGACCCCGGTCCAGATCGCCGAAGGCGTCCTCAAAATTGAACGCGAGGTCAAGGAACTCAACCTCGCTGCCACGCTCCAGTTCGAGAATGGATTGGAAGTTTCGGCCTGGGGACGTAACGTTACCAACAACCAGTATATTACGACGATCTTCTCGTCGGTGGCGCAATCGGGTAGCGTATCGGGCTATCCCAACCAGCCCGTCACCTATGGCGGTACGATCCGCTTCAAATTCTAACCGAGTCGTCATGACCGTGCAGGGCCCGTTTTCCGACACCGGAAAGCGGGCCTTGTGCGTTACCCGGCGCAAACTTGCGATTCTCAGGCCAAACCGACCCGTTTCAAGGCATTGTAAGGCGTGACAAGGGCCAAAAGGCAGCGCACAAGGAGGGCAGCGCTATTCAAGGCGTGAAACCGATGTCGGTTGTAACGACACTCAGGAAGGACACATAATGGCCAAGACCCCAACCGCGAAGAGCGATGCGCCCAAGACCGGCGGCATCTTCGCGCCCATCACCCCCTCGGCCGAGCTCGGCGCGATCGTCGGCACCGACAAGCTGCCGCGTAGCGAAGTCATCAGCAAGGTGTGGGCCTATATCAAGGCGCACAATCTCCAGAACCCGGAGAACAAGCGCGAGATCGTCGCGGACGAAAAGCTGAAGAAGGTTTTCGGCAAGGACAAGGTGACGATGTTCGAAATGAACAAGCACCTGGCCGGCCACATGAAGGCCTGATCCTTCCCGGATCGCTTTTAAAAAGACGTCGGACGCCGGCACCTCCGCAGGGGTGTCGGCGTTTTGCGTGTGTGGGGGGCTTGCTCCTCCCCTTCTTCCTCCCCTCCCTGAAAGGGAGGGGTTGGGGGTGGGTGGGCTGATGGTGGGCGTTACGCCCGATTACGGGCCAACCCACCCCAGCCCCTCCCTTCCAGGGAGGGGAGGAGCGAGAACCAAGCGCCCCTTACTATTTGGCTGCCTCGGCCTCAGCCTCCCCCGGCAGACGCACGCTGGGCTCCGCCAATTGCAGCGGTTCGTTCTCGCTATAGCGCGCCAGCGCCTCGACCGGTGCGACATCCTCCAGCTCACGCGCGCCGGTCTCGATGTTGAGATCGCGGAACTTGCGCCCGGTCACCATCAGGCGGCCGTTGAACGAGTTGGAGAAGCTGTTGAAATTGTTGACCGCGCTGTTGAGCCCCGCCCCGACCTTGCGCAGATCATCCGCCACCTTGGCGAGACGGTCGTGCATCTCCTTGCCCAACCGCCCAATCTCAGCCGCCTCTTTCGCCAGCCGCTCCTGCCGCCACACCGCCGCAACGGTGCGTGCGATCGCAATGAGGTTCGTCGGCGTGGCCAGCAGCACGCGCTTGTCGAAGGCGAAATCCCACAAGGTCGGGTCCTGCTCGAGCGCCGCCGACAGGAAATGCTCGCCGGGTACGAACATGATGACATAGTCGGGCGCGTCGGCGAACTGGCTCCAATAGGCCTTGTTGCCGAGCCCATTGACGTGCGCACGCATCGCCGCTGCGTGCAGCGCCAGGCCACGCGCGCGCTCGGCCTCGTCGACCGCGCCGAACGCGTCCTGATAGGCGTTGAGCGACACCTTGGCGTCGATCACCAGGCTGCGTCCGCCCGGCACGGTGACGATCGCATCGGGGCGCAGCCGCCCGCCCTCGTCACCGCCCGAAACCGATACTTCGGTCTGGAAATCGGTATGTTCGGACAGGCCGCAGCTTTCGAGCACGTTCTTCAGTTGCTGCTCGCCCCAGCGCCCGCGCGATTTGGGCGCGTTGCGCAGCGAATTGACCAGCTTGGCCGCCTCGCTCGACACCTTCTCTTGCCCGACGCGAAGCCCCTCCAACTGCCCTTTGAGCTGGTCGAACGCGCTCAGCCGCTCGCTCTCGACCTTGGTCACCGCTTCCTCATATTTCAGCAGCCGCTCGCTGACCGGCTGGAGCATCGATTTGAGGTTCTGCCCGGCGGTTTCCTCGGACTGGCGGAAGCGTTCGTCGGCGCGTTTCAGGAAAACCTCCTGCGCGTCGTTGAGCAATTTGTTCGACACTTCGGCAAATTGCGTGGCGAGCAACTCCTTGGCGTGGAGCAACTCGGCAATGCGCGCCTCATGCGTTTCGCGCACCATCGTTAAGCGTGCTTCATCGGCCTCGCGCATTTCGGCGAGGCGGCTTTCGAACGCCGAGCTGTGCGTTTTCAGCGCGGTATTTTCGAGCCGCGCGACATCGCGCTCATCGCGGATCGCGGCAAGTTCGGTGCGCAATTGCGCGGTTTCTCGCGCGCGTTCCTCCGCACTCGCCAAATCGACGATGGCGCGCTTGAAATCCTCATTGCGCGCATCGCGCTCGGCGCGCGCCTGCGCCGTGCCGCGAATCCCGAGCAGGAAACCGATCGCCAGGCCAACCAACAGCGCCGCCACGGCAAACAGGGCCATCGTCACACCGGTCATACGAAATCTTTCTGGAACATTCTGCGAACCTGTAGCTTGGGCGACCCGTGTCGTAAATCCTCCCCGGCACGGGGAGGGGGACCCTGCACCTTTAGCGAAGGGCGGAGGTGCGCGCGCCATACCCAACCCTATCGCCTGCCGCACGCCCCCTCCACCATTTTGCTGAAGAAGCAAAACGGTCCCCCTCCCCGTTCCGGGGAGGAGTTGCTAAGGCGCTCTTATGCTCACTGATATCGCGATCTCGCGCGCCGCCACTTTACAGCCCATTGGCGCGATCGCCGCCGCCGCCGGGATCCCGCCAGAAGCGGTTGAACCCTACGGCCATCACAAAGCCAAGATCGACCTTTCACGCCTGCCCGCAACAGCCGCGCAAGGCCGCCTGATCCTGGTCACCGCGATTAGCCCGACCCCGGCAGGCGAAGGCAAGTCGACAACGTCGGTCGGCCTGGCCGATGCGCTGAACCGCACCGGGCGCAAGACGATGCTGGCGCTGCGCGAGCCGTCGCTCGGGCCCTGTTTCGGCACCAAGGGCGGCGCGACCGGCGGCGGTTATGCGCAAGTGGTGCCGATGGAGGACATCAACCTCCATTTCACCGGCGATTTTCACGCGATCACCAGCGCGCACAATTTGCTCGCGGCGATGATCGACAACCATGTCCATTGGGGCAATGCGCTCGACATCGACGTGCGGCGGATCGTGTGGCGGCGCGTGCTCGACATGAACGACCGGGCGTTGCGCGACATCGCGCAGTCACTCGGCGGCCCGGCCAATGGCTACCCGCGCGAAAGCGGGTTCGACATCACCGTTGCCTCCGAAGTGATGGCGATCCTGTGCCTGGCGAGTGACTTGCACGATCTGGAGGCGCGGCTCGGGCGAATCGTCGTCGCCTATACCCGCGACCGGCGGCCCGTCACCGCGCGCGACCTCAAGGTCGATGGCGCAATGGCGGTGCTGCTGGCGCAAGCGATCAAGCCCAACCTCGTCCAGACGCTGGAGGGCACGCCCGCCCTCATCCACGGCGGCCCCTTCGCCAATATCGCGCATGGCTGCAATTCGGTGATCGCCACGCGCACCGCGCTGGGCCTGGCCGATTATGTGGTGACCGAGGCCGGGTTCGGCGCGGATCTCGGCGCGGAGAAGTTCTTCGACATCAAATGCCGCCAGGCCGCGTTGAAGCCCGCCGCCGCCGTGATCGTCGCGACCGTGCGCGCGCTGAAAATGCACGGTGGCGTCGCCAAGGCCGATCTCGGCGCGCCCGATGCGGAGGCGGTGCGGCGCGGTGGCGTCAATCTCGCCCGCCATATCGAAAATGTCCGCGCCTTCGGGGTGCCGGTGGTGGTGGCGGTCAACCGCTTCGATGGCGACACCCCCGATGAATTTGCGGTGATCGAGCAGATTGCCGCCGAGCAGGGCTGCAAGGCCGTGCTGTGTACGCATTGGGCCGAGGGCGGTGCCGGGGCCGAAGCGCTGGCCGAGGCGGTGGTGGCACTGTGCGACCATAATGCCGGCCAATTCGCGCCGCTTTATTCGGACGAGCTATCGCTGTTCGACAAGATCAACACCGTCGCCACGCGCATCTACCGTGCCGAGGAAGCAATTGCCGATGCCTCGGTCCACGCGCAGCTCGCTCGCTGGGAAGCCGCAGGTTTCGGGCATTTGCCGGTGTGCATGGCGAAGACGCAGTATAGCTTCTCGACTGATCCGGCCAAGCTCGGCGCGCCGACCGGCCATGTCGTGCCGGTGCGCGAAGTGCGCTTGAGCGCGGGCGCGGGGTTCGTGGTGGCGATCTGCGGCGAGATCATGACGATGCCTGGCCTGCCGCGCGTGCCGGCGGCGGAGGGTATCCGGTTTGGAGCCGGGGGTGAGATTGAGGGGTTGTTTTAACCGCTCCCTCTCCCCTTCAGGGGAGAGGGAGAAGAGGTCACGCCGACTTGCGCTGTTTTGCCAGTTTCTTGAGCAGCATGTCGCGCTTGAGCTTGGAGATATGGTCGATGAACAGCACGCCGTTCAAATGGTCGATCTCATGCTGCAACGCCGTCGCCAGCAAACCGTCGAAATCGGCCTCGTGCCGCTCGCCCTGCTCGTCGAGCCAGGTCGCGCGGCAGCGCGTCGGGCGTTCCACCTCGGCATATTGCTCGGGGATCGACAGGCAGCCTTCGTTATAGAAGGACGTTTCCTCGCTGAGCGAAAGCAATTCCGGGTTGATATAAACCAGCGGCTTGCGCACCGGCTTGGCGTCTTCCGCGTCGCTTTCGGGCTCCTGCAGGTCGATCACGACGATGCGCTGCTCGATCGCGACCTGCGTCGCGGCAAGGCCGATGCCGCGCGCGGCGTACATCGTATCGAACATGTCGGACACGATCTTGCGCACGCCATCGTCCACCGTTTCGACGGGCTTGGCGACGGCGCGGAGACCGGGATGCGGAACTTCAAGGATTTCTAGGACAGCCATTCAGGCGAGCTAGGAAAGCAACAGGCGTCCGTCAAGTTTCGTTCTTCTCCGCGCGGCAGCGCTCAAGAAAAAGAAAGAGTGGTTCGCGCAGAGGCGCAGAGGACGCGGAGAACGCTATCCCTGCGTCCTCTGCGCCTCTGCGCGAACCATCTTTCTTCTTAAATCACCCAACCGGTCGCCGCGCACGCAATGCCTGAGCCAGCGTGCCCTCGTCGAGATAATCGAGTTCGCCGCCCACCGGCAGGCCGTGCGCCAATTGGGTGATGCGCACCGGAAACCGCTCGATCCGCTCGATAATGTAATGTGCCGTGGTCTGCCCCTCCAGCGTCGCGTTCATCGCCAGCACGACCTCGTCGATCCCGCCTTCGGCGATGCGGCGCACCAGCGAATCGATCGCCAGATCCTCGGGCCGCACGCCCTCCAGCGCCGACAGCCGCCCGCCCAGCACATGGAACCGCCCCGGAAACAGCCGCGACCGATCGAGCGCCCACAGATCGGCAACCTCCTCCACCACGCACAGCGCGCGCGCATCGCGGCGCGGATCGACGCACACGCCGCACGGATTGGTGGTATCGATATTGCCGCACATCGAACAGGTTGAGAGCCGTTCCTCAACCGCCATCAACGCACTCAGCAACGGCCCCAGCGCCGCCTCACGCTTCTTCAGCAAATGCAGCACCGCGCGCCGCGCGGAGCGCGGCCCCAGCCCCGGCAATTTGGCGAGAGCCTGTGTCAACGCTTCGATTTCGGGAGAGGCCATAGGAAACAGATAGGGGGTTGCGTTGCGCCAGCGCAAGCGGCCAGAGCATGTCGCCATGCGGATCATATTTATGGGAACCCCGGACTTCTCGGTGCCGGTGCTGCAAGCCTTGGTCGATGCCGGGCATGAAGTCGTGGCGTCGTACAGCCAACCGCCGCGCCGCGCCGGGCGGGGCAAGGCGCTTACCCCCTCCCCCGTCCAGGCCCGCGCCGAGGCCTTGGGCATTGCCGTGCGCACCCCCGTCACGCTGCGCGATGCCGAGGCACAGGCTGAGTTCGCTGCCTTTGGGGCCGATGTCGCGGTGGTCGCCGCTTATGGGCTGATCCTGCCGCGCACGGTGCTCGGCGCGCCTGCGCGGGGGTGTCTCAACGTCCACGCCTCGCTACTGCCGCGCTGGCGTGGCGCGGCACCGATCCAGCGCGCAATCCTCGCGGGCGACGACGAAACGGGCGTGTGCATCATGCAGATGGAAGCCGGGCTCGACACCGGACCGGTGCTGCTGCGCGGCACCACCGCGATCGACGGCAAGACGGCGGGCGCGCTGACCGACGAACTGAGCGCGATGGGCGCACGCCTGATGGTGCAGGTGCTGGGCGACTTCGACGCCTATCCGCCCGAGATGCAGCCCGAAGACGGCGTGACCTATGCCACCAAGATCGACAAGGCCGAGGCGCGGATCGACTGGACGCAATCGGCGGACGCGGTCGAGCGTCACATTCGCGCCTTCAACCCGGTGCCCGGCGCGTTCTTCGAAGTTCAGGGCGAGCGCATCAAAGTGCTGGCGGCAGACCTTCTCCCTCTCCCCGCAAGCGGGGAGAGGGTGGCCGCGCGTAGCGAGGTCGGGAGAGGGGCAGTCCTGCAGAACGCCGACGATGCGCGCAGCCCATCTCCCCGGCCCTCTCCCCACCAGCAAGCGGGAGAAGTGCTCGACACGCTGCTCACCATCGCCTGCGGCAGCGGCGCGATCCGCCCGACCTTGCTGCAACGCGCCGGGCGTGGCGTCATGACCACCACGGACCTGCTGCGCGGCTTTCCCATCCCCACGGGCACGCAGCTTTGACGCGGTTCGCGCTGACGGTCGAGTTCGACGGACGCCCCTATATGGGCTGGCAACGCCAGCACCACGGGCCAAGCGTGCAAGCCGCGATCGAACGCGCCGGCCGCGCAATCACCGGCGAGGAGGTCACCGTCCATGCCGCCGGTCGCACCGATGCCGGCGTTCACGGCCTCGGTATGCGCGCGCATCTCGACCTGACGCGGACCTTCACCCCGTTCCGGCTGATGGAGGCGCTCAACGCCAAGCTGCGGCCAGACCCGATCGCGATCCTCGACTGCGAGATCGTGCCCGATGACTGGCACGCACGCTTCTCGTGCATCGCGCGGCATTATGAGTTCCGCATCGTCACCCGCCGCGCCCCGCTGACGGTCGAGCGTGGGCTGGCATGGCGTATCCCCGCGCCACTGAATGTAGTAGCGATGGCGGAAGGCGCCGCGCGGCTGGTCGGGCGGCACGATTTCACCACCTTCCGCTCGGCGCATTGCCAGGCCGACAGCCCGCTGCGCACGCTCGACCGGCTTGATGTAGTGGCACAGGGGGAGCGGATCAGCGTGTTCGCCTCGGCGCGCTCGTTCCTGCATCATCAGGTGCGCTCGATGGTCGGCTGCCTGGCATTGGTCGGCGAGGGCAAATGGAACCCCGACGACATGACCACCGCGCTCGAAGCCCGCGACCGCACCGCATTGGGCTTCAACGCTCCGCCCGACGGCCTGTACTTCCTGCGGGCCGATTATCCTTGATGGCTATCGGCTGAAGCGCGCGGCCAATTCGGCGTGGGTCGACCAGCGGAACTGCCCCACTGGCTGCACCCAGTCGAGCGTATAGCCGCTTTTGCACAAAATCTCCGCATCGCGTGCAAAGCTGCTGGGATTGCACGAAACATAGGCGATCACCGGCACCTTTGATGCCGCCAGTTGCGTCACCTGTTCGCGCGCGCCCGCCCGCGGCGGATCGAGCACGATCGCCTCGAACCGGTCGCATTCCGCACTCGTCAGCGGACGCCGGAACAGGTCGCGATGCTCGGCGAACACCGCCCGGCCCGCCTGCGCCGCGCCCGCCTTCAACGCGAAGATCGCATCGCGCCCGGCCTCGGCGGCATACACCTTGCCGGGCAGCGACAGCGCCAGCGTGCCCAGCCCGGCGAACAGATCCGCGCTCACGCGCACCGCGCCAACCGCCTCGCGCACCGCGGCAACCAGGCTCGCCTCGCCCTCGCGCGTCGCTTGCAGGAAGCTGCCCGAAGGAAACGGCACCGCCACGCCACTAAGCGTGATCGTCACCGGCTCAGGCTCCCAACGCGTTTCGGGGCCGATCCCGTCATCGACGGCGAAACGTGCGATGCCGTGCGCACCGCAAAACGCCGTGATCCCCTCGGCAATCGCCAGCCCCTCGGCCAGCTTGCCCTCGATCAGCAGATCGATGCCCTGATCGACCTCGGTCAGATGCAGCCGCGCCCGCCCTTTCAGCGCGCGCGCGAGCAGTTTGCGTAAAGGTGCCAGTATGGCGAACAAGGACGGCGTCAGGACCAAGCATTCCTGCACATCGACGATCGCATGGCTGGCAGGCTCGCTGAACCCCAGCCGGACCGCCCCGCCCTTGACCTCGGCATGGAGCGCCGCGCGCCGCCGCGTCTGCATCGACGACAGCAAGGGCGACCGGATCGGTGCCGTCAGCCCCTGCGCGGCCAGCGCGCCCGCTATGCGATCGGTGAGGAAATCGGCATAGCTGGCATCGTCGAGATGCTGGAGCTGACACCCGCCGCACAGCGGGAAATGCCGGCATGGCGGCGTCTGGTGGTGCGGCCCCGGAATCACGAGATTGTCGGGCGTCAGCGTGTCCCCCGGCGCGGCAAAGGCGGCGTGGCGACCATCGGCGGTCACGCCGTCGCCCCGCGCGGCAACCCGAACAATCACATCGCTCACAACGCAGCCCTTACTCTCGAAATTTCATGCGCCAAATCGTCCGCCAGAAACGCGCCGCCCAAGCGCCGCGCCGCCGCGCCGTGCATCCACACCGCTGCCGCAGCGCGCGCGCGCGTCGCCAGCGGCGAATCGCTTGCCGCCATCGCCGCCACCGCCCCGGCCAGCACATCGCCAGTACCGGCGGTGGAGAGCCAGGACGAGCCGCCGGGTGCCACCACCACGCTGCCATCAGGGTCCGCGATGACCGTGTCGGCCCCCTTGAACACCACCACCGCGCCCGATGACGCTGCGGCAGCGCGCGCCGCCTCGATCTTGCTGCCGCCCCATGCGCCGAACGCCGCAACGAACTCGCCGCCATGCGGGGTCAGGATCGTCGGCGCTTTCCGGTCATGGAAGGTCCGGCCATCGAGCAAATGCAGTGCATCGCCATCGATCACCAACGGACGATCGCTCGCCAGCGCGCACGCAAGCTTGGATCGCGCCGCATCGTCGCGCCCGAGACCGGGGCCGATCAGAATGGCACCGATGCGCGCGTCCGCAAGCGCGTCCGCCGACCACACCCGACGCACCAGCGCGTACGGCGTGTTGGCCGGCAGCGTGTCCGACAGCAACAGCACATAGCCCGCCCCGGCCCGCATCGCCGCCTCCGAAGCGAGCGCGGCGGCTCCGGGCATGATCCCGCCCACCACCGCCACCATGCCGCGCGTATATTTGGTGCTATCGATTCCGGGCGCTCGCAGCGTGGGGCGATCGATCACCGTCGCGCGCGCGGCGCTGCGCGTATCCAGGCCGATCTCCACCAACCGCACCGTTCCGCAAAGTTCGGCAGACGCGGCAAGCACATGCACGGGTTTCGACGCACCCAGTGCGAGCGTGATATCGAAGCGGCTGACAGTATCGATCAGCGCCTCGCCCGTGTCGGTGGCAAGGCCGGTCGGCACATCGACCGTGATCGAAAGCCGCGCCGCCTGCACCAGCGCAGCCAGCGATGCTGCAATGGCATCGTCGACCCGCCGCGACAGCCCCGTCCCGAAAATGGCATCCAGCACAACCGGCGCAGGCGCGGCATCGCCAAGCGCTTCAACGTCCCCATCCCAGCCGCTGCGTGCCTGAATGGCGGCCTCGCTCATCGGAGCGCCCGTCGCCGCCACGCGCACCGCGACGCCGTTCGCGCGCAAAATCCGCGCCGCGACATAGCCGTCGCCGCCATTATTGCCGGGGCCGCACAGCACCAGCACCGGTGCTGCGCCCGCGAGCCGCCGCACCGCCTCGGCCACACCCGCCCCGGCGCGCTCCATCAACGCGGTGACGCTGGTTCCCGCATCGATCGCGCGCTGTTCGGCCGCGCGCATCTCGGCTGCGGTCAGAATCGGCTGACCGTCGATCGGGATCATGAGGCGCTCGCGGTCTTGCCCTTGACCGTGGCGGGCAAGCGATAGTGGTCCCCGCCTAGCGCAACCTCGATCTCGCCATTGGCAATGATCGTCACCACTGCCGTCTCCGCACCGTCCGCAGCGATGACGCCGCGCCCGTCCTTGGTCACCAAAAGACGGTGGAACGCCCCGTCGGGGTGGCGCACGGTCAGCACCAGCCCGGCATCGGTCTCGCTCCGATCAACCGTGCAGACCCTCGCGAAATCGGCCGAACCACGCTGCGCGCAGACGATATTCCCCCTATCGTCGCGCGCCCGGCGTTGTTCCGCCTCGACTTTGGCGAGTGTGGCGTGGTCGGTACGTTGCTCCCCGCACGCGGCGAGCGAAAAGGCCAGCAAAAGTAGACTAGATATCCGCGTAGACATGAGTTTCGGCGCTGGCTCCCGGGTGCGTAACCGCGCCCTTATAGGCAGGCCCGACCGTCTGGGAATAGCGCCACAGCGCGCCCGCCTGGTAATCATTGACGCGCGGCACCCACGCCGCCTTGCGCGCCGCCAGCGTTTCGGGGGGCACGTCAAGGTCGATCGTACCCGCTTCAGCGTCGATGCGGATGATATCGCCATCCTCGACCAGCCCGATCGGCCCGCCCTCGGCGGCTTCCGGCCCGACATGGCCGATGCAGAAGCCGCGCGTACCGCCCGAGAAGCGACCATCGGTGATCAACGCGACCTTTTCACCCAGCCCAAGACCGTAAAGCGCGGCGGTGGTCGACAGCATCTCGCGCATACCGGGGCCGCCCTTGGGGCCTTCATAGCGGATGATGATGACTTCACCCTCGTTAATCTGGCGCGCCTCGACCGCCGCAAAACAATCCTCTTCACAATCGAACACGCGCGCCGGGCCGGTGAACTGCAAGCGGTGCATCCCCGCGACCTTCACGATCGCGCCATCGGGCGCGAGCGTGCCGCGCAAGCCGACCACGCCGCCTGTCGCCGACAGCGGTGCCTTGACGTCGTAAATGACCTTCTGGTCGGGGTTCCAGGTGACCTGATCGATGTTCTCGCCGAGCGTCTTGCCCGTCACGGTCAGGCAATTGCCGTCGAGGAAACCGCCTTCGAGCATCGTCTTCATCAGCATGTAGACGCCGCCCGCCTCATACATGTCCTTGGCGACGTATTTCCCGCCGGGCTTGAGATCGGCAATATAAGGCGTTGATTTAAAAGCCTCTGCCACATCGAACAAATCGAAGGCGATGCCCGCTTCATTGGCCATCGCCGGCAAATGCAGCGCGGCGTTGGTCGATCCGCCCGTTGCCGCAACGACACGGGCGGCGTTGATAAAGGCCTCGCGCGTGCAGATGTCGCGCGGGCGGATGTTGCGGGCGATCAGCTCCATCACCTGTTCACCCGCCGCAATCGCGATTTCCTCGCGGCCACGATAGGGGGCTGGCATCATGTTAGAATTGGGCAGCGACAGACCGATCGCTTCACCCACGCACGCCATCGTATTGGCGGTGAACTGGCCACCGCACGCACCGTGACCGGGGCACGCGACCTTTTCGAGCTCGATCAGCTCCTGCAACGGGCACCCCCCCGCCGCATATTGCCCAACCGCCTCGAACACATCGACGACGGTGACGTCGCGATTGTGGAACCGGCCCGGCAGGATCGACCCGCCATAAACGAAGATGCTCGGCACGTTCAGCCGCAGCATCGCCATCATCATGCCCGGCAGCGATTTGTCGCACCCGGCAAAGCCGACCAACGCGTCATAGCAATGGCCGCGCACGCTGAGTTCGACCGAGTCGGCAATCACTTCGCGGCTGATGAGCGAGGATTTCATCCCCTGATGGCCCATCGCGATGCCATCGGTAACGGTGATGGTGTTGAACCGGCGCGGCATCCCGCCGCCGGTGATGACGCCCGCCTGCGCGGCATCGGCCTGATCGTCGAGCGTGGTGTTGCACGGCGCGGAATTGTTGCCAGCCGACGCAAGCGCGACGAACGGCTTTGCGATGTCCGCCTCGGATATGCCCATCGCGTAATAATAACTGCGGTGGGGGGAGCGTTCCGGCCCAACCGAAACGTGACGGCTGGGGAGCTTGGATTTGTCGAAGGTACGGGTCATGACGAAAGCCTATGTCGTAAAAATGCGATTCGACGCAAGTCTGTTACGTATTTCGCTTAAAATTGGTCCGAGAATCGCGGTCCAGCGCGCGACAGCCTGCGCGTCCGCGATCAAATCGTTGCGGATTTCGATCGAGAGACTGGCTATCCCGGTGCCCTCGCCATGCCGGTTGAGCGTCGCATTGAGCAGGCGACCCGAATAGGGTTCGTTGTCGCCGGTAACGAGCCCCTGCTTCTCCAGAAGCGGCAGCGCAATCTCGGCTGCACGGCGATCGCGATTGGACAGGATGCCGATTTCCCAAGGACGCTCCGGCCCGCCGACGCTTTCGAGCTGTGGCGTGAAGCTGTGGATCGCCGCCAGCAATATCGGGCGATGCGCGGCAATCGTGGAAGCCAGCGCGCGATGATAGGGGGCGTGGAAGCGGGCGATGCGCTCCCCCCGGTCGGCGGTGAGGTTGCCGGGAATGGCGTGCCCGTCGCTTGTCGCCGGGATCAACCCCGGCGAATCAACCGGGCGATTGAGGTCAATCACCAGCCGCGACACCGTGGCGAGGAATGCCGGCGCCGCCAGCGTGCCCGCCAATGCCTCGGTCACCGCCGCGCTGCCAAGGTCGATTGCGATATGCTTGTCGAGAAGGGTTGAAGGGATGCCAAGATCGATCCCCGCCGGAATCGCGTTGGAAGCGTGATCGCAGATCAGCAGGATACCGCCCGGCGTACCGCCAACAAGGCGAGGGAGCGTCATGCCCGCATGGGGACGGCGCGGTTGCCCGCGCCGTCCCGCTGCATGGATGGCGCGCGGGGGGACCGTGGACCATCAACGGGCGCTCCGCTGGGGGCGGCGGACCCGTTCGATCTGACCACAGCAAGGCCAGTGCCAACCGCGCATTTCCGCCGTTGCGGCACAATGCGCCGCGTCGCCTGTCCCGAAATGGAGCGGATTCCTGTCATACGAGTCGCGTTTCGAGACACCACCACCCCGGCTGGGCGGCACGAATGCGCGTCGCGGCGGCGGCGCGCTCCACCTCATCCGCATAGAGGGCAAAGCAGGTCGCGCCCGATCCCGACATCCGCGCCAGCACTGGATTGCCCTCGCCAAGCGCGTCCAGCACTGCATCGATTTCGGGCGCGAGTGCGCGCGCCGGTGCCTCCAGGTCATTGCGACCTTCCAGTGCCATCGCCAGCACCGCGCCGCTCGGCATCGCACCGCGATCAACACCGTCCCAGGCCTTGAACACCGCGGCGGTGGAAACCGCTACGCCGGGGTTCACCAGCAATGCCGGCATGTCTGCCAGCCCTGCCAGCGCTTCCAGCCGCTCGCCGCGCCCCTGCCCCATTGCGGTGCGCCCGAGCAGGCAAGCGGGTACGTCCGAGCCAAGCGCGGCCGCAATCTCGAACAGGCGCGGATCGTCGGTCGCGACGTCGTGCAGCCGCGCCAGCGCACGCAGTGCCGCCGCCGCATCGGCAGAGCCGCCGCCAATGCCCGAGGCGACCGGCAAATGCTTGTCGAGCGTAAACACGCCCCCCACCGCCACGCCAAAGCGATCGGCAAAGGCGCGCGCGGCGCGGGTGACGAGATTGTCGCCCTCGCCCGTCAGCCCGTCCGCAAACGGACCCGTGATGGTCAGCGACAGCGGGCCCGGCTCCAGCGAGACGGTGTCGCCATCGGCGACAAAGGCGAACAGCGTTTCCAGCTCATGATAGCCATCGGCGCGGCGCGCGCGGACGTGCAGCGCGAGGTTGATCTTGGCGGGGGCGTTTTCGGTGATCATCGGCGGCAGCCCCTAAAACAAGATCGCACCGATTGAAAACAGCGATGCTCTCCTGCGAAGGCAGGAGCCCAGAATTGCCGGGCACAGCGCTTGCGCCTCTGGACTCCTGCTTACGCAGGAGAACGATCCCGGCCTTTGCCGGGGAAGAGGAGTTCACCGGAAGGACACGTTACATATTCGGATAATTCGGGCCCCCGCCGCCCTCCGGCACCACCCAGTTGATGTTCTGCGTCGGGTCCTTGATGTCGCAGGTCTTGCAGTGGACGCAATTCTGCGCGTTGATGACAAACTTCGGGTTGCCCTCTTCCTGCCCGACGATTTCATACACACCCGCCGGGCAATAACGCTGCGCCGGTTCGTCATACATTGGCAGGTCGTATGCGACCGGGATGTTCGGGTCCTTCAGCGTCAGATGGACGGGCTGATCCTCCTCATGATTGGTGTTCGAGATGAACACCGAGGACAGGCGATCGAAGGTCAGCACGCCATCGGGCTTGGGATAGGCGATCGGCCTCACCTGATCCTTGCGCCACAGGCTTTCATTGTTGCGGTGGTGCTTCATCGTGAAGGGCATCTTGAGGCCGATATATTCGGCCCACATCGTCACGTTCGCCAGCGCCGAGCCAATCAGCTCGCCGAACTTTTCGACCAGCGGCACGACGTTGCGGACGATCGACAGCTCCTTCTTGACCCAACTCGCCTCGAACGCCTCCGGATATGCCGCCAGCTCATCGTGCTGGCGCTGCGACAGGATCGCATCGACCGCAGCTTCCGCCGCCATCATGCCGCTCTTCATCGCGGTGTGCGTGCCCTTGATGCGCGGCACGTTGAGGAAGCCCGCCGAACAGCCGATCAGCGCGCCGCCGGGGAAGACCAGCTTGGGGATCGACTGCAACCCGCCATCGCTGATCGCGCGCGCGCCGTAGGACACACGCTTGGCGCCCTTGAGGATCTTGGCGATCTCGGGATGCGTCTTCCAGCGCTGCATTTCGTGGAAGGGCGAGAGATAGGGGTTGGAATAGCTGAGCCACGTCACGAAACCGAGCGCGACCTGCCCGTTGGCCTGATGATACAGGAAACCGCCGCCATTCGAGCCCTCGGTCTCGTTGAGCGGCCAGCCTTGTGTGTGGATCACGCGGCCGGGCACATGGTTCTCGGGCGCGATGTCCCACAATTCCTTGATGCCGATGCCGTAAACCTGCGGCTGGCTGTCCTTTGCCAGATCGAAGGTGCGGATGATCTGCTTGGACAGATGGCCGCGCACACCTTCCCCGAAGAAGGTGTATTTGGCGTGGATTTCGAGGCCCGGCGTATAATCGGGCTTGTGCGTGCCGTCGCGCGCCACGCCCATGTCACCGGTGGCGACGCCCTTTACCGAGCCGTCATCATTGTACAGGATTTCGGCGGCGGCAAAGCCCGGGAAAATCTCGACGCCCAGTTCCTCGGCCTGGGTCGCCAGCCAGCGGCACAGATTGCCGAGGCTGCCGGTATAGGTGCCCTTATTGTGCATGAAGGGCGGCGTGAGGAAATGTGGCACCGAAACCTTGCCCGTCCTGGACAGCATCCAATGCTGGTTGTCGGTGACGGGCACTTCGGCGAGCGGGCAGCCCTTTTCGCGCCAATCGGGGATCAGCTCATCGAGCGAACGCGGATCGATCACCGCGCCCGACAGGATATGCGCCCCGACTTCGGACCCTTTTTCGAGGATGCAGACCGACAGGTCCGCACCCTTTTCGGCCGCGACCTGTTTCAGCCGGATCGCCGCCGACAGGCCGGCAGGGCCAGCCCCGACGATTACGACGTCATAGGGCATGGATTCGCGGTGGTTTTCGGCCCCAGTTTCTTGGCTGCTCACGTATCGTCTCCATCGCGGACACCGTCTGCGCATTCTCGTCGCGCGTGCGGCACGTCCTGTCCATCTCCGCGTGCCAGCGAATTGACCTTCGCGTCAACATGGGAGTCTAAAGGAACGCATGGGGGCTGACCAGAATATCGATTGGCGATTGGCCGCAGCGAGCGCGCTCGAATGGTGGCGCGACGTCGGCATCGACACGCTGGTCGACGAGGAAGCGCACGACTGGACCGCCGCCCCGCCCGCCCCCGTCGCAACGCAGCCACTGCGCGCAGCCCCGCGCGCCGTAGCGGCACCCGTCGTCGTACCGCTGCCGACGACGCTCGATGCCTTCATCGCGTGGCGCAATGGTCCCGATGCGCCGGAGGCAGCGTGGCGCGGCGATCCGATCGCGGCATCGGGCAATCCTGCCGCCGACATCATGATTTTGGTCGATGTGCCCGATCGCGAAGATAGCGATACCGGTATGTTGCTGAGCGGCACGGTCGGGCGGTTGTTCGACCGGATGCTGGCCGCAATCGGGCGGAATCGCGACTCGGTCTATCTGGCGCCGATGTGCTCGGTGCGCCCGATGGCGGGCCGAATCGCGCCCGAAATCGAGGCGCGGCTGGTCGAAATCGCGCGCCATCATGTCGCGCTGGTCGCCCCGAAACGGGTGCTTCTGTTAGGGAATGCGCCCAGTCGTGGATTTACCGGGATGGACGTCGCCCGTGCGCGCGGTAGTTTGCAGGCGATTAACCTCGAAAGTGGCATGGGTGCGACCACGGTTGATGTGGTGGCCAGTTTCCATCCGCGACTCTTGCTGGAACGGCCCGCCGAAAAGGCGCGCGCGTGGAAGGACTTGCAGATGCTGATCGCAGGATTGGGCGCATGAGCGCTAGACTGGCCGTCATCGCCACCTTGGCGCTCACCCTTCCCGGTGTAGCGCACGCGGCGGGGGAGCCGCCCGCGTCGATCGAAACCGCGACCCCGCGCGGCGTTATTCCCATGCAGATCGATGTCGAACAGCGCGAGGGCTATCGCGCGGTCTTCGCCAGCATTCGCAGCCAGCGATGGCAAGACGCGCAGCTTCAGCTCGCCGCCCTCAAACCCGGCCCGCTCCATGCGATCGCACAGGCGGAATTGCTGACCGCCAAGGGTTCGCCCAAGGCCGATCTCGATCCGCTGATGAAGCTGCTCGCCAGCGCACCCGAACTGCCGCAAGCCAAACAAATCCTGACGATGGCCGCGTCGCGCGGTGGCGTCGGGCTGCCGCCGCTGCCCGAAGCCCGCGCGCTCACCTGGATCGATGGCGCGCCGGCCCGCAAGCGCGCGAAAAGCTTCGGCAAGGGCGATTTGCTCGCGGTCGAACTCGCGCTGAAGATGCAGCCGCTCATCAAGGAAGATCGCGGTGCGGACGCGCAGGCCCTGCTCGAGGCGACGCCGGGGCTTTCCTCGGATCTGCAGACCGAGTGGCAGCGCAAGATCGCGTGGATGTATTTCCTCGCGGGTGACGACACCAATGCCCGCGCGATGGCGCAGAAGGCCGCCGCCGGATATGGCGATTTCGCGGTCGAGGGCCAGTGGGTCGGTGCGCTGGCGGCGTGGCGGCAGCATGATTGCGCCACCGCTGGCACGCTGTTCGAGGGCGTTGCCGCCCGCGCCAGCGATGTCGACCTGCGCGCGGCGGCGCTCTATTGGGCAGCGCGCGCCGACATGCAGTGCGCACGTCCCGATCGGGTTGAAAACCGGCTGAAAAACGCCGCGCAATACCGTGAGACCTTTTACGGCCTGCTCGCACGTCAGACGCTCGGCATCCGCGAAACCGCACCACACCCGATGGCGGCGGTGGTCGCGAGCGATTGGCAGACGCTCGGTCGCCGCCCGAATGTGCGCGTGGCGGCGGCTCTGGTCGAGATCGGCGAGAACACCCTTGCCGACAGCGTGATCCGGCAACAGGCGCGGATCGGCGACCCCGCCGAATATCCCGCCCTGGTCCGCCTCACCACCGCGCTCGACCTGCCCGCCACGCTGGTATGGCTGTCGCACAACGGCCCGGTCGGCGCGATGCCACCGGTCGAAGCGCGCTTCCCCGCACCCAATTGGGCCCCCGATGGCGGCTGGCGCGTCGACAAGGCACTGGTCTTTGCCCATACGCTGCAGGAATCGCGCTTCCGCACCGATGTCGTCAGCCCGGCGGGGGCTTATGGCCTGATGCAGGTCCGCCCCGGTGCCGCGACCGACATCGCTCGCAAACAAGGCCGCACGTTCGACCGCAGCGCGCTGTCGCGACCCGGCACCAATTTCGAGGTTGGACAAAGCTATCTCGAGCAATTGCGCGATCAACATTGCACAGACGGCCTGCTGCCCAAGGTGATCGCGGCCTACAATGCCGGCCCCGGCCCGGTCGAGGCGTGGAACGCGCAAGCGCGCGACGGTGGTGATCCGTTGCTCTACATCGAATCGATCCCATTCTGGGAGACGCGCGGCTACGTCACCACGGTGCTGCGTAATTATTGGGTCTATGAGGCGCAGACCGGCAAGACCGCCTCGGTCAGCCGTGCTGCCCTGTCGCAGGGCCTGTGGCCGCGCTTCCCCGGTCTGCCGGGGGCCGCAGCGGTTCGGCTCACGTCGAGCGCTTCCTCTGGCCGTACGATGGCGAGCACCACGGCGACCCGCACTACAGGACAAACGATCACCCGTGCCGATTGACGAAAGCCTGACGTTCCAGCCCGTCCGCATCGCCATCCTCACCGTTTCCGACACGCGCGGCCTGGCTGAGGATCGCTCGGGCGACACGCTCGTCGCGCGGCTGGAGGGTGCGGGGCACATCCTCGCCGCGCGCGAGATCGTGCGCGACGATGCCGATCTGATTGTCGCCACGCTGCATCGCTGGATCGATGACGATCAGGTCGATTGCATCATCACCACCGGCGGCACCGGCGTTACCGGACGCGACGTAACGCCCGAAGCGATCGAGCGCGTCGCCGACAAGATGATCCCTGGTTTCGGCGAACTGTTCCGCTGGCTCAGTTTTCAGACGATCGGCACTTCGACGGTGCAATCGCGCGCCTGCGCCTGCGTGACGCGCGGCACCTACATCTTCGCACTGCCCGGCTCGACTGGTGCCGTGAAGGATGGGTGGGACGGCATATTGGCAAGCCAGCTCGACAGCCGCCACCGCCCCTGCAATTTCGTCGAGCTGATGCCGCGTTTGCGCGAGCGCTAATGGACCAGCAGGTTCCACGTACGGGCCGTCGCTGGATCATAGCTGGCATAGTCGTTCTTGGTGGCGTGATTGTCTTCTATGCGGGCATTCTTCTGGGACGACGGCAGACGGCCGCCGAGCCGCCGCAAAAAAACGGCACCCGGCATCGATCGCGCATCCACGACACCGCGCGTCCGCAACGTCTTTTCGCCTACGGTCATCGCTGACCCGTATGTCCTGGACGAGCAGCGCAAGGTGGTTGAGGCGCTTGAGCGGTCGTGCGACATTCAACACCAAAATTGCGAAACCGCGCACGAGGCTCGCGCTTATCTCGACGCTCGCAAATAGACGTCGCGATCAGGCGTCCGCTTGCAGCCGCGTCATCACCACCGCCGGCTGGCGTAGATCGAGCAAGCGCTCGTTGTCCTCGGTCGCGTGCGCTACCATCGGCACCATTGCCGGGACGGCAAGCCAATCATGCGCCCTGCATCACCGCCAATTCATGCCCCGCCACATCGCGAAAATGAAACCGCCGCCCGCCGGGAAACGCAAAAATCGCGAGCGTGATCTCGCCCCCAGCCGCAAGCACCGCCGCTTCCGCCGCCTCCAGATCCGCGATCTCGATCACCGGCAGCGCGGCGGCGGTCTGTTCCGCCAGATTGCCCTGCAAACCGATGTCGGTGTCACCACTCATGGTGGACGCATAGCTCGGCCCGAAATCGGTGAAATCCCACCCGAAGGCGGCCGCGTAAAACGCCTTGGCCGCAGCAAGGTCACCAACCGGCAGTTCGAGATAGTTCAGACGCGCCATCGCAAAGCTCTCAAATGTTCTTGTTACGTTCTTATCTGGCTGCTACCATTTGTCAATGGCCCAAAACCGCCCCCAGCGCGGCGCAACGCTCAATCGCGAAAGCCGCCGCTTCAACTTGCCCGAACGGGAAGCAGATGGCGACTGGCTGGATGACCGCGACGCGCTCGACGGCGCTCCGCCGCGCCTGCGCACCACGGTGACAGTCGAACGCCCGCGCACAATCATCAGCCGCAACAGCTCGCCCGACGTGCCGTTCGATCGCTCGATCAACCCCTATCGCGGCTGTGAGCATGGCTGCATCTATTGCTTCGCGCGACCGACCCACGCGTTCCACGACCTGTCCCCCGGCCTCGATTTCGAGAGCAGGCTGTTCGCCAAGCCCGACGCCCCCGCCCTGCTGCGCACCGAACTGGCCAAGCGCGGTTATGTTGCGCAGCCGATCGCGTTCGGCACCAATACCGATCCTTATCAGCCGATCGAAACCGAATGGCGCGTCACGCGCGGCTGTATCGAAGTGCTGGCCGAAACCAGCCACCCGTTGACCATCACCACCAAATCCGACCGCGTTGTGCGCGACATCGATCTGCTTGGCCTCATGGCGGCAAAGGGGCTGGTGGCGGTGGCGATTTCGGTCACCTCGCTTGACCCCAGGATCGCGATGACGGTGGAGCCGCGCGCGCCAACGCCGGCGCGCAGATTGGCCGCGGTGCGCGCGCTGGTCGCGGCGGGCATCCCAACGCATGTTTCGATCGCTCCCGTCATCCCTGCGATCACCGATCACGAAATCGAGCACTTGGTCGAGCAGGCGGCGCAAGCCGGCGCGCGCTCGGTCTCGTTCATTCCGGTGCGGTTGCCGTGGGAGGTCGCCCCGTTGTTCAAAGCATGGCTCGACACGCATTTCCCCGACCGCGCGAGCAAGGTGATGGCGACGATCGCCTCGATCCGTCAGGGCCGCGAAAACGACCCTGGCTTCTTCTCGCGGATGCGCGGCAGCGGCCCGTGGGCGGACCTGTTGCGCACGCGCTTCCTCATCGCCTGCCGCAAGCACGGCATGAACCAGGAACGGATCGTGCTGCGCACCGACCTGTTCCGGCCCCCGGCGGGGCCGCAGGGCGATTTGTTCGGCTGAAGGATCTTGCTCGAAATTGCCACGTCCCGGTGAGACTCGGACTCGAACAAAGGTTTTGCTATCGCGGTCGGCATGAGCCGCATCAAGAACGCCCTGCCCCCGCGCGAGGAACTCGAACGATTGATCGACGCACAGGGGCATTTGACGATCCGCGCGACCCCCAATGCGGGCGCGAACGACATCCGCCTGCCTGCCGATGGAGCACCTGCCGTGCTCAACGTGCGGACCACGGTGACGCCCGAGGATGGCAAGGCCAATGACGCGGTGCTCGCCTTGCTCGCCAAGGCACTCGGGTGCCCGCGCTCCGCGCTCACACTGGTGCGCGGTGCCACCGCGCGCGACAAGGTGGTGCTGGTGACGCGCTAACGCGGGAGTATTGCCGCGAATCCCCGTTCGCCCTGAGCTTGTCGAAGGGCACCTCTCAAAGTGCGGGACGCGCGTGGGGCGAGCGGGGCTTCGACAAGCTCAGCCCAAACCGAAAGAAGCGGAAACCCCAGCTTCAGGCCGCCGCGAGCACATGGTCCTTGAACTGTTCGCGCAATGCGGTCTTGAGCAGCTTGCCCGTCGCAGTGTGCGGCAGCGCATCGACGAACACGATCTCATCGGGCAGCCACCATTTCGCAACGTGCTGCGCCAGGTGCGCGAGGATTTCGTGCGGGGTAACGCCACTGCCAGGCTTGCGCACCACGACCAGGAGCGGGCGCTCATCCCATTTCGGGTGATAGACGCCGATCGCCGCTGCCTCCGCGACGCCGGGGCAGCCGATCGCGGCATTTTCGAGATCGACCGAGGAAATCCACTCCCCGCCCGATTTGATGACATCCTTGGCGCGATCGGTGATCTGCATCGTCCCATCGCTGTGGAGCACCGCGACATCGCCGGTGTCGAACCAATTGCCGGCATCGACCGCGTCCTCCGTGGCCTTGAAGTAACGCTTCACCACCCACGGCCCGCGCACTTGCAACCGACCCGAACTGGTGCCGTCGCGCGGCAGCACCGCCCCCGCATCATCAACGATACGCAATTCGATGCCGAAGGGAATCTGCCCCTGCTTGCCGACATGGTCGAGTTGGGCATCGGCGCTCATCTCGTCCCAATGCGGCGGCGGGAAACCGGCGGTGCCGACCGGGGAGGTCTCGGTCATCCCCCACAGGTGCTTGACCTCGACCCCCATGCCCATGATCCGCTCGATCATCGCGCGCGGCGCGGCCGATCCGCCGATCGTCACTTGGCTGAGGAAGCGCGGCACCTCGCCAGTCGCATCGATATGGCCGAACATCGCCAGCCACACCGTCGGCACCCCCGCCGAATGCGTGACCTTTTCCTGGTTCATCAGGCGGCACAGCACCGCCGGATCGTTGACTGCGGCATAAACGAATTTCGCCCCCGCCAGCGCGCCTGCAAACGGCAATCCCCAGGAAGCGGCATGGAACATCGGCACCACCGGCAGCACGACGGCGTTTGGCGACAGGTTGAACACCCACGGCGCCACCTCGGCCATCGCATGGATTACGGTCGAGCGATGTTCGTACAGCACGCCCTTGGGGTTGCCGGTGGTGCCGCTGGTGTAACACAACATGCACGGATCGCGCTCGGGCCCCTCGTGCCAGGCATAATCACCGTCTTCCCGCGCAATCAACGCATCGAAACCGCCATCGTCGAAACAGACATAGCGTTCGATGCTGGTCCACTGCGCCTTGAGCCGATCGACCAGCGGCTGGAACTGCTTGTCATACAGCAGCACGCGGTCTTCGGCGTGATTGGCGATATAAACGAGTTGTTCGTCGAACAGGCGCGGGTTGATGGTGTGGATCACCCCGCCCATGCCGATCGCTCCGTACCAGGCGATCAGATGATAGTGGTGATTCATCGCCAGCGTGGCGACGCGGTCGCCCGGTTTCAGCCCGATCCGCTCCAGCGCCTGCGCGAGCTTGCGCGCATCGCGCGCGACGCCGGACCAATTGGTGCGCGTCTCGCGCCCATCGGCCCAATAGCTGACGATTTCGCGCCCGCCATGCTCGCGCGCGGCATGGTCAAGCAAGCGCGGCACCCGCAATTCGAAATCCTGCATTCCGCCGAGCATCAAAAACTCCCCTACCGCCTGCGGGAGGGGTTTGCGGGAGGGAATGATGCCCTTCGCCCGCTGCCTCTCCCGGAAATTATCCCACCAATGCCAGCCGCGCCTCCGCGGTTCTCAGCACAACGTTGGATACATCCTGCAAGGCTTCGATCCGCGCGGCAAGCTCTCCATCGAGCAGAAAGTCGCGTCCGAGCAACACCCGCGTGCTCTCGCCCGCCGAAACCGCCACCGTTGCCCACACTTCACCGCGCGCGCCGCGCGCCTCCGCCAGCAACCCCGCCAACGCAAGCATCGCCGCCGGCGTATCAACCGACAATTCGAGACAAAAGCGCGCGCTGGAAGCAAGCGACTCGAACGACTGGATGCGCTTGACCGTGACGCGCGGTGTCTCCTCACCCGGACGCCGATCAAGCTCCACCGTTACCAACCCACATCCACCGGTACGCGCGGCCTCTTCCAGATCGGCGGCCACTGCATCATCGAAACAGGTTGCGACGAACTGCCCCGACGGATCGGACAAGGTCGCCATCAAATAACGCTTGCCGCGCGCCGAGGTGCGCCAGCGCGCATCCTCGACCAGCGCCGCCATCGTCGCGCCCGCGCGCGTGCCGTCATCGGGGATGCTCAGTTCGCCCAGCGTTACGAAACTGCGCGCGCCGTGCAGCTTGGCAAGGTGGCTGTGCCGGTCGACCGGATGCGCCGAGAAATAGAAGCCGAACGCCTCGCGCTCCTGGTCCATCCGCTCGGCCATCGTCCAGCGTGCCGAGAGCGGCAGCTTGATCGGGGGTTCGGCCGCCTCGGCAGTGCCGAACAAGCCGCCTTGCCCGCTGATCTTCTGGTCGTGGATACGCGCGGCGGTGGCGAGGATCGTTTCGGCGCACGCGACGATGCCGGCGCGATTGTCGTTCAACGCGTCGAACGCCCCCGCCGCCGCCAGCGTTTCCAACTGCCGCTTGTTGAGGATGCGCGGGTCGATCCGCCGTGCGAGATCATCGATCGATTCAAACGGCCCGCCCGCCTCCCGCTCGGCGACGAGCTTCTCCATCGCCCCCTCGCCGACCGATTTGAGCGCGGCGAGCGCGTAGCGCACCGCCAGGCCATCGGCACTGTCCTCCACCGAAAATTCGGCTTCGCTGCGGTTGATGTCGGGCGGCAGAATGGCGACGCCCAGCCGCCGCATATCATCGATAAACACGCTCAATTTGTCGGTCTGCGCCTGGTCAAAGCACATCGACGCCGCAAAAAATTCGTGCGGGTGGTGCGCCTTCAGCCACGCGGTCTGATAGGACAGCAAGGCGTATGCAGCGGCGTGCGACTTGTTAAATCCATACCCCGCGAATTTGTCGATCAAGTCGAACAGCTCATTCGCCTTGGCTTCGGGGATGCCGTTGATCGTCTTGCAGCCCTCGACAAAGCCCGCGCGCTGCGCGTCCATCTCCGCCTTCACCTTTTTGCCCATCGCGCGGCGCAGCAAATCGGCCTGTCCCAGCGAATAACCCGCCAGGATTTGCGCGGCCTGCATCACCTGTTCCTGATAGACGAAGATGCCGTAGGTTTCGGACAGGATGCCTTCGAGCAGCGGGTGCGGATAGGCGATTTCCTCCTGCCCGTTCTTGCGCCTGCCGAACATCGGGATGTTGTCCATCGGGCCCGGACGATAGAGCGAGACGAGCGCGATGATGTCGCCGAAATTGGACGGGCGGACCGCCGAGAGCGTGCGGCGCATCCCCTCGGATTCCAACTGGAACACGCCAACCGTGTCGCCCTTTTGCAGCAATTTATAGACGCCCTCATCATCCCATTCGAGCGCATCGAGATCGACCACCACACCGCGCGCCGCCAGCAGGTCGATCGCTTTCTTGAGCACCGACAGCGTCTTGAGGCCGAGAAAGTCGAACTTCACCAGCCCTGCCCCTTCGACATATTTCATGTCGAACTGTGTGACGGGCATGTCCGAACGCGGATCGCGGTAGAGCGGCACGAGATCGACGAGGGGACGATCGCCGATCACCACGCCCGCGGCGTGGGTCGAGCTGTGGCGCGGCAGGCCTTCGAGCTTCATCGCCAGATCGAGCAAATGCCGCACGCTGCGATCGTTCTTATATTCGCTGTGCAGTTCCGACACGCCGTCGATCGCGCGTTTGAGGTCCCACGGGTCGGCAGGAAGGTTGGGGATGAGCTTGGCGAGGCGGTCGATCTGGCCATAGCCCATTTGCAGCACGCGCCCGGTGTCCTTCAGCACCGCGCGCGCTTTCAATTTCCCGAAGGTGATGATCTGCGCGACCTGGTTGCGGCCGTATTTCTCCTGGACGTAGCGAATCACCTCGCCACGCCGCGTTTCGCAAAAGTCGATGTCGAAGTCGGGCATCGACACGCGTTCCGGGTTGAGGAAGCGTTCGAACAGCAGGCCGAGCTTCATCGGGTCGAGATCGGTGATGGTCAGCGCCCAGGCGACGACCGAGCCCGCGCCCGAACCACGCCCCGGCCCCACGGGAATGTCATGATCCTTCGCCCATTTGATGAAGTCACCGACGATCAGGAAGTAGCCGGGGAAGCCCATCTGGATGATGACGTCGAGCTCGAAATCGAGCCGCTTGCGGTAGGGGGTGCGCCAGTCCGAATCTCCCCTCCCGCTTGCGGGAGGGGTTGGGGGAGGGCCTGAACCAGCCGCAGAAAACTCCCCTCCCCCAGCCCCTCCCACAGGTGGGAGGGGAGCAGAGACCGCGAGTTGCTCGATCCGGTCGAGCCGCCGCTCGAGCCCGGCATGGGCATCCTCGCGCAGCTTGGCGGCTTCGGCGGTGGGGTCGCCGGCGAGGCTCGGCAGGATCGGCTTGCGCTTGGGCGCGCCGACGCCGCAGCGCTGCGCCACGACCAGCGTGTTGGCGATCGCCTCGGGCAAGTCCGAAAACAGCTCGCGCATGTCCTTGGCGGGCTTCATCCACGCATCGGGCGAGGTGCGCGGCCGGTCTTCGCTGGCGACATAGGTCGAATTGGCGATGCACAGCAACGCATCGTGCGCCTCGCTGAAATCCTGCGTGGCGAAACAGCACGGGTTGGTCGCGACCAGCGGCAGATTGCGGTCGTAGGCGAGATCGAGCAGCGCCGGTTCGGCTTTGCCTTCGATCTCGTCGAGCCGCCGGGTCAGCTCGATATAGAGACGGTCGGGGAACAGCGCCTGCAAGCGATCGGCATACGCCAGCGCGCGCTCCGGCTGATCCTCGGCGAACAGCCGCGCCAGGCCGCCTTCACGCCCGGCGGTGAGCGCGAGCAGGCCGTCGGTATGCCCCTCCAGCGCCGCGAAATCGACATGCGGGGCGAGTTCCAGTGGCCGATCGAGATGCGCACGCGACACCAAAATGCACAGATTGCGATAGCCGTCCTCATCCTGCGCATAGAGCGCGATCCAGTCGACGACCGGTGGCGCGCCGTCCGGCATATCGGGGCGGCAGATGCCCAGCATCGTGCCGATTACCGGCTGCACGCCCGCCGCGCGCGCGGCATCGCCAAACGCCATCGCGGCGTACAGGCCGTTGCGGTCAGTCAGAGCGGCGGCGGGAAAGCCCAGTTCCTGCGCGCGCTTGGCAATTGCCTTGGGCTCGATCGCGCCGTCGAGCATGGTATAGGAAGAGAAGATCCGAAGGGGTACGAACGCAGAATGAGCCATTCCGGTTGGTAGCGCCCAATGCGCCGATTCGTAAAGCGGTGAACCCGCGCGGGCGACCTGCGTTACCCCGTAATGTTACGCATGGCGCAGGGCCGCGGGATCGGTGATGTCGCTTGAAATCAACGATCTTGATCGGCTGGGCCGGCATTTCCTGGAGGCAGAGATGAGCGATACGGTTTTCGGTTCGACACGCCCCACCGGACACGTCAGCACCGGCTGGCTGCTGGCTTATGGGGTACTGAGCATCGCGGTGGGCGTCGCTGCCTTCGTCTGGCCGGTAACGGCGACCTTCACGGCGGCGTTGCTGGCAGGCTGCTTCCTGATCGCGACCGGCGCGGTTGCGGTGGTGGCGAGCTTCGGCCTGCGCGGGCATCATTTTTCGGCTTACACCTTGCTTTATGGCATCCTCTCGCTCGTCATCGGCGCGTGGATCGCGTTCGAGCCGCTGACCGGAGCGCTGTCGCTGACGCTGATGATCGCGATCTGGCTCAGCGCGCGCGGGGTGATGGAAATCGCGATCGGCGCACGCTTCCGGCGCTTCGGCATCAGCCTGGTGCTGCTCGGCATCGTCAACGTGCTGCTGGCGATCTGGATCATCTGGAGCATGCCGCTCACCGCGCTGACCCTGCCGGGCTATGTGCTGGGGATCAGCTTCCTGTTCAGCGGCGTGACCGCCGTGCTCCAGGCGACCGGCGCGCAACGCTGAGCGGGCTTCGAGCGTGCGGGGCCGCGCCTCGCACGCCTCGCCTCAGAGCAGCTTTTCGATGTCCGCCGCAATATCCTCGGGCTTGGTCGTTGGCGCATAGCGTTCGACCACTTGCCCGTCCTTCCCGACCAGGAATTTGGTGAAGTTCCACTTGATCCCCTCGGTGCCGAGGAAGCCCGGTGCCTGTTTCTTGAGCGCGACGAACAGGGGATCGGCATTGGCGCCGTTGACGTCGATCTTGGCGAAGACCGGGAAGGTCACGTCATAGGTGAGCGAGCAGAAATTGGCGATTTCGGCGGCATCGCCCGGTTCCTGCGCGCCGAACTGGTTGCACGGAAAGCCCAGCACTTCGAACCCGCGATCACCGAATTCGCGGTGCAGCGCCTCCAGCCCTTCATATTGCGGGGTGAAGCCGCATTTGGAGGCGGTGTTGACGATTAGCAGCACCTTTCCGGCATAAGCCGACAGATCGACCGAGGTGCCGTCGGCGGCTTTGACGGTGAGATCGGTGATGGCAGGCATAAGCGAACTCCTCAGGCGTGGCGCGCGAGCAGGAAGCGCAGATTCTGCCGCACCCCGGCCCATTCGCTGGCGATGATCGAATAGACCACAAGATCACGCACGCGGCCATCCATCACTTGATGGTTGCGCAACACCCCGTCACGCTTGGCCCCCAGCCGCTCGATCGCCGCCTGCGAGCGTTTGTTGAACCAGTCGGTGCGGATTTGCACCGCGTTGCAGCCCATTACCTCGAAGGCGTGGGTGAGCAGCAGCAACTTCGCCTCGGTGTTGACGCCAGTGCGCTGCACCGACTTGGCATAAAAGGTGCCGCCAATCTCCAGCCGCTTATGGCCTGCATTCATCCGCATATAGCGCGTGAGGCCCACCACGCGGCCATCGGGCGTGCAGACGGTCAACGGCATCGCCCGCCCGAAATCACGCTCCTTGAACAGCGCCGCCATGAAGGCGTCGGGGTCGGTCAGCGTCGAGGCATTGGTGAAGAACAATTCGCTGATCTTCCCATCCGCCCCCGCCGCGACGACGGCGTCGCGGTCGTCGAGCACGGTCGGGCGCAGCGTGACGTGCTGGCCGATGAACGTGGGGGGCGTGGTCCAGGCGTTCATTCCGGCAGCTTTGCCGGTGGAGATGCGGTTACCGGGCCAATGTTGAACGACGCGTCGAACGCCGCATCCGGGTTATCGGGCCCCGATGCTCCATGCGTGGCGACGATCTTCGGGACTCCAGCCTCATGCTTGGTACCTTTGATGTCGTGCGGGGCGCACTCGACCATCGCGTCGGAGATCGGCCCCTGCATTGGCATGGTGCCCTTCAACTGACATACCCACGTTTGGCCACCGTCATTGGCCATATTGATGGACACGATACGCAGGGAGTCCGCCAGCCGCATCGCCATCGGTTCGTAGCTGACGCCGCCCGGCGCAATCGGTCGCTTGCGCGCGTGATAGTTGCCAACGAGAACGAGCACATGATCGTAAGACTGCAGTACGTCGGCAGTCCGGATGTTCTCCGCCTGCCCCGCCTCATGCGGCCCTTGACCCGGCAGGCCCTTGAAGCGGCTCGATTCGAGTTGTTCCGTATCGTTGAAGGCGACAACATCGATCTTGTCCCCGGCAACCTTCAGGGCGTGTAGAGCGACCAGCATGTTCAGCATCGCCTGGCTTGTTACGCCATCATTGCGCGTTTTCCAGTCCGACATAGCTTCCAGCAGGGCAGCCGCAAAATGCTCGTGCGGTGCCGCCCAAGCGCGCTGCAGTCCGAGATTGTCGTTCAATTCGACCGCCACCAGCAAACGTTTGTGTTCTTGGGCAAGGGCACAGGCGACCCCGCCGAAGGCCACTGGCCCCTCGGCGGTGCCATGCACCTCGCCGAACACGACATAATGCGCCTGCTTATCGACGACGTCGGTCCACCCGCTCGGAAGGGTGCATTGCGCCGAAGCAGCGCAACTCCAGAATGTGGCCAAAGCGCCGAACAGAATGCCACCCGATGCCTTCACGCCAGTCTCCCCTCGTGCAACCTCACGACGCGGTCCATCTTCAGCGCCATCCGCTCATTATGCGTCGCGACCAACGCCGCCGAGCCTTCGCCGCGCACCAGCCGCAGGAACTCCGCCAGCACCACGTCCGCAGTCTCCTCGTCGAGATTGCCGGTCGGCTCGTCCGCCAGCACCAAAGCGGGCTGATTGGCGAGCGCGCGGGCGACCGCGACGCGTTGCTGCTCGCCGCCCGACAATTGGCTCGGGCGGTGCGTCAGGCGGTGGCCGAGGCCGAGCGCGGAGAGCAAAGCGGTTGCGCGCGCATTCGCCTCCGCATGGGTGCGGTCGCGGATCAACTGCGGCAGCACAACATTCTCGGTCGCGTTGAAATCGGGCAGCAAATGGTGGAATTGATAAACGAAACCAAGCTTATCGCGCCGCACGCGCGTGCGCCCGTCCGAATCGAGTTTCGCGACTTGCTCGCCCGCGATACGGATCGAGCCACCGAAGCCGCCCTCGAGCAGCCCGACCGCCTGCAACAGCGTCGATTTGCCCGAACCCGACGGCCCGAGCAACGCGACAATCTCGCCCGCGCCGACATGCAGATCGACCCCGCGCAAAACGTCGATGGTTTCGCCGCCCTGACTGAACGCGCGCGTCAGGCCGGCAACCGCAAGGACGGGTTCACTCATAACGCAACACCTGTACCGGATCGGTGCTCGCCGCCTTCAGCGCGGGGTAGAGCGTGGCGAGGAAGCTGAACAGCAGTGCCATCAGCGAAATGACGGTCACCTCGACCGGGTCGGTCTTGGACGGCAATTCGGTGAGGAAGCGGATCGAGGGGTCCCAGAGGTTCTGCCCCGTCACCAACTGCACGAAATCGACGACATTCTGGCGGAAGAACAGGAAGATAAAACCAAGCATCAGCCCTGCGACCACGCCCAGCGCACCGATGGTGGTGCCAACCGTCATGAAGATGCGGATCATCGCCCCCCGGCTCGCCCCCATCGTCCGCAGGATCGCGATGTCGCGCGTCTTGGCGCGCACCAGCATGATGAGCGAGGACAAGATGTTGAACACCGCGACCAGGATGATGATCGACAGCACAGTGAACATCGCCACGCGCTCGACCGACAGCGCCTCGAACAATTGCGCATTCATTTGCCGCCAATCCTGGATCACCGCGCGCTGCCCGACTTGGCGGGCGAGCGGGGCGAGGATCGGGCCGACGCGATCGGCATTGTTGGTCTGCACTTCGATCATGCCGACCGAATCGCCCATCATCAGCAGCGTCTGCGCGTCCTCCATCGGCATGATGACATAGGCTTTGTCATAATCGTACACGCCGATCGTGAAGATCGCGCCGACGGTATAGCTGACGATGCGCGGCACCGTGCCGAACGGCGTCGTCTGGCCCTGCGGGCTGATGAGCGAAATCTGACTGCCGACGACCGCGCCCAATTGGTCGGCCAGGCCCGATCCGATCGCGATCACCCCACTACCCGGCGTCAACGCGGCGAGCGAACCCATCACCACCTTGCTGCCGATCGTCTTGTTGCTGCGAATATCGGACACCTGCATCCCGCGCAGCAAGATACCTTCGACGCGGCCGTTATAAGTGGTCATCAGCGGCTGCTCGATCATCGGGGTGGCGTTGGTCACCCCCGGCGTCTTGTCGGCCAGTGCGACGATATCGCGCCAATCGCGCAACTGCCCACCATAGCCCTGCACCACGGCATGGCCGTTGAGCCCGACGATCTTGTCGAACAGTTCGGCGCGGAAGCCGTTCATCACGCTCATCACGATGACGAGCGCGGCGACGCCGAGCATCACCGCGACTAGGCTGATTCCAGCGACGAGGAAGATGAACCCCTCGCCTTTGCCGGGCAGCAAATACCGCCGGGCGATCATGCGTTCATAGCGGGAGAGGATCATGGTGCCGCTCTACGGCGCACATGCACCGCTGGCAACCGTTGCCCCCTGTTGCGCAAGCGCCACAGCGGCATCGCAATCGATACGGATCGGCCATATTCCCCATGACAAGCCGCTCACGCACACTTAACGCTTCTGTCACTGACACACAGGCAACGGCCGTGGTTCGGGGATTGCTTTCAGCGCCGCCGCAAGGCGTGCAGCGAGAGCGAGATGGGGGCTGACGAGCGATCGTCACGCAGGCGTCCGGGTCGGAAACGGCCCGGACGTTTGCGTTTGGGCGAAGGTGGACATACTGACCACCGGTCCGCACCGCGGATCGCCCAAACCGGACGGCGGGTCGCCCCCGGCGAACCCGGCCGACGGCGGCTTTGCCGTCGGCGCTCTTCACACCGCCGCACCAACCTGCATCCACCCCTTCGCCCGACTCCGAACGCTATCCGAGCGGCGGAGTGGACCCCGGCACAAGGCCGGGGTGACGACACCCTCAGAACGATTTGGAAATCGTCGCACCAAAGGTCCGCGGGTCGCCCGGCTGCCCGACGATCAGCCCGGTGCTGCCCGACTGTGTCGACAGCAATTCGAAATAATCCTGGTCGAACGCGTTATGCACCCAGGCAAAGAGGTTGAAGTCCTTCTTGCGATAGCCAAGCCGGAAGTTGGACAGTGAATACCCCGCGATCCAGGTATAAGCGGAGGGAGACGGATTGGACGAGAAGCGCGAGCGATAGCTGCCATCATAGCCCAGATAGACCTGCCCGTCCCCGCCGCCGACCGGCACATTATATTCGCCGCCGTACGAGAAGGACCATTTCGAGATTCCGGGCAAACGCTGCCCCGAAATATCGCAAAAAGCCGGGCTGCGGCCACCCGCCGTCCCCGCCGGATCGGTTACCCCGCCTGGCGCGGTTGCGCTGCCGCCGGAAAGTTCGGGCGGGCACGGCGCATTCTTGAAATCGATATATTTGGCGTCGGTATAGGCGCCATTGCCATATAGCGTGAACCGCTTGTTCGGTCGGAAGCTGGTGTCGAATTCGACGCCACGCGAGCGGACCTTGCCCGCATTGGCGAGATATCCTCGGATTACGTTGATCGCATTGTTGTTCACGGTTGCCTGATAATCCGCAATTTCGGTCCAGAAACCCGCAAGATTCACCGTCAGGCGGCGATCGAGGAACTGCGTCTTCAGCCCCAGCTCGAACGCATCGACCTTTTCGGGCTTCACGGTCTGCGTGGTGAGATCGACACCGGTGCTGGTCGAATTGAGCGGCAGGCCGGACAAATTGATGCCGCCTTGATGCCGCCCGATTTGAAGCTGCGCGCATAGGTCGCATAGGCATGGATATCCGACGCAAAATCATAGGATAGCGTAACGTCGCCCGACACATTCCACGCGCTGAAGCGTGGGCTGTAATGTTGCGGTGCCAGCGTATTGATCTGGTTCTGGAAGGTCGTCCGCGCCGCGCCCGCCGGGGTTGCCGCCAGCAGAGCCGCCACATTGGCCGCCGTGGCGGTGAAATTGTACTGGCTGTTCTGGATGCTGATGACCGAATCATACAATCCGGATTTCTTGTCATAATTGAGGCGCAGGCCCGGCTGGAGGTGGAGCTTGTCGCTCACCGCCCAGTTAAGCTTGCCGAACACAGCGAAGCTGGTGTTGTCGAAATGGATGGTGTTGGTCGAGGTCAGGCCATTCAGGACATTCGGGTTCAACGCGTCCGCGCCTGACAGCAGGAAGCGGCTTGCCGCCGGACCTTGTACCTGCGACCCTTGCGTATTGATCGTCTGGTTGAAGAAGAACGCACCCACCGTATAATCCAGCCGGTTCTTGCCGTTCGACGCCAGGCGCAATTCCTGCGAATATTGCGTTTGCTGCGACGGGTTCTGCGACACGGTCGTAATCGGTAAGCCGATGAAATCGCGGTCATTGGCCGGCTGCCAATCCCAATAGCGCCATGCGCTGACCGAGGTCAGCGTGGCCGACCCCAAATCCCAATTGGCGGCGAGCGAGGCCCCGCCCACTTCCTGACGCGAATTGATCTTGGCATCGAGATCGGTCACGCGATCGAACGGGTTGGTGCTGGGCGGCGCATAGCCGAACGCCGCCGCCAACGCCGCATATTGCCGGTTCCGCGCGCGCTGGGTCGCGCCCGTGCGGGCATAAAATTGCGCGCAGCATAACGGGTTCTGCACATTGAAATCACCCGCCAGCGTCAGGCTGAGCGCGTCGGTCGGCTTATAGAGCACCTGTCCGCGAAACCCGACATTGCGCTGACGGTGGAGATCGGTGTTGCTGGCCACATCGTAGATCGTGCCGTGCCGCGTGGTCGCCGAGGTCGACAGGCGGATCGCCAGAGTATCGGTGATCGGCCCGGAAATCGAGGTCTTGCCCTGCACGAAATCGTAATTGCCGACGCTCAGCTCGGCGCGCGCCTCGGGCGTAAAGCTCGGCGGGCGCGTGGTAATGTTGAGCGCACCCGATGTAGTATTCTTGCCATAAAGCGTGCCCTGCGGCCCGCGCAGCACCTCGACCCGGTCGACATCGACGAAATCGAAGGTCGCGGCCCCCACGCGCCCGATATAGACGCCATCGATGTAGAAACCGACACCCTGCTCGATCCCGTCATTGGTGAGGCCGAATGGCGCCCCCAGCCCGCGAATGTTGATCGCCGAGTTGCGCGGGTTGCTCGAATAGAATTGCAGCGAGGGCACTTGCTGCTGCAACCGGCTGACGTTGAACGCGCCACTATCGGCCAGCGTGCGCCCGCTCAGCACCGACAGCGCGATCGGTACGGTCTGTTCGGTCTCCGCGCGGCGGCGCGCGGTAACCACGATATCGCCCGCATTGTCCTGCGCTTCGCCACCGGCCACCTCCGGCGTTGCGGGTTCGGGCGGCGTGGATGGCGGTGCCAATGTCGCATGGGCAAGCAGAATAAGCGGCAAGTGCGCGAGCATGAACGTCCCCTTGTTCCAGGGCTTCGCCCCGAGTCGCCGCATAATGCCCATCATTTGAGGGGATATTCACGCCCTCTCCTTCTTTGCCGCGCGAAAGCTTGTCTTTAGCAACATGAAATTCTGTACCGGTGGGTCTTGAACTGACGCCAAAGCGAACCAGATTCTTTGCGTGCGGTGCCCTTGGGGCCGCACCGGGCGGGATCGCGCAGGTGGCGGACCCGGCTCGACGTACCGACACTCGCTTGTAAAGGAGTTCACCATGCGTCAGTTTGATTTGACCCCCTATCGTCGCTCGACCGTCGGCTTCGACCGACTGTTCGACATGCTCGAAGCCAATGCCCGGCAGCAGAGCGCCGACAATTATCCCCCCTTCAACCTCGAACGCCTCGACGGCGACCGCTATCGCATCACACTGGCGGTGGCGGGCTTTGGCCGCGACGAAATCGAGATCACCGCGCAGCAGAACCTGTTGCAGGTAAAGGGCCGCAAGGATGAGAAGGAAGCAACCGCTTCCTCGTTCCTCCACATCGGCATCGCCAATCGCAACTTCGAGCGTCGCTTCGAACTCGCCGATTTCGTGCGAGTAGAGGATGCGCGGCTGAACGACGGCCTGCTCACCATCGACCTGATCCGCGAAGTACCCGAGGCGATGAAGCCCAAGACGATCGCAATCAAGACCGGCACCCCGCTGGTTGCGGTCGAAGATGCGGGTGCGGCGCAGGCGGCGTAACGCCAAGCGGGAGATGGCCGCGCTTCGGCCCGGCCATCTCCCCTTTTTTGCTACTTACCGCGCCTTGATGCCATACCGCGCATAATGCCGGTCAACGCTCGGCGTGATCCGCCGGGCGATCCGCAACTCACTCGCTGCCTCGGCATCGCGGTGGAGCTGTTGCAGCACGATCGCCCGCATGAAGCGGCTGTCGGCCCGCCCCGGCTCGGCGGCCAGGACCGCGTCGAGATCGGCCAGCGCCTCGTCAAACCGCCCCAGCCGGAACCATACCATCGCCCGGCCGTCGAGCGGCCCGCTGGTATCCTCGCTCAGTTCGATTGCCCTGGTGCAGTCCTTCACCGCAGTATCGAGCATCACGCTGCGCGTACCCTTGGTCCAGCACCGCGCATTCATCAGGCTGGGCGAACCCGGCTTGTCGACGATGAGGGTATCGAACTGCGTAATGGCCTCTGCCGGATCGCCATATTCGCCGATCAGGCTGGCCCTGGCGGTGCGGAACGTCCTTCGCATCTCGCCGCCAAGGCCGATCCGCTGGTCAAGCAGCGCAAGCCCGCCCGCCAGATCGCCGCTTTCCGCCTTCAACCTCGTCACGCGGCCGATCGCAATTTCCGATGACGGATCAAGCACCCGCGCGGCCTCGGCATCCGCCAGCGCGGCTTTGACATCACCCGTTTCGTAGAGCGTCGCCGCGCGCTTCAAATACAGGTCGATCGACGGCTCAATCGCGATCGCCTTCGTCCAATCGGCAACAGCGCCCGCGCGATCCCCAATATTCGCACGGAAGGAGCCGCGGGTGGTATAAGCACTGCTGTCATCGGAGGTGGTGTCAGCAATCGCCTTGGTCAGGACCGCGTTGATAGCCTTGATCTGCGTGGCTCCGGCAGGATCACTTGCGCCAATGTCCCATTTGCGCGCGGTCGCCACGGGCGCGACCAAACGCGGCGCCCGCGCCTTTGCCGTCGCCACGGCATCGCGCTCGATCGGGATGCGCGCGACCGAAACTTCACCGCCGACGATGTCGATCCGCTCCTCGACCGTGACGATCCCGCCATCCAGCTTGGTCGTGCGCGAAATCGCATAGCCGGCGATTTGCTCCTTCATATCGGGCTCGCCCTCGATCACGAAGCCGCGCCCCTGATCGGGCAGACGTAGCCGCAAGCGATACCGCATCCCGTAAGGGGCACCCGTCGCTACCGGGATCGCCGCCCACGCGACCTTGCTGCGATCGGGCGCGAAGGTAACGTTGTCGAGCGCGCGCGCCAATGCGCGCTTGCGTCGACGGTCGCCGGTCGCCCAGGCCGAGTTGACGATACCGTGCGCCTTCAGCGTCACATCGCCAGTCACCGGATCGGGGGTAATCGACCTATCGGAAAACTGCCCTTGCCCGAGATAGTTCGTAAAATACTCCCCGACCGCATCGTTCTGCTCCTTCTCCCCCATCTGCGCCTTGGCGAGGGTCAACGCAGCGGCATAGCTTCCATGGACCACAGCCACTGCATCGAACGCACTCGGCAAATCGACACTGGCGCTTTCATCGACATCAACCGTCAAATCCACCATCGGCCGGGCATTCGCGTGCGTCTCAATCTTCAACAGATCGGCACCCGCCAGGCGCACGGGTAAAGCGTAGCCGAACGGCGGCGTATCATGGATATCGACCAGCCGCGCGCCGCTGCCCGTGCCGTCGAGCCATAGCGTCTGTCCATCAATCGTCGCGCGCACCAGCACGTGATCAAATGCCATCGCGCTGGGCAAGCGGTCGGGCACGATGTCGCCCAGCCCAATATTGGCGAGGACGGGCTCGGCCTCGATCTTCATCGCCCGCAGCAAGGTTAGCAACAGCAACGTCTTGGCCTTGCAATCGCCATAGCGCACCGCCCAGGTCCGCGCCGGCTTTTGCGGGACATAATTGCCGCCGTTCATGCCCACCGCAAAATAGCGGATCTTCTGCTGGACGAGTTCAAGCGCCCGCTCAGCGCGCCCTATCGGCGTTGGATCCGCCCTCATGATCGCCGCCGCCTCGACCTGGATCGGGTCGGCGGGATCGGTCGATTCGGGCGTCGCGTATAGCGGGGCCATGACGCGCGACACGTCAGCCCAATCCTTGAACGTCGCCAGCTCGATAAGCGGCGGGTGCCGAAAACGAATTGGCGCGTCCTCGGGCATCTCGGTTTGCTTGGGCACCGGCAGCGTGACGGTCACTTCGCTATAGGCACCGTTGCGCACCGGAGTCAGCGTAACGCCCTCTGCGAGCAGCTTCCATTTGGGGGGCGTCGCAGTAGGCCAGGAGAAGCGCATTCTCGCAAAACCGAGCCGTATCGGGGCGGCAAAAACTGGCATCACCGTCTGCACGTGCCCACCCAGCGCCGCGTCAATTGTCGTGATCGACATCCGCAGCCGCAGCACGTCGCCGACCTGCAACCCCTCCACCGCCATCGTCGCGGTCAGAATGCCGGTCAGTTCGCGCTGCTCCAGGGTCTGCTCGCGCCGCAGCACTGTGAATTTCCCGTCCTTCGCGAGCAGGTCGATGCGCTCGCCCCCCCGCAGGATCGAGAGTTCGTGAACAATCAGGTCGCCCTTGTCGGGCACCCAGGGCAAAGCAATCGAAGTTGCCTGCGCCAGCATCTCGGGCGACGCGATCCGCGTCGCGCTATCGACATAAGCCCACAACCGCCCGTTCTCGATGCGTTGCTGCACGTCGAAAATCAGGTTCGGCGGGGCTCCTGCGTCCAGCTTGGCGAGGTCAGGTATCGCGGCCGTTACGATCCAGTCCGGCGCGGGCTGATAGAGCGGGGTTTCACTTGCGAAAACGACAGAAGGCGTCCCGGCAGCAATAACCGCTAGGCTCACCGAGTGAAAAAGTCGCAAATGATCCCCCTATGTCTTCAAATTCGTGGACAAGACTATGGGCGGACACGGCGCGAAGCCAGTGGAATCTTTACGGATTTTTGGAGCAGACTGACGATTTCAAGTTCTGCCCGCCTCTTTTCCGAGTGCAACGGTCGTCCCGTTATCGCAACGCCGACGCAATCACACCAATCGCGACTGTTTCACCGCCGCCGCGACGAAGCTCGCGAAAAGCGGGTGCGGGTCGAACGGCTTGCTCTTCAATTCCGGGTGGAACTGCACGCCAACGAACCACGGATGGTCGGGCCGCTCGACGATTTCGGGCAGCATCCCGTCGGGCGACATGCCGCTGAACACCAGGCCACCCTTTTCCAGCGCATCGCGGTAAGCGGTGTTGACTTCGTACCGGTGGCGGTGACGCTCGGAAATATCGGTGCTGCCATAGATGCTCGACACCACGCTATTGCCGTCCAGCTTGGCGGCATAGGCCCCCAGCCGCATCGTGCCGCCGAGATCGCCGCCGGCTTTGCGCGTCTGCACGCCCTCGGCCGTCATCCATTCGGTAATCATGCCGACCACCGGTTCATCGGTGGGCCCGAATTCGGTCGAGCTGGCATCGGCAATGCCGCCAAGATCGCGCGCGCCCTCGACACACGCCATCTGCATCCCGAAGCAAATCCCGAAATAGGGGATTTCGCGTTCGCGAGCGAAGCGCACGCTAGCGATCTTGCCCTCCGCCCCGCGTTCGCCAAAGGCACCCGGCACCAGGATCGCGTGCATCGGTTCCAGCCGTGCTGCGATGTCGCTATCGGGTCCCTCAAACAGCTCGGCGTCGATCCATTCGATATTGACCTTCACCTTATTGGCGATGCCACCGTGAACCAGCGCTTCGTTGAGCGATTTATACGCATCCTGCAGGCCGACATATTTGCCAACCACGCCGATCGTCACCTCGCCCTCGGGATTGGTCAGCCGGTCCATGATCTCGGTCCAGCGCGACAGATCCGGCGCACCGCCGGGCAGAATGCCGAAGGCGTTGAGCACGGCGTCGTCGAGGCCCTGCTCATGATATTGCACCGGCACCGCATAGATGCTCTTCGCATCCAGCGCCGGGATCACCGCTTCCTTGGGCACGTTGCAGAACAAGGCGATCTTGGCGCGGTCGCTTTCGGGCAAAGGTTGTTCGCAGCGGCACACGAGCACGTCGGGCTGCACGCCCAAAGCGGCCAGTTCGCGCACCGAATGCTGCGTCGGCTTGGTCTTCAGCTCACCCGCCGCCGCGATGTACGGCACCAGCGTGACGTGGATGCTGATAGAATTGCCGCGCCCGAGATCGTTGCGCAGTTGGCGGATCGCCTCGATGAAGGGCAGCGATTCGATGTCGCCGACCGTCCCGCCGATTTCGCACAGGACGAAATCGAGGTCGTCGGTCTCGGCCTGGGCGAATTCCTTGATCGCATCGGTCACGTGCGGGATCACCTGCACCGTCGCGCCGAGATAGTCGCCGCGACGCTCGCGCGTGATGATCTGCTGATAGATTCGGCCCGAGGTAACGTTGTCCGACTGGCGCGACGCGACGCCGGTGAAGCGTTCGTAATGCCCCAGGTCGAGATCGGTCTCGGCCCCGTCATCCGTCACATAGACTTCGCCATGCTGATAGGGCGACATCGTCCCCGGATCGACGTTGAGATAGGGATCGAACTTGCGAATCCGGACGCGATAGCCGCGCGCTTGCAGGAGGGCAGCGAGCGATGCCGCCATCAGACCTTTGCCAAGCGAGGAGACCACGCCGCCGGTAATGAAAATGAACCGCGCCATGGGAGAAAAGACCTAGCGTGAAGAGGGGTGGCACGACAAGCGCGCGACTCCAACATTTTTGAAAACAGCGCGGGCGCACCGGCCCGCGCGCGACATTATTGGGCGAGCGGGACCGTGCCGTTGTCGGCCGGTGCCGCGCCATTGGCGGCGGGCGCGAGCGCGCTGCGGGCGCCGCTGGCGAACGGCACGTTGGGATCGGTCGGTGCCGGTGCCTGGAGCGGCGCGGTTGCCGCAGCGGGCGGTGGCGTGGTCGGTGCGACCACCTTGGACACGCGCCCCTGCGCCGCCAGCACGGCAAGCACGATGCTGAGCAGGATGAACAATCCGCCCAGGATCGAGGTCGCGCGCGTCAGGAAATCGGCCGCGCCGCGCGCCGACATCAGGCCGCCTGGGCTGCCGCCCATGCCCAGGCCACCGCCTTCGGAACGCTGCATCAGGACGACCGTCACCAGCCCCAGCGCAATGACGAAATGGACGACGAGGAGAAACTGGAACAGGAACATGAAGCGGGTTGAATCCTTGGCGGCGCCGATGGCGAAGCCGGGCACATAGGCGAGGTGCGTCACGCGATCAACCGCGTGCCGCGCACGATTGGATGTAAACATTCCGCAATCGAACTGAAACCTGATGCGTCGCGGCGCGTTAAGGCTCCAGGAATATCCCCGATTGTGGGGCTTTAACGGGTTATTTGCGGACACTTGCCGTGGCTTCACACACCAATCACGCGCTCAACGAATGGATGCAGACGCTGGTCGATTATGTCCGGTCGGGGGAACCCGATTTGACCAATCGCCAGATGGCGTTGCTGCTGGTGGTCTATCTCAAACCGGGGCCGCATACCGTGCGCGGTTTGGCGGCTATGCTCAACGTTTCGAAGCCCGTTATAACGCGCGCCTTGAACAGACTTGGCACCCTGGGCTATCTGCGCCGTCAACGCGACGATAATGACAAGCGTAATATCTTCGTCGCACGTACCGCCGAGGGGGCAGAGTTTCTTGACGATTTCGGGCAGTTCATCGGCGACAGCACGCCACAACCCGCTCCCCAGCGAAGCCTTCGACGCGCCACCGCGTAAGAGCTTCGCGCTGCTTGGCGCGTCGGTCGCGCTGGACCCGCGCCGCCATGCCGTGCGCCGCGATCTTGCCGACATTCGCCTCGCCGACCGCGTGTTTGCCCCGCATTATGCGTGCGCCGTTCCCCGCGTCGTAATCGTCGCAACCGGCTTGCGCGAAGCCGCCGATCCGGCATCCGCCGTTCTGACCGAACTGGAAGTCGGCGACGTGTTCGAAGTGCTGGAATTCGTGCGCGGTCGTGCCTGGGGTCGCGCTCCGGGCAAGGATCTGGTCGGCTATCTCGATGCCGACGCTTTATCATGGCCCGCACCGTGAGCATCTCGGTCTTCATCGACGGCGCGCATGGCACCACCGGCCTTGAAATTCGCGAACGGCTCAGCGGGCGCGGCGAAATCGCGCTGGTTACGCTCGACGAAGCACGGCGTAAGGACCCTGCCGCGCGCGCCGAAGCGCTGAACGACAGCGATTTCGTGATCCTGTGCCTGCCCGACGATGCCGCCCGCGAAGCCGTCGCGATGATCGCCAACGATCGTACACGCGTGATCGATGCCTCGACCGCCTTCCGTACCGCCGATGGCTGGACCTATGGGTTTCCGGAACTCGAACCCGGACAGGCCGCCGCCATCGCCGAAGCGAAGCGCGTCAGCAATCCCGGTTGTTATCCAACCGGCTTCCTCGCGCTCGTCCGCCCGCTGGTCCGCGCCGGGCTGGTGCCGGTCGATTGGGCGATCAGCGTCAACGCGGTGTCGGGCTATTCGGGCGGCGGCAAGGCGATGATCGCGGAGTATGAGGGCGTCAATCCACCACCCGCCGCGCGCGCGTATGCGCTTGGCCTCGCGCACAAACATGTGCCCGAGATGCAGAAACACGCCCGGCTCGAACATCCGCCGATCTTCATGCCCTCGGTCGCCAACACCTATCGCGGGATGATTGTCGAGGTGCCGCTGGCGCTGCACATGTTCACCCGCCGCCCAACTCTGGCGGTGTGCGAATCGACGCTGCGCGAAGCCTATGCCGATAGCGCGTTGGTCCGTGTCACCGATGCCGACGCGGCAGCCGTGTGTATCGAGGACGATGCCGGCACCGATCGGTTGACCGTCCGGGTTTGCGGCAATGCCGCCACCGGACAGGCCCGCCTGATCGCCACGCTCGACAATCTCGGCAAGGGCGCCGCGGGGGCTGCGGTGCAGAGTCTCAACATCATGGCCGGGTTTGATCCGGTGGCCGGGCTGACGCTGTAATTTTTTAGTGCCCCGTGATACGTATTCACCTTGGCGGCGCGCGCGCGCCTCTTTAGGTGACCCCTTCCCCAGGAGGTCGATTTAGCATGCCCATCCGCACGCCCGTCGCCAAATTGATGTTGTTCGGCGCGACCGGAGATCTCGCGCAGCGGATGCTGCTTCCCTCGCTTTATGGCCTGCACGCTGATGGCCTGCTGCCCGAGGGATTGACGATCACCGGCACCGCCCGCTCCGAGCATAGCGATGCGAGCTTCCGCACGTTCGCCAAGCAGGCGCTCGACCAGTTCCTGCCCGAGGACCGCAAGGACGAGAAAGCGGCCAAGACCTTCCTCGAGCGCCTACAATATCAGGCGCTCGATGCGACCGACCTCGACCATTACAAGCAACTGGCGGAAAAGGTCGGCGATGTGTCGGGCGGCCTCGCCATCTTCCTGTCGACCGCGCCGTCGCTGTTCGAACCCGTCATTCGCGGGCTCGAATCGGCGGGCCTCGCCGGGGAAACCGTGCGAATCGGGTTGGAAAAGCCGCTCGGCTACGATCTCGCCTCCAGCCGCGAGATCAACGACACCGTCGCCAGCGCATTCCCCGAGGAGCGGACCTTCCGCATCGACCATTATCTGGGCAAGGAAACCGTCCAGAACATCCTCGCTCTCCGCTTCGGTAACAGCTTTTTCGAGCCGGTGTGGAACGCGCGCGGCATCGACAATATCCAGATCACCGTGTCCGAAACCGTCGGCCTGGAAGAGCGCGCGGCCTATTATGACGGCGCGGGTGCCTTGCGCGACATGGTCGCCAACCACATGCTGCAATTGCTCGCGCTGATCGCGATGGAGCCGCCTGCCCGCTTCGATGGCTCAGCGATCCGCGATGAAAAGGCCAAAGTGTTCCGCTCGCTACGCCAGATCGCCCCGGCGGATGCGCCGCTCATGTCGGTCACCGGCCAATATGCAGCGGGTGCCAGCGGCGGTCAGATCGTGCGCGGCTATATTGACGAGCTTGGCAAGCCTTCGACCACCGAGACCTTCGTCGCGATCAAGGCGCATGTCGACAATTGGCGCTGGCAGGGCGTGCCCTTCTATTTGCGCACCGGCAAGCGCATGACCACGCGCCGCTCTGAAATCGCGATCCAGTTCAAGCCTGTGCCGCATTCGATGTTTTCGAACCGCGGCGGCCTGCTGCAACCAAACGCCCTCATCATCCGCCTGCAGCCCGAGGAATATGTACAGTTGCTGGTGATGGCCAAGGAACCCGGCCTTGACCGCGACGGCATCCGCTTGCGCGAAGTGCCGCTGAACCTCAGTCTCGATTCGGAATTTGCCGGCACGCGCCGCCGCATTGCCTATGAACGCCTGCTGCTCGACCTGATCGAGGGCGACCAGACCCTGTTCGTCCGCCGCGACGAGGTCGAGGCGCAATGGACATGGATCGACGCGATCCGCGCGGGCTGGATCGCCAATGACATGAAGCCCAAGAGTTATGCCTCGGGCAGTTGGGGCCCGAGTGCTGCCATCGCGCTGACCGAGCGCGACGGGGTGACCTGGCAGGACGATTGAAATCTCCCTCTCCCCGGCGGGGAGGGTAAGAAAGCGAAGCGCGGGCGTGGCGTAGGGACGCGGACATATGTCTGACGCACTGCGCCACTCCCCCTTTCCCCTACCCTCTTCCCGCAAGCGGGGAGAGGGAGATCAAGGACAAAGATCATGAGCGAAGAAATCGAATGGTGGGATTATGACGATGCCGAGGAGATGGCGGATGCCGTCGCCGGCGACATCGGCTTCATCATCGACTCGGCGATCGATGCGCGCGGTGCCGCCGTCATCGCTTTGTCGGGCGGCAAGACGCCGATCCCGATTTACGAACGCCTCGCCAAGGCCAAGATCGACTGGAAGCGCGTCACCATCGTGCCGACCGACGAGCGTATCGTGCCGCTCGGCGATCCGCTGTCGAACGTGACGATGATCGCCAAGACCTTCCTGCCCAAGGGCGCGCGCGTGATGCCGATCGTCCCCGCCGCGACCGCGGATTACAAGGCCGCCGGGCGCTCCGCCGATGCGCTGATGCAGGATCTGCACTGGCCGCTCGATTTGTGCCTGTTGGGCGTTGGAGCGGACGGCCATACCGCCTCGATCTTCCCCGGCCCCGATTTCGACGAAGCGCTGTCGGGCCCGAACGAGCGCCGCGCATTGGGCGTAATGCCCGATCCCCTGCCCAAGGAAGCCCCCGTCGCGCGCGTCACCTTGAGCCGCGCCGCGATCGTTTCGGCACGCGCCCTCATCATCGCGGTGACGGGTGACACCAAGAAAAAGGTGATCGAGCAGGCGATCAAGCAGGGCCCGTCCTCGCCTTACCCAATCGGCCGCGTGCTGGCGGATGCCGAACTGCCGGTCGATATTCATTGGGCGGCTGCGTGATGCCGCTCACCGTTCGCCCTGAGCCTGTCGAAGGGCACACGCCACACGCGCAGACCGTCCTTATGGCGCGGTGTGCTTCGACAAGCTCAGCACGAACGGACGAGGTAGACGTATGACCCTGCACCCGGAAATCGCCGCCGTCACCGACCGCGTGATCGAGCGTTCCAAGGCCACCCGCGCCGCCTATCTCGACCTGATCGGCCGCGCGCGCGATTCGCATATCGAGCGCCCGGCAATGGGCTGCGCCAATGCCGCGCACGCTTATGCCGGCACCGAGGAAGACCGCCCCGCCCTCACTGCGGCCAAGGCGATGAATATCGGCATCGTCACCTCGTATAACGACATGCTCTCGGCGCATGCGCCTTACTATCGCTACCCCGAACAGATGAAGGTGTGGGCGCGCGAGGCCGGGGCCACCGCGCAAGTCGCAGGCGGCGTGCCCGCGATGTGCGACGGCGTGACGCAGGGTTATCCCGGCATGGAGCTGTCGCTGTTCAGCCGCGACACGATTGCGCTGTCCACCGCGATCGCGCTCAGCCACGGCGTGTTCGAAGGCGCGGCGTTGCTCGGCATTTGCGACAAGATCGTGCCGGGCCTGCTGATGGGTGCCTTGCGCTTCGGGCATTTGCCGATGGTGCTGATCCCCTCGGGCCCGATGCCCTCAGGACTTCCCAATAAGGAAAAGGCCGCCGTGCGTGAGGCATTCGCCGAGGGCAAGGTCGGGCGCGAGGCGCTGCTCGAGGCCGAAATCGGCGCCTATCATTCCAAGGGCACCTGCACTTTTTACGGCACCGCCAATTCCAACCAGATGATGATGGAAGTGATGGGCCTGCACATGCCCGGCGCCGCCTTCGTCAACCCCGGCACCAAGCTGCGCCAGGAACTCACCCGCGCCGCCGTCCATCGCCTGGCCGCCAATGGCTGGCATGGCGACGACTATCGCCCGCTCGGGGCTTGCGTCGATGAGAAAGCGATCGTCAACGCCGCGATCGGTTTGCTCGCCACGGGCGGTTCGACCAACCATCTGCTGCATTTGCCCGCGATTGCGGCGTGCGCCGGGATCGTGCTCGACTGGGAGGATTTCGATCGCCTGTCCAAGGCGGTCCCGCTCGTCTCACGCGTCTATCCCAACGGGTCTGCCGATGTGAACGGGTTCGAGGCGGCGGGCGGTATGCCCTTCGTCATCCGCGAACTCGTCGGCAATGGCTTGCTCCACGGCGACATCCTGACGGTCGGCGGAGACAACCTCGCCGATTACGGGCGCAAGCCAGTGATCGAGGGCGAGGCGCTGGCGTGGGTCGATCCCGGCCCGAGTGGCGACGAAAGCATCCTGCGCGCCGCGTCCGCGCCGTTCGCCCCCGAAGGCGGCTTCCGCATCCTCACCGGCAATCTTGGCCGCGCCTGCATCAAGGTGTCGGCGGTCGAGCAGGACCGCTGGACGATCGAGGCGCCCGCGCGCGTCTTCCACGATCAGGCGTCGGTCCAGGCCGCGTTCCAGGCGGGCGAGCTTAATCGCGACGTCGTGGTGGTCGTGCGCTTCCAGGGTCCGCGCGCCAACGGGATGCCCGAACTCCACAAGCTCACCCCGCCGCTCGGCGTGCTGCAAAATCGCGGCTTCCGTGTCGCGCTCGTCACCGATGGCCGCATGTCGGGCGCGAGCGGCAAGGTGCCGTGCGCGATCCATTGCTCGCCCGAAGCGCTCGGCGACGGCCCGCTCTCGCGCGTGCGCGATGGCGATGTGATCCGGCTCGATGCAGTCACAGGCGAACTGTTCGCGCGCGTCGATCCGGCGGAATGGGCGGCACGCACGCCCGTCTCGATGCCGAGTGAGATTGACGGCATGGGCCGCGAACTGTTCGGCCTGTTCCGCCAGAACGCCAATGAAGCCGAGCGCGGCGCCTCGCCGCTGCTGACCGGCATGGGGTGGTGAGCCGCCGCTGTTCTCCTGCGCAAGCAGGAGCCCAGAGTTACGAACGCTGCGCTTATGGCTCCGGACTCCTGCTTGCGCAGGAGAACAAGCGGCAAGTGGGAGAGAAATAGAATGGAAATCGTCTCGATCGACATAGGCGGCACCCACGCGCGCTTCGCGCTTGCGGAGGTGGCCGAAGGTCGCGTCGTGTCGCTCGGTGAGCCGGTCACGCTCAAGACCGCTGAATATGCCGGGTTCCAGACCGCGTGGGAGGCGTTCGGCACGCATTTGGGCCGCGCGCTGCCGCGTGCCGCCGCGATTGCGGTCGCCTCACCGATCAGCGGTGACGTTATCAAGCTAACCAACAATCCGTGGGTGATCCGCCCGCCGCTAATCAAGGAACGGCTGCACGTCGACAGCTTCGTGCTCATCAACGATTTCGGCGCGGTCGGCCAGGCGGTGGCGCAAGTCGATCAGGCCGAATTCCTGCATCTGTGCGGCCCCGAAATGCCTTTTCTCGATGATGGCATCCTCACCGTCTGCGGTCCCGGCACTGGCCTTGGTGTGGCCCAAGTGCTGCGCAAGGCGGGGCGCTATCACGTTATCGAAACCGAGGGCGGCCATGTCGATTTCGCCCCGCTCGACGGGTTGGAGGACCAGTTGGTCAAGCGCCTGCGCAAGGCCTATACCCGTGTCTCGGCCGAACGCGTCGTCTCCGGTCCCGGCATCGTCGCCATTTATGAAACGCTCGCCGACATCGAACATCGCGTCATCCCGCGCATCGACGACAAGGCGATCTGGGCGGCAGCGCTCGACGGCGAGGACAGCTTGGCCGTCGCGGCGATGGACCGCTTCTGCATGAGTCTCGGCGCGGTCGCGGGCGATCTCGCGCTGGCGCATGGCGCGAACGGTGTCGTCATTGCCGGCGGGCTCGGCTTGCGGCTGAAGGAGCATATCCGCAAATCGGGCTTTGCCGAACGCTTCGCCGCCAAAGGCCGCTTCCAGACCCGCATGGCGGCTATCCCTGTCAAACTCATCACCCATCCGCAGCCCGGCCTGTTCGGCGCAGCGGCGGCTTATGCCCAGGAGTACACCTTATGAGCGCTGCCCCCACCATCACCGACATCATGCAGACCAGCGCCGTCATCCCGGTACTGGTTATCGACGACGCTGCCACCGCGCGCCCGCTGACCGAGGCGTTGGTCGCGGGCGGCCTCAAGGTGCTCGAAGTCACGCTGCGCACCCCCGCCGCGCTCGACGCGATCCGCGAGATGAAGAAGGTTCCGGGCGCGATCGTCGGCGCCGGGACCGTCGTGAATCCCGAGCAGTTTGCGCAGGCCGTGGACGCGGGCGCCGAATTCATCGTCTCCCCCGGCCTGACCCAACACCTCGCGCGCCCGATCCTGGACAGCGGCGTGCCGTTCCTGCCCGGCATCGCCAATGCGGCGGACATCATGACCGGGCTCGACCTCGGCCTTACCCATTTCAAATTCTTCCCGGCGGAGGCAAATGGCGGTCTGAAGGCGTTGAAGGCGCTCGCCGCGCCCTTCTACCAGTGCAAATTCTGCCCGACCGGCGGCATTACCGAGGCGAGCGCCCCCGAATGGCTCGCCTTCGCGCCGGTGCTGTGCGTCGGCGGAAGCTGGATCACGCCCAAGGGCGCCTCGATGGCAGAGGTCGAAACCCTGGCACGCGCGGCAAGCGGATTGCGGGGGTAAGCTTCGCCAGCGGGCCCTTCCCCGGCGAAGGCCGGGGATTGGGGACGGTGCCGGGTATTGGATGAACCGGCCTCCGACGCGCCTCACTCCCCGTCCGGATCAACCGCCTTCTTGGCCAGGCGCGTCAACAGCGTGACCGGATCGCGCCCATTGCCATAACCGTAAGCGGCGGCTTCGCGTTTGCTGCACTGCCGCTGCCCGGCGAAAATGCCACAGGGACCGGACGGGGTAATCGCGGCCAGGCCGCTCGACGCTTCGCCGCGCCTGTGGTCCGATTCGGGCTCGCGTTCCACGCGCAGCGGCAGCCGATAGCGCTCCCGCCGTCGCCCACATACGACGATCTCGTCAGCGGAGAGCGTATCGTCGCACTTTGGCAGAACATTCAGCCGTATCGGCTTCGCAGCCTTCGCCAGATCGAATGGCTTTGGCGGCGGGGCAACAGCACCCGTCTGCAAGGCGATGCTCAGCCACCAGAACATCCATCCCTCTCCAACCGCCCTTGCGCCCGGGCAAAGTGGATGGAGCAAACCGGAAAGTAAAGGAAGTATAACAAACCCGTTTTCCAGCCGTTCGGTTTGCGGTGTCTTTTGAAAAGCAGCCGGATACCCCCAGGATTCCACACCCGCCACAATTACGACAATTTGCGCCGTGTAAGATCGAGCGAACACTTCGCACCGCATCCAGTCGATGCGCGTTTCAGGGGATTTGCGTGAGCACCTTGATCTTGACTCTACCTTCTCTCGCCGCCGCCTGCGCCAGTTTTGCGGATATTGCAGGCGGCGCGCAAATCCCGCCGCCTGCGCCCCCTGCGGATTCAGACCAGAGCAGCCCACCGGCGCAGCACGATTCCGGCGACATCGTCGTCACCGGGCAACGAGTCGCGGGCACCGCCATCGGGACGGTGAAACCGCTTGCCGTGCTCGACAGTGCCGCGCTGCTGGCCTTGGGCTCGACGAGCCTGGCCGATCTCGTAAAGCGCCTGAAAGGCCTGACGACCTCCGCCAATGGCGGTGAGCCCGCCATCCTGCTCAACGGTCGGCGCGTTTCAGGATTCGGGGATCTACAGGGTTTGCCCCCGGAATCGATCGAGCGCGTCGAGGTCCTGCCCGAACAGGAGGCCGCCCGGTTCGGCTTTCCGCCAACCGTTCGCGTGTTGAACCTCATCACCAAAAAGCATTTCCGCTCGCTCACCCTTCAGGAACTCGGCGGCACGACGACCGAAGGCGGGGGTGCGACCAATTATTTCGAAGCGAATGCCACGCGGATCGAAGGCCCACAGCGCATATCGCTGAGCGCGTCCTATTCCCATCTCGACCCGCTATTGCAAAGCCAGCGGCCGATCGTGCCCGATCCCGACTCGCTGTTTGCCGCACCGGGCAACATTACCGGCGTGAACGGTGCGAGTATCGATCCTGCGCTGGACCGGCTGGCGGGGCACCCCGTTACGGTCGCCGCACTTCCAGAAACCTCGGCCGCGCGCCAGGTGCTGGCAAACTATGTCAATTCCGGTCGGGCGACGACCGATTCCGGCGCTTACCGCACGTTGCAGCAGCGCACCGACACGCTCCGGCTCGATGGGACGATCGGGTCTCCGCTCGGGAAGAAGCTGGATGGGTCGCTCAATCTCTCGCTCCAGACCGATCGCAATGCCGGGCTGAACGGGCTGGCCTCGGGCGTATTGCAGGTGCCGGGCGGCACGCCGGCGCTGCCCTTCCCGGGGCCAACGCTCGTCTATCGCGCCTTTCCGGGCGCGGTGCTGCATCAAAAGAGCAGCGCGCTGACGGCCCATGCCGGCCTGACGCTCCAGGGTAGCGTCAGGCGCTGGGCCTGGAATGTCACTACCGGCTACGACCGCATCCTCAACCGGACGCAATCCGAAAATGGCGTTCCGCTGGAAGCGCTCCAGGCGGCGATCACCGGCGGTGGCGATCCTTTGACGCCGCTCGATCCGGCAAGCGCCGGACAGCGTACGACCAACAACAGCCGCACCGTGACCAACACGGTTGCCACCAAAGCCGTGGTCAACGGGCCGCTGGCCCGCCTGCCCGCGGGCGATGCGCAGCTCGTCGTGTCGGCGGACTATAGCCGATCAAGCAGCGGCGTGCGTGGCAGCGGCGCACCGACCGTCCCCGGTGCGCTCGCGCGGTCGATCGGCGGGGCCAGCGTCAACACCGTTATCCCCATCGCATCGGCGCAGGATGGGGTATTGCCCTTTTTGGGGCAGCTTTCGGTAAACGGCATGGTCGGCGTATCGAACGTATCACGATACGGGCGGCTGGTTAGCGCCAATTACGGCTTCGCCTGGTCTCCCGCGCGCGCCGTTCAGCTCACCGGCTCGATTACCGAAACGCGGTCGCCACCGGCGATCGCGCTGTTGGTCAGCCCGACCTTTACGACGCCGAACACGCCGTTTTTCGATTTTACGGCGGGCACCAGCGTGCTCGTCTCCACGTTGGTCGGCGGCAATCCCGCCTTGATGCCGGAACGGCGGCGGACCACGACGTTGGGCGTGGCGGTACAACCTTTCAAAAACAAGGAATTCCGCCTGAGTGTCGACTATCTCGACACCAAGATCGACGATCAATCCGCATTGCTGGGGAGCCTGACACCGGCCTTCCAGGCGGCGTTTTCGGGCTTGTTCGTTCGCGACGCGGCGGGATTGCTGGTCAGCGTCGACCTCCGCCCGGTCAATCTGGCAAGGGAAAGCGAGCGCAAGCTGCGGATGACGCTCAACCTGCAAGGCCCGATCGGTCGCGCTCCGCCGCCCCCGCCGCCACCGGCCAAAGACGCTCCTCCACCGCGAGCGCCCAAGCCGCGCCCGTTCCTGTTCGTCAGCTTAACCACCAATTATCGGCTTCAGGACCGGTTGGTCTTGCGGAACGGGTCGCCGTCGCTCGATCTGCTGGACGGTGCCACGATCGATGGCACCGGCGGACGTCCACGGTGGGATGTCGATGGAACGATCGGCGGGAGTTATGGGCCGCTCAACCTGGGGGTTTACAGCAGGCTGCAAGGGCCCACGCGTATCCGCAGCGAGCTTGCCACCTCCGATTTGCGGTTCTCCGCGAGAACCTGGCTCGTATTTTACAGCTCCCTCGATATCGGCAAAATTTCGCAGCGCCCGTGGGCCAAACAAATGTCGGCGCAATTCACGGTGGAAAATGTGCTGAACAACCGTATTCAGGTACGCGACCGGACTGGGGCCACGCCCAATCGTTTTCAATCCGCTTACCTTGATCCGCTCGGGCGGTCGGTGCGGTTGGGGCTTCGCAAATTGTTCTGACGCATTTTCAGGATGCGCCACAGCAGCGCAAAACGCGGGATACGCCGCTCGTTATTGCGGCATCGCGCGCGCCGTCGGGAATCCCGCCTCTTTCCATCCATCGAGACCATCGGCGAACCAGCGAACGTCCCGCAATCCGGCGCGGTGCAGGCGCAACGCCGCATTCCAGCTCATCCAGCAATCGGCTTGGCAAAAAACGACGATCGGCCGGTGCGACTTGACCTTGGCCAGACGCCGCACCCCACGCAGAAAGGTTGCCGTCATCGCCTCCGCCATGTCGCCGCGCCCGCTTTCGGCGAACCAATATGCGCCCGGGATCGAATCATGCGGCTCGGCGAGCAGCCAGCGCCCGCTCCGTGCATCGCGGACTGCGCCCGGCGCGGGATTGACGTCGAGAAAGAGCGCGCGCTTGCGCCACAAAGCCCGCGCCGCACCGGCATCAATCCGCACGACACCCTCTGGCGGAGCGTGGATAACGCCGCGATAGTGCGCCAGGCGATAGCCGGTAACCGGATCGAGCAGCGGCGCTTCCGGCGCCGGCGCTTCCGCCTGTGCAAGGGCGACCGTCGGCATTTGCAGCAACAGTGCCGCTACGATCGCCCTTCGCATATACTGTGCGCTCCACCTTGATCCAAAGTCGCATGGTAGCAGGCAACGCCGTGCTGCTAAGATGTGCTTTGGGAGAAGATGATGAAACTGCGCGCCGTATCCGTGGCCGTTGCGTGTTTGCTGGCGTGGCTGCCCGCCGCTGCCGTAGCGAAGCTGCCGGTCGATCCGCTGGCGTCACCGATGTGGCAGCCGCTTGGTGCGATCTTTTTTGGCGACGACGTCGTCCGCTTTGATGACCGCGTTCGCGTCATCTTCCCGGCCATTGCCGAGGATCAGCACAGTTTCCCCGTGACGATCGACGCGCGCGGGATCAAGGGCGTCAAACGCATTTTGCTGTTCGCCGATCTCAACCCGATTCCGCTCGCCATCGACTATACGCCCGATGCCGCCCAGCCCTTCCTCGCCACCCGTATCAAGCTCGACCAGCGCACGCCGGTGCGCGGCGCGGTGCAGCTTGAGGATGGCAGTTGGCTGGTCAGCGGTGGCTGGATCGACGCAGCCGGTGGCGGATGCTCTGCTCCCCCGGCAAGCCGGGTGAAAGGCGATTGGGCCGAACATTTGGGCCAAGTGCGCGGTGTCGCACTGCGCCAGGCGGACGGCACGCATGTCCGGCTGGCGTTCCGGCATCCGATGGACACGGGCTTTGTCGCGAACATCCCCACTTATAACCTCGATGAGGTCTCGCTGAGCGGGGCGAACGGCAAAAGCTATGGGACCATGCACGTCGAGGCATCGGTTTCGGAAGACCCGGCAATCGCCATCATTACCGATGCGACGGCGGGCGAGACGATCGTGCTGCGCGGCGGTGACACCAATGGCATCCGTTATGACGGATCGCTCGCGGTGCGCGATGGGGCCGCCAATGCCGCGCTTGCCGCGCGCTAAATGATCCATCGTCGCCATGCGCTCGCCGGGATGCTCGGCGCCCTGGCCGTGCCCGCCTGGGCGCAGGCACTGACCTATCGCATCATGCCCGAGCCGGTGGGCGATGGCATCTGGGTCGTGCGCGGTGCCGACGGGCCCATCGCCCAGGATAATGGCGGGGCGATCGCCAACATCACCATCATCGCCACCTCCGCTGGCACGGTGCTGGTCGATTGTGGCCCCTCGCTGCGCTACGGCACCGCGCTCAAAAGCGCCGCCGAAGCGTTGACCGGCCAGCCTGTGGTGCGCGTCTATCTGACGCATTTGCATCCCGATCACATTTATGGCGCCGGGGCGTTCGCGCCGGGCGTGGTCGCGGCGACACCGCAACTGGCATCCCTGCTCAAAAGCGAGGGGGCCGGATTTTCGGACGGTATGTACCGCTTGCTCGGGGATTGGATGCGCGGCACCGAATTTACGCCGCCAAGCGTACTGCTGACCGCCCCGCAGGAAACATTCGGCACGCGGCGGCTGCGCCTGCTGCCGCTCGCCGGGCATAGCGCGGCGGATCTCGCGATTCTCGATGAGACGACCGGCACACTGATCGCGGGGGACCTTGTCTTCCATAACCGCGCGCCCGCCACCCCACATGCCAATCTGGCCACATGGCAGGCCTCGCTCGCAACGCTCCGCGCGCTACCACATCGCCGCGTGATACCGGGGCATGGCCCGCTCGACCCGACACCCACCACCGCCATCGACCAGACGCGCGACTGGCTTGGCTGGATCGCGCAGGCGTTGCGCGATGCGGTTCTGGCGGGCGACGACAATGTTGCGGCAGGCAACATGCCGATCCCGCCACGCTTCGCCAGCATGAAGGCGGCGCGCTATGAGCTGCAGCGGACAGTCTCGCACCTTTATCCGGGGCTGGAGGCGGACCTCCTGCCCCGGATCGACACCAAGCGTTAACCGATACGGTGGGCGATCAAATCGTCCACCACCGAGGGATCGGCGAGCGTGCTCGTGTCGCCCAGCGACGAGAAGTCGCCCTCGGCAATTTTGCGCAGGATACGACGCATGATCTTGCCCGAACGCGTCTTGGGCAGGCCGGGCGTGAACTGAATCGCGTCGGGCGTCGCAATCGGCCCGATTTCACTGCGAACCCATGCAACCAGCTCCTTGCGCAGCGCATCGCTGGCAATATCGCCCGTATTCAGCGTTACATAGGCGTAAATGCCCTGCCCTTTGATTTCATGCGGGAACCCCACGACGGCGGCCTCTGCCACGTTGCGGTGCAGCACCAGCGCCGATTCCACCTCGGCCGTGCCCATGCGGTGGCCGGAGACATTGATGACGTCATCGACGCGGCCCGTGATCCACCAATAGCCATCAGAATCGCGCCGTGCGCCATCGCCGGTGAAATAATAGCCGGGATAGGTTGAAAAATAAGTCTGGAAGAAGCGCTCATGATCGCCCCAGACGGTGCGCATCTGCCCCGGCCAACTCCGCGCGATGACGAGATTGCCTTCGTTCGCCCCCTCAAGCTCCTGCCCATCGGCGTTGAGCAATTTGGGTTCGACACCAAAGAACGGGACCGTCGCCGAACCGGGTTTGAGCGCGGTCGCGCCGGGCAAGGGCGTAATCATGTGCCCGCCGGTTTCGGTCTGCCACCAGGTATCGACGATCGGGCAGCGCCCCTCGCCGACCACGTCATGATACCAGCGCCAGGCCTCGGGATTGATCGGTTCCCCGACCGAGCCGAGCAAGCGCAGCGATGCGCGGCTGGTCCCCGTCACATGCGCGTCGCCCTCCCGCATCAGCGCGCGCAGCGCGGTTGGCGCGGTGTAGAGTTGTGTCACCTGGTGGCGATCCACCACTTCCCAAATGCGCGCCGGGCTGGGCCAATTGGGTACGCCCTCGAACATCAACGTGGTCACGCCATTGGCGAGCGGGCCATAGACGATATAGCTGTGTCCGGTGACCCAGCCGACATCCGCCGCGCACCAATAAGTATCGCCCTCGCGGCAATCGAACACACAGGCATGGGTGTAGCTGGCCCATAACAGATAGCCGCCGGTCGTATGCAGCACGCCCTTGGGCTTGCCGGTGCTGCCCGAGGTGTAGAGCAGGAACAACGGGTCTTCCGCCTGCATCGGTTCGGGTGCGCACGCATCGTCCACGGTGGCGACGGCCGCATCGTACCAGATGTCACGACCGTCTTGCATGGCGACGTCGGCACCGGTTACCCGCACGACGATAACGGTTTCGAGGCAGGTTGTCAGCTTGGCGGCGGCATCGACATTGGCCTTGAGCGGCACGCATTTGCCACCGCGACGGCCTTCATCGGCGGTAACCAGCACGCGGCTGTCGCAATCGGTGATCCGGCCCGCCAGCGCATCCGCCGAAAAGCCCGCGAACACGATCGAATGGATCGCCCCAATGCGCGCGCACGCCAGCATCGCAATCGCCGCGTCGGGGATCATCGGCAGATACAGCGTGACACGGTCGCCTTTGCGCACGCCCTGCGCCTTCAACACATTGGCGAAGCGACACACCGCGACGTGCAGCTCGGCATAGGTGATGCGCTGCGGTTCGGCGTCGGGGGCGTCGGGTTCCCACACGATGGCGACCTGATCCGCGCGCGTCGGCAAGTGCCGGTCGATGCAATTGACCGACACGTTCAGCACACCGTCGCCAAACCAGCGGATGCCGAACGAGGCTTCCTCAAAGCTCGATTCGCTCGCCACCGTCGGGGGTGTAATCCAGTCGAGCCGCGCCGCTTGTTCGAGCCAGAAGCGATCGGCATCGTCAAGCGAACGGGCATGGTCCGCCGCGTAGCGATCCGCCGTGATCGTTGCCGTCGTCGCCCATGCGTCCGGCACCGGATAAAGCTCATCAGCCATAAAATGTCCCCATCATTTCAATCGCACGCCAATCCACAGCGTGCGCGGTGTGCCAAGATCGATCGACCCGCCGGCATTGCGCGTGATAACCGTCTGGTCGAACAGATTTTCCGCCCGCCCAATGATCGTTACGTGCTTGCCGATGGGAACTCTTGCGACCGCATCCACCGTCGTCACTGCGGGCAGGACATCGGTTTGCAGGTCGTCTTCATATTGCTTGCCGACATAGCGTGCGGTCAGCGACGCGCCGAAGCCATGCGCATCCCATGCCAGTGTTGCACTGGCGCTATGCCGCGGGCTCTGCGCCGGGCTGAAACCGTTGAGCTGCGCCGAAGTGCCCGAGGCGTGTACCGTGCTGTCGCTAAAGGCATAGGAGCCGTCGAACGAAACCGCGCCGTGCGTCGCGTGCGCTGTCACCTCCACTCCCTTGGCGACGATCGCATCGACATTCTGACGCTGGCGCAGGTTGGTGGCGATGGTGACGTTGGCAATTGCCCCTTCAAGCCGGTTGTAGAAGCCGGTCACCCCAAGGCGAACGCCCTCGATCGGGCTAAGGTCGATACCGCCCTCCACGCCGCGCAAACGCTCCAGCCCGAGCGCGGCATTGGCCTGTGTCGTGATCGGGAAGACAACGAACGGTCGATAGAGTTCGTTGAGCGTCGGCAGGCGGAAACCGGTATAACCGGCCACGCGCAACGCAACGGCGTTGCTGGCATGAAACAGCGCACCCGCGCGGCCCGTTGCTTCAAACCCGTCACGATTGGCATAGCGCGTATCGGTCGTGATCCGCCCGGTCGCATTCGCTTCACGCAGAAAACCGCTGGTGATCGTCCAGCGATCGCCCCGCACCCCCGCCGTCAACACCAGCCGACCGAGCGTCCAGTCATCTTCCACGAACACGCCCGTCGTGCTGGTATGGCCGCCCGCCGTGCGGCGCGTAGTCACCAGCCCGGACGCGGCATAGGCATCTTCGTACAATTGCCCGTCGCCCAACCGCGCATCGACGCCAACGCGCAGGACATGGTCGGGCCCGACCGGTGGCCGCAACTCGATCTTGCCGCCAAGCCCGGTGGCGGGGGTATTGCGCTGGTCGAGCGTCAGCTTCAGCGTGGTGGCGCTGATGACGCGATTGGTGAAGTTGCGGGCCTGCACATAAGCCAGCACATCAAACGCCCATCCGCCGCGATGCACCAGCCGAACGCTCGCATCCTCCCCTTCCGAACTGCTGTCGGCGCCACGGAAGCGCAGGGTACGGTTGTCGCGGAACAGCACGCCGCGCGCCTGGATTTCGGTCTCGGCATCGACGGGAACGACCGCGCGCACATTGCCCGACCAATCGCGATACCGCGCCGGAACCGTGGCTGCGGTAAATTGAGCGGCGGGCGTGGTGTAGAAACCATCGCCGCGTTCGAATTTGCCCGACAGGCTGACATAGCCGCCGCCGACATCGGGTGTGACGCTCGCCGAGGTTTCGACCGCATTGCGGCTGCCATAGAACAGCTCGCCCGCCGCGCCGGGCAAATCCGCCCGCGTTGCGCTGGCCAGCTCAATCGTACCGGCGACGGCGCCGGCACCGAACGCCCCCGCGCCGCCACCACGCGTCACCCGCACCCCGGCCAACCGATCCGGGGCCAGTGCGTTGAACGGGATATAGCCAAAAAACGGGTCGGCCAGCGGCACGCCGTCGAGCAACACCAGCGCCCGGCTGGAGGCATTGCCGCCCAGCGCGCGCAGCGTGACGCCCTGCGCGCTCGGATTGGCCGAGCGACTGTCCGAGCGGCGAAATTGTTGAAACCCGGCGACGTCGGCGAGAACATCCTCAACCCGCCCCGAAGCATCGTTGGTCAGCCGCGCACGGTCGATCGTCACCGCCGCATAAGCCGGCACCCCCGGCGGCAACGGCAGCGGCGTGCCGAGCACGACGATGTCCCCCTCCTCCGAAGGCGGAGTGATGGCAACTTGCGTCCGGCTCTGTTGGGCCTGCGCAGGAAGCGGCGCGGCCAGCGCGATCAGCGGGACGAAGCGGAAACGGTGCATATACGGACGTGTGCTTTCGAAAAGTGAGCAACAACGGGGCGGCTGGAACCGGGCCGCCCCGTTGTCATTGCCGTATCTGTCTTAGAAGAAAAGGATCGATCCGATCGCCAGGGTATTGGACGCCGCAGAATTCGGTCCCTGCGCCTCAGCCTTGGTGTGCGTATATTCTCCCAACAACGTCACCCAGCTCGTCAGACCATAGCGCGCCTGCCCGACCCAACTGCTGTTCTTGCGCAACAGCGTGGGGTTGATCTCGCCCCGCGCCAGCTTCAGGCTGCTTTCGCCATAGCTGCCGGCAAGGGTGAACTTGTTGAACGTCACGCTGGCCTGGCCGTAAAAGCCGTTGCTATCGCGCTTGCGGCCAAGCGCATCGGTCGAGAAGACGAACAACCCGGTCGTACCAATCCCCGATCCGTCATAATAATAACCAAGGACGCTGAGCGGGCCATAGGTCAGCTTGCTGCCGATATCGAACCCGCTGCCGGTATAGCTTGGCGTTCCCCCAAACCCGTCATGCTTTTGCGAAATGCCCGACAGCCAGGCGTGTCCGGAGAATTTGTCCACGGTAAAGTCATAAGTCACCTTGCCCTGGAAACCCGGCGTACCGTTGACTTCGGCCCCGCCGGTCAGCGTGCCAAGCGGCTGGAAGATACCGAACGACGCTTGCAACCCGGCGAACTTCGGCGTGGTATAGGTGATCTGCGGCTGGAAATCGGTGTAAACATACCCAATGCCGATGCGGCCAAGCGACGTGTTGGACGGCCCGGCATTGCTGCCCGGCGAACCGACCGAAAGCAGGGTAATGTCGTTCAGGATCGCATCGGACCCGAACAGCCCGATATCGCGACCGAGCTTCAGCGTCCCCAGATGCGGTTTGCCAAAAGTGAGGTAGGTCTGGCGTGCATCGATACCCGACGTGGCCAGCGCCACCGGCGCACCGGGCGCATTGGCGCCGTTGCCGCTATAGGAATTGCTGTTCACGCCCGGATAGAAGCCGAAATGCGCCGCCACGTCCCAGCCGCCCTGGTTGGTCGACACATCGACGCCGAAGATGCCCGGCAGCAAGCCGTTCCGGATGGCTGAGGTATTCTGCGTTCCTACATTGGCCAGCCCGCCAACCACCGTTGTTCCGGTGGTGCGCTTGTCAGGCGAGTCATGCGTGTAGAAAGCATTGACCGATCCCGAAAACTTCACCGTGACACCGGCAAACTCCATACCGACGCCGCTGCTGGTCATCCGCACGAGCCGCTTGTCGTCAAGCTGGCTGGCCGCAGCCGCCTGTGGTTCGGTGCCCGGATTGGTCGCGACCGAGGCAGGCTGCGCCGCCGGGGCGGGTGCCGCCGCTGGCGGTGCCTTGCGGGCGATGAGGTCGTTATATTCGGCTTCGGTCAGGATTCCCTTTTCCTTCAGCCGCAACAGCAGCGCACTGGTCGTATCCTCTTGTGCGAAGGCCGGTGTCGCCCCCGCCAGCAATGCGACGACGCACGCCCCCTGCAACAATTTCGTGATGCCCCTCATAGCTATCCTCCCCGCTCACGGCCCGCCTTTTGCGGTGCCTTGCGATACAGAGGCTGGAACCAGCAGACTTTTTGGGGAATTGGACTTTGGTGGTGTTGAATGCGTGCCTTATCAGGGCGCGATGACGACGCCCCAAGGCGCACGCCCCGCAGGAATGGTCGCAATCACCTTTTGCGAGGGCAGATCGACCACCGAGACATTGTCCGAAAGTCCATTGGCCGAAAAGACACGCGTGCCCGCTGCGTTGATCGCCGTATGCCATACGCGGCGCCCGACCGGGACATAGGCCAGCACCGTTGCGCTTGCGACATCGACGATCGCGAGATGGTCGGCGCGGCCAAGCGCCACCACCGCCTGCTTGCGATCGGGCGTAAAGCGGATGCCGACCGGCATGATCTTGTCCTTGAAAACGCCAGGCGGGGCAAATTCGATCGTCTTGGTTACCTTATGGGTGGCGGTGTCGATGATTTGCACGCCGCCACCAATTTCCGAACTGACCCACAACGCCGCCCCGTCGGCGGTGAATTCGGCATGGCGTGGCCGCATCCCCACCGCCGTTTGCGCAATGTCTATATGCGTCGTGCTATCGATCCAATGGACCGCGTCGTCCGTCTCCGAGGTCGAGACCACGGTCTTGCCGTCCGGGCTGACCGCCATCCCCTCCGGTTCGACCCCGACATCGACTTGCCACGCGACGACATGTTTGGCGACATCGATCGCGGTGACCGCGGCATCGCGCTCATTCGCCGCGAACAGTATCGTGCCATCGGGCGACAAGGCGAACTGCTCGGGGTCTTCGCCCGAAGGCAAATCGGCGACGACCTTGCCGGTCGCGCGGTCGATCACCTGCACGGCATTGTCGTCGCTTGCACAAACGTAGAGATATTTGCCGTCATGCGACAGCACGATCCCACGCGGACGTTTGCCGATTGGCCAGGTCGCGGTGACGCTCAGCGTCGCGGCGTCGATCACCGTGATGCTGTTGCCTTTTTCGTTGGAAACATAAACGGTTTCGGCCCGAGCCATTGCCGGAACAGCCACCGCTGCCGCAGAGCCGAGAAGAACCGAGAGTTCGGTGAAAAAAGCGCGCATGAACAGTGTCTAACCCAAGCGGCGACGGGCGCATGCTGTACCTAAGTGCAATAGGGAAAACCGGCCCCAACCGCCTACACCTTGGTCCAATCGCGCCCGTTGCGAAATAAATGCCGTGGAGAGTATGCACATGAAATCACCTCGCCTGTCGACCCTTGCTTGTCTTGCTGCGGCGGGAATTGCTGGCGTCTCGATCGGCAATGCCGTCTTCGCACATGGCAATGTTCTCCCGCAGCCCGTCGACACGTCGGCGCTTCCCGATATCGGCGAGGCGTGGCTGACCAAAAACCCGTATCGCGGCAATGCGGTCGCCATCAAGATCGGCGAATCGGCCTATGGCCAGAACTGCGCGCGCTGCCACGGACTGGAGGCGATTTCGGGCGGAATCGCACCCGATTTACGGTATCTCGATGTGGGCGAAGCCGGCGATGAGTGGTTTGCCGATCGTTACCAACACGGCTCCGCGCGCGACGGCAAGGTCTATATGCCGCCGCTGGGCGAAGTGCTCGGACAAAAGGCAGGCTGGGCAATCCGGTCCTGGCTCGACACCAAGCATCAGGATTGAGCGGATGACCGGAGGCCGCTTCACGCGTCGCGCGGTGCTGGCCGGGATCGGTGCGGCGGCGGTGTTGCCGGCGGTTCCGGCACGCGCGCTGTCGCTCGAAAAAATCCACGCCACGGGTATTTTGCGCATCGCGGTCTATCGCGATTTTGAACCCTGGGCCTGGTATGAAGGCACCACACTGCGCGGGATCGACGTCGATCTGGGCGCTGCGATCGCGCAAAAACTTGGCGTGAAAGCGGAGTTCCGGGATTTCCTGGCCGGTGACGATGTCGACGACGATTTGCGCAACATGGTGTGGAAGGGCCCCGCCACCGGCGGCACGCTCTCCGACATCATGATGCACGCGCCGTTCGACCGTGCTTTCGCGCTGCGCAACGACCGGGTGGTGATCGTCGCGCCATATTATCGCGAAGGTTTTGCGCTCGGTTGCAGCCGCGCCACGGTCGATTGCGAAGCCCCGCCCGTACAATTCAAGGGCCACCACATCGCGGTCGAGCTCAACAGCATTCCCGACATCTATATGAGCGGATCGTTTGGCGGTGCGCTGCGCAGCGATGTCGAGCATGTGACGAGCGGCATGGCCGCGCTCGACGCCGTGCGCGCGGGCAAGAGCGAGGTCGCGATGGCGACCCGCGCGCAGGTTGAACATGCCCTCGCCAAGGGTGGCGAAACATTGATCGCCCGCAAGGGGCCGATCCCGGCGCTGACCAGCCCGGGCTGGGATATCGGTCTTGCCGTAAAGGATGACAGCCGCGACCTTGGCGACCGACTCGACACGCTCATTCCCGAAATGGTCGCCGACAAAACGATCCCGGCGATCTTTGAGCGGTACGGCGTGACGCTGCGCGCGCCGCTCGCTTCCTGAACGGGGCCTCCAGCTAGGTCGAAGGTCCAATTGGCGCGACCGATGGTGCTGCTACCTTGGCGCAACCGCACGGCTTCTGTGACGGTCATCGATCACAGCGCGTGCTCGTAAAGAATAATCAGGGGAGAAGATGATGAAGCGCTTTCTGCGACACACGTCAATTTTCGCAATGGGGAGCGCGCTTATCGCGACTCCGCTCGTCGCGGCGCCCGATGGTGGGCAAGCTGCGCCCGCCGCGCCTGCGGCAGCCGGTCCTACCGACGCCGATTTGATGAACGACGCCGACACCCCGGGCGACGTGCTTACCTATGGCATGGGCCCGCGCGCGCAGCGCTTCAGCTCGATCACGCAGATCAACGCCGACAATGTGTCGAAGCTCGTCCCCGCATTTTCCTCCTCGCTCGGCGGAGAAAAGCAGCGCGGCCAGGAAGCGCAACCGCTCGTGTATGACGGCACGATCTACGTGACCGGCTCTTATTCGCGCCTGTTCGCGTTCGACGCCCGGACCGGTGAAGAAAAGTGGCAATATGATGCCCGCCTGCCCGACGCGATCGTGCCGTGCTGCGACGTCGTCAATCGCGGTGCCGCGATTTATGGCGACAAGATCATCTTCGGTACGCTCGACGCGCGGCTCGTTGCGCTCAACCGCAAGACCGGCAAGGTCATCTGGAACAAGATGATCGCCGACTACAAATCGGGCTACAGCTTCACCGCCGCCCCCATGATCGTCCACGGCAAGATCATCGTCGGCAACTCCGGCGGCGAGTTCGGCGTGATCGGCGAGATTCAGGCGCGCGACGTCAACACCGGCGAACTGATCTGGACGCGCCCGACGATCGAAGGGAACATGGGCACCCTCAACGGCAAGGACAACGGCATTACCGGCAAGCTGAACGCCACCTGGCAGGGCGATCAGTATAAGCAGGGTGGCGGCGCGACCTGGCTGGGCGGCACGTATGACCCCGATACCAACCTGATCTATATGGGCACCGGCAACCCGGCCCCGTGGAACAGCCATCTGCGCCCCGGTGACAATCTCTACACCGCCTCGACGCTGGGTATCGACCCCGACACCGGCCAGATCAAATGGCATTATCAGACCACGCCGCATGACGGCTGGGACTTTGACGGCGTCAACGAACTGATCCCGTTCGATGCGATGCGTGGCGGCAAGATGATGAAGCTCGGCGCCAAGGCCGATCGCAATGGCTATTTCTTCATCCTCGACCGCACCAATGGCAAGATGCTGCAAGCGACCCCGTTCGTGTCGAAGACGACCTGGACGACCGGTTTCAACCTGAAGACGGGTCGACCCAATTATGTCGACGCCAACCGCCCCGGCCCGCCCACTGCGGAAAAGGGCAGCACGGTGTTCGCGGCTCCTGCCTTCCTCGGCGCCAAAAACTGGATGCCGATGTCGTACAGCCAGCAGACCGGCCTGTTCTACGTGCCCAGCAACGAATGGGGCATGGACATCTGGAACGAACCGATCGCCTATAAGAAGGGTGCCGCCTATCTCGGTGCCGGCTTCACGATCAAGCCGCTCTATGAAGATCATATCGGCGTGCTCCGCGCGATCGATCCGGCGACCGGCAAGATCATGTGGGAATATAACAACAAGGCACCGCTGTGGGGCGGCGTGTTGAGCACCGCCGGTAACCTGGTCTTCACCGGCACGCCTGAGGGGTATCTGAAAGCGTTCGACGCGAAAACCGGCAAGGAACTGTGGAAGTTCAATACCGGGTCGGGCGTGGTGGGCACGCCGATCACCTGGGAGCAGGATGGCGAACAATATGTTGCCGTCATGTCCGGCTGGGGCGGCGCGGTGCCGCTTTGGGGTGGCGAAGTCGCAAAGGCGGTGCAGCATATCAACCAGGGCGGAGCGCTCTGGGTGTTCAAGCTTCCCAAATCCTGATGCAACCGGCGCGTCCCGCAATCACGGGCAGCCAGATGGCGGGGGCGGCGGTTGCCGCCCCCGTTTCCGTATCACGCCAATTCGGCGTACGCTTGGGGAGCGGAACCGTCCAACAGGGAGACCGGGACTACGTGGAGCGGGTACTGATTGCCGATGACCATCCAATGGTCCGCGATGGCCTGCGCACCGTCATCGCGGTGGCGTTCGACCAATGCGAATTGTTCGAAGCCTCCTCGCTCGACGAGGTGACCGCCGTGATCGAACGCGAAGGCGATTTCGATCTGGTGCTGCTCGACCTCCATATGCCGGGCGCGGTTGGTTTTTCAGGGCTGATCGAGCTGCGCGAACGTTTTCCGTCCGTGCCGGTGGTGATCGTTTCGGCCGCGCAGGAACGCGGCCTCGCTCGCGCCGCGCTCGCCGCCGGCGCGGCCGGGTTCATCCCCAAATCGCTGCGCCGGAGCGTGATCGTCGATGCGATCAAGACGGTGCTGGCCGGCGATTTCTACGCGCCCGAGATGGATGAGCTTGAAGCGGCGGAAACGATCGAGGATGCCGATATCCAGCGCCGCATCGACAGCCTGACACCGCAACAAAAGGTCGTGTTGCGGCTCGTCATCGCGGGTAAGCTCAACAAGCAGATCGCTTACGAACTCGACGTTTCGATGACGACCGTGAAAGCGCACGTCTCGGCAATTTTGAGCAAGCTGAACGTGTTTAGCCGCACGCAAGCGGTCATTCTGGTTAACAAGGTCAAATTCGGCAGCAAGGACTGAGCGCGCTTACTTTGTCAGCCGCGAGATCAACGCGCGCAATTGCGCGGGCTTGACCGGTTTTTGCAGGATGTGGAACCCGGCCTGCACCAGCCCTTCGCGCAATTCGGGCGTGCGGTCGGCGGTGATGACGATGGCGGGGATCTCGATACCAGCCGCCGCGCGCACCGCGCCGATCGCAGCGACACCGGTTTTTCCGTCATCCAGGTGATAATCGGCGATGATGATATCGGGCGCGTGCTCGCCGCACGGGATGATACCCTGTGCCGCGTCCCGCGCGCACAACACGGTACACCCCCACCCCTCCAGCAGCGCGCGCATACCCTCCAGAATCGACGCCTCATTGTCGATCACCAGCACGATCTGATCGTCCAGCCGCCCGCGCCGCGAGGGTTGCGCGACATAGTCGGTGCGTATCGTCGCCGTGCCCAGCGGCACACACACGCCAAAGCGCGAGCCCTCGCCCAGCGCCGATTGCAGGGTCAAGGCGTGCCCGAGCATACGCCCGGCGCGCTGCACAATCGCAAGGCCCAGCCCCATGCCACGGTCGCGACCATGTTCGCCCACCCGCCGGAACTCTTCGAAAATCTCGAGATGGTGTTCGGGCGCAATGCCGGGGCCGGTATCGATGACTTCGAGGTGCAGCACATCCCCCTCGGTTCGCGTCGAAACCGCGACCGAACCGACCTGGGTATATCGCAGCGCATTCCCGATCAGATTTTGCAAAATGCGCCGCAGCAAGCGCGGGTCGGACCGGACCCATAGCCCGGATTCCTCGATCCGCAGGGTAAGGCCCCGCTCGCGCGCCACCGGTGCGAATTCAGCCTTCATGCTGCGCAACATTTCATCGATCGCGAAGTCGACCGGTTCGACGACGATCGCGCCCGCATCGAGCCGTGAAATCTCGAGCAACGCTTCGAGCAGATCCTCAACCGAATCGAGTGCGGACCCGGCCTGTCGCACCAACGCGCGCGTCGGCAAGGCCAGCCGACGATCCCCAAGCGCCGCGACGAACAGGCGCGCCGCATTGAGCGGCTGCAGCAAATCGTGGCTGGCCGCCGCCAGAAAGCGGGTCTTGGAAATGTTGGCTTGCTCGGCCGCAGTCTTGGCGTCGCGCAGTGCAGCCTCGACCGCGAGACGCTCGGCATTCTCCCGGCTCAATTGACGGTTGACGGCGTTGATCGCGGCGGTGCGTTCCTCAACCCGGCGTTCCAGCGTCTCGTTGGTCTCGCGCAACGCATCCGCGGCGCGCAGGCTCTCGGTGATGTCGCCGAAGCTCATCACCATTCCGCCATCGGGCATACGCGCGCGGTGGACCTCGACGATTTTGCCATTGCGGTGCTGGCGCCGGGATACCGCGTCCCCGACGCCATCGTCGAGCCAGGCAAGCGGTGCGTCGGGCTGCATCGGTCCATTCAGGTGTTCGCACGCCGCGACCAACCCGTCATGCGTCGCGATGCTGGAGAGCCCGTCTCTCGGCAATCCGATGACAGTGAGCAGTGGGCCATTCCACGCCACCAGCCTGCGCTCAGCATCATACACGCACACGCCCTGCGCAATGGTATCGAGTGTCGCCTGCAGGATGGCGCTTTTTTCCGCCATTTCACGCGCACGCAGGCGCGCATCCTCCGCCTTGACCTCGGTAATGTCGGTATAGACGCCAACGATGCCGCCTTCGCTGGTCCGCAATTCGTTGATCTGAATCCAGCGACCGTCCGCCAGGGCATGAACATGCCCTCCACTTGCGACCATCCGCTGAGCCAAGCGTTCGGATACCCAACGGTCCCGCGCGACCATCGCGCCGAGCATCGAGCCATCCTTGCCGATCATGTCGGCAATTTCCGAAAAGGCGATCCCAGGCACGATCCGGTCGGCAATCTTTGGCCACAAACCGAGATAAGTCTGGTTGCACAACACCAGCCGATCATCGGCATCGAAGATCGCAAACCCCTCGTTGATACTCTCGATCGCGTCGCGCAGGCGCCGTTGCGCATCGTCCGCGACTTCCTTCGCCACCGCCAGCGCGGCATTGCTCTGCGCGAGAGCGCCCAGCGCCTGTTCAAGATCGGCGGTCCGTTCGCGAATTTTCCCCTCAAGCGAAATCGCGGTTTCGAACAGGGAAAATGCGTTACCCTGCAAATCCGTCGCGCGCTCGACCCGGTCGATCAACGCCGCATTGATACGTTTGAGTTTGGTGTTCTCTGCTTCAAGCGCGGCGATACGCACGGAATCGTCGTCGAAACGGGGAATGCTGCGCGTGGCCACTACCCCCTCCCCCAACCGATCGCGAGGCCGCTGAACGTCTGGTTTACATGCAAGGCGTGGAACTGCTCACCATAGGTGTTGAAGCCGGTTACCCGATTTTTCACAAAGATTCTGGAGACCTGGCGCGTCAACTGGCGCTGCTCCGCCTCGATCTTGTTGAGCACGCAATCGAAGCCGAGGATGTGGTCGATTCCCCCCACGCTGTGCTCAAGATCGGCGAACAGCGTCCCGAGCCCCTCCAGAATGTTACGCGCCTCTCCCAATGTCAGGACGACGCCCTCATCGATTGCGCAGTAGAAGGTTAGGCTGCCATCGGGGTTGGCCGACTGGATCGATCGGACATAATATTCGCCGCCGGCGCGCACCATCGGCGGGTGCGACGCAAAGACACTGGGGCCGAGTTCGCCGATCGCGGTCCCGGTCAGCCTGGCATATTCCTCGGCCGCCGGTTCAGCATTGATTTCGGAGACGACGCGCCCGACCGGATCGGCGCCCGTAATCACCATCTTGATCTTGCCCGGCGCGTAGTGCTGCGATCGGAATACCTTCATTGGCCGTGACGAGCACAACACTGCCACCACCGCAGCGTCGCGCCGAAACGCGCCACCTTCAAAGATAAACGTCTCTTTGAAATCGAGCCCATCGCCGGACGATCCACCGATCAACGGGATGTCGCCCAGCGCATCCTGTACCGTAACGGTCAACATTTCCTCGCGATGGGACAGGCCATCGACCAGAAAAATGGCGACGCGCGACACGGTTTCGCCCAAACCGCGCGACCCCTCGACCGCATCGGCGACGAGACCCCGGACCACGCTTTGCGCCTGGCTCGCGTCAAACTGGTCGAGATGATCGAAGCGCACGCCGTGCAACGTGAAATCGCTCGCCGGAAAGCCGATTGCGGTGATCGTCCCCTCGGAGCTTCCTTCGGTGCTAATTTCGCCGGATGACGTGCATCCGACGACGCACAGTCCCTCGCTCCGCTGGCGGATTGCCGCCGCGAGCGCGTCAAGATCATAGCAACTCGAACAAAAGATGATGACCCCGGCAAGGGTAAGCGGGTCAAGTTCGCCGAACAGGGCCTGCACCGCAGCATCGGGGTCCGCGATCCGCGTCGTGGCGGTGCGGACGGGCGTGTCGAGGCGGGTGGCCGGGCGTTCGTCGATCATGACTTGCATCATGTCACGCCCTTGCCTTGCCGTCGATCACTCCAAATCACGCAGCCCCCCGTTCGGGCTCTCCCGCGGCTTCCAGGGCATCGACTTCGTCATCGGTGAACACGCGGCTCCGCACGATGAACCGCAACCCCTCGGGCCCTTCCAGCGAAAATCCCGCCCCACGCCCGGGGACGGCATCGATCGTGACTTGCGTATGCCGCCAATAATCGAATTGCGCGGCACCGATCCACACCGGCACATCGTCGCCAATCCGGCCGAGCAAAATGTCCTGCGTGCCGACAAGAAATTCCCCGGCGGGGTAACACATCGGGGCGGACCCATCGCAACAACCGCCCGATTGATGAAACATCACCGGACCATGTTGATGCTGCAACCGCTCGACCAGCGAAACGGCGGCCTCGGTTGCAAGAATACGCGCTGGCACTTCCATCATGATTTTCCTGAAGCAGAAATTGCAGCAGCCATTGTAATCCGCTGCCCGCTCGACGGCGCGCGTTGGGCCGCGCGCCGCCGGATCCGGCCTCGGATCAGAAGAAGCCCATCGGCTTCGGGCTGTAGCTGACCAGCAGGTTCTTGGTCTGCTGATAGTGATCGAGCATCATGCGGTGGTTTTCACGACCGATGCCCGACTGCTTATAGCCACCGAACGCCGCATGGGCGGGATACAGATGGTAGCAATTGGTCCACACGCGCCCGGCCTGAATGCCGCGACCCATGCGATAGGCACGCGTGCCGTCGCGCGTCCATACGCCCGCGCCAAGGCCGTACAGCGTGTCATTGGCGATCGCGAGCGCGTCGGCATCGTCCTTGAACGGAGTCACCGCAACAACCGGTCCGAAAATCTCTTCCTGGAACACCCGCATCGAGTTGTTGCCCGAAATGATCGTCGGCTCGACATAATAGCCCCCGCCGAGCTCGTCGGGGTGCTGCGCGCGCTTGCCACCGGTCAATATCTTCGCCCCTTCGCCATTCGCGATGTCGAAATAGGACAGGATCTTCTCGAGCTGATCGTTCGATGCCTGCGCGCCGATCATCGTGCTCGGGTCGAGCGGGTTGCCCATCTTGATCTTCTCGACGCGAGCGATCGCCTTTTCCATGAAGCGATCGTAGATGCTTTCATGGACCAAAGCGCGGCTCGGGCACGTGCAGACTTCACCCTGGTTGAGCGCGAACATGGCAAAGCCTTCGAGCGCCTTGTCGAGGAAATCGTCGTCCTGGTCCATCACATCGGCAAAGAAGATGTTGGGCGATTTGCCGCCGAGTTCGAGCGTGACGGGGATCAGGTTCTCGGTCGCATATTGCATAATCAACCGGCCGGTGGTCGTTTCCCCGGTGAACGCGATTTTCGCAATGCGCGGGCTCTGAGCGAGCGGCTTGCCAGCCTCGACGCCGAAGCCGTTGACGATATTCAATACGCCCGGCGGCAACAGATCCCCGATCACGTCCATCAGCACCATGATCGACATCGGCGTCTGCTCAGCCGGCTTCAGCACCACGCAGTTGCCCGCCGCAAGCGCCGGGGCCAGCTTCCACACCGCCATCAGGATCGGGAAATTCCACGGAATGATCTGCCCGACGACACCCAGCGGCTCGTGATAGTGATACGCCACCGTATCATGGTCGATCTCGGAAATGCCGCCTTCCTGCGCGCGGATGCAGCCCGCAAAGTAGCGGAAATGGTCGATGGCGAGCGGAAGGTCCGCCGCTGTCGTCTCGCGGATCGGCTTGCCGTTATCGATCGTCTCGACCATCGCCAGCAGAGGCAATTTCGCTTCCATCCGGTCCGCGATCTTGTTCAGGATGTTGGCGCGCTCTGCATAAGAGGCGCGGCCCCAGGCATCCTTGGCCTTGTGCGCTGCATCCAGCGCCAGGTCGATGTCTTCCTTGGTTGAGCGCGCAATTTGGCAAACGCTCTGCCCGGTGACCGGCGACACATTGTCGAAATACCGCCCCTGCACCGGCGCGACCCACTGCCCACCAATGAAGTTATCATATTTCGGACGAATGGCGATGTTACCCGCCAACCCTTCTAGCGCCTGATGAAGCATGTCGACATCTCCTGAAATGCTGGGGCCCATCACCGGTTGTGGCGTGGACCTTCAGCGTGCATTCTGCCGATTGCTGGCGGTTACGCCATTGCACCAAAGGGTAATTGGCTGGGATGGCGTCGAACGGCATGATCGGCAGACGCGATCATATCGTCGAAGACTCCGGGGTGACGCACCGCTTGGCGTGGCTCCGGCGTCGGGGCGGAAATAACAGATAAAATCAGGAGAGAGCCATGTCCCGAAAAATCGCAATCTGCCTGTTCGCGGCGATGGTCGGCGCCACCGCCCTGGCCACGACGCTACCGTTGACCGCGTCGGTCGCAGCCAAGGCCGCCCCGGCCAAGACGATCGTTGTCGAAATGAAGGACAGCGGTCCAGAAGGCGCGATGGTGTTCGTCCCTTCCTTCATCAAGGCGATGCCGGGGGACACCATTCGCTTCGTGCCCACCAACCCGGTCCACAATGCCGAATTGATTCCGACGATGGTCCCAGTCGGCGTGGGGCCCGCCAAAGGGGCGATCGGCAAGCAGTTCGATCTCGTCGTCACGGCGCCTGGCGTTTACGGGATCAAATGCGCGCCTCATTATTCTTTGGGAATGGTTGCGCTGGTCCAGGTGGGTAACGGCCCGTCCGCGAACCTGGCTGCGGCACGCACGGTCAAGCTCGCGCCATTCGCTATGAAGCGTATGACCTCCTATCTTGCCAAGGCGAAATGATATGACCACCCTGCTCGTCACTTATCCCTCGCGCGACAATGCAACGTTTGATGTCGCCTATTACCTTGCCGAGCACATGCCGCTCGTGCGGGCGCAATGGACGCAATATGGCCTGACCAGCGCCAAGGCCCTGATCCCGCAGGAACCGACCCCAGCCTATGCGGCGGTGGCGGTGCTCGAATTCACCGATGACGCAGCGCTCGACACCGCGCTCGGTTCGCCCGAGGCAAAGCTGGTGTTCGACGATGTCGCCAGGTTCACCGACATCGCCTCCGTCGCGCTGCGGTGCGAGGCACGCTAATCAGCCAACAGCACCGTTATTGTTCCCGCATCGGCTTGATGGCGGTGCGGTTGGAAACGTGTGTGGCCGCTAACCGAGAACGATAGGGCACATCGATATGACACTCGATATAACGGGCGCGCGTTGGCTGGCGGGGGTCGCGCTTGCGGCTGTGGTGTTACCGAACGCCGCACAAGGACAGGCACTGCAAGCCGAGCAAACCGGGCCTGATATCGTCGTAACCGCCGCCACGCCGCTGCTCGACATCGGCGAAGGATCACTGCGCGCGCCTGCTCAATCGGTGAGCGACGAGGATCTTCAGCGCATCCATGCGACCGACCTGACCGACTATCTCAAGCGAATCGCCGGGGGTGTCTTCGTCAACGATACGCAGAACAATCCGCTGCAACCCGACATCAACTATCGCGGTTTCACCGCGTCGCCGCTGCTGGGCACGCCGCAGGGCCTGTCGGTGTATATGGACGGCGTCCGGCTCAACCAGCCGTTCGGCGATGTCGTCAGTTGGGATCTCATCCCGAAATCGGCGATTCGCTCGATCAGCCTGGTTCCTGCGTCCAACCCCTTGTTCGGGCGCAACTCCCTGGGTGGCGCATTGTCAATCCGGACCAAGGACGGGTTATCCGATCCTGGCTATCAGTTGGCGGCAAGCGTCGGCTCTTTCCGCCGCCATACCGTTGAAGCGCAGGCGGGTGGTGCAATTGGGCACGGCTTCCACTGGTTTGCGAGCGGCAATTATTTCAACGAACGCGGCTGGCGCGCGTTTTCGCCCTCCACCGCCTATCAGGGCTTCGCCAAATTCGGCTGGTCCGATGCGACGACGAGCGTTGCGCTGTCCACCAGCTATGCCGACACCGATTTGAACGGCAACGGGTTGCAGGAACAGCGCTTGCTCGCGGCCGACCGCAGCAGTGTCTATACCCAGCCCGACACCACGCGAAACCGCGCCGGGCTGGTCAATTTGACCGCGCGCTACCACCCCACGAACGACCTGTCCTTTTCCGGCAACGTCTATTGGCGGCGGATCAAGACGCGAACCTATAATGGCGACGTCAATGATGCCGCGCTCGGGGAGAGTTTGTACCAGCCCAATGCCGCCGAGCGTGCCGCACTCACCGCCGCCGGGATCACCGGTTTTCCGCTGAGCGGCGAAACCCAGGCCAACACCCCCTTCCCGCGCTTTCGCTGCATCGCCAACGCCTTGCTGAACAGCGAACCCAATGAGAAGTGTAACGGGCTTATCAATCGCTCCTCGACCGATCAGGACGAATGGGGCGCGACGCTGGAAGGCACGCTGGCATCCGTGGTCGCCGGGGTGCACAATACGCTGACGCTCGGCCTCAGCCTGTCCGACAGCCGTGCCGATTTCCAGCAATCCGCCCAATTCGGGTATCTCACGCCCAATCGCGGGGTGGTTGGCGTAAGCGGCCCCGGTGCCTTCGCCGATGGATCGCAAGATTCGGAAAATGCCTTCGATGCCCGCGTCGACCTTCACGGCCGCACCACGAGCTTCAGCGCTTACGGCACCGATTCGCTTGAGATTAGCCCGACATTACGCGCCGATATCTCCGCAAGATTCGATCATACAACGATCCATAATCGCGACCGGATCAGCCCGGGCGGCGGCACCGGATCGCTTGATGGCGATCACCATTTCAGCGCGTTCAACCCTGCGGTGGCGATTGCGTGGACGCCCTCCAAGGCGCTGGGTTTCGATGCCGCCATCGCGCAAACCAGCCGCGCGCCCTCGGCGATCGAACTCGGCTGCTCCGATCCGGCCAGCCCGTGTCGCCTGCCCAACGCGCTTGCCGGTGATCCGCCGCTCGACCAAGTGCTCGCCACCACCTTCGAAGCCGGGGTGCATGGCGGATCGAGCCAGCATTTCGGCTGGCGCGTCGGCGCCTTCCGCACCGACAGCCGCCACGACATTCTGTTCGTGTCCGACACCGCCTCGGGCTTCGGCTATTTCCGCAACTTCGGTCGCACACGGCGGCAGGGCGTCGAAGTCGATGCCAATGCGACCTTTGGCCGGGTCCACCTGTCCGGCCACTATACCTGGCTCGATGCGACCTATCGCAGCGCCGAGACGGTCGGCGGATCGGGCAATAGCAGCAATGACGGTGTCGCCCCCGGTTTCGACGGTGCGATCGCAATTCGCGCCGGCAACCATATTCCGCTGATCCCGCGCAACATCTTCAAGGCCGCGCTCGACTGGACACCGATCAACCTGCTGGCCTTCAACCTCGACATGATTGCGGTCTCGGGGGCCTATGCGCGCGGCAATGAGAACAATGCGCACCGCCCGGACGGGGTTTATTATCTCGGCGAAGGCAGCACGCGGCCTTATGCGGTCGTCAATTTCGGTATGGAACTTCATCCCGACAAACGCGTGACGGTGGCGCTACAAATTAACAATCTGCTCGACAAACGTTATTCGACCGCCGCGCAATTGGCGGCCACCGCTTTCGATGGCAACGGCAATTACGTCGCGCGCCCCTTTGCGGGACCCATCATCGACGGGGAACGTCCGCTCCTTTCGTCCACCTTCTACGCCCCCGGCGCTCCGCGATCGGTCGAATTCAGCGTGCGGCTGCGACTGTAACGCGGGCCAGGCTCGGTGCGGTTCGACTGCACCGCCCCGGCATTCTCGACGCGAAAGCAGACCCTTGGCGAAATGGGGCCCCGCATAATTCCGTGATCCGAAAAATTGGCGGGTGATTTTTCCCAAGTCTGCCGATGGATTTTCTTTGCACCGCAGCGCGGCATGATCTGCCATTGTCTCCTATCGGGCACGCGACATGTCGCGCCGTGACGTCAAAAAAATATCGAAACGATAAAGGGACCGCACCATGAACACCCCAAGGGTTCTTCTCTCGATTGCCGCCTCTACGCTGGCGCTCGCTTCGGCTTCCGCCGGTTTTGCGCAGGCAGCCCCCGATACCACGGCGGCGGAATCGCAAGCACAACCCACGGATATCGTCGTCACCGGCACACGCACCGCCGGTCGCTCGCGGCTCGACAGTACTTCGCCAATCGACGTGCTGAGCGCGACGACGCTGCAGCGGCAGGGAACGACCGAACTCGCCACCGCGCTTGCCAATGTCGTGCCGTCGATCGATTTTCCGCGCTCATCCGCCGTTGACGGGACCGACTCGGTGCGCCCGGCAACATTACGCGGCCTATCGCCCGATCAGACGCTGGTTCTCATCAACGGCGTGCGTGCGCACACATCGGCTTTGGTCAACACCAACGGCTCGGTCGGACGTGGCTCGGCTTCGGTCGATCTCAACACGATTCCCTCGGTCGCGCTCGACCGGATCGAAGTTCTGCGCGACGGTGCCGCCGCGCAATATGGTTCCGATGCCATCGCAGGCGTCGTCAACCTGCGCCTGCGTGAAGCCCGCAGCGGAGGCGGCGCCACGGTGACGTATGGTGAGTATATTACCGACGTGAATACCGCGCGCGGTTCGCGCAGCGAGCGTGATGGCGAAACGGTGACGGTTGCCGGCTGGCAAGGCCTTGAGCTTGGATCGGACGGGTTTCTCACCGTCTCCGCCGAATATCTCAACCGCAACCCGACCAGTCGCGGGGACTTTGATCCGCGCAAGACGCCGATCCGCGTTCGCTCGCGCTTTGGCGACCCCGATGTCGAACAATATAGCATCTACCTCAACGCCGGTAAGCCACTCGGCGACACCGGTTGGACGCTTTATGGCTTCGGCGGCTACCAGCACCGCGACAGCACGAGTGCGGCCACCCCGCGCATCGCCGGCGGCCTGCCCGGCAGCGTCAATGCCAGCGCCGATGCGCTCGCCGCGTTGTATCCGGATGGTTTTACACCGCTGATCGCGGTCAAATCGGACGATCTCACCGCAACCGGCGGCCTGCGCGGCGAAGTTTCGGGGTGGAAGGTCGATCTAAACCTGTCCTACGGTCGCAACCAGCTCGCTTTCTATACGCGCAGATCGGGCAACGCGACCTATGGCGCAGCCTCGCAGACCAATTTCTACGACGGCAAATTGACCTATGACCAGCTCGTCAGCGGCGTGGACGTGTCGAAGGAACTGCCCATCGGCGGCGGCACGATCAACGTCGCCTGGGGCGGTGAATATCGTCGTGAGGGCTTTCAGATCGCGGCGGGTGAGCTGACCTCCTATAACCGCCTTACCGGTGCCGCTTCGTCGCTCGGCTCGGGCGCGCAGGGGTTTCCGGGCTTTCAGCCCTCGAACGTGGTCGACAAGCATCGCGACAACGTGTCGGGCTATATCGATCTTGAGGCGAAACCGCTCGAGGGCTTGACGCTTGGCGCGGCGGGCCGGGTCGAGCATTATTCGGACTTCGGCACCACCGCGAACGGCAAACTGTCCGCACGGTTCGATTTTGCCCCGTGGATCGCGCTGCGTGGCACGGCGTCCACGGGTTTCCGCGCGCCCTCGCTGCAACAGCAGTATTTCACCTCCACCGCCTCGGTGCTGACCAATGGCGCTATCGTGGAAACCGGCCTGTTCCCCTCGACCAGCCCCGTCGGGATTGCGCTCGGCGGCAAGCCATTGCGAGCGGAAAAGGCAACCAACCTTTCGGCGGGTATCGTGTTGCGCCACGGCGGGTTCGATTTGTCGGTCGATGCCTATAGCATTCGCGTTCGCGATCAGATCGCGCTGTCCGAAAATCTGAGCGGCACCGTGGTCGCCGCCTTGCTCGCCGCCAATCCCACCACCGCGACGGTCACTGCGGGACGGTATTTCCTCAACGGTATTCGCTCGACCACCCGGGGTATCGACGTGGTTGCGCACTATCGCAAAGCGACGCCGAGCCTGGGCACCGTGGACCTGACGGTTGCCGCCAACTTCAACGATATCAAGGTGACCAGGGCCCCCGATCCCGCCACGATTACCGCCGTTGTCAACGGAACCTCGACGAGCGTCACGCTGCCGATCTTCAGCCGTCAGCGCATCATCTCGTTCCAGGAAGGCACCCCGCGTGAGAAGGTGGTCGGCACGATCGACTGGTCGCTGGACAAACTCGGCGTTACCGCTCGTGGCTCTTATTATGGCGACGTTACCCAGCCGAGCGGCAACGGTTTTGCCGCCGACGATATCCACACCGGTCGACGCACCATTTTCGATCTCGAGGCGCGCTACAAGGTTGTCCGCAACATCAATGTTGCGGTCGGCGCGAACAATCTGTTCGATACCTATCCGCGTGCCGTGCCCCTGACTTCGTCACGCGGCACGACGCTCAACGGGACGGGCCTTGTCGCCTTCCCGTATTACTCGCCCTTCGGCTTCAACGGCCGGTATGTTTATGGCCGTATCGGGGTGAGCTGGTAAGGTGTTGCGGCGGGGGGCTGCTCGACAGCTCCCCGCCACCCGGCATCACGCGGTGCCCATCACCTGCGCGGCAAAGCGCTCCATTTCTTCCGCCTGCGGGCTCATTTGCAGCAACAGCAGATCGAGCCCCGCCCCTTCATAATCGGCGATACGTTGCCGGATCTGTTCGGGTGTGCCCACAAGATTGGGGCGCAGCCCCCGGTTGGACACCGAATATTCCTGAATCTTCAGCTCGCGCTCCAACTGCGTTCCCGACAACCACTGGTCGAAATTGTCGTAACCGGCCGGCAAATCCGTCACGGCGGTGATCCGCTCCAGCTCCCGTCGCGCTTCCGCTTCGCTGTCGCGGACGATGGCATAAGCCGCCATTCCGAAGTGCATCGGCGTTCCCCCGGCTGCCGCGCGCCGCGCCTGCATGTCGGCGATCTTGGGCGCGATCGCGGTAACGGGATCGCCGTGCATGACATAGGCATCGCACTGCGCGGCGATCATCGTCTTGGCCTTCTCGCTCTCCCCGCCAGCATAGACGGTCGGCCGCTTGGTTGGCTTGGGCGCGCAAATCGCGTCCTTGGTGCTGTAGAATTGCCCGGTGAAGTTGAACCGTTCCTCGCTCCACAGCCCATCCACGACCTGCAACCATTCCTCGGTGCGCGCATAGCGATCGTCATGCTCGTCAAACTGCAGGCCATATTGTGTCGCCTCGTCCGCCCACCACGACGACACGACGTTGAGCGCCAATCTGCCGCCCGCGATGCGATCGATATTGGCGGCGGCCTTGGCGAACAGTGCCGGATGATGGAAATTCGGGCGCACCGCGACCATCAGCTCGATCGTCTCGGTCACGGCGGCGAGTGCGGCGGCGGTCGACCACGCATCCAGCGCAGGCTGTTCGATGCCCTTGATGTCATTGAGGTTAAGCTCGGCGATCAGGGTCAGGTCATAGCCGAGCCGCTCGGCCCGCTGGGTCAGCCGCTTGGTATAATCCCAGCTCGCCTCCATGCCCTCATCCGGCACGTTGCGGAGCCAGCCGCCAAATACCGGAGTCCAATAGCCATACCGCATCAGCGTGTTTCCTCGAGAATGTGGATCAAATAGTCGACCAGGCGATCGTGCGGATCCCAGCCCAACACATCGAGCGGCTTTGCCACGAAATTGGACAGGGCATTGATGTCGTAAAAGCGCGCAACGCCGTCGCGATCGTCGATCATCACTTCAATCCCCCCGACATCAAGGCCGACCGCACGCGCAATGGCCTCTGCCGCTTCGCGCAACGCCGTATCTGGGGTGCTGGCGACCATTGGAATCGGCGCGCCCGGTATCTGACAGGCATCCGCCGGGCAAAGGTCGAACGCCCCGCCACCGGCAATGTCGAGCGCATAGAGATAGGCCCGGTCGAGCGTTTCGATCCGGGTGATGGTGCCGTTACGCGCCGGCACATAATCCTGCACCAGCAGAACGCCGTCGACGCTGGTGGGCAAGAAGCGATCCGCAATCGCGGCGCGCAATTGCTCCATAGAATCGTAGCGCGCGATCCCCGCGCCCGACCCGCCGATATTTGCCTTTACCACCAGCGGGAAAGCCAGCGTCGCGGCAGCGGCTTCGATATCGGCAATGCGATGCACCACCCGCGTCGCCGGAATCGCGAGACCGAGGCCGGCAATCAGCGACAATTGGCGCGCCTTGGACGAATCGATCGCCAGCACTTCAGGCCCGTTGAGAACGCGCGCACCCGCACGCCGCCAGTGATCGAGCAGCGCAACGCCGTGGAAAATCGGATGCTCATCGCTGCGCAGGAAGCTCGACATCGCAATCCGGTTGAACACCACACGGGCAGGCGGAGTAAAATCTGCCGGATCGAAATGGCCGTCGGGCCTGCGCGCGATGTAATCGACACCGCGGCGCTCAAGCGCTTCGAACAGCGGCTTGAACCACGCGGGATGTTCATAAAGCAAAGCGAGGTCGGTCATGCCATCTCTTTCAAAAAAGGCCGCATTCCGGCACTTTCCCACGCTGGGTAGCGAAGGACCCGGCCCTGTCGCAAGTGCGTGAGAGCCTATGCAACCATCGGGAGCGCCCCTCATCACGCAATCGCGGTCCCTTATCGAACCGATATGACCGCGCGATCAAACGCGGCCTGTTCCAGGATCATGCCACGCTTTGGTACGGACGTCGGCAAACACAGGCTTGCGGCACTCGAAGCATTTCTTTTATTTCATACTCAAAGAGTAGGATATCCTGGCGACAGGAGGCCCGGTGACCACTCTTTTTTCCAACACGCGCCACGACAACGACGTTCCAACCCTACCGCCGCGCACCGTTGGCGACGCCATCGCCGATTTGCGCCACGCGCGCGCGGAATGGCGGTCGCGGCAGGACGAGGCCCGCGACGTGGAAAGCTTCCCATCGCGCGACGCACTGGAACGCATCGTGTCGCTGCTGGCCGCCGCATTGTATCCACGACGCCTTGGCCATTTTCGCGGGCCCGCAGTGGAAGAAGACACGTTCGTCGTCGCCAAGCTACTCGCCGCGCTGACCGAGCTGGAGTGGGAAATCGGCCACGAACTCGGCTATTGGCAGCGCGAAGCCGGTGCCTTCGAAGCCGATCACGCGGCCACCATCGTGCGTTTGTTCACCGCCACACTCGGCGATATCCGGCGGTTGATCGACAGCGATGTCGAGGCCGCTTTCCTCGGCGACCCCGCCGCGCACAGCGTGGACGAGATCCTGGTCTGCTATCCCGGCGCGATCGCCAGCCTGCACCACCGCATCGCACACGAACTCAACAACCTGGGTGCCCCGATCGTCGCGCGGCTCATTTCGGAAATCGCTAACGAGCGCACTGGCATCGATATCCACCCTGGCGCGCAGATCGGCCCGCGCTTCTTCATCGATCACGGAACCGGAGTGGTGATCGGCGAGACTGCGATCATCGGTGCGCGGGTGCGGCTTTACCAGCATGTCACGCTCGGTGCGCGCAGCCCTGTCGGGGCGACACGCGACGACGTGCGCCACCGCCATGCCCGCCACCCGATCATCGGGGACGATGTCGTCATCTATGCCGGTGCCACGATTTTGGGTCGGGTGACGATCGGCGCGCGATCGACCATTGGCGGCAATGTCTGGCTGCTGTCAGACGTGCCCGAGGACAGTGTGCTGGTGCAACCCGAGGCGATGCGGCTGGATCGCAGCGCCGGGCTCGACCTGCGCGATACACTGCTCGGGCAATCGACATGACGGTGGCGGCGCGCCCGGTCATCGGCGTCCTGTGCTGCAACGAAACGCTGGGGCGGCCCGTGCAGACGGTCGCCACCCGTTTTGTCGCACCGCTCGCGCGCTTTTCGGACAGTACGGTAATGCTGGTGCCCGCCGTGCGCGATGCGGTCGATATCACCGTGCTCGCCACGCTGCTCGATGGTGTGTTGTTGACAGGGTCGCGCTCCAACGTCGCGCCCGAACGCTATGGCGGCGCCATACTCCCCACGGGCCAACAGATCGATCACGAGCGCGATGAGGTGGCGCTCGCTTTGGCGGGGCGGATGATCGAAGCGGGCAAGCCCGTGTTCGGCATCTGCCGCGGCCTTCAGGAGATCAACGTGCTGTTTGGCGGCACCTTGTCGACCGATTCATGCCGCGGTCGACATCATCGCGGATCGTGGGATGGGTGTTTCGACACGCTGTTCGGCCACCGCCACGATGTCGAGCTCAACGATGGCGGCCTGCTCGCCTCCGCGACCGGACGTCGGCGGATGTCGGTCAACTCGGTCCATGAACAGGGCATCGACCGGCTTGGCAGCGGACTGTCGGTCGAGGCGGTTGCCGCCGATGATGGCCTGATCGAGGCGATCCGTGCCCAACCGTGCGGGGCCGAGGTGCTGGCGGTGCAATGGCATCCGGAATGGGATGTCGACCATTCTCCGGAAAGCCGCGCCTTCTTCGCCGTGGTCGGCCATTCGCTGCGCGCGGCTGCCGACGCGCGATAGCCGATGCACCGCGCCATATCATGGGCTCCATGTCGATCCGGCGCGAGCAGGATGCGTTCTGGCGCAGTCCCATTGCCTAGTACAGAGATAGGAATAGCTTGCGAGGCCGGAAACGTAATCCGACTCGATGTCGGTGAAGGGTACGCAAGCGACCACCAAGCGTTGAGAGGAGAGCAGTCATGGTCTTTGTTACCGACGTGCTGACCGAGAATCCGCTACCCATTCTGGTCTCGGTACGGGGCGAATCGCCGTTGTCGATACCGATCGCTCAAGTCGAACTCGACCTTTCGAAATTCCACAATGGCCGCTGGGCGGTGCAACTCGACGCCACCTTTTCGCGCCGCGATGCGCCCGTGGTGATCGTGGCGCGGGGTGTTGCCTGCCTCGCAATCTCATGGTGGGCGCAGCTTTCACCGCGCAGTTACTTGCGGTCAGTGCGCGGTGCGGTGTTCGATTCGCCGCTTGCCGTCGAGATCGGCCAGGTCGCGGTCGCGGCTGCGATCAGGACCGGGCCGACCTATCGCCTCCCCTTCCCCTCGCTTGTCGTCAGCGATGCGTCGTTCCGCATCGAAGAGGTGCTGAAACTCGCCGACAAATGGGGCAGCCGCTTTGTCGAAAAGGGCGCGTCACAAACTGGCCAACCCAGTAACCGGCATGGCCCCTTTTCCGACGCCGAGGGCGCCTTGCTGGCATATTTGAACCTGCTCGACCGGGACCGGGTTGCTCCGCAATCGCACGCGGCGGAGCATGTCGAAGCCCCTGTCCTCGTCCCGCAAGAGTAATGGTCGCTGGGCTGCGCCAGGTTCCGGTCCCGGAATAGATCCAGGGACCGGAAGCTCAAACTGGCCTGTCAGCCGCCTTTGCGGCCTGATCCGCCAACAAGCGGCGGTTGCGGCGCAGCGGGAGCGGTCCATGTGTTCATCCAGCCGAGCACTTGCGCATACCATTGCCGGCTTTCGCGTGGCTTCACCACCCAGTGGCTGCCGCCCGGGAACACCACCAGCCGCGACGGAATCTCGCGCCGCTGGAGCGCGGTGAAGGCGGCGATGCCCTGCGTATAGGGAATGCGGTAATCGCCTTCGCTGGTAAGGACGAGCTGCGGCGTCTTCCACGCGGTGACGTGATTGACCGGGTTCCATTTCTCGAAAGCGGCGGGGTCCTCATAATAAGGGTGTCCGCCATGCTCCCATTCGTCGAACCACAGTTCCTCGGTTTCATAGGCCATCGCACGGGCATCGAACACGCCGTCATGCTGCACGATGCACTTGAAGCGATCGGGCCAATTGCCCTCGATCCAGTTCATCATATAGCCGCCATAAGAGGCACCCAACGCGCAGGCATTGTCGGCGTCGAGCCACGCGAACTTGTCGGTTGCGGCCTTCAGCCCGGTTTTCAGATCCTCCAGCGGCCAGCCGCCCCAATTGTTACGGATCGCATCGGTAAAGCCCTGCCCGTATCCAGTCGAGCCGTGGAAATCGACCGCGACCAGGCCATAGCCCGCGCCTGCAAACACCGCCGGATTCCAGCGATACGACCAGCTATTGTTGCTCGACCCTTGCGGCCCGCCATGCACCATGAACGCGATCGGCACCTTGCCGGTGCTGCCCGCAGGCTTCACCGCATAGCCCCATACCGTGTCGTTATTGGCGCCGGTGAAGCTGAACTTGGTGACGTTCGGCATCTCGACACCGGCCAGCTTTGCGGCGTTGACCGAGGTCAGCCGCACCGCGCTCTTGCCAATCAAGCGATAGAAATCGTCGGGCGCAGTCAGCGAATTCATCGCATAGACCAGCCCGGTTGGCGTCGGCACGACCGCCGACACGCTGCCTTCCCCGGTCAACCGTGCAACCGTGCCGGTCACCGGCGAGACCGACCAAATCGGCGTTTCCTGTGTATCTTCGGCGGTGACGAAGATCGTCTTGCTGTCCGGGCTCCACGCGATCGACGCGACCGAGCGATCCCAACCTTCGGTCAGCGCGCGCACCGCGCCGCTTTTCAGGTCACGCAGCATCAACACTTGCCGATCGGCCTCATAGCCGGGCCGCTTCATCGCGAACCAGGCGAGATATTTGCCGTCGGGCGATGCCGTCGGGAGGTTGTCCATCCCGTCATTGGCTTGCGTGAGATTGACCGGCGCGGTCGATCCGTCCGCAGGTGCCGCGAAGATATCGAGATTGGTCGAAAGCGATTCGATCCGGCCCGCCTCGCGCAGCGCGAAGTAGATGGTCTTGCCATCGGCGCTCCACGACACTTCCTCACCACCGCCAAGCGGTTTGGAAGGTGCGTCGCCAATCAGCGCAGCTTCGATCGGCACGCCACTGCCCGTCGCGCCCGCTGCGGTCAGCGGCAGGACGAACAATTGCGAGCGCGTGCCATCGGCCCAGCTTGCCCAATGCCGCACGAACATCTGGTCATAAACGCGCCCGTTGCCAGCATTGGCATCCTTCTTGACCATCGCCGGTTCGAGGCTGGGCGCACCCGGCAAGCGATCCGCCCATACCAGCAGCTTGTCGTCCTGTGGCGAAACCTTGAAGCCGCCCATCCCGCCGGTGAAATGGGTCACTTGCAGCGGCGCGCCGCCAGCGATGCCGATCGACCAGACCGCGTCCTCGCCGCCTTTGTCGGACTGGAAATACACGGTTTTGCCATCGTGCGAGAATTGCGGCGCGGTTTCGTTGACATCCGCCTCGGCAATCAGCTTTTCCGGGGTGGCACCTTTGCGCGTCAAGTCGAGCCGCCAGAGGTCGAACCGCCCACCGTCGATGGTCAGGTCGGTTTCGCGCTGCTGCCACACCAGCCAATGCCCATCGGGCGAAACGGCGGGCGCAGCGACGCGCGACAGCGTCGAAACATCGTCGATCGTCAGTTGGCGGGCGACCGCAGGCGCGGCGACGAAAGCGGCCGTCAGGGCGGTCGCGGCAAGCAATGTTTTCATGAACGCAGGTTACAGCAGAACCACGCCGTTGCCGCAATCGCCCCCGCCCCGGTTATTTGCCGGTAATGCGCTCGATTTCCTTGGCAACCATCGCCTCGACGATCGCGGGCAAATTAGCATCGAGCCAGTCGCGCAACATCGGGCGCAGCATATCGCGGACCATGCCTTCCAGCGTATCCGCCCCACTCACCTCAGGCTTCACCACCAGCCGCGACAAAACATCCAGCGGCCCGCGCGATGCTTCGGCGGTGCGCGGCGAAACAATCGAATCGGGTGCCGCCGCTTCCTGTTCCGGTTTCGCAGCGACAGGGGCCGGTGCGCGAACGGGCTCGGGTGCCGGTTCTTCGCGCGCCGCCACCGCGCGTGCGATCCGCGGCGATTGCGGCTGAGGTTCGGGCTGCGGGCGACGATCAAGCTCGGGCGCCGGCTGGCTCAGCTCCAGAATTTCGTCGTCACTATAAGGGGTTGGCTCTGACCGCGCAGGCAAGGCGCGCGCAGGCCGTTTGGCACGCGCCGGGGCCGCGTCATTCTCTTCCGCGATGATCCGCTTGATCGATGAAAGGATGTCCTCCATCGATGGCTCCGCGCTCAAATCCCCCATCGACAACCCCTGAAAAGTGCGTCGACCCGCCGATTAGCGGTTCTTCGTTGCTTCACCTGCGGTAATTGGGGCACTTCTGTCAACTGGCGCGTCCAGAATTGGGTCCAGCGGGCGCGTGACTTGTGCGCCTTGCGGGCGGGTCGCCGTAGTGCGGGTGCCGGTAACCGGCGGGTCCGCATCGAAGGAGAGATCCCAGATCCGCCCGCGCACGCTCTTGTAATGCACCATCGGATCATACAGCGCACCGCCGTCAAGCCCGAGATCGCGCGCCTCCGCCCGCCCCATCGCCGCCAACAACGCGAAGCCCGCAACATAGGCATCGCGCCGCGCGGTTACCAAGGTGACCTGCGAATTGAGCAATTCCTGCTCGGCGTTGAGAATGTCGAGAATGGTACGGTTACCGACGCTGTTCTCGGCGCGGACGCCCTCCAGCGACAATTTGTTGGCGTTGACCGCCACTTCGCTCGACGCAATCACTTCGAGCGAGGATTTCCACACGGCATAAGCCGACCGCGCCTGTGCGATCACGCCGCGCTCGGTTTCGGTTACGCGTTCGATCGCTTGCAGCCGCGCATCCTGCGCCTGCCGGACTTGCGCCGCCGGACGCCCACCCTGATAGAGCGGCACTGTCAGCCCCAGGCTAACCGTGGACGACTTTCCCGACTGCCCAACCGCGAAGCCCGTGCCCGAGCCAAGCGACCCCAGATAATTGTAATAATTGCCACCGACATTGACGCTTACCTTGGGCAATACGTTCGATCGCGCAACGCCGATGTCATAGCCTGCCGCATCGCGCGCTTTGGCTGCGGCAAGCAGGGTCGGATTGTCCTTCAACGCGACGTCGACCGCCGTATCGGGATCTGCGGGAAGATTGGGCAGTTCCGGCGGCGGCTCCAACGCGTCGGGCGCACTCCCGACAAAGCGGATATAGCTTTCCCGGCTTGAAATCAGCCGTGCTTGCGCCGTCTGGAGTTGCCCGCGAGCCAGCGCCAATCGCGCTTCGGATTGCGCAACGTCGGTGCGCGTCAGGTCCCCGACCTGGAAGCGATCGCGGCTGGCCTGCAAATTGACCTCGAGCACCTTCACATTCTGTGTGTTGAGCCCGACGATCGCCTCATCGCGGATAACATCCATATAGGCGCCGACGACGGTCGTGAACAAATCGGCCTCGGTTCCGCGCAGGCTCAACCGGCCGCCTTCGACCCGTGTCTCCGCAGCGCGCACGCCGTTGCGAACCCCACCGCCCGCATAGATCGGCACCGACAGCGTCGCGCTCGCCGTGGCACTACGGTCCGGCGATACAAAGCTGTTGGAGGATTTGACGACATCCTCGGTATAGGCGCTTTGCAGATTGACGGCGGGAAGACCCTGCGAGCGCGCGATCGGCACGTTCTCGTCATTGGCGCGCACATTGGCGCGCTGCGCGGCGAGCGTCGGGTTGGTGTTATACGCCTTGGCCAGCGCCTCGCGCAGCGTCTCCGCCGAAAGCGGGGTCGCCGCGAGCCCAAGCAGCGCAACGCCGGCCAGAAGGTGTATCGATCGCATGGGTCGCGGGTCTTTTCTGCTCAGAACGTGAAAGTGCGCGGCTGCGCAAAACCGGGAAGCGGCACGCATTCGATATCGGCAAAGGCGAGCAAGCCGAACCCGCCCGCGCTGCGCCGTCCGGCGGCAAGCCGCGTGATGCCACGGTCGATGATCCCGCCAACCGCGCGTCCGCCAATCGCGACTTGCTCGACCAACGCATCGGACACGCCTTCGACCGCGCCATCGATGACGAGCACGTCATAGGGCCCACCAGCGGCGTGCCCCTTTTCCAGCGGCCCTTCGACCAGCGTGACATTGGCGATCCCGGTCAACGCGGACCGGGCATGGGCGGCAAGCGCCGGGTCGCACTCGACCGCGACAACCGACGCCGCCAATTCGGCGAGAACCGCAGCGGTGTAGCCGCCCGCCGCGCCGATCAGCAGCACGCGGTCGGTCGGGAGCAATTCGGCCTGCGTCAGCAGGCGGCCTGTGGCGATCGGTACGTTTTGCGCACGGCCATGCCCAAGCGGCACCGCCGTATCGCGATAGGCAAGCGCCGCCGCCTCGCCGGGCAGGAACGCCTCACGCGGGACCGAGTCCATCGCCGCCACGACGCGCGCGTCGCTCACGGCGTTGGTGCGAAGCTGGCTTGCCACCATTGCGTGGCGCATCGCGAGCATATCCGAATCGTGCGTATTCAAGTTCATCGTGCCACCCTTGTCGGACACCCGGTTTTGCACAACTGTTGTAGTTGCACAATACACTAGTTGAGAGGCACCACCTCTATCGTGGCGAACCGGGTTCGCCAAGCGACGCGTATCGGCATTTTTGCAAGCGCGTGGTTGACAGCGAGCGCAGACGCTTGCATCTGCGCCGCTCTTCGGCCCGATGGCGGAGTGGTGACGCAGAGGACTGCAAATCCTTGCACCCGGGTTCGATTCCCGGTCGGGCCTCCACTCTTTGCGGAAAAACGGTAATTTTCAGCCGGTTTCCGTAGAGAGAGTGTCTAACCTTGAAGGTTAGGCGGGACTTTTCGCGGACGCGCGCCGGGAACATCGATCCGATAGGGGCATTTTGCCCGGGTGACATCGTGAAATACCGCGCATAAGCATCAATTGTGCAACGCGTCCGCAATCATATCCAGCGACATGGCGCCCTCGCGGCGTGGTTATTGGCGCTTACACTGTTGCTGAAGATCGCCGTCCCCAATGGCTACATGCTCGACACCAGCGGGGGTGCGATTCGCATCACAATCTGTCCAGCTATGGGCCCGATGACGACGATGGCGATGCCCGGCATGGCCGATTCCGCGTCACACAATCATCACAAGGGCAGCGAAAAAGCCGACCAGCCCTGCGCCTTTGCCGGCCTGAACGCGCATTCGGTCGCGGCGACCGACCCGGTCCTCCTCGCGCTCGCCATTGTTTTTGTGATGGCGCTCATCTCCCGACGGATCGCGCCGCCGCTGATCGGACTGCGCCTCCATCTCCGCCCCCCGCTCCGCGGACCACCTGCCACGCTGTAACGATCGCCAGAGCCGCAACGCGCTGATCCAGCGCAGTCGCAGAGGCCCGCACGGCTCCCGCCGCTCTTGCCGCCGCGTCGGTGCTGATAAGCACGACCGGATCTTGCGCGCGGGCCAGCCGCATACCGTCCATGTCGGCCTTAAGGGCCGCGTTCAAGGAGGCTGTAATGGCCAACCCCATTCGCCCGCAATTCAGCTACAACGCCGTCTGGCGCTGGCATTTTTATGCCGGCCTGTTCTGTGTACCCTTCGTGATCTGGCTGGCGCTGACTGGCTCCCTCTATCTGTGGAAACCGCAGATAGAGGCGTGGCTCGACCAGCCCTATACCCATTTGGCGACCACTGGTCCGACGGCATCGCCCGATGCGCAAGTTGCGGCGGCGCTGCGCGCGGTGCCCGGATCGACGCTCCACAAATATGTGCTGCCCGAACAGCCCGACGAAGCCGTGCGCATCCTGGTCACCAAGGGCCATCAGGACCGGCGCGTTTATGTCGATCCGCGCTCGCTCGCCATCCTCGCCATCGTCAACGAGGAGCGGCGCCCGATGCGGCTGATTTTCCATCTGCACGGTGAATTGCTGGCGGGTGCGTTCGGCAGTTACATGGTGGAAATCGCCGCCTGCTGGACGATCGTGATGCTGCTGACCGGCCTGTATTTGTGGTGGCCGCGCGGACGCTCCGGCCTTGCCGGGGTGTTGTATCCGCGCCTCCGGGGCGGAAGCCGGGTGTTCTGGCGCGATCTCCACGCGGTTTCCGGCATCTGGGTGTCGCTGTTCGCGCTCGCGCTGATCGTCACCGGGCTGCCCTGGGCCAAGGGTTGGGGCAATTACCTCATTGAAATCCGTCAAATCACCGGCACGGCGCGCGGGCCGGTCGACTGGACAATCGGCGGGAAGGCCCCGCAGGCGGATGCCCTGTTGGGGGACCATGCCGGGCATGGCGGCATGGCGATGCCGTCCGCCCCGCTTGCACCGGGCGAGCTCGCCCGCGTCATCGCCACCGCGCGTCCGCTGGCGGTTGCGCCACCGGTGCTGATTTCACCGCCGAAGCGGCCCGGTGACCCGTGGTCGGTCACATCCGATGCCGCCAATCGCCCGTTGCGCAGCGACCTGAAAATCGACGGCAGGACCGGCAGGCTGGTTAGCCGCATCGACTTTGCGCAGCGTCACTGGATCGACCGGACGATCGGCTATGGCGTCGCCGGACATGAAGGTGCCCTGTTCGGGCTTGCCAATCAGATACTGGGCACCGCGACGGCGCTGCTTCTGGTCGTTCTCGCGGTATCGGGCGTGGTGATGTGGTGGCGGCGGCGTCGGATCGGGCTGGGCGCGCCGCTCGCGCTTTCGCGACCGCGCCTTGGGGCGGGGTTGGTCGCCGCGATCCTCGCGCTGGCGCTCTATCTGCCGTTGTTCGGCGTGACGCTGGCACTGGTGGCCGTGGCGGAGGCAGGGGTACGGCGCTGGATGCCGGGGGCCGCGCTATGGCTGGGATTGCGGCCGCAGACAGCATATTGATCGGCAAGGCAAAGGACGCAGGCGCGAATGCGTCTGCGTCACCCCGCGCGCAATGCCGCTTCCAGCGCCGCGATGAAGGGCAAATCGGCGGGCGGCATCTCCAGCCCCTGCAAGGCGGTGGGGGTGTGCCAGGCGAGCGCGCTCGCATCCAGCGCTTGCGGCTCGCCCTGCCAAGCATGGCACAAATACAGCAACAACAGCAGATGCCGGTCCGCCAACGGTTCGCTGGCAAAGGTTACCGGCGCAAGCGCGGCAGGTGCCACCGCGATACCCAGTTCCTCCTCCAGTTCGCGCACCAGCGCCGCTTCGGGCGTTTCCCCCGATTCGACCTTGCCGCCCGGAAATTCCCATAGCCCGGCCAATGCCTTGCCCAGCGGGCGGCGCTGCACCAGCACGCGCCCGGCGGCATCCACCAATGCGGCGGCGACCACCAGCATCACCGGGTTTCGACCCTGCCGGGCCGCGCGCAACCGCGTTGGTCGATGACGGCTTTAGCCATATATTAAGGCTCCTGCTGCAGAGATGGGGAAACCAGCCACTCTTCCGGTAGCCCGAGCCCTTATGATCGTTGAAACGCTGAAACGACTGTGGGGCAACCAAAAAGGCGGCACCGCGATCGAATATGGCCTGATCGCGGCGCTGGTTATCATCACCATGATCGGCGCCTTCATCCAGGTTGCCAACTCCACCACCGCGATGTGGGGCAACGTCAACAGCAAGGTGTCCGCCGCGACGGCGGGCAATTAAAAGGCGCAACGCCGCGAAAAGTTGCGGCTGACTTAAACCTTTCTCAACCCTGCCTCCCTAGAATCACCAGTGTTGGTCCGGTTTCTCCGGTCCGACCGGGTACTGAAGCATTCACCAACGGAGACCGGAACCATGAAGACCATCCGCAATTTCATCAAGAATTCCAAGGGCGCGACCGCCATCGAATACGGCCTGATCGCAGCGCTGATCGCGGTTGCAGCCATTGCAGCGATGCAGGGCCTGGGCAACCAGCTCAAGACCACGTTCCAGAACGTGTCGTCGAACATGAAGGCTTCGTAATTTAATACGAACCCTTTCTTACCGGGGCGGCAAGAACCGATCTTGCCGCCCTTTTTCTTGACCGGGAACATAAAATGCTCAAGAAAATGGTAACCTTGCTGCGTCACAGCCGCGGTGCAACCGCGATTGAATATGGTTTGATCGCCGCATTGATTGCGGTTGCGGCCATTGCTGCGATGCAAGGACTTGGCAACAAGATGAAAACGACGTTTACCAACATCTCCAGCAATATGAAGGCGACCTGAGCGGCTTAAAGCCGCCCCATCGCCAAAAATTTCTCGCGGCGTGCGCGGCGCAGTTCGGTGGACGGGCTACCGGCCAGCTTCGCCAGCGCCGCTTCGATCGCATCGCCAAGCGTGGCGATCGCCGCCGCAGGAGCGCGATGCGCGCCACCCAGCGGCTCCGGCACGATCGTGTCGATTACGCCCAGCCCTTTCAGGTCCTGCGCGGTGACTTTCATCGCCTCGGCGGCATCTGCCGCCTTGTCTGCCGTGCGCCACAGGATGGACGCACAGCCTTCGGGTGAAATCACCGAATAGACGGCATGTTCGAACATCAGCACGATGTTTCCCGCCGCCAACGCAATCGCGCCGCCCGATCCGCCTTCACCCACCACCGCCGCGACCATCGGCACGCCGAGCGACAGGCACATTTCGGTCGATCGTGCGATCGCCTCGGCCTGACCGCGTTCTTCGGCCTGCACGCCCGGAAACGCACCCGATGTGTCAACCAGCGTCACCACCGGCAGGCCGAAGCGGTCGGCCAATTGCATCAGGCGAATCGCCTTGCGATAGCCCTCGGGCTTCCCCATGCCGAAATTGTGGCGCAGTCGGCTGGCGGTATCGTCGCCCTTTTCATGGCCGATCACCAGCACGCGCCGCCCGCGCAACGTGGCGAAACCGCCCAGGATCGCCTGATCGTCGCCAAAGGCACGATCACCCGCCAGCGGGATGAAATCCTCGAACAGCCCGGCGACATAATCCTTGAAATGCGGCCGCTCGCCGTGGCGCGCGACCTGCGTTTTTTGCCACGGCGTCAATTTGGCATAGGTGTCGCGCAACAGCTTGTCGGATTTGGCCTGCAGCCGCCCGACCTCCGCGTCGATATCGACCGTGCCTTCAGCCGCAGTTTCACGCAATTCATCGATCCGCGCTTGCAGTTCGGCGATCGGTTTTTCGAAATCGAGGAAAGTTGCCATAGGTTGGGCCGGTTAAGCCCCACGCTTCCTTGCGTCAACGCGTGCCGTGGCTTCGGCGAGCGGATGACGCGCGTTGACCAGCTCGACCAGTCGGCTGGCATCGACATGGGTATAGATTTCGGTCGTCGCGATATCGGCATGGCCGAGCATTGCCTGCAACGCGCGCAAATCGGCACCTCCCGCCAGCAAATGCGTGGCAAAGGCGTGCCGCAGCACGTGCGGGCTCACACGATCGGGCGGAATCCCCGCCTCCGCCGCCAGCGCCTTCAAAATCTGGTAAAGCCGGATGCGGCTCAAATGCCCTTTGCCGGAAGGGAACAGCCACACGCTGTCCTCGGGTACATGCAGCCGCCACAGCGCAACGGCGGCGCGCGCGCGATCGGATAGCGGCACCAGTCGTTCCTTGTCGCCCTTGCCGCGCAGGATAAGGTAGGGCCGGTCAGGCGCAATCGCGCGACGCGGCAGCGACACCAATTCGGTCGCGCGCAACCCCGATCCGTAGAGCAGCTCGACCAACGCCGCCATGCGCAGGTCGTTGGGGTCGGCGGGGACACGTGCGATCCGCTCGGCGATCGCGGCGAACAAGCGGTCGATATCAGTATGGTCGAGCACCTTGGGCAAGCCACGCGATGCGCCCGGACGCGGCAAGGCACCGCCGGGATCATCCGCCCGCAACCCCTCATCTGCCAGAAACGCGAAGAAGCGCCGCAGCGCCGCCGATTTACGCGCCACGCTTGCCTTGGACAGCGTAAGCCATTCACCGCCCAGCCGGGCAAGATCATCGGGCGTGGCGCTGCTCAACCGTCCGCCAAGCACGTCCGACGCCAGCCCCAGATCGCTGCGATACGCGGCAATGGTGTTCTTCGCTGCCCCGGCTTCCGCCGCCAGCATTTCGAGAAAGCGATCGATCAACGCGCGATCCTCGCGCGGTGCATCGGGCGCGGTGGTGCGCTCGGTCAAAGCCGCGAGATCGCCTCGACGGCGATCATCCGCGCCTCGCCCGCCATGCCGACCGCGTGCAGCGCCGCCGTAATGTGATAAACCGTCTCGGGCGAGACGCCGTGCCACTGCCGCGTCTGCATACCGATTGCGGCAAGCAGCACCACCGTGCCGGGTTCATGGTCGCGCGCCGCCTTGGCGATCGCACGCGTCCAGCTATTTTCCTGCGCAATCCGCAGCCCCAGCGCCTGCGCGCCACGCTGCACCTCGCCCCCAGACATCCGCCCCAGCCCCGCCATTGCCGCAAAGAACATCCGACGCTTCAGCCCCTCGGCATCGTTTGCGCCGGAATACGCGCTGATGTCGCCATAACTCAGCACGGGCATCGCCGGATCGACCAGCGCCAGCATCGCCCAGGCGTTGCTGCCGCGCGACGCCTTGTCGCGCCAGCGCAGCGCCGGAACATCGAGCCCCGCACTCAACATCGCAGCGACCAGCCGATCGATATCGGGCTGTTCCAGCGTGGTCGGAATGCGCGCGGCGGCACCGGCGGTCAGCACCAAGCGGGCATAACGCCCTTCGCCAGTCTTGGGTTCATCCCACAACCGTGCCAGCGCATCGGCGCGCGTCTTGGCGTCAGGCCCGTCATAGGCTGCACGCAAATCGCGCGCGATCCCGGCCTCGGCACCGGTCTGATCGTCCCCGGCATCGATCGCGCTATACAGATCGACCAGCGCCGCGCTCGACAGAATGCCACGTGCCGCAGCCAGTTCGGCAACGGCTGCGCGCGCGCGCGGATCGAGCGTCGGCGACAAGGCGCGCCAGCCCTGCACGGCGGGCGATGCATTCACCAGCAGCGACTCGGGGATCTCGACCCCGGTTGCCGTGGCCATGCCGTACCGCCACGCGGTCAGGTGATCGACACTGTCCCACTCGATCGTCACCGCCTGCCGCCCGCTTTGCCCGGCACCCGCCACCTTTTGCGCCAGCAAAAAGTCAATGCCGCCGGCAACCCCGGTCCGGCGCGCCTGCGCCAATAACGGCTGCGCGCGCGCGGGCGTGCCCGACAGCCCCGCGCAAATCGCCCGCGCCATGATCCAGCCGCGTTCCCGGCCAAGCTCGGCTCCGGCCTCCGCCGCCGGGCACAGAGCCGCCGCATCGCCGGTCGCGAGCGCGGCCTGCATCGCGGCCTCGAACATCTTGGGCGTATAATCTTCGGTGTCCACCGCTTGCGCCATCGCGCGTGCCGCCGTCGATTCGCCCATGCGCGTCAGCAACCACGATCGTTCCGCCGCAAAATCGGCGCCGCCAACGCCGCGCGGCGTATCGACCCGCGCCAGCAGTGCGCGGCGCAGCACGATCGACACCCACCGCGACGCGACCGGCGCGTTCAGCCGCTGCATCAGCACTTCGAGGAAGCGCCCGTCGGCGCGGCCAAAGGCGCTCGGGCCCATTGCGCCCTCAGGCGGGCCAGCGACACCAACCCGCGCCAGCGACCGGCGCGCGTAAACGGGCATGTCGGCGCGCACGAAGGCGGCAAAGTTCGTCGGGGCCGGAGGCGTGACCGTCGGGCTCGGCGCGGTCGTCGGCGTCGCGTCGGGCGCGGCAAGCCCCGCCGGTGCGAGCGATGGAGCCTGCGTTGGCGGTGGCACCGCCTGGCTTGGCTGCGCGGGTGCCTGCTGCACGGGCTTGGGCCGCGCCGCCGCCGGGGATGGCGCGGGCGTTGGGTCGCCAAAGCCGGGCGGCAGAATCGATTCGGGGCGTTGCTGCCCCAGCGCCGGGATCGCCAGCACCACCGCGAGCGCAGTGCCGATGCGCAGCGCCACGGTCAGCTTGCGCGCGGTCGCGCCGGACACCCCGCTACTTCTGGAGATTCGCAAGCGGGACGGCCTTTTCGACATGCTTCAGCGGCTTTTCGCGCGCAATCGAGGAGAGTCCGAACAGGACACCCACCACTACGACCACGATGACGAGGAGGATTACGAGCGAGCGGGACATGGGCCAGGACCTGTGACAGAACAATTTGGGCTGCGCCCGCAAGGCCTTTTGCCCGAGACGCCCGTGCGCTGTATAGCCCTCGCTTCGATGTTGCAAAGCCCAGCCCCCACTCCACCCCAACCGCCGAAATGGACCGGCCAGCCCATCGTGCTGGTCGGGCTGATGGGCGCTGGCAAATCCACCGTTGGCCGCCGCCTGGCGGTGCGCCTTGGCCTGCCCTTTGTCGATGCCGATACCGAGATTGAAACGGCGGCCGGCATGTCGATCCCCGATATTTTCGATCGCTTCGGCGAAGCCTATTTTCGCGATGGCGAACGCCGCGTGATCGCGCGGTTGATGGAGGGTGAAAACCGCGTCATCGCCACGGGCGGCGGCGCGTTCGTCGATCCGCAGACGCGCGCGGCGATCCTCGATCGCGGTTATGCGATCTGGCTCGATGCCAAGCCATCGGTGCTGGTCGAGCGCGTCTCGCGCCGTGACACCCGCCCGCTGCTGCGCGGACGCGATCCGCTCACCGTGCTCGAAGAACTGGCGCGCGTCCGCAACCCGTTCTACGCGACCGCGCATCTCCGCGTCTCCAGCCACCGCGCGCCGCACGACGCGACCGTCAACGCCATTCTGAAAGCGCTCAACCAACCATGACGACCATTCCCGTTGCGCTCGGCGCGCGCAGTTACGATGTGGTGATCGAGGCCGGGCTGCTCGCGCGCGCTGCCGACTGGCTCGCGCCGCTGTCGCGCGGGCGGCGGATGGCGATCGTCACCGACGAGAATGTCCTGCCGCATCTGGCGACCGTTCAGGCGTCGCTGACCGCAGCAGGCGTGGCGAGCGAGGCGGCCGTGCTGCCGCCGGGCGAGGCGACCAAGAGCTGGGCGATGCTCGAAGAGTTGACCGATCGCTTGCTCGATCTCGGCGTCGAGCGTGGCGACCATGTCGTGGCGCTGGGCGGCGGGGTGATCGGCGATCTTGTCGGCTTTGCGTGCAGCATCCTCAAGCGCGGTTGTGGCTTCGTGCAGATCCCGACGACCTTGCTGGCGCAAGTCGATTCGTCGGTGGGTGGCAAAACCGCGATCAATTCCAGGGCCGGCAAGAATTTGATCGGCGCGTTCCATCAGCCGGCGCTGGTGCTGATCGATCCTGACGTGCTCGATACGCTGCCCGAGCGCCATGTCCGCGCAGGTTATGCCGAGGTGGTGAAATACGGCTTGATCGACGATCCCGACTTCTTCGCGTGGTGCGAGGAGAACGCCGCCGCACTGATCGCGGGTGATGCCGACGCCCGGCTCTATGCAATCGCGCATTCCGTCGCCGCCAAGGCGCGCATCGTCGCCGAGGACGAACGCGAGACCACCGGCGCAAGAGCGCTGCTCAACCTCGGCCATACCTTTGGCCATGCACTGGAGGCCGAAGCGGGCTTTTCCGACCGGCTACTGCACGGCGAAGGCGTCGCGGCGGGAATGGCGTTGGCGTATGGCTATTCGGCAGCGCGCGGCCTTGCCGCACAGGGCGATGCCGACCGCGTCGCGACGCACCTCCGCGCGATCGGCCTTCCGGATGGCGTGGCGGCGGCGGGGATCACCGCCAATGGCGAAACGCTGGTCGCGCACATGCTGCACGACAAGAAGATGGACGCCGGCACCCTGCCCTTTCTGCTCGCGCGCGGGATTGGCGGCACCTTCCTCGACAAATCGGTCGATCTGGCGGACGTGCGTGCGTTTCTGGACCACGCGACCGCCTGAATGCCGAGCGGCGTCGCCAAGGCCAACCTGCCCGAAAAGACCTGCCCGGTCTGCCAACGGCCATTCGCCTGGCGCAAGAAATGGGCGCGCGACTGGGACAGCGTCGTTTATTGTTCCGAACGCTGCAAGCGCACGCGGATCAGCGCCACTTGAAGCGTCATCGCAATCCTGCGACCGCTCAATGGCCGGAACCGCCATCCTCATAGATGACCCGCCGGAACTTGCCGATCAGGGTCCGCATATGCGCCTGGACCGCATCGAACTCCGCACTGCCATCCAGCACCTTATTGTCGGCGGCGCGGGAAGCTGCGTCGGGATAATCGCATTCCCAGACGACATCGGCGAAATCATCACGCCCGCCATCCTCCAGCCCGCGCTTGATCTTCAAGACACGGCCCGGACGCAAGCCCAGTTTCACGCGCACATCGCTGGCATGGAGCCGCCATCGATAGACTTCCTCGGCCTTGCCGGGCAGCGCGTAATAGAAATTCTGCACGACGATATGCTGAACCGGCTCCGCCGATGCCGCATCGCCGGCCTGCGCGACACATCCCAGGGCGAGCATCAGGCAAAGGATATAACTGCGCGCGCGCGTGGCGATCATGCGGGGGATCCTTAAGCCGATATTTCCCATATGAAACTCGCTCGACCGAGTCTGCCGCCGGACGATACCGTGTTCCGCATAGTGGCGGAAGAACCCTGGCTTGCCGCCGGTTCGATGGACACCGGGATAAGGTGGTTCACCTATTGCAGGTCATCAATGCAGAGCAGGAAGTTCCCCCACGCGTTCAAGCTTGAGGCGGTGCGATTGGTCCGCGAGCGTGGCGGACGCGGCGCGCGCTTGCCCTTGGTCCGGCTGGTCAAATGAAACGCCCCGCAGCGATCGCAACGATAGGGCCGCAACACAAGCCCGCTCGCCTGTGCCCGCACCAGTGCATCCGCTTCCGATCCGAACCGCATTTTTCGGCGACAGACGCTCAGTTTGGTGCGCGGCACGCAACAGCTCCCAGCGCGAGCGTTACGCCGCGCGCGCCGCCACCCAGGCCAGCCACAACCACCCGGCGATCAACAACACGCCCCCGATTGGCGTCACCGCGCCCAGCCAGCGGGGCGCGCCCAGCGCCATCAGATACAGCGTGCCGGCGAATATCGCACCGCCACCGATGAACAACCAGGCCGGCCCGCGCGCCGCCATCCGCCATGCCACCAGCGCCACGACCGCGTGGATCAACTGATAGTGCGCGCCGGTCTTCAGCCATTCGGCGGCCTGACCACTTGCGCCATGCGCGCCGAACGCGCCCGCTCCAACCGCAATCGCGCCCGACAGCGCCGCCAGAAGGGCGATCCAGTTCATCCTGCCTGCTCCTCGCTTAGCCCGGTGCGTTGATCTTGCGTAATCATGATACCGCGCGCCGCACGAATATCGCCTGACTCATACTGCACGCGCAGGCGTTCCTTGTCATTGCGGCGATAAATATCCTCGGTACGGTCGATCTCGGCATGGTCCACGCCGATGCTCTCCAGCGCCATGCGCCCCATCTTCACCGCCGATTCGAGCACTTCGCGCACCACGCCATCGACCGGGGAGCCCTTCAGCTTGATCACCGCGCGGCGATCGAACGCGCGCACATAGATCGACGCTTTGGGAAAGGCGTTGTGGACGCCTGCCACGAGATCGGGCGAAATCTGGTCACCATCCATGCAAAACAGGATCAGCTCCGCCTCGCCCGCGCCCGCCTGGCGCAGCAAATCCAGCCGCGTGCCATCGCCATAATAGACCTTGGCGCCAAACTCGCTGGCAACATCGATCATCTCGATATCGGTATCGATCAGCGTGACCGGCACGCCTTGCGCGATCAGCATTTGCGCCACCGTCTGGCCGAAGCGGCCATAGCCGACGATCAGCGCATTGGCGCCGTCGGCCTTGGGGCCGTCGCGTTCGCCCGCAACAATCGGCTCTTCGCGGATGCGCTGCGTAATCCTCATCAGGAACGGCGTCGTCGCCATTGAGAGCGTGACGATCGCACCGAACAGGCTCGCCGCCTCGGGCGCGATCAGGAAAGCGCGTTGCGCCTGCGCGAACAGCACGAAGCCGAACTCGCCGCCCTGGCTGAGCAGCAAGCCGAGCGCGAGCGCGGCGCGCCACTTCATGCGGAACGCCATGCCGATACCGAAGATAATCACCGCCTTGGTCGCAATCAGCGCCAGCGCCATGCCGATCACGAACAACGGCCGCTCGGCGATCGCGTGCAAGTCGAGCATCATGCCCACCGCGAGGAAGAACAGGCCGAGCAGGATCGAGCGGAACGGCTCGACATCGGCCTCCAGCTCATGGCGATACGGGCTGTCCGCCAGCATCACGCCGGCGACGAACGCGCCAAGCGCGGTCGACAGGCCCAGCGCTTCCATGATCGCAGCCGCCGCCACCACCGTGAACAAGGCGGCGAACACGAACATCTCGCGCTCCCCCAGATTGCCGATGATGCGGAACAGCGGCCGCAGCAGGAAGCGACCCGCCAGCACCAGCCCGGCCACCGCCAGCACGGTCGACAGGAACAATTGCCAGCCCGGGGGCCCATGCGTATCCGCCGGATTGCGCGACAGCACCGTCACCAACGTGATGAGCGGCACGATCGACAAATCCTGGAACAACAGGATCGAAAAGGCGCGTTCGCCAAAGGGCGTGCGCAGGCGCCCCGCCGATTGCAGCATCGGCAGCACCTGCGCGGTCGAGGATAAGGCCAGCGGCAGACCGAGAACCAGCGCCGCCGACCAGGAGAAATGCACCGCCGCGACGAGGCCGGTCACCGCCAGCCCGCACAGCACCACCTGCAACAGCCCGAGCCCGAAGATTTCCTTCTTGAGCGCCCACAACCGCGACGGATTGAGCTCCAGCCCGACGATGAACAGCAGCAGCGTGATGCCGAGTTCCGCAACGCCGATCTTGGATTCGGCATTGCCGACCAGATGCAGCACTTGCGGGCCCGCGACCGCGCCGGCGACGAGATAGCCAAGCGTCGCGCCGAGGCCGAAACGGCGGAAGATCAGGACGAAAACGAGCGCAAAGCCACCGAGGATGACGCCATCGAGCAGCAGCGATTCGTTCATGCCCGGGCCTTTGCGGCGGCAGCGGTTGCGTCGGCGGCAGCTTCGAAGGCCAGCCGGATCGAGGCATGACGCGCGCTGTGCGGCAGCGCGGGCGTGAACAGTTCGAAACCGGGCCAATCGGGCAATGGCCCCTGCCCTGCCAGCCACGCGGCCAGCGCATCGCGCGCCACGGCGATCTCGGCGGCGGACTTGCCGATCACCGCCGCGCCCATCAGCGACGACGACGCCTGCCCCAGCGCACAGGCGCGCACCAGCAGACCAAGCTCGGATACGCGCGCCTCAGCATCGACATTGACATCGACCGTCACCCGGCTCCCGCAGATCGGTGAGCGCTTTTCCGAGGTGCCCATCGGCTCCGCCAAGCGTTGATGATGCGGGATCGTCGCGGCGAGCCGCAAGATCTCGGTGTTGTAGAGCGGCGCGTTCATGCAGTGGATGTAGGATATGCCGGGGGATTCGTCACCCCGACGTTGGTGTGTTCCGCGCGGCTTTGCTAGGCCCCTAGCAACGGAATGCGCTATTCGCCCGTGCGATCCGCCTCGTTCGCGTTCGCGCCATGCCCAAACACCGGCTCGCCCTTGCGGCGGCGATCGACGAAATCGGCGATGCTGGCGCTGGTGCTGTTGAGCAGCGGATAGACCTTGGCCGAGGTCAGCCATTCCGGACGATGCGCGGGGCCGCCGCTGACGGTGTCGGTCATCAGCACCACCAGCAAGAACGCCAGGCTGGCAAGGATCAGGCCCTTCAGCGCGCCAAAGCCAAAACCGAGCGCGCGATCGACCGGCCCCAGCACCGAATCGCGCGTCCGCGCGCCAATCGCCCGTGCGACCATGCGCCCGCCATAATACATGCCCCCGGCGAGGATCGCGAAGGCCAGCACCGCCGCGCCCGTTGTCGTGCCAACCACGCCGGTCAGCGCGTGCGTCAGCGGCACATGGAACAGCTTGATCGCAAACACGATTCCAACCCAGGCAAAGAGCGAAAGCACTTCGGTGACGAAGCCGCGTGTGATGCCGAGCGTGGCGGACCCGCCAACCGCGAGCAGAACCAGAATATCAAGGGCAGTAAGATGCATGGTACGCGTCTTACAGGCGTGGGACGGTGGAAGTCGAGGGGGTGGGCGCGGGGTTGGCGGGGGTTTACGGAGTGCGGGCCTCGCCTGCGACTCTATTCTTGCCCGTATGACTTCCCCCTCTTTTCCTTCCCCGGCGAAGGCCGGGGCCCAGGAGTAGAAGGTTTGCTTGAGGGCCAATCGCCTGCTTGCCCCTGTCATCACGACCAGGCCCCGGCCTTCGCCGGGGAAGGAAGAATGGGAAGCAGATAAGGAGAACTCACCGCCCCAGCATATGCTCCACGAAGCTCGCCAGCGTGCCGAACCCGGTCAGCTTCAACCCGCTCTTGTCATCCGTCACCGCAGCCGGCAGCAGCGCGCGTTCGAAGCCAAGCTTGCCCGCCTCTTTTAATCGCAATGCCCCGTGCGCGACCGGGCGAATCTCGCCCGACAAAGCCAGTTCCCCGAACACCACCGCATCGGCGGGCACCGGTCGCTCCGACAGCGCCGAGACCAACGCCGCCGCGACCGCCAGATCAGCCGCCGGGTCCTGCACGCGGTAGCCGCCCGCAATGTTGAGATAGACTTCGCTCGACGAGAAACTGAGCCCGCAGCGCGCCTCCAGCACCGCCAGCACCATCGCGAGGCGCCCGCTGTCCCAGCCGACCACCGCGCGTCGTGGCGTCGCCCCGCTCGCCAACCGCACCACCAGCGCCTGGATTTCGACCAACACCGGTCGCGTTCCCTCCAGCGCGGGGAAGACGGTGGTGCCGGTCACACCTTCCTCGCGCTGCGTCAAAAACAAGGCGCTCGGATTGCCGACTTCCGCCAGCCCTTCCGCCACCATCGCGAACACGCCGATTTCGTCGGTGCCGCCAAAGCGGTTCTTGATCGCGCGCAGGATGCGATATTGATGGCTGCGCTCGCCTTCAAAGCTCAGCACCGTATCGACCATATGTTCGAGCACGCGCGGGCCCGCGATGCTGCCATCCTTGGTGACATGGCCGACCAACACCACCGCCGTGCCGCGTTCCTTGGCGAAGCGAATCAGCTCCTGCGCCGAGGCGCGCACCTGGCTGACCGTGCCCGGCGCGCCCTCGATCAAATCGCTGTGCATTGTCTGGATCGAATCGATCACGAGCAAAGCGGGCGGCGTCGCCTGCCCAAGCGTGGTGAGAATATCGCGCGTCGAAGACGCCGCCGCCAGCATCACCGGCGCATGGCCCAGCCCCAGCCGCCGCGCGCGCAAGCGCACCTGATCCGCCGCTTCCTCGCCCGATACATAAGCGACCGGGAGGCCGGCCAGCGCCATCTTCGCCGCCGCTTGCAACAACAGCGTCGATTTGCCGATGCCGGGATCGCCACCGATCAGCGTCGCGGACCCTTCGACAAACCCGCCGCCGAGCGCGCGATCGAGCTCGGCAATGCCCGAGGCAAGCCGGTCGGGCAGCGTAATTTCGGCATCAAGGCTGACAAGCTGAAACGCCCGCCCGCCACCTTGCAAATTGTGCTTGGCCTGAAACGGGGTGACGGTGGCGGGAGCCTCCTCGACCAGCGTGTTCCATTCCGCACAATCGGCACACTGCCCTTGCCAGCGGTGCGACACCGATCCACAGGACTGACAGACATAGCGCTTCTGGGGTTTTGCCATAGGCGATCTAATAGACCGCGAACGAATGCAGAACAATATGGCTTGCGGAAACTATGCTGGACGAACGGCTCGCCCAGCATGGTTCCAAGTTTTGCAGGCTATCCGCGCGCCGGAATCGCCAGGCCGCGCTGCACCGCCGGGCGGGCAAGGCCACGCTCCAGCCACGCCTGCACATGGGGAAACCGGTCGAACTCGACCAACTCGCCCGCGCCGTAGAAATCGACCAGACCCCGCACCCAGCCAAGCATCGAGATATCGGCGATGGTATAATCGTCGCCCAGAAACCAGGTCTTGCCGGCCAGCACGCCATCCATCACGGCCAGAAGGCGCTTGACCTCGGTGAGGTAGCGGTCGCGCGGGCGCTTGTCCTCAAAGTCCTTGCCAGCGAACTTCACGAAAAAGCCAAGCTGGCCGAACATCGGGCCGACGCCCCCCATCTGAAACATCACCCACTGGATCGCGTGCCACCGTGCGGCTGGATCACTCGGCAGGAATTTTCCGGTCTTCTCGGCGAGATACAACAGGATCGCGCCCGATTCGAACAGGGCAAGTGGCTTCCCGCCCGGGCCATCTGGGTCGAGGATCGCCGGGATCTTGCCATTGGGGTTGAGCGATTCGAAGGCGGGCGTGTGCTGGTCGTCCTTGGCGAAATCGACGAGGTGTGGTTCGTAAGCGAGCCCCGTTTCCTCCAGCATGATCGACACTTTCACGCCGTTGGGCGTGGGCAGCGAATAGAGCTGCAGCCGGTCGGGATGGGCAGCGGGCCAACGCGTGGTGATGGAAAAAGCGGAAAGATCGGTCATAGGTGCAAAACTCCTTCGTCGCGGGAGATAGTCATCCGCGTACACCTTCGCTATGGCCCCGCATGATGGAAGCTTCCGATCTCCGTGTGGCCCTGTTCAGCGGCAATTATAACTATACGCGCGATGGCGCGAACCAGACCCTCAACCTGCTTGTCGGCCATCTGCTCGGTCGGGGGGTGAAGGTGCGAATCTACGCGCCCACCAGCCGCACGCCCGCCTTCCCGCCAACGGGCGATCTGGTCAGCGCGCCCTCGATCAAGATCCCCTTGCGCGGTGAATATAAGCTCACGCGCGGCATGGGAAACCGCGTGCGGCGCGATCTCGATGCCTTCGCGCCCAACATGATCCACGTCTCGGCACCCGACAGGCTGGGCCACAAGGCGCTCAATTATGCCGAAAAGCATAACATTGCCCGCGTCGCGTCCTACCATACGCGCTTCGAGACCTATATGAGCTATTATGGCCTGGGTTTCCTGGTGCCGCCGATGATCGGCATCCAGAAACGCTTCTACAGCCGGGTCGACGAAGTGCTCGCCCCCAGCCAGATCATGGGGGAAATCCTTCATGACTGGGGTGTGCCGACACCGGTGACGCGCTGGTCGCGCGGGGTCAATCACGATCGCTTCAATCCGGCCAAGCGCGATCTTGCCTGGCGCCGCAGCCTAGGGATCGGCGATGACGAGATTGCGGTCGGCTTCCTCGGGCGGCTGGTCAAGGAAAAGGGCCTCGACGTGTTCGCCTCCGCGCTGCGTGCGCTCGAGGCGCGCGGCGTGAAGCACAAGACGCTGGTGATCGGAGAGGGCCCCGCACGCGACTGGTTCGCCAAGGAGGTGCCCGATGCGGTGTTCGCCGGGTTCCAGTCGGGCGACGATCTTGGCCGCGCGGTTGCCTCTATGGATGTGTTCTTCAACCCCAGCCTGACCGAAACCTTCGGCAACGTCACGCTGGAGGCGATGGCGGCGGGCGTGCCCGTCGTTGCCGCCCGCGCCAGTGGTGCCGTTGGCCTGATCGCCGACGGCGTTACCGGGTTGATTGTCCCTCCGACCGATATCGAGGGCTATGCCGATGCCTTGCAGCGTTTCTGCGAAGACGATGCGTTCCGCCGCAGCGCGGGGGCGGCCGGCCACGCCGAGGCGGCCACCTATCAATGGGACCGCATCAATCAGGTCGTGCTCGATACCTATCTGAAGGTGCTCGCCCGGCGCGCGGCCACCCTTCCCGCGGGAGAGGGGCAAGGCGCTTAAAGCGCCGCACCGCCAGTCATACGTCAGCGGGCCTTCGCGAAAGGCGAAGGAATGGCAAGGCACCGGCGCAAAAGCTGGAGCCGTGTCATGGCTACAGTCGCTCGATCTTCTGCGCGGCCTGATCGATCAACGCGACCACCTCGTGCAGTGTTTCCTGTGCCAGATCTTCACTGCGGAGCTTGTGCAGCAGGACCTCGCGCAAGTTTCCCATCGCGCGCCGTACCGACGCGCTGTCGGTCCGCGCGCGTTCGGCCCCGACCTCGGCCAGCCGCGCGAACAGCGCCTCGACCAATGCGGCATTCTCGGCGAGATGCGTGGTGCCAGCCTCGGTCGCCGCGAACAGCTTTTTTGCGCCCTCGGCCTGATGCGCCTCGATCAGCCCCATGTCGTCGAGCAGCGTCAGCGTTGGATAGATAACCCCCGGGCTCGGCGCATAGGCCCCGCCCGTCAATTCCTCGATCGAGCGGATCAGGTCGTAGCCGTGGCGCGCTTCATCCGCGATCAGCTTGAGCAGCACCAGCCGCAGTTCGCCACTGTCGAACATTCGCCGACCGCGCGGCCCACCGCGCCCTTCGCCATCGCCCCGGCCATGCCCGTGACCACGCCCGAAACCGCCGCCAAAGCGTCCGCCCAACCCCATGCCCATTCGGCCTGGATGGCGGCCATGCGCGCCGCGCTCCCCGCAGCCGCCCCGTTCTACAAATACAAACATATCGCTTCTTTCTTATAACAAGATAGCACTAAGATATATCTTTATCGCATCGATGCAAGGGGCGGGATGGAAATTCCTTGTGATGGGTATGACACTGCGATCCCGCGCGGTCGGCGCGCGACTTTCCTCCGCCCGACACGCCGCCGAGCGAGACCGGTTTTACGCCTAACTCTTCCCTAACGGCCCAAGGCTGAGCCTGGGCTGCTCAACCCTCGCGAAACCCTGCGGCCAGAAACCGTTCCGGCAACGGCGCCTTGGCGACGATCGGCTCCTTGCCCGCGCGCGGCACGGTCAGCTCGGCGGCGTGGAGCAGGGTCGCGCCCACGCCCTTGCCGTAAATCGGGTCGCCCATCACCGGCGCGCCCAGCGCCTCGGCGGCATGAACGCGGATCTGGTGCGTGCGCCCGGTTTCGGGAATGAACTCGACGAAACTGCGCCCGTCCCTCACTTCGATCACCCGCCACGCGGTCCGCGAGGGCTTGCTGCCTTTGGCACCCAGCGGATCGCCAACCATCCGCCAACCCGTCTCGATCGTGCTGACCTTGGCCAGCGCCAGGTCGATCAACCCGCTCTCGCCCCCGACGACGCCATCGAGCACCGCGAGATAGCGTTTGCGCACCAGCCCCTGTTCGAAGGCCTGTTGCAGCTTGGCATGGGCCTTCGGGTTGCGCGACAGCAGCAGGCAGCCGGAAGTATCACGGTCGAGCCGATGTACCGGCACCGGCCAGCGCTTGAACCCGAAGGTCAGGCCGTCAAGATGGTTTTCGAGGGACAGCGACCCGTCGCGCGGACGGTCGACCGGGAGGCCGGCGGGCTTGTCGATGACAAGCGCTTCGCCGTCGAGGAAAAGAACATGATTTGCGAGCATGTGCGCCTCTTGCCACCGCGAGCGCCGACATGCCAGACATTGTGCCGATGGTGAGTGGCGGGATATCGGGGATTCAGCTCGCAGCGCGGAGGCGTGTCCTGCTGCCCGCGCTTACATTCATCGCCACCGCCGCCCCGGCCAGCGACCTTCCCCCACCAATGCCCGATGGGCGAATGCTCGGCCACTTGCCTTATTCCGAAGCGGCGCGGATCGATCTGGTCGCAACACCGCCGGGTTTCGCGCTTGGGCTGCCGTGCCTGGTGCATCGCGACGTTGCGCCTGACCTTGCCCGCCTGTTGACAGCAGCTTCCCTTGCCCCCGGGGTCGGCAAGGCGTTGCGCGGAGTGTCGTGCTTCCGCGCCATCGCGCACCAACGCTCGGTCTTCTGTCGCAATGCCCTGCCTGGTGTGTGCGGTGATCCGCCGCAGCGCGCGCGCTTTGTCGGGCCGCCGGGCTATAGCGAACACGCCACCGGCTATGCGATCGACTTTGGCGTCCGCCCCTCATCGCCCGGCTGCGCGGACGTGGATGCCTGCGTCTCGGCGACGGCGGCGGGCCGTTGGTTGCTGGCCCATGCCGCCGACTATGGCTTCGAACTGTCCTTCCCCTATGGCAATGCACAGGGTGTGACGTGGGAACCCTGGCACTGGCGCTGGGTCGGCGCGCACGTCAATGTGCCGGGGGCCGCGCGTGCGCGCCTCGCTTTCGCGCGCGCACGCGCGTCGTATCCGGCAAGTCCGGGTGTGATGGACGTCTCCGATGCGTGGCTCACCGCCTCGGCACCGACAGCGCGCCCCGCCATCGCCGAAAAATTCCCCGCGATGCCGCCAGCGCCGCTTCTCGGCCCGGCAGCATCACGGGGAACAGAGCTCACGCGCTGAGTTTGGCGGCTGTTTCGGCGATGCGCTTACCCTGATAGCGCGCGCCGGCCAGTTCTTCCGCTTCGGGCTGGCGGTTGCCGTCACCTGCCGAGATCGTGGTTGCGCCATAAGGCGACCCACCGCGAACCTTGTCGACGCCCATCTGATCCTGGAAGCCATAGTCAAGGCCGACGATGGTCATGCCGTGGTGCAGCAGGTTGGTGATGATCGAGAACAGCGTCGTTTCCTGTCCGCCATGCTGGCTGGCGGTCGAGGTGAAGGCACCACCGACCTTGCCGATCAGCTTGCCCTGGAACCACACGCCGCCGGTGGTATCCAGGAACGAGGCCATCTGACTCGGCATCCGGCCAAAGCGCGTCGGTGCGCCAACGACGATCGCGTCATAGTCGGCGAGCGCCTCCGGGCCCTCAATTACCGGATACGCGCTATCGGTCTTGAAATGGGCGGCTTCGATCACCGCCTGCGGGGCGGTTTCGGGTACGCGGCGGATGTCCACCTCTGCCCCACCCGAGCGCGCGCCTTCGGCGACAGCCTCCGCCATCTGTTCGATATGGCCGTAGGACGAATAATAGAGAACGAGAACCTTGGTCATTGAGCAGTCCTTCTTGGTTAGTCCCCTCCCGCGTGCGGGAAGAGCTGGGGAGAGAGAAATCGGTTATTCCGAATCGACGAGCACCAGTTCCGCATCTTCGAGCGCGGTGATCGTCACCGTCTGGCCGCCATTCATTGCGGCACCGTCGCGGGCCTTGAAGGCTTCGCCATTGATCTCGATCGATCCGGTCGCGGGCACCAGATAAGCGTGCCGGCCAGGCAGAACCTCGTGCGTGACGCTCTCGCCTGCCCGTACCATCGCGGCGAGCACGCGGGCGTCGGCGCGGATCGGCAATGCCTCAACATCCTCGGCAAAACCGCTGGCGAGCGTCACGAACCTGCCCGACCGGTCATCCTTCGGGAACGGCTTTGCCCCCCAACTGGGTGCCCCCCCGGTCCGCGTCGGCTCAATCCAGATCTGGAACAGCGTCGTCGTTTCGTGTTCGAGGTTATATTCAGCGTGGCGCACGCCCGTACCCGCGCTCATCACCTGCACGTCGCCCGCACCGGTGCGCCCCTGATTGCCCATCGAATCCTGATGCGTAATCGCGCCCGTGCGAACATAGGTCACAATTTCCATGTCGCGGTGCGGGTGCGGCGGAAAGCCGCTGTTCGCGGCGATTTCATCGTCATTCCATACCCGGATCGCACCCCAGCTCATGCGGGCAGGATCATAATAATCGGCAAAGGAAAAATGGTGGTGTGCATTGAGCCAGCCATGATCGGCATGGCCCAGACTCTCGAAAGATCGCTTCTCGATCATGACCGGTCTCCAGCGGAGGAAGGATGTTGCGGCCAAGATAGGGCCTGCGATCGATCGGTAAATGGAAACGCTGGAAACCTATCGTTTCACCACCTAGGTTATGGCGCGCCGCTTTGGAGGGATTTCACATGCGCCTGCCCGACCTCGAAGCCTGGGCGATCTTCGCCAGCGTCGTCGAGCATCGCTCCTTCAGCGGCGCAGCAGATGCGATCGGCGTGTCCAAGGCAACCGTGTCCAAGGCGGTGACACGGCTCGAAACGCATCTTGGCCAGTCCTTGTTTCACCGCACCTCGCGCCGCCTTTCGCTTACCGAAAATGGCAAGGCGCTGGCCGAACATGCCGCCCGTATCCTGGCCGAAGCCAATGCCGCCGAAGAAGCCGCGCACGCCGCCGCCACTGCGCCGACCGGCCTGGTCCGCGTCGCCGCGCCGATGTCGCTCGGCCTGATCGCCATTGCGCCTGTGATTGCCGACTTTCTCGTGCTGCATCCCGGCATCACGATCGACCTGCACCTGTCGGATGCACGCGTCGATATTGTTGCGGAAGGCATCGACATTGCCCTGCGCATCGCCTCCCTGCCCGACAGTTCGCTGCGCGCGCGCAAGCTGGCCGATATCCGGATCAACCTTGTCGCGGCCCCCGCTTATCTCGCCGAACATGGCCGACCGACGCACCCTGGTCAGCTCGGCGAGCATCGCTGCTTTGCCTATACCAACGTCACCGCGCCGTGGCGCTTCGTTGGCCCGGACGGGACCGAGGTGTCGGTGCGTCTGCAAGGTCCGCTCGCCACCAATAGCGGCGAGGCCATGCTTCCGGCGCTACGGCGTGGCCTGGGTATCGCGATGCTGCCCGACTTCATCGTCGATGAAGACATCGCGACCGGTCGGCTTGAAACGATCCTGGAAGACTGGACACCCAATGGCGGCGCACTCCACCTGATGACGCCGCCCGGCACGTTGCGTCCGGCCCGGGTCGAGGTGCTGATCGCCTATCTGACCGAGCATTTGAAGACGCTGTGTTCCGTAAAATCCCGTAAGTGATTCCCCACGACTCGTGGATTAAGGCCGCTTAATGTGAAATTAACCTTTTGCCTTCATCACTGATGAGGTTAATGGATTGTGAGGCAAGTCGGACCGCAGGGGGTGCCGAACGCCTGACGAAAAACGGGGAACGCCCAGATGCGCGTATTGCTGATCGAGGACGAGCCGACGACCGCCTTGGCGATTGAGCTCATGCTGACCACCGAAGGTTTCAACGTCTATAAGACGGATCTGGGCGAAGAAGGCCTCGATCTCGGCAAGCTGTATGATTACGACATCATCCTGCTCGACCTCAATTTGCCCGACATGCACGGCTATGACGTGCTCAAGAAGCTGCGCGTCGCCCGGGTGCAGACCCCGGTGCTGATCCTGTCTGGGATCAACGAGATGGACTCGAAGGTGCGCAGCTTCGGCTTCGGTGCCGATGATTACGTAACCAAGCCGTTCCACCGCGAAGAGCTGACCGCGCGCATCCACGCCGTCGTTCGCCGCTCAAAGGGCCATAGCCAGTCGGTCATCCGTACCGGCAAGCTCGCGGTCAATCTCGACGCGAAGACGGTCGAAGTCGATGGCGCGCGCGTGCATTTGACCGGCAAGGAATATGCGATGCTCGAGCTGCTGAGCCTGCGCAAGGGCACCACGCTGACCAAGGAAATGTTCCTCAACCACCTGTATGGCGGCATGGACGAGCCCGAACTCAAGATTATCGACGTGTTCATCTGCAAGCTGCGCAAGAAGCTGTCGATGGCGTGCGACGGTGAAAATTACATCGAAACCGTCTGGGGTCGCGGCTACGTCCTGCGCGAACCCGAAGACATGCTGACCTCTGCCGAAGTCGCCTGATTTCGAAAGCTTTCCCGGCTTGTCCGGGAAACGGGCCGCGACATTGGGGGTGTCGCGGCCTTTTTATTGATCTCACCCGGACCAGCCAAGACCGCGGCGCGTCACTTCCGCACCCACACTTTCTCCCCGCCGACCCAGGTCTGCTCGACCTTGGTCGCCCGCAATTCACTCGGCGAAGCGAGCAAGGGATCGCGGTCGACGATAATGAAATCGGCGCGCTGCCCAACGCCCAGACGCCCGAACTTGTCCTCGGCAAACCCGGCATAAGCTGCCGCGCCGGTAAACGCCCACCAGGCCTGTTCGCGCGTAACCCGTTCCTCCGGGCGCCAGCCGCCGAATGGCTGACCATCGCCATCCTGCCGGGTAAACGCCGCTGCCCAGCCCGCGAACGGATCGGGCTTTTCAACCGGATAATCCGACCCAAAGGCGAGCGGCGCGCCATTCTTCAGCATCGAGGCCCAGGCATAAGCCCCCGTCAGCCGGTCGGAACCCAGCCGCGCTTCGGCCATCGTGCGGTCGCTCGTCTGATGGATCGGCTGCATCGAGGCGATGATGCCGTTTTTGCCGAAGCGCGAAAGATCGGCCGGATCGACAATCTGCGCATGTTCGATCCGCCAGCGTCGATCGCCCTTATAGGTCCCGACCAAGTCGTCGATCGCGTCCAAGACTTCGGCATTGGCACGATCGCCAATCGCATGGACCGCGACCTGATAATGGTCGAGCGCGGCGCGGCTCATGTAATTGCGCAGCACGTCGTCGGACAGGAAGCCCGCGCCCGATTGGCCCGGCGCGTCGCTATACGGCTTTTTCAGCCATGCCCCGCGCGACCCGAGCGCGCCATCGGCATAGAGCTTCACCCCGCCCATGTGCAGCTTGTCGCCATAAAGCCACGGCGTCGGCCCGGTGCCGCCAATCCGCACCGCCGTATCCACCCCCATCGCATAGCTCATGACGCGGACGCGCAAATTCCCCGCGTCACCCGTGCGACGATAGGCAAGCCAGTCATCCAGACTGCTGCCCATGTCGGCGGTCGCGGTAATGCCGTAGCTCAGCAGAATTTCCTGCGCTTTCAGGAACGCGAAATCGCGGTCCTTGGGCGAAGGCTGTGGCACCACCTTTTCGACCAGCGCCTGCGCCGCATCGACGAACACGCCGTTGGGCTGGATGCCGGTTTTCTCGATCCGCCCACCGGGAGGTGCGACCGATTTGGCGGAGATGCCCGCCGCCTTCAGCGCCGCACTGTTCCCCCAACTGGCGTGACCATCGGCACGCTCAAGCCATACCGGGCGATCGCTAACCACCGAGTCGAGATCAGTCGCGGTCGGGAAGCGGCCAAGGTTCCACACTTCCTGATTCCATCCGCCACCGATGATCCATTTCTTGTCCGGATTGGCCGCAGCATAGGCCGCAATCTGCGCCTTCGCCTCGTCGAGCGACTTGGTTTCCGATAAATCCAGCTCAAGCGCACGGAAGCCCAGGTCCACCACATGCCCGTGTGCATCGACGAAACCGGGCAACAACACCTTGCCATGTTCGTCGGCGCGCCAGTCGAGCTTCACCGGTCGCTTCTCATTTTCCGCCAGCAGTTTGACGACCCTGCCATCGGGCGAAATCACGAGCCCGGTAAAGCGCACAACCTTCCCATCCTGGTCGAGCGTGATTCCGTTGACATTGTCGACCAGCGCATCGGCAAACGCCGTCGTCGGCAGCGAAAAAGCGGCGAGAAGAAGCACCGCACGGCGGGAGAAGGATAAGCTTTGCATGGACAAAGCGATAAGCAATGTTCCTTCGTCGCGCCAGATGGTCTAGGCGCGCTGCCAACTCCAATCGTGCCGCGCGGATTGCGGCGCCGTCATTCGCATGACGCGGAGCAAAGCAGATCAGCCCGTGGACACCTCCAGGGCAAACGGAAGATAGAATGGCCACGCACACTCGCCCCGCGCCCGAAACCCTCCCCGTCACGCTGGCCGATGTTCAGGCCGCCCATGCGCGCATTGCCGACCAGATCGTGCGCACGCCGACCTTCATCAGCAAGACGCTGTCGGAGCTGACCGGTGCGACGGTGTATCTGAAGTTCGAGAATTTGCAGTTCACCGCGGCTTATAAAGAACGCGGCGCACTCAACACGCTGCTGCAATTGCCGGCTGGAACCAGCGGTGTCATCGCCGCCTCGGCTGGCAATCATGCGCAGGGCCTGGCCTATCATGCCAACCGGCTCGGCATCCCCGCCACCATCGTGATGCCGACCAACACGCCGACGGTAAAGGTGACGCAGACCGAAGGGCACGGCGCCACCGTCGTGCTGTTCGGCGATACCTTCGACGCCGCTTATGCCCATGCCCGCGAGCTGGAGGTGGCGCGCGGGCTTACCTTCGTCCACCCGTTTGACGATGCGCGCGTCATTGCGGGGCAAGGCACCGTCGCCATCGAAATGCTGCACGATGTGCCCGTCATCGACACCTTTCTCACCCCGATTGGCGGTGGCGGGCTGATTTCGGGCATGGCCGTTGTGGCTGCCGCCGCCGATCATCCGGTCGAGGTCATCGGCGTCGAGGCGGAACTGTTTCCGTCAATGTACAACCGCATCAACGGCACCGACATGCCCTGCGCGGGCGACACTCTGGCCGAGGGCATCGCGGTGAAGGAACCCGGCGCGATCACCTCCAATATGGTGCGCGCGCTGGTCGATGACATCGTGTTGGTCAGCGAACGCAGCCTGGAGCAAGCCGTCAGCCTGTTGCTGCAAATCGAAAAGACCGTGGTCGAAGGCGCGGGCGCTGCGGGGCTTGCCGCCTTGTTGCAACACCCCGAGCGGTTCGCGGGCAAGACCGTGGGCGTTGTGCTCTGTGGTGGGAATATCGACACCCGTCTGCTGGCGAACGTGTTGCTGCGCGACCTGGCGCGGTCCGGGCGGCTGGCACGGCTGCGGATTCGGTTGCAGGATCAACCCGGCGCATTGTTCAACGTCGCGCGGATTTTCGATGCAGAACGCGTCAACATCATCGAAATCTATCATCAGCGCGTGTTCACCACCCTGCCCGCCAAGGGCCTGATTACCGATGTCGAATGCGAAACGCGCGACCGTGCGCATCTCGACCGGTTGATCGCAGCATTGCAGGCCGGCGGTTATGAAGTGAGCCCGGTCGAACTGGCGTGACGAAGTGAATCGGGCGTGCGACCAACCGCACGCCCCGGTCTTCCGGAATGGATTGCAACGCTGCATTATAGATGGATCGTGAACGATCCGTCGTTTTCGGCGTCGCGTTAACCACCAATGTTGGTAAAGCGGCTTTTCATCACGTTCCATCCGATTCATAACAGGGCCACGAGCCGCCACAGCGACGGCGCACTCCAAGGTTCAAGGAACGATACGCGGTGACAGCGCCATTTCGCTTTCCAAGGTTCTTCGTAACAAGTCCGTCGCCATGCCCGTATTTGCCGGATCGGCAGGAGCGGAAGGTGTTTACGGAATTGCGCGGCGAGCAGGCCAGCGACTTGAACGACGCGCTCGGTCGCATCGGCTTTCGCCGCAGCCAGTCGGTCGCTTACCGGCCAAGCTGTGCTGGATGTTCGGCGTGCGTGTCGGTCCGTGTCGTAGCCGCCGATTTCGTGCCCAATGCCACGCAGCGCAAACAAGTCCGCAAGAATGCCGATCTGGAAGTATCCGCTTGCCGCCCCTGGGCGACCGACGAACAGTTCCAGTTGCTCCGCCGCTATCTCGCCGCGCGTCATCCGGGCGGCGGCATGGCGGACATGGACGAGGGCGATTATGCCGACATGGTCGAACATTCCCCGGTCAACAGCTTCATCGTTGAATATCGCGAACCCTCGCGGCACGGCGAGCGCGGCAAACTGGTCGGCGCCTGCCTGACCGACCAGCAAGCCGACGGCCTGTCGATGATCTACAGCTTTTTCGATTCCGAGCACGCCGAGCGTCCGGGGCTCGGCAACATCATCATCATGGACCATATTCTGCGCGCCCGCGCGGTCGGCCTGCCTTATGTCTATCTCGGCTATTGGGTGAAGGGCTCCCCGCGCATGGCCTATAAGGTCCGCTATCGCCCGATCGAGGCACTGGGGCCAACCGGCTGGGCATTGCTGGTCGATGAGGATGCAAGTTACAGCCCACCGACCGAAAAATATGAGGTGGTTGCCGAGCAGATGGTCAGCCTGCGCTAACCCACTCGCTTGCGTGTTGTGCCGTTATTGCCCCGAACGATCGACGTGAAGGTCGACGTCGAGCATCTCCTCCCCCTCCCCGAGCCGGGATCCGGCAACGGGGGCTGCCCCCGCCGAATCGAGCGCCACCGCAACGCGGACATAGGCTTCGTCCGCGCTTAGTCCGGTGCAAGGGTCGAACGCCACCCAGCCGAGCCCGGCAACGTGCGCCTCGGCCCAGCCATGCGGCGCGGGGCGGCCGTCCCCCACGACGCAAGCGGGGCTGTACCCGGAAATATAGCGCGCGGGCACGCGCAGCGAGCGCGCTGCCGCGATGAAGACCTGCGCCATATCGCGCGCGCTGGCCGCCCCTTGGGAAAAGGCCCCGACCGCAGTCCGCCCCGCTACCGCGCGCCCGCGGTCGAGCGCAAACCGGCGATGCACCGCAAGATTGAGCGCATGGAGCCGCGCGATCAGATCGCTTTCCGTAACGGCGCGCGCGAAGCTTGCAATCTCGGCATCCGCCGCCGTCAAGGGCGTGTCGCGCAGGAATATCTCGGGCGGCAACGGCTCCTGCGCGCCGTGGACGATGCCGTTGGACGGATTGGTCAACACCTCGCCCGACACCGCGATTTCGATGCTCTGGATCGGCCCCTCGACATAGAGCATCGTGGTTCGGTTGCCGAAGCCATCGCGACTATGCCGCAATCGCGCATCACAATCGACGTGCAGGTTCCAGCTCGCCACCGATTGATCGTGCGTCCCATCGGGGATCAATCGCAGCAATTGCGTCAGCCGCGCCTGCGGGCTGGAAAAGCGATAGGTCGTGCGGTGATCGATCGACAGCCGCATCAGGTGAACTTGAACTGGCGACCGACCGCCATGTGCAATTGGTCGTTTTCGGCGATGAACCCCTGCAGAAACTGGTGCAGCCCCTGTGCGATCACGTCGCCCGAGCGCAGCCGCTGCAAGCGCTGCTGCCGCGCCCGCGCCATGCGATCAGCCTCGCCATGCAGGCCGGTGCGTTTGGCAAGCAGATTGAGAATCTCCACTGCCTCCTCGACCGAAGCGGCCAGGCTGCGGGGCAATTCGGGGCGCGCGATCAGCAAATCGATGACGTTCGCTGGCCGCAATCCTTCGGAATAGAGCCAGCGATAAGCGGTGACAGCCGACACGGTCTGCAAAATCGTGGTCCATTGGTCGCGATCGACCACACCGCCCACGCGTTCGCCCTCGGGCAGCAGGATGTGATACTTCACATCGAGCAGGCGCGCCGTATTGTCGGCACGCTCGATCGCCTGCCCGAGACGAATGAACCAGGTCGTCTGGTTGCGCAGCATACGGTGAACCGCGCCTTCAAACCCCCGCGTCTCCGCCTTGATGGCCTCGACCAGGTTAAGCGTCGCCATCGCGCCACCCGGGCTGGCGCGGTTATCGAAGATCAACCAGGCGCGGTTGATCCCAGTCCATGCTTCCTTGGTCAGGGCGGTCCGCACCGCGCGAGCGTTGTTGCGCGCCATGTCGATCGATCGCACCATCGAGCCGGGATGGCTCGAATCAAGCGTGAGGAAGCGCGCGACATGGCTTTGCGTGATCGATTGCCCGGTCTGGGCAAAGGCAGTGTCGGTTTCGGTCACCGCCAGTGCGGAGGCCCAGGCGGCTTCCCCCGCAGGACGCGGCGAGAGCACGTCAAGCCGAACGGTCGCTTCGACCAGCCGCGCAATGAAATCCGTCCGCTCGACATAACGACCGAGCCAATAGAGCGAAGACGCGGTGCGGCTCAGCATCCGATCGCTCCGTACTGGAAGACGGGAAGCGCTCCGCTCACGACACTTGCCCCTGGGATTGCTGCTGCGGCTGCGCTGGCAGGGCCCCGTTGTCCATCAGCACGAAACTGTCCTTCGTCCCGCCGCCTTGCGAGGAATTTACCACCAGCGAACCCTCTTTCAACGCCACCCGCGTCAGCCCGCCTGGCACCACTTGCACCCCCTTCGACCCTGTCAAAACGAACGGGCGGAAATCGACATGGCGCGGTGCGAGCCCGGCCTCGGTCAAGGTCGGCACCGTCGACAGCGCCAGCGTCGGTTGCGCGATATAGCGATGCGGCTCCGCGATCAGCGCGGCGCGAAACGCTTCGATCTCGGCCTTGGTCGCGGTCGGCCCAACCAACATGCCATAGCCGCCTGACCCATCGACCAGTTTGACCACCAGATCCGGCAGATTATCGAGCACATATTTCAGCGCTTGCGGCTCGCGACATCGCCAGGTCTCGACATTAGGCAGCTTTGGCGCGCCACCCGAATAGAATTTCACGATCTCCGGCATGTACGAATAGATCGCCTTGTCATCGGCAATGCCGTTGCCCGGCGCGTTGAGAATAGCGACATTCCCTGCAGCATAAGCCGCAATCAGCCCCGGCACGCCGAGCATCGAATCCGGACGGAACACCAGCGGGTCCAGATAATCATCGTCGATCCGGCGATAGATGACATCGACCTTAACCCGCCCCGCGATCGTGCGCATCCACACCACATCGTCATCGACGACAAGATCGGCTGCCTCGACCAATTCGACCCCCATCGAATCGGCGAGGAAACTGTGTTCGTAATAGGCCGAATTGTAATGGCCGGGGGTCAGCACGACGCACACCGGCGCGGAGACGCCGACCGGCGCGACCGACTTCATCGTTTCGAGCAGGCGATCCGGATAGGAATCGACCGCCGCCACCCGAAAATCGCGGAACAATTCTGGGCACAGTCGCAACATCGCCTCGCGATTTTCCAGCATATAGCTGACGCCCGATGGCGTGCGGGCATTATCCTCCAGCACGAAGAAATCGTCCGGCCCCGTCCGCACCAGATCGATCCCGCAAATATGCGCCCAGATGTCGTGTGGCGGCCGTATTCCGGCGATTTCGGGCCGGAATTGCGGATTTCCAAAGATCAGGTCGGGTGGCAACACACCCTCGGCAAGAATGCGGCGTTCGCCGTAAATGTCGTGCAAAAACGCGTTGATCGCCTCGACCCGCTGCACCAGCCCTTCCGAAAGACGAGTCCACTCATCCGCCAGGAAGATACGCGGAACAATGTCGAACGGGATGATGCGTTCGCTCGCGTCACTGTCGCCATAGACGGCAAAGGTAATACCGAGTTGCCGAAAGGTGGCCTCCGCCGAATGCTGCCGACGGCGCAATTCTGCATCCGGCGTGCTTTCGATCCATGTCCCCAGCGCGGCCAATGCGGGGCGCGGTGTCACCGAACCCGCCTCACCCATGATTTCGTCAAACGCCGGTCGTGTCCCCATCGAATAGTAAAACCCCAAAAACTCTGCGGGTTCCATGCTGCGACGGATTGCTGCGCCGCACAAGGGGCCAAAACGACGGCAATCTCGATTGCATCCCCCCTTCGGCATGGTCGTCCAAATTGAGTATAACGAACCTCATGCTAAATTTAGTTTTTCATGTTAATTAGCACAATAACGACATGAGGTAACAATGCCTCGTCATTTGGGTCAGCGACAACGGTGCCAGATGTGATGTTTTTCGATGAACAGCGCCGATTTGATGATCGGTCAAATTCTCTTGAAGACACGTCTCCGAAAAAGGGGCGTTCTGCGCTCGAACAACGATTCGATGACATCGCATATATGGCGGTTACTTTACTTGACTGTAGCTTGGCGATGATCGCAGACGCCGCCCCAGAAAAACGGGTAATTGCACTCGCGACGCAGGGCCATCCAGATAAGCGCGTTTCCATCGAAGAAATGCCGCACCGAATGCTGGACCCCATCGAAGCCGAACGACTCGGCCTGCTCTTCTATTGCGGTTTTCCGTTACGCGATTCGACCGGCAGGAATATCGGTCATCTGGGTGTTTATGATGTCGCGCACCGCAAGGTGGCGCAAATTGAGCTCGACATGATGTTACGGCTTTCTCGGATCACCGCCGCGCTGCTGGAAGCGAGAAGTTAATCAGGCCGATTAACAGCCAACCTTGTCGATCAATCCCAGAAGATGCTGGCCGCGACGCGTAATCAATGCCCCAATAACACGCGGCTCCGGCTCAACGCCCAATAACATCGCATCATACGAAATGAAGCCGTGATCGTTCAGATATTGTACCGTATGAACAAAATCTCTGTCGGTTACTCTATCCGCCAAATGCGTAAGTCCGGTCGGCAACAAGATCGCGGATTCGGGCCATTGCAGCGTTAACGTACTCAGAACCTCCCGCGCATAGGGCGCGTCATCATGAATTGATGTCAGGTCCCCGGTCACGCTAAAACCTCAAACCTCCCGCCTTTGTCGGAGCAATACGACCGATCAAACTCCGTAAAAATGCGGCGAAAGAGTTAACAAATGGTTAATTTATCGTAAATTGAAGATCGTTATCTCTGCTCCAGACTAGATCTATACGTAACTTGCAAAGTGAATTGCGGCGATGCAAAATAACCTACAAAATAATAGGAAAAATACGACCAAGTCATTTCGCAAGTGCGTAAGGCTACTTGCCCGCAAACTCAGCCAAAAGGCCCGGGGTTAAAACCTGCGGGAGGACGTTTGGCTCCGCCATCCCAGGTACATAGTATAAATATAGCGGCACACCGGCACGGTTATGCGCCTCGATAAAGCGGCCCATCACCGGATCGCCATTGGTCCAATCCCCGATCAGCACGGCCACATTGTGCGCAGCGAAGGCTGCGCGGGTTGCGTCAGTTTCGATCGCGGCGCGTTCATTGACCTTGCAAGTCAGGCACCAGTCGGCCGTAAAATACACAAAAACGGGCCGTCCTGATTTACGCAAACTTTGCAGCCGCGCTTCGCTAAACGGTTCGGCACCGCCCGACTCTGCCGCGATATTCGCGACGTGGTCCGGATGGCGCCCCGCGACCGACCACATTCCTGCCCCGGCGATGACCAGCAATGCTATGCCCACGACCAATCCAAGGCCGAGCCCCGCACGCTGACGCTGCCCCGCCACCCACAGCACAATCGCCAGCGCGAGCGCTGCGACAAGCCCGAGCGTAAGCCCGTCGACCCCGGCCTCCTTGCCCAATACCCACGCCAGCGCGATCGCGGTCAGCCACATCGGGATCGACAGGATACGACGGAACGTCTCCATCCACACGCCCGGCTTGGGCAACCGCTTGCGCAGCGCAGGCACGAAGCCGAGTGCCAGAAACGGCACCGCCAGCCCCAGACCAAGCCCGGCAAAAACCGCGAGGGCGGCAGGCCACGGCAAGACCAATGCCGCCCCCAATGCCGCACCCATGAACGGCCCGGTACACGGTGTGGCAATAAACGCAGCCAATGCCCCCGTGGCAAACGCTCCCCCCGCTCCACCGCTACGATTGACGAAGGCGGGCGTCGGAATTTCAAACATGCCGCCCAGATTGAGCGACAGCGCCACGGTGAGCAGCAGCAGCAAAACGATCGCGCGTGGGTCCTGTAGCTGGAACGCCCAGCCAACAGCGGTGCCGCCGGCCCGCAAGGCCAGGATCGCCGCCCCCAAACCGACGCACACCGCAACCACACCGGCGGTATAGGCCAGCGCCTCCCGCCGCGCCGCACCTTCATCCAAATGCCCGCGCGCGAGGCTCAGGGCCTTCAAACTGAGGATGGGAAACACGCACGGCATGATATTGAGGATCAGGCCACCCAGCATCGCGCCGGCAAAAGCGATCAGGGTCGCCATCAAAACGCCGTCGCCTGGCAAAGGCGATGCGTTACCCGCAGGCGCAACGATGCCTGCCGCCGCCGTCACCAACAGGCCCTGCTGCTCGCCAATCTGCAGCACGCCCTGCAACGACCCGACACCACCAGCGCCGCCTGCCTTGGTTTCCACCACGAGCCGATCGCCATCGCGTGCGACGGTCTGCGGTTGGGCATAGTCGACCACGCCGGTGGTGATGGGGTAAAAATACGCAGCCTTCGGCATCGCAGCGCCCGCCGGATACGGAATCGCGATGCGAATCTTGCCGTCCTTGATCTGGAATGTCCCCTTGCCATCAAGAGAACGTGGCACTGCGCGACGCCACGCATCGAAGCGGGCCTGCGAATCCGGAGCAATCGCCCCGTCGCCGACAGTCAGGTCCACCGCCAGATCCGCCGTTTCCGGCACACATACCGTCGCCGAACACACCAGGTAATTGATGTGCAGCTTCACCGGCAATGCCGTGCCTGCAGGCAACCCCGCAGGCACGTTGAGCGTCACCAGCGGCGCATAGGGCTTGTCGAACACATAGTTCATCAAATCCGCGACGACGAGCCGCCCCGGCACCGGGTAGGCCGGGGCGCCGGCTCGCACGCCCTTGGGCAGGGTCCAGTCCAGCTTCGCCGGGAAGCCCGCGTCCCCGGGATTCTCCCAATACCCATGCCAGCCCGGTTGCGGCACCGTTGCCAGCGCCAGCGTGACGTTCGATCCAGCGGCAGGGTGCTGTGTCTCCGCCGCCAGCGTTATCGAGAGATGCCGCCCCGCTCCGCCCGCATCGGGCGAAACCGATTCCGCGCGCGCCACGCCGCCCAGCAGCAGCGCCAACACCGTCACCATCCCGTAATGAAACCAGCGCATCGACCATCCTTGTAGCTCGCGCGCACCAAGGCCATAGCAGCGGGCGCGGTCAAGCCTGTCGACAGCGGAGATTATCATGAAACGGTTCGTATCAAGCCTTGCCCTGTCGATCGCGCTGCTCAGCGCACCAGTCACAGCCCAGGACGCACCATCGACCCCGAAAGCGACCAGCGCCGCCGCGCCCAAGCTGATCGTCGTCATCTCGGTCGACCAGTTTTCGGCCGATCTGTTCGGAGAATATCGCGCCTCCTTCACCGGCGGGCTCGCTCGCTTGCAGCAGGGCGGCGTGTTCCCCAGCGGCTATCAAAGCCATGCCGCGACCGAAACATGCCCGGGCCATTCGACGATTCTCACCGGTTTCCGCCCCGAACATACCGGTATCATCGCCAATAACTGGACCGACCTGTCGGTCACCCGCGCCGACAAGCAAGTCTATTGCGCCGAAGACGAGACGGCTCCCGGTTCAACCTCAGCAAATTATACCGTGTCCGACAAACACCTTCTCGTCCCAACGCTTGGTGAGCGCATGAAGGCCGCCAACCCCGCCGTGCGCGTCGTCTCGGTTGCGGGCAAGGACCGTGCGGCGGTGATGATGGGCGGCCACAATGTCGATGAGCTGTGGTGGTGGAACGGCAAGGCGTTTGTCAGCTATGCCGGTCGCGCCACGCCCGCCGTCGTCGCGCGCGCCAATGCAGCGACCGCCGCCAATATCGCGGCACCGCAGGCCGCGCTGGACGTGCCAGAGGTTTGCAAGGCGCATGACCGCGCCATCCCCATTGGTGCAGGGAAAACCGTTGGCGCCGGCCATTTCGAGCGGGCCGCAGGGAGTGCGGGCGCCTTCCGCGCCTCGCCCGCTTTTGACGGGGCGATCGTGGCGCTCGCCGCGGGGCTGGTGCAGGACATGAAGCTCGGTCAGGGGTCAACCACCGACATTATCGACGTCGGCGCTTCTGCCACCGATTATATCGGGCACACCTATGGCACCGAGGGCGCGGAAATGTGCATCCAGCTCCAGCAGCTCGATGCGACGCTCGGCTCGTTCTTCTCGCTGCTCGATTCGACCGGGGTCGATTATGAGGTGGTGCTGACTGCCGACCACGGCGGCAACGACATTCCCGAGCGTGAGGTCGACGCTGGCCTGCCCAATGCGGGTCGCGCGACCGTCGCGCTTGCTCCTGCTGTCGTCGGCAAGGAGATTGCTACCAAGCTCGGCATCGCCAAGCCGGTGCTGTTGGGCGACATCCCCAATGGCGATATCTATATCGCGCAGGACATTACCCCAGCCGAGCGTAGTGCGGTTCAGAAGGCGGCGATCGCCTATTACAAGGCCAACCCGCAAGTGGCCGAAGTGTTCACCGCCGCCCAGATCCTCGCCGTGCCCAGCCCCAAGGGGCCGCCCGAAAAATGGACGATGCTCGAACGCGCGCGCGCCTCGTATAAGGCCGGTCGCTCGGGCGACCTGATCGTGTTCCTGAAGCCACGCATCACCCCGATCCCCGATCCGACCAAGGGCTATGTCGCGACCCACGGCAGCCCGTATGACTATGATCGCCGCGTGCCGATCCTGTTCTGGCGCAAGGGCATGGCCGGTTTTGAACAACCGACCGGGATCGAGACCGTCGATATTATGCCAACGCTCGCGCACCAGATCGGCCTGAGGCTGACCGGTGCCAAGATCGACGGGAAATGTCTCGATCTGACAAAGGGTGGAGTGCCCTGCCGCTGATGGAAAGCTACGGCCCTTTGCTGACGACGGTCCGCGATCTCGAAACCTTTTGGGCACAAGCGACCTTTCGCACGCCCAAAAGGTTGCCCGATATGCAGGCGCGGATTCTGCTCGATGTGCTTGGCCTCGGCCTTGAGCAGACCACCGGCTATCTCAGCGCGCGGCCCGATTATGAGACCTTCCAGGCGTGGATCGTGGCAGTGGCGGGGTTGCCCGATCCCGAAAAAGTGGCGCGCTATCACGCATGGCTCGACCGGGCGCCGCCGCCGCCCGCGACCGCGCGGCGCCTGGCCGAGATTACCGCTGCACCAGATGTGCTCGACACCGCCGACCTCGCGCAGTGGGAGGAGCACGGCTTCGTGATCCTGCGCGGCGCGATTACCCCCGCCGAGGCGAAGGCGTGCGAAGTGTTGTTGTGGCAACAAGCCAATGCCACGCCAGACGACCCCTCAACCTGGTACACGCGCCGCAAGAACGGCATCATGGTACAGTATTTCCAGCATCCCTCGCTGGAAGTCGCGCGCACTTCGCCGCGTATCCACAAGGCCTTCGCGCAACTTTGGGGCACCGCCGACCTGTGGATGACGGTCGACCGGATGAGCTTCAATCCGCCCGAACGCCCCGACTATCGCTTTCCCGGCCCCGATTTGCATTGGGACGTCAGCCTGGCCCAGCCGATCCCCTTCGCGACGCAAGGCATTCTGTATCTGACCGACACAAGGGCCGATCAGGGCGCGTTGCAACTGGTGCCGGGCTTCCATCACCGCTTGTCCGCTTGGCTCGATATGCTGGGGGATGCCGATCCGCGGCAGATCGACCTCCACGGCGAAGCGATCACGATTCCGGCGGGCGCAGGCGACCTCGTGATCTGGCGGCAGGATCTGCCGCACGGTGCCAGCCCCAATGCGAGCGACCGCCCGCGCATGGCGCATTATGTGAACATGTATTCGCCGGAGCTCACCGCGCATCCCGTGTGGCGCTGAGCGCAGGGGTTCAGCGCACCTCGTAGAGCCGGATGCCCGTCCCCAGCCGGTTGGCGCCCACTGCAAGCTGCTCGCCACTCATGTTCGCGACGAAGGCGGGGTTGGCCGGGGCCCTCGGCGCCAGGCTTGCATCATTATCCTCCACCCGCAGGCCTGCCGAACGATAGGTCCTGGCCTCCGCCGACACCACAATCAGCCCCGAATGGTTCTCCTTGTTCGGCCCCTGGACGAAGGTGTTGCGGGTGATGAGCCCGGTCGCGCCCTCGGGCAGGTCGATCATGTAATTGGTCTTGCGACCCTGCGTATCGTCAAAGCTGTTGTCGGTGATGGTAACCTTGGGCACGCGCAATTTGACATAATGCCCGCCCGTGCCGCGTTCGAAGCGCGAATTGGTGACCACCACCGATCCCTGATTGGCGAGATAGATGCTGTGCGAACAGCTCGGGCTCTCATCGCATTGGCCGAGCCCGGCAAAGGTCGAATGGTCGATCGAAATCTTCTGCGCGGTCGGCTCCCCGCCGAGAATGCCCTCCTGGCTGTCGAGGAACATCGCATTGCGCACCACCAGATCACCCAATTCGGTGCGGATGCCCGCGCCATTGCCGTCGGCCACGCGCATCCCGCGAAACACGATGCCATCGACGGTCGAGCCCTGCCCGCGTAGCACGAACGCCGCCTTGCCCTCGCACGTCGTGCCCTCGAAGATCGCGGTGCCCGGCGTCACCGCCTTGAAGGTGATATGCCCGCCCGCCTGCACGGTGCATTGGTGATAGACGCCTGGCGCGATCAGGATCGTCGCCGTCCCCATCCGCACCGATTGCACCGCCTCGTCGATCGTCTGGAAACCCTGCCCGGTCTCGGCAATGGTAAACGGCGCGCGCGCCTGTTGCGCTGCGGCGGGGGCCGCGAGGGCGATGGCGACGAGCGGAAGAATGCGGCGCATGAGGCAAGGCTCCTTTGCGGGGTGGGATGCCCGCCGGCCCGCCGCAGGGGAAGGTATATTGAGGGTTAACCAGCGAGAGAGGACTGGTTTCCGTCGGGCTGGTGAGGAAACCCGGTTTGACGCCCCTATAGCTAGATCAATCCAGATTAGGCCGCAGCCAGCGCGTTGCGGTCGCCAGATCCACCCCGCGCCGCTCGGCATAGTCCTCCAACTGATCCGGCCCGACGCGCGCCACACCGAAATATTCGGCTTGCGGGTGCCCGAAATAGAAGCCCGACACCGCCGCCGTCGGCAGCATGGCAAAGCTGTCGGTCAGCGTGATGCCCGTGGCCTCGGTCGCGCCGAGAAGCTCGAACAGCATCGGCTTTTCGCTATGGTCGGGGCAGGCCGGATAACCCGGTGCCGGACGGATGCCGCGATATTGCTCGCGGATCAGCGCTTCATTGGTCAATTGCTCGCCCTCGGCATAGCCCCATAAAGTGGTGCGGACATGCTGGTGCATGCGCTCGGCAAAGGCCTCGGCCAGGCGGTCGGCCAGCGCCTTTAGCAGGATGTCCGAATAATCGTCATTGTCGGCCTTGAAGCGCTTGAGGTGCGCCTCGATGCCGTGGCCTGTGGTGACCGCGAAACCGCCGATCCAGTCGCCTGCGGGGTCGATGAAATCGGCCAGGCACATATTGGCACGCCCCTCGCGCTTGGCGATCTGCTGGCGCAGGAAGGGCATACGCACAGCTTCTCCCCTCCCGCTTGCGGGAGGGGTTGGGGGAGGGGCTGATGTGCCATCGGACGGCCCGTTCGCGGACAGCCCCTCCCCTAGCCCCTCCCGCAAGCGGGAGGGGAACACAATAACATCATCGCCCTCGCGCCGGCACGGCCACAGCCCCGCCACGCCCTTCGCCGTCAGCCATTTCTCGGCAATGATCTGGTCGAGCATCTTCTGCGCATCCTCGAACAGGTTGCGCGCGCTTTCGCCCACAATCTCATCATCGAGGATCGCTGGATAATTGCCCGCCAATTCCCAAGCGCGGAAGAACGGCGTCCAGTCGATCAGCGCGCGCAGGTCGGCCAAATCCCAATCCTCGAACACATGCACGCCGGGCTGCTTGGGCGCCCCCGGTTTCAACGTCATGTCCGCGACAAAGCCATTCGCGCGCGCGGTCTCGATCGGGATCAGCTCGCTCTGCCCCTTATTGGCGCGCGCGATGCGGACGGCTTCATATTCGTCCGAGGTCTTCTGCACGAATTCATCGCGGATCGTGTCGCTGACCAAGGTCGAGGCGACGCCGACCGCACGGCTCGCGTCGAGCACGTGCACCACTGGCCCCTTATAGGCAGGCGCGATGCGCAGCGCGGTGTGCACCTTGGAGGTGGTCGCCCCGCCGATCAGCAGCGGCATCGTCATGCCAGCGCGCTGCATTTCCTCCGCCACCGTCACCATTTCGTCCAGCGACGGCGTGATCAGCCCCGACAGGCCGATCATATCGGCATCATTCTCGTTCGCGGCCTTAAGGATGTCCGACCAGGGCACCATCACGCCCATATCGACCACGTCGAAGCCGTTGCACTGCAACACCACCCCGACGATGTTCTTGCCGATGTCATGCACGTCGCCCTTGACGGTCGCCATGATGATCTTGCCCTTGCCGCGCGCGCCGGGCTCTTTCGCCGCCTCGATGAAGGGCAGCAGATGCGCCACCGCCTTCTTCATCACGCGGGCCGATTTCACCACTTGCGGCAGGAACATCTTACCCGAACCGAACAGGTCGCCGACGACGTTCATCCCGTCCATCAGCGGCCCTTCGATCACCTCGATCGGGCGCGCGAAACCCTGGCGGGCTTCCTCGGTATCCTCGACCACATGCAAGTCGATGCCCTTGACCAGCGCATATTCGAGCCGCTTGTTCACCGGCAGGCCACGCCACTCCGCCGCCGCTTTCTCGGCCACCGCATCGGTGCCCTTGAAGCTTTCCGCCATCGCGATCAGCCGCTCGGTCGCGCCCTCGTCGCGGTTGAGGATGACATCCTCGCACGCTTCGCGCAGCTTGGGGTCGATCGCGTCGTAAATGTCGAGTTGCCCGGCATTGACGATCGCCATGTCGAGCCCGGCGGGAATCGCATAATAGAGGAACACCGAGTGCATCGCGCGGCGCACCGGCTCATTGCCACGGAAGCTGAACGACAGGTTGGAGAGGCCACCCGAGATATGCGCGTGCGGGCAGCGCGCCTTGATGTCGCGACACGCCTCGATGAAGTCGACCGCGTAATTATTATGCTCCTCAATCCCCGTCGCCACCGCGAAGATGTTGGGATCGAAGATGATGTCCTCCGGTGGGAAGCCGATGCCCATCAGCAAATCATAGGCCCGCGCGCAAATCTCGAGCTTGCGCGCGCGCGTATCGGCCTGGCCGACGGTGTCAAACGCCATGACGACGACGGCGGCACCGTATTGCATGACCTTCTTGGCCTGGGCGAGGAACTGCTCTTCCCCCTCCTTCATGCTGATCGAATTGACGATCGGCTTGCCGCTGACGCACTTCAACCCGGCCTCGATCACCGACCATTTCGAGCTGTCGACCATGAATGGGATGCGCGCAATGTCGGGCTCGGCGGCGATCAGCTTGAGGAAGGTGACCATCGCATATTCGGCGTCGAGCAGGCCCTCGTCCATGTTGATGTCGAGCACCTGCGCGCCGCTCTCGACCTGCTGCCGCGCGACTTCCACCGCCGCCGGATAATCCCCCGCCATGATAAGCTTCTTGAAGCGCGCCGAGCCGGTAACGTTGGTGCGCTCGCCAATGTTGACGAACTGGGCGGTGGAGGTGGTGGTCATTGTGCTTCTTTTCCCCCCTCCCGCTTGCGGGAGGGGTTGGGGGAGGGACTGTTCAACAAACCGGGCGGGCGCGGGAGGAAAACCCCTCCCCCAGCCCCTCCCGCAAGCGGGAGGGGAGTTATGCCGCCATCGTCATCGGCTCCAGCCCGGCCAGCCGGGTCACCACCGGCGGCACCGGCAGTACGCGCGGCGTCAACCCACGCACACCCTCGGCAATCGCCTTGATATGCGCCGGCGTCGATCCGCAGCAACCGCCCAGGATATTGACTTGCCCGGCGCTCGCCCATTCGCCGACCAGCCCCGCCGTCGTCTCCGGCATTTCGTCATATTCGCCGAGTTCGTTGGGCAGCCCGGCATTGGGATAGACCATGATGAGCGTGTCGGCGATGCCCGCCAGCGTGCGCACATGCGGGCGCAACTGCTCCGCGCCGAACGAGCAATTGAGCCCGATCGTCACCGGCCGCGCGTGCCGCACCGCATGCCAGAACGCCTCGACCGTATGCCCAGACAAATTGCGGCCAGACAGGTCGGTCAGCGTCATCGACAGCATGATCGGCACGTCGCGCCCCAGCGCCTCGCCCGCTTCCAGCGCCGCCATGATCGCGGCCTTGGCGTTGAGCGTGTCGAACACCGTCTCGACCAGGATGAAGTCCGCCCCGCCCTCGATCAGCGCATCGGTCTGTTCGCGGTAGACGTCCTTCAAATAATCGAAGTCGATCTCGCGAAAGCCCGGGTCGTTGACATCGGGGCTGAGCGACAGCGTCTTGTTGGTGGGCCCAACGGCCCCTGCAACAAAGCGCGGGCGGCCATCCTTGGCCTGATATTCATCCGCCAGCCGCCGCGCGAGCCGCGCGCTCTCGACATTGATCTCGCGCACCAGATGCTCGGCGGCGTAATCGGCTTGGCTGATGCGGTTGGCCGAGAAGGTGTTGGTCTCGGCAATGTCCGCGCCTGCCTCGAAATAGGCGCGGTGGATCGCCTCGGGCACCGCCGGCTTGGTCAGCGCGAGGATGTCGTTATTGCCCTTCTGGTCCTTGGTCAGGCCCAGGTCGCCGGCATAATCCGCCTCGGACAGCTTCCAATTCTGGATCTCGGTGCCGAACGCGCCATCGGTGATGAGGATGCGCTTGGCCGCTTCGGCCAACAGGGTTTCTCGTGCCGTCATCTTCTAATCCTTCTCCCCTCCCGCTTGCGGGAGGGGAATGTGTTACGCCGCCGCAGCCGCCGCCACGGGCTTAGCGCGCAGGCCCAGCAAGTGACAGATCGCAAAGCTGAGTTCGGCGCGGTTGAGCGTGTAGAAATGGAAATTGCGTACATCGCCCGCATACAGCTTGCGGCACAATTCGGCGGCGAGCGTCGCGGCGATCAACTGGCGGCTGGCGGGATGATCGTCGAGCCCCTCGAACAGGCGCCCCATCCAGGCCGGCACCACCGTGCCGCACATCCCCGCCATCCGCACGATGCTCTGGAAATTGGTGACGGGCATGATGCCGGGCACCATCTCCGCTGAAATCCCCGCAGCCGCCGCGCGATCGCGGAAGCGGAAGAAGGTTTCGGGCTCGAAGAAGAATTGCGTGATCCCGCGCGTTGCGCCTGCATCCAGCTTGCGCTTGAGATTGTCGAGATCATCGGCCTGATCGCGCGAATCCGGGTGGCATTCGGGGTAAGCCGCGACGGAAATCTCGAACGGATGGAGGCGCTTCAACCCGGCGACCAGATCGGCGGCATTGGTATAGCCCTCGGGATGCGGGACAAAGCCCCCTGCCCCCGGCGCATCGCCGCGAAGTGCCACGATATGGCGCACGCCCGCCGCCCAATAGTGTTCGGCAATCTCGTCAATTTCGGCGCGCGAGGCTTCAACGCACGTCAGGTGCGCCGCCGCGGCCATGCTCGTTTCACGCTGGATGCGGGCAACGGTGGCGTGCGTACGGTCGCGCGTGGTGCCGCCCGCACCGTAGGTGACCGACACGAAGCTCGGGCCGAACGGTTCGAGCGTGCGCACCGTTTCCCACAGCGCCTCCTCCATCTTCTCGGTCTTGGGCGGGAAGAATTCGAACGACACCGCCGCATCGCCCGCCAGATCCGCAAACAGCGGGGCCTCGAGCGCGCGGCGCGCCTCCTCAAGCTGGTTCACCGAAATCGTCATGCCGCCATCGCCTTGTGTATCCCGGAACGCTCGGCATCGCGTTTACGCGCGAGCCATAATTTTACCGTCAGTTCGCCGCCTTCGAGCCGCTCGGTCCTCTCGGGCGCGAGATCGGCGGCGGCGAACCATGTCGCCATCTGTTCATCGGCAAAGCCCAGGCGGGTATGCCCGTCCTTCGTCCGCAATTCTTCACGGTCGTGCGCCGCAAAATCGGCGATCAGCAATCGCCCGCCCGCCTTCAGCACCCGCGCCGCCTCGGCGATCGCGGCACCCGGCTGCTGCGCGAAGTGCAGCACATGGTGTACGATCGCCACGTCCGCCGCACCGTCGGCCAAAGGAAGCGCGTACAGATCGGCCTGGCGCAATTCGGTATTGAGCAGCCCGCGTTCGGACAGTTTCACGCGCGCCAGCCGAAGCATTTCGGACGAACGATCGATCCCAAGTGCTTGCTCGGCACGCCCCGCAAACAATTCCAGCATCCGCCCGGTGCCCGTGCCGATGTCGATCAACTGCCCGATCGGCGCATCGCCCAGCACCGCCGAAATCGCCGCCTCGACCTCGCTTTCGGCGATGTGGAGCGATCGGATCGCGTCCCATTGCCCGGCATTCGCTTCGAACCACAGCGCCGCCGACGCGGCCCGGTCAGCCCGCACCGCCGCCAACCGCGCGGCATCGGCCACCGCCCAATGGTCGGGCTGCAAAACGGCCCAGGCATCCAGTGCCGCCAGCACCGGGCCGACGGTCGTGCCGCCGCCCAACGCAACGAATACCCAACTGCCCTCCTTGCGGCGCTCGGCGAGACCAGCGTCGCAGAGAATCTTTACATGCCGACTGACGCGCGGCTGGCTTTGCCCGAGCACCTGCGCCAATTCCCCAACCGACAGCTCCATCGAGCGCAGCAGCGCCACGATGCGCAGTCGCGTCGCATCGGCAAGCGCGCGAAAAATGTCGAGGGCGATGGTCATGTTCGGTCAACATATAAAGATATCTTTATATGAGGTCAACGCGCTTCGCGTCTCGTCGAGACCCTTTGCGTCCAAACATGATCGCCGCGTGCAACAAGATACGGCTGGCGGAGTTGAAGGCGACACCCCCATCCTCTACCCTTCGCCGGTATCTTTCCCAAAGCCAAGGATCGTCCAAATGACCAAATCGCTCGCCATCGTGCCGCTGACCGTCCTTGTGGCACTTGGGCTTTGCGCCTGCACCCCCAAGGCACAAAATGAAGTGTCCGAAGCCGCCAATGCCGTTGCCGCCGATGCGAACGCAACCGCAGCACAGGCGGTCGATGATACTGATGCCGCGCTTGGGGCCGCGGAATCGCGGATCGACAATGCCGGTGCCGTGCTCGGCGACAAGGCCGACCGCATCACCGACAAGACCGGTGCCGCGCTGAAGGACGTCGGCAACGAGATTGAAGACTGATGCGCGCCACGGCCCTCCTTGCACTCCTGCTGCTGGCGGCCTGCTCGGGGAAATCGCCTTCGGGGGCCTCGGTGAGCGAGGACAAGGCGCTCGACTCCGCCGCTGCCTCGCTCGAGGCCAATAGCGCCGACGCCAATGCCGCGATCATCGTCGACGATGATGAAGGCGGCAACGAATCCGATTCCGGAGAACAGTGACCATGACCACTCTACGCCGCCTTGGCGCGACGGACCTCCACATCGCGCCGTTGGTGCTGGGCGGAAACGTGTTCGGCTGGACTGCCGACCAGGACACCAGCTTTGCGGTGCTCGACGCCTTTATCGCCGGCGGCGGCACGATGATCGACACCGCCGATGTCTATTCCGCCTGGGTTCCCGGCCACAAAGGCGGAGAATCCGAAAGCGTGATCGGCGCCTGGCTCAAGACCAGCGGCAAGCGCGACCAGGTTCAAATTGCGACCAAGGTCGGCATGTTGCCGGGCGAAGGCGGCGAAAAACTCGCGCCAGCACGCATCGCCGCGGCCTGTGACGCGTCGTTGAAACGGCTGGGCGTCGACACGATCGACCTGTATTTCGCGCATCAGGATGACGATGCCGTCGCGCAAGAGGACGCACTGGCCGCATTTGCCAAGCTGATCGACGCGGGCAAGGTGCGCGCGCTCGGGGCCTCCAACTTCCACGCGGCTCGGCTGAAGTCAGCTAACGACGCCGCCACTGCACAGGGCTTGCCGCATTATCATGTGTTGCAACCCGAATATAATCTGGTCAGCCGCCATAAGTTCGAAGGGCAGCTCCAGGATTATTGCGTCGAACATAATATCGGCGTGGTGCCTTATTACGGCCTCGCATCGGGCTATCTCACCGGAAAATATCGCAGCGCCGCCGATTTCGGCAAAAGCGTGCGCGGCGGGCGGATGCAGGCGTTCATCGACGGCACCGGCCCTGCCGTGCTCGCTGCGATGGACGCAATTGCCGAGGAAACGGGGGCCTCGCTCGCGCAAATCGCGCTGGCGTGGCTGGCCGCGCAGCCCGGCATCACCGCACCAATCGCGAGCGCGACCAGCGTCGCGCAAGTCGAGGAGCTGATCGGGGCGATGGGGCTGCGGCTCAGCACCGATCAAATCAACCGGCTGACCAACGCCGGGGCGTGACGCCAACCCTCCACCCGCTTCGGCCAAGAACGCGGGTGGAGGCGGAGTTCGCCGCGGCAAAGCCGCGTCGTCGGTCGGGGCTGCTAGCCCCGCCGCCCGCGCTTGATGCGGGCGCGGCGGAGCTTTCGCTCCGCCTGCTGCATCAAGCGGCGAACTGGTTCATCGTATTGTGCGCGCCACCGGCCTTCAGCGCCGCTTCGCCCGCGAAATACTCCTTGTGATCGTCGCCAATGTCACTGCCCGACATGTTCTGGTGCTTCACACAAGCGATGCCTTCGCGGATTTCCTTGCGCTGCACGCCCTTCACATAGCCGAGCATCCCCGCTTCGCCGAAATACTCCTTGGCGAGATTGTCGGTCGACAGCGCCGCCGTGTGATAGGTCGGCAACGTGATGAGGTGGTGGAAGATCCCGGCACGCGCCGCCGCATCCTTCTGGAAGGTGCGAATGCGCTCATCGGCTTCATCGGCCAGCGGCGTGCCGTCATAATCAACCGACATCAGCTTCGCGCGGTCATACGCCGACACATCCTTGCCCTCACCCGCCCAGGCATCGAACACTTGCTGGCGGAAGTTGAGCGTCCAGTTGAACGACGGCGAATTGTTATAGACCAGCTTGGCATTGGGCACGACTTCACGGATGCGGTCGACCATGCCCGCAATCTGCGCGATGTGCGGCTTCTCGGTCTCGATCCACAACAAATCGGCACCATGCTGGAGCGAGGTGATGCAGTCGAGCACGCAGCGGTCTTCGCCGGTTCCGGCGCGGAACTGGAACAGGTTGGACGGCAGACGCTTCGGTCGCAGCAGCTTGCCATCGCGGTTGAGGATGACGTCGCCATTGCGCGCAGTGGCGGGGTCGATCTCCTCGCAATCGAGGAAGCTGTTATACAGGTCGCCAAGGTCGCCCGGCTCCTTCGACACCGCGATTTGCTTGGTCAGGCCTGCACCGAGCGAGTCGGTGCGCGTGACGATGATGCCATCCTCAACGCCGAGTTCGAGAAAGGCATACCGGCAGGCGCGGACCTTGGCGAGGAAGTCCTCATGCGGCACCGTGACCTTGCCGTCCTGATGGCCGCACTGCTTTTCGTCCGAAACCTGATTTTCGATCTGCAGCGCGCAGGCCCCCGCCTCGATCATCTTCTTGGCGAGCAGGTAGGTCGCCTCGGCATTGCCGAAGCCCGCGTCGATGTCGGCGATGATCGGCACGACATGCGTCTGATAGCCGTCGATCGCGTTGAGCAAACGATGCTCGTTGACTTCGTCCCCGGCGGCGCGTGCCGCATCAAGTTCACGGAACATCATGCCCAATTCACGCGCATCGGCCTGGCGCAGAAAGGTGTACAGTTCCTCGATCAGCGCCGGAACGCTGGTCTTTTCATGCATCGACTGGTCAGGCAGCGGCCCGAATTCGCTGCGCAATGCGGCAACCATCCAGCCCGAGAGATACAGATAGCGACGCTCGGTCGATCCAAAATGCTTCTTGATGCTGATCATCTTCTGCTGGCCGATGAAGCCATGCCAGCAGCCGAGCGATTGCGTGTAATTGGCCGGATCAGCATCATAAGCCGCCATGTCGCGGCGCATGATCGCGGCGGTGTAGCGCGCAATGTCGAGCCCGGTCTGGAAACGGTTCTGCACCCGCATCCGCGCGACGCTCTCGGCATCGATGCCATCCCAGGTGCCATTCTGGCTCTGGATGAGTTTGGCGGTTTCGGCGATGGCGGTCTGGTAGGTCACGGCAAACATCCTTATCGGCTACGATGCTTGCAATGTAGGCAAGTTTACAGATAACTTCGACGTATATCCGTCATAAATTGGGGTTTCCTTGTTAATTGTCGCCCATTAATTTTGTAATTATGAAATATATTTACAATTCTGCCGGACGATTGGCGCGAAGGCTCTAAACCTGTCGAAATCGCCATCAAACGCCCACAGCCCCGCCATGACGTTGCGGGAGAGAGCCCCCCCTCAGTCTCCGCCAAAGGTGAAGGCACTCACGCCGCGCTCGCGTTCGTTGATGGCGAGCGCGCGGCCAACCGGGGGCAAGGACCGCTGCGGACAGCCACTGCGCCCACACGCCCGGCACCCAAGCCCGATTGGCGCCGCCTCCGCTTTCAGGTCCAGCCCGCGCGCCACTGCCAGCGTGCCCGCATGTTCCGCCGCCACGCCGAGCCCGACTGCGAACTCCGCCGGCACCGCGCCGTGGCGCCGCCCTTGCGGGGTAACCGTGCGCGCCATCGTCAACCAGCGTGCGCCACCTTCCAGTTCCACCAATTGCACCGCCAGGGCCCCCGGACGATCAAACGCCGCGTGCAACCGCCACAACGGACACCGGCCATCGGCCTCCGCTAACGGCGAACCGCTTGCCCCGGAAAAGCGTTTCGACGCCTGACCTGCGCGATCGATCCGTACCAGGAAGAACGGCAAGCCGCGCGCGCCGATCCGCTGCAGCGTAGTCAGCCGATGCGCCACCTGCTCAAACCCCGCGCCAAAGCGCCGCTGCAACAGCTCGATGTCATAGCCGGTTGCCTCGCACGCCCGCAGGAAGCGCGCATAGGGCATCATCAACGCCGCCGCGAAATAACTGGCGAGATGGCGACGATACAACCGTTCTGCATCGCGGTCGGTAAAGCCCGCGCCCTTGGCAAGGCCATCGATCTCCCCGCGCGCCTCGATCTGCGCGAGTTGATATGCGGCCCCGAACACGCGTGAGGCCGGGTCGAGCATTTCGGACAATTGCAATTGGCGGGCGTGCAAATCGGTCCGTCGCAGCAGATCGGGCATGACATCGACCGGCAGCACGCGAATGGTCAGTTGGTGTTTCACCCGCAACCGCTCGGCAATTGCGCCATAAAGATCACCCGCCCCCAGCCGCAATTCATCGGCCAGTCCCTCGGCCAGAGCATCAAGGTCGGCGAAGTGACCGCGCCACCGCTCGATCTCGCGCCGAACCTCGGCAATCGGGTCCGCAGCCCCGGCCTCGGCCGCGCCGCCCGCCCCGATCCGATCGAAAGCGCGTGCAAACGCCTCCGCCCCGCCCGGCGCACCCGCGAGCCACTCCTCGATTTCGTTGCGGTCGATTTCGAGATCGGCGAACATCGGATCGGCAAGCCGCCGCCGCAACGCCGCCTCCCCGCCCCCCGGCTCCCCCGCCGCCAGCGCCCGCGGATCGAAATCGAAACTCTCGGCCAGTTTGACGATCAGCGACGCCGACAGGGGGCGCTGATTCTTTTCGACCAGATTGAGATAGCTCGGGCTGATCGTCAGCGCCTCCGCCATCGCCGCCTGGGTCAGCCCCGCCTGCCGCCGCAAGCGACGAATGGCGTGCCCGGCGAACAGTTTGCGATCGGCCATGCGGTTGCGTCCTTAGATGTTGCGCGGTGCCCGGAGCGAATCGCGATACCCGTCATGCCGTATCCTGTCACATCTTTACAAGGCCACGATCAATCTACGCAGATAAGTAACGCCTTTACCGAATGGCAAGCTCATGCCCCCTGTTCGGGTCGACCGTTTCGTCCCTATTGCGCCGTCAACGGATGGGTCGCTTGTCGAAAAGCTCGACCGTTCGCAAAGGCTTTGAAGGTTTCCTGGGGAGGAAAGGATGCCCGCCACGCACATGCGTGGCGGGCATTTCCTTATTCTACGCGTTCACCGAACGGAGCGACCGAAACGTGCAAGCGCGCCCTCGCTCCGCCCGCCACCTATGCGGTGGGGCCTTTCCCGCTTCCAAAAGGGAATGAGGAACTGCGCCAAAGCCGCCACAGCGTAACAATGCCAATCGTCGCCCAGGCGACGTTGAGCGTGGTCGAGGGCCACGCGCCGTGCCAGCCGCTGTTCAAAACAAATCCGGCCGCGCCGACGACGTTCATCCATTGGAACGCCGCCGACTGGCCGGACAATTTACCCGTTGAAACCAGCAGATAGGAAGCGAGGATGAGCAGCGCCGCTGCCCATCCAATCGCCTCGATCGCCATCGTCAAGACAGCATCGGCATTACGCCGCGAGCTTGCGCAGCACGTACTGCAGGATGCCGCCGTTGAGGAAATATTCCAGCTCGTTGACGGTATCGATGCGGCAGCGCGTCAGGAAGGTTTCAACCGTGCCGTCGGCGCGAGTCATCACGACTTCAACATCCTGGCGCGGGCGGATTCCGGCGACCTTCATGATGGTGAAGCTTTCCGAACCGTCGAGCTTCAGGGTCTTGCGATCGACACCTTCGGCGAACTGCAACGGCAGCACGCCCATGCCGACCAGGTTCGAGCGGTGGATGCGCTCGAAGCTCTCGGTAATGACGACACGCACGCCGAGCAGATTGGTGCCCTTCGCCGCCCAGTCGCGCGACGAGCCGGTGCCATATTCCTTGCCCGCGATGACGATCAACGGAACGCCGTCGGCCTTGAAGCGCATCGCCGCGTCATAGATCGGCATCGTCTCGCCCTTGTACGAGGACATGCCGCCCTCGATGCCCGGGACCATCTCGTTCTTGATGCGGATGTTGGCGAAGGTGCCGCGCACCATGACATTGTCGTTGCCGCGACGTGCGCCATAGGAGTTGAAGTCGGCACGCGCGACCTGACGCTCCATCAGCCATGCACCAGCGGGGCTATCAGCCTTGATCGACCCTGCCGGCGAAATGTGGTCGGTGGTGATCGAGTCGCCCAGGATCGCGAGCGGACGCGCCTCGACAATGTCCTGCACCGGTGCCGGGGTCATCGACATGCCCTCGAAATACGGCGGGTTGGCGATGTAGGTCGAGGCGGGCGGCCACGCATAGGTGTCCGAACCAACCACGTCGATCGCCTGCCACTTCTTGTCGCCAAGGAACACGCTGGCATAGCGCGACTGGAACATGCCACGATCGATGTTGGCGTCCATCACTTCGCGGACTTCGGCGTTGGTCGGCCAGATGTCCTTGAGGTAAACGTCGGTGCCGTCGGTCGCCTGGCCGATCGGGGTGGTGGTGAAGTCCTCGGTCACCGTGCCCTTGAGCGCATAGGCCACGACCAGCGGCGGCGAGGCGAGGAAGTTGGCGCGCACGTCGGGCGAAACGCGACCCTCGAAGTTGCGGTTGCCCGACAGCACCGAGGCAGCGACGATGTCATTGCCGTTGATCGCCGCCGAAATCGGCGCGGCGAGCGGGCCCGAATTGCCGATGCAGGTGGTGCAGCCATAGCCGACGAGGTTGAAGCCGACCGCGTTGAGGTCCTCGGTCAAGCCAGCCTTGTCGAGATAGTCGGTCACGACCTGCGAGCCAGGTGCCAGCGAGGTCTTCACCCACGGCTTGGGCTTGAGACCGAAGGCATTCGCCTTGCGCGCGACCAGACCGGCGGCGACCAGCACCGACGGGTTGGAGGTGTTGGTGCAGCTCGTAATCGCGGCGATCACCACGTCGCCATCGCCGATGTCATGGTCACGGCCTTCGACCGGAACGCGCTTGGCGGTGGCGTGGCTGTAGACCTTGGCGAGATCGGCGTTGAAGGTATCATCGACCTCGGTGAGGATAACCTTGTCCTGCGGGCGCTTGGGGCCGGCGAGCGACGGCACGACGCTCGACATGTCGAGTTCGAGCGTGTCGGTAAACACCGGGTCGGGCGCGTCGGCCAGACGCCACATGCCCTGCGCCTTGGCATAGGCCTCTACCAGCGCGATCTGTTCATCGCTGCGGCCGGTCAGGCGCAGATAGGTGAGCGTCGCGTCATCGACCGGGAAGAAGCCGCAAGTCGCGCCATATTCCGGTGCCATGTTGGCGATCGTCGCGCGATCGGCGAGCGACAACGCATCGAGGCCGGGGCCATAAAATTCGACGAAACGACCGACCACACCCTTGGCACGCAGCATCTGCGTTACGGTGAGCACGAGATCGGTCGCGGTGATGCCCTCGGCGAGGCCGCCGTGGAGCTTGAAGCCGACGACTTCCGGAATCAGCATCGAAACAGGCTGGCCGAGCATCGCGGCTTCCGCCTCGATCCCGCCAACGCCCCAACCGAGCACGCCGAGGCCGTTGACCATCGTCGTGTGGCTGTCGGTGCCAACGCAAGTGTCGGGATAAGCGATCGTCTTGCCGTCGGGCGAGACCGACGACCACACCGCCTGCGCGATGTTTTCCAAATTCACCTGGTGGCAGATGCCGGTGCCGGGGGGTACGACCTTGAAGTTATCAAGCGCCTTGGAACCCCATTTCAGGAACTCATAGCGCTCGTTATTGCGCTGATATTCGAGCTCGACGTTATCCTCGAACGCCTTGGGCGTGCCGAATTCGTCGACCATCACCGAGTGATCGATCACCAGATGCACCGGCACCAGCGGGTTGATCTTCGCCGCATCCCCACCAAGCTTGGTGATCGCATCGCGCATCGCCGCGAGATCGACGACGCACGGAACGCCGGTGAAATCCTGCATCAGCACGCGCGCCGGGCGATACTGGACTTCGCGGTCGGACTTGCGTTCCTGCTGCCAGTCGATGATCGCCTGCAGGTCTTCAGTGGTGACGGTGACGCCGTCTTCGAAGCGCAGCAGGTTTTCGAGCAGCACCTTCATCGAGAAGGGCAAGCGGCTGATGTCGCCTAGTTTCGCCGCAGCGGTCGCGAGGCTGAAATAATCATACTGCGTACCGTTCACGTCGAGCGTGGTGCGAGTGCCGAGGGTATCCTGGCCAATGGCGGTCATATGCAGCGGGTCCTTCCCTATGGGGCCTAACGGGGCGCGGCGGGGAGGCGGCGAAAAGCCGCGCGGGCGCGCCCTATATGGGCGAATGCAAGAGTCGAATGGGGCGATAGCAGCGAGGGGAAGCTTGGGAAAGGGCGCGAGGCCGATATCACGGGCGAAAAGGGCACAACACGTACCGCGAATCAACGACGGTGCGCCATCTGGCGTGCCGAATGGTCTTATGATGAATCATGGCCCCACCCCTATTTTGCTGGTAGGGACTCGTGTGCGAAACAAGCACATCGGTGTGCCTGGATCGAGAGTGGGGTAAAGGTGTGACAGAGGATTTTCTCGTCATAGGCGATCACGCACCTCCATCCGATAATCCGCCCGAAATCACCAAGGCTGCCGCGCTTTCGAGCACTTCGATGGCAGCACTCGCGGCGACGCTGACGCTGGCGGGATGCGGCGATGGCGGCGGCGGCGGGGCGACCGGCGGTTCCCCGACCCCCTCGCCTTCCACGCCCACACCGATTGCCGCGGCGGCTGCCAGCCGGTTCCTCGGCCAGGCAACGCTGGGCGCGACCAAAGCGGAAATCGCGAATGTACAGGCGCTCAGCTATGATGGCTGGATAAGCCAGCAATTCGCCTTGCCGCGCACGACCAGCCATTGGGACTGGCTGGTCGCCAATGGCTATTCGGCCGCAAGCTTCATCAATGCGCTGTCGGGCTTCGACCAGACGATCTGGCGGCAAATGATTGTCGAGCCGGATCAATTGCGCCAACGCGTCGGCATCGCCTTGTCCGAGATGCTGGTGATCGGGGTCGACGGCCTCAACCTCAACTGGAGGCAGTTTGCGGGTGCCGCCTATTTCGACCTGCTGCTCGACAATGCCTTCGGCAATTTCCGCACACTGATGGGCACCATCACCACCAACGCCGCGATGGCGACCTTCCTGACCTTCCTTGCAACCGGAAGGCCAATCCCACCACGGGCGCGCAGCCAGACGAGAATTATGCGCGCGAACTGATGCAATTGTTCACGCTCGGCCTGTATCAGCTCAACCCCGACGGATCGATCAAGACCAACGCGGGCACGCCGCTCGAAACCTATGGCCCGACGGATGTATCCGGGTTGGCGCGGGTGTTTACGGGGCTCAACCTAGCATCCTCGGTCAGCACCACGCCGGATCGCTACCGCGTACCGCTGGTGATGACGGCGTCGCAGCACGAAAGCGGCGCCTCGACCTTCCTCGGCACGACGATCCCCGCCGGAACCGAAGGGATGGCCGCGATCAACCTCGCGCTCGATGCGATTTTCGCGCACCCTAACGTGCCGCCCTTCATCTCCAAACAGTTGATCCAGCGGCTGGTGACCTCCAACCCCTCGCCAGCCTATATCGGGCGCGTATCCGCGGTATTTGCCAATAACGGTGCCGGGGTACGCGGCGATATGAAGGCGGTCATCCGCGCGATTCTGCTCGATACCGAAGCGCGCGATACCGCTGCACTCACCAGCACCACAGCGGGCAAGTTGCGCGAACCGGTGGCCCGGCTGGTCGGCTGGGCACGCGCCTTTTCGGCAACATCGCCCTCCAATGCGTGGGCGATTGGGGACACATCGAGTTCCAGTTCCCGGCTCGCGCAATCGATTGGACACAGCGCAACGGTCTTCAATTTCTTTCGTCCGGGCTATGCGCCGCCCAACACCGCCATCGCCAATGCCGGGCTGGTCGCGCCGGAATTCCAGATCACCAATGAACTGAGCGTTGTCGCCTATATCAATTACATGCAGGCACTGATCGCCAACGGCACCGGCGACTTCAAGGCCGATTATACCACGATCCTGACGCTCGCGGCGGACAGCCAGGCGTTGATCGACGAAATCAACCTCGTGCTCGCGAACGGGCAATTGAGCAGCGCCACCGTCGCGGCGATCAAGGCGGCGGTCGACAGTATCGCCAATACCGGGGCAAGCGGACCCAGCAACCGCGTGATGACCGCGATTTTGCTGACAATGGCCTCACCCGATTATCTGACCTTCAAGTGAGGATCGCGTCATGACCAGCGACCAATCCCGCCGCGCCTTCCTCAAACGCTCCGCCGCGCTCGGTCTGGCGGGCAGCGCGATGCCGTTCGTCACCAGCCTTGCCGCGATCGGCGAAGCGGCGGCGGCGGTTACCAGCGATTACAAGGCGCTGGTCTGCGTGTTCCTGTATGGCGGCAACGATTACGCCAACACGCTGCCGCCCTATGACCAGGCGAGCCATGCGCTCTATCAGGCCGCGCGCAGCAACATCGCGCTCGATCGCGCGGCACTCGCGGCAACCGTGCTGAACCCTGCGACCGCGCTGGCCGGCGGCAGGCAATATGCGCTGGCTCCGACGCTGTCGCCGCTGCTGCCGCTGTTCAACGCGGGGAAGATGGCGGTCGCGCTGAATGTCGGCACGCTGGTCCAGCCGACGACCAAGGCGCAATATAGCGCCAACTCGGTTCCGCTGCCGCCCAAGCTGTTCAGCCACAATGACCAGCAAAGCTATTGGCAGGCCTCCAGTCCCGAAGGCGCCACCTCGGGCTGGGGCGGACGGATCGGCGACCTGTTCCAGAGCGGCAACGGATCGGCCACGCTGACCTGCATCAACGCCACCGGCAATACCGTGTTCCTGACCGGCAAGACCGCGATCCAATATGCGGTTGGCACCGGCGGCCCGATCGCCTTGTTGAACAACGCCTCGACGCTGTTCGGGTCGAGCACGGGCGCGAGCACACTGCGCACGCTGATCGCCGCATCGCAAACCAACATTTTCCAGGACGAGCACGCCAAGATCAGCAAGCGCGCGCTCGACACCTATGCCCAGGTCAACACCGCGCTCGCCAGCGCGCCTGCCGCCAATTTCCCGCTTTTTCCCACGCCCAACAGCCTTGCCGATCAGCTCAAGATCGTCGCGCGGCTCATTTCGGTGTCATCACAACTGGGCGCGCGGCGGCAAGTGTTCTTCGTGTCGCTCGGCGGATGGGACATGCACGACGCGCTGGTCGCCAACCATCCAACCCAGACCGCGCTGCTCGCCAATGCGATGCGCGCCTTTTACGATACCACGGTCGCGATGGGCGTTGCCGACAAGGTCACCACCTTCACCGCTTCCGATTTCGGGCGAACCCTCCAGTCGAATGACGACGGGTCCGATCATGGCTGGGGCAGTATGCACTTCGTGATGGGCGATGCGGTGCGCGGCCAGCGCTTTTATGGGACCCCGCCTGCGATCGGCAACGGCACACCCGACGATGTCGGCCAGGGTCGCCTGTTACCGACGATCGCGGTCGACCAATATGCCGCGACGCTCGCCAATTGGTTCGGCGTTTCCGCCACCGACATGCGCACGGTGTTGCCCAATATCGGCAATTACAATGCCTCGACCTGGAACCTGGGCTTCGTTTGACGGATGCCGAAGCGTTGACCAGAGGACGAACACAAGGCACCGCTTGCGCGTTGGGTGAGGAGCGCGCAGCAACGGCGCGGCGGCAATAGGAGATTCCCATGCGCACATTCGTGATCGCGGCAACCGCATTGACGACGTTGGGCCTCACCGGCTGCGACACACAAAAGACGGTTGCGGTCGGCGCGCCAGTGGCGGAGGGCGCGCACGCGGTTGCGCAAATCCGCACGCCGGATGGCGCCGATGTCGGCCGCGCGACCGCAACCGAGGTGACGGGCGGCCTGCGGCTAACCCTCGACCTACACGATCTCACCCCTGGCACGCACGGCGCGCATGTCCACACCGTCGGACGCTGCGATGCGCCCGATTTTGCGAGTGCCGGTGGCCATTGGAACCCGGCTGGCACCAAACACGGGTCGATGAACCCGCAAGGCCCGCATGGGGGCGATCTGCCCAATCTCATCGTCAGCGCTGGTGGGCGCGGGACGATCGGCATCCTGCTGCCCGGCGCGACAATGGCGGCGCTGCTCGACACCGATGGTGCCGCCATCGTCGTCCATGCCAAGCCCGACGATCTGATGACCGATCCGTCGGGCAATAGCGGGGCGCGGATCGCCTGCGGGGTGTTCGGCGCGGGCTGAGCCCGGCGCGTTCAGGCGATCGTTTCCCCGGCAGCACGCGCCCGCGCCTCGCGATTGGCCTCGGCACGCGGCACCAGGCGATAGGCTGCGATGGCCGCCGCGATCGTGACCGGCGCGGTGAGCAGCAGCGAAAGCACGCCGGTGGTGAGGCTGCCCGAGACGGTCGAGACGCGCCCGGCGATGTATGGCCCCATCGCAAGGCCGAGCAACGTCGTGCCAATGAAGAAAGCGCCCGTCGCGGTGCCGCGCATCCGCGGCAGCACGAGATCCTGCATTGTTGCCCCGGCAGCGCCCAGCGCCGTGCTCGCGCAGGTCGCCGCCACCAGTAACGACGAGACGAACACCGACACGTCACCACTGCGAAACGCGATGACGATGAACGGCAAAGGCACGATCGCGCCGAACAGGATGACCATGATCCGCCCCGCCGCAAAGCGCCGCCGCAGCCGGTCCGCGACAATACCGCCGACCGTCACCCCGACAAAACCACCAAAGGCCAGCGTCCCACCAATCCATCCGCCCGCCTGCTGGATCGTCACCCCCAGCGTGCGCATCGCATAGGGTGCCGCCCACAAGCTGACGCCGTAGCTGACAAACGCATTCAGGCCATAAGCCACGACGACGCAGAGAAACGCCGGATTGGCGATTACGAGCGTATAGGTCGGCAAATCACGGCGTTTCAGCGCGCTGGCCCAGGAAAACACCGCATAAGCCCCCAGCCCGACTGCGGTCCATTGCGGCCACGGTTCGCCAAAATGGCGCAACAGCGCGACTGCCCCCGCCACCACACCAAGTGCAAGAAGGTTGACTGCCAACGCCCGAACCCCGCCGCGCGCCGCGCCAATCAGCGTGAAGGGCGGCACGATCGTGAGCAGATCCGCCAGAAGGGCGCGGAACGGTGCCGGATGCCGCTCGGGTGCGGGCAGGCCTTCCACTGCACCCCGAACGGGCTCGCGCAGTGTCGCGACCAACAGCGCAATCAACAATCCCGGCAGCCCGACGGCAATGAACGCCGCCTGCCATCCATGCAGGCCCAGCGGCCCACCGTTCGGATAGGCCATGTTCCAGCGATGCACGACCAGGCCCGCAATGCTGAGCGAAATTCCACCGCCAACATACAGGCCGGACGAATAAATCGCGAGCGCGGTCGCCCGCAGCTTTTTAGGGAAATAGTCCGAAATCAGGGAATAAGCCGACGGACTTGCCGTCGCTTCCCCGATACCCACCCCGATCCGCGCACCGACCAGCATCCCACCGGAGCGCGCAAAGCCGGAAAGCGCGGTCATGCTCGACCACAGCACCAGGCCCGCCGTCATTAACCGTACCCGGTGCCAATTGTCGGCGAGCCGACCAAGCGGGATTCCGAACAGCGAATAGAACACCCCGAACGCGGTGCCATAAAGGAAACCGAGATCCTCATCTTTCAAATGCAGATCGCGCTTAATGTCCTCGGCGAGGATCGAAATGATCTGCCGGTCGACGAAGTTGAGCACATATACGAGGAACAGAACCCCTAAAACGTACCATGCATAAGCAGAAGCACGCGGCGGCGCGGTGCCCAAAGGGGTCGCCATTCGATCAATCCTCTCGGCAGTTTCTGCTCTGGCACCGAGCCTAGCAGAGCATACCGAAATTACGAAAGCGATTTTACCGCCGCATCGCCGTTCGGTTCAGCCCCCTCCCCTTCAGGCTCGCGGGTCCATTGGCGTCGGTGGAGTGGATTGGGTCAGATCGACCGAAAAATACTGCTTGCGCCCGCGCGAACGCGCCCGCTTGCGACGTCTCACAGAGGCGTACACGGCCACGGCCCCGCCTATTATAACGATTGCAACCACCACCACCGTCATCGGTTGCTCCCTTTTTGCCAATCGCAAACGTATGCTGCAGTGCCGTAAGCGTGCCAAATTGACCAGTGAAAACGATGTCATGTCAACCACTGCATCAACCGACATTCTTTTTTGCCCGGCGAGCGAGCATCCGACAGAAAGCGGATTCGCTTGAAAACCGGTTCAATCACGCCGATATTAAGGGGTAACCGGCACTCGGCCGGTCTTTAGGAGCTTTTCGCAATGGCAAACTGGTCTGATCCCCGTCCGAATGCCTCGGCGTTCCCGGCGGCAGGGTCCGTCGGCACGGCGACGTTCGATGCCGGGCTGCGCAGTTATATGCTCTCGGTTTACAACTATATGCTCTCGGGCATTTTGCTGACTGGCCTTGTCGCGATGTTCTTTTCGTGGGGCGGGCTCGATTCGCCCGCCGCGCACATCCTCGGCGGGGGCGGTCCGCTCGCCTGGATCATCACGCTCGCCCCGTTGGGCTTCGTCTTCGGCATGAGCTTTGGCGCCGCACGCATGGCGCCGGGCACGCTGCAGGCGATGTTCTGGGGCTTCGCGGTCGCGATGGGCCTGTCGTTGTCGACGGTGTTTCTGCGTTATACCGGCAGCTCGGTTGCGCAGGCTTTCTTTGCAACCTCGGCGGCGTTCGCGGGTCTCAGCCTGTACGGCTACACCACCAAGCGCGACCTGTCGGCGTTCGGCACGTTCCTGATTATGGGCTTGGTCGGCTTGATCGTTGCAAGCCTGCTCAACCTGTTCTTCCAGTCCGGTCCGCTCACGCTGGTAATCAGCTTCGTCGGCGTTCTGTTGTTCGCTGGCCTCACCGCCTATGACACGCAACGGACCAAGAGCATCTATGCCCATGTCGCCGGGACGGAAGACGAACCGCGCATGGTCATCATGTCGGCACTCAACCTCTATCTCGACTTCATCAACATGTTCCTGTTCATCCTGCGGATTTTCGGCAACCGCAACTGATCGGCACGAGACGCTACACACCGGATCTTTCCGGTCTGGGCCCGATAGAATCTCTATCGGGCCCTTTCTTTTGTCCAAAGGACGACGATGCGCCTCTCGATCGATGTGATGCTGGACTATGCGATCGACGGTACAGCCGATGTGCTGTTGCTGATCGAAGCCGCCAAGGGCGCCGACCAAATACTCTTGCTGCAAGACCTGAAAGTCTGGAGCAACTCGCCCTTGCGCGCGGTGCCAGGCGAAGACGGTATCGGCCAGCGATGCTGGGCACGCGGCGAAGGATCCATCCACGCCGAATATCGCGCGACCGTCGAAATCCAGCGCCAAGCCCATGATTTTGCGAAGCTGGGCAACACCCCGATCCGCTCGATGCCGCCCGAAACAATCCCGTATTTGTTACCCAGCCGCTATTGCGAGTCCGATCGCCTCGAAGGTTTTGTCGAACAGAAGTTTGGGGGGATGGCAGCGGGACCGCTGGCCAGCGCGCTGGTCGACTGGGTGGCAAACCACCTCACTTATGCCAGCGGCACCTCCAGCGGCACCACGACCGCGTTGATGACCTTTGCCGAGCGGCGCGGCGTGTGCCGCGATTATGCTCATCTGCTGGTCGCACTCGCGCGCGCAGGCGGCATCCCCGCACGCTGTGTATCGGCCTATGCACCAGGCGTTGATCCGCCCGATTTCCATGCCGTGGCCGAATTGTGGATCGACGGCGATTGGCACTTGATCGACGCCACGCACATGGCGTCCAGCGCGGAACTCGTGCGCGTGGCCGTCGGGCGTGATGCCACCGATATCGCTTTCATGACCGTATTCGGCAGCGCCACGCTGAACCAGCAGCGCGTCAGCGTCACCCGCCTCCCCTAAACGGAACACTGTACGCGCTTTGCTCGTTCTATGGTCGCTACAGCCAGGAGAGCAATGATGTCGCAGGATACCAAGCCGATCGACGAAATGGCGCTCGACAGCCAGTCGGTCACCCCCGGCAGCCCCGAAGAGAATGAACAAATCCACCACCCGCGCCAAAACGCAGGACAGGACGAATCGATCGCCAAGCGGCTGGAGCGAGACCCGACAAGCCCGGACGCGGTTCTGGACAATGCGCTCGATGAATCGATGGACGCGTCCGATCCGCCCGCGGCGACGCAACCGGGCGACAGCACGAAACCGCCCAAATCATCCGGGTATGACCAGGATGCCGAGGCTGCGATCACCGCCAATCGTAAATAGTACCACGTCCGGCGATCGCGTCATGTTGCGCGATCGCCGCACCCTTCGAAATATTCCATCACGCCGCAAAATTCACCGCGCATGATGTTGCGTTGCAGCAAAATCTGTGGTCGCTTGCTACTATTGGACGATCGCGCGTTAACCATAGGGTAAGCCACCAAGCGCATGATCGCCCAACTGCACTTTGAGCGCGGGGTGATGTAATGGGTTCTCGTATGAAGCCGGCCAATGGCGCCATGACATTGGCGGAAATGAAAGAGTTTGCGGGCTTCTCGTCGGCGACGCAGCGCTATGTGCGGCGGTCGCTCGATATCGGGCTTGACCGTGACGACGCAATGGCGCGCTGGTCGCGCGACGTGGTCGAGGCTGCCAGCATTCGTGCCCAGGTGCGTATTTACGCCCGCCTGCCCGACATCCGGGCCATGATACCCGACGATAGTGGGCTGGATTCGGTCGAACCGCTGTTCGCTCCATTGGTGACGATCACGGCATTCGATCTTGGCCAGGGTCGGCTGACGACCTTTTCCGCCTATCGCTTCCTGTATGAACGCCTGGTCGGGGCGGGCATTCGTCCGTGGCTTCCCGCCGCTTTCTGCGCTGCGGCGGCGCTGCCGCACCTGCATCCCGATTTGCGGCGCAAATTGCTGCAGTCGATCAGCGAAGCCGCCGCAACGGCGTCGGGCTGGTCCAACCGCCAGCCCGCCTTCTTTCCGAAATGGGTTGAGAAGGTCGAATCCACCGCACTTCCGAATTGATGACCGGCGCGGTCCTTGGTGGACCGCGCCGCAACATCGATCACTTATAGGCGGTTACGCGGCCCTTCTGGTCGAGCACATACAGCGTGTTGTCGGCGACGACCGGCGGCAAGGTGAAGGGCGCTTTCGCTTCAATCACCGTACCGACCTTGCCATTTTCGACCGAAGCGGAAACGATCTGCCCCAGCGAGTTGGTCAACACCAGCCGCCCGCCAGCCAGAACCGGGCCGAACCAGGTGATCGGATTGGCCTTTTTGCCGTCCTTGATCGTGCCGTCCTTCTTGATCTTCTCACTCTTGAAGTGGCGCAATTGGCTGATCCAGCGGACCTTGCCTGTGGCGCGCGCCAGGCACACCAGGCGCGCATCGTCGGTGACCAGGAACACCCATTCCCCGGCGACCCACGGCGTGGAGATGCCGGCGAAATTCTGTTCCCACATGCGCTGGCCCGACACGATTTCGAGCGCGACCATGCGGCCACCCTGCCCAACCGCAAACACCGCTCCACGGTCAATGACCGGATCGGCATCGATATCGGCAAGCGACGACACCGAGGTCGAAATGGTCGAACGCGACAGCGCATCCTGCCACAGCGTACGACCGTTTTCGTACCGATAGGCGTTGAGTTCGCCCGAGGAGAAACCGGCGACGACGGTGCCCTGGCTTACCGCCGGTGCCGCAACGCCGAACACACCCTGCGTTTCGATCGATCCCGACTGGCTCCACACCACCGTGCCATCGGCCTGCGACAAAGCGTAAAGCTGGTTGTCCTGGCTCAGGATATACACCTGGCCATTGGCGACGGTCGGCGCGCCGCGCAGCGGTGCGCCCGGCTTGACATGCCACAACACCTTGCCCGTGGCGGCTTCGAGCGCGACGACGTCGCCCAAACCATCGGTCGCAAACACCTTGCCATCGTCAAAGCTGACACCGCCGCCAAAGCGCGCGCCACGCGTTTTCTTGTCGATCTTGCTCTTGTCGGTCTTGGCGATGTTGGTCGTCCAAACCGCGGCACCCGTGGTGGCCGAAAAGGCGTGGATCATCGCATCCACGTCGATCGCATAAACGCGTCCATCGGCAATGACCGGGGCAGCACCCAGCCGTTGCCGGTTGCTGCCACCATTGATCGACGCGCTCCACACGCGCGACAACGACGTCCCCAGGCTCAACTGGCCGAGTGACTTGGCCGCGCTTCCGCCGGGCTGGGCCCAACTGTCATTGGTGGTGGCGGGCGGTACAAGCACCTCGACGCCCGCGATCGTCTTGTCGGCAAGCACGTCGCGCTCACCAGCCAAAATCGCGATGCGTTGGCCAAGGACCGGCGTCTTCTTCTTGCTCTTCAGCGAAGCGCAGCCGCTGAGCGCGACGGCGGTCACAGCCACGACGAGAAAGCGGTTGGTCATCTTCATTGCGATTTCTGTTCCTTAGCCTCGGTGGCAGCATCCACACCCAATACGCCCGCCATCTGAACCGCGCGTGGCCGCAGCGTCTCTGCCATGTCGGGCTCACGCGCGATCTGGCTATAGAGCACGCCCGCCAAATCACGACGATTTTGGCGCAAATACGAAATGGCGACCAGTTCGCCGGCACTCCCGAACCACGGATTGCCCTTGACCGCGATGCCGCGCAGCCGTGCAATCACCACTTCGGGCTTCAGCGTGTCAAACTCGGCGGTGGTCTGACGAACCAAGGCCAAATCGCGAAGCGGCTGGCCAATCGAGGCATCGCCCGCGACTTGCGCAAATTTTGCGGCGGCACCGCGCGTATCCTGCTTCTTCAACAGCAGGTCGGCCTGGCTCATCAGCGCCAGCGCGCGATAGCCGCCGATGTTGGATGCGGCCAGCGTGGCAAGCTTGGCATTAGCCGATTCGGGCTTGGCGCCGCCCATGTCTTCAAAGGCCTTGGACAGCAACTCGCCCTGTTCGCCCGCGACCGACTGCTCATGCCACTGCCAGATCAACCACCCGCCAAAACCAAGCACCACAAGCAGCACCAGCCCGGCGACAACGGCACCGTAGCGTTTCGCCGCCTTGGCGAGTTGGTCGCGGCGCAGTTCCTCGTCGACTTCGCGCAGGAATGCGGCATCGGTATTCGGCGGCACAGCCAAGGGGGAAACTCCATCGGATCAGGGCGGGAAAGGCGCGGACCTTAGCCGCGCCGGAGCACAAACAAAAGCGCTCAAAAAATCGGGCGAAACTCCTGCGCGGCATCAGTCCTTCGGGGCGTAGATCTGCCCGGCACCGGGGAAGGCGCGCGAGCGGACATCCGCCGCATAGGTTTCAACCGCGGCGGAAATACGGCCTGCGAGATCGTCGAATTTCTTCACGAACCGCGCGGTGCGATCGAACAGGCCGAGCATATCTTCTGCCACCAGCACTTGCCCATCGCACTGCGCCGAGGCGCCGATGCCGATGGTCGGGCAATCGATCGTACGGGTCAGCTCAATCGCGATCGGTTCAACCACGCCTTCGATCACCAGCGCAAAGGCCCCTGCTGCGGCAATCGCCTGGCCATCGTCGATGATTTTCGACGCCTCCTCCTGCGTCCGCCCGCGCGCACCATAGCCGCCAAGCGTGTTGACCGCCTGCGGGGTGAGCCCGACATGGCCCATCACCGGAATGCCGCGTTCGGACAGGAACTTGACCGTAGGTGCCATCGCGCGGCCACCTTCGAGCTTTACCGCCGCAGCGCCGGTCTGCTTGAGCAGCCACGCCGCACTTTCGAACGCCTTTTCAGGAGAAGCTTCGTAGCTGCCGAACGGCATGTCGACCACCACCACCGCATGATAGCTGCCGCGTACCACCGCCGCGCCATGTGCCGCCATCATCTCCAGCGTGACCGGTACGGTGGAGGGCAGGCCGTACACCACTTGCCCCAAACTGTCCCCCACCAGCAGCATGTCGCAATGCGGATCGAGCAATTGCGCGGTGCGCACGGTGTAGGCGGTCAGCATCACCAACGGCTCGCCCCCCTTGCGTGCGCGGATCGACGGCACAGTGAGGCGTTTCATCGGCGCGGGGGTCGGGTTGGCGCGACTGGTCGCGGTGTCGAGGGTGAAGGTTGTGGACATGCACGCCCGAATAGCCGCTTCGGATGCGCCGGGCTAGGCCCGCCCCTTATTCGACCGTAACGCCCTTCCAGAAGGCGATGCGATCCTTGATCTCCGCCGCCTTGGGCTTGGGGTCGAGGTAGAACCACGCCGCATCGGCGTTGCACTTGCCATCGACGACCAGCGACTTGTAGCTCGCCTCGCCCTTCCACGGGCAAAAGGAGTGCGTGTCGCTGGCTTCGAAATAGTCGGCGACGATGCTGTCGGCGGGGAAATAATGGTTGCCCTCGACCACGACGGTATCCTCGGACCGGGCGATCACCGCCCCGTTCCAGCGTGCAGTCGGCATGGCGGTCGCTCCTTTAAGGCCTCAGAGCCGCTAGATAGGTATCGGGCTTGAACCCTGCCAGCAGCACCCCGTCCTTTTCGGAGCCCGATTCCAGAATCGGGCGTTTGATCGCCGAGGGCTTGGCGAGCATGATCGCGATCGCCTTCTCGGCATCGAGATCGGTCTTGTCGCCCTCGGGCAGCGCGCGGAAGGTCTGGCCCGCACGGTTGAGCACCACCTCCCAGCCGAGCCGATCGACCCAGCGCCGCAGGGCCACCGCATCGACGCCCTGCTTCTTATAATCGTGAAACGCATAGTCCACGCCATGCTCGGCGAGCCAGGTCCGCGCCTTCTTGACCGTGTCGCAATTGGGGATTCCGTAAACACGAACAGACATGGTTTTCTCAACGCCATATTAAAGAAGGCCGTCTTAGCGAACGATACAGCGAATGGCAGCCCAATTTGGCGTGTGTAATGTTATCAGGCGCGGCCACACCGGCCTGACTACGCCTCATCGCCATCCGCCAGAAACCGCCCCAGCACCACGACATCCTGCCGCGCCAGCCCGAGCGTTTCGTAAAAGCCGAGCGCATCGGTATTGTCGCCGCGGACCATCAATTGCAGCTTGGGCGCGCCATGCGCGCGCAGCCAGCGTTCCGCCGCCGTCATCAGCGCGCGACCGAGGCCGGAGCGGCGCGCTGCGGGGGCGACCGCGAGATAATAGATCCAGCCGCGATGGCCGTCGAAGCCGACCATCACGCTGCCGGTGACGCCGCCCTCCCCGCGTGCGACCAGCACCGTCGACACTGCACCGCCAAGCGCGAGCGCAAAGTCGGTGGCAGGGTCGTTCCACGGGCGGGTAAGGCCGCACGCGTGCCACAAGGCAATGACGGCGGGGGCATCGGCGGCGGTTGCGGGTTCGATTTCGGGTGTCATATCGACGTTCATGCGCGGTGCCGGCGCTGCGTCAAGCATTGGGCCGTGGCGCGCGCTGAGAGGGGTGCTTCGACAAGCTCAGCACGAACGGGTGGGGGCGGCGCGAACGGTCGGGCGCAATCCCCCCTGTGTGACACTCCCCTCCCCGTTCGCCCTGAGCCTGTCGAAGGGTCCTCACCCCACGCGCAGACCGTCATTATGGCTGGCGGTGCTTCGACAGGCTCAGCACGAACGGATGGAGAAGCACAGGCGACGCTCCTCACCCAGCCCGGCGCACCACATCGATGATCGGCCCTTGCGCGCCCGCCAGCATCCGCGCTTCGATCCCATAAGCGGTGCGCAACACAGCAGGCGTCAGCGCATCGACCGGCGCACCGTCGGCCAGCACCGCGCCCGCCGCCAGCACCACCACGCGGTCGGCGAGGCGCAGCGCCATCGTCAGATCGTGCAGCGTCACCACCACCCCCGCCCCGGCCAGCGCCATCACGCGGAACAGCCCCGCCACATCGAGCTGATGCGCCGGATCGAGCCCCGACAGTGGCTCATCGGCCAGCAGCCATTCGGGCTCCCCCGCGAGTGCGCGGGCGATGAGCACGCGGGCGCGTTCGCCGCCCGACAGGCTCGTCACCACGCGGCCTGCAAAGTCGCTGACCCCGGCCAGCTCCATCGCCTGCGCCACCGCCGCCGCATCGGCACTGCCGCCGCCGCGCGCGCCGAGGAACGGGATGCGCCCAAGCCCAACCAAAGTCCGCGCATCGACCGCCCAGGCGATTTCCGGCGTCTGCGGCAGAAAGGCGAGCCGCTGGGCGAGCGCGCGCGGCGGCATGGCGGTGACGGGCCGGTCGTCGAGATGCGCCGCGCCGCTGTCGGGCGTGCGCAGCCCGGCGAGGCAAGCGAGCAAGGTCGATTTGCCCGCGCCATTCGGCCCGACGATCGCGGTCACCTGTCCCGCCGCGAGCGTCAGGTCGATGCCCGCCAGCACGCCGCGCCCGCCCAGCGTCACGCGCACATCCTGGCACGACAGCACGCTCATGCGATCCTCCGCCGGAGCGTGAGCAACAGCGCCAGGAAGAACGGCCCGCCCAACGCCGCCATCGCCACGCCGAGCTTCACTTCACCCGCCGCCGGCGTCACGCGCACAAGGATATCCGCCGCCAGCACCAGCACCGCGCCGCCGAGCGCGCTGGGGGCGAGCAATGCCCCCGGCCGCGCGCCGACCAGCGGGCGCAGCACATGCGGCACCACCAGCCCGACAAAGCCGATTACCCCGCTCACCGCCACCGCCGCGCCGGTGGCAAGCCCCACGCCCAGCGCCAGCGTCCAGCGTGTCTGCCTAAGCGAAATGCCGAGCGAGCGAGCGCCTGCCTCGCCCAGCGTCAGCGCATCGAGTGCGCGGCCCGTCGTCAGCAGCAGCGCGGCACCTGCCAGGATGAAGGGGGCGGCCAGCCGCACTTCATCGACGCTGCGATCCTGCAGCGATCCCATCAGCCAGTCGACGATCTCGCCCACCGCCCACGGGCTCGGCGCGAGGCTGAGCGCGAGCGAGATGCCAGCACTCGCCACGATATTGAGGATCGCGCCCGCCAGCACGAAGGTGACGAGGCTCGACCGGCTGCCCGAGAGCAAAAGCAGCAGCGCCACGCCGATCAACGCGCCGAGCATCGCCGCGCCGGGCAGCACCCAGATGCTGGCGAGCGTCGCGCCATAATAGAGCGTCAGCACCGCGCCCAGCGCCGCCATCGCCGACACGCCGAGCACGCCGGGATCGGCCAGCGGATTGCGCGTATAGCCCTGCAGCACCGCGCCGGAGAGACCGAGCGCAGCGCCGATCAGGATGCCAAGGATGGTGCGCGGCACCCGCAGATCGGCGATGATCGCCCAGCGCGGATCGCTGCTGGCGAGGTGCCAGGCCGACAGCGGCACCCACACCCGCCCGGCGATCAGGCTCAGCGCCGACAGCAAGGCGAGCAACGCCAACAAGCCCGCATAAAGCGCGATCCGCCGCAGGATCATGCGCCGGTCACGCTTTGGCGCGCGCGGACGAGCGTGGCGAGCGTCTGGATCATCACCGGGCCGCCGCAGTTGAGCAAGCGCTGCGGGAACACCGCGCGCTGCATTCGGTTGGCGACATGCGCGAGCGCTGGATGCTGCGTCACGCGCTGCGCCCAACCGGGCGCGCCCGCGCTCGTTTCGCCCGACAGCAGCAATTGCGGCGGATCGGCGACCAGCACTTCGAGTGGGACGTTGCGCGACTGGGTGAAGCCATAGCGCGTGATCGCGTTGCTGAGCCCCGCGCGGCGCATCAGTTCGTCCATCAGCGTCCCCCGCCCCGAGGCGAAACCGCCGCCCATAAACACCAGCGCCGAGACGGGTGCCGTACCCCGTGGCGGCGCGGCGGCGCGGAGCGCGGCCTCGATCCGCGCGACGATGCGTTCGCCGCGCGCGCTTTCACCGACCGCGCGCGCCACGTCGCGGACTTGCGCGATGCTGGCGGCGATGGTTTCCGGCACATCGAACAAGGCGGTGTTCAAGCCACCGCGCGCCAGCGCCTGCCGCGTCGCCACCGGCATCAGCTTTGCGCCCAGCACCAGATCGGGTGCGAGCGCGATCACTTCCTCGGCGCTCTCATAGGTTTTGGGCAGCGTGCGCGCGAGGGACGCGATGGTCGAGCCATTGGCCTCGCTTGCCCAATGGCTGAGCGCGGCGATGCGGCGACGATCGACCAATTGCACGAGGATGACATCGAGGCAGGGGTTGAGCGAGACGATGCGTTGCGGGCGTGCCGACGCAGGTGCAGCGGCGCACAGCGTTGCGGCACACAGGCCGGTGACGACCGCGCGGCGCGAGGGGGCGAGCGGCGATGAACCCGGCCACGCCTTCAAACCGCCCTTCGTCATCAAGCGCCCCACCTCCCGTTCACACTCAAGCACCTCCACGAAGGCACTTCCCCGGCGAAGGCCGGGGCCCAGTCGTGGGCGGCCAGAAAGCGGGCACAGCGCGCGCCACCACCACCTTCCCGACTGGGCCCCGGCCTTCGCCGGGGAAGTGCCTTCGTGGAGGCTCGCTCTAGCGCACACGCCGTTTCACGCAAGCGAGCGAGGCGACCTCAATAGGGCGGTGCCACCACCGCGCGCTGCCGCGCCGCCGCATCCGCCCACCAGCTCAAATCATCGGCGAAGCGGTCGAACCCGCGCTCCAGCGCCGCGCCGCCACCCCCGATCGGTTGCGCGTCGGCGTCGAGCGTCGCGCCGATCGGGCCGACCGAAATGGTGCTCGACACCACCACCATCCCCATTTCCGCCAAGGTCGGATGCCAGGCTTGTGCCGCGCGCACCCCGGACAAGCGCCCCGCCGAATAGCTGGCGATCGCGGCGGGCCGCCAGAACCATTCCTCCAGGAAATGGTCGGTCAGGTTCTTCAACCCCGGCTGCACGCCCCAATTATATTCGCCGGTGACGAACAGAAAGGCGTCGGCAGCGCGGATCTTGCCCGCCAGCGTCTCCATCGCGGGTGGTGCCTCGCCGGGCGCATATTCCTTATACATGCGATCGAGCATCGGCAGGCCAATCGCCTTGGCGTCGATCAATTCGGCATCGACGCCGCGTGCCTGAAAACGCCGGACGAGATAGTCGGCAAGGCGGATGCCCATGCGGTCGGACCGGTAGGAACCGTAGAGGACGAGCAGTTTCTGCATGGCCACGCTCAATCGAAGCGCGGCACGGCGGGGGGATCGCTGGCGGGAAAGCTTTCCTCCAGCCCTTCGTCGATCAGGTCTTCCTCATGATCCTCGGCAGGCGCATCGGGCGTGGGGTTCGGGTCGGGCATCGAGGTTCCTTTCGCGGCAACCATAGCCGCACAATGCGCGACGATCCTGGATGGATGCAACATCGGCGTACGAAAAGACCGGACAGGTTGCCCCGTCCGGTCCTTGTCCGCCTGCGAAGGATCGTCGTTCAACGACGGGCGTCGAGGCTCCAGGCACCGCCACCCAGCGCGACGACGTTGAGCAGACCACCGGCAATGGCAATGTTTTTGAAGAAATGGATGAACTGGTTCTGGTCGCCCAGCGCGCTGTGAAAGGTGAGCGCGGTCGCGATCGAGAACACCGCCAGCACCGAAGCAACCAGCCGGGTGCGATAACCGAGGATAAGCGCCACGCCGCCGAGCAGTTCAACAATCAGCGCGATCGCAAAGCCCATTTGCGGCACGGGCAAGCCGACCGACTGAATATAGCCGATCGTCGCCGCAGGGGCGGCGAGCTTGGACAAACCGCTCAGGACGAAGATCGCGGCAATCGCGGTGCGGCCGATCAGCGGCAACGCGGCGACGCTGGTCGAAACGGGGGCGGTCGTCGGCAAGGGAAGAGAAGTCATGATGTGTCTCCGGTCGAGCGGGGCACTCCCCCGCCGTCGTCGCCAAGATGGTTCAACCACGCTTATGCGAAAACCCGGATAATTTTGCAGAAAACGTTCTAAAATATCGAACAAAGACTCACGCCTTGCGAATGTCGTGCTCGATTGGTGTTGGTCGCATCATGGCTGCGCAAGGACGGCACATGCTCACACGTCGGGAACGCCTGGAACCTCCGCATCCTCGCGGCCCTGCGTGACGAATTGGTCGAGCAACCAGGATGCCGCCGGGCCGGGCGGCACGTCGCGCCGCCAGATGCCGGAGAAGCGATAAATACCGCCCGGCTGTTCGGGCATGGAGAGCCGCACCAACGTCCCCGCCACCAGATCCCCCGCGATCAGCGACAGCGGCATGTTGCCCCAGCCGATCCCCTCGCGCAGCAACGCGTGTTTCGCGCCGAGATCGGCCAGCCGCCAGGTGCGCGGGCTCATCACCGCAAAGTCGCGCCCCTCGGTCAAGGGCGAGCGATCGGTCAGCACGAGTTGCACGAAATCGCGCCCTGCGCCGGGCGGGATCGGCATCATCCGCGCGAGCGGATGGTCGGGCGCGGCGACGGGCACCATCTGCACCGATCCCGCCGTCACCGATTCGATCCCCACACGCCCGGTGGCGAGCGGCCCGGAAATGCCGACCACCGCTTGCGCCTCCTGCACCAAAGCGACCACCGCGCCCAGCGCCTCAACATGCAGGCGCAGCGTGACCGTGGGGTAGGCCGCCGCGAAGGCGCGCAGCACCTTGCCCAGCCGCTGCGCGGGCAGCATCACGTCCACCGCGAGATGCACCTCCGCCTCCAGCCCGTCGAGCAGCCCCTTCACCTTGGCGCGCAGCCCATCGATGCCCTGCGCCACATGGCGCACCTCGGCGAGCACCGCCCGCCCCGCCTCGGTCAGCTTGGGCTTGCGCGTGCCCTCGCGGTCGAACAGCAGCACGCCTAATTGCGCCTCAAGGTTGGCGATGCCGTAGCTGATGACCGACACTGCGCGGTTGAGCTTGCGCCCGGCGGCGGCAAAGCTGCCGGTATCGACCACCGCCAGAAACACGCGAAGCTGATCGAGGGTCGGCGTACCGGGATTGTGCATATCAACTTTCTCGAACGTTTCGATATGTTTTATCCGACTGAGCAGCGAAGTCGAGCCGCTCTATATCCCGGTCATCGACGGACGGACCGGCACCCTGCCAGTCCACCGCAGCACAGGAGTTTGCGCCATGATCGACCTTCGCCCTTATGCCAGCCTTGGCGGTGCCAATCACGGTTGGCTCGATGCCAAGCATCATTTCTCCTTCGCCAATTACTACGACCCGGCGCGTACCAATTGGGGCAATTTGCGGGTGTGGAATGATGACACGATCGCACCGCAAACGGGCTTCCCGCCGCATCCGCACCGCGACATGGAGATCATCACCTATGTCCGCGAAGGCGCGATCACGCATCAGGACAATCTCGGCAATCTCGGCCGCACCGAGGCGGGCGACGTGCAAGTAATGAGTGCCGGCACGGGCATCACCCACTCCGAATATAATAAGGAGGATATTACCACCCGGATCTTCCAGATCTGGATCCAGCCGACACGCAGCGGCGAAAAGCCAGGCTGGGGTGCCCGCCCCTTCCCGAAGGGCGATCGCGCCGGACAGTTCGTGGTGCTGGCGAGCGGCTTTGCCGAGGATGGCGATACGCTGCCGATCCGCACCGACGCCCGCGTTGTCGGTGCCACGCTGAAGGCGGGCGAGACCGCCGAATATCCGCTCGGCAAAGACCGGCGCGGCTATCTCGTGCCCGCCACGGGTGCGATCGAGATTGACGGCGTGCGCGTCAATGCTCGCGACGGTGCCGCCATTCGCGATGAAGCGGTGCTGCGGGTAACCGCGATCGAAGACAGCGAAATCGTGCTGGTCGACGCTGCCTGAGCAACGATGGCCGCCGGGGTTGCTGCCCCGGCGGCCATTATGCCGTTAGAATCCGGCGGAAACGCTGAACAGCACCGTGCCGCCCGCAATCGAGGAGCCGTTCTTGGTCGAGGCGAAGTTCGGCAGCAGATAGGCCGATTTCGCGCGGCTGATGTCAGTATCGACATAGGCGACACCCAGCGTCACCGGGCCGACCACATAATCGACCCCCAGCAGCCAATCCCAATAGCTCCCCGTTGGGGCCACGCTGGTGCCATTCGGTCCCAACCCCGGATTGCCCTTGGAATAGCCGATATGCGCCTTGGCGGTGACGGGGGTGCCGGGAACGCCCGCGCTGCCATCGCCCCACAGATAGAGATTGTCCTCGCTCTGCCCGCGGCTTTGCGGGGTGTTGGAGAAATTGCCGAGCGCCTTCTGCTTGGGCGCATAAGCGACGCCCGCCAGCAACGTCGCCGGGCCGAGCGTGCCACTCACTTTGACATAGGGTTCGGCAAAATCGGTCAGGGCGGCGCCACCGGGATACATGTACCAGGTCAAGCCGACATCGATCGTCCCGCCAGCGAGCGGGCGCTTATAGCCGCCGACCAGATCGAGCTCGAGATTGGCACCGCCAAAGGTGCCCCAGCCTGCGAGATTGGAGGCCCAGGTGCTGGCGTAAAACCCGCTTTCATGCGTGACGGTGATGCCGCCCTGTAGCGCGATTTGTTTGTCCGATTGAGAGACGCCACGGAAGCGGTAGTCGGAAACGAACGCGACGCTGCCCGATACCTTGAACGGCGGCGGCGGCGCGGTCTCGCCGCCCCTATCCTGCGCGATAGCGGGGCTGGCGATCAGCGCGAGCGCGGCGGCGAACGTAAATCGATACATGGGATCCCCCTTTGATGTGGTGGTGGGTTCCCGCCTGCGGTCCGGCGCCGCCGCTCCTCTCATCACCGGGGGAGCGATGGGGAGCGGTCGACCTCGGGAGTTTTGGTGTAGCGTCGCGGTGGTGCCGCGATCTTGCCGCTTTGTAACGAAGCGTTGCTCGCTACGCCGTCATCGCGGCGAGCTTGTAGGACGCGCCGGTCAATTCGACCGGATGCCCGGCCGCACGCCGCCGCGCGAGCCACTCCTTGAGCAATTCGGCGCACGTATGGTCGACCTTGGTCAACCGCGACACGTCGAGCCGGGTCGGCCCGTCCATCGGCAGCGCATCCAGTGTGTCCGACAATTTGGGCAGGGTGACGAAGGTCGCACTGCCCGCCAGCGCCAAGCAGCGCCCATCTGTTTCATCCGGCATTTCGACGTGCAGGCGTAGACGGCGCAGATGCGGCACCAGTTCGAGCAGCGAGAGCGCGATGCCGACCAGCACGCCGGTCAACAGATCCTCGGCCACCACCACCACGAGCGTCACCGCCCAGATCAGCGCTGGCAACACGCCATAGCTGTGGAACAGGTGACGGACATGCGCGAGACTGACCAGCCGAACCCCGGTCACCACCAGAATCGCGCCCAAGGCGGCCATCGGGATTTCGCGCAGCAGCCACGGCAGCAACGCGACGAAGCCCAGGATCCAGATGCCGTGCAGCATCGTCGAGAGCCGCGTCGTCGCGCCCGCCTGCACATTGGCCGAGCTGCGCACGATCACCCCCGTCATCGGCAAGGCACCCGCCACGCCGCACAGCAAATTGCCGATGCCCTGCGCGCGCAGCTCCTTATTGTAATCGGTGCGCACGCCATCGTGCATCCGGTCGACCGCCGCCGCCGACAACAGCGTTTCCGCGCTGGCGATGAAGGCGATGGCGAGGGCTGCAACGAGGATCGACGGGTCGATCCACTTGGCCAGGAAGTCCGGCGCGGGGAGCGCGACGGCGGCAACGATCGATTGCGGCACATCGACGCGGTCGATCGTGAGGCCGATGCTGAACGCGGTCAGCGTACCGACCATGACGCCGACCAGAGCGGCAGGCACCTGCTTCAGCGCCGCCGGGCGGAAGCGTTCCCACCCCAGCATCGCCGCGATCGTCAACAGGCCGATCATGAACGCCTGTTCGACGCCCGAGACGTTGGTCGCGGACAAGCCGAACAAACGGCCGGGAATGGCGAGCAGATTCTGGATGCCGCTCGGCAGCGGGCGTGCATCGAACAGCACATGAAACTGGCCGACGACGATCAGCACGCCGATCCCGGCGAGCATCCCGTGGACGACAGCGGGCGAAATCGCGCGGAACCAGCCGCCGATCTTCAGAATACCAGCGATGAGCTGGATCAGCCCGGCAAGAATCAGGATCGGCCCCAGCGCCGACAGGCCCTTGTCGCGAACCAACTCGAACACCACGACGGCCAGGCCTGCGGCGGGCCCGCTGACCTGCAAGGGGGAACCCGCGAGCGCCCCCACGACGATGCCGCCGATGATGCCGGTGATGAGTCCTTTTTCAGGCGGCACGCCCGAGGCGATGGCGATGCCCATGCACAAGGGCATCGCCACCAGAAACACGACGATCGACGCGGTAAAATCCCGCGACGCGACTGCCAGCGTCGGCAATTTGAAACCGGCGAAGCTCATTCGGCCGCCTCCAGATAAGACACGCCCGACGCCAGGCGCTGCTGCGCGGGCAAGGCGACCGGCATCGGGCGATCGTCGCGGATCTGCTCGAACCGCCCGGTGCCGCCGTCGAGCGCGAACACCGCACCCTGATGAATGTCGAAGAACCAGCCGTGCAGCGCCAGTTCGCCGCGCGCGATGCCCGAGGCGACCGCCGGATGCGTGCGCAGATGCGCGATCTGCACCACGACATTTTCAAGCGCCGCCGCGCGCACCTGCTCAGGCCCGTCGAGATCGGGATAGGCATCGCTCACCACCGAATGCGCCGCATGGCTGTGGCGCAACCACGCCGCGACATTGGGCATGGTTTCCAGCGACGACGGGTTCATCAGCGCCTTCATCGCGCCGCAATCGGAATGGCCGCAGACGATGATGTCGCGCACCCCCAGCGCCATTACCGCATATTCGACGGTCGAGGTGACGCCACCATTGGCGTTGCTGAACGGGGGAACGATGTTGCCGGCATTGCGGCAGACGAACAGATCACCGGGGGCGGCCTGCAGAATTTCTTCGGGCACCACGCGCGAATCCGCGCACGACACGATCAGCGCCTTGGGACGCTGCCCGTTGACGGCGAGGTTCGCATAGAGCGCACTTTGAGGGGGGAACACCGACTTCTGAAAATCGAAGACGCGACCGATGAGCTCGTTCATGAACCTGGCTCCTGCTTGCGCCGCGCGGGGGCTGCGCGGGCTTCACAGAATCAGATACGAAGTGCGTTTTGCTGCAACGCGGCACTTTTGTAAGGAAGCGTTTCCGGTCAGCGTGGCAGGCGGATTTCCGCGCGCAAGCCGCCTTCGGGCAGATTGGCGAGGCGCAACGCGCCGCCTTCGAAATCGACCAGCCGCACGACGATCGCCAGCCCCAACCCCAACCCCAGCGTATCGCGCCGTCGGGCGGTATCGAGCCGCACGAACGGCTCCAGCACGCTCTGCAAGGCCTCTTCGGGGATGCCCGGCCCGTCATCCTCGACCCGTAAAATCACTTCGTTCGGGGTGGCGGAGAGCGCGATCGTCACCACCGATCCGTGATGCAGGCCGTTTTCGACCAGATTGGTGAGCGCGCGCTTCATGCCGAGCGGGCGGAAGCAATGGTCGAGATGCGAGGGGCCGACATAATGGACCTCGCGCCCGTGATCCGCAGCATCGTCGGCCAGCGTCGCGCACAATACGGCGAGATCGGCCAGCACGGGCTTTTCGGGATCGTCCTCGCCGCCGAGGAACGCCAGCAACGATGCGACCATCGCGTCCATCTCGGCTACGTCTTCCAGGATTTCCTCGCGCAGCGGCTCGGCCGAGATACCCTCCGCACGCAACCGCAACCGCGCCAGCGGGGTACGGATGTCGTGCCCCACCGCCGCCAGCGCCTGCGTGCGATCCTCGATCAATTGCTGGATGCGCGCCTGCATCCGGTTGAACGCGGTGATAACGCGGCGCACCTCGCCCGGCCCTTCCTCGACCAAGGGGAGCGGCTCGGCGGTGCCGAAGCGGTCCGCTGCATCCGCCAATTGCCGCATCGGGCGCAGCGTCCGCCCGATCAGCGCACCGCCCAGCACCATCACGCCGCCCGCAATGGCGAAAGCGATCAGGATACGGCTATACGATTCGTCCAGGCTGTCGATCGGCTCAACCGTGCGGAAGTGCAGCCAACTGCCATCGGGCAGCGCACTCGCCCCGGCGACATAGGCATCCTCGCCAATCGTATCGAGATGCAGCCGCAAATCGCCCGAGCGCAGCACCGGCTCCCAACTGAGCACGCGCGCGCGCATCTGTGCGAGCGCGGGGTCGGTCGGCGCGGGCGCAGCGGCGCTCCACGCCATCGTGTAATGCGGGGTCGACAGGCGGCGCGCCATCGCCGGGCGCTCGGCCACTGGCGTGTCCACCGTCAGGCGTCGCGCGATGACGAGATGCTCTGCCAGCCGCCGCCCGACATCGTCGCGCACCGAAAACTGGCTGGCGCGCTCATACAGCATGGCATTCATGGTAAATTCGACGAGCATCGCGAGCAGCAGGATCGCCACGACTCGCCCGATCAAGCCGAGCGAGGGATGCACGAAACGCCTCAAGAACGCTCGACCGTGGTGTTGAACATATAGCCGACGCCGCGCACCGTCACGATCGGTGGCGCGCTGCCTTCGGTGGTGAGCTTGCGGCGCAAGCGGCTGACCAGCACATCCACGCTGCGATCGGTGCTGTCGCCCATGCGTGTGCGCGACAGTTCGATCAGCCGTTCGCGCGCGATCACGCGGCCCGCATGGTCGAGCAGGCTGACCAACAGGTCGAATTCCGCGCCGGTCAGATCGACCACCGCGCCGCTCGGCGCCTGCAATTCGCGGCGCGGCAAGCTGACGGTCCAGCCGTCGAAGCGGCGCACCCCTTCCTCGCGATCCTGCGTGTCGCGCGGAGCCTCGGTCCGGCGCAGGACGGCGCGGATGCGCGCGGTGAGCTCGCGCGTGCCGAACGGCTTGGCGAGATAATCGTCGGCACCCAGTTCCAGGCCGACGACACGGTCGGTCTCGCTGGCGCGCGCGCTGACGAAGATGATCGGTACATTGCTCTTCTGCCGCAGCCGCCGACACAGTTCGATGCCGTCGGTGCCCGGCAACATGATGTCGAGCAGCACCAGATCGACCGGGCCCGCATCCATCGCCAGCCACATTTCGGGGGCGGACGCGGCGGGGCGAACAGTATAGCCATGCTCTTGCAGCGCCCGCGTGGTCAGCGTGCGCAGCGCGGGGTCGTCCTCGACCAGGACGATAGTGGGGGCAGTCGTCATCGGCGTGAGATCAGGCAATGTTTCATGTGTCCGTTTCGGTAAGGACGCGTTTCAGCAGCGTCAACGCACACAGCGGCCAGAGTGATCCAACCCCGATCCCCGCAACATTTCCTCACACAGCAGCCAAAATCTGGCACGATTGCGACCGCGCCCGCGATAGGCCGCCCCCCGGTTGCGCCGGGGAGCGGTCGTCATTTTCACGCGGTTGCGTGGACCTTGGCGACGCTCGGCACCAGCGCAAGACCGATCGGACCTTCGCCGGCATACATCATCGTGCCGTTCAGGTTCGCACCGTCGCCCTTGGTGCTGATCGCGACAACGCCCTGCTTGCCGCGGCAGCCGAGCACCCATTCACCGCCCGGATGCCACGGGGCATCATTGCCGCCCCATTGGTTCACCACGCTATAGGTGTTGGCCATCGTGCGCGTGCCGCGGAAGCCGATCGGACCCTCGCCCTTATAGGTCATCGTGCCCGTCAGCGTCTTGCCATTGTCGTGGCTCGACACTTCGAGACCGACCACCGGCTGGTCCGGCCGGCACCCGATCACCCACTGGCCGCCCTGATGCCAGGGAGCCCCGCTGCCGCCCCATTGATTGGTGGCGTTAAAGGCGAGACCGGGGGATTTGGCACCTTTGACGCCGATCGGGCCTTCCCCCGCATAGGTCATTGTGCCCGTCACGGTCTGACCGTCCTTGGACGTCAGATCGAACGCCACCGCATTCTGGCCATCGCGCGCGCCGAGCAGGAACAGGCCCGCATCGTGCCAGGGAGCATCATTGCCACCCCATTGGTTTTCGGCGTGATAGCAATTTTCGGTCACGCGGGTCGCGCGCAGGCCGATCGGGCCCTCGCCCTGATACGTCATCGTACCGGTAAAGCTCAGTCCGCCATCGCCGGATTGAATATGGAGCGCGATCGGCAGTTGATCTGCGCGATTGCCGATGTTGAGCACTCCACCATCGTGCCACGGCGCGGAACTACCGCCCCATTGATTTTGGATATTGTACACGGTCATTGCCGTATCCTTTCCTGAAATTATGGATCAAATGCGATGATTTCTCGCAAGAATTACAAAAGCCACGCACACACGCCCCGGCCATGCACATAGCCGGGGGGACATCAAATATACTCTATTTGAAGCGGACTGGCCCGACGACAGCACGAGTCGTTCAGGCATTATTCAAATACACCTTATTGGTATTTCACTCAAGTATATTGTCTTGTCTACGTATGGACATGCCGCGAAATGCGCAAAATATGACAATACCACAACCACGCCAATCTGGCCCATTGTGATCCATCATTAGGCAATCGCGGCTTGCGATTAGACGATATTTTAAGATTGGATAAAACAGCACCGTGACATCGCGATTGCACCGCATCCGATCCGGGGGGTGAACGAGCCGCCTCACGCGCGCACCCCTTCTACACATTGGTGGTACGAACCAAAGATCGGTGAAATCGACGACGGAAGGTCCAGCCCGAACCGATACCCCGCCACGGATTCCAGTGTATTATATATATGGCACACTTCTCGCATGGAAAACCGTGCGATCGACGACAGATCCATGTCGCGACCGCATGGAGATCCGCCATGAGCCTGTCCGCCCACCTGATCACCCTTACCATCGCCGCCGTGGCGGCATCGCCGCAAAGCGCACCAACCCGACGCACCATCACCGAAACCTACCGCGTCACCTACAAGGCGGACCAGGATGTTTACTGTATCCGCGCCTTCGCCGATCCGTCGCCCGCCGATCCGCATCCGGGCACCCCGCCCGACCCGTGCCGCACCCGCGCGGACTGGGCAAAGGACGGCGTTCAAATCACCGATCCGCAGCGCGCCATCGCCCCGTCTTAAGACGGGGCCGGGACTATGGTGCGGCGGGTTCGCCTCGCAGGGCCAAACCGCCGCACCGCCCCCAACCTTTGCGTGTCTCGCCAGACGCAGCGCCGCCAACGCGCCGAAGCACACCAATTGTGCCGCCAGCACCGCCAGCGCGCCGATCGTGGTGCGGCCCGCCCACACCCCGGCAAAGGCGCGCGCCGCAAGCCCTGCTCGCGCACGTTCCGCTGGCGCAGCACATCAAGCGCATCCTCGACGAACGCGCCGGCCACGCCGCCCCCGCGCGCCGCTTCCGCGACGAACTCGAAGACCATATGTCGCCCGATTATGCCGAGGAAACGCTGCGCACCGTCACCCTGTGGGGCCGCTATGCCGAAGTCTTCGCCTATGACGAGGATGACGACCGCTTCTCGCTGGATGACGCGGTGTAAGGGGGTGGCGGGAGCCAGTTGGGACTTATCGCAGGGAGCGCGCTGCGCAGCCACCTCGATAAGGCGAATCGCGCCTTCGGCTAGCGACTGGTCAGTTTCGATGAACTTTCGGTGATGGTGGGAGCAGCCGATTTGGCCGGTCAACTCAGACGATCCGCAATGCAACCTACCGCGCTCGGCTGAAAACTTTAGTTGTTCGGGAACGCGAATGCGGGCAAGAAGAACAACTGAGGAACGAATTCCACGCGCTTCTGGAACGCCGAGGGGGATGAATGCACGCAATTGAGCTATTCGCCGGTGCTGGCGGATTAGGTCTTGGCGTCAGCCGGGCGGGGTTCACGCCAGTTAAGGTTGTCGAATGGGATCGCTGGTGCTGCGACACTATTCGCGAGAACCAATCGCGCGGCCTGCGCGAGGTAGTGGGTTGGCCGTTGGTCGAAGGCGACGTTCGCGCGGTCGATTTTCGTGCCTACGAGAACGTGATCGATTTAGTGACCGGTGGTCCGCCCTGTCAGCCTTTTTCGCTGGGCGGCTTGCATCGGGCGCATGATGACGCACGGGACATGTGGCCCGAGGCGGTGCGTGCCGTACGCGAGACACGGCCAAAAGCGTTTATCTTTGAAAACGTGAAGGGGCTTACGCGCGCGGCCTTTGCGAGTTATGTCGCGTACATCGTGCACCAACTCACTTATCCTGATCTCAGGCGTCGCGATGGTGAGAAATGGTTTGAACATCTGGAGCGATTAGAGCGCCATCACACCTCCGGGCGCGGTGAAACCTCTTTCAGCTACCGCGTCATTTATCGCGTTCTTAACGCCGCCGACCACGGGGTGCCACAACGACGCGAGCGCGTGGTCTTTGTCGGGTTTAGGCGGGATCTGGAAATCGAGTGGAATTTCCCCGTGCCAACACATTCGCTTGATGCTCTTCTCTGGGAGCAGCGTCCCAACGGGGACTATTGGGAACGACATCATGTATCCCGTAAGTATCGGATCATCGCACCACGTCTGGCGGCACGCGCCGCCAAGCTGCGGAAAAAGCCTGCTGGGCTTGCCTGGCGCACCACCCGCGATGCGATCCACGATTTGCCTGATCCCGAACTCTCGCCACGTGCGGCCGCGCTGGTGCCGAATCATCGCTTCCAGGCCGGTGCGAGGTCGTATCCGGGGCATACCGGCAGCCCGTTGGACGAGCCAGCGAAGACACTGAAAGCGGGCGTGCATGGCGTACCCGGTGGCGAAAATATGCTCGCGCGACCTGATGGAACCGTTCGATACTTTTCCATACGTGAGAGCGCCAGGCTACAGACCTTTCCTGACGATTATCAATTTCACGGCTCCTGGTCGGAAACAATGCGCCAGCTTGGTAATGCCGTTCCGGTGAAATTGGCGGAGGTGGTGGCGCGAGATGTGCGCGCGCATCTTAACCGTACGGAGATGGGAAGCTGTCAGTGACCGTAGGTTATCGCGATTTCGAGTTCGATTTGCCGGGCGCGCTGTTGGTACGCCTGGTTGAGGTCCTGGACGGCATGGAAGCCGCACCACTCGATGGCGAGGGGTTGGCGAGCATTCCAGAGGCACAGGGCGTATATCAGCTCTTCTTGGACGGCCAACTCACCTATATCGGAAAGACAGACGCGGAGGCGGGCCTGGCTAAGCGACTGCTTCGCCATTCTCGCAAAATCCTGCATCGGCAAGGACTTGCCCCTAGAAGGGTAACATTCAAGGCAGTGCGCATCTTTGTGTTCACTGCGATTGATCTCGAGACCCAGCTTATTCGGCATTATACCGGTAAGGACGGCACACCGTGGAATGGCAGCGGCTTCGGTGCAAACGATCCTGGGCGCGAACGTGACACCAGTAAGCCAGGGAGCTTTGATAGCGATTTCCCGATTGATATCGACCGGCCCCTTGAAATCGATTTGCTCGGAACAGCAACGGCAGCCGAGGTCGCGCTACGACTTAAGGCCGCTCTACCGTACACTCTTCGGTTTCAAAGTGCGGGCAAGGGTAGTCGAAAACCACATCCTGAGTTAGCGCAAACAGTTGTCACCATGAGCCCCGCCGCTATTACCGCTCGTTCGGCGTTGATGGAGTTGACGAGGCAATTGCCTTCGGGATGGCAGACCACAATGCTTTCGGCGTTACTGATCATGTACAAGGAAGATCGCGACACTTACCCGAGTGCAATCATCCTGGCGCGATCCTGAGCGTTCGTCATCAGTTCAAGATGGCCGCGCATTGTCTAGAATGGTTATCAATTTCCTAACTCGTTCGATACAATAGTCGTCCAACCGCCGCCGCGTCTAGGCCAACGAGGCACGCCCCCCACCCCCACCCCACCAACAAAATCCCACACCCCGCTCGTGCGTCCGCCCACAGCTTCGCTATAGCGCCCCCGATGACTCTCCTCGAAACGCATCTGAACGACTTGAAGGCGCTCGACTCCGCCGCGCGGCTCCGCCGCCTGCAACCGCGCACCGGGCTGGATTTCTCGTCCAACGACTATCTCGGCCTCGCCCGCGCTGAGCGGCTGCGGGGTGCCGTGGCGGCGGCGCTGGCGCGCGGGGTGGCGATCGGGTCGGGCGGGTCGCGGCTGCTGCGCGGCAACGATCCCGAGCATGAAGCGCTCGAAGCCGAAGCCGCCGCCTTTTTCGGCAGCGAAGCGGCGCTGTCCTTCTCCAGCGGCTATGCCGCCAATGCTGCCTTGCTGTCCACGCTGCCGCAGCGTGGCGATCTGATCGTCCATGATGCGTTGATCCATGCCAGCGCGCATGAAGGAATGCGCCTCGCCCGCGCCGAAAGCGTCGCGACGCCGCATAATGACGCGACCGCGGTCGATCAGGCGATTGCCGACTGGCGGCGGCGCGGCGGCACGGGTCGCGCGTGGATCGCGGTCGAGAGCCTCTACAGCATGGATGGCGACCGCGCCCCGCTCGCCGATCTGGCGGCGGTGGCGGCGCGACACGCGGCGATGCTGCTGATCGACGAGGCGCACGCAACCGGCGTGTTCGGCCCCGACGGACGCGGCCTCGCCGCCGATCTGGAGGGGGCCGAAAACGTCATCACCTTGCGCACCTGCGGCAAGGCCTTGGGCTGTGAGGGCGCCTTGCTGTGCGGCCCGCGCACGATGCGTGATTTTCTGGTCAATCGTGGGCGCGCCTTCATCTTCTCGACCGCGCCCTCCCCGCTGATGGCAAGCGCGGTGCGCGAGAGCCTGCGCATCCTCGCCGACGAGCCTGAGCGTCGCGACCGGCTGAGCGCGCTCACCGCCTTTGCCGAGCGCACGCTCGCGCCGTGCGGCGTCACCCCGACCGGATCGCAGATCCTGCCACTCATCATCGGCGCGGACGCCCCCACCATGCGGCTTGCGGCGGCGCTGCAGGCCGCCGGTTTCGATATTCGCGGCATCCGCCCGCCGACAGTGCCGCCCGGCACCGCGCGGCTGCGCGTGTCGCTCACGCTCAACGTCGGCGAAGCGGAGATTGCCGCGCTGGCGGAGATGCTGTTGGAGTTGCGCGCACGTGAACTCTGAAACAATCGTCATCACCGGCACCGACACCGATGTCGGCAAGACGGTGTTCGCCGCCGCGCTGACGGCGGCGCTGAACGCGCATTATTGGAAGCCGGTGCAGGCCGGGCTCGACCCCAGCGCCGATCGCGACAGCGTCGCCACGCTCTCGGGCTTGCCCGCGTCGCACATCCTGCCCGAGGCGTATCGCCTCGCCACCCCCTGCTCGCCCCACCGCGCCGCCGAGATTGACGGCGTGACGATCGACCCGCTGCGGCTGACCCCGCCCGAGGTCAACGGCCCGCTGGTGGTGGAGGGGGCCGGCGGCGTGATGGTGCCGGTGACGCGCGAGCTTGTGTTTGCCGATCTGTTCGCACGCTGGGGCTACCCGGTGGTGCTGGTCGCGCGCACCACGCTCGGCACGATCAACCACAGCCTGTTGTCGATCGAGGCGCTGCGCCAGCGCGGCGTGCCCATCCTCGGCATCGCCTTTGTCGGCGACGAGAATGCCGATAGCGAAGCGACCATCGTGCATCTGGGGCGCGTGAAGCGGCTGGGGCGCTTACCCCGGCTCGATCCGCTCGATGCGAGCACGCTTGCCGCGGCCTTTGCCGCGCATTTCAACGTGGCCGATTTCCAATGAGCAGTTCCCCAATCTGGCACCCCTTCACCCAGCACGGCCTTGGCGAACCGATCCCGCTCGTCACCCACAGCGAAGGCGCGGCGCTGTTCACCCAGGACGGCCGCCGCATCATCGACGGCATCTCGTCCTGGTGGGTGACGACGCACGGCCATTGCCACCCGCGCATCATCGCCGCGATTGCCGAGCAAGCGAGCAAGCTCGACCAGATCATCTTTGCCGGCTGGACGCACGAACCCGCCGAAACGCTCGCGCGCGCACTGCTGGAGATCATGCCGCCTGCGCTCACCCGCATCTTCTTCTCGGATTCGGGCTCGACCAGTGTCGAGGTCGCGCTGAAGATGGCGCTCGGCTTCTGGGCCAATCGCGGCCAGCCCCGCCACCGCATCCTGGTGATGGAGCATAGCTATCATGGCGACACGATCGGCGCGATGTCGGTCGGCGCGCGCGGCGTGTTCAACGCGCCTTATGCGCCGCTGCTGTTCGACGTCGGCACCATCCCCTACCCCGCCTCGGGCCGCGAGCAAGCCACGCTCGATGCGCTGGAGGCCGCCTGCCGCTCCGCCCCCGCCGCCTTCATCGTCGAGCCCTTGGTGCTGGGCGCGGGCGGAATGCTGTTCTACCCCGCCTGGGTGCTGGCCGAGATGCGCGCGATCTGCGCGCGTCACGACGTTTTGTTCATCGCCGATGAAGTGATGACCGGCTGGGGCCGCACCGGCACGTTGCTGGCGTGCGAACAGGCGGGTGTCGTTCCCGACATCCTCTGCCTGTCCAAGGGCCTGACCGGCGGCGCGGTGCCGCTCGCGGTGACGATGGCGAGCGAGGGCGTCTACGACGCGCATCTCTCGCAGGACCGCGCGCGGATGTTCTTCCATTCCTCCAGCTACACCGCCAACCCGATCGCCTGCGCCGCCGCCAACGCCAACCTCGCCATCTGGCGCGAGGAACCCGTGCGCGATCGCATCGCCGCGCTCGCCGTGCGGCAACGCCAGCGTCTGGACGCGCTGTCGGGACAATCCGGGTTCACCAACCCGCGCACGCTCGGCACCATCGCGGCGGTGGATATCGAGGACGGCGAGCCCGGCGGCTATCTCTCACATCGCGCCCCCGCCCTGCTTTCGCATTTCCGCGAGAACGACCTGCTACTGCGCCCACTTGGCAACACCGTGTACGTGATGCCGCCTTATTGCATTGACGAAGCCGATCTCGACCGGCTCTACGCAGGGATCGCGGAGGCGGCGGAGGCAAGCGCACACTCGCGATAAGCGCCTCCCTCACAAGGCCCGGCGACGCGGCTGGCCCAATTCGCCGCGAGTGCCGCGAGATCATCCGAGCGCGCGCCTCGGCGATGGGCATCTCCAGGCCGATCCGCTAATCTGGCAGGGTGATCCACCTGTCGGATCAAGCAAATCGGATGAAACGCCATGACCGTTCGTTTTCTAAAGTGTGCCGCCGTGATCGCCAGCCTCGCCGTCCCGCCAGTCGCTTATGCCCAGAACGTCGCCTCCGCGCCGGTCACGGCTCCGGCGGATTTCTACAAGATGAAGCTCGGCAGCTTTACCATCGTCGCGCTGTCCGATGGCATCATCTCGCTGCCAGCCGATCAATTGCTGGTCGAGCGGACACCCGGCGAAGTGAAGGCGATCCTGGCAGCGGCGAACGCGCCCACGCTCGAACCGACCTCGGTCAACGCCTATTTGATCGACACGGGCGCGCGCCGCATTCTCGTCGATAGCGGCAGCGGCAGTTATTTCGGCCCGACGCTCGGACGCGCGATCACCGCGCTGAAGGCCGCAGGTTATAAGCCCGAGGATATTGACGAGGTGCTCATCACACACCTCCACCCCGACCATGTCGGCGGTCTTTCGGTCGATGGCGCGCGCGTGTTTCCCAACGCGACGATCCGCATGGCGCAGCCGGAGCAGGATTTCTGGCTCGACAAGGCCAACCTCGCCAAGGTCGATGCCTCGGTACAATCGTCCTTCGACGCCGCCGCCGCCTCACTCGCGCCGTATAGCGCGGCGGGGCGAGTCAAGCCATTCCAGCCAGGCGAGACGATCGACGCTGGCGTGACGGCAGTGTCGCTGCCCGGACACACGGCAGGGCACACCGGTTACCGTGTCGAGAGCGGTGGCAAGACGCTGCTCATCTGGGGCGACGTGATGCACGTGGCGGTGGTGCAGTTGAAGGACCCTGCGGTGACCATCAAGTTCGACCTATCGCAAGCCGAGGCATCCCGCTCGCGCGCCACGATCATGGCCGATGCGGCGAAGCGTCACTATCTGGTCGCGGCGGCGCACCTGCAATTCCCCGGCATCGGTACGCTCAACAAGGCGGCGCAGGGTTGGCAATGGACGCCGGTCCCCACGCCCCCCGCCAGCGCGCAATAACCCGCGCGCGGCGGCACTGGTCGATTACATTTCCCCCAGCGCAACGGTGGCAATCTCCTGGGAAGCCACCGTCTCGCCTCATCAATGGAGACTATCATGGCTTATGTAACCAGCACGGATGGCACCCAGATCTATTATAAGGACTGGGGGCCCAGGGACGCCCAGCCGATCGTCTTCCACCACGGCTGGCCGCTGTCGTCGGACGATTGGGACGCGCAGATGCTGTTCTTCCTGGCCAATGGCTACCGTGTCGTCGCGCATGATCGTCGCGGGCATGGCCGGTCCGAGCAAGCGGTCGGTGGCCATGACATGGACCATTATGCCGCCGATGCCTCCGCCGTGGTCGAGCATCTCGATCTCAAAAATGCGGTGCATATCGGCCATTCGACCGGCGGTGGCGAAGTCGCGCGCTATGTCGCGAAATTCGGCCAGCCGCAGGGCCGCGTGGCCAAAGCGGTGCTGGTCGCTGCGATTCCACCGCTGATGCTGAAGACCGATGCCAATCCCGGCGGCACGCCGATGGAAGTGTTCGACAGCTTCCGCAGCGCGCTCGCCGCGAACCGCGCGGCCTTCTTCCGCGATGTCGCGGCAGGCCCCTTCTATGGCTTCAACCGCGCCCACGAAGCGACGATCCCTGCCGTGATCGACAATTGGTGGCGTCAGGGCATGATGGGCAGCGCACAGGCGCATTATGAAGGCATCAAGGCCTTTTCCGAGACCGACCAGACCGAGGACCTGAAGGCGATCACCGTCCCCACGCTGGTGCTGCAGGGGGATGACGATCAGGTCGTGCCCTATACCGACGCCGCGCTGCTACAGGTCAAGCTGCTGCAGAACGCTACGCTGAAAATCTATGAGGGCTATTCGCACGGGATGTTGACCACCCATGCCGATGTCATCAACCCCGACCTGCTCGCCTTCGTGCGCGGCTGACCTCGGAGGTTTGATCGCGCGGGGAGACGATCGCCGATCGTCCCCCCGCCCTATTCTTTACCGCGTTTATGCCTTCGATTTCAGATAGGTAACCATACCGATCACATCCTCTGCCACCAACCGGCCAATCGGCCCGCTTGCGTAAACCGCGTTGAGAACCCGGCCCTCAGGGTCCAGCAAGAACCCGGTCGTCTGCAGATAATGCGGCTCGGCATTGGTATAGGCGCCCGTGGCCGCCGCCACCGCGTCGGCATCGGCGCTGTGCCCCACTGGAAAGCCGAGCTTAAATTTTTCGATCGTGCCGAGGGTCGTCACTTCATCATCGACCGACAAGGCGACGACTTTGATACCAGTTTCGGCAAGCTTTTCGCTGACGCGCTGGAAGCCAGCAAGCTGTACCTGGCAGAACGGACACCACGCCCCACGATAGATCAGAACCACGCCGTAAGAGCCTTGCAGGGATTGTGGAATCTGGAGCGCACCGCCGCCCGCAACCGAAAGCTCAAGAGATGGAAAAATCTCGCCGTTTTGCAGATGTGTCATGGAAAACTCCAAAAAGTGGACTAACCAGTCCACTAAGACACGCCAAAACTGGACCGTCAAGTCCAAATGACCTATATCGACGAAATGACGCGAACGCCCCGCTCCGGACCCCGCTCACTCACGGCTCGTGGCGCGGCCACGCGCGCGCGCATCGTCGATGCAGCCGCCGATTTGATCTATGCGCACGGCGTTGACCGGACGAGCCTGGACGAGGTGATGGCGCGGAGCGGTGTGAGCAAGTCGCAACTCTACCATTATTTCAAAGACAAGGACGCGCTGGTTCTTGACGTGATTGCGGTGCAGACCGACCGCGTCATCGGCGCGCAGCAGCCGCATCTCGGCGCGCTGGATTCGCTGGACGCCTTGCGGGCGTGGCGCCAGGCGATCCTCGACCTCAACCAGACCGTCGATGTCGGCGGGTGCCCGTTGGGGTCCTTGGCCAATGAAATGGCGAACAATTCCGAAGACGCACGCGCGCGCCTCGCCAGCAGTTTTGCGCGGTGGGCCGACGCGATCGAACAAGGGCTGGCGACGATGCAGGCGCGCGGCGATCTTGCCGCCTCCGCCGATCCGCACACCTTGGCGACCGGGCTGCTCAGCGCGGTTCAGGGCGGGCTCCTTTTGGCGAAAACCGAACAATCGAATCGCCCGCTCGAAATCGCGATCGACATGGCCCTCGCCCATATCGCCAGCCACAGCACGAACGCCGCGCCATAGCGCGAGCCGGAGGTGTTGCGTCGGCACGGGCGATGGCGCTTCGCTGCCCCGCAACCGGATCAAACCCCGCTGGGCGGAGATTTGTCCCGGTCACGCGACAGGACCGCTGCGCCAACGCTGGCGATCTCTCCACACGTAATCGCAGGCAGGACTGCCCGGCGTTTACGGGACCAGGACGACTTTCCCGCGCGTTTGCCGCGATTCCAGCGCGCGATGCGCTTCGCCCGCCTGTTCCAGCGGGAAGACGCCGCCAATGGTGACCTTAAGCTCGCCCGAGGCCGCCATCGTGAACAAGTGCGTCAACCCGTCCCGCAGGCTCTGCGGCGTAAGCAGGGGCACGGTGGCGAACCCGGTAACGCTCTGGTTCTGGAAGATCATTCCGAGCAGGTCAGGCACGCCGAGGTTGAAATCGAGAATGTTGAGCGAGCCGAAGATGACCAGTTCCCCCAGTGGTGCGAGCGCCTTCAGGCTTTCACGCGTCACCGCGCCGCCGACCGATTCGTAAATCACGTCGGCACCCGCGCCGCCGGTCAGGTCGCGCACGGCCTGCGACCAGCCGTCGGCGGTGTAATCGACAGCCGAATCGGCACCGAGCGAACAGGCGAATGCGCGCTTGTCCTCGGTGCTGGCCGCCGCGATCACCTGCCCCGCGCCGCTGCGCTTGGCGAGTTGCACGAGCAAGCTGCCGACACCGCCCGCCGCCGCCGACACAAGAACCTGCTTGCCCACCGCCGGTGCCCGTTCAAGGAGGTAGAAAGCGGTCAATCCCTGTACCATCAACGCGACCGCGTGTTCGAACGAGAGGTCAGCGGGAACAGGGGTCACGAAGTCGACATCGCAGACCATGTATTCGGCATAGCCACCAAAGAATTGCCCCGCCGCAAAGGCCGAGCCCGCCACGCGATCACCGATAGCGACCCCCTCGACCTCCGCGCCGACCGCTTCGACGATACCCGCAACTTCGGAGCCGAGGATGCTCGGCAATGGCGGCGTCATCGCATAGCGATTCTGCCGCATCGCCGTTTCGGCGAAGTTCACGCCCGATGCCTTGACCCGGATCAGCACCTCGCGCGGGCCGACCTCGGGCGTGGGCACATCCACCACGACGAGGGTTTCCGGCCCGCCAAAGCCCACCAATTGTACCGCTTTCATCACATTCTCCAGTCCATAACCAGGAAGCAACAGGGGCGTGAGCGCCAGTTGCCGTTGGCGGCGATTCTGTGTCATATGGGTCAAGTAACGGACTACAGAGAAATTGGTCATATACTAACTTAGAGGTAAGTATGGCGGCAGTGATGAAAAACCTCCCGCCCCTGCCGGCGGAACGGGCGCTTCGGGTGATTTCGGGCCGTTGGAAACCGATGGTCCTCTATCATCTGCTATTGGGGCCGCAGCGCCTGTCCGAATTGAACCGGCTGATGCCCGCCATCAGCCAGAAGGTCTTGATCCAGCAATTGCGCGAGATGGAGGCGCACGGCATCGTCAGCCGCACGGTGTTCCCGCAAGTCCCGCCAAGAGTGGATTACGAAGCGACGCCGCTCGGCCAAAGCCTGAGGCCGGTTCTGCTTGCCCTGTGCGAATGGGGCCGCCGCCACGCCGCCGAGCTCGATGAACTCGATACCCTCGGCGACTGCGGGAAACTGTCGCTGCCCGCCTAAACCGGCCGGAAGGATACGGCCGGTTTAGGCGCTTCTCTACTTCGCCTGAGGCAGCAGGCGCGCGCCGTGCGGGTTGTCGATCACCATTTTCCACGATCCGTCCGCTTGGCGCCGCAACACTGCGACCGACAGCCCAGACTGCCGGATCTCCTGTCCGTCCGGCGTGTGTGCCACCATCTGCCACGGTGCAATGTGAACAGCGGTATCGCCGCTTACCACCACTTCGTGGCCCGAATAGGTGAAAACCGGCTTGGCGGCTGCCATGCCACCGAACATCTGCCGCAACTGCTGTTCGTTCGTAACTGGCTGGCCCGGTTCGAACACCACAGCGGCGCCGGGTTCATAGGCGTTCATCACCGCATCGATATTGTTCTTCTCGAATGCCGAGGTCATCTGGGCGACGGCGGCCTGAACCTCTGCTTCATCTTTCTTCATATCATGGTCTCCAATTTGGCTTGATTGTGGGAGTGTCGGTTTCAATTCTTTGGCGTGGCCGATTTGTACCGAGGCCAGGCAAAACAATAGCGTGCACGCAAAAGCGTGTTTCATGTCGTCTCTCCTTGTTGAATTGATGGTGTCGTCAGCCGGGTGGGTCGACCAAACTCAATATTTTTGCGGCAAAATCTTCGGGCGCGCGCAACGGTCCGGTCGCCCGTTGAAGCTCAACGGCGGCAAGCCCGGAGTTGATTGTACCGGCCATCGCTTTTGCTGCCGCATAGCTGGGCGCTTCGCCGAAGGCGGCATATGGTCCTGAACCGAGCCGTCCGCAGTTAAGCGCCGCAGGTAACCGCCTTGGGCACGAGCAGGGAGCGGCCGGATTCGCCAAACCGCAATGGCCAGCGGTAAATTCTTGAACCCTGGCGCGTGCGCGTGAGAGTTGTTGACGAAATGCCGCCGGTTCGACGCCCAATATCGATGCCGCCTCGGCATGGTCCATCTCAAAAACTTCGCCCAGCACGTAGGTCGCGCGGTGCTTGCGATCAAGGCACATGAGCATCGCCATAGTGCAGCGCAGCCGCAGATCGTTCAACATGGCGTGATCCTCAGGCGAGGCTAATTCCTCATCGACGAGACCGTCGATGAGATCCTGGCCAAAGGCCTCGAATGACAGGCCGGGATCGCGCGCAATGACCTTGCGGGCCGTGAGGAGGTAGTTCACCGCGACTTTGTGGACCCAAGTCTCGAAGCGGCTCTCGCCCTTGAATGTCGACAGCTTGGTTATGACCCGAATCAGAATTTCCTGCGTGGCATCTTGCGCCGCTTCGGGATCAGCCAGCATACGTATCGACAGCCGGAACACCCTGTCCTGGGCGCCGCTCACCAACTCCGAAAGGGCGGCCGCATCACCGTCCTTTGCCCGCCGGACGAGAATGTCCTGGTCATCAACCACTGGAAACCTCCACGAAACTACCTCGCTAATTCATTAGACATTGGCGGAGGGTAAAGTGTGACACCGAATGCGATTTATATTGCGATTGCACATTGCCCCAATCAGTGCGGTCTGGGTCGGCGGGCATATCGCGCTGATCGGGGTGCTCCCTCGGATCGATCCGGATTGCCACTAGGCGACACTTGGAGGACGAGCGGATCCCGTGGTATTCTACCCTCGTGATCGGCTCGGCTGAACCGGTATCGAAATGGGCAAATTGCAAACGAGGAATGTGCGTGAACCTCCCCGCCTCCATCCCGTTCCCGTCGGACAGCGCCCTCTATCAGGACTTGGCGCGCGCTGATTTTGCGGATGCCTATCGCACACCGTTGCGCGACCGCACCGCCACGCCTGTTGAGATTTTCCTCCAGGCGACGCGCGCCACTCCAGAATGGGTCAACACGCTCATGGCATTGCGAAACGTCGTGGCCCGGGCAATCGGGATCAAGGACGTGGGGATCATGGGCGCCAACGCCTCCCGCCCAGCCGACAGCTATGCATCGGGCGATCGGCTGGGCATTTTCACCGTCATCGAGTCAGGGGCACATGAATTGCTTCTGGGCATCGACGACAGCCATCTCGACGTTCGCGTTTCGGTGCTAAAATCCGATGCAGCAGACGGGCCAACCTGCACGATTTCGACGCTGGTTCGGATCAAGAATTTGCTCGGGCATCTCTATATGCTCCCGGTCGGGCGCATCCATCCGCACGTGGTGCGGGCCATGATGCGACGCGGCCTCGCGTAAACACGCCCGGCTGCGTTGACGAACATCGCCAATGCTGGGCGATCAGCGCATCGTCATGCCAAAAGTCCGCCCGCTATACCGCGACTGCCGCGATCTCGCCCGATCGGGCGCGGTCGACGTCGGGGCTGCGATATGATTCTTCGGGAACTTGCGCGAGCCGGGAGGCAAGAAGCTCGCCATCTGCCAGGCTGTAGAATTTCTGGAAGCTCATAATCAGCGGCCGCCATTTGTCGGGATCGATCCGGTTGGAGGAGTCCTCAAATTTGGCAGGCGCTCCACTCGACTAGCCTTCTGCAACGGGCCGCCGCACTCCGGTTCTTGCCGTCAAATTACGACACAATTGGACGGCAAGAACCGGAGTGGAGGGCGATGCGACCGGCGGTGAACCATTGCTGCAGATCGATAGGGATATGGCCAGCAGTTGGCTTGCCATGACAGGTGCCAAACGCATCGAACCAGCTAGCGGTTCAGGTCACTACATCCCGCGATCGGTCGGTCGCGCTGGCCGAAGTGATTATTGAGATCGCGAGACCATAGCGTGTTGGCTGGTCGGCGACCTCCGTTGTTTGGCCGCCGTCACCGAAACGTCTTGGACAGAATGACCAAAGTCGGGTCGCCTTCCATAGGTTCGGGCGTAAAGCCCTTTTCGCGCTCCAGCTCGATCGCCGCGTGGTTGTCACGCGCCTCGATCGAGATGACCCTCCGCACGCCGCGCGCCGCCGCTTCGGTGGCAAGGATATCAAGTGCTGCCCAACCGACGCCCTTGCCGCGATAATCGCTACGCACCGAGACGGCGATCTCGCCGGTGTCGAGCGCCGCATCGCAGGCGAGCAGCGCCGATGCAACGAGTTCGCCCGAGGCTTGGTCGAAGGCGAGATAGCTCTCGCTGCGGAAATGGTCGGCATGGAGCAGCGGGTCTAGCTGGTTGTGGCTGACATGCTCGGACGCGGCGAAAAAGCGGAAACGACGGTCGACGTCGCTGACGTGGTCGAAAAAGTTCTCCAACTGCGCCTGATCCTCGGGGACTGCCGGGCGGATGCTGAGGTCGAGGCCCGAGCGGGTCTTGATGCGCGTTTGAGCATTGGTGGTCATCGCGGCTCTCCGTTGAAAGTGTGGCGCGGACTTGCCCCGGGCCATCGCGCCGCGCCTTGACCCAAGCCAAAGCGCGGCGGATTGCGGGTCATGTCAGCCGTCAATACTGCGGCGATAGGTTTCGGGCAGGAAGATCAGCCCGATCACCACGGTCGCCGCCGCCACCACCACGGGATACCAGAAGCCGTAGTAGATGTTGCCATTGGCCGCGACCATCGCGAAGCCGATTGCCGGAAGCAGCCCTCCCAGCCAGCCATTGCCGATATGATAAGGCAAGGACATCGAGGTGTAGCGGATCCGGCTGGGAAACAATTCCACCAGCATCGCCGCAATCGGGCCGTAGACCATCGTGACCAGCAGCACGAGATAGAACAGCAAGGCGACGACCAGCGGTTTGTTGATCGCTGCGGGATCCGCCTTGGCGGGATAACCGACCTGGACGAGCTCCCCTACTACAGCGGGCTTGGCCGCGACCGCTGGCTTATCACCCTCGGCCGGCTTGGCGACGACTGCGGGCGCGCCGGCGACTTCAGCCGTGAAGGCCGCGATTGCCTTTTTGCGGTCGTCACCCGTTACCTTGGACGGATCGGGCGCGATGAAGGTCTTGGTACCGATCGCGATCGAAGCGATCGTCCCGGCGGGCGCGGACACATTGGTGTAGTTGACGGCTGCCTTGGCGAGTGCGTTCTTGACAATGTCGCAGCTCGTCGTGTCGAACTTGTTCTGCCCGACCGGGTCGAATTGCGACGAACATTCCGCCGGGTTGGCGGTCACCGAGACCGGCGCCGTCGCTTGCGCCTTGGCGAGCGCCGGGTTTGCCGCATCGGTCAACGCATGGAACACCGGGAATAAGGTCGCCGCCGCCAGCGCGCAACCGCCGAGGATGATCGGCTTGCGCCCAACCTTGTCCGATAGCCAGCCAAAGAACAAGAAGAACGGGGTTGCCAGCAACAGGGCCGTGATGGTCAGCGTGTTGGCGGTGAGCCCCTCGACCTTCAGCATCTTTTCGAGGAAGTACATCGCATAAAGCTGCCCGGTGTACCACACCACTGCCTGCCCGGCGATTGCGCCGAAGAAGGCGATCAGCACGAACTTCAGATTATCCCACTTACCAAAGGCCTCGGTCAGCGGTGCCTTCGACGCGGTCCCTTCGTCCTTCATCTTCTGGAACACGGGTGATTCCGCGAGCTTCAGCCGCAACCACAACCCGATCGTCAGGAACAAGCCCGAAGCTAGATACGGAATACGCCAGCCCCACGCTTTGAACGCCTCCTCACCAACCCCGGTGACGGGCGAGCGGACGACGATGACGATCAGCAGTGCCATCGCAAGGCCCGCCGTCGCGGTGATCTGGATCCAACTGGTATAGAGGCCACGCTTGTTGTCGGGCGCGTGCTCGGCGACATAGGTGGCGGCACCACCATATTCGCCGCCCAGCGCCAGCCCCTGCAGCATGCGCAGCGCCACTAGCATGATCGGCGCCGCGACGCCCGCCGTCTTATACGTCGGCAGGCAGCCAACCAGGAAGGTCGAAACGCCCATGACTGACAACGTGATGATGAAGGTATAGCGTCGGCCGAACATATCGCCGATCCGTCCGAACACCAAGGCACCGAATGGCCGCACAACGAAGCCCGCCGCAAAGACCAGCAAGGCCATGATGAACGCAGTCGTCGCATTCAGCCCGGTGAGGAACTGCGCCGCAATGATTGCGGTCAGCAGCCCGTAGAGATAGAAATCATACCATTCGAACACGGTGCCGAGCGAACTGGCGGTAATCACCAATTTCTCGCTTCGCGTAGTCTGATGGTGCTTGGGCAAGACGTCGATATCCGTGGCCATGCCACATTCTCCCCTGTTTTCGATTAGAAACCATATTTCGCGGCAAGCTCGACGCGGTCGAGCTGTCCAGACACTCCGTTCACCAGTTCGCGCTTGCCGTGGCGATACTCGACCCCGAGGTCGAAGCCCTTGGCGGGCGTCCAGAACACATTACCGGCAAGGCTCCACGCGCGGTGGTTGAACGTCACGAAATTGCCCACGGGGAAGCCGTCTGGATAATCGGCAGTCTGGAAACTGCCCATCACGGTCGAGCGGATGTTCGGCGTCCAGGGCCAGCGCACCGCGGCAAAGGCGGCGAGGTTCTTGACCTTGCTGAGCTTGCCGGTGGCAGCGGTCAGGATTGCATCGGGCGCGAAGTTAAGTCCGAGATAGCGCCCGGCCCCCTGGCCATAGGTGGCCATGAAGCGGAAGTCGGCAAGCTTATTGGGCCCGAACGGCACCTTACCCGCCGCACTCACGCCCCAGCCGAGCACCTCGTCCTTCTGCGCGCCGTTCTGCACGCGGAGCGGCGCGACCAAACCGGCGAGCGACAGTTCACCAAAGCTCGCCGCATAGTTCAGCCTCGCGGCGAAATCGGGCACGTGATTGTCGTCATTTTCGACCAGGGCCGGGTTGTTGCCGGTCGCAGTCGCCGCCTGCGGGTTCTCCGCCGACACGCTCAAAGTTGCCGCCTTGCTCAGGTGGAAGGAATACCGCACCTGCGGCTGACGAGCGAAGACGGTGCCCTCGGTCGGGCCGATATAGTCGGTTGTCTCAGGGAGCGCCGCGACATATTGGAAGTTGCTCCACTCCTGCCCGATCAGCAGATCGTCGAACTGCACATAAGCGCGACGCAATGCGAGATTATAGCCGTTGGTGGTGCGCTCGCTGCCTTGCGTGCCGCTCGCCACCTGGAAATCGGTTTCGACATAGCCCTTCAGCGTGTGCCCCTTCACGTCAGTCGAAAGCGCGAGGAACAGGCGCGATTGCTTGGCGGAGAATTCGTCATTGGTGGAACCGCGCGGACCACCCACCGGGATTTGCTGCGGCAGATAGAAATCGCGCCCGAGCGCCAGTGGCGCGACCTCGCCGCCGCTATAGCGGCTGATGCTGGCGACGGTCTTGATATAGCCGCCGATCTTGAAGGTCACCGCGCCCGAGCGGAAGCCCTCGCTGATTTGCGCCGGCTTGCCTTCCATCGCGGCGACGCGCACCTCGGTCGCCTTGGCCGCCTGCGCTTGCGCGTCGAGGTGGGCGGTGGTGGCGGCACTCTGTTCACGCGCTGCGGCGAGGTCGGCGCGCAGTTGCGTCACCTCTGCCTCCAGCCGGTCGAGCCGCGCAAGCAGCGCGGCGCTCGCCGAATCCGGCGCCGTGTCCTTGGCCAACGCCACGCCCGGCGCGCACAGGGCGGTCGCGCCGAGCAGCAGGAAAATGGCGTGATATCGATAAGTCCGCATGAATCCCCTCCCCATGTTCTGGACCTGTTTTTGTTGACGTCCATTGTCCGCCCGCCCCGGCAGGCCCGCCATCCCGACCATGGTCGATGCGACTACGACCTTGGTCCCGGGCGCATGGGCAACGGCGGCGCGTTATGTCCCCCGGACATGGGCGCAAGGCCCGTACATCGACCTATCTTTGGGGAGGCTGCCATGGCTGACACTGTCTATCCGGTTCCCGCCGCCTGGGCCGAAGGGGCCCTGATCGACGCGGCGCGCTACGACGCGATGTATGCTCGCTCGATCGCCGAGCCCGACGCCTTCTGGCGTGAAGAGGCGCGCCGGGTCGATTGGATCAGGCCCTTCACCAAGGTGCGAACAACCTCCTTCCACGCCGCCGATTTCGGGATCCGCTGGTTTGAGGATGGCACGCTCAACCTCTCGACCAATTGCCTCGACCGGCATCTGGCTGAACGCGGCGACACGACGGCAATCCTGTGGGAAGCCGACGACCCCGCCGAACCGGCACGCCGCATCACCTATCGCGCGCTGCATGAAGAGGTCTGCCGTTGCGCCAATTTACTCAGGGCTCGTGGCGTGAAGCGCGGCGACCGCGTCACGATCTATCTGCCGATGGTGCCCGAGGCGGCGGTCGCGATGCTGGCCTGTGCGCGAATCGGGGCAATCCATTCGATCGTTTTCGCCGGCTTCTCGCCCGACGCGCTGGCCGGGCGCATCCTCGATTGCGGGTCGACCTTGGTCATCACCGCCGACGAAGGCCTGCGCGGCGGGCGCAAGGTGCCCCTGAAGGCCAATGCCGATGAGGCGCTGGAACAATGTCCCGATGTCACCACCGTTATCGTGCTGCGCCGAACGGGCGCGGATTTGCCAGTCACGCCCGGCCGCGATGTCGATTGGAGCGAAGGCCTCGCCGCGCAATCGCCGGACTGCCCGCCTGAGGAGATGAACGCCGAGGAGCCGTTGTTTATCCTCTATACCTCGGGCTCGACCGGCAAGCCCAAGGGCGTGCTGCATACCACCGGCGGCTATGCCGTATGGGTGTCGATGACGCACCAATATGTCTTCGATTATCGCCCCGGGCAGATCTTCTGGTGCGCCGCCGATGTCGGCTGGGTCACCGGGCACAGCTATGTCGTGTACGGCCCGTTGCTCAACGGCGGCACGACGGTCATGTTCGAAGGCGTGCCCAACTGGCCCGATCCTTCACGGTTCTGGCAGGTGGTCGACAAGTTCCAGGTCGAAATCTTCTATGGCGCGCCGACTGCCTTGCGCGCGCTGATGCGCGAGGGCGATAATTGGGTGACGCGTACCGACCGTTCCTCGCTGCGCCTGCTCGGCTCGGTCGGCGAGCCGATCAACCCCGAGGCGTGGGAATGGTATCACCGGGTCGTGGGCGAAGGGCACTGCCCGATCGTCGATACCTGGTGGCAGACCGAGACTGGCGGCACGATGATCACACCCTTGCCCGGCGCGACCCCGCTTAAGCCCGGTTCGGCCAGCCGCCCAATGTTCGGCGTGCAACCCCGACTGCTGGACAATGACGGCCGTACGGTGGAAGGCGCGGGCGAAGGCTGTCTCGTCATCACCGGCAGTTGGCCCGGACAGATGCGCACCGTGTGGGGCGATGACGAGCGCTTCTTCCAGACCTATTTCACCACCTTCCCCGGTGTCTATTTCACCGGAGACGGCTGCCGCCGCGATGCCGATGGCTATTACTGGATCACCGGGCGGATCGACGATGTGATCAACGTCAGCGGCCACCGCATGGGCACTGCGGAGATCGAAAGCGCCCTGGTCGCGCACGCCAAGGTGGCCGAGGCGGCGGTGGTCGGGATGCCACACGCGATCAAAGGCCAGGGCATCTATGCTTTCGTCACCACCAATGCCGAAGTCGAGCCCGATGAGACGCTGCGGCGCGAACTGGTGCAATGGGTGCGTCACGAAATCGGTCCGATCGCCACGCCCGACATAATCCAGTTCGCGCCCGCGCTCCCCAAGACGCGCAGCGGCAAGATCATGCGACGCATCCTGCGCAAGATCGCCGAGAACGACGTCGATAGCCTTGGTGATATCTCCACCCTTGCCGATCCGTCGGTGGTGGAGCATCTAGTGGCGAACAGGCCAATCTTGGCTGAGGCATGACAGAGACGATCCTCATCGCGGACGATCACCCGCTGTTTCGCCAGGCGCTCGCGCTGGCGGTAGCACGGGTGCGGCCTGCGGCGGGGATCATCGAAGCCGGGACGCTCGCCGCTGCCGCGCGTGCGGCGGGGGATGCCGACGACCTTGCGCTGGTCATCCTCGACCTGAAAATGCCCGGCGCGGTCGGCTATTCCGGCATCGCTTTGCTTCATGCCGAGCGCCCCAATGTGCCGATCCTGGTCGTCTCCAGCGCTGAAGGCGCGTCGGCGGCGGACGAAGCGCGCAACTACGGCGCAATCGGCTTTCTGCGCAAGGACAGCGATCTTGCCACGATCGAGGCGGCGATCGAACGGGCGTTGACCAGTGACAGTACCCGCGCCGTGTCACCGTCCCGGGTCGGAGAGGCGGTGGCAATCGGGGAGGTGCGCCACGAAGTGACCGATCTCACCCCGACGCAATTGAAGGTACTGCTCGCTGTCATCGACGGGCAGCTCAACAAACAGATCGCGCATAGCCTTGCGATGAGCGAGGCGACGGTTAAGGCCCATATGACCGCGATCATGCGCAAACTCGACGTGCAGAACCGCACCCAGGCGGCGTTGGTCGCGCGTTCGCTGGGGCTTGACCTCAGACATTGACGCGCGCGAGGAACCGCTCGATCGCGCTGGCCGCGACCGGCTTGGCGAAGACCTCGACCCCCAGCGCCGCCGCCTGACGCCGGATCTCCGGAGTCGCCTCGGCGGTGATGAGCGCTGCGGGCAGGCCGGGCCGGACAAGGCGCAAGTCCCGCAATAGCGTCAGGCCGTCCTCCGCGTCGCTCAGTCGATAATCGATGAGCACCGCGTCGGCAGCGGTGCCGTGCGCCAGCGCCTCGGTCGCGTTCGCGGCAACGAGCGTGCGGTGGCCCAGGCGGGTGAGCAAGGCGAAGCTCGCCTCCACGATGCGCGGGTCGTCATCGACCACCAGAACGGTGCGCGCGCGTGTCTGTGTCGGCGCCCGATCGGGGGTGCTAGGAGAGGCGCTCGCAAGCGCCGGCCCCTCAAGCGCGGGAAGCGTCAGGCTGAACCGGCTCCCCCGCCCGGGCGTAGAGCGCACCTCGATCGTCCCGCCGAGCAGCCGCACGATCCGCTCGGCCAAGGCAAGGCCCAGGCCAAGCCCCTCCACCTCCACCTCCCCGAGCCGGGTGAACTCCCCGAAAATCGCCTCGATCTGGTCGGGTGCGATGCCGACGCCGCTATCGACCACGTCAATCCGCACCGCGTCGCCGCGCCGCCGCACGCCCAGCAAGACGCCGCCTTCCGGCGTATAGCGTACCGCATTCGCAAGGAAATTCTGAATCACCGAGCGTAGCAGCCCGGCATCGGTGAGCACCGCTCCCGAGAGCGGACCGATACGCAGGCGCAGCCCCTTGGCAGAGGCGCTCGGCCGGAAGCTGTCGGCCAGGTTCGCTAGAAAAGGTCGGAGTGCGAGCGGGGCGAGATCGGGCTTCACCCCGCCCGCATCGATCCGGCTGATGTCGAGCAGCGCGCGCAGCAGCCCCTCAGCCGCGACGATCGCGCTGTCCACCCGCCCGACCAGCGCGCGCGTGTCCTCCGCAACATCGCGATCGAGCGCGGCCGTGAACAGCCGCGCGGCGTGCAGTGGCTGCAGCAGGTCGTGGCTTGCCGCCGCCAGAAAGCGCGTCTTGTCCTGCGTTGCGCGTGCGAGCTGATGGTTGGCGTCGCTCAGTGCCCGGGTACGGTCGGCGACGCGCTGTTCGAGTTCCTCGAGCGTGCGACGCAGGTCGGCGCGCGCCTGCGCCTCGGCGGTAATGTCGGTAAAGCTCATAACATAGCCGCCGCCCGGCATCGGTCCGCCCACCGTCTTGATCACGCGCCCGTCCGGGCGGACGCGCTCGAAACTGTGCTGCAACCGCGCGCGCAAATGGCCCAGCCGCTTGGCGACGTGGAGCTCGACATCGCCCGCGCCGAAATCGCCGCGCAGTGCATTGTGGCGGATAAGCTCGGCGACGGGCACGCCGACGCGCGCCAGCCCGGGCGGATACGGGAAGAGCTCGAGATAGCGGCTGTTCCACGCCTGCAGGTTCAATTCGGCGTCAATCACGCTGATCCCGGCGTCGAGATTCTCGAAGGTAGCGGCGAGCAATTGGCGCGAGAAGCGCAGCGACTGGCCGCCCTCGTCAAGCAAGCGGGTGACGTCGCCGAGGCTCATCTGCCCGCCCGCCAGCGCCGATGCGACCAGCGCCCTGGCCGAGGAGGCACCGACCACCCCCGCAATCAACTGCTGCGCGCGCGTGGCGGAACGACCATCGACCGGCGTACCGGGGGGCGATGCGGCAAATTCCAGTTCAGCGCGCTGCTGGCCGACGAAGCTGGCGGTCAGATGCACCAGTTCAACCATATCGGTCACCCGCCGATTGGAGCGGAGCAGGCGCGGCAGCGGGCTGGCAGGCGCGTTGCGCGCGGCGATCGTGGCGAGCACCAGCAAGTTTGCACCGAGACTCCATAACACGCCATGCACGACCGGCGATGCATGGCCGATGCCAAAGAGCCGCAGCGGGTCGAGCGGGCCCAGCGCAAGCACGTGCAGCCAGGCTCGCGGGAGCACAGGCGGCAAGCCGAGCGTATAGAGCCACAACACCAGCCCCACCGACAGGCTGGCGCGCGCCGCGATCGGATCGCGCCCGGTATCGATCGTCGCTAGAATGAGATGTGGGGTGAACTGCGCCATCGCGGCGAAAGCCACGACGCCGATCGACGCCAGCGAGTCGTTGGGCGATATCAACAGCGCCCAGGCGAGCGCCAGCGCGATGATCGCGACAATCGACCCGGCGCGGACCTGCAACATGCGTCGGCCGAGTGCGCCCGCCGCCTCGCCCCCGCCACTCCGCAACACCGCAGCGAACACGAGATCGTTCGACACCATCGTCGCCAGCGCGACGGAATCGACGATGACCATCGACGCCGACGCGCTGATCCCACCGAGCAGCGCCATCACGACCAGCCAGCCGCCACCGCGCATGGCGCCGGGCAGCAATAACGGATAGAGATCCGCGGTCCCCCCGCCGGGCAACATCAGCGTTCCCGCGAGCGCGATCGGCACGACGAGCAACGCCATCACGGCGAGATACGCCGCAAAACCGAAGCGCGCGCGCGGCAGATCGTCGGGTTCGTGCGACTGGGTAAGCCCCATATAGAATTGGCGGGGCAGCGAGAGGATGGCCATGGCAGAAATCAGGCACAGCACCACGAACTCGAGCGACAGGCGAGCGGGTGCAAAGCGTCCGGAAAACGCGGTTACCGCGTCGGCAAGGGGTACGGTCGGCGCACCGGCAAGCAGAACGAGTGCCAAGCCGGCGATCAGCACGAGCGCGACGATCTTGAACAGCGATTCGAACGCGATCGCGAACAGCAAGCCTTCGTGCCGCCCCGCCATCTCGAACCGTCGCGCGCCAAACACGATGGCGAACAGCGCCAACAAAATCGCCGCCCCGATCATCACCGGGGTGGTCGCCGCCGCGTTCGAAACCGTCGCGATCGCGTTGCCGATCGACCGCAATTGCAGCGCGATATAGGGCACGGTACCGAGCAGCGCGATGATCGTCACCAGCCGCGCGACGACGGCATCATGGCCGAAGCGCGCGGCGATGAAATCCGACACGGTCATTGCTTTTTCCTCGGCCACCGCGTGCGACAGCCGCGACAGGAAACGGGGTGCCGCGAGCAGGACCATTATCGGCGCGAGGTAGATCGGGAGATACGCCCAGCCCTCGCGCACCGCGCTCCCGACCGCGCCGTAGAAGGTCCAGCTCGAACAATAGACGCCAAGCGCCAGCGTATAGGCAATGCGGCGTACGCGCGGATTGCCCGCCAGCAACGTTCCGCGCGCCTCTACCCCAGCCGCCACCACGAACAGCAGCGCGATCGCCGCCAGCGCCAGCACGGCGGCCTGATTGAGCGTCATGCGCCCCCCTCCCTTAGGCCAACGTCTACCACGTGCTACGGGCCCGACATAGAGGCGAGCGGGCACAGCCCCAGCCAGGCGATCTCCCGCAGGTCTCACCTCTTCGTCGGGGACGCCGGCTGCGTACAATTTCAGTCGCGTGGGAGCCCTTGTACCGCCCGCGCACGAATTTTTGTTGCTGGTAATCGGCGCACGAAAGCGGGCTGGCGGCCTTTCGCGCGAAACGCCGAACACCGATAAGCAAGCATATGTCGGCTTTCGGGTTCCGCCGCCGGCCATCTGAGTGACGACAATAGGGACGCAAAACAGACCCGCGTTTGTGCACGCCATGCTGCGCCAGAGCACACTTGTCCATCAAAGCGGTCTTATACCGTTATGAGGGTACGTGCAGATCGATCCCGTGAGACAGAAATGGAGCGGGTAAGCCGAGCGCGAGTAAAAAACGGATGCTGTCGACAATAACGATACCGAGAATCACCGCCAAACCCACGCTATCCCCACCGTTTGTATCCGTCACTCCCACTCAATCGTGCCGGGCGGCTTGCTCGTATAGTCATAGGTGACGCGGTTGATGCCCTTCACCTCGTTGACGATCCGCGTCGCCACGCGCGGCAGGAAGTCACCCGGGAATTGGAACGCCTCGGCGGTCATGCCGTCGGTTGAGGTGACCGCGCGCAGGGCGAGCACATTATCATAAGTGCGCCCGTCGCCCATCACGCCGACGCTGCGCACCGGCAACAGCACCGCGAATGCCTGCCAGATCGTGTCGTACAGCCCCGCCGCGCGGATTTCCTCGAGATAGATCGCATCGGCCTTGCGCAGGATATCGCAGCGTTCCTTGGTCACTTCGCCCGGAATGCGGATCGCAAGGCCCGGCCCGGGGAAGGGATGCCGCCCGACAAACGCCTCGGTCAGCCCGAGTTCGCGGCCCAGCGCGCGCACTTCGTCCTTGAACAGTTCGCGCAGCGGCTCCACCAACTGCATGTTCATCCGCTCGGGCAAGCCGCCAACATTGTGGTGGCTCTTGATCGTCACCGACGGGCCGCCAGTGAAGCTGACGCTTTCGATCACGTCGGGGTACAGCGTGCCTTGCGCCAGGAAATCCGCCCCACCGATGTTCTTGGCCTCCGCCTCGAAGATGTCGATGAAGGTCTTGCCGATGAATTTGCGCTTCGCCTCGGGGTCGGTGACGCCAGCCAGGCCGCCCATGAACAGGTCCTGCGCATCCACATGCACCAGGGGAATGTTATAGTGCCCACGGAACAGGCTGACGACCTGTTCGGCCTCCCCTGCCCGCAGGATTCCGCCATCGACGAACACGCAGGTGAGCTGATCGCCAATCGCCTCATGGATCAACACCGCCGCCACCGCGCTATCGACACCACCCGAGAGACCGCAAATCACGCGGCCCTTGTCGACTTGGGCACGGATTTCGGCGATCTTGGCCGCGCGGAACTCGGCCATCGTCCACTCACCGGTCAGGCCGCAGACGTGCCGCGCGAAATTGGCGATCAGCTTGGCGCCATCGGGCGTGTGCGCCACTTCCATGTGGAATTGCGTGGCGTAATATTTGCGCGCTTCGTCGGCGACCACCGCGATCGGCGAACCGGGGCTGACCGCGACCGGGCGGAAGCCGGGAGCCAGTGCGGTCACCTTGTCGCCGTGGCTCATCCACACCGTGTGCTTCTCGCCCGGCTGCCACACCCCGTCGAACAGCGCACAATGGTCGGTCACTTCGATCACCGCATGGCCGAACTCGCCGCTTTCGCCAAGCGTTACGCTGCCGCCCAATTGGTGCATCAGCACTTGCTGGCCATAGCAGATACCCATGATTGGCACGCCGCTGTCGAGGATCGCCTGCGGGATGCGCGGCGATCCGTCGTCGAGCACCGAGGCCGGGCTGCCCGAGAGGATCACGCCCTTGGGGTTCATCCGCGCGAACGCCACTTCGGCGGTGGTGAACGGCGCGATCTCACTGTAGACGCCAGCCTCACGCACGCGCCGTGCGATCAATTGCGTTACTTGGCTGCCGAAATCGACGATGAGGATGGAGTCGGTCTGATGGGTCATGCGGCCAGATAGCAGATACAAGCGGCGGGGGAAGAGCTTTGGGGACGGCATGAACGACAAGCGGGATATGAAAGCGATCGCGCGCGCCGGTTTCGAACCGATGGTGGAGGCCGCCGGGAAGGACGGACGCAAACTCGCGGCACTCGCAGGCCTCGCGTCGAAGATCGGTTTGCGCGGACGGGTGTATCCCCTGGCAACCGAAGCCCGCGCCCTCGCGCCCGACGACGTGGAGGTTACCGCGCGCGCGCAACATCTGATCGGGCAAAGCGTGCCGCGCTGGCATTTCAACATGCTACGCGACGAACCGCGCAACGCCGCCTTCGATGCCGCGATCCGGCGCGCGGTGACGCCGGGCACGCATGTGCTCGACATCGGCGCGGGCAGCGGCCTGCTGTCGATGATGGCGGCGCGCGCAGGGGCGGGCCGTGTCGTTGCCTGCGAGGAAAATCCCGCGATCGCCGATGCCGCAACACGCATCGTCGCCGCCAATGGCTATGCCGATCGCATTCGCATCGTCACCGGCAATTCGACCGAGCTTGATCTGGAGGCCGATCTCGAAGGGCCGGCCGATGTCATCGTGTCCGAAATCGTCTCGAACAATCTGCTGGCCGAAGGTGTGCTGAGAACGCTGGCCGACGCGGCATCGCGGCTGTTGGCTCCCGGCGGGCAGATGATCCCGATGGGCGGGGCGGTGATGGTCGCGCTGGCCAATTGGGGGGGCGCCGCGCAGAACCATATGGGAGAGGTTGCCGGGTTCGATCTCGATGGCTTCAACGCACTGGCGCAGGTGCCGCGCAATGTGGCGGTCAACGACGCCACGCTCACCCTGCACAGCGCCGCCACCGCTTTGCTGGCGTTCGATTTCACCGCAAAAACCACGCGCGAGCAGCACCGCGCAGAAACGACGCTGGTCAGCGAGGGCGGATCGATCGGCGGGATCGTGCAGTGGATCCGGCTCGATCTCGACGCCGAAGGCACCTATGAAAATCGCCCCGGCCCCGACGTCGCATCACATTGGGGCGCGCAATTCTACCCGTTCGAGGTGCCGCTCGATCTTCCAGCAGGCACCCCGGTACGGATCGCCGGGGTGCATGACGGGCATCAATTGCTGGTGTGGCGGGAGGATTCGTTACCCGAGGTCTGAGCCGCCGTCTTCGTGTCGCTTCCCCGGCGAAGGCCGGGGCCCAGACCGAAAGGTGGAAGTCGCCACGCGGAACCGCCCGATCTCTCCCGTCTCGCTGCTGGAACCCGGCCTCCGCCGGGGAAGCAAGGGGATAGCGGCGCGCTACTCCACCGGCTTAACCGTGAGCCCCGTCCACTTCGCCGCGAAGGCCCAGGCGTCGGCGGTTTCGGCGATTACCTTGTCGGTTGGCTTGCCCGAACCGTGGCCCGCGCGCGTCTCGATCCGCACCAGACGCGGCTTCGGCCCGAGGTCGAGCGATTGCAGCATCGCGGTATATTTGAAGGTGTGCCCGGGCACGACGCGGTCGTCCGTATCGGCGGTCTCGGCCAGGATCGCCGGATAGGCCTTGCCCGCGCGGATATTGTGATAGGGCGAATAGGCATAGAGCGTCCTGAAATCGGCTTCCTTCGACGGATAGCCATAATCATCGACCCAATAGCGCCCGGCGGTGAAGCGGTCGAAGCGCAGCATGTCCATCACCCCGACCGCAGGCAAGGCCGCCGCAAACAGGTCAGGCCGCTGGTTGGTCACCGCGCCCACCAGCAAGCCGCCGTTTGACCCGCCCTGGATAACGAGCTGGTCCGCGCCGGTAATGCCCTTTGCCTTCAGATATTCGCCCGCCGCGATGAAATCGTCGAACACGTTCTGCTTGTTGGCCAGGCGCCCGCCATCGTGCCACGCCTTGCCATATTCGCCACCGCCGCGAATGTTGGCGACCGCCAACACCCCGCCCTGCTCCAGCCACGCCAGCCGCGTTGCCGAAAAACCGGGCGTAACCGAGATGTTGAAGCCGCCATAAGCGTAGAGCAACGTCGGTGCGGGTCCGGAAACATCTTTACGGTGGACGACGAACATCGGCACCTGCGTGCCGTCCTTCGAGGCATAAAAGCGCTGCTCAACCTGATAGCGCGCCGGGTCGAACGCCACCTTCGGCGCGGCCCACGGCGTCGCCTGCCCGGTCTTCACGTCATAGCGATAGATCGTCGTCGGCGTGGCAAAGCTGGTGAAGGCAAAGAAGGTTTCGGGGTCGCCCGCCTCCCCGCCAAAGCCCCCCGCTGCGCCGATACCGGGCAGCGGCACCACGCCATCGGGCTTACCCTCCAGCGTATAGCGGCGGACTTCGCTCTTCACATCGGCGAGACACGAAACCAGCAGACGGTCGCCAACCAGGCTGGCCCCTTCGATCACGTCCTTGCCCTGCGCAACGACTTCCTGCTCGGGAACTTCGGCCGAGCGCGCGTAAAGATTGGTCGCGACGATCCGCCCGCGCGGCGCGTCCTTATTGGTCACCCAATAGAAATTGCCGCCGACATTACCTGCCAGGCTCCACTCATAATTCAGGCCCTTGAAGATCGTGCGCGGTACCGGCTTGGGCGCGGTCAGGTCGATCACGGTGATCTGATAGCGGTTATCGGTGCCCTCATGTGTGGTAATAACCAGCCATTTGCCGTCATCGGTCACTTGCGCAGTGTGGCCGAGCTTGGGGCTCTCGGGTGTGGCATAGATTAGCGTGTCGGCTGCCTGCGCGGTGCCGAGCTTGTGAAAATAGACTTGCTGATTCTCGTTGAGCGCCTGGAACTTGGCCCCGGCAGCAGGGGCGGCGAAGCGCGAATAATAGAAACCCGAACCATCCTTTGCCCAGGCGAGGCCCGAGAATTTCACCCATTCGATCGTGTCCGACACCGCGCCCGTGGCCACATCGAGCACCTTGACCGAGCGCCAATCCGTGCCGCCATCCTGCACCGCGTAAGCGAGCTTTTTGCCATCATCGGACGGGCTCCATTCGGCGAGCGCGGTTGCCCCGTCCTTCGACCAGCCATTGGGGTCGATCAGCACTCGCCCCGCGCCATCGACGCTGTCGCGCACATACAACACCGATTGATTTTGTAACCCGGCATTGCGGCTGTAAAAATAGCGACCGCCCTTCTTCACCGGCGTGCCGAAGCGTTCATAATTGAGCAATTGCTTCAACCGCGCCGCAAAGATGTCGCGCCCCGGCAACGTTGCCAGATAGGCGTTGGTAACGGCATTCTCGTCCGCCACCCATTTCGCGACCTCGGCATCGGTCCGCACGTCGTTTTCCAGCCAGCGATACGGATCGGCGACCTTCACGCCAAACTGTTCGTCGACTTGGGTTACGCGGCGGGTTTCGGGATATTTCATGGTTTGGGCCTGTAGTTGCGCGGGAGCCGCGAGAACGAGAGCAATCAGCGGCAGGGTCAAACGCATGTAAGGCTCCAAAACGAAAAAAGGAGCCGCACTCTACCGAGTACGGCTCCTTTCTCAACCTTGTAAAGCGTTGCGATTATGCCGCTTCGTCATATTCCCCATCGGTCTGCACCGGGCCCGAATCCTGGCCCTTGGCGCTGACGTCGCGGTCGACGAATTCGATGATCGCCATCGGCGACGCGTCCGACAAGCGGATGCCCGCCTTGATGATACGGGTGTAGCCACCATTACGATCGGCATAGCGCGATGCCAGCACGTCGAACAGCTTGACCAACTGCGCATCGTCGAGCAGCCGGGCGTGCGCCAGGCGACGGTTGGACAGGCCACCCTTCTTCGCCAGCGTGATGAGCTTTTCGACGTAAGGACGCAGTTCCTTCGCCTTGGCGACGGTGGTGGTGATCTGTTCGTGCTTGATGAGCGCTGCCGACATGTTGCGGAACAACGCAATGCGATGTGCCGAGGTCCGCTGCAGTTTACGACCGCCTACGCGATGACGCATGGTATTTTCCTTCGTTCGTTATGGGGCCGTTTGACGGAACCCCAGACCAGGTGGCTGTTGCGGCTGCCACCAATCGCCGTTGTGATCCCCGGCGCAGGCCGGGGTCCAGTTCCTCAAACAGCGCCGCGGCAAAGCCGCGTCATCGACCGCGCGCGGCGCGTCGGCCGAGGTGATCGCCGCGACACGGATTAGCCTGAGGCTAATCCGCTGCGATCACCCCATAATTTCCTGCTCAAGCTTCTTGGCCATCTCTTCGATGTTTTCAGGCGGCCAACCTGGAATTTCCATGCCGAGGCGGAGCCCCATCGAGGAGAGCACTTCCTTGATCTCGTTGAGCGACTTGCGACCGAAATTCGGCGTGCGCAGCATCTCGGCTTCGGTCTTCTGGACCAAATCGCCGATATAGATGATGTTGTCGTTCTTGAGGCAGTTGGCGCTGCGCACCGACAGTTCGAGCTCGTCGACCTTCTTGAGCAGATAACGATTGATCTGCTGCGTGTCGCCAGCGACTTCCCCACCGGTTGCCGCCGGAGCAGCATGGCCGATTGGCGCCGAACGCGTGACCGACGAATCGTCGAAATGCACGAACAAAGCGAGCTGGTCCTGCAGGATGCGCCCCGCATAACCAACGGCGTCCTCCGGCGTGATCGTGCCGTCGGTCTCGACCGTCAGCGTCAGCTTGTCATAATCGAGTTCCTGCCCGACGCGGGTGTTCTCGACCTTGTAGCTGACCTGCTTGACCGGCGAATACAGCGCGTCGACCGGGATCAGGCCAATCGGTGCATCGGCCGGACGGTTGGCCACCGCTGCGACATAGCCCTTACCGACATCGGCGGTCAGTTCCATGTTCAGTGTCGCGCCATCGTCAAGGTGACACAGCACCAGCGCCGGGTTCATCACTTCGATGTCACCCGAAACCGCGATGTCGCCGGCCTTGACCGGACCCGGGCCCGTTGCCGAAAGCTGGAGACGCTTCGGCCCCTCGCCCTGCATCCGCAGCGCGATTTGCTTCACGTTCAGCACGATGTCGGTCACGTCCTCGCGAACGCCCGCGAGCGAGGAGAATTCATGCAGAACGTTCTCGATCTTGATCGAGGTAACGGCCGCACCTTGCAGCGAGGAAAGCAGCACGCGCCGCAGCGCGTTGCCGAGCGTCAAGCCAAAGCCACGCTCCAGCGGCTCGGCGATGAAGGTCGCCTTGCGCTTGCCGTCACCGCCGGGCTTCTTTTCGAGGCCGGACGGCTTCTTCAATTCCTGCCAGTTCTTTGCATTGACGGACATAGGCTATCCCTTGGTTTTGGGCCGGAATGGGGCAATCCCGGCCATATAGGAATCGAACCGTGCAGCGCGATCAACCGCGCACGGTCGAGACGAAGTCAGACGCGGCGACGCTTGGACGGACGCACGCCGTTGTGCGGGATCGAAGTCACATCGCGAATCGAGGTGATCTGGAAACCGACCGCCTGCAGCGCGCGCAGCGCCGATTCACGACCCGAACCCGGGCCCTTCACTTCGACTTCGAGCGTGCGAACGCCGTGCTCGGCGGCCTTCTTGCCCGCGTCTTCCGCTGCGACCTGCGCCGCATACGGGGTCGATTTGCGCGAGCCCTTGAAGCCCATTGCGCCAGCCGACGACCATGAGATCGCGTTGCCCTGGGCATCGGTGATCGTGATCATGGTGTTGTTGAAGCTTGCGTTCACATGGGCAACGCCCGAGGTGATGTTCTTACGTTCGCGGCGCTTAATGCGCTGTGGTTCACGTGCCATTGTCTGTCCCTAATCCTTCGTCGAGGAGCGAGCCGCGGTCACCCGCGGCTCAAGCTCACTTCTTCTTGCCGGCGATCGGCTTGGCCTTGCCCTTGCGAGTGCGCGCATTGGTATGCGTGCGCTGGCCACGAACCGGCAGGCCCTTGCGATGACGCAGGCCGCGATAGCAGGCCAGATCCATCAGGCGCTTGATGTTCATCGCCACCTGGCGGCGAAGATCACCCTCGACAGTGTAGTCGGCGTCGATGGTTTCGCGGATGTGGAGGACTTCCTGGTCGGTCAGGTCCTGCACGCGCGCGGTCATCGGGATGCCGAGCTTGGTGACGATTTCCTTGGCCTTGGTGTCGCCAATGCCGTGAATGTAGGTGAGCGCAATAACAACGCGCTTGTTGGTCGGGATGTTGACCCCGGCGATACGTGCCATGAACTTGTTCTCCTGCTCCACAGGGCCCGCATGGCTGCGCACCCCATCTCATCGCGTTGCCTACCGTAACGCACGACACCGGCGAGCGCAAACATGCGCCGCCGGAGACCGGTGTTTCGGAATAATGGTGCGTTAAGACCCGACTCACCCGGTGTCAAGCGCACGATCGCGATCACGCCGTCAGCGGGATTACGATCGCCACGATCAGGCCGGGCGCATGGTCGCCCAGTTCCAGGCGCCCGCCGTGCAGCCGTGCTACGGCCTCGACCAGCGCCATGCCGAGCCCAGCTCCGGGCACACTGCGCGCGACATCCAGCCGCCCGAACCGCCGCAGCGCCTGTGCACGGTCGGCCTCGGCAATTCCCGGGCCGCGATCGGCAACCTGAAAACGCGCCGCGTCGTGGCCGATGACCAACCCAAGCCGAATCTCCCCACCCTGCGCGGCATGGCGCAGCGCATTGTCGATCAAATTGGCAATCGCCTGCGTCATCAACTCACGGTGCAACACAATGTGCGGCGGATGCGCGTCGATCACCACCTCGAACCGCATTCCGGCATCCTCGACCACCGGGCCGTAAAGCTCGGCAATCTCCTCCATCAACACCGCCGGGTCGATCGGTGCCAGGCGATCACGCGGGACCGATTCGGCGCGCGTGATCTCGATCATCGTCGACAGTATCCGCATCACCAGATCGGTCTCGATCAGCAGCCCGCCCAGCGCCGCCTCGCGTTGCACCGGATCGGCCTGCAGTACCGCGACCTCGGCCTTGGCGCGCAGCCGGGCGAGCGGAGAGCGCAAATCATGCGCCAGGCCATCGGTGACGATGCGCAATTCGGTCATCAGCCGCTCGGTCTTGTCGAGCATCGCGTTCAACCGCGTCGCCAGTCGGTCGAACGCGTCGCCACCGCCCGGATGGCCCGCCGCCGGATTGAGTACGCGGCGCGCCAAATCCCCGCTGGCCACTCCCTCGATCACATCGGCAACCCGGTCGAGCCGTCGCCCGACATAGCGCGTGACGATCAGCCCACCACCTATCCCAAGCGCCAGCGACAACAGCATCGCCGCGGCGAGCGCGCGCTCGATCCCCCGTTGCTCCTGCTCCCAATCGTCGAGCAGGCGCCCGCTGACCAGCCGATACGGGCCAACCTCGCGCACGGCATATCCTGCCTCGCGCTCCAGCCACGGGCTCGAATCCCCCAAGCGCCCGATGCGGAAGACGGTTGGTGTCGGCGCCCCGCTACCGACGATTGCCGGGCCGAGCCCCGCTACGCGGCGTCCATCGGCAGCGATGACCGCGACGATGCGCGAGCGATCCCCCGTCGCACGCCCCTCGTCGATCGTCCGCGCCAGTGCGGGGAGCCCGCCAGCGCGATAAATCGCCGCCAGCCCTTTCGATTCCTCGACGGTATCGCGACGCAACTCGTCAATCGCCTCGTCACGGACGAGCTTCCACACGAACGCGACCAGCACGACATTGGAAGTCAGCCCCAGCAGGATTGCCAGCAGCGCAATCCGCGCGGTTACCGACAGGCGCGACGAGAAGGAAATGGCTATGGCTCGACCGACAGCCGATAGCCGGCACCCCGCACGGTGTGCAGGATTGGCGCGGCAAAGCCCTCTTCAAGCTTGCGGCGCAACCGCCCGATATGGACATCGACCACGTTCGATCCCGGATCGAAATGATAGTTCCAGATCTTCTCCAGCATCATCGTACGGGTAACGACTTGCCCGGCATGGCGCGCCAGATATTCGAGCAGGTTGAATTCGCGCGCACCAAGCTGAATCGACCGCCCCGCGCGTGCGACGGTGCGTGCGAGCAAGTCGATCTCCAGATCGCCGACCGACAATCGCGTCGCCTGCCCCTCCCCCGATCCGCGATCGACACGGCGGAAGATCGCGTCGATGCGCGCGGTCAGCTCGGCAAAGGAGAACGGCTTCACCAGATAATCGTCGGCACCCGCGTTCAGTCCGTCGATGCGGTCGTCGACCGTGCCCAGTGCCGACAGGATCAAGGTTGGCGTGCGCACTCCTGCCGCCCGAATCGCGCCGAGCATTGCGATGCCGTTCAGCCCCGGCAACATGCGGTCGGCGATGATGAGATCAAAAATGCCCTCGCTTGCCAGAAACAGCCCGTCGCGTCCGTCCGAGCACGATTCAACCGCGAAGCCCGCCTCGCTCAACCCCTTGGCGAGATAGGTGGAGGTGGAACTATCGTCCTCGACGATCAGGATCTTGCGGGTCACAGGCGGCATTCCGGGCGGTTTCCTTGTGCCTAGAATGAAATGAGGCCGACGGAAAGCGTGCCTTCCGCCGGCCAACGACACTCCCGGGAGTGCGAGTGTCGATCTCGTAAATTCATTTCCGGCCAGCGTGCGGGGCCTGCCCGGTTTATGCGCCGACCACGCATCCACCGCGATGACACCGGCGTGACGAAAATGTCATTCACTCCCGACGCGCAACCATTTGGTCAGCGCGAGCCTGCATTGTCCTTTGGTGCAACGTCCACCCCTGCCTCGGCAGCGGCCTTCAGCCCGATCAATTGCGTCGCGAGAACTTCATCGACCTTGGGTGCCAGCGTATCGGCCCCCGCGCGCACGTAACCGCCCACGACATAGTCCAGCGTGACACGCGTGGTGGTTTTGGTTTCGGGGTCGAGCCGGAAGGTGAGCGTCCCCGTCACCGCCTCGGCCTGGAGCGGCCCGAGCGCGCCGACCAGACGAAGCATCCGGGGCGGTTGAATATAGACGACGCGCGCATGTTCGACCGTGCCCTTGCTCGCCGGAATGCGTTCGCAAAAACAGCCTGTCGCCTGCGGATCGAGATAGAGGTTGGCGCTTTCGTCCGAATAGGTGTGCTCGTGGTCCCACCATTTCTGCGGGACCATCAGCGCGCCCCAAGTCCGCGCGACCGATGCCTCGACCGTGACGACCTGCTTGATCTCGAAACTGGCGGGCGTCGCCTGCACTACCTCCGCCGCCGTCGGCGCACCCGCGCCACCCAACAGCGCCAGCGCCGCAACCGTTGCGATAATTTTCATCCCCATCTCCCCCCCCGAAGTGTTTCGGCGGGGAGCATAAGGACGCGATCAGCCAGCGTCGAGGATTGCCGCGATCGCGCGAGTCACGTCGCCAATATCGCCCATGCCATCGACGCGCGCGAGCAACCCGCGCGCCTGGTAGATCGGGATGATCGGTTCGGTCTTGGCGCGATATTCGGCCATGCGCGTGCGCACGGTTTCCTCATTGTCGTCCGGACGCCGCTTGAACTCATGCCCGCCGCACACATCGCAGGTGCCCGCAATCCTGGGCTGCTTGAAGCTGTCGTGATAGCCCGCACCACAGGTGGCGCAAGTATAGCGGCCAACGATTCGCGCGACGAGCTTGTCTTCGTTCACCTCAAGCTCGATCACCTTGTCGAGCGTCCGTCCGCGACCGGCGAGAATGGTATCGAGCTGCTCGGCCTGCGCCGCGGTGCGCGGATAGCCGTCGAAAATCACGCCTTGCGCAGGATCGAGCGATGCCAGCTTTTCGTCGATCAGCGCCGAGACGATCGCGTCCGACACCAATTCACCCGCCTCCATGACCGCCTTGGCCTGCAACCCGACCGGGCTCCCCGACTTGACCGCAGCACGCAGCATGTCGCCGGTCGAAAGCTGGACCATATCCCGATCCGCCTCCAGGTGGCTCGCCTGCGTGCCCTTGCCGGCTCCGGGCGGTCCCAAAAGGATGATGTTCAACACGCTCTCCCCAATCGCCCTGGCGACCTGCGCCCCGTTCTTAACGGAGACGCCCGCCCTTCAGCTTCGCCTTCTTGATCAGATCGCCATATTGATGCGCAAGCAAATGGCTCTGAATCTGCGTCACCGTATCCATTGTTACGTTGACCACGATCAGCAAGCTAGTGCCACCAAGGTAGAAGGGAATCGACAGCGCCGACACCAGATATTCCGGCAACAGGCAGATGATCGCCAGATACCCGGCACCAATCACGGTGATACGCGTCAGCACATAATCGAAATAGGCTTCGGTGTTTTTGCCCGGACGGATGCCGGGGATGAAGCCGCCATAGCGCTTCAGATTGTCGGCGGTCTCTTCCGGGTTGAACACCACAGCGGTGTAGAAGAACGAGAAGAACACGATGCCCGCCCCGTAGAGCAGCATATACACCAGCGACCCATGCTGCAGATATTGGTTGAGCCCGATGACGACATCGCCCCACCAGGTTTCCTTGCCGCCGGTCGGCTGTTTGCCGGCAAGCTGCATCACCGTCAGCGGCATCAGCAGCAGCGACGAGGCGAAAATCGGCGGAATCACGCCTGCCGTGTTGATCTTGAGCGGCAAATGGCTGCGATCGGCCTGCATCCCGCGCTGCGTCTGGCGCTTGGGATATTGGATCAGGATGCGGCGCTGTGCGCGCTCCATGAAGCAGATGAACAGGATCAGACCTGCCACCGCGACGATGATGCCGAGGATCTTGAAGCCATCGAGGTTCCCCGCGCGGCCGCCCTCGGCCAGCGTGTAGAGCGTCGTCGGCAGATTGGCGACGATACCGGCCATGATGATGAGCGACATGCCGTTACCGATGCCGCGGCTGGTGATCTGCTCACCGATCCACATCAGGAACATGGTGCCGCCAACCAGGCTGACGATCGAGCCCGCGATGAACATTGGCCCCGGATTCACGACGACGCCCTGGCTCTCAAAGCCGAGCGTCAGGAAATACCCTTGGATAATGGTCAGCGCGACGGTGCCGTAGCGCGTATATTGGTTGAGCCGCTTGCGCCCGCTTTCGCCTTCCTTCTTGATCGCAGCGAGCGTCGGCGACAGCGAGGTCGCGAGCTGCACCACGATTGAGGCAGTGATGTAGGGCGTAACGCCCAACGCGATCAGGCTGGCGCGCTTCAGCGACCCGCCCGAAAAGGCATTGAAGAAATCGAGCACGCCACCGCTGGTGCGGCTGGCGAGTTCGGTCAGCGCGGTCGGATCGATGCCGGGCAGCGGCACGTAGCTGAGCAGGCGGAAAACGATCAAGGCGCCGATGGTAAACCACAGCCGCTTCTTGAGGTCGGTCGCCTGTGCGAATTTCGACAGGCTGAGGTTGGAAGCCATCTGGTCGGCTGCGGATGCCATGTGCGTCTATCGTCCTGGATGCAGTAGCGGCGGAAACAAAAAAGGCGGGAACGTGTTACCGCCCCGCCGCTCATATAGGGGCCCAAGCGGGCTTGTCTAATGGGTTGCGGTCCGCCGCCCCCGAAATGACTCGTCACCCCGGGCTTGTCCCGGGGCCCACCGTTGTCAAAAACCCTCGGCAGCAGGACCTGCGGCACGGTGGACCCCGGGACGAGCCCGGGGTGACGGTGGGGAAGAAGGTCGCCGAGCAAAGGCTCGGCGCAAGGCTTACGCCTTGAACGATTCCTTGTGCGCCTTGCGCTCGCGATACTTGACGCCCTTTTTGGCGGCAGCCTTCTCGGCGGCAGGAACGACGTGAATCACCTCGACCGAACCACCGGCCTTCTCGACCGCTTCAATCGCGCCCTTCGACGCGCCAGCAACCGTGAACGACAGCTTGGTGGTCAGTTCGCCCTTGCCGAGCAGACGGACGCCGTCCTTGCCACCGCGCGCGAGGCCAGCGGCCTTCAGCGCGTTGTGATCGAGCGTCGCGCCAGCTTCGATCTTGCCTGCGTCAACCGCAACCTGGATCGCACCGAGGTTCACTTCGGCATAATCCTTGGCGAAGATGTTGTTGAAGCCACGCTTCGGCAACCGCATGTGCAGCGGCATCTGGCCGCCTTCGAAGCCGGCAATGGAAACGCCCTCGCGGCTCTTTTGGCCCTTCTGGCCGCGGCCTGCGGTCTTGCCCTTGCCCGAACCGATGCCACGGCCGACACGCATTTTGGACTTACGCGCACCGGCGTTGTCACGGAGATCATTGAGTTTCATGTGTGCACTCGCTTTCGCTTTTGTCGCGCTGGATAAATGAGGAAGGGGGCCGTTAGCCCCCTGCCCCGGATTTGTCTATATCTTGTCCCTCTCCCCCTGTCGGGAGAGGGGCGATAGCTTACGCCTCGATCTTCACCATGTGCGCGACCTTGCGGATCATGCCACGAACTTCGGGCGTGTCCTGCAGCTCGCGCGTGCGGTGCATCTTGTTGAGGCCGAGACCGATCAGCGTTGCGCGCTGGTCCTTCTCGCGGCGGATCGGCGAACCGGTCTGCGTGATCTTGATGGTTGCCATGATCGTTTACTCCACGATCGCTTCGGCTTCAGCCTGGGGTGCTTCCGCACCACCACGGCCGAGCAGATCGGCGATCTTCTTGCCACGACGCTGCGCAACCGACTTCGGGCTCACCTGGCTGGTCAGCGCCTCGAAGGTCGCACGGATCATGTTGTACGGGTTGGACGTACCGACCGACTTGGTCACCACGTCGGCAACGCCGAGCGATTCGAACACGGCGCGCATCGGGCCACCGGCAATGATGCCCGTTCCCTGCGGTGCCGAGCGCAGCGTGACGAGACCGGCACCGAAGTGACCGTTACCGTCATGATGCAGCGTGCGACCTTCCTTCAGCGGAACGCGGACCATTGCCTTCTTGGCAGCAGCCGTCGCCTTGGAAATGGCTTCCGGCACTTCGCGTGCCTTGCCATGACCGAAGCCGACACGGCCCTTGCCGTCGCCCACGACGACCAAAGCTGCAAAGCCGAAGCGCTTACCGCCCTTGACCGTCTTCGAGACGCGGTTGATGTGAACCAGCTTCTCGATCAGCTCTTCGCCGCCGTCATCGGCACCGGGTCCGCCACGACCGCGATTGTCGCGACCGCCACGGTTGTCACGGCCACCACGATTGTCGCGACCACCGCCGGGACCACCGCGACCACGACCGCCGCGCGGACCCCGCGCGTCGGGAGCAGCAGCACCTTCGGGAGCTGCCGAAGCTTCGGTTGGGATGTTGTCGTCAGCCATAATTAGAACTCCAATCCGGCTTCACGCGCGGCAGTCGCCAACGCCTTGACGCGACCGTGGAACAGGAAGCCACCGCGATCGAACACGACCTGCGTGACGCCAGCAGCCTTGCAGGCCTCGGCGATGCGGGTGCCGACAGCCGTCGCAGCGTCGATGTTGGCGCCGGACGTGTCGCGCACGTCCTTTTCCAGCGTCGAAGCGGCGGCGATCGTCACGCCCTGCGCGTCGTCGATGATCTGCGCATAGATGTGGCGGCCCGAGCGATGGATCGACAGCCGCGGACGGCCCGATCCACGCGCACGGAGCGCGGTGCGGTTGCGGCGGCGCCGCTTCTCGAAGAGAGACATACCCTTGGTCGACATTACTTCTTCTTCCCTTCCTTGCGGAAGATGAACTCGCCGTCGTACTTGATGCCCTTGCCCTTATACGGCTCGGGCTTGCGCCAGCGACGGATTTCAGCGGCCAACTGGCCGACCTTCTGCTTGTCGGAACCCGAAATCTCGACCGTCGTGTTGTCCGGGGTCTTGACTTCAATCCCTTCCGGCACGTCGATGTTGACGTCGTGGCTGTAGCCGAGCTTGAGGTTCAGCGTCTTGCCCTGAATTGCAGCGCGGTAGCCCACGCCGTTGATCAGCAGCTTCTTGGTGAAGCCGTCCGACACGCCGGTGATGAGGTTCTGCACCAGCGTACGCTGCATGCCCCAGAACGCGCGAGCGCGCTTGGTCTCATTGGCCGGGTTGACGGCGATGCCGCCCTCTTCAAGCACATAGCTGATCTCTTCGCGCAGCGGCATGGCGAGGGTGCCCTTGGGCCCCTTCACGCTGAGCTGCTGGTCTTCGATCGTCGCGGTCACGCCGCTCGGGATCGTGACCGGCTTTTTACCGATGCGGCTCATCAGAACACCTCCGCGAGGACTTCGCCGCCGACATTCTGTTCGCGCGCTTCGGCGTCGGACAGAACGCCGCGAGGCGTGGAGACGATCGTGATGCCAAGGCCATTCATGACGCGCGGCAGTTCGGTCGAAGCCGAATAGACGCGACGGCCAGGCTTGGACACGCGCGCGACGTGCTTGATCGCGGGCTGGCCTTCGAAATACTTCAGCTCGATGCGGATGCCGGCCGCAGGGCCCATCTGCTCTTCGGTGTAGCCACGAATGTAGCCCTCGCGCTGGAGCACGTCGAGCACGCGGGCCCGCAGCTTGGAGCCCGGCGTCAGGACGGAGTCCTTGCGCGCGCGCTGGCCGTTGCGGATGCGGGTGAGCATATCACCCAGGGGATCGGTCAATGCCATCTGTTGATCCTTACCAGCTCGACTTCGTAACGCCCGGGATCAGGCCCTTGTTGGCCAGATCGCGAAGCTGAATACGGCAGAGGCGGAACTTGCGATAATATGCGCGCGGACGACCGGTCAGCTCGCAGCGGTTGCGGATGCGCGTCGGGTTCCCGTTGCGGGGGATCTCGGCCATCTTCAGACGGGCTTCGATCCGCTCACCGTCGCTGAGCGTCGTGTCGGCGGCAATCGCCTTCAGTGCCGCGTACTTGGGCGCATACTTCTTGACCAGCATCTTGCGACGCTCGTTCTTGTTGACAGAACTTACCTTCGCCATCTTATGCCGCCTTCTTTTCGGTGTCAGCGTCTTCGATCGGGAACGGGAAGCCGAACAGACGGAGCAACTCGCGCGCTTCGTCGTCGGTCTTCGCCGTGGTCGCCACGATCACGTCCAGGCCGCGGATCTTGTCGATCCGGTCATAGCTGATTTCCGGGAACACCAATTGCTCCTTCAGGCCGCAGGCATAGTTGCCGCGTCCGTCGAACGATTTGGGGTTGAGCCCGCGGAAATCGCGAACGCGGGGAAGCGCGATCGTGATGAAACGGTCCAGGAATTCGTACATGCGCTCACGGCGAAGGGTAACCTTCACACCGATCGGCATACCCTCGCGCAGCTTGAACTGTGCGATCGACTTCTTGGCCTTGGTCACGACGGGCTTCTGCCCTGCGATCAATTCCATTTCGCCAAAGGCCTGGTCGACCTTCTTCTTGTCCTGCGTGGCTTCGCCAACGCCCATGTTCAGCACGATCTTGTCGATGCGCGGAACTTCCATTGCGTTCTTGTAGCCGAACTTCTCGGTCATCGCTGCGACGACCTTGTCGTCGTAGATGCCCTTCATCCGGGGCTTGTAAGCTGCATCAGCCATCGATCTTGTCTCCGGTCTTGACCGCAACACGGACCTTCTTGCCGTCCTGGGTCTCGAAACGAACGCGCGTAGGCTTGCCGTCGGCGGTCACGTGCGCGACCTTGGAGACGTGCAGCGGCGCTTCGGCGCGCTTCAGGCCACCCTGCGGGTCACCCTGGCTCGGCTTGGTGTGACGGACCGCCACGTTGACGCCCGCAACGACGACCTTGCCGTCTTTGGGGAGTGCCAGCGTAACTTCACCGGTCTTGCCCTTGTCCTTGCCGGACAGAACGATGACGCGGTCGCCCTTCTTGATCTTTGCGGTCGCCATTACAGCACCTCCGGCGCGAGACTGATGATCTTCATGTGCTTCTTGCCGCGCAGTTCGCGAACCACTGGGCCAAAGATACGGGTGCCGATCGGCTCCTCATTCTTGTTGACCAGCACGGCTGCGTTCGAATCGAAGCGGATCACCGAACCATCGGCCCGGCGAATGTCCTTCGCCGTACGCACGATGACGGCGCGGTGCACGTCGCCCTTCTTCACGCGGCCGCGCGGTGCGGCCTCCTTCACGCTGACGACGATGATGTCGCCAACGCCTGCAACACGACGCTTGGACCCGCCAAGCACCTTGATGCACATAACCCGCTTCGCGCCGCTGTTGTCAGCGACCTCGAGATTGGATTGCATCTGGATCATAGATCCGCTTCCTTCTCATCTGGGGCCGATACCGACCGGACCCCGCCTCTAACTATCAAGCCAACCCGTTCGGGCTGAGCCTGTCGAAGCCCCTTCCCCGCTTGCGACCCGGTCGCCTGCGGAAACCACCCTTCGACAAGCTCAGGGTGAACGGGGAAATTTCCGACGCTCTTATGCGTCGACGTCGACCCGGTCGGGCGTCGCGTGGGTGTTGACCCGATCGATCACCTTCCAGGTCTTCAGCTTGGAAATCGGCGCGGTCTCTTCGATCCGCACGGTCTCACCCTGCTTGAACTCATTGCCCTCATCATGGGCATGATACTTCTTCGTACGGCGGATGATCTTGCCATAGAGCGCGTGCTTGACCTTACGCTCCACGTTCACGACCACCGTCTTGTCGCCCTTGTCGGAGACGATCAGCCCCGTCAGCACGCGCTTTGGCATGTCTAAATCCTTACTTTGCCGCAGTGTCGCGCGAACGCGCGGACTGCAGGGTCTTGATGCGAGCGATGTCGCGACGGACTTCCTTGACCCGGCTCGGCTTTTCGAGCTGGTTGGTCGCGGCCTGGAAACGGAGGTTGAACGCCTCGCGCTTCAGGTTGCCGAGCTCCTCGCCCAACTGGTCCTCGGTTTTCGCCTTGAGATCGGAGCGACGCGTGTCGATCTTCGCCATGTTATGCAACTCCCAGATGCGAGGTGTCGCCGAGACGGGCAACGACCTTCACCTTGATCGGCAGCTTCATCGCTGCACGGCTGAACGCCATTGCCGCGATGTCGCCAGGAACGCCGTCCAGTTCGAACAGGATGCGGCCGGGCTTGACGCGGGCTGCCCAATATTCCGGCGACCCCTTGCCCTTACCCATGCGGACTTCAGCGGGCTTGCCCGAGACGGGAACGTCCGGGAAAACGCGGATCCACAAACGGCCCTGGCGCTTGATGTGTCGCGTGATCGCGCGGCGAGCCGCCTCGATCTGGCGTGCGGTGAGACGATCCGGCTCCATCGCCTTCAGGCCATAGGACCCAAAGTTGAGCGTGGTGCCACCCTTGGCGTCGCCGTGGATGCGGCCCTTGAAGGCCTTGCGGAACTTGGTCTTTTTCGGTTGCAGCATGATCTATTCCTTAGCGGCGCGGATCAGGCCGGACGCCGGAAGTCTGTGCTTCCATCATCAGCCGGTCGGTCGCCATCGGGTCATGACCCAGGATTTCGCCCTTGAAGATCCAGACCTTCACGCCGCACACGCCATAAGCCGTGTGTGCAGTCGCTTCAGCGTAATCAACGTTGGCGCGCAGCGTGTGGAGCGGCACGCGACCTTCGCGATACCATTCCGACCGTGCGATCTCGGCGCCGCCAAGACGGCCACCGCAGTTGATCCGGATGCCCTCGGCGCCCAGACGCATCGCCGACTGCACCGCACGCTTCATGGCGCGGCGGAAAGCGATACGACGCTCGAGCTGATCGGCGATGCCCTGTGCAACCAGCTTGCTGTCGACTTCCGGCTTGCGGATTTCGACGATGTTCAGGCTGACGTCGGACGTCGTCATCTTGCCGAGCGTACGGCGCAGCTTTTCGATGTCCGCACCCTTCTTGCCGATGATGACACCGGGACGGGCCGCGAAGATCGAAACGCGGCACAGCTTGGCCGGACGGTCGATGACCACCTTGGAGATCGCAGCCTGCGGCAGCGTCTTCAGGATGTACGCACGCATCTTGAGATCTTCGAGCAGAAGACGGCCGTAATCGGCGCCCTCGGCATACCAGCGGCTATCCCAGGTGCGGTTGATCTGCAGGCGCAGACCGATCGGGTTCGATTTCTGACCCATTATGCTTCTTCCTGCTCGCGCACGACGATGCGCAGACGGCTGAACGGCTTGAGGATGCGCGTCGACTTGCCACGACCGCGGGTCGCGAAGCGCTTCATCACGATCGACTTGCCAACCGAAGCTTCTGCGACGACGAGCGAGTCGACGTCGAGATTGTGGTTGTTCTCGGCGTTGGCGATGGCGGACGCCAGCACCTTGCGCGCGTCAACCGCCATGCCCTTGGTCGAGAACTGCAGGATGTTCATCGCATCGCCGACCTTCTTGCCACGGATCAATGCCGCGACGAGGCCGAGCTTCTGCGCGGAACCACGGATCTGCGTGCCGACCGACAGCGCCTCGTTATCCGCCACGCGGCGGGGAGCTTTTGCCTTAGCCATTAGCGCTTGCCCTTCTTGTCCGCGGCATGGCCGGGGAAATAGCGCGTCGGCGCGAACTCGCCGAGCTTCATGCCCACCATGTCCTCGTTGACAGAAACCGGCACGAACTTGCGGCCGTTATAGACGCTGAAGGTCAGGCCAACGAACTGCGGCAGGATCGTCGAGCGGCGCGACCAGGTCTTGATCGCACCACGCGCGTTGGTTTCCTGCGCGGTTTCTGCCTTCTTCAGCAGGTGAAGGTCCACGAACGGACCCTTCCAGACGGAACGAGCCATCGTTTAGCCCTTCTTCTTGGCGTGACGGCTGCGGATAATCATCTTGTCCGTCGCCTTGTTATGACGGGTGCGCGCACCCTTGGTCGGCTTGCCCCACGGGGTAACCGGATGACGGCCGCCCGAGGTCCGGCCTTCACCACCGCCGTGCGGATGGTCGACCGGGTTCTTGGCGACGCCGCGCGTCAGCGGGCGGATGCCCAACCAGCGATTGCGACCCGCCTTGGCGAGGTTGGTGTTGCCGTTGTCGGGGTTCGAAACCGCGCCAACCGTCGCCATGCAATTGGCGTGGATGTAACGCTGCTCGCCCGAGTTGAGGCGGACCATGACCATGCCCTTGTCGCGACCGACGACCTGCACATAGGTGCCGGCCGACCGTGCGAGCTGACCGCCCTTGCCCGGCTTCATCTCGACGTTGTGGACGATCGTGCCAACCGGCATCTGGCCCAGCTCCATCGCATTGCCCGGCTTCACGTCGGTCTTCTTGTCCGCGATCACCTTGTCGCCAACGGCGAGGCGCTGCGGCGCGATGATGTAGGCCAGGTTTTCCTTGCCATCGGCGGTCTGACCATAATTGATCAGCGCGATGAAGGCGGTGCGATTGGGATCGTATTCGATACGCTCGACCACGCCATCGACGCCCCAGTTACGGCGCTTGAAGTCGATGATGCGGTAGCGCTGCTTGTGGCCGCCGGCGATGCCGCGCGAGGTCACGTGGCCCTTGTTGTTGCGCCCACCGGTCTTGCGCTTGCCTTCGGTCAGCGCCTTGACGGGGCCGCCCTTGTGCAGGCCGGAACGGTCGACGAGGATGAGACCGCGTCGTGCCGGGCTGGTCGGATTATAATGCTTCAATGCCATCGGATCAGATCCCCGTCGTCACGTCGATGGACTGGCCGTCCTTCAACGTCACGATCGCCTTCTTGATGTCGGAGCGGGTGTAGGGCGCGCCCTTCCACTTCTTGGTCTTGCCCTTCTGGACGATCGTGTTGACGCCCAGGACGGTCACGTCGAACAGCGCCTCGACCGCAGCCTTGATCTGCGGCTTGGTCGCGTCGTTGGTGACCTTGAAGACGACCGCGTTATGCTCGCTGAGCAAAGTGGCCTTTTCGGTGATGTGCGGTGCGACGATCACGTCATAATGACGCGCGTCGATCGCGACTTTCTGCTTAGCCATTGAAGCGCGCCTCCAGCATTTCGACGGCAGCGCGGGTCAGGACCAGCGTGTCGTGCTTAAGGATGTCATAGACGTTGGCACCGGCAGCCGGCATCACGTTGATCGTGTGCAGGTTGCCCGCTGCCAGCGCGAAGCTGGTCTCGACCGCTGCGCCGTCAATGACGAGCGCGGTCTTGCCCGTACCTAGCTTTGCCCAGTCCGCGATCAGCGTCTTGGTCTTGCTCTCGGCGACCGTCAGGCTGTCCATGACAACCAGCGTGCCCGCCTGAGCGTGGCTCGACAGCGCCATCTTCAGACCGAGCGCGCGAACCTTCTTGTTCAGACCCGGATTGAAGTCGCGGGTGCGCTGACCGTGCGCCTTACCACCGCCGACGAAGATCGGAGCGCGGCGATCGCCGTGACGTGCCGTACCGCCGCCCTTCTGGCGACCGAACTTCTTGCCGGTACGAGCAACGTCAGCACGCTCACGCGTGCCGCTCGCGGTCGCGCGACGCTTTTCGAGCTGCCAGGTGACAACGCGGTGCAGAATGTCGGCGCGCGGATCGAGGCCGAAGACCTCATCGTTGAGCTCAATGTCCGCAGCAGCGGTGTCGGCGAAGGATTGAACCTTGACCTTCATGTTCAGCCCTCCTGGCCGTCGGTCGCGTCCACGGTCGCGACGTCAACAGGCGTCTCGGCGGGAGCGGTGTCGTTGTTGTTGGCGACCTGCTTCAGGCCGGCGGGATATGGCGCATCGGCGTGACGCGCGACCTTCACCGAATCCTTGACGAGCAGCCAGCCACCCTTCGAGCCAGGGACCGAACCCTTGACGAAGATCAGGCCACGCTCGACGTCGGTCGAAACGATTTCGAGATTTTGCTGGGTGCGGTTCTTGTCGCCCATGTGCCCGGCCATCTTCTTGTTCTTGAAGACCTTGCCCGGATCCTGGCGCTGACCGGTCGAACCCAGCGAACGGTGCGAGACCGAAACGCCGTGCGTCGCGCGCAGACCGCCGAAGCCCCAACGCTTCATACCGCCCTGGAAGCCCTTACCCTGGGTCACACCCTGGATATCGACGATCTGGCCAGCGACATAATGGTCGGCCGAGATGGTTGCGCCGACTTCGAGCAGCGCATCTTCGCTCACGCGGAATTCGGCGAGCTTCGCCTTGGGCTCAACTTCGGCCTTGCCGAAATGGCCACGCTGCGGCTTGGCAACGTTCTTTGCTTTTGCGGCACCCGCGCCCAACTGGACTGCGACATACCCATCACGATCGGCCTCGCGAACGGCCACAACTTGCAGATTTTCCAGCGCCAGGACGGTGACGGGCACATGGCGCCCGTCTTCCTGGAACCAGCGGGTCATCCCCATCTTTTTCGCGATCACGCCAGTGCGCATGATCAATGCTCCATTCAATGCAGAGGCACCCCTCGGACCATTCCGAAGGGTGCGTACGTGGGCCCCGCCAAAGTATTACTTTGGCGGGAACCCGGTCAGCCCAAACACGTATTTTATACTGCCGCCCCGACCCGGGCTGGTGCTCCCCGCGTTGGCGGTGGAGCGTGTCGGGGGACGCAGACCCGGGCAAGCCCGGCGGTATCCCGTCTATTTGGTGGCACCCGAAGGCCTCACCGAATCTCGTGGAGGCGCGCTATTACGCGAGCTTGATCTCGACGTCAACGCCTGCGGCGAGGTCGAGCTTCATCAGCGCATCGACCGTTTGCGGGGTCGGCTGCACGATGTCGAGCATACGCTTGTACGTGCGGACTTCGAACTGCTCGCGCGACTTCTTGTCGATGTGCGGGCCGCGGTTCACGGTGAACTTCTCGATGCGCGTCGGCAACGGAATGGGACCACGGATGAGAGCGCCGGTGCGGCGCGCGGTGTCGGCGATGTCGCCGGTCGCCTGATCGAGCACGCGATGATCGAACGCCTTGAGGCGGATGCGGATATTGCTGTCCATAGTCCCTACCGATGCGAAAGAGCGGGCCCCGTGGTGGGGCTCTTGCTGTTTGAAATCAAAACTGGAGGAGCGCCCGTACAGGGGCCTCCATAAAATAGCAACAGCCCGCGCCTCCCTTTGGAGACGCGGGCCGCACTTTTCTTGGAGCGCTTAGGCCGAAATGCCCGAGACGATGCCCGAACCAACGGTACGACCGCCTTCGCGGATCGTGAAGCGCTGACCAACGTCCATAGCGATCGGTGCGATCAGCTTCACGCCAAGCGCGATGTTGTCGCCAGGCATGACCATTTCGGTGCCCTCAGGCAGCTCGACGGTGCCGGTAACGTCCGTGGTACGGAAGTAGAACTGCGGACGATAGTTGGCGAAGAACGGCGTGTGACGGCCACCTTCGTCCTTCGACAGCACGTACACTTCCGACTGGAAGTCGGTGTGCGGCTTGATCGAGCCGGGCTTGCAGAGAACCTGGCCACGCTCAACTTCTTCACGGCCAACGCCGCGGATCAGCGCGCCGATGTTGTCGCCTGCCTGGCCCTGGTCGAGCAGCTTGCGGAACATTTCGACGCCCGTGACGGTGGTCTTGCGAGTGTCGTTGATGCCGACGATCTCGACTTCTTCGCCAACCTTGACGACGCCGGTCTCGACGCGACCGGTAACGACCGTACCACGACCCGAGATCGAGAACACGTCTTCGATCGGCATCATGAACGGCTTGTCGAGCGGACGCTCGGGCTGCGGCAGGTACGTGTCGACGGCTTCCATCAGCTTGAGGACGGCATCATGGCCGATCTCAGGCGTGACGTCGTTGAGCGCCGCAACAGCCGAACCCTGGATGACCGGGATGTTGTCGCCGTCGAAGTCATACGACGAGAGCAGTTCGCGGATTTCCAGCTCGACGAGTTCGAGGATCTCGGCGTCGTCGACCAGATCGACCTTGTTCATGAACACGACCATCGTCGGCACGCCGACCTGGCGTGCGAGCAGGATGTGCTCGCGGGTCTGCGGCATCGGGCCGTCGGTTGCCGAAACAACGAGGATCGCGCCGTCCATCTGCGCCGCGCCGGTGATCATGTTCTTCACATAGTCGGCGTGGCCCGGGCAATCGACGTGCGCATAGTGGCGTGCCAGCGTCTCATACTCGACGTGTGCGGTCGAGATGGTGATGCCGCGCTCGCGCTCTTCGGGAGCCTTGTCGATGTTGGCATAGCTGGTGAACGTCGCACCGCCGGTTTCCGCGAGCACCTTGGTGATCGCAGCCGTGAGCGAGGTCTTGCCGTGATCGACGTGGCCGATCGTGCCGATGTTGAGGTGCGGCTTGGTCCGCTCGAACTTTGCTTTTGCCATTTTTCCTACCTTATTGATCGTTTTCGGTTCGCCACAGCGCCACGCGAAGGGGGCCCCATAGCGGGAGTTTTCAGGTTACGCCAGCCCTAGCGCCGATCACCGACACCAGGTTTCGCGTCTTAGGCCAGCTTCGCCTTCACTTCGTCGGCAACGTTGGCAGGCACTTCTTCGTAATGCGAGAACTGCATCGAGTAGTTCGCGCGGCCCTGGGTGAACGAGCGCAGCGCGTTCACATAGCCGAACATGTTCGCCAGCGGGACCATTGCGTCCACCGACTGCGCGTTGCCGCGCGTGTCGGTGCCCTGGATCTGGCCACGACGGCTGTTCATGTCGCCAATCACGTCCCCCAGATAATCCTCAGGCGTGATGACCTCGACCTTCATGATCGGCTCGAGCAGCTTGATGCCGGCCTTCTGCGCGACTTCACGCATTGCGCCACGGGCACAGATTTCAAACGCCAGCGCCGACGAGTCGACGTCATGGTAGGAACCGTCATAAACGAGGATTTCGAAATCGATGATCGGGAAACCGACCAGCGAGCCGGTAGCTGCCGTCTCACGGAAGCCCTTTTCGATCGCCGGGATATATTCCTTCGGAATATTACCGCCCTTGATCTCGTCCTTGAAGATGATGCCCGAACCGCGCTCACCCGGCGTGACCTTGACCTTCACGCGACCGAACTGGCCCGTACCACCCGACTGCTTCTTGTGCGTATAATCCACGTCGACCGGCTTGGCGAGATATTCGCGATACGCCACCTGCGGCGCGCCGACATTGGCCTCGACCTTGAATTCGCGCTTCATGCGATCGACCAGAATTTCGAGATGGAGCTCGCCCATGCCCTTGATGATGGTCTGGCCCGATTCGGCGTCCGACGAAACGCGGAACGACGGATCTTCGCGTGCGAGGCGATTGAGCGCAACGCCCATCTTCTCCTGGTCGGCCTTGGTTTTGGGTTCCACCGACAGCTCGATCACGGGCTCGGGGAATTCCATCCGCTCGAGGATGATCGGAGCGTTCAGCGCGCACAGCGTGTCGCCGGTCGTGGTGTCCTTGAGGCCTGCGAGAGCGACGATGTCGCCTGCATAGGCCACCTGGATGTCCTCACGCTCGTTCGCATGCATCAGCAGCATACGACCGACCTTTTCCTTCTTGTCCTTGACCGAGTTCATAACCTGCGACGCGGTTTCGAGCTTGCCCGAATAGATGCGCGCGAAGGTCAGCGTGCCGACGAACGGATCGTTCATGATCTTGAACGCCAGCGCCGAGAACGGCACTTCGTCCGAAGACGGACGCTCGTCCGGGGTCACGCCATCGACCTTGAGGCCCTGAATGGCGGGAACGTCGAGCGGCGACGGCAGATAGTCGACGACGGCGTCGAGCAGGGGCTGAACGCCCTTGTTCTTGAACGCCGAACCGCAAACGACCGGCACGAACGAGAAGTTGAGCGTGCCCTTGCGGATCAGCTTCTTGAGGTCGGCCGTGCTCGGCTCGTTGCCCTCAAGATACGCCTCCATCAGGGCGTCGTCCTGCTCGACCGCCATTTCGATCAGGTCGCTGCGATACTTCGCGGCCTTTTCGGCGAGGTCCGCCGGAATGTCGGTATAGGTGAACTTCGCGCCCAGGCTCTCTTCGAGCCAGATGATCGCGCGGTTCTCGACCAGGTCGACCAGACCCTTGAAGTCGCCTTCCATGCCGATCGGCAAATACAGCACGGCCGGACGCGCACCCAGACGATCGATGATCGACTGAACGCAGAAATAGAAATCGGCGCCGGTGCGATCGAGCTTGTTGACGAAGCACATGCGCGGCACTTTGTACTTTTCAGCCTGGCGCCAGACGGTTTCCGACTGCGGCTCCACGCCGGCAACGCCGTCGAAGCACGCAACCGCGCCATCGAGCACGCGCAGCGAACGCTCGACTTCGATCGTGAAGTCGACGTGCCCGGGGGTGTCGATGATGTTGATGAGGTGCTCTTCGCCCTTGCCTTCGCTGGCGCGCCACTTGCACGTCGTAGCAGCCGACGTGATCGTGATCCCGCGCTCCTGCTCCTGCTCCATCCAGTCCATCGTCGCGGTGCCTTCATGCACTTCGCCGATCTTGTAGGACTTGCCGGTGTAATAAAGAATGCGCTCGGTCGTCGTCGTCTTGCCGGCGTCGATGTGCGCCATGATGCCGATGTTGCGATAGCGTTCGAGCGGATGGCTGCGGGCCATGTCAGTGCTTCCTTAGCGATGTGGGGAGCCGGTTGGTCCAGCTCCCCACGATATAGGTTACGATTGCAGCGAGCGCCAGCTTACCAGCGGTAGTGCGAGAAGGCGCGGTTGGCCTCGGCCATGCGGTGCGTGTCTTCGCGCTTCTTGACGGCGTTGCCGCGGTTGTTGGCGGCATCCATCAGCTCGCCCGACAGGCGTGCCGACATGGTGTTCTCCGAGCGCGCACGCGCAGCGGCGATCAGCCAGCGGATCGCCAGCGCCTGGGCGCGCTCGGGGCGCACTTCGACCGGGACCTGATAGGTCGCACCGCCGACGCGGCGGCTGCGGACTTCGATGCCGGGCTTCACGTTGGTGAGCGCGTCATGGAACACCGCGACGGGATCCTTCTTCGCACGGGCTTCGACGGTTTCCATCGCGCCGTACACGATCAGTTCCGCGACGGACTTTTTGCCGTCAAGCATCACCGAATTCATGAACTTCGAGAGGACCTCATCACCGTACTTAGGATCGGGGAGGATGATACGCTTTTCTGGGCGACGACGACGTGCCATTTCGGAATTCCTTTTACTCTTCAGCCTGGTCCGGAACCCGTCCGGGGCTTACTTTTGATTCTGGATCCCGGCGGTTAGCCGGGATGATCGGGCGAATGCCCGATCACTTCGGACGCTTGGCGCCGTACTTGGAACGCGACTGGCGACGGTCCTTCACACCCTGTGTATCGAGCACGCCGCGCAGAACGTGGTAGCGCACACCGGGAAGATCGCGAACGCGACCGCCGCGGATCAGCACGACCGAGTGCTCCTGCAGGTTATGGCCCTCACCGGGGATGTAGCTGATGACTTCGCGGCTGTTGGTCAGGCGGACCTTGGCCACCTTGCGCAGTGCGGAGTTCGGCTTCTTCGGGGTCGTCGTATAGACGCGGGTGCAAACGCCACGCTTCTGCGGGTTCTGCTCCATAGCAGGGACCTTGGACTTGGCCTTCTGCGGATCGCGGCCCTTGCGGACCAACTGGTTGATCGTCGGCATTGAATCTCTTCACCTTGACTGTTGGTTACTTTGCTGGAGCCATCACGCCCCCCCGGAACAAAATGGGGAATACAAAAAGGGCCATTGGGCGTGAAACCACCCCCTGGGCCCTGGAATGCATCCAGCAATGTTCAAGCACTGTCCCGGAGCAAGCCCCGGTCAAGCGGAGGTGCGCATACAGTGGGTTCGCGGCGGGGTCAACTGAGTCGCGAGGGTGGCGTGTGGGTGTGGACAGCCAAGGTCGCTCGGTCCGGTCATCGCTCCCGCCCTCCCCGCCCGTTTCGCGAAATTTTTCGCAACCGCGTAGCCGCCACCAACCGCCCCGCAAACCCGGTCGCATCCGCCGCGCGAGTGCGATACAGGACAGCGGTGACATACGATCTCCTCATCGTCGGCGGCGGTATCAACGGCTGCGCGATCGCGCGCGAGGCCAGCCTGCTCGGCCTCAAAATCCTCCTGGTCGAGCGCGACGATCTCGCGGCGCACACCTCCTCGGCCTCGACCAAGCTGATCCACGGCGGGCTGCGCTATCTCGAATATTACGAGTTCAAGCTCGTCGCCGAGGCGCTGCGCGAGCGCGAGCGGTTGGTGAAGGCCGCGCCGCACATCATCCATCCGCTGCGCTTCGTCCTGCCGCACGAGAATGCGCTGCGGCCGTGGTGGATGGTGCGGCTCGGCCTCTATCTCTATGATTTTCTTGGCGGCAGGATGACGCTGGCGCGCTCGCGCGGCCTGCGGCGGAGCGACACCGCCTTCACCGCGCCGCTCAAGGGTGCGGACAAGGGCTTCGTCTATTCGGATGCGTTCGTGGACGATTCGCGCCTGACCGTGCTCAACGCGGTCGATGCCGCCGCCAATGGCGCCGAGATCGCGGTCGGCACCGCGCTCGAGTCGGCGCGGCGCGCGGGCGATGTCTGGCACGCCACGTTATCCGACGGGCGCGCTGTTACCGCCCGCGCGCTGGTCAATGCCGCCGGGCCGTGGGTGCATCAGTTGCTCGGGCGGCTCGGCGTCAACGCTGCCTCGGGCGTGCGGCTGGTCAAGGGTAGCCACATCGTCGTGCCGCGCCTGTTCGAGGGCGACCACGCCTATATCCTGCAACAGCCCGATGGCCGCATCGTCTTCGCCATCCCCTATCAGGGGGCCTTTACCGAGATCGGCACCACCGACATTCCGGTCGATGCCCCCGAAGACGCGCAGATCGACGCGGATGAGATCGCTTATCTCTGCGAGGCGGTGAACCGCCATTTCGTCCGGCAGATCAGCCCCGCCGACGTCACCTCGACCTGGTCGGGCGTGCGCCCGCTTTATGATGACGGCGCGAACGAGGCGAAAGCCGTCACGCGCGATTACGTGCTCGAACTCGACACCAACGGCCCGACCTTGCTCTCCATTTTCGGCGGCAAGATCACCACCGCGCGCCATCTCGCCGAAGAGGCGTTGGGCAAGCTCGCCGCGCCGATGGGCTTCACCGCGCATCCGGTGACGCGGACGCGGGTATTTCCCGGCGGCGCGATCCCCGACTTCGCGCAATTCCTGGCGCAAGTCCGCGCGAGGTGGCCGTTTCTGGGCGACGCGCGGTCGGAGCGGATGGCCCACGCTTACGGGTCGCGCCTGACCGAAATGCTCGACCGCATCGACAGCGAGGCTGCGCTCGGAGCCGATCTCGGCGGCGGGCTCACCGAGGTTGAGGCGCGCTGGCTGCACGACCGCGAATGGGCGCGCAGCACCGACGACGTCCTGCTCCGCCGCACCAAATTGGGGCTGCATCTGACCGAGGTCGAGCGCGCGCAGGTCGAGCGCTGGTGGACGGCAACTTTCCCGGCCGCAGGCGGGAACGATAGAGCGCCGTGAAGTATCGCTTCGCCATCGACATGCAGTCGCTCAAGACGGCGTAAAACGCCCCGCCCTTCCGTTCGGGCTGAGCTTGTCGAAGCCCTCTGCTCGCGCTCGAGCGCTTGTGGTGAGAGTTCTTCGACCGGCCCAAGGCGAACGGAGGGGCGGTTTCCCTCGTCGATGAAACCTTTTAGAGGGGCGGCGTCATGACACATGCCCTCCCCCCCATCACCGTCGCCGCGCTCTACCGCTTCGCCCGCTTCCCCGATCCCGCTGCCATCCGCGCGCCGCTGCTCGCTTTGTGCGAGGCGCAAGCGATCAAGGGTACGTTGCTGCTCGCGCGCGAGGGCATCAACGGTACGATCGCCGGGTCCGAAACGGGCATCGCCGCCGTCATCGCGCACATCCGCACGCTGCCCGATTGCGCCGAAATCGTCGTCAAATACAGCCATGCCGAGACGATGCCGTTCCACCGCCTGAAGGTCCGCCTCAAGCGCGAGATCGTGACGATGGGGGAACCCGATGTCGATCCGCTGGCAGGCGTCGGCCATTATGTGAAACCTGCCGACTGGAACGCGCTGATCGATGATCCCGATACGGTGGTGATCGACACGCGCAACGCCTATGAGGTGAAGGTCGGCACCTTCGCCCGCGCGATCGACCCGGCGACCGAGAGCTTCCGCGATTTCCCCGCCTGGGTGCGCGAACACCGCGCCGAACTGGAGGGCAAGAAGGTCGCAATGTTCTGCACCGGCGGCATTCGCTGCGAAAAATCGACCGCCTTCCTCAAGGCCGAGGGGCTGGACGACGTTTTCCACCTCGAAGGCGGCATCCTGAAATATCTCGAAGAGGTGCCGCAAGCCGAAAGCCGCTGGCACGGCGAATGCTTCGTGTTCGACGAGCGTGTCGCGGTCGGCCACGGCCTTGCGCTCGGCACCCATGAACTGTGCCGCGCCTGCCGTATGCCGGTCAGCCCAGCCGATCGCGCCTCACCGCTGTACGAGGAAGGCGTCGCCTGCCCCGCTTGCCACGCCACGCGCGATGCACAGGCGCGCGCCAGCTATGCCGAGCGCCACCGCCAGGTAAAACTCGCCGAGGCGCGCGGGCAAGCGCATGTCGGTGCGCGTTTCGCGCCCGGCCTTACCAAAGACTGAAATTTACCGACCTGGCGCGGTTGGCATTCCCGTCAATCCAGGCCGCCAAGCCGCTGCGTGCGCAGCGGCTTCCCGCCCCTCACCAAACGGTGCCGACCAGCTCGTGATAGACGGCCCCGCAGCGTTCGCGCAATTCCTCTTGCTCCGCCTTTGGCAAACGCGCGCGCCAGTCCCCCGCCATCGCTGCGGAATTGCGCACCAGCGCATGGATGGTCTCCATCGGCGGCGTGACGACATCACCCCGCGTCGCGCGCGACACTTCGTCCTGCATAGGTTCGCTATATGTGATCCCAAGCGCCTGGGTTAGTTGCGCCATTTCACGATCAGGATCGGCGCAGAACCGTTCATGCGACCAAATCGACACATTTTCCGGAAGATCCCGCGCGGTCGCCAGCGCATGGCGATTGACCACATTCCATAGCAGCGCTGCTTGCGATACCGGGTCCTGCGCTGCATCGCGTTGTGCGGCGTCAATCACCCCTTGCTCGACCAGATCATCGAGCGGCACCGTCCGATCCCACCCGACCCGCCGCAGCGACAACAAAAAAGCCGCAGGGTGCTTGACGGCAAACACCACCTGAAAATGGTGTCGACGCACGAGATACTGCGCCGAAAGCGACAGAAACGGATCCTTGATAACCAGGCGGGCGGGTGGTTTCCGCTGAACCGCAGCATATTCGCGGGAGCGCGGAGTTCCCTTGAAACGCGCCCATAACGAAGGCCGAACACCATCCCGCGAAGCAAAAGCAATCGCACTGCCCGAGATGAGCCGATCGATAAACGGGTTCCAGCGCTCGCCGGACTTATCCGCCGCGATATACCATCTATCGACCCCTTCCACCCCGACCAGCGGTTGAAAAGGCTCGGTCAATTGCAGGCTTTCTCGATCCGCACCCAATAAGTGCCCGAGCAACGTCGTCCCGCTCCGGTGCGCACCACAAACCAAGATTCTTTGGCCGGGGGCTATCCCGCCCTTACGAATCCGCCGCAGTCCCAACCCGCGGTTCTCAAAACTAAACATTGGACCTCATAAAAAGGCCCCCCGACCTCCAATCCCTCTCTTACCGACAATCTGACGATTTGAAAGGGAGGAATCCAATATCATGCCGCGTTAACGATATTTTGGGCAAAGGTTGCAACCGCGCCGTCTCGGCAGCCTGCGCCCAGACTTGCGTTGAGAGCATTCAGGACATCGAAAACTAACGAACGAGACCTGCCGTGACGCGCGCTAATAAGCCCGACCGATCAGTACGCGTTCGACGGCTTGCGCGCCTGTGAACACGCACACGCCGTCCAGTGCCGTCTGTGCCATCGGTGCATTGCGGATGGTGAGCTTGAGCGCTTTGAGCCGTTCAACCACCGCATCAAGTGCGTCACCCGTCGGCCGCGACCATTGCACTTCCAGCCAACCAGGGTTCTTAACCCCCTCCCCGAAATGCGCCTCGATTGCCGCAAAATCCGCAGCCGGCACAATGCTCGCCTCCAGGCGCGCGCGCGCTTCGCTATGCAGCCCGGCCTGAATATCCTCCAGCAGTGCGGCGGCTTCGCTGACGAAATCGGCCCGCGCCACCACCGCGCTGTCAAGCTTCCCGTCGTCACGGTACAGCCGGTCGCGGCGGATCACCGAAACATTGCCGCCAGCCACATCGCGCCCACCGACCTCGATCACGATCGGTGCGCCCTTCTTGACCCAGCCCCAACGCTTCGTGGCCGCCTTGCCGAATTTGAGGTCGAGCAGCGCGCGTACCGGCTCGCCCAGCGCTGATTGGCTGGCCAGTTCGGCCTGCAACGCCTTGCAATACTCGACGATCGCCGCATCCTCGGGCTGGTCGCGCAGCATCGGTACGATCACGATCTGCCACGGCGCGATGCGCGGCGGCACGCGCAGGCCATCATCATCGCCGTGGACCATGATGACGCCGCCGATCATCCGCGTCGATACGCCCCAGCTTGTCGTATTGGCGAGGACAAATTCACCCTGGTCGTTCTGGAAGCGGATGTTCTGCGCCGACGCGAAATTGGTGCCGAGGAAATGGCTCGTGCCCGCCTGCAGCGCCTTGCCGTCCTGCATCATCGCTTCGATGCTGTAGGTCGCGACCGCACCGGGGAAACGCTCGTTCTCGGGCTTTTCCCCTGCGACCACCGGCAGCGCAAGGCAATCCTCCGAAAAGGAACGATAGACCTCAAGCATCTTGAGCGTTTCCTCGCGCGCCTCTTCAGCCGAGGCGTGCGCAGTATGGCCTTCCTGCCACAGAAATTCGCTGGTGCGCAGGAACATGCGTGTGCGCATTTCCCAGCGAACCACATTGGCCCATTGGTTGATGAGCACCGGCAAATCGCGCCACGATTGCACCCAGCGGGCAAAGGCTGCGCCGATCACCATTTCAGAGGTCGGGCGCACGACGAGCGGTTCCTCGAGCTTCGCCTCGGGATCGGGGATCAACCCACCCTTGCCATCCGCCTTCAACCGGTGATGCGTGACGACCGCCATTTCCTTGGCGAAACCTTCGACATGCTCCGCTTCCTTCTCGAAATAAGAAAGCGGGATGAACAGCGGGAAATAGCAATTCTCATGGCCCGTCGCCTTGATGCGATCGTCGAGCAAACGCTGGATCCGCTCCCAAATGCCATAGCCCCACGGCCGGATGACCATGCAGCCGCGCACACCCGATTCCTCGGCAAGGTCGGCTTCTGCGATGACGGACTGATACCAGGCCGAGAAATCGGCCTCACGGGTGACGGGGAGTGCGCGTTTTATCATGGCCGTGCGGATAGCGACTGGCGAAGCGCGCGTCACCCCCACGCTTGTGTCATGGGACGCGCGACGCCATGAACCGATCCGCAATCAGGAGACAAACGATCGCCGAAGCCGCCGCCCCGCCCCCCGTCGAAACAGCATCAGACCATATCCATGAGCGCGTCATGCTCGGCCTCGCCCTGCGGTTGATCGCCGTTGCTGGCCTTGCGACGATGAGCGCGCTGATCAAACTCGCCGAAAATCGCGGGGCGAACCTCGTCGAAACGATGTTCTTCCGTCAGGCATGGGCGGCGGTGCTGATTTTCGGAATCGTGCTGACCGGCCCCGGCGTTTCGTCGCTGCGGACGCTGCGATTCGGGGCGCATGTGCGGCGGACCGCCGTTGGCCTTGTCGGCATGGTCGCCACCTTCGGCGCGGTGCTGCTGTTACCGCTGGCCGATGCGACCACGTTGCAGTTTACCGTGCCCATCTTCGGCACGCTCCTCGGTGCCCTGGTCCTCGGCGAGCACGTCGGCATCCACCGCTGGGCGGCGGTCATCGTAGGCTTTATCGGGGTGTTGATCGTCACCCAGCCGGGTACGGGCGCATTGCCGCTTGGCGGCGCGGTGGTCGGCCTTGTTGCGGCGATGTTCGTTGCGCTGGTCGCGATCCTGCTGCGCCAGATCGGACGTACCGAAAGCGCGCTCACGACGGTGTTCTGGTTCTCGGTGCTATCGATTCCGCCGCTCGGCATCGCTTATCTTCTCAACTTTCAACAGCACGACGCGTTGACCTGGGCCATTCTGGTTGGCGTCGGGCTGATTGGCGGGCTTGCGCAACTGGCGCTGACCGCCGCGGTACGCCACGCGCCGGTGTCGACCGTGATTCCGATGGATTATTCGAGCCTGTTTTGGGGCACGCTCTATGGCTGGCTCTTGTTCGGTACATTGCCCGGCTGGGGCACCGTCATCGGCGCGCCGGTCATCGTGGCGAGCGGGCTCTACATCGTCTGGCGCGAACAGGTGCGGCGGCGCCCGGTGACCACCGAAGCGGTGAGCGCCTAACGCCGGCGAAACACCAGCAACAGGTTGTTGGCGGGCATGGGCGCGCACTGCTCAAGCGTGAAGAGCGTCGCTGCCGATGCGACGGCCTCGACCGATCGCAGGCCCCAGCGCGAATCGCGCGCTTTCAACGTTTCGTCGAAGGTCAGGTTGCTCGGCGCGGTCGGCACATCCGCTTGCACAAACGGGCCGTACAGGATCAGCGCCCCACCCGCCGGTAACAGCCCCGCCGCGCCCGACAACAAGCCGAGCGTCGCATCCCACGGGCTGATATGGACCATGTTGATGCACAGCACGGCATCGGCGCGGGTGATCGGCCATGCGCTTGCCGCCGCGTCGAGTGCGAGCGGCGACAGGACATTGTCGATTCCCTCGCACCATGCCGTGATCGAGCGGCGCGCATCCGCGTCTGGGTCGCTTGGTTGCCACCGCAGTGCCGGAAATTCCTGCGCGAAATAGGCGGCATGTTCACCCGATCCGCTCGCCACCTCCAGCACGATGCCGACAGGCGGCAGCGTTTGGCGCAGCATATCGGCGATCGCCACGCGGTTGCGCAGCGTCGCCGGGGCATGTCGCCGCGTTTCGCCGTCCGCCTCGCCCGGAATCCACAATTTGGGGGCGGTCACGCGCGCGCAGCCGCCAACAAGCGCGCGGCGCGCAAGGCGAACACGACGAGGAAGGTCGCAATCGGGACCGCATATTGCAAAATCCCGTGCGATTGCGTGTCGTGTAGCGGCATGAAATTACCCCGTTATTCCGCTGCTTGAGCGAGTCCCGGCTCCTTCCATACCAGCACCGGCTTGCGCGCCGCCAGTGTTTCATCAAGGCGGCTGCGCGGCGCGAAATGCGGCGCGCTCTTGAGGCTGATGTCGCCCGCCTTGGCGCGCTCGGCGACCGAGCGCAAAGCGGCGATGAACTGATCTAGCGCGGCCTTCGATTCGGTCTCGGTCGGCTCGATCAGCATCGCACCGTGGACGACCAGCGGGAAGTACATCGTCATCGGGTGGAAACCCTCGTCGATCAGCCCCTTGGCAACGTCGATCGTCGAGAAGCCGTCGGCAAGGCCTTCGTCAGAGAACAACGCCTCGTGCATACAGGGTCCCGACGACCCGAAGGGCGCCTCCAGCGTCTGTTCAAGGCTACGCAGGATGTAATTGGCGTTGAGCACGGCATCCTCCGCCACCTGTCGCAACCCGTCCGCGCCGTGGCTGAGGATATAGGTCAGCGCGCGGGTGAACATGCCCATCTGACCGTGAAACGCGGTCATGCGCCCGAAGGTGTGTGGGTGTTCGTCGCCCGCCGTTTCTTCCTCGATCAGCGCGATATGGCCATCGGCGTAGCGCGCGGTGAAGGGCAACGGACCGAAGGGAGCCAACGCTTCCGACAGCACCACCGGGCCCGAGCCGGGGCCACCGCCGCCATGCGGGGTGGAGAAGGTCTTGTGCAAATTGATGTGCATCGCGTCGATGCCAAGGTCACCCGGCCGCACGCGACCGACGATCGCGTTGAAATTGGCCCCGTCGCAATAAACATAGGCGCCGACGCCGTGGACCGCGTCCGAAATCGCTTTCATGTCGCGTTCGAACAGGCCGCAGGTGTTGGGGTTGGTAATCATCACCGCCGCGACATCGGGGCCTAACCGTGCCTTGAGTGCCGCCGTATCGACGCGCCCTTCGGCGGTGGCGGGGATATCCTCCACCGTGAAGCCCGCGAAAGCCGCCGTCGCCGGGTTGGTGCCGTGGGCGCTCTCGGGCACAAGCACGACCTTGCGGTGCCCCTCGCCGCGCGCCTCCAGCGCCGCCTTGATGCACAAGATGCCGCACAGTTCGCCGTGGGCGCCCGCCTTGGGGCTCATCGCTATGCCATACATGCCGGTCAGCTTGATGAGCCACACCGCCAGTTCATTGATGACGCCCAGCGCCCCCTGCACGGTATCGACCGGCTGGAGCGGATGGATGTCGGCAAAGCCGGGCAGCCGCGCCATCTTCTCGTTAAGGCGCGGATTGTGCTTCATCGTGCACGAACCGAGCGGGAAAAAACCGAGGTCGATGCCGTAATTCTGGCGGCTGAGGCGCGTGTAATGGCGCACCGCTTCGGGCTCCGACAGGCCGGGCAGACCGATTGCGGCATCGCGGAACAGGCCGGCGAGCTTGTTTTCCTGCGAAAGCAGGAAGCCAGAGTTACCCGCGTCGTCCCCGGAACCCTGGGCTCCTGCCTGCGCTGGAGCACCAACACCCGTGAAATCAACCCCCGTGGTCTCGCAATCGCCGATCTCGAAGATCAGCGCCTCTTCCAGCATCAATCCCTTGTTGCCGGTGACGGTCGGCGATGCCTTGCCCCCGGCGACGGGCGCTTCGGGGCGCCATCCGCTTGCGTTGATGCTCATGCCAGGATCTCCTCAAGCGCGGCGGCCAGCGTTTCCACATCCTCTGCCGACGTCGTCTCGGTCACCGCGACGACCAGCCCGTTGGCGAGGCCTTGCTCGCCCGGATACAATCGCCCGAGCGATACCCCGGCCAGGATCCCACGATCGGCAAGCATGCGCACGACCGGACGTGCCTCGACCGGCAGTTTCAGCGTAAATTCATTGAAGAAGGCGGTGGTGACCAGTTCGACGCCCGGCACCCTTGCGAGCCGCTCGGCGGCGGCAACTGCACCATGATGGTTGACGCTCGCCAGCGTCCGCAGCCCCTTTTCGCCCAGCAGCGTCATGTGGATCGAGAAGGCCAGCGCACACAGGCCGGAATTGGTGCAGATGTTCGACGTCGCCTTTTCGCGGCGGATATGCTGCTCGCGCGTCGACAGCGTCAGCACGAAGCCGCGGCGGCCATCGGCATCGAGCGTCTCGCCGCACAACCGCCCCGGCATCTGGCGCACGTACTTTTCCTTGCAGCCGAACAGGCCGACATAGGGCCCGCCAAACTGAAGCCCGACGCCAAGCGACTGCCCCTCGCCCACGACGATATCGGCATCCATTTCGCCGGGAGACTTGATCGCGCCCAGTGCGACCGGCTCGGTCACCACCGCGATCAGCAGCGCCTTGTTGGCGTGGCACGCGTCCGCCAGCGGCTTCAGATCGGCGATGCGCCCGAGAATGTCGGGATATTGCACGACGACGCACGACGTGTCCTTGTCGATCGCCCCGATCAGCGATTCGAGATCGGTATCCGCTGTGAGTGTCGGGCTGGCGGTCTCGAGCACATCGCCGGTGTACTTCGCCATCGTCTTGGCGACGGAAACATAATGCGGGTGCAGCCCCGACGACAGGATCGCCTTGCCGCGCTTGGTGATGCGCCGGGCCATGCCGATCGCTTCCCAGCACGCGGTCGAGCCGTCATACATCGACGCGTTCGCCACATCGGTGCCGAGCAGCCGCGCAACCTGCGTCTGAAACTCGAACAGCATTTGCAGCGTGCCCTGCGCGATTTCGGGCTGGTACGGCGTGTAGGCCGTCAGGAACTCGCCGCGCTGGATCAAGTGATCGACCGAGGCCGGCACATGGTGGCGATAGGCCCCGCAGCCGAGGAAAAAGGGCACTTCCCCCGCCGTCAGATTCTTTCGCGCTAACGCGCTCATGTGGCGTTCGACCGCCATTTCGCTGGCGTGCATCGGCAAATCGTGGATCGGCCCGTCGAGGCGAGCGGCTTCGGGCACGTCGACGAACAGATCGTCGATCGAGGCGGCACCGATCACGCCGAGCATCGCCTCGCGGTCGGACTGAGTCAGGGGTAGGTAACGCATTTCGAAATCTCCCCCCTCCCGCGTGCGGGAGGGGTTGGGGGAGGGAATGACAAAGCTTGGCGGTGAGCAAAACGCCCTCCCCCAGCCCCTCCCGCACGGCGGGAGGGGAGAAGGAGATCACAGCTTCGAGACGAATGCCTGATAGGCGACTTCATCCATCAGCTCGTTCAGCTCATCGGTGTCGCTCAGCGTCAGCTTGAAGAACCAGCCATCGCCCTCGGGGTCTTCATTGACGAGGCCCGGCGTGTCGGCGAGCGCGGCGTTGCCGTCGATCACCGTGCCCGACACGGGCGAATAGACATCCGACGCAGCCTTGACCGATTCGACGACCGCGGCTTCATCGCCCTTGGCCAATTCCTTGCCCTCTTCGGGTACATCGACGAACACGATGTCGCCAAGCTGGCTCTGCGCATATTCGGTAATGCCAACGATGCCGATATCGCCATCGACATCAACCCATTCATGATCTTCGGTAAAATAACGGCTCATCACTTGCCTCCTGTGCGGACGTAGCGGTGGGGAATAAACGGCATCGCGGTTACGGTCGCTTGATGGACCTTGCCGCGTTGCGCGAGTTGGATCGTCGTGCCGGGAACCGCAAGCGCGGTCGGCACATAAGCCATTGCGATCGGCGCACCGACGCTCGGCGCGAATCCGCCCGAGGTGACGCGACCGACTTCGGAACCCTGCGCATCGAGCACAGCAGCACCTTCGCGCACCGGCTGGCGGCCGCCAACCATCAGCCCGACGCGCTTGATGATCGCGCCGTTTTCGCGCTCGGCCAGGATGCGTGCTGCCCCCATGAAGTCGCCCGCCTCGCGGCGGCGCTTCGATAGCGCAAAGCCGAGATCGGCCTGGATTGGCGTCGTTTCGGGGTCAAGGTCATGGCCGTAAAGCGGCAAGCCGGCCTCAAGCCGCAGCGAATCGCGCGCGCCAAGGCCGATCGGCTTGACTTCGGGCTCGGCGGTCAGCGCATCGGCCAACGCCTCGACATTCTCGGCGGGCACCGAAATCTCGAAGCCATCCTCGCCGGTATAGCCCGAACGGCTGATCCACAAAGGAACGCCATTCCACTCGAACGCTCCCGCCGTCATGAACACCAAAGCTTCGACGCCCGGCACCAGCCGCGCCAGCGCATCGACCGCCTTGGGCCCCTGTAGCGCGAGCAGTGCCTGATCTTCCATGTGGTTGAGCGCGATGTCGTCGGGCAGATATTCGAGCAGATGCGCGATATCGTCGATCTTGGTCGCGCCGTTGACGACCATGTAATAGCCCTGAATGTCGAACGGATTGGCCTCGGGCAGCCGGGTGACCATCAGATCGTCAAGGATGCCGCCATCTTCGGCCAGCAGCAGCGAATAACGCTGCTTGCCCTCGCCCAGCCCGGCAATGTCGGCGGGCAACACCGCTTCGAGCGCCGCGACCAGATCAGCCCCTTCGTCGGAGCGGAACAGCAACTGGCCCATATGGCTGACGTCGAACAACCCAGCCGATTCGCGCACCCACAGATGCTCGGCCATGATGCCTTCATATTGCACCGGCATCTCATAGCCCGCGAACGGCACCATCCGCCCGCCATGCGCGCGGTGCCAGGCATCGAGCGGCAACGTCTCGATCGCGATTTCGTCCAGCGTTTCAGTGTCGCTCATGTCGGCCTTCCGTGCGAGGTCTACGGCATAGCATGACGCCGTAGCGTCTGTGATCCGCCGCCCCCTCTGTCACGGATACCTGAGAGCTTTGACTTGCCGCAGATGCCGCAAGCTTACCCCTTCGGTGGCACGCCGCCCAAGGCGAGTGCGCTTTCCAGAGTGTCGACAAGCCCGCGCGGTCCGGTTGCCTGAGAGATTCCGGGGCGGTTGCTCCTTCGGCGGTCCAGGCTACCGCAAAACGGCATCCCGGACGCTCTCCCGCGCGTGCCTATCGCGGTTGCCCGCGATCGACCTGTTCGGTTTGACGCGGCGCAGCAAGCGAGTCAACGACCCTTTGCCACAACCGCCTCCACAATCAGCGTGTGGCGTTATATTTCAACTGCTCGTTGGTGAGCTGAAAGCCAACCAGCGCCTCAAAGGTTGAGCGCAACACTGCCTGGCGGACCTCGGGACGGCTGAGCGGATCGACCGCAGCATCTTCCCCTCCGGCCCGACGCTTCTCCAGCAACTTCTTGCGCACATCATCAGGGAGAGTCGCCGCAGCGCGCGAAACCGTGGCAGACCCGGTGCCCTGCGCGGCGGCGCGCGGCTGGCCCGGCTCGAAATGCAAGGTGACGTGGCCGATACGCTTGGCGATAACGGCACTGCCGCCCTGCAACACGGTGACAAAATAGGGCAAGGTCACATCGCGCGCGCCATCGGTGCGCAGTCGCCGCGCTTCGACCGAGAAGGTGACCGTCGTAAGAATGTCGTCTCCGGCGTCGGCGCAGGTCGAGCGAACCTTGGTCAGCACCGCCGTCACGTCGAGCGCGGTCGCGTCATGGCTGGTCGCGGGGTCGAACAAGGTGATGTCGCCCGTGTCCGCCGGAATCGCCACGCTGGGGCAAGCGGTCCGCACAGCCGTGATGCCGCCGGTTTCGTCAAGGTCCCCGGTGTGCCGACATCCGCCGAGCAAGACCGCCGCGAACACGGGAAGCGAGAGAGCGGCGATGGCTGATTTCCGGAATGTCACGGGGTCACGCACCTTATCATGCAAAAGGGACCGCCTGCGTTAGGATTTATCGCGCAGGCGCGGCGGCACCATAGGAACCGGCTATCGCCCGCGCAAGCAATCGCGTAGGCTTCCAGCGAGATGTTGACCGCTCCAAAGCCAAAACTCGACCTTATCATCGCCGCCCCGCGCGGCTTCTGCGCCGGGGTCGACCGTGCCATTCAGATCGTGGAGCTGGCGATCGCCAAATATGGCGCGCCAGTCTATGTCCGGCACGAAATCGTCCACAACCGCTTCGTCGTCGACATGTTGCGCGACAAGGGGGCCGTGTTCGCCGAGGAACTCGATGACGTGCCCGATGGTGTGCCCGTCGTCTTTTCCGCGCATGGCGTGCCCAAAGCGGTGCCGAACAAGGCGGCGGAACGGGGCCTCGCCTTTTTCGATGCGACCTGCCCGCTGGTGTCCAAGGTTCACCGTCAGGCCGAACGTCTGGTCGAACTCGGACGGCATATCGTGTTCGTTGGCCATGTCGGGCATCCCGAGGTGATCGGCACTTTCGGACAAGTGCCCGAAGGGGCGATGTCGTTGGTCGAAACCGTCGCGGATGCCGAAGCTTATATGCCGGCGAACCCGGACAATCTGGCATTCCTGACCCAGACCACGCTGTCGCTGGATGACACTGCCGAGGTTGTCGCCACGTTGCGGCGTCGTTTCCCCTCGATTCAGGGGCCGCGTGGCGAGGACATTTGCTACGCCACTGCCAACCGGCAGGGCGCGGTCAAGGCGATTGCCCATGCGTGCGATGCGCTGCTGGTGATCGGCGCGCCAAACTCCTCCAATTCTGTGCGCCTGGTCGAAGTGGCCGAACGCGAGGGCACGCCCGCCCGCCTCATCCAGCGCGCGGCAGAACTCGACTGGGCGTTTCTCGACGGCGTCAACACGCTTGGCATTACCGCAGGCGCATCCGCGCCCGAAGTGCTGGTCCGCGAACTGGTCGAGCGGCTTGGCGAGCGATTCGCGGTGACCGAGCGAGAAGTGGAAACGAAGCGCGAGACGATCTCGTTCAAACTGCCTCGCGGCCTCGAAGTTCCGGTCTGAACGATGGCCGTGTACACCCCTGTATCGGCCGAAGTACTGGCCGGCTTCCTAGCGCGCTATGACGTGGGCGAGCTGGTGTCCGCCAAGGGAATCGCGGAAGGCGTCGAAAACACCAACTACCTGGTCGATACGACCACCGGCCGCTTCATCCTCACGCTGTACGAAAAGCGCGTCGATAGCGGCGATTTGCCCTATTTCATGGCGCTGCTCGATCATCTCGCGGCGCACGGCAACCCCGTACCGCCCGCGATCAAGGACCGTAGCGGCACTGCCATTCAAATACTCGAAGGGCGCCCCGCCTGCCTCATCAAATTCCTGTCGGGCGTGTCGGTATCGCATCCGACCGCAGCACAAGCGCACGCCGCAGGTACGGCGATGGCCGACATGCACGCCGCCCTTGCCGACTTCCCCCAGACTCGCGCCAATTCGATGGGGGTCGATAGCTGGGCTCCGCTGTTCGAGCGTTGCGGGCGCAGCCTCGATGACATCGCGCCTGGATTGTATGACGATCTTGGCTACGCAATCGACCGGGTGGTTGGCGCGTGGCCCCGGGCGACGCTCGACACGGTAACGATCCATGCCGATCTTTTCCCCGACAATGTGCTGATGCGCGGCGACGCCGTATCCGGGCTGATCGATTTCTATTTCGCCTGTACCGACCTGCGCGTGTACGATCTCGCGATCATGCACAGCGCCTGGGCGTTCGATGCCAGCGGCGCGCAGTACGACCCTGCCATCGGCGACGCGCTGATCGCTGGCTATGCGCAGCGCTTTCCGTTGTCATCGGTTGAGCAGGCGGTGTTCCCGACGCTTGCCAGCGGGGCCTGCATCCGCTTCGCGCTTTCGCGCGCGTGGGACTGGCTCAACACCCCCGCCGACGCGCTCGTCACGCGCAAGGACCCGCTCGCTTATGTCCGGCGACTCTCGCATTATGCGCCGGAGCTGATTAAGCGGACGCGATGACCGCGACCGTAAAAGAGCTTACCAAAGTCGAAATCGCCACCGATGGTGCCTGCAAGGGCAATCCCGGCCCGGGTGGCTGGGGCGCGCTGATTCGCGCAGGCGGCACCGAGAAAGAGCTGTCGGGCGGTGAAGCGCTGACCACCAACAACCGCATGGAATTGATGGCGGCGATCGAGGGGCTGAACGCGCTGAAGCGCCCCTGCCATGTCATGCTGTCAACCGACAGTCGCTATGTGATGGACGGGCTGACCAAGTGGATCAAAGGCTGGCAAAAGAACGGCTGGAAGACCGCCGCGCGCCAGCCGGTGAAGAATGCCGATCTGTGGCAGGCGCTGCTCGACGCGGCGAAACCGCACCGTGTCGAATGGACGTGGGTCAAAGGCCATGCCGGCCACCCCGACAACGAACGCGCAGACCGGCTGGCGAGCGATGCCGCGATGGCCGCTGGCAGGCGCGTTTAAGCCTCTTCGACAGGCGCGCCCGGACCGTTCTTCAGCACCGATTCGATCGCGTTCCTGGCGCCAGCCTTGCTCGAATAGCCCTCGGTCCACCAGATCAGGTCACTATTGTATTTGAACTTGGCGACATATTCGCCAGCCTTATTCTGTTCGATCACGAATTTATGGGCCATTCGAACCTCCCGGGTTTGTCGGTGCCGCAACGATAGCGGCCACGATTTCGTTACGCCAGCACCGCGAAGCGGCTGGGTGCATAGCGGGTAGGGTCAATCGCGGCGACGCTGGCATCGGCCGCGCGACCAAGCAGGATCGATGCGGCCAGCGCGGCGGCGGCGGGCGCGGTCTGAATGCCGAAGCCGCCCTGCCCCGCACACCAGAAGAAGCCCGGCGAATCGGGCGCAAAACCATAAACCGGCAAGCGATCCGGCGCGAAGCTGCGCAGGCCCGCCCAACGCCGTTCAACGCGCGTTATCTGCCAATCGACGACGTGTTCGAACCGGTCGATCGCGATCGCGACATCGATTTCCTCGGGCTGGGCATCGCCGGGCGTGGCCGGAGTCTCGTCGTGCGGGCTGAGCCACAACCGCCCCCCGGCCTCGGGCTTGAAATAGAATTGCCCCGAAATGTCGGCGATATGCGGCAGCGCATCGGGGGCCGTCGGGTTGGTCGCGAGTTGCACGACGGTGCGACGATAGGCAGCGATGCCGATCGGCGCGACCCCTGCCATTTCCGCAACCGCATCGGCCCAGGCACCCGCGGCATTGACCAGAATCGTCGCCGACACCGGCCCCGCGCCTGTCTCCATTTGCCAGCGACCACCGGTGTGGGCCGCGCGCTGCAGCGGCGCGGACAGCAACAGCTTCACCCCGCTTTGCCGCGCTTGTGCGAGATAGTGCGCGTGGAGCGCCGCGACGTCGATATAGGTGCTGCTCGCCTCCAGCACGCCCAGCGTCCAGTCGGGCCGCAAGCCCGGAATATAGGCGCGCGGATCGACCCGTTGCAGCGCCACGCTGCTGCCTGCAAATTCCTCCAGGAAACCGTCGATCCGGTCCGCATCCTCGGCACGCCCGATATGGAGCGAACCGAGATCGGCCAGAAAGCCGCCTTCGCGCAACACAGTGCCCGAAGCGGTGGTCAACGGTTGCACACCGGGGCCACCATAGGTTTCCGACCAGAACGCTGCCGAGCGCCCGGTGGCGTGGTAGCCGGGCAGGTCCTCCGCCTCCAGCATCACCACCGAAGCGTGGGGCGCAATCGCGGCGGCAAGGCTTGCGCCCGCAATCCCGGCACCGACGATCGCCACGTCATAGTGCGTCACGGCGTTACCTCTGCGCCCGCGACGACAGGAAGATGTCAATCTCGCCAATCGCGCGATTGCGCACCGCATCCGCCTCGCGCAGAATCTCGTGTGCCGATTCCTTGCCGAAGCGCACCACCCGCGCATCCGGCAGCTTTGCCGCGATTTTCAGCGCGGCCTTGGGATCGACCAATTTGTCGTCGTCGGCGACGACGAACAGCAGCGGCACGTCGAGCGTTTTCAAACGCGGATCGACGCTCAGCCGCCGCGTCGAAGCGAAGGCCTCGATCACCCAGCGCCAGCTCGGCGGCCCCAATAGCAATTCGGGCTTGCTCGTTTGCCAGAAGATTTCGTCCTCGTAGCGATCCTGGTCCTTGGTGAGCAGTGCCTGACGCGTTTCGGTGGTGGCCGGGCGCTCATTCCCGCGCCACGCTGGCCGTGCCGCATTGCCGACGCCGCCGAGCACCCGCGCGAGCCGTTCGCCGAGCGTCGCACCAAGCGGACTGTGCAGCCCCAGCATCGGCGCGATCAGGATTGCGGCATCGGGTCGCGCCGCGCCCTCGACCAGCGCCCTGAGCAGCAGGTGGCCGCCCATCGAATGGCCGAATGCGACATGCGGTCCGCCGTCCCGCCCCGCATCTTCCGCGACCCAATCGGCCCAGAAGGCGCGAAAATCGTCGATATATTGCTGAAAATCCTCGACATGGCCAACGTGCGGATCGGGCGACAACCGCCCCGACCCGCCCTGCCCGCGCCAATCGAACGACGTGATCGACCAGCCCTGCGAATGCCAATGCGCGAACGCTTCGAGATACTTCTCGAAAATGTCGCCGCGCCCGCCCTGGAACAGCATCCGGCCACGCGACCGCCCCTCCGCTTTCCAGTCGAAACGGCGCAGCGCCCACCCGTCGGGAGCGGACCAATGTGTGATCCGCGCAGCCGCAGGAATCGCACGACGATAAAGCTGAGGGGAAACCATGTGCGATGGTTACGGTTTCGAAAGGCCTGCCGTCTAGGCTTTTCCCTCATGGGTGGGTTCAATCTGTCGACGATGCTGCTGCTGGTGCTGGCGGCGCTCCTGGTTTCGGCTGGGATCCAGGACGCACGCACGCGCGAGATCGCCAATTGGAAGAACGCCGCAATCGCGCTGCTCGCGCCATTATGGTGGTGGGCGAATAGTCTCGGTTGGCTGGCAATGGCCGAACAGCTCGGCATCGCCCTGCTGGTATTCGCCGTGTTCGTCGCCGCCTTTCATTTCGGCTGGATGGGCGGCGGCGACGTCAAGATGATCGGCGCGCTTGCCCTTTGGATGCTCGATCCGATCGCGTTGATATGGATGTTGATCGTGATGTCGCTGGTCGGTGGTGCGCTCACCGCGATCCTGCTGGTCGAACGCGCGCTACGCCGGCGAACGGCGCAAATCGAGGTTCCCTACGGCGTCGCGATCGCGATTGCCGCCCTTTTGGCGCTGCGTGAACCGCTTTTTAACCACTTTGGTGTGAATGCTTAACGCGGGCTCAATGGCCCGCGTCCGAAAGGTCTGAGATGGATAGTCGCAAGGTCATTTTGCTGATGGGTGCGCTGATCGTTGCCGCGATCACGGCGTTCATGGCACGATCGTTGATTGTCGGCAGCCCGGCACCGCAAGCCAATGCCGTCGCGATGGCACCGGTGGTGAATGGCCCCGATGTGCTGGTCGCGACCAAGGCGCTCCCGGTCGGCACGATCCTCGACGCGACTTCGCTGAAATACCAGCCCTGGCCAAAGGAACTGGTCGAGAACGCCTATTTCATCAAGAAGGGTGGCTTCGATCCGCGCTCGCTGGTCGGCACCGTGGTGCGCAATGCAATCACCGCGGGCCAGCCGCTCACGCAGGGTGCTTTGGTCAAGCCGGGCGACCGCGGCTTTCTTGCCGCCGCACTCGGCCCGGGAATGCGCGCGGTGACCGTGCCGGTGCAGACGCAGACCAGCGTCGCCGGCTTCGTTTTCCCCGGTGACCGCATCGACCTAATCTTGACGCAGACGGTGCCAGGCGGCGGCGATGGCCCACCGCTCAAGGCCGCCGAAACGATCATGCGCAACCTGCGCGTGCTCGCCACCGATCAACGCACCGACAATGGTGTCGGGGAAGACGGCAAGGCCGTCGTGCGCACGTTTTCCAACGTGACGATCGAAGCGACGCCGAAGATCGCCGAGCAAATCGCGGTGGCGCAGACGCTCGGCTCGCTCTCGCTGTCGCTGCGCTCGATCGCCGACAATAGCAGCGAGCTCGAACAGGCGATCGCCAGCGGCGACGTCTCGATGCCCGACGATCCCAAAGCCGAAAAGGCGATGCTGACCCGCATCGCTGGCGCACCGGCATCGGGCGGCGGGACAATGGTAACGGGGGCGGACGTATCGCGTTTTCAACGCAGTACCGTCCCTGGCAAAGCAGCCGAAGGCCCAACGGCTGGCGGCGCGCCGGGTGCAGGCGGATTTCCCGGAGCCGCGTCCGGGCCGGTGATCCGCGTTGCGCGGGGAAATGCGGTGACGGATGTCGCCGTTGAGGGGAAGAAATAAATGCGTAGCGTGTCCATCTCGCTTGGCTGGTCGCTGGCGGTCGCGCTTGCGGCTTCGACCGTTGCAGCCGTACCCGCCGCGGCACCGGCACAGACCGTCAGTTCCGGCACCGTGGTGCAACTCAGCACCGGACGTGGTCGCCTCATCACCCTGCCGCGGCCAATGAGCGACGTGTTTGTCGCGGACGACAAAATTGCCGATGTGCAGGTCCGCTCGCCAACGCAGCTTTATATTTTTGGCAAGGCCGGTGGGGAAACGACCCTGTCGGTCACCAACAAAGCGGGGGCGGTCGTCTATGCGGCAACCGTTCGCGTCGGCAACAATTTCGATTCGATCCAGCAGATGCTGGCGCTGGCCATGCCCAACGCCCACATCGTGGCCACGCCGATGAACGGGCTGGTTTTGCTGACAGGCACCGTCGCCAATCCCGAGGATGGCGCGGAAGCGACTCGCCTCGTCCAGGCGTTTGTCGGCGACGCGACCAAGGTGCTTTCGCGCCTGGGCAATGCAACGCCGCTGCAGGTCAATCTGCAAGTCCGCATCGCCGAGGTCAGCCGCAGCTTCGTCAAGAATATCGGCGTAAATCTTACAACCTATGACAAGACCAGCGGCTTCAAATTCGGGATCGGGCAAGGAAGTTCTGCCACGCAGTATACGCCCAACGGTGGCCTTTTCGTTGGCGGCACCACCGCCTCGACCGGGACGAGCCTCATCACCACCGCCACCAACGCCACGACACTCGGAGCGGCTGGCCGCGTGCTGGGGCTCGATCTCATCTCGTCGCTGGATCTGGGCGAGCGTGACGGGCAGGTTTCGACCCTCGCCAACCCCAATATCACGGTGATTTCGGGCGAAACTGGCTCCTTTCTTGCCGGTGGCGAGTTTCCAATTCCCGTGGCCCAAGGGCTCGGCGCAGTTTCGATCGAGTTCAAGGAATATGGCGTCAGCCTGTCCTACACGCCGACCGTGCTCGCCGACGGTCGCATTTCGCTGCGGGTGCGCCCCGAAGTTTCGCAACTCTCGTCCCAGGGTTCGGTCACGGTCTCGGGCACCGTCATCCCCGGGCTGACCACGCGACGCGTGGAGACATCGGTGGAACTGGGCTCCGGCCAGAGCATGATGATCGCCGGGTTGCTGTCGAACGATCATAACAACTCGATCACCAAGGCCCCGGGCCTTGGTGACGTGCCGATCGTCGGCTCCCTGTTCCGGTCCAACGGCTTCCAGCGCAACGAAACCGAGTTGGTGATCGTCATCACGCCGTATCTGGTCAAGCCGGTCAACGCCAACGACATCGTCCTGCCGACCGATGGTTATAAGGCCCCGACCGACCTTGGACGGGTGTTCTTGGGGCAATTGGGCGGCGGGCAGACCGGCGGTGACCGTCCCAAGCCGAGTGTCGCACCGGCAGGCAACCCGCAGCCGACGCTTGGCGCGGCGGCACCGGCGCCAATTCTGCCGACGCCCGCGCCATCGGCCCCGGCGGACCGGCGTCGCGAGGAGCCGGCCACCGTTCCGGCACCGTCTGCCAAACCCAAGAAGGGCGCGAGCGCCGCACCCGGCTTCAGCATCAACTAAGGGCCTGAGGGACATGAACATGTACAAACGCGTCCGTGTGATCGCGATCGGCCTGCTCCCGGCCTTGGCACTGAGCGCCTGTGGAGGAACCGAAAATCGCGGGCTGGAGTCGGTTCACCAACCGGTGGTCAGCCGCACTGATTACGCAATCGATGTGGCGACCAGCCCCAACGGGCTGGCACCAGGCGAGGCGCAGCGCCTTGCGGGGTGGATGGCATCGCTGCGGCTCGGTTATGGCGATCAGGTCGCGATCGAGGATGCCAGCACCAATAGCGGCGCGGTACGCGACGATGTCGCGCGCGAAGTCTCGCACTATGGCCTGCTCGTTTCCGACGACACCCCGCTGACCGGCGCGCCCGTTGCGGCGGGTATGGCGCGCGTCGTAATCAGCCGGATGAAGGCAACCGTGCCGGGCTGCCCCGATTTCAGCCGCAGCGGCGCGAGCGAATTTGAAAGCAATACTTCGTCCAACCACGGTTGCGCGATCAATGCCAATCTCGCCGCGATGGTCGCCAACCCCGCCGACCTTGTGCGTGGACAAACGAGCAGCGGCGTGGGGGATCAGGCAACGTCGGGCAAGGCGATCGACAGCTATCGCAAGGCGAGCCCGACCGGCGGCGGCGGCACCGTCTTGAAAACCGAAAAAGCGGGAGCCGGCAAGCAATGAACGCGCCCTTCAACCCGGCACGGATCGGCCTGCGCGATCCGTTTGCGGCCTATGTTTGCGACGAAACCGCCGCCGAAACGCTGCGCCCAATCGCGGTCGAAATGGGTTGGGCCCCCGAAAAGGTCAACAAAGGCGGCCTGCGCAACGCGGTGCAATCGCTGTCGGTTTCGGCCAGCCCGCAAATCCTGTTCGTCGATTTGTCGGAGAGCGGCGATCCGCTTAACGACATCAATGCGCTGGCGGAGGTGTGCGAGCCCGGCACGGTCGTGATTGCGGCAGGCCAGGTCAATGACGTGCGCCTGTACCGCGACCTGATCGTTAGCGGCATTCAGGATTATCTGCTCAAACCGCTCAACCCCGACATGCTGCGCGACGCCTTCACCCACGCCCAGGCGATTCTCAATGCGCCGAAGGCAGTGGAGACCGGCACCGAGCGCCCGCATATCTCGACCGCCTTTATCGGCGCGCGCGGTGGTGTCGGTGCCTCGAGCATCGCCACGGCGGTGGCCTGGGTGCTGAGCGAAAAAGGTGCGCGCACGACCGCGATGCTCGATCTCGACGTCCATTTCGGGACCGGCGCGCTCTCGCTCGACCTCGAGCCCGGACGCGGCCTGACCGACGCGATCGAAAACCCCAGCCGCATCGACGGGCTGTTCATCGAACGCGCAATGGTCAAATCGAGCGAGACGCTCTCCGTGCTGTCAGCCGAAGCACCGATCAATTCCCCGATTCTCACCGACGGTGGCGCATTCTACCAACTGCAGGAAGAAATGCGCGCCGCGTTCGAATGCACCGTGGTGGATTTGCCGCGCAACATGCTGGTGCTGCATCCGCATCTCATATCGGACATTCAGGTGGCCGTTATCGTTACCGAACTGACGCTTGCCGCGGCGCGCGACACGATCCGCATCCTGTCCTGGATGAAGTCGAACGCACCGCAGACGCAAGTGGTGGTCGTCGCCAATCGCGTTCAACCGGCTGCCCAGCTCGAAATTAGCCGAAAGGATTTCGAAGGCTCGATCGAGCGCAAGATCGATTTTCTGGTGCCCTTCGACCAAAAGCTTGCCGCGCAATCGGCCAAGCTCGGCAAACCGCTGACCGAAGCCGGCAAGGGTTCCAAGACGATCGCACCGATCGTCGAACTCGCGACGAAACTGATGGCGGTGGGCGACTCAGCCGAACCGATCGACAGTGCGGTGAAAAAGAAAGCCGCCGGCAAGGGCGCGTCCTTGATGGGCAAATTCGATTTCAAGGCAATGATTTCGCGATCGGCAAAAAAGAAATGATCCCCGAAAAATCCCTGCAAACCCCGACCGCGTAAACGCCGTCGTAACGAAGCGGAGCGCTTGATAGGCTTCATGGAACTGATGCCGGTCCTTTCGCTGGGCGTAGGTGCGCTGGTCGTGCTGATGCTGACGGCCTTTGCCTTTGCCGGGCCCAATGCCGAGCGGGCGCGCACCCGGCGTATGGGAGCATTACGCGCGCGCCATAGCGAAGCCGCCAACGTCCTGGTCGATGCACAGATGCGGCGCATCGCGGCGGCGCGCAGCAATCGGATGGATGCAGCCGCAATGCGCTTCATCCCGCGCCCCGCTTTGCTCAAGCAGCGCCTGGCGATGACGGGCAAGAGCTGGACCGTCGGACAATATGGCATGGTGACGCTGGGGATCATCGGCGGTGTCGCCTTGTTGCTGATGATTATCGGCCTCCCGATCCTGCTCGCCTTGCTGCTCGGCCTTGTTGTCGGTGCGGGCATCCCACACATGGTGGTCGGCTTCTTCATCAAGCGCCGCATCGCCAAGTTTACCGCAAAATTTCCCGACGCGATCGAATTGTTGGTGCGTGGCCTGCGTTCGGGCTTGCCGATTACCGAAACGATTGGGGTCGTCGGTCAGGAAGTGGATGGGCCAGTCGGCGTCGAGTTCAAAACCATCACCGACAAGATGAAGATCGGGCGGACCTTGGACGCGGCGCTTCAGGAGACCGCAGATCGGCTCGGCACGCCCGAATTCCAGTTTTTCTGCATTACGATCGCAATCCAGCGCGAAACCGGCGGCAACCTTGCGGAAACGCTCGCCAACCTCGCAACCGTCCTGCGGATGCGCGGGCAGATGAAGCTCAAGATCAAGGCGATGTCGTCCGAATCCAAGGCATCCGCTTATATCGTCGGCTCGCTGCCGTTCATCGTGTTCGGCATGATCTGGATGATCAACGGCAGCTACATGCAGAACTTCTTCGTCGATCAGCGCCTCATGGTCGCCGGCGGCGGCGGGTTGATCTGGATGGGTATCGGCGCGTTCATCATGAGCCGTATGGTCAATTTCGAGATCTGATGCGATGAACTTCAACGGCCCCAACGGCCCGGTCATCCTGGGCGTCGACGTTTATTCGGTCGCCACCTTGCTGGCGGCTATCGCCGCGCTCATGGTGGTGCTGGCGCTCTACGCGGTCACCACCTCGCGCGACCCGATGACCAAACGGGTCAAGGCGCTCAACGACCGTCGCGAACAGTTGAAGGCGGGCATCACCGCCTCGACCAAGCGCCGTGCGAAACTCGTCACCAAGAACGAGACGACCGACCGCATCAAGGCGCTGCTCTCCTCGCTCAAAGTCTTGCAGGACAGCCAGGTCAAAGCCGCACAGATCAAGCTGATGCAGGCGGGTATCCGCTCCAAGGAATATGCGGTCGCGGTCATTTTCGGGCGGCTCGTCCTGCCGCTGACCTGGGGCGTGTTTGGCGTGTACCTGGTCTATGGCACCGAGATGTTTTCGGATTGGACGCCGTTCAAGGCTTACGGCCTGGTCGCGGTCAACTTCATCCTCTCGTACAAGGCCCCCGACCTGTATCTGAACAACAAGATCACCAAACGCTCGCAAGCGATCCAGAAGGGCCTGCCCGATGCGCTCGATCTGCTGGTCATCTGTGCCGAAGCGGGACTGACCGTCGATGCCGCATTCAACCGCGTCGCGCGCGAACTGGGCAAGGCCTATCCCGAGCTTGGCGACGAATTCACGCTGACGGCAATCGAACTGGGCTTCCTTGCCGAGCGGCGTCAGGCCTTCGAAAACCTGGCGCAACGCGTCAAGCTCGATGCCGTGAAGGGGGTCGTCACCACGATGGTGCAGACCGAGAAATACGGCACACCGCTCGCGTCTGCGCTGCGCGTGCTATCCGCCGAGTTCCGCAACGAACGCATGATGCGCGCGGAAGAGAAAGCGGCCCGCCTGCCCGCGATCATGACGATCCCGCTGATCCTGTTCATTCTGCCGACCCTGTTCGTGGTGATTTTGGGGCCAGCCGCCTGCTCGATTTCGGACGCCTTCAAGCACTGAGGCGGCGGTGGTGAGGACGCTTGCTCCAAAGCGTGGTTAACGGCAGGATCGCCCCCGATACGAATCTTTCGGGGGGCCAACGTCATGCTGTTCACACAACCGGAACAGTTCATCGTCCTTGCAGCGTTGCTCCTTGGCGGGTGGCTGCTGGGCTATGTCAGTGCGCCGAGCCCCAAAAAGTGGAAGCGCCGGGTGCGCGAGCAATCGGAGAGCTTCACCGCTTATCATGACGAGGCCGAGGATCGCTTGCGCGCCGCCCATGCTCGCGCTGCAAACCTGACCGCCGATCTCGAAGCGTTGCGCGCCGACCATCAGGAGGCGGAACAAACCATCGCCGGGCTCCGCGCCGCCGCTGTGCCGCCCCCGCTGCCTGCTCCAACCCCGGTCGTGACGCCGGTCGAGGCAGTCGCCCCCGCCCCCGCGCCGGTCCCCCTGCCCCCGCCGCCAGAACCGCTTGACGAGATTGCTGCGGCTGCCCCGGCGGCGCCCGTTCCCGAAGCGGCTGCCGAGCCCGAGGAAGCGCTCGAAGCTCCGGTCATCGCTGCGGCTGAAGCCCCAACGCTGGAACCAGAAGCGCCGAGCGTTCCTGAGGAGGAGGTTGCTCCCGCTCCAGCCGCAGCTCTCGCCGCGACGGTTGCTGCGGAAACCGCGATCGAGTCCGAGGCGGAAACCCATGCGGAAGTGGCGCATGTGCCCGATCCGCAGGCGGAAAATGAACCCCATCCAACGGTCGAACAATCCCTGCCGATGACTCCGGCACCGGCCATTGCCGAACCCGCCCCGATTGGAGCCGCCACACCCGAGATTGCCGTTACGGGTTGGCTGGGCAGCCCCGAACGCGACGAATTGACGCGCATTCGCGGGATCGATGCCCCCTTGCGGACTCGCCTGGCGGAACTTGGCGTGGTTCGATTCGGGGATCTGGAAAAACTATCGGCAGAAGACGAGATGGCGCTCGAGCAGCGACTCGCACTGCCCGTTGGCTATATTGCGCGGGAGCAGTGGCGCCCGCAGGCCGCGCTGCTACGGGCGGGCCAGGATGCCGAGCACAAGGCGCATTTTGTCCCGGTACCTCCTGTAGAAGCGGTGGAGCCCGTGATCGCCTAACGCTGTTCGCACACCGTTGCGCGGCGCGTCGCATCCAGCCGTGGGAAGCCGGTACGATCTGCGACAAGAATGCGGACCAACGCAATCCCGCGATCCCCGCTAACCTCGACCCGTTGATAGCCTGGCGGCACCGAACGGCCAGAGTGGGTGACGGCAACCGCAAACGGCTTACCCCGGGCCTCATCGCCATTGCGCACGAACACCGCGTTGGTGCGCGAATCGAAGATCGATAACGACCAATACGGCGCCGCCACCGGTGCCGCGTAGATCAGAAGGGACCCCCGCGAAATATCATAAGGACAGGCCGAATAGGCAAGATCGGGGCTGGGGCGCACGATCTGGCGACTGGCCGCCGTGGCGAGCGGCGCATGGGTGAAGCGGTTGAAGCCGCCCGCCGCCACACGACGGACCGCTGCCCCCATCAACAGGTCAGGCGTGTAGGCGATCGCGAGATAACACGTGGCCACCGCGACGAGTGCGCCGGTGACAAGCGGCCCGGTCCAGCGTGCCATCAGCAAGCCTCCCGCGTGATCTTGGGCAGGATGTCCGCGCCGGGATTGCCCGATCCGCCGTCGCTGGGCAGATAGGTGCGCAAGGTCAGCTCGACACGCGCAATCCCTCCGCTCGGCAACCATGCCGCCGTCTCCGTCGGCGGTGGCGCAGTCGGGGCGAGCAGGATCGTCCAGCCCGCTTTGCCGCTATCGGGGAACGCAGCCCCCGCGACCGAATAACGCCCGGCGGCATTGGGGACGAGATAACCGTCGGGGTCATAAGCGGTGAGGCTCCACCACGCCGCCGGCAGCGCCGCGCCGGTAATGCGGTAACGGCACCGCCCCTCGAGCGGTGCGCCCGCACTATCGCGCGCCGCCGTGTAATAGCGCGCCTCCTGCGCGGGCAAAGCGAGCAGGCCCTTCAACGCGACCACCGCGCGCGTATAGGGATCGGCAGCCGCAGACCCGAAGGTCCGCCCGGTCGCCCACGGCCCGATCACGATATTGTTGCCGAGCGCAGCGTTGCGCAGCACATAGGCCGTAGCACCAAGGCCGAGCGCGACCCCTGCCACCCCGCAGACCAGATAGCGCGCCCAAGCCCTCATGCGATGCCCCTCACCTCATGCCGCTGGCTTTGCTGCAAGGGCGGCCTGCGCCGCTGCCAGTCGTGCGATCGGCACACGATAGGGCGAGGCACTGACATAATCGAGCCCCACCGTCTCGCAAAACGCGATCGATGCCGGATCGCCGCCATGTTCGCCGCAAATGCCGAGCTTGATGCCCGGCCGAGTCGCCCGCCCGCGCTCCGCCGCCATGCCGATCAACTGCCCGACGCCCTCGACATCGAGGCTGACGAACGGATCGCGCGCATAGATGCCGCGCTCGACATAGGTGGTGAGGAAGCGCGCGGCATCGTCGCGGCTGACGCCCAACGTGGTCTGCGTCAGATCGTTGGTGCCGAAGGAGAAGAATTCACCCACCTCGGCAATCTCGCCCGCCATCAAACAGGCGCGCGGCAGTTCGATCATCGTGCCGACATGATAAGTGATCGTCGTGCCGGTATCGGCGAACACCGCTTGAGCGGCCTTGTCGACCACCGCCTTCATCAATTCCAGCTCGCGGCGCGTGCCGACCAGCGGGATCATCACTTCGGGGATCGGTGCCGCGCCCGATTTCTGCGCGACCAGCACCGCCGCCTCGAAGATGGCGCGCGCCTGCATCTCGTAGATTTCGGGATAGGTCACGCCCAACCGGCAGCCGCGATGCCCCAGCATCGGGTTGAATTCATGCAGGTCAGCGGCGCGGCGCTTGAGCACGTCCACCGCGACGCCCGCCGCGGCCGCGACATCGGCAAATTCGCTTTCCTCATGCGGCAGGAATTCGTGCAGCGGCGGATCGAGCAGGCGGATCGTCACCGGCAAGCCCGCCATCACCTCGAACAATTGCACGAAATCGCTGCGCTGTTCGGGCAGCAATTTGTCGAGCGCGGCGCGGCGGCCCGCTTCGTCCTCGGCCAGGATCATCTGGCGGACGTTGGTGATGCGCTCGGCATCGAAGAACATATGTTCGGTGCGGCACAGGCCGATGCCCTCTGCGCCAAAGTCGCGCGCGACCTTGGCGTCGAGCGGGGTCTCGGCATTAGCGCGCACGCGTAGACGACGAACGCCATCGGCCCACACCATCAGCGTCGCGAAATCGCCCGAAAGTTCGGGCTGCACCGTCGGCACTTCGCCTGCCATCACTTCGCCGGTGGTGCCGTCGATGGTGATGGTGTCGCCCGCCTTGACCGTGCGCGCCCCGGCCCCGAGGCCAACGCGCATCACGCCCGCCTTGGCGTCGATCGAAATGCCGCCCGCACCCGACACGCACGGACGCCCCATGCCGCGCGCCACCACGGCGGCGTGGCTGGTCATGCCGCCGCGCGCGGTGAGGATGCCCTTGGCCGCGTGCATCCCGTGAATGTCTTCGGGGCTGGTTTCGGTGCGGATCAGGATCACCGCCTCGCCTGCTGCCGCGCGCTTCTCGGCGGTATCGCTGTCGAACACGGCAAAGCCCGAGGCCGCGCCGGGCGAGGCGGGCAGGCCCTTGGTCAACACGTCGCGCACCGCCTTGGGGTCGAGCGTCGGGTGCAGCAATTGATCGAGCGCTGCCGGATCGACGCGGGCGACCGCTTCCTCGCGGGTGATGAGGCCTTCCTCCGCCATATCGACCGCAATCTTGAGCGCGGCCTTGGCGGTGCGCTTGCCATTGCGCGTCTGCAGCATCCACAATTTGCCCTGCTGCACCGTGAATTCGATGTCCTGCATGTCGCGGTAATGCGTTTCGAGCAGGTCGAACACCTTGGCGAGTTCGGCGAACACCACCGGCATCGCTTCTTCCATCGATGCGGGCTTGGCATTGGCCGCCTCGCGCGCGGCGCGCGTCAGATATTGCGGAGTGCGGATGCCGGCGACGACGTCCTCGCCCTGCGCGTTGATGAGGAATTCGCCATAATAGGCCTTGGTGCCGATCGCCGGATCGCGCGTGAAGGCCACGCCCGTCGCCGAGGTGTCGCCCATATTGCCGAACACCATCGCCTGCACGTTGACGGCGGTGCCCCAGCTTGCCGGAATGTCGTTGAGGCGGCGATAGACCTTGGCGCGTTCCGACTGCCACGATCCGAACACCGCGCCGACCGCGCCCCACAATTGGTCGTGCACGTCCTGCGGGAAGGGCTTGCCCCACAGCTTCGCGACCAGCCCCTTATATTCGGCGACGAGGCCGCGCAGGTCATCGGCGGTGAGATCGGTATCGAGGAAATAGCCGCGATCTTCCTTGGCGATTTCCAGCGCTTCCTCGAACGCATCATGATCGAGTTCGAGCACCACGTCAGAATACATCTGGATGAAGCGGCGATAGCTGTCCCACGCGAAGCGCGCGTCGCCGCTGGTGGCGGCAAGACCCTCGACGGTCTGGTCGTTGAGGCCGAGGTTGAGCACCGTGTCCATCATGCCGGGCATCGATGCGCGCGCGCCCGAGCGCACCGAAACCAGCAGCGGGTCCGCCGGGTTGCCGAAGCGTTTGCCCGTCACGCCTTCGATATGGGCGATGCCGGTGGCGACTTCATCGCGCAGGCTCTTCGGGAATTGGCCGCCTTCATCATAATAGACCGCGCAGAATTCGGTCGAGATGGTGAAGCCGGGTGGCACCGGCAGGCCAATCGCCGCCATTTCGGCCAGGTTCGCGCCCTTGCCGCCGAGGAGGTTGCGGTCCCCCTTGCCCCCGTCCGAAACACCGCCGCCGAACCGATACACGTATTGCGTCATGGGTCTTCCCTCTAAGTACCTGTATTCGCTGGGGAGGCGTTTCGAAGGTTAGGGCAAAATGCGCGTTCGTTCAGCCCTCGATCTTGGAAAAGTCTGCAACATTGTGCACCGCAGCACGAACGCGATCAAGCAAGGCGAGCCGCGCGGCGCGCTTTTCGGGCACGGGATCGTTGACGATCACGCCTTCGTCAAAGAACCTATCGATCGGCGCACGCAATGTGGCGAGCGCTGCCATTGCCGCTTCAAATTCCTCGCGGGCCACCGCGGCAGCGGCGGCGGGTTCGGCCGAATCGAGCGCCAGCGCGAGCGCAGCCTCTGCCGGTTCGGGGGTGTATGCGCCTCCCCTCCCTGGAAGGGAGGGGTCGGGGGTGGGTTGCTCTGAAACGGGCACCCCGCTCGCCACGGACCGACCCACCCCCAGCCCCTCCCTTCCAGGGAGGGGAGCCGCGATGACGCCCTCTTTCTTCAAAATATTCGCCGCCCGCTTATAGCCCGCGAGCAAATTCGCGCCGTCAGCGGTGCCGATAAACGCCTGCAACGCATGGACGCGCGCGAGCAAGCGGACGAGATCATCCTCACCCCCGAGCGCGAACACCGCGTCGATCAAATCGTGGCGGACACCGGCTTCGCGTTGCTGGACTTTGAGGCGGTCGGCGAGAAAATCCGCTACTTTTTGCGGAGCCGCCATAACTGTTTCGTATAGAGCCGCGATCTCCGCGCTTTGATCCGGGTTTTGTCGACCAATCGCTTCGTCGTACTGCGTCTTAAGTGCCTCAGCACTTAAATACCTATGCGCGCCTAATTCGTTTAGAGCACGCTGGATCTGTTCCGATCGCAGCCGCCCCATTGCAACGCCCAACTCAGAAATTGCCGGAAACATTACCCGAAAATACGGCATCCTCAGGTTATTTCGTGTTAAAAGCGAAATGATACCGATCGCAGCGCGTCGTAGCGCGAAAGGATCGCGAGAACCTGTCGGGGTCTCCCCAATGGCAAAAAAGCCAAACAACGTATCCAGCTTATCCGCCAGCGACACCGCCACCGTCACCGGATCGGTCGGCACGTCATCGCCCTGCCCGACCGGCTTGTAGTGATCGCGGATCGCGGCGGCGACGCGGGGGGCTTCGCCCAAAGCCTTGCCCTGCGCGGCGGCGTAATAGCCGCCCATCAGGCCCTGCAATTCGGGAAACTCGCCGACCATGCCGGTGACGAGATCGGCCTTGCAGAGGCGTGCGGCGTCGAACGCCATTTGGGCAATCCTTCCCCGGCGAAGGCCGGGGCCCAGTTGCGCAGGTGGCTGCGACGAAGGACTGTCCGCGACTAGCTCTGCCATCTCGACTGGACCCCGGCCTTCGCCGGGGAAGGCATCATCGTCGACACACACGCCCGTGGGAGGAACGATTCCCTCCTCGACCAACCACCGCGCCAGCTTCGCAATACGCGCGACCTTGTCCGCGACGGTGCCCAATTTCTCGTGGAACACGATCCGGTCGAGCTTGGCCGCCTGCTCTTCCAGCGGCACCTTCAAATCGGTTTCGTAGAAGAACTTCGCGTCGGACAGGCGCGCCGCCAGCACCTTGCGGTTGCCCTCGACGATCTTCGCGCCGCCATCCGCCGCATCGATATTGGCGGTGCAGACGAACGCATTCGCCAGCGCGCCCGACGCATCGCGGCACACGAAATACTTCTGGTTCACGCGCGCGGTGAGCTGGATCACTTCCGGCGGCACGCTGAGGAACCCTTCGTCGAAGCGCCCGAGCAGCGGCACCGGCCATTCGGTGAGGCCGGCATTCTCGGTCAACAGGCCTTCGTCCTGCACCAGTTCCAGCCCCGCCTTGCGCGCCGCCATCGTCGCGCCGAGCGCGATGATCTGGCGGCGTTCGGCCTGGTCGACGATGACATGGCACGCACGCAGCTTCTCGACATAATCGTCCGCCGATCCGATCGTGATGACGCCGGGATGGTGGAAGCGATGGCCGACGGTGGCGGCGCCTGCCTGTACGCCAGCGATCTCGACGGGCACGACCGTATCGCCGAACAAAGCGACGATGCCTTGCAGCGGGCGCACCCAGCGCAGCGATTCCATCGTGGTCGAGCTGGCACCCCAGCGCATCGCCTTGGGCCAGGGGAAGGCGCGAATGATCGCGGGGATCGCTTCAGCCAGCACCGCCGTGGTCGCACGGCCCGGCTTATCCACCACCGCGAACAGCACGCCGTCGCGCTCGACCAGTTGCTCGCGCGTGAGGCCGGTCTTGCGCAGGAAGCCTTCGAGCGCTTGCGGCGGGGCGGAGGCCTTGGGGCCTTTGGTCTCTTCCGACACCGCCGCCGTCTCGACCGGCAGGGCGCGCGCGATCAGCGTCAGGCGGCGGGGCGTAGCGTAAGTGACGATCTCGCTGGCGGTGAGGCCGCTCTTGGCGATCTCGGCGGTGAACAGTTTGGCCAGATCCTCGCGCGCACGATCCTGCATCCGCGCGGGGATTTCCTCGGAGCGCAGCTCAAGCAAAAAGTCGGTCATGCGCGCGCCCCGTTAGCGACCAAAACGCAACGGCTTCGCGTCTTCGCGTCTTCGCGTGAGAAAGAACGTTGGTTCACGCGAAGGCGCGAAGACACGAAGAGAGTCATCTCCGCGTCCTCTGCGCCTCTGCGCGCAAAAAGAAGATTGGTTCGCGCGGAGGCGCGGAGGACGCGGAGAAGAAGAGGAAGAAGGGCAGTTATGCCTGCGGCGCTGCTCATGCCGCCCACCCCGGGAAGCGCGCTTCCCATTTGGCGGTGTTGTGCGCGATCCACGCGCCGCACGCGCCCTTCGCCAGATCGCGGACGCGGCCCATATAAGCCTGGCGCTCCGCCACCGAGATGACGCCGCGCGCCTGCAACAGGTTGAAGATATGGCTGGCCTTGATCGCCTGCTCGTAAGCGGGAATCGGCAACTGCTTGCCGAGGCAATTCTCGCATTCGGCGACATGCTTTTTGAACTGGTCGAACAGGCTGTCGGTATCGGCCACTTCGAAATTCCAGGTCGACATTTCGACCTCATTCTCATGGAACACGTCGCCATAGCTGACGCCCGCGTCGTTGAACGCCAGATCGTACACGCTGTCCTTGTTCTGGATATACATGGCAAGGCGTTCGAGCCCGTAGGTCAGTTCGCCCGCAACGGGCTTCATGTCATAGCCGCCCATTTGCTGGAAATAGGTGAACTGCGTCACTTCCATGCCGTCGCACCACACTTCCCAGCCCAGGCCCCAGGCGCCGAGCGTCGGGCTTTCCCAATCATCCTCGACGAAGCGGATGTCGTGGACGAGCGGATCGATGCCGATCGCGGCGAGGCTGCCGAGATAGAGCGCCTGCAGATCAGGCGGGCTCGGCTTCAGGATCACCTGATATTGGTAATAATGCTGCAGCCGGTTGGGGTTCTCGCCATAACGGCCATCGGTCGGGCGGCGGCACGGCTGGACGAAGGCGGCGTTCCACGTCTCGGGGCCGAGCGCGCGCAGCGTCGTCGCGGGGTGAAAGGTGCCTGCCCCCATCTCCATGTCATAAGGCTGCAGAATCAGGCAGCCGTGCTGGCTCCAATAATCATGGAGCGTAAGGATCATGCGTTGGAAGCTGAGCGGGTGTGTCACGCCCGGCGCTTTGGCGCAGCGCGGCGGGAGAATCAACCAAACGATGGCCCGGTTCGGCCACGAACGATGAATGCGGGCGCAGGCATTCTCGCAGAGGCGATATCGCGATATGGGGATTGCCGCGCGCTTGGCGACACTGTTTGGGGATGTGCATGAAGACGATCAAGACCGTATCCGCCCTGCTGGCGCTGCTGCTGGCGACACCCGCAATCGCGCAGACCCCCGCCCCGGCACCCGCTGCCCCCACCATCCCCGCCGATCCCGCCTTGTGGGTGGTGAAGGACAAGGACACGACGATCTATCTGTTCGGCACGATCCACGCGCTGAAGCCGCAGCTTAGCTGGTTCGATTCGGCGGTGCGCAAGGCGTTCGATGCGAGCGAGCAATTGGTGCTCGAAATTCCGTTGCCCAGCCCCGAACAGGCCAAAGCGGTGATCGGGCCGCTGGCGGTCGATGCGACGGGCAAGCCACTGACGCAGAAACTGAGCGCGGAGGATCGCAAGGTCTATGCCACCGCAATGGCCAAGCTCGGCATCCCTGAAACCGCGTTCGACACGTTCGAGCCGTGGTTCGCCGCGGTCACGCTCGCGCAGATCGAGCTGCAAAAATCCGGGTTCAATGCCGCCGAGGGCGTGGAAGTCGCGCTGAACGCCGCAGCCAAGGCCTCGGGCAAGCCAGTCGCGGGGTTGGAAACGCTGGAGCAGCAGCTCGGCTATTTCCACAATTTGCCGCAAACCGACCAGATCGCGTTTCTCATCTCCAGCGCGAAGGACATCGACACGTTCGATTCGACGATCAACGCCATGCTCGATCGCTGGAAGGCGGGCGATGCCGAGGGCCTGAGCAAGCTGATGAACGACGATCTCACCAGCCAGCCCAACCTCTACAAAGTGCTGCTGGCCGATCGCAATGCGCGCTGGGCCGATTGGATCGACACCCGGCTGAAGACGCCGGGCACCGTGTTCATCGCGGTCGGCGCGGGGCATTTGGCGGGCAAGGACAGCGTGCAGGCCTATCTCACCAAACATCATCTGGTGGCCAAACGAGTCCGTTATTGATCGCGCGGTGGTGCGCGCTCGGGCTGGCGCTGGCCCTGAGCGGGTGCGCGCGAGCGCCCGAAACCAAGGCGCATCCGGCGCTGTGGCGCGTGGGCGATGCGGACACCACGATCTGGTTGTTCGGGACGATCCACGCGCTGCCGCCCGGCGTTGACTGGCAAACGCCCGCCGTTGCGCGCGCAATCGCGGCGGCGGATACGCTGATCGTGGAGGTGCCGCCCGCCGATCCTGCGGCGGCGCGCGCGCAATTCGTTGCACTGGCGGAGCAGCCAGGCTTGCCGCCAATTGCGTCGCGCGTGTCCGTTGGGGATCGTCCGACGCTGGCACGCGGCATGGCGGCGGCGGGGCAATCGGCGGCGGACCTCGATGGGCTCAAAACCTGGGCGGCGGCGCTGACGATCACCGCAGGCGCGGGACACGCCGAGCAAGCGAGCGCCGCCGAGGGCGTGGAGCCCGTGCTCACCCACCGCTTCGCGGGCAAGGCGATTGGCGCGCTGGAGACGCGCGACGGGCAATTGCGGCTGTTCGATCGTCTGCCGGGCACCGCGCAGCGCGAGCTGCTGGTACAGGCAGCGATCGATGCGCAGGATGCCGCGCGCGGCTATGCACAGGTGTTCAAGGCGTGGGCGGCGGGCGATGAAGCTGCGCTCGCCGCTACGGTCGCCCCGCTGCGGCGCAATCCGGCGATCGGCAAAACGCTGCTCACCGACCGCAATGCGCGCTGGGCGAGCGTGATCGTGCGACGGATGGCGAAGCCGGGCCGGGTTTTCCTGGCGGTGGGTGCCGGGCATCTGGTCGGGCCGGGATCGGTGGTGGAATTGCTGCGCAAGCGCGGGCTGAAGGTCGAGCGGGTGGAGTAAATCCTTCTCCCAAAGGGAGAGGGAGACGGCATCTGCCATATTGCACTTTACCCTGCCCTCCCCTATAGCCCCGCGCTTCGGTCAGGGTCATCCCTGGAGGCTTGGCCGAAGACCACACACACGCATATCGGAGTAATGCAATGAGCGACCAATTGGAGCTCGCAGCCGAGACGCGCGAACAGGTTGGCAAGGGAGCCTCCCGTTTGCTTCGTCGCGAAGGCCGCGTCCCCGCCGTAATCTACGGCAACAAGCAAGATCCCCAGTCGATCCACGTCGAGGAAAAGGCGCTGATGCGTCTCCTGATGACGGGTCACTTCATGAATTCGGTCGTCCTGATCGAGGTTGACGGCCAGCAGGTTCGCACGCTGCCGAAGGACGTCGCCTTCGACGCCGTCACCGAGCGTCCGGTCCATGCCGACTTCCTGCGCATCGGTGCGCACACCACCGTTCATGTCAGCGTGCCTGTCGTGTTCACCGATGAGGACGCAGCCCCCGGCATCAAGACCGGCAAGGGCGTGCTCAACATCATCCAGCACGAGCTGGAACTGGTGTGCGATTCGGCAGAGATCCCCGACGACATCACCATCTCGCTGGCAGGCCGCGAGATCGGCGATTCGATCCACATCTCGAACGTGACGCTGCCCAAGGGCGTGACCCCGGCGATCACCGACCGCGACTTCACCATCGCGACGATCGTCCCGCCGACGGTGCCGACCGCGACCGAAGAGGCAGAAGACGCCGCTGCGGCCGATACTGCAGCGTAAAAGCATCTCCCTCTCCCCTTCAGGGGAGAGGGTCGGGGAGAGGGGCAGTGAACCACGCCAGCGTGCGAGTGACTGCCCCTCTCCCGCGCTTCGCTGCGCTCGCTTCCCAGTTCGGGGTAAACATTGCCCCGCAATGTTTAGACCATGCCGGGGGCATGGTCGGCACCGAACTCCCCGCGAGCGGGGAGAGGGAATAAACCATGCAAATCTGGGTCGGCCTGGGCAATCCCGGAGCGCACTATGCGCTCAACCGCCACAATGTCGGCTTCATGGCGGTGGACACCATCGCCGAGCTGCACAGCTTCGGCCCGGTCAAAAAGGCGTTTCAGGGCTGGACGCAGGAGGGCCGGATCGGTCCTGAAAAAATCCTGCTGCTCAAACCCGCCACCTTCATGAACGAGAGCGGTCGCAGCGTCGGCGAAGCGATGCGCTTCTACAAGCTCGACGTTGGCGACGTCACCATCTTCCATGACGAGCTCGACCTCGACCCGTTCCGCGTCAAGGTGAAGACCGGCGGCGGCACCGCCGGGCATAATGGCTTGCGCTCGACCGAAGCGCATATCGGCAACGCATTCCGCCGTGTGCGCATCGGCATCGGCCACCCCGGCCACAAAGACAAAGTCAGCCCCTATGTGCTCGGCAATTACGCCAAGGCCGAGATGGAGCCGCTGGCCGATCTGCTCGGCGCGATTGGCGCGGAAGCCCCGTGGCTGGCCAAGGGCGATGATGGCCGCTTCATGAGCGATGTCGCACTGCGACTGGGAGAAACGAAATGACCGTGCGCACGCTGTTCGCGACGCCGTTTTACGAAGGCAAGTTGAAGAACGCCGCTCTGGTCGCCGATCTCGACCGCTCGTGCCAGGCGCTGGCCGAGGATGACCGCGCCGGGCGCGCCTGGTCCAAGGCGCATGGCTATCGCGGTTACACCTCCTACGCCTCGCTCAACGATTTGCCGATGCGCGACCCGGCCTTTGCCGATCTGGTCAAGCTGCTCAACAAGCATGTCGCAAAGTTCGCCGAGGAATGCGCGTTCGACCTGAACGACCGCAAGCTGAAGCTCGACAGCCTGTGGGTGAATGTCCTGAAACCCGGCGGGATGCATTCGGGCCACATCCACCCGCACAGCGTGATTTCGGGCACGGTCTATATCGTCGTGCCGGAGGGGGCGGGTTCGCTCAAGCTGGAAGACCCGCGCCTGCCGATGATGATGGCCGCGCCAACGCGGCGCGACGATGCCCCCGAAATACTGAAACCCTTCATCTATGCCGAGCCGCAAGCGGGCTGCGTCTTCCTATGGGAAAGCTGGCTGCGGCATGAGGTGATGCCCGGCACCGCCAAGAGCGAACGCGTCAGCGTCAGCTTCAATTATCGCTGGTAACACTCAAAACGCACAGGCCAGCGTAACGTCGACCACAGGATTGAAGAGCGCACGCGAATCGCGCAGCGGCCCGACCGATGCGACGGGCCGATCGATGAACGGATAGAGCGTGACCGCACGCCCCATCATCGCGCCGACATCGACCCCCGCGACCAGCCGCGTGCCGACCGGATGGCTGTACCCGACCATCGCGATTGGCGCGAAGCGTTCGAACCCGTCGCGCAGCGCGATCGCGCCACTTGGCCGCCGCGGATCGAAGGTCAGCGCAATCCGGGTATCGGGCGAGAAGGTCGATGGATCATAGCCGACGTTGAAACGGGTTCCGCCCGACAGATGCAGGCCAACCCCTTGCAACGGATAAAAATCGGCGATCGCCCGGCCATAACGCACCTGCGTGCGCGACAACAGCCAATCGAAAGAATCGCGCGTTGGGCGCGCCGTCGCGGTATGGACCGTCCGTGGCCGCAGCGCAGGCGTCGCCGGAACGGGATCGGGCAATTGCGAGGCGCGGACCGGCAAAATAATCTCGGGGATAGCGCCCTGCGCCGCGACCGGCGCCACGACGCTCGCCACCGCCATCGCCGCCAGCACCCTGCCCTGCGTCCGCCTGCGCCACATCGCCTCGAAGCCCCCCAGCTCGACACTTCCGCGCCTATAGGTACACGCCACGCCTTTGCGCGCAATGGTCGCAATACCCGTAATCCGAAAGACGCGATGCTCTGGCGTTCCCGCGCGGGACGCCGTATCGGCAACGCATCATAAAAGTCGTGCTTCAAGGATCATCATGGGTTTTCGCTGTGGAATCGTCGGGCTGCCCAATGTCGGCAAGTCCACCCTGTTTAATGCGCTGACGCAAACGGCGGCGGCGCAGGCGGCGAACTATCCGTTCTGCACGATCGAGCCGAACGTCGGCAACGTCGCGGTGCCCGACCCCCGGCTCGACAAGCTCGCCGCGGTCGCGGGATCGGGCAAGATCATCGAAACGCAATTAGGCTTTGTCGATATCGCCGGGCTGGTACGCGGTGCTTCCAAGGGCGAGGGGCTCGGCAACCAGTTTCTCGGCAATATCCGCGAAGTCGATGCGATCGTGCATGTGCTGCGCTGCTTTGAGGATGACGACGTTACCCATGTCGAGGGCAAGGTGGATCCGATCGCCGATGCCGAGACGGTCGAAACCGAATTGATGCTGTCCGATCTGGAGAGCCTCGAAAAGCGCGTCCCCAATTTGCTGAAAAAGGCGACGCAGGGCGACAAGGACGCCAAGGTCGCGGCTTCGGTGCTGGGTCAAGCGCTCGACCTGTTGCGCGCAGGCAAGCCCGCGCGGCTGACCGTGCCCAAGGACGAGGACGAAGCCCGCGCCTTCACCCAGGCGCAATTGCTGACCGCCAAGCCCGTCCTCTATGTCTGCAATGTCGAGGAAGCGAGTGCCGCCAACGGCAATGCGCAATCCGCGCGCGTGTTCGAAAAGGCCAAGGCGGAGGGCGCAGAAGCCGTCGTCGTCTCCGCCGCGATCGAGGCAGAAATTGCCACGATGGAGCCGGAAGAGCGTGGCGAATTTCTCGCCGAGCTCGGCCTGACCGAAACCGGTCTGTCGCGCGTGATCGTCGCGGGTTACCGGCTGCTCAAGCTGCTGACCTTCTTCACCGTTGGCCCCAAGGAAGCCCGTGCCTGGACCGTCCATGCCGGTGCCAAGGCCCCGCAGGCAGCGGGCGAGATCCACACCGATTTCGAGCGCGGCTTCATCCGCGCCGAAACGATCGCCTATGACGATTATGTCACGCTCGGCGGCGAAACGGGCGCGCGCGATGCCGGCAAGCTGCGCCAGGAGGGCAAGGAGTATGTCGTCCATGACGGCGACGTGCTCAATTTCCGCTTCAACGTCTGATCTTGTCGGCGGGCGATGCGCGGCCTAGGGTTGCCGCGATGTTCGTCCGCCTGATCCTTGCGCTGCTGCTCGCGGCCTTTGCCGTACCGGCGGTGGCGCATGGCCAGTCCTGCCATGAAACGACGGTGGCCGCGCCGATGGCGCACGGCGCGCACCACATGCCACCCCGGGACGATCACGCCACCGTCCCGCACATTTGCATCGGCTGCATTCCGCCCGCCAGCCTCGCCTCACGCGGCGTGGATATGCCGGGCGTGATGGCGGCGACGCCGCGCCGCATCGTGGCGACGGCCTTCGCCCCGGACGCCGGAACGCCACCAGCACTTCCTCCTCCACGCCGGACCGCGTGACCCGGCGGGCCTGTGCGCCCGCCCTCATGCTTTCCCCGTTGAGGATTTTCCGATGACCCGATCGATGTTGATCGCGGGCTGCGCGCTTGTCGTGCTGCTGCCCGCGCCTGCCTTTGCGCAAAGAATGCCCGGTATGACGATGGACATGCCGATACCCGCCAAACCCCAGCCGAAGACCAAGCCGGTGGTAAAACACGCGCATCCGGCGGTGCACCCGCCTGCCGCACAATCCACGCCCCCTTCTCCCCAACTACCTTCCCCGGCGCAGGCCGGGGCCCAGGAGCGAGCGGCCGATAAGGAAGCGCTGCCTTCGCCTACCACCACCTCCGCAACTGGGCCCCGGCCTGCGCCGGGGAAGCGGCAACAGGATGCCCCGCACTCCATGCCCAACATGCAAGGCATGACGATGGGCCCGGCCGACCACGCCTATGCCGACGGTTCGGGCACCTCGCGCAACCCCGGTAATGACGGCGCGATGAAGGGCGTGCATGTCGCGACGGGTGACTGGATGGTGATGCTCCACGGTTATGCGCTCGGCGTTTATACCAATCAGGGCGGTCCACGCGGCGACAGGCAAGCGTTCGTCGGATCGATGGCGATGCTCACCGGAACCCGCGATTTCGGCGGCGCCCGCTTGCAATTGCGTTCGATGCTGAGTCTAGAACCCGCAATGGGGGCCAGGGGCTATCCCAACCTCTTCGCCACCGGCGAAACCGCCGATGGTGCCGCGCAATTGACCGATCGCCAGCACCCGCATGACCTGTTCATGGAACTGGCAGCACGGATCGATATCGACACCGCCAAGGGCAGCCTGTTCCTCTATGGCGGCCCCGTCGCCGAACCCGCGCTCGGTCCATCGGCGTTCATGCACCGCGCCTCCGCGCAATATCAGCCGCTCAGCCCGATCACGCACCATTGGTTCGACAGCACGCATATTAGCTATGGCGTGGTGACGGGCGGCTATGCCACGGCGCATTGGCAGATCGAGGCATCGGGCTTCCGCGGGCGCGAGCCCGACCAATATCGCTGGAACATCGAACGCCCGAGCCTCGATTCGTGGAGCGTGCGCGCGACGTGGACACCCTCCCCCGTCTGGGCGGTGCAAGTCAGCCACGGGCGGCTGAAGAGCCCGGAACAACTCGAAGCGGCTCGCGACGAAGCGCGCACCACCGCAAGCGTGCAATATGCCGCGCATGGCGTCTCGGCGCTGTTCGCTTTCTCCAACAAGCACATATTGCCCGGGCGCGTGCTGACGGCATGGCTGGCCGAGGCGAATTGGGATGTGGACCGGCACCACACGCTGTTCGCCCGCGCCGAGAATGTGGCGAATGACGAGCTGTTTCCGAACCCGCTCGATCCGCTGCACGATCGCAAGGTCCGCGTCGGCAAGCTGGAGGGGGGCTATGCCTATCGCCTGCGCTTTGTCGGGCCGTTCGATTTGGCGTTGGGAGGCGCGCTGGGAGTCTATGCCAAGCCTGCCATCCTTGATGCCGCTTATGGGCATTTCCCGGTGAGCTTCAGCCTGTTCGCCAAGGTCTCGCTCGGGCATTGAACGAACGGCGGCACCGGAAAGCCTCGCTCTCCGGTGCCGCAATGCGCTGCGGTTACGGCAAGTTCTGGTCAGTCGACCGCCTGCTGCCGCTCAGGACGGTCGGCACTCGCGAGCACCCTGGCGCAGCCCTTGGATGCTTGCGGTGGCGGGGCAAGGTGGGTCTTGCCCGACAAGTGGATCGGGGTGGTGCGCTGCTCACAGCCACGCTTGATCGGATGATAGGTCACCGCTGGAATCTTCCCGACCGGTGCCCACCGCATTTCATGCGTATCGGAAAGCGATTGCGCGGTGGCCGGAGCGGCGGCCAGCGCCATCGCAAGCGCGGCATATTTCAGCAAAGACATGGTACGTTCCTCAAACCATCGGTCGGATGAGAAAATATATAGGCCGCAGATCTTGCCGCGCCCTGTCCGCATTGTGACGAAGCATGTCCAAGGCGGGCCTGTCCCGCGATGCGACGCTCTGTCATAGCCCCGACGCAATTCTACCGCAGGAGACGCACATGCGCTGGACAACCCGGATCTTCGCCGCCGCCTTGTGCGCCGCCCTGCAAGCGTGCGTTACCGCACCCATTTCCGGCCCCACGCCCGCCCCGGTCGCGCAAACCGAAACGCGCGCGCCGGTCACCATTCTCGTTTCGATCGACGGTTTCCGCGCCGATTATCGTTCGCGCGGGGTTACGCCCAATCTTGACGCACTGGCGGCAAGCGGGATCAGCGCGGCGATGCGCCCGTCTTTCCCGTCCAAGACCTTCCCCAATCACTGGACGCTCGTCACCGGGCTGCGGCCCGACCGCAACGGCATCGTGTCCAATGCGATGGAAGACGCAGGCCGACCGGGCGTGACCTTCACGATGGAAAATTCCAAGGACCCGTTCTGGTGGAGCGAGGCCGAGCCATTGTGGGTCACCGCCGCGCGTGGCGGGGTGCGGAGCGCGACCTTGTTCTGGCCGGGCTCGAACGTCGCCTGGGGCGGCGCGATGAAGGGCGGGCACGGCGAGCCGACCGGTGGCGTACGACCGGCGGATTGGTGGCCGTTCGACATGGCCGTGCCCGGTGAACAACGCGTGGCCGGCGTGCTCGACTGGCTGCGTCGCCCGGCGGCAACGCGTCCGCGCTTCCTGACGCTCTATTTCGATACCGTCGATAGTGCGGGGCACAGCTACGGCCCGGATGCCGCCGAAACGATTGCTGCGGTTGCAGAGATCGATGCCCAGATCGGTACGCTGGTCGCCGGGCTGAGAGCGCTTGGTCAGCCCGCCAACCTCGTTATCGTCGCGGATCACGGCATGGCCGGAACCAGTGCGAAACGCACCATCGCGATGGATAACGTCGCCAACCCCGCCGATTATCGCCAATTCGAGGCTGGCCCCTTCGCCAGTTTCTATCCCGTGCCCGGCCATGAGGCTGCGCTCGAAAAGGCACTGCTTGGCCACCACGCCCATTATGATTGCTGGCGCAAAAGCGAGATTCCGGCGCGGCTGCATTACGGCACAAACCCGCGCGTCCCGCCCTATTTCTGCCTGGCGGAGATGGGCTGGCTGCTCAACAAGACCGCACCGACCAAGGATGCCGCTGATGGCGGTACGCACGGTTATGACAATGCAGCCCCCGAAATGGCGGCGCTGTTTATTGCCAGTGGCCCGGCGATCATGCCGCTAGGGGGCCTGCCCGCATTCGACAATGTCGATATTGCGCCGCTGATTCGCGATTTGCTCGGGCTTCCCGCGGGGGCTGCCCTCGACGGGGATGACGCACCATTTCGCGCGGCGATACGACCGTCTCACCCTAAGTAGGGGCTTGCCTTCCCCTGCCGCGCACTAGACATTGTTGCCATGCAATATTTCGAAGACATTGTCGTCGGTAGCAGGGCGTCGTTCGGTCGATACGAAGTCACGCGTGAAGAGGTTACCGCCTTTGCCAAGGCCTATGACCCGCAACCCTTTCACCTCTCCGACGAGGCAGCCGCCGAGACCCATTTCGGGCGGTTGTCGGCCAGCGGCTGGCATACCTGCGCGATGACGATGGCGATGGTCGTCGAAAATTTAAAAGCGAACGATCAGGCCGGTTTAGGATCGCCCGGCATCGACGCCTTACGCTGGTTGAAACCGGTTTATCCCGGCGACACGCTACGTTGCGAGACCGAAATTGTCGAAAAGCGCGCGTCGCAAAGCCGCCCTGAAATGGGCAGTTTTCACAGCAAAATGACCGTATTTAACCAGCATGACGTGGCGGTGATGACCTTTACCTCGATCGGGCTGATTCGAACACGCCCGAGCGCGTAGCGTTTGCGCAAACATCGGCGGGACCAATCGGGGTTGGTTCCCCGCCGACCTTTAATGGCCCGGAAAACCGATCAGCGAATCGACCGCAAGGCCATCGGCGCGTAACGCGTCCGCCCCGCCAAGGTCTGGCAAATCGACCAGAAACTGCGTTTGCTCGACGATGGCCCCCGCCTTGCGCAGCAGGCGTACCGCCGCGCGTGCGGTGCCACCCGTCGCGATCAGATCATCGATCAGCAGCACGCGTTGCCCCGGCACGAGCGCGTCTTCGTGCATCGCGATACGGTCGGTGCCATATTCGAGCGCGTAATCCTCGCCGATGGTTGCGCCGGGCAACTTGCCATCCTTGCGGATCAGCAACACCCCCGCGTTGAGCGGTGCGGCGAGGGCCGCTGCAAAAATAAAGCCGCGCGCCTCGATCCCGGCAACCAAATCGACGGGCCCGCGGGTCGCGCCCGCCATCCGCGTAATCGCGCTGGCAAAGCCCTGCGCATCGAGCAACAGCGTGGTGATGTCGCGAAACTGGATGCCGGGCTTGGGGAAATCCGGGATCGTGCGGATCAGCGCCTTCAGGTCGTCATTCTCGGCCATAAAATCCTCGTCGCCCCGGCGCAGGCCGGGGCCGGTCGGCGATAAGGGAAGCCTTCGCCCCGCCCTCGGCCAAGCCACCCCGACCCGCGCCGGGGTGGCGGCTGTGTCTCAATGCTTCAGGTCGCGCCAGATATTCTGATACGCGCCATAAGCCAGGATGCAGAAGAACAGCAGGAAGGCGAGCACCGCTAGACCATAAGCATGGCGGGTTGGCAGGTTGGGCTCGGCGGCCCAGGTCAGGAAAGCTGCGACGTCCTTGGCATTCTGGTCAACCGTCGATTTGGTGCCGTCGAGATAGGTGACCTGGCCATCCTGCGACAGCGGCGGCGGCATCGCGATGTTGAGGTTGGCGAAATACGGGTTGAAATACAGCCCGTCCGGCACCTTAGCATCGGGGAACTTCTTCAGCAACGCTGCTGGTTGATCGGTATAACCGGTCAGCAGCGAATAGATGTAAGCCGGGCCTTCATGCCGCGCCTTCGTAATCAGCGAGAGGTCTGGCGGATTGCCGGTGCCGGGATAATAAACGGCTGGGAAATAATCCGACGGCAGGTTCGCCCGCTCGGTGGTGTCGCCTGATTTCGGGTCGAACTGCTTGGCCTTGACCGACCAGTCCGCCGCAAACTTCTTCACTTGCGCAGCCGTGTAGCCAAGCTGGGTGAGATCGCGGAAGGCGACATGCTTGAGCGAATGGCAGTTGGCACAGACTTCCTTGTACACCTGCAGCCCGCGCTGAAGCTGGCGCTGGTCATAAGTGCCAAACAAGCCATTCGACGCGAGATCGACTTCCTTGGGAAGGAGATGGAATTCATCGACCGCCGTCGGGGCCGGGGGATCGGTGATGACCCCCTGAACCGACCAGAACAGTGCCCAGGACAGCACGGCGACAAAGCCGGCACCGATGAAGATTGCGATTGCGCGAACCATTGCTCGTAATGCCCCTTATTCGGCCGGGACCGCGCTACCGCTGAGTGCGGTATGCGCCGGTGACGTGCCACCCTTCTTCGCCAGCACCGCCTCGGTGATCGAGTTTGGCAGCGGCGTCGGGCGTTCTGCCCGCGAGATGATAGGGATGATGATGAGGAAGTGCGCGAAATAATAGGCCGCGCTGATCTGGCTGATGATGACATAAAACGGCGTCGCAGGCGAACCGCCACACCAGCCGAGCACCAGCACGTCGATGCACAGGATGACGAAGAAGATGCGGAACAGCGGCCGATAATTGGCCGAGCGCACCGGTGACGAATCCAGCCAAGGCAGGAAGAACAACAGCAGGATCGAGCCGAACATCGCCAGCACGCCGAGCAGCTTTGCCGGGATGAAGACGAAATCGACCGTGAAGGCGCGCAGGATCGCGTAGAACGGCCAGAAATACCATTCCGGCACGATATGCGCCGGGGTCTGCAGCGCGTTGGCCGGGATGTAATTGTCCGGGTGGCCAAGGCTGTTGGGCGCGAAGAACAGGAGTGCGGCAAAGATGAACAGGAACACGCCGAGCCCGAAGCCGTCCTTGGCGGTGTAATACGGATGGAACGGAACGGTGTCCTGTTCGCCCTTCACGTCCACGCCGGTCGGGTTGCTCGAACCCGGAATATGCAGCGCCCAGATGTGCAGGATGATGACCGCGGCAATCACGAACGGCAGCAGATAGTGCAGTGAGAAGAAGCGGTTGAGCGCTGCATCGTCGGGCGCATATCCCCCCAGCAGCCAGATGCGGATGGAATCACCGATCCACGGAATTGCCGAGAAGAAACCGGTGATGACCTGCGCACCCCAGAAGCTCATCTGCCCCCAGGGGAGCACATAGCCCATGAACGCCGTCGCCATCATCAGCAGGAAGATGACCACACCGAGCAGCCAGATCATCTCGCGCGGGGCCTTGTACGATCCGTAAAACAACCCACGGAAGATGTGGATATAAACCACGATGAAGAACATCGAGGCGCCGTTGGCGTGCGCATACCGCAGGAGCCAGCCGCCATTCACGTCGCGCATGATATGTTCGACCGAATCAAACGCCACGCCGCCATTCGCCGCATAGTGCATCGCCAGCACGATGCCGGTGACAATCTGGATCGCGAGCGCCGCGCCGGCGAGCACGCCGAAATTCCAGAAATAATTAAGGTTGCGCGGCACGGGATACCCCGCACCAACCGCGCCATATACGAACCGGGGAAGCGGCAGCCGCTCATCGATCCATTTGGTGAACGCCGATTTCGGCTCGTACTGCTTGGCCCAGGGGAAGCTCATATCTCTATCCTCAACCCACCGTAACCGTCGTTGGCGACGTGAATGTATAGTCTGGCACCGACAGGTTCTTCGGTGCCGGGCCTTTGCGGATGCGCGCCGCCGTATCGTATTGCGAGCCGTGGCACGGGCAGAAATAGCCGCCATACTGGCCGCGATCCTCCCCGCTGGTGATGCCCTGCGGAATACAACCGAGATGTGTGCAGACGCCCAGCGTAATCAGCCAGTTCTTCTGGCCGCGCGTGCGCTGCGCGAGCGTTTCCGGGTCGCGCAGTGTCTTGATGTCGACCTTGTCGGCCTCGGCGATTTCGGCCGGGGTCAAGTTGCGGACGAACAAAGGCTGCTTGCGGAAAGAGGTGACGATGCCCTGCCCCGCTTCGATCTTCGACAGATCGACGTCGGTGGTCGATTGCGCCAGCACATCCGCCGAGGGGTTCATCTGGTTGATGAGCGGCACCACGATCGCGATCCCGCCGACGCCTGCAGCCGTAACAGCCGCAATGTTCAGGAAATCGCGACGGCGCGGCTCGCCGTCATGATGGGGTTCATCCTGCCGGGGAACTTCCAGGGTGTTTCCGCTTGCCATTCACTTGCCCTTGTACTTCGCGCGCCGCCCAGAAATGCGACACGGCGAAAATTCCGACAACGCCACCCTCACAATAACGACGTGCGGGTCACGCCTGAACGCCTTCCCTCTTGCGGAGAAGCTTGACGGTTCTGTTAGACGGCGTTGTGGCCTTTTGCCAACAGCAATTTCTACGTATTGACCCGCTTATGCGCATCGCCCTGTTCCAACCCGAAATTGCCGGCAATGTCGGCGCCATTTTGCGTCTCGGCGCGTGTCTCGGCACTTCCATCGACATCATTGAACCGACGGGCTTTACCTGGAGCGAGAAGGCGCTCGCCCGCTCCGGCATGGATTATGCCGATGTGGTGGACGTACACCGCCACGCCGACTGGGCCGCATTTGAACAACAGGTGCCGGGCCGGATCGTCCTGCTGACCACACGCGGCGGCGTGCGGCTGGACGAGGCCGTGTTCCACGCAAACGACGTGCTGTTGATGGGATCAGAAGGCAGCGGCGTGCCCGATGCGGTCCATGCTCGCGCCGAATTGGCGGTTCGTATCCCGCTGGCCGAGGGGATGCGGTCGCTGAACATCGCGGTCGCGACGGGCATCGCGCTCAGCGAGGCCTTGCGCCAGACCGGGGGCTGGCCCGCATAACGCCGCGGTTCCTTGTTCCCGAGCAACAAAGGGACCTCGACTTGGCCGTGTTCCCTCGCCAAAACGGTGCCATGAACCTGGACCAAGAACAAACCACCGCTCGCCACTGGTTCGAACATCTGCGCGACCTGATCTGCGCCGAGTTCGTCGCGATCGAACGCGAAGCAGGGTCGGACGCAACCTTCGACTATACGCAGTGGGACCGCGCCGACCCGAGCGGCGGAGACGGCGGCGGCGGCGTGCGCGGCGTGATGAAGGGCAAGGTGTTCGAAAAGGTCGGGGTCAACGTCTCCACCGTCGGCGGGACGTTCGAAGGGGATTTCGCCAAGTCGATCCACGGCGCCGCCGAAGACCCCCGTTTTTTCGCCACCGGCATCAGCCTGGTCGCGCACATGGCGAACCCGCATGTGCCCGCCGTCCACATGAACACGCGCTTTCTTGTTACCACAAAACGCTGGTTCGGCGGCGGGGCCGATCTCAACCCGCCGATTCCCTATGCCGAGGACACCGCAGAGTTTCATGCGGCGATGCGCGCGGCGTGCGATCCGCATGGCGACGATTATTATGCGCGCTATTCGAAATGGGCCGAGGAGTATTTCTATATCCCGCATCGCCAGGTGCATCGCGGGGTCGGCGGTATTTTCTGCGACCATCTGGAGGGCGATTTCGCCGCGAATTTTGCGTTCATTCAGGATATCGGTCGCGCCTTTCTCGACGTGTACCCACAGATCGTGCGGCGGCGGATGAACACGCCCTTCAACACCGCCAACACCGCGCAGATGCTGGAGTGGCGCGGGCGCTATGCCGAATTCAATCTGGTCTATGATCGCGGCACGCTGTTCGGCCTTAAAACCGGCGGTAATATCGATGCGATCCTGATGAGCTTGCCGCCGGTGGCGACCTGGTCCTGATTTCGGGGCATTGAGATGGGCTTGATCCCGGTTCGCGACGATGAAGTGGCGACAATCGTCACCACGCTGGAAATGCGTCAGCGCCCGCCGCTGCGCGCGCTGCCCGCATCCCCGATGCGGCTGGTGGCGTGGGAAGCGCCGAGCATCGCGGCATATCGCACGCTGTTCCGGCGCGTGGGGGCGCCGTGGTTGTGGTTTTCACGGCTGGTGATGGAGGATAGCGCGCTCGCCGCAATTCTCGCCAATCCCAACGTGGCGATTCATGCCGTGGTCGATCGCGCAGGGATCGAAGTCGGGATGCTCGAACTCGATTTTCGTGAAGCCGGCCAATGCGAAATTTCCTATTTCGCGCTGGTGCCCGAACTGGCGGGCAAGGGGCTTGGCCGCTGGCTGATGGCGGAGGCGCTCACGCGCGCCTGGCGTAAGGGAATCGATCGCGTGTGGGTCCATACCTGCACGCTCGACCATCCGTCAGCGCTCAACTTCTACCGCGCGCAGGGGTTCGTTGCGATCAAGCGGACGATCGAAACCTTCCCCGATCCGCGCATCACCGGGCATCTGCCGCCCGATTGCGCGCCTCAAATTCCGTTGCTGAGCCGCCGATAAAGCGCGATTTCGATCAGCACCGCCGCGACGGTGCCGATCGTGTGTCCACCGGCCATGCCCGCATCCAGCAACGCCGCCATCACCGGATTGGCCATCGGTGCCCCGTCGAGCGCCTTGCCGAGCAACGCGAACGGCAATGCGATCAGCCTGCCGCCGAGTAACGGCACGAAGGCCAGCCCCATCAGCACCAGGCCATTGCCGCGCGTCAGCGCAAAGCTGCGATGCCACGCCGCAAACACCCCGATTGGCCGCTCGGCAACGAAGACCGGTGCGACCGGCATCAGCCGCCCTTTCAGATACAGGCCAGGAAAGACAAGAACCGCCCCGATGCTGACAGGCACCGTGACGATCAGCGCCAGTAGCAGATAATGCGGCAACAACGCCCCCCCCCGCGCAAGCGCACCCGCCACGGTCGGTCGTGCGCGATCGGCATAAAGCAGGAACAGCGCCAGCGTGCCGAACAGCGAGAGCAGACCAAGCACAATCACGAGCAGTTCATAGTGCTGTGACCAGATCCCGATTTGCTTGAGCCAAAGATCGGCGGCGGCCTCGTCCCCGAAATCGGGCAAATCCGGCGGCAAGGCGACGTACATTGCCTGTGCCAGATCGGGCACGAACAGGAACAGGCCCGCCACGCCGACCAGCACCTCCACATCGCGCTTCGCCATCGCCCAGGCGTCGCGAAGGACGCCTGCTACATCCAGTTTCATGAGGCCTCGACGATCGCCTCACGCGCGTCGCGCACCGCAAGATACAGCTTGGCGATAAACGCCACCGCCAACACCGAAAAGATCGTCGAAACGCCCGCAGCGGCGATCTGCGTCAATACGGTGGTCAGCGTGAGCGGCCCTTCGCCGCCGATCAACAACGAAAACACCGTGCCGAACACCAGCTTCGCCGCCGCCGACGCGACCCACGACACACCGGCATATAAGACCAGCACGCCCATCACCTTCCAGGCGATGCGGCGAGTAAGTACGAAGGAGCGCGCGTAAACGCCAAGCCCACGCCGCTCCATGATCATGATCGGCGTGACAAGCACGAGGAACCGCGCATAACCCCAGAACAGAACCAGCGCGAGCGACACCGCGTAGAGCGCGCTGAACGCCAGGGCACCGTTGGCTGTGTCCCCAGCAGGGGACTTACCCGCCGCAAGCGCCTCCAGATCAACCCCGCTCATTGCCAGGGCGATCGGAACCGGTGCCATGAGTATCAGCACGATCAGCAGGGTAACCAGCCCGATCCCCAGCACCGGCAGCAAACGGCGGTTTGCGGTCTGCACCGCCGGTGCGCGTCCCGCCGCTGGATCGAACGCAAGCGCGGTGATCGCAAGGCTCGCCCAGCTCGTCACCAGGGAAAGCGCGAGGACCAGGAGCCCGAGCGTGATGTCGCCAGCCTGACCGCTTGCCCCCATCAGCGGCATCAGGCTGCCGAGCAGGGTCAACGGCACAAAGATACCAAGCAATACGAGCGGGGTGAGCGCAGCCAGATTGTCGCTGAGAAATTCGGCCGTACGGTCCCACACCGTGCTCATCGTCGCGATCACGTCTCTCGTCTCCCCCCGCGTTCAGTGCCGCGATATTGCCGGGATCGCGCGACAGCGCAATGGCTGCCGATCGCCCTTCCCTTGCGCAGCGCGCCCCGCTGCGCCATTTCGCACGGCGTGACGAATATGACCGACGACATCGAATGGCGCATCGCGCCGGGCCCCGTGCCTTATGAAGATGCGATTGCCGAAATGGAGGTGCGCGCCGCCGCCATTGCCGCAGGCACCGCGCGCGAGATGATCTGGCTGCTCGAACATCCCCCCATCTACACCGGCGGCACCAGCGCCGACCCCGCCGAACTGCGCGATCCGCATTTTCCGGTTGTGCAGACGGGGCGCGGTGGCCGCTACACCTATCACGGCCCGGGGCAGCGGATCGGCTATGTCCTGCTCGATCTTAACCGGCGCGGGCGTGACGTGCGGCGCTTCGTCCACGCATTGGAAGGTTGGGTCATCGAGACGCTGGGCGACCTTGGCATTGTTGCGTTCCGCGCGCCCGGTCGGGTTGGAATCTGGACCAACATCCCCGATTTGGCGATTCCCGGCGGTGTCGCAGAGGCGAAAATCGGTGCGATCGGTGTCCGCGTGCGTCGCTGGGTTACGTTGCACGGCTTTTCGGTGAATCTGTCGCCAAACCTCGCCCATTTCGGCGGAATTGTCCCGTGCGGCCTCGCCGACTATGCGGTGACGAGTGCGGAAATGTTGGGTTGCACGACCGATTTTGCAACCTTTGACGCGGCGCTGGCGTCACGATTCGGGGCGTTTTTGCAAACTCATTCTTCGGGGCAAGAAAACTAGGCTTGAGGGCCGGAGCGATCCGGACTAATGTCCACCCCGGTTTGGGTATTAAAGGTCTCGAGGCCAACCAAATCCATTATCTAGGGAGCTTTCCAATGCGTGCATTCATTTCCAAGGTCGCTGCTGGTTCGATGATCGCTGTTGCTGCGATCGCCATTTCGGCTTGCACCCCCAAGACCGAGACGACGACGACCGACAACACGATGGTCACCGACATGAACTCGACCGACACGATGAACTCGACCGACACGATGACGTCGACCGACGGCGCGATGGCTAACGACGGTGCGATGATGTCGAACGACACCATGAGCGCCAACGCCATGTCGACCTCGAACAAGATGTAATCTTTCCCTTTCGGGAACGATTGTATCGAGGGCCGTCCGGGCAACCGGGCGGCCCTTTCGATTCGGCCTGCGGTCCGCCCACCCCCTCCTTCCGCGCAGCAAATGGATGCGCGATTAGGGGTTGGGTCCTACGGAAAAACCCCGTAATCGCGACGTGCTTGAACGAGAGGCTGCGAATGACTGTGTTGCGTAATCTGGCCGTGGTCGCCGCTGTCGCGGGTTCCGCGCTTGCTGCCCCTGCCTCTGCACAATTTTATTTTCAGTCGCACGACATGAGTGGCCCACCGGCGCGCGGAGACGAACCGGGCCTACCGTCCTTGCCGGGTGCCAATGAGGATGAGATTCGCGCCAATCTGGTGTGGAATCTGCGCTCCGCGCTCAACGTCGCCGCGCTGCAATGCAAATTCGAACCGTCGCTGCTGACGTTGCAAAACTACAATATCGTGCTCGAAAACCATAAGGACGAGCTGAAGCGCGCGTATGACATGATGAACAAGTATTTCATCCGTACCGCCAAGGGCATCAAGCCCGGCCTGTCCGCGATGGATCGTTATGGCACACGGACCTATTCGGCCTTTACGACGGTGGGGGCGCAATACGGGTTTTGCCAGACGGCAGCCACAACCTTGACCCATGCGGTCTATGCCCCGCGCGGCACGCTCTACAAGGTCGCGGTGGCCGAGATGAGCGCGTTGCGTAATGCGCTGACGCCGTGGGGCGAGGAGCGTTTTTTGCGCCGCATTCGCGTCGACACGCGCGTGGCATTACCACGGCTTGACTCGATTTGCTGGTCAAAGCGCAATGAATGGGTTGCCAAGAAGTGCGGCGCGTTCGAGCTGACGTACCGCTAGGACACGATCCGATGCTGGGTCAGCGCAAACCCAGCGTCTTGTGCGCTTGCAACGTCAACCGCCATTTGGGCCGCTGCAGTACCAGATCAATCGCGGCGGCGTGAGTGTCCGCCGCATCGACGCTGTCGAGCGGCTGAACCAGATGATGCGCAAAGTTCCATTGCTCAAGTTCGACCGGGTCGCTGCCCGTTTGGGGCCAGACCAGCTTAAGTTCGTCCCCGCTGCGCTGCACGACGATGCTGCCTGCCTTGGGGCTGATGCACACCCAGTCGATGCCCGGATGCACCGGCAAGGTTCCGTTGCTTTCGATCGCAATCTCGAAACCGGCGGCGTGCAGTGCCTCGACCAACGCGCCGTCGACCTGGAGCATGGGTTCGCCCCCGGTCAGCACCACGAAGCGTCTGGAAGCACCGTCACCCCAGAAACGCTGCGCAGCCTCCGCCAAGGCTGCGGCATCGGCGAATTTTCCGCCGCCCGCGCCATCAGTGCCGACAAAATCGGTGTCGCAGAAGCGGCACACGGCGCTCGCACGATCCTGTTCGCGCCCCGTCCACAGATTGCATCCGGCGAAACGCACGAAGACCGCACGCCGCCCGGCCTGCACGCCCTCCCCCTGTAGCGTCAGGAACATTTCCTTGACGGCATAGACCATCGCGTCAGACCGCGTAGTGGGTCGGGTCGGGCAAGCCTGCTTCCTCAAACCCCTTTTTGCGCAGTCGGCAGCTATCGCACACCCCGCAATGCAGCCCGCCGGGCGCCGGATCGTAGCATGACCAGCTCAACCCCGCATCGAGCCCAAGCCGGGCCGCCTCGCGTACGATATCGGCCTTGGTCAAATGTTGCAGCGGTGCGTGGATGCGGAACGGGCTGCCTTCCACGCCTGCCTTGGTGGCAAGCTCGGCGAGCCCCTCAAACGCCGCGATGAATTCCGGACGACAGTCGGGATAGCCCGAATAATCCAGCGCATTGACCCCGATATACAGGTCACGCGCGCCCGCCGCCTCTGCCCAGCCGAGCGCGAGGCTGAGAAAAATCGTGTTGCGCGCGGGCACGTAAGTGATCGGAATCCCGGGCTGCACGCCCTCCTTGGGCACGTCGATATCATCGGTCAGCGCCGATCCACCGAACGCGGCGAGATCGAGCGGCAGCACCACCTGCCGGACGGCACCCAGTTCGTGCGCGATGCGCCGTGCCGAGGCCAATTCCATGCGGTGCCGCTGGTTATAATCGACCGAAAGCGCCAGCAGGCGAAAGCCGTCCTCGCGCGCGCGCGCCGCCGCCACCATCGAATCGAGGCCCCCCGACACCAGCACGACTGCCAGCGGGGCGACCGAAGAGGTCTGTTCCAATGTCATGATGCAGGAGAGTTAGACACCCGACCCCCATTGCGCAAGCGCGACCCAAAAAAACGGGCCGCCCGAAAGCGACCCAGGGTTGCCCGGATCCGGGCGCATTGGGAGAAACGCGTGCCGTCCAAAAACGCACGCGCGATGTGTATCGGAAAACTCTAAACCCCGGCTTAACGCGCCGTGCTGGCACCGGGCGGGCACGCCCCGATGCGGCGCGCTTCGTAATGATAGTCGAATGGCGCGCCGCTGACGATACCCTGCGTATCCAAATTGAAGGCACGCGGCGTCGCCACCTTGAAGGTGGTGCGGCCATGCCCGTTGCCGGGGCACGTATAGTGAACCGTCGCGATGTCGGGCTCGTTTTCGATGATGAAACGCTGGCATTGGACAGCGCTATGCCCGTATTGGATCAAACTCGACGGATCGGCGACGCACAATGTCCGTGCGCCCGAATCGCTGCCCATTTCCTTGATCTGCCATTGGCCGGGTTCAATCCGCGCGACCGCGATGAGTGCTGGCCCGCTCGCTGGCCCCGCCGCGGCCAATCCGGCAACCGTCAGTGCCGCAACCGCACCTGCGCGCGCCAACTTCGCTATCCGCATCCCATCAAACCCCACTCGGTCGCAGGCATAATCTCGCCCACGCGCCCCGCTGCCGCCCTATAATTTGGGGCGTCGCGCGCCACTTTCAATGCGGCTACGGAACGATTTCGGTGGCGGCCTGCACTGGAAATTTGCGCGCACAAAAGGCGCAATCGACCAGGATCGTGCCGGTTGCATCGGCCATTGCACGCTGTTCCTCGGGCGGGAACTTGCCCAGCACTTGCGCGATATAATCGGGTGAACAGCGGCAACCGCGCACGATTGCGGTCTCGCCGTAAAGGCGAACCCCTTCCTCTTCGTTGAACAGGCGCCATACCAGTGTCTCCAGCGGCAGCGCCGGGTCGGACAGCTCCTCACCACCCATCGTCTGCCCAAGGATCGCGACATGCTCCCACTCGGGATGATCGAGTCGCGTGTGCAGCCGATCACGCCCGACTTCGCCCTCCGGCAGATGCTGCAGCAGCAAGCCACCGGCAAAGCGCTTGCCGTCCTTCCCTTTGCCCGTGCAATCGACACCGACGCGGATGAGCGTGGGGATTTGTTCGGACTGCAGGAAATAATGCTCCGCCGCCGCACTCAGCGAATCGCCGTCGAGCGGGACGATGCCCTGATAGCGCTCGCCCGTCGTTGCCTGATCGAAAGTGATGGCGAGATACCCCGCACCGAACAGCGCGAACAGGCTGGGGTTCTCGGGCGCCGTCGCCAGGCGTTCGGCGTCAAACTGGACGTAACCGCGCAGCTCCCCGCCCTTATAGTCGCACACCAGCAACGTAACGATGCCCGACTGGGTCTGCGCCTGCATGGTAAGCTGCCCGTTGGCATCCTTGAGCGTCGATCCGATCAACCCGGCCAGCGTCAATGCCTCGGCCAGCAACGCCTCGATCGGTGCGGGATACGCATGGGCGTCGAGAATCGTGTCGAGCACCGGCCCCAGCCGTACGATGCGGCCACGGGCGTGGCGCGCCGGAATGGTAAAGCCGAGCGCGCGGTCGGAGTCAGTGTCGGTGGTCGAGGATGTCATACGTAAACCGTTCGGGCTGAGCCTGTCGAAGCCCTGCCCTTCCTTCCAGCCGCGAAAGAAAGAACAGCCCTTCGACAAGCTCAGGGCGAACGGGTTCTTGTTAATTCCTAAATAGGGCTGGGCTCGTCGCGATCAACCGATCTGGCCGAAGCACCAGCGCAGCACCGATTTCTGCGCGTGCAGCCGGTTCTCCGCCTCGGGCCAGATCAGCGATTGCGGGCCGTCGATCACCTCTGCGGTCACTTCCTCGCCGCGATGCGCCGGCAGGCAATGCAGGAACCTCGCATCGGGCTTCGCGGTCGCCATCAGCGCGGCATCGACCTGATAGGGCAGCATCGCCTGCAGCTTGGTTTCGGCATGGGCCTGGCCCATCGAGATCCAGGTATCGGTGACGACGATATCGGCGCCCTCCACCGCTTCGCGCGCGGTGCCGACCACGCGCGCGCGGCCCTTGCCCAGCGCGACATCGCTCTCGGGCGGCATAAAGCCTTGCGGGCACGCCGCGACAACGTCGAACTGCATCAATCCGGCCGCCTCCATGATCGAGGCGAGCACGTTATTGCCATCGCCAAGCCACGCGACCTTGAGGCCCGGCAAGGCCTTGCCCGCTTCGATGATCGTCAGCAGATCCGCCATGATCTGGCAGGGATGCGAATGGTCGGTCAGGCCGTTGATGACGGGTACGGTCGCATAATGCGCCATTTCCTCGACCTTGGCATGGTCGTCGGTGCGCAGCATGATCGCGTCGCAATAGCCCGACAGCACATGCGCGGTATCGGCAACGGTCTCCCCGCGGCCAAGCTGCGTGGTCCCGGCGTCGAGCACGACGCTGGAGCCGCCGAGCTGACGAATCGCCATGTCGAACGACACGCGCGTGCGCGTCGAATTCTTTTCGAACACCATCGCCAGCACATGCCCGGCGAGCGGGGCGTCGGCATCGACCTTTCCCTTGGGCCAGCCGCTACGCGCCGCCTTGCGATCGAGCGCATCGGCGAGAATCGCAGCGATCCCGTCCGGGCCTGCATCGGAGAGCGAAAGGAAGTTGTGCATCTCAAATTCTTCCAGGCACGGGAAGGGATTTAGCCCCATTCATGCCGCCGCCACCGCATAATCCCGCGCGCCGTCGCTCAGCTTCTGCACGAACTCGGCGATGTGGCTTTCCTCGATCACCAGCGGCGGCAGCACGCGCACGACATTCTCGCCCGCCGCGACCGTCAACAGGCCATGATGATCGCGCAAATGCCCGACGAAATCGCGCGCGACCGCTTCGTCCTTCAGCTTGATGCCGAGCATCAGGCCCATGCCGCGCACGCTATCGAACAAATGGTCATGATTGGGGATCATCTGCTCGATCGAGGCGCGTAACCGGTCGCCCATCGCCGTTACATGTTCGAAAAAGCCCGGCTCGAGCATCACGTCGAGCACCGCCTCGCCCGCCGCCATCGCCAGCGGATTGCCGCCATAGGTCGATCCGTGCGTGCCGAACACCATGCCCTTGGCCGCCTCCGCCGTCGCCAGACACGCGCCGAGCGGAAAGCCGCCGCCAATGCCCTTGGCCGAGGACAGGATGTCGGGGGTGATGCCGTAATGCTCATAGGCCCACATCTTGCCGGTACGCCCATAACCGCACTGGACCTCGTCCAGCACCAGCAACAGGCCGTGCTCGTCGCACGCCTTGCGCAGACCCTGGATGAACGCCTGCGTGCCAGCCGAAACGCCACCTTCGCCCTGGATCGTCTCGACCATGAAGCCCGCTGTGGTGTCGTCGATCAGCGCAAGCGCCGCGTCGAGATCATTAAACGGCGCATATTTGAAGCCGGGCAGAAGCGGCTCGAACCCGTCGCGCATCTTGGGCTGGTTGGTCGCCGAAATCGCGCCCATCGTCCGCCCGTGAAACGCGTTGTTGAAGGTAATCAGCGTCGTGCGCTGCGGGTTGCCATTGGCATAATGGTAACGCCGCGCGGTCTTGATCGCGCATTCCACCGCTTCGGTGCCCGAATTGGTGAAGAACACCGTGTCGGCAAAGGAGGTGTCGACGATGCGCTGCGCCAGATGCTCGCCCTGCGGGCTGCCATAGAGGTTCGACACGTGCATCAGCGTCGCCGCCTGATCGGCAATCGCCTGGACCAATTTGGGATGGCCGTGGCCGAGCGCGTTGACCGCGATCCCCGCCGCGAAATCGAGATAGCGCTCGCCTTGCTCGCCAATCAGGTAGCAGCCCTCGCCGCGCACCGGGCGCACGCCGCAACGCGGGTACACGGGCATCAAAGCGGGGGTCGACACGGGCTGTCTCCTCAAAAGCAAAGGGCGACCCACACGGTCGCCCGAAACGCGTTTTACGGTGCCGAACGCGCGAGCGCAACACCGCGCGAATCGCGCGGCGCCCGCCTTCTATTGCGGGCCGATCGCGGTAATTTTCAGGCGGCTCGCGAAGCGCGCTGCGCGTACCCGCGGTGCATCAATTCTTGATCTTCCAGCCCGAGCGCAGCAGCGCGTAGCACGCCACCGCCAGCACCACGTCGATCCCTAGTACCACGATGCTGCCGATCAGGATCGGCGAATCGGCGGTGCCAAGGAAGCCGTAGCGGAAGCCCGAGATGATGTAGAAAAACGGGTTGGCATGGCTAACCGCGCGAAAAGCAGGCGCCAGCTTGTCCACCGAATAGAAGGTGCCCGACAGCAAACCGAGCGGGGTCACGATGAAATTGGACACTGCGGCTGCATTGTCGAACTTGTCGGCCCAGATCGAGGTCAGCACGCCGAGCAGCGCGAGAAACATCGTGCCGAGCAGCCCGAACCAGGCAACCGCCCAGAAATGCACGGGAATCAGGTGGATGCCGTAGAGCAGCATCGCCAGCCACACCCCCACCCCGACCAGCAGACCGCGCGTCATCGCGCCCGCCACCAGCCCGGTCAGCAATTCCAGCGTCGACAGCGGCGGCTGCAGATAATCGACGATCGTGCCCTGAATCTTGCCGACCATCAGCGAAAAGCTCGCATTGGCGAAGGCTGGGCCCATCATGCCCTGGCTAATGATAAGTCCCGGCGCGATAAAATCACCGAAGGGAATGTCGATTCCGCCAACCGCGACTGGCCGCTTTGCGCCCGTCGCGACCGTGAAAACCACCAGAAACAGCAAGGTCTGGATCGCGGGTGCCCAGATCGTCTGAAGCTGCACCTTGAAGAAACGGCGCACCTCCTTGATATAGAGCGTTCGAAGGCCGCCCCAATTGACGTTCCGGAAGACCGGAACGCCCGGAGCGTTCATCATTGTGGAAATTTCGCCGATTGGGGGCTGGCTGCTCATGGTGCTGTCGCTAAAGACTGCCGCCGCCGCCCGCAACCCGTTATGGAAACGGTCGGCATGACAATTGGGAAGATTGAATGAGCTGGACCGACGAACGCATCGATACGCTGCGCAAGATGTGGGAAGCGGGGCAGACCGCAAGCCAGATCGCCGAGGAACTGGGCGGTGTCAGCCGCAATGCCGTGATCGGCAAGGCGCATCGCCTGGGGCTGCAGTCGCGCCCGTCGCCGGTAAAGCCCAACGAACCCGCCGCTGCTTCCGCACCAAAAGCCGCCGCGCCCAAGCCGACGCCGCCTGCGCCACGTCCGCCGGTTGAGCGAGTCGCGCCGCCGGTCGTGGCTGCGCCAGTTGCCAAGCCCGAGCCGGAAGTCGTTGAAGCCATCGAACTCGATGCCGAAGCGGACGCAGACGACGAAATCGAGGCACCTGCTGCGGTCGCCCGCCCAGCCCCGCCGATCCTGCGCTCGGTCGGCCCCGGCGGCTTCCTGCGTCAGGCCCCTGGCGAACAACAAGCGCCGATCACGCCCGCCCCGCCGCGCCGCCTCGTCCCCGCCAAGCCCTCGCCCGAAATGGCGGGCAAGACCACGCTACTCGATCTCAGCGACAAGATCTGCAAATGGCCGATCGGCCACCCGGGCGAGCCTGACTTCCATTTCTGCGGCGAGAAGGTGAACCCCGGTTTCCCCTATTGCGTCGGCCATTGCGGCCACGCTTATCAGGCGCAGCTTCCGCGTCGCGATCGTCGCCCGGCCCCGCCGCTCCCCTTCGGCGGCCCGCGCGCCCGCTGATCTGCGCGACAGCTTAAAGGAAAGGGGGTCGCCGACACACCGTTGGCGGCCCCTTTTGTTTGAGCGCTTCGATCACCGCGTCGCAGTTCGGCGATGGTGCTTGGCAGTTTCCCCGCCCGCGCCGTATAGCCGCCTCATGCCAGAAGACCTGTTCGCCGCCACACCCAAGCCGATGACCGATTACGATGCCTCGTCGATCGAGGTGCTGGAGGGGCTGGAGCCCGTCCGGCGGCGTCCGGGCATGTATATCGGCGGCACTGACGAGCGCGCCTATCACCATCTCGCCGCCGAAGTGCTCGACAATGCGATGGACGAAGCGGTCGCGGGCCATGCGACGCGCATCGAGATCGAGTTGCACCCCGGCAACCGGCTGGTCATCATCGACAATGGCCGCGGCATCCCGGTCGATCCGCATCCGAAATTTCCGGGCAAATCGGCGCTGGAAGTGATCCTCTCGACGCTGCACTCGGGCGGCAAGTTCGACGGCAAGGCCTATGCGACGTCAGGCGGGTTGCACGGCGTTGGCGTCAGCGTGGTCAACGCTTTGTCCTCCGACACGATCGTCGAGGTCGCGCGCAACCGCGAACTGTATCGCCAGCGTTTCGCGCGCGGCGAAACGCTCGGGCCGCTGGAACATGTCGGCGCCGCCCCCAACCGGCGCGGCACCTCGGTCAGCTTCGTGCCCGATGCCGAGATTTTCGGGGCGGACATGCACTTCAAGCCCGCGCGCCTCTACAAACTCGCGCGTTCCAAGGCGTATCTGTTCGCGGGCGTCGAAATCCGCTGGAAATGCGCGCCCGGCATCATCACCGACGACACGCCGCCCGAGGCGGTGTTCCAATTCCCCGGCGGCCTCGCCGACCATCTGCGCGAGCAGATTGCGGCGCGTGAATGCGCCACCACCGATTTCTTCGTGACGCGCCAGGATTTCCCCGGCGAAGCGGGCCGCGTCGAATGCGCTGTCGCCTGGCCGCTGTGGAGCGACGGATCGTATAGCTGGTATTGCAACACCATCCCCACCCCCGATGGCGGCACGCATGAAGCGGGGCTGCGCGCGGCGCTAGTGAAGGGCATCCGCGCCTTTGGCGATCTGGTCGGCCAGAAAAAGGCCAAGGACATTTCGCCCGAGGATATCATGACCGGCAGCGAGCTGATGCTCTCGGTCTTCATCCGCGACCCGCAATTCCAGAGCCAGACCAAGGACCGCCTAACCAGCCCCGAGGCCGCCACACTGGTCGAACGCGCGGTGCGCGACCATTTCGACCATTTCCTCAGCGACAATATGGAGCGCGGCAAGGCGCTGCTCGCTTATGTCATCGAGCGGATGGACGAACGCCTCGCGCGCAAGGCCGAGCGCGAGGTGAAGCGCAAAACCGCGACCAGCGCGCGCAAGCTGCGCTTGCCCGGCAAGCTGACCGATTGTTCGTCCAACGGCCCCGAGGGCACCGAGATTTTCATCGTCGAGGGCGATTCGGCCGGTGGCTCGGCCAAGCAAGCGCGCGACCGCAAGACGCAGGCGATCCTGCCGATTCGCGGCAAGATCCTCAACGTCGCCTCGGCCACCTCGGCCAAGATCCACGCCAACCAGGAAATTGCCGATCTGATCCAGGCGCTCGGCTGCGGCACGCGCAAGGACTGCGTGGCGGACAACCTGCGCTACGAACGCGTCGTCATCATGACCGACGCAGACGTCGATGGCGCGCATATCGCCACGCTGTTGATGACCTTCTTCTTCCAGGAAATGCCCGAGATCGTGCGTGCGGGCCACGTTTATCTGGCGCAACCGCCGCTCTACCGCCTGACCGCCGGCACCAAGAGCCTGTACGCGATGGACGACGCCCACCGCGCACATCTGGAGGCGACCGAGTTCAAGGGCAAGAAGGTCGAAATCGGGCGCTTCAAGGGTCTCGGCGAGATGAACCCGATGCAGCTCCGCGAAACGACGATGGACCCCAAGTCTCGCGCGATGCTGCGCATCACTTTGCCGCAGGAATATGAAGAACGCGCGGTGGTGAAGGACCTAGTCGACCGTCTGATGGGCACCAATCCCGCGCACCGCTTCGCCTTTATTCAGGAAAATGCCGCGCGGATGGACGAAGACGCGATTGATGCGTAAGCTTAGGCAATAGTTTCGCGCCGGAGTTTTTTCATGCCCCGTCTAAATTCGCTGTGCCTGCTCCTTGCCACGATAGGCGCGCCAGCTCTGGCGCAAACAAAGGCCCCACAAACGACAAACACAGGCCCCGACATTGTCGTGACCGGCGTATCCCTGAACGACGCGAAGGCTGCGCTAAAAGCATGTCTGGATCAACATTGCCCGCCCGATAAGGATATCGCGGCGACATTGGCCGTTGCAGAAACCCAATTCGTCGCGGGCGATTATAAATCGGCACGTGGGACGATGCTCTCTTCGATTGGACGCAACCGTCGCTTCGCCAAGCAATATCCGGTCCCTGTGTCGGACCTGTTGCGCGCCAATTCCCGGGTTGCTGCGCATCTTGGCGAGGAGACCGCTTATCGCAGCGGCGCAATTCAGGTCGTCACGGCGCTCAAGGCGGGATTGCCCCCGTCTGACCCGCGCGTGCTGAGCGCCCAACTTGAACAGGGCGATAGCTATGCCAAGACCGGGGATATTCTCGAAGCCGTCGACCTATATCAAGAGGTCGCGAGCCACGCGCGCGCGCTCAAACAGCCGCGCAACGAAGGTTTTGCACTGCTTCGCATCGCACGCCTGTATGCCGCCCTGTCTTATGGCAAGTCGAGCCAATATTATCCCGAAGCGCTCGCCGCCGCCAATCGACTGATAGCGCGGCGTGAGCCGGATCTTGCCCCGTTTGCGCAGGCGGCAAAATTACTGAAGGCGAACATCGCGATCCGCCATGGCGACGCCGGTGCGGTTGACCACCTTATCGAAGAATACCGCGCTTCAGGCGCAGGTGCCAATGTCCCGGTTGCGCTCTACGCGCCCAAGATCGAACTGCGCCAACTTTCCGGGCGTGAGGGCGCTAGCGGCACCACACTTAACCAACTGGCACTTGATGAATTCGACAATCAATGGGTGGACGTTAGTTTCCTGGTCAATGCCGATGGCAAGGTCAGCGACGCCGAGGTGCTACGTAAGAGTAACAAACTGTCGGGCGATTGGGTGAAGCCGATTCTTACCGCTGTCGCTGCACGCCGTTATGCGCCACTTGCACCCGACAGTCCGGGCTTTTTTCGAGTCGAGCGTTATTCCTTCACTTCAGCCTGGACCACGGTAACCGGTTCGCGGCTGCGCGTACGCTCCCCTATCCCGAAAATCGAAATGGTTGATCTGTCGCGCGATGCGACCACTTCCCCTGCCGGCTGATCCACTCGTCAGCGTCGCATCCGCGCCTGATGGTATTTCATCCGAACCACCACCCCCGCCAGCACATGCAGCGCCGCCATGCCGATCAGGAACAGCGGCAGGATCATCGGCACTTGCGGCCAGTACCGCGCCCGCAGGCCTGCGAGCACCGCGCCGGCAATCGCCAGCGCGACGCCCATCCAGCGGATCGGTCGCGTAACCATGCGCAATTCCTTTTGATAGGCGGCGCGCTCGGCGGGATCGTTGAGGTTGGGGGGTGGCAAAGCGGGGGTCATCGCGCATTCCATTCGCTGGCGAGCAAGCCCCAGAGGAAGGTGTCGCGCACGCCGAGATGCGTTTCCCACTCCTCGCGCAGCCGCCCTTCGAGCGTGAAGCCAAGCGCTTTCAGCAGACCGTTTGAAGCCGCATTTTCGGGGTCGGTGTCGGCAATGACGCGGCGTTGCCCTTCGACGCGCAAGACCTGATCGAGCACAGCGCTCACCGCTTCGCGTGCGATGCCACGGCCCCAATTTGGGCGCGCGACCATATAGCCGATCTCGGAAACGCCGGGCCGTTTCTCGCGCAGCGTGACGAAGCCGATGGCAGTGTCATCGCCCGCGAGCGTGATCGCCCAACCACGAAAAACGCGTTGAACGTCTGCCGATTTGGTGAGTTTGGCGCGAGTCTCCTCGATCGACTGATGCGGCCCACTCGACCAATAGGTCATCAAATCGACATCGGCGAAAATCGGAAACAGCGCCCCGGCATCGTCCGGCGTCCGCTCGCGCAGCCGCAACCGTGCCGTTTCCAGTGTCGGAATCGGCCTCATGCCGTCAACGCATCGACCAGCGCCTTGACCTTTTTCTGCCGCCACTGTGGCAATGGCGCGACCAGCCAATAGCCCAAGCGATATGGCCGCGCCGCGCCCACCGCGACCACGCGCCCGGTCGCGAGGTCGCTCGCCGCGAGCAGTTCGGGGATCGTCGCCCGCCCAAGGCCCTGCGCAGCGGCATCGAGCGCCAATCCGGCATCGGCGACGCGGACCAGTGACTCCGCCAAATCATCGACACAACCGGGCCAGGAAATCCGCGTGTCGGCCCCACCGCCGGGCCGCTCGACCGTAATCATGCCCGCCGAGGCAATCGGTTCGCCCTCATGCTCGCCCGGACCATCGCCCCAGCGAATCGCGAGATCGAGATTGGCCTCGGTGAAATCGATCGCGCCGCTGGTGCCGAAGCTATCGGACGAGATCAGCACGAAGCGCATCTCACCATCGCTCCGTGCGATGTCGGCCAGGCGCGGCATCAGCCATTTTTGGGTAAAGTCGCGCGGCGCGGCGATGGTCAGCGATTTGCTGGTCTGCCCGGCCTGCATCGCGCGCACGGCTTCCTCGAATTGCAGGAAGCCCTGGCGCAGCGCGGCGAGCCCGCCTTCGCCCTCGGGCGTCAGCTCAAGGCCCTTGGTGGTGCGGCGGAACAGCACCACGCCCAGCGTATCCTCGAGCGCGCGAATCTGCTGGCCGACGGCAGCCGGCGTCACCGCCAGCTCGTCGGCGGCGCGGGTGAAGCTCAGGTGCCGCGCGGCGGCATCGAGCACGCGCATACCGTTGAGCGGAAGGTGCGTGCGCTTCATGCCCCCACCGCCGGCGCGATCAGCGCGAATTTGGGGATTTCCACGTCAAAGCCAGAGCCATCCTCGCCCATCATGTGATAGCTGCCGAGCATCGATCCGGTCGAGGTTGAGAGCGGGCAGCCCGACACGTAATCGAAGCTTTCGCCAGGGCCGATCAACGGCTGCTCGCCAATTACGCCCTCGCCCTCGACCGAATGGCGCGCGCCACGACCATCGGTGATGATCCAATGACGTGTCAGCAACTGCACCGCTTGCGGGCCGGCATTTTCCAGCCGGATATGATAGGCCCAAAACCACCGCCCACGCTCGGGCTCGGACTGTTCGGGCAGGAAGCTGACCGCGACGCGCACGATCACCCCGCGCGTCTCCGCGACGTAGGGGAACAGCGCCTTCACGACTGCCGCCCCGTCATAATCCCACCGCCGTCAGCGCGCGATCAAGATCCTCGATCACGTCGTCGGCGTCTTCCAGACCGACGTTGAGCCGCAACAGCCCCTCGGTCACGCCCATTTCCAGCCGCTTGTCTTCGGCGACGCCGGAATGGGTCGTGGAGGACGGGTGCGTCATCAACGAGCGCGAATCGCCGATGTTGTTGGAAATGTCGACCAATTGCAGCGCATCGAGCAAGCCGTGCGCCTGCGTGCGCCCTTCGACCTCGAACGCGAAGATCGGCCCGCACGCGTCCATCTGGCGCATCGCGAGATTGTGCTGCGGGTGGCTCGGCAAGCCCGGATGCAGGATGCGCGGCACGCGCGGCTCCAGGAAGCGACCGACCTTTAGCGCATTTTCCGATTGGCGGCGAATGCGCAAGTCGAGCGTCTCCAGCCCCTTCAACACCACCCAGGCGTTGAACGCGCTGAGCGTCGGCCCGGTGTTGCGCGTGAAGGGCAGCAGCGTGTTGGTGATGAAATCCTCGGTGCCGCACACTGCGCCTGCCAGCACGCGCCCCTGCCCGTCCATCATCTTGGTCGCGCTATAAGCGGTGACGTCGGCACCGAACTCCATTGGTCGCTGCAGCGCGGGCGTGGCGAAGGCATTGTCGACCACGCTGGTGATCCCGCGCGCGCGGGCGATGCCACAAATCGCGCTCAAATCGGCAATGTCCATCGTCGGATTGGCGGGGGTTTCGAAGAAGAACACCTTGGTGTTGGCCTTGGCCGCATCCTCGAACGCCTGCGGGTCGCGCGCATCGACCACCGTCGTCTCGATGCCGAATTTGGGCAGCAGCGTATCGACCAGCCAGCGGCACGATCCGAACGCCGCGCGCCCCGCCACGACATGGTCGCCGGTCTGGAGCTGGCACAGCAACACTGCGGTCATCGCCGCCATCCCCGTCGCCATCGTGCGGCACGCCTCTGCCCCTTCGAGCAAGGCGATGCGCGCTTCGAGCATCTCGACCGTCGGGTTTTGCAGCCGCGAATAGGTCATGCCGACTTGATCGCCAGCAAAGCGCGCCGCCGCATCGGCCGCGCAATCATAGGCATAGCCCGAGGTGAGGAACAATGCCTCGGACGTTTCCCCCCATTCGCTGCGCGCGGTGCCGCCACGCACGGCTTGCGTTGCGGGGCGCCACTGGCGCGTGATGCTCTGGTCCTGGCCGGTGCGACGCTTCATGGGCGCTGCTTTGCCGGGCGCGGGGGGCGCGCGTCAATGGGGCGATGCGTTTGCGCACCCGCCACGCACCAAATGCCGTGCCTTGAAAGCGCCGAACGGAAGACGGATAGAGACGCGCGTGAGCCCCGACCGATCCAATCCCTATCGTACCGCCGCGTTGCTGGCGGTGTTGTCGCAAGCGTTGTTCTGCTTTCGCCTGACCGTGCCGACCAAGCTGATGTTCGACGAGGTGCATTACGTGCCCGCCGCGCGCCAACTGATCGCGCTGAGCGGGCCAGTGAATATCGAACACCCGCTGCTCGCCAAGGAGATCATCGCGAGCGGTATTTTGCTGTTCGGCGATAACAGTCTCGGCTGGCGCTTCTTCTCGACGCTGGCGGGCACGGCGACGGTGCTGGGCGTGTTCGCGATCGTATGGCTGATGCTGGGGCGGGTGCGCCCGGCGCTGTTCGGCGCGCTGTTCGCCCTGTTCAACGGCACCGTGTTCATCCAGGCGCGGATCGCGATGCTCGATGGCTATATGGCCGCGTTCACGGTGCTCGGCATCGCCGCCTTGCTGTGGGCGATGCGCGCCGAGTCGAGCGGGACGGCATGGTCGCGCTGGGTGCTGGGAAGCGTGCTGCTGGGCCTTGCCGTCGCCGCGAAATGGATTGCCGCGCCGTTCGTCGCTTATGCCGCGATGGCCTTTATCGCAGTGCGGCTGAACGATGCGCGGCGTGAGGGGCGCTCGGTCTATGCTGCACTCAATGCCCGCCCGATCGGGGGCGTCCATCGACACTGGCCGGGCATGGCGGCAATCCCGGCGATCCTGGTGCTGGGGACGGTCAGCATCGCCACCTATTTCGCGACCTTTGCCCCGGCCTTTTTCTACACGGTGCAGCCGATGACTCTGGCCAAGCTGCTGCCGTTTCAAATGCAGATGTATGGCCAGCAAACACAAATCCTGCCGCACCACCCCTATCAATCGGCCTGGTGGACGTGGCCGGTGATGGTGCGGCCGATCTGGTATCTGTACGAGCGCATCGACGGTGCGCAACGCGGGGTGCTGCTGGTCGGCAATCCGGCGGTGCTGTGGGGCGGGCTGATCGCGGTCGCGGCGTGCCTGTACGGCTGGTGGCGGACACGCGCGCCTGCACTGCTGGCGGCGACGGGGCTGTGGCTGGGCAGTTATATAATCTGGGCGATCATCCCGAAATCGCTTGGCTTTTTTTATTATTACTATCTGCCGAGCATCTTCCTGTGCGTCGCGCTGGCGGTATCGCTCGATCAATTCGCGCGCGGCACGCGCTGGGATGCGCGCTTCCTGCTGCTGGTCGTCGCGCTGTTCGCGCTCTTCTATCCGGTGTTGTCGGCCATGCCGTTATGGGGCCCCAACGCCTTCCATTTCTGGACGTGGTTTCCGAGCTGGGTTTAGACCCCGTTCGCCCTGAGCCTGTCGAAGGGCCCCCTCGGCAAGGGCACCGCTCGCTTTGGAGGCGGGGCCTCGACACGCTCAGCCCGAACGGAATTTGGATGATCGCGTTTAAGCGAAGGTGGGCTTGTGAACGAAAACGACTCTAATACCGCCCCCACACGAAGCGCGACGACAGCGCATAGTTCCACACCGCCGCCACCACGATTCCCGCGAGCGCCGGGGCCGCCCACGCCCCGTGCTGCACGCTGAACAGGAACGCCGCGACCCCGACATTGGCCGCCGCGCCAACCGCGCAGACGAGGCAGAACGACACCCAGCCATCGAACAATTGCCGCGCGCCCTTCAGTCGCCGCTCGCGATAGGTCAGCGCATTGTTGAGGAAGAAATTGAAGGTCATCGCCACGCCGGTCGCCGCGATCGTCGCGGCCAGAAAGTTCAACCCCTCCTCGCGGAACAGCGCCCATAGCACCGTCAGGTGGACGAGCGCCCCCAACGCCCCAATCCCTGAAAACATCACGAACCGCACCGGCACGATCCGCCCGAACAGCCGGTCGTACAAAGCGATCAGAAACTCCATCGCCACGACATGGTCGAGCTTGCTCTCCCCCTCGCTGCGCAGGCGGAAAGTGTATGGCAGCTCGAGGAATTTCAGCGGTCGCGGGCTCGCGGTCATGACGTCGAGCAGGATCTTGAAGCCGATCGCCGACAGGCCCGGCACCAGCGCGCGCGCCACAGCGGTGCGGATCATGAAGAAGCCGCTCATCGGATCGCTGAGATCGGCCTTCAGCACATAGCGAGACAGCCGCGTCGCCAGCGCCGATTTGGCCACACGATCCTGATCCCAATCGCCCGTACCGCCCCCCGCGACGAAGCGCGAGCCGATCACCACGTCGAGCGCGCTATCCGCCTGCAGGGCATCGAGCATCCGCGGCAGCAGCGTCTCGTCATGCTGCAAATCGCCATCGATCACCGCCACCGCCGGTGCCGCAGTCGCGCACATCCCCTCGATGCACGCCGAGGACAGGCCCCGCCGCCCGATCCGCTGGATCACCCGCACGCGCGTATCGCGCAGGGCAAGATCGCGCGCTGCCTGCGCGGTGCCATCGGGGCTGTCGTCATCGACGAAGATCGCTTCCCAGCGTCGCCCGACCAGCGCCGCATCGAGCTTGGCGATCAACACTGGAACATTGCGCAGTTCGTTGAAGGTCGGGATGACCACCGCGAGTTCCAGCGCCTCGCTCATTTGAGCGCAGCCAGTACCGCATCGCCCATCGCCGCTGTCGAATGCGTCCCGCCAAGGTCGGGCGTGCGCGCGCCACCGGCAATCGCCGCGACCACCGCCGCCTCGATCCGCTGCGCCGAGGCTTCATCCGCCAGCGAGTGCCGCAGCAGCATCGCCGCCGACAGGATCGCCGCACACGGATTGGCCTTGCCCTGCCCGGCAATGTCGGGCGCGGAACCGTGGATCGGCTCGTACAGCCCGCACGTCCCCTGCCACTCATTGAGCGAGGCCGAGGGCAACATCCCGATCGACCCGACGCACATGCTCGCCTGGTCGGACAGGATATCGCCGAACAGATTGCCGGTCACGATCACGTCGAACGCGCCGGGGTTGCGCACCAACTGCATCGCGGCGTTATCGACATACATGTGCGTCAACTTCACGTCGGGATAATCAAGCGCGATCTCGTTCACCACTTCGCGCCACAATTGCGAGGTTTCCAGCACATTGGCCTTGTCGACCGAGGTGAGGATGCGCTTGCGGCGCTGCGCCATTTCGAACCCGACGCGCGCGATGCGGGCGACTTCGACCTCGTCATAGCGCATCAGGTCATGGCCCTCGCGCAGGCCAGTATGCGTGATGCCGCGACCCTTGTCGCCGAAATAGACGTCGCCGGTCAGTTCGCGCACGATCACCAGATCGATCGCACGTGCCACTTCCGGCCGGAGTGCAGAGGCATCCTCCAGCCCCGGAAACATCTTGGCCGGGCGCAAATTGGCGAACAGGCCGAGCGCCTTGCGCAGCCCCAGGATGGCCTGTTCGGGCCGAAGCGCGCGCTCCAGCCCGTCCATCTCGGGATCGCCGACCGCGCCGAACAGGATCGCATCGGCGCGCTTGGCCAGCGCGAGCGTTTCGGGCGGCAGCGGGTGGCTGGTCTGGCGATACGCCGCACCACCGATTGGCGCGCTCTCGAATTCATGGCCAAGGTCGAGCGCTTCGAGCACGCGGCGCGCCTCATGCGTGACTTCGGGGCCAATGCCGTCTCCGGCGAGAAGTGCGATCAGTGCCACAGGCGTGCTCCCTTATGCTGCGCAGGCCAATGCCGAGGCGAAGCGCCTCACGCAACCGCCCTTTTCAACCGATCGACCAGCCGCGCCCGCGCATCGAGCGTCGCCGCCCTCCGATCCACCAGGATTTGCCGCTCCAGCGCGTCGCCGGTAAGCGCGAGCGCGGCGAGAATGTCCTCCCAATCGGGCGCGACGCCGGTGGTGAGTGCGCGCGGCAGCGTGTCGCGCTCCAGCCCATAGCCAAGCTCCGCCAGCAGCAGCAGTTCATAGCGTGCCAGCGCCAGCGCCCATCCCCGCGCGGCGGGCGCGGATTCGACCGCCATGATGGTCCCGTCGAGCGCCGCATACAGCCGCGGATAGGGCTGCGCCTCGGGCAAGGCGGCGGCGGTCAGCGTCGTCACCCAATCGAGCGCGGCGGCGGGCAGCGGCTCGGCATAAAGCTGCGCGCGGCTGGTGACGAGTTCCACGCTCAGGCTGGCAAGCTGGTCATCGGTGCGCGCGCGCCATTCGCCGATCACACGATTGGCCGGCTGCAGGATCGGCCGAATACGACTGGACCGCCCGCCGCGCACATAGCCCGCCTGCAAGCCATGCTCGGCGGTGAGCGCGCGCACGATCGCGCCGTGCTCGCCATGATGGCGGATGGCGAGGATCAGGGCTTCGACACGCAGATGCATGGCGGCGGTGTAGCGCGGGGGCGAGTTTTCGCCAGCCTTGGCGTGACAATGGGGGATTTGACTTAGATTGGGTCGAAACGGTCAGGCAGGTTTCAGCGGAGGCCACTTGCTCCATAAGAAAGGTGAAGCTGCCGTTCACTCCCGCCACGCTATTTGCGGTCTGGAACTGTCACCCTGTGCAGGGGCATCGAGCAGGCGTAGGCAACCTTGTACGGCTGCTCCCAGCAACGCTCGAGTCCTTCGAAGACATTCAGGTTGAGGGGCCATTTAAGTGGTATTGGTTGTCCGTTCGGACCTTGCATGGTCAAATTTCCAGAACGAGGCAGAGCAATAAGCTTAGCCTTAGCCGCGTCGAAAGCCTGCCGATCCCTTTCGAGAAAAGCGATCGTGCCGTCCACATACAAGTTCCAGCCCAAGCCATGATCTTGTTGAACGGTCTTGTAGGATTGCTGGAACAGCGCGATGGCCGCCGCGGTCTGACCAATGTCAGCACGGAGCTGCCCTTCATGCCAAAACAAAATGCTTTCCGTCGCCTTATGCGCCATGCGCCAATCCCGGATGAGATTGGCAGCCTCGACTTCACAGCCATCTAGCTCCAGCTTACGCCACCCGCCGGTAATGTCCTGATCGAAGGCGTTCTGATCGAGCGCCATCAGCGCCGACCGATCGTATTGACAACCCTGAGCAGCAGCGGCCGCTTGTGCGAGTATAGCGAGTAGCAGTGTCATTGCCGTTAAGCATTTCACATCGCTTAGCTTGAAACAAGCCATTCCTTGTGCACGATATCGTCGTGCTGATTGGGAAAGGGCTCACCGAGAGCAACCCAATCCCTACCGCCGCACCCGCTTCGCCAGCGCCTCCAGCCCCAGCCGCGCGACCGCTCGCTTGCCCCACGCCGCGCTGCGGTCGAACACATCGAGCGCCAGCATCGTCGCGCGATTGGCGAGCGAGGGGCGCAGCAATAACAGGTCGAGACAGGCGACCCCATGCGTAGCGAAGCTGCGCTTGTGCTGGCCGTCGCCCTCGGTGAAATCGAAATGCGTGAGGCCCGGCTCGGCATAAAGGTCGCGCATCGCCTCCAGCATCAACACCCCGCCCGGCGACAGATCGTTGAACGCCGGATCGTGCCCGACATGGTCATAGCGCACTGTGCCCGCCACGACCGGGCAATAGAGATAGGCGGCAGGCTCCCCGGCGATATAGAGCAGCCACGCGCGCACCGAATCCGCCGCTGCCAGCGCATCAAGGCTTTGCAGAAACGCCGCATCGTCGGGCAGACCGCCGCCCAGCAACCGCTCCTGATAGGTGCGCCGCGAAATGCCGCGCGCAATGTCGTGAAAGTGCCGCATCTCGTCGGGCGTGCGGAACCGCCGCACGTCGAGCAGCCCGCCCGACACCTCCATCACGCGCCGCGTCTTGCGCTTGAGGCCCGAGCGCGTGTTGCCCGACAGCGCGGCCTGATACGCGTCGAACCCGATACCGAGATCGGCATAATGCCGCGTATAGCGTTGCCGTACCTGCGCGATCATCCCTGGTGCCGCCGCCAGCATCGCGTCGCGCTGCACGACAGGCAAGGAAGTGACGAGATAGCCGTGCGCCCGGGCGGAAAGCGGCGGCAATACCGGCAACCGCCCGTCCAGCACCTGCGCCAGCGACAGCGGCACGCGCACCAACTGCCGCTCCACCGCGGCCAGCGTCCGCGCGCCAATTTGGAACCGCAAGGGCAGCGGTTCCGCCTGGTTCACGCGGCCCGTTCCGCGACCATGTTCGACCATAATTGCTCGGCCTGACGCCAGCGCGTGCGCAGCGGATCGGGCCCGAGCGGAACGTCATATTGCCCGAGCCGCAGCGCCGGACGATCGGCAAAATGCATCGTCGGCAGTTCAGCCGCGCGCGCGCCCAGCAACGCGCACAGCGCCTCGAACCGGCGGACATGCACCGCATTGGGCCGCGTCCCCGCACGGTTGGCGAGTTCGAAGCCGTGGCTGACGATCGTCACCGCCGCATGGCGCTGGTCGCGCGCATGGTCGAGTGCTGCGCGCATTTCGCCCGCCGACAGCGCGCAGATCTGGAAATTGCGTAAAGCGCCCACTCTCTCCTCGATCAGCGTCACCGGCACCTCGATCATCCCGCGATGCAAAAGCGGCGCGATTTGTGCGGCGGGCAAATCGATCGCGCTCGGCCAGGGATGCTCGCCGCCATTGTGGCTGGCATCGTAGACGAACCCAAGCTCGGCGAGCGCGCAAAGCGTATCCGCATTGGCGCTATACGATCCCGCGCGAAACGCGATCGGGTGCGGCGCGCCGGTCGCGACGAGCAACTCGGTTGCCCCGCGAATCAGGTCGCGTTGTTCGGCAAGGCTATATTCGGCCAGTTCGAATCGCGCGGCCTGCGCGCCCTTGTCGCCCGCCACCGCCGTGGTCCAGTTCGGATGAAGGTGAAGCTGCACCTCTTGCCCGGCAGCGAGGATCGTCTCGACGATCGCCCGGACGGGCGCGAGACCAAAGGTGAGCGCCGGCATCGGATCAACGAAGAAGCACGCCTTCAGCCCGTGCCGCGCGAGCACTTCAAGCTGATACGACACCCCAACGCCCGCCGGTTCCAGCGATCGCGCGAAAATTTCGGCACCGACCAGGCCATCGATGTGATGGCGCCACATCAATTCCGTATCGACGGTCAAGAAAACGGGAGAGGTCATCCCATCGGCACCTAATGCGACGGGATGAAGATTTTACCAACCCAAAACACATTACGGCCACGCTAGGACATCAGTCCCCGGTCAAAATACGATCGACCAATTGCTTTACCGTTGGCACGAAACCATTGGAATAAAACGGATCGCGCTTGAACTGATACGCACCGTGCCCGGCGAACATCAGATTTTGTTCGACATCGCCGCCATGCGCGATGTTCTGCAGCGTCTTCTGGATGCAGAAGCTGCGCGGATCGGCCAAACGACCGGTCGAATTGGTTTCGGTGTCCGACCAGGAGGAAAAGGCGCACTGGCTGAGGCAGCCCATGCAATCCGCCTGATCCTTGCGAATCACCCCCTTGTCCTCGGGCGTGACGAAGACGAGCGTGTTGTCGGGCGTCTTCAGCGCATCGGTGAACCCCTCGCCGAACCATTGCCGCGCGCGCAGCAGGTCGTTGCGCGTTACCCAGAAGTTCTTGCCCTTCACCCCCACATCGAGCTGGAAGACATGGTCGCCGGCACTTTGCGTCGAAAAGGCGATCTGCCGTTCGGAACGCGCCTGCAAATGCCGCAGGAACGGGTTGAGCACCGCGCTCGAATAAAAACCGGTCGGGGAGAAGCGATGCAGCAGCACCTCGCCCTCGTCGATATTGGTGAGGCGTGCCTTCCACGCATCGGGAATCGGGCTTTCCTGCGTCAACAACGGACGCGTGCCGAACTGAAAGGCGATCGTGCCAAGCTCGGGATTGTCGATCCAGTCGGACCAGTCGCGTAAGTACCACACGCCGCCTGCCATCACGATCGGCACGCTATCGGCAATGCCGCCCTCGCGCATCGTCTCGCGCAGCGCCTTCACGCGCGGATACGGGTCCTGCGGGACGAGCGGGTCTTCGGCATTGGACAGGCCGTTATGGCCGCCCGCCAGCCACGGATCCTCATACACCACCGCCGACAGCCATTCCGCCGCCTTCGAATAGGCGCGCTTCCACAGCGCGCGAAAGGCGCGGCCCGAGCTGACGATCGGCAGATAGCTGACTTCGTAGGATGCCGCGATCTCGCTCAATTTATACGGCATCCCCGCGCCGCAGGTGACGCCCGAAACGAGCCCGCGCGTACGCTCCAGCACACCGTGCAGGATGCGCTGCGCCCCGCCCATTTCCCACAGCACGTTGATGTTGATCGCGCCCTTGCCACCGGCAATGTCGAACGCGCGGCGCACTTGCTGCACCGCCCCCTCGATCGCATAGTCGATCAGTTCCTCATGCCGCTCGCGGCGGGTGAGCGCCTTGTAGATTTGCGGGATGATCTTGCCGTCAGGATCGTAACTGTCGGCATTGACGGCAGAAACCGTGCCGATGCCGCCCGCCGCCGCCCAGGCGCCTGCGCTCGCGTGATTGGTCGCGGCGACGCCCTTGCCACCCTCGACCAGGGGCCAGACCTCGCGACCGCCATAGACGATGGGCTTCAAACCTTTGAACAACGTGACGGCCTCCGACTTAAACTTACGTTCGATATACGCTTTGGATGCACTGACGGGCAAATCGTCAATTAGACGAAGGCTTCCGGCAGCCCGATCACCCCTCCATATAGCGCGGCGTAGCGCGCGATCATGGTGGCTTCGTCATACTCGGCGACTGCCTTGCGCCGGTTGAGTTCCCCCAGCCACCGCCGCCCTTCCGGGTCGGATTTGGCGAGCGCTTCCAATGCATCGCGGATCAACACTTCATGCCCGCGCTTTTCGATGAAGCTGCTGTTTTCGGGCACGACCATCCGCAGCACGTCGCCGACCGGGGTCGAAACGATCGGCAGCCCCGCCGCCATCCCCTCGATTACGCAGATCGGGAATTGTTCGGATTTGGACGACAACGCCAGAATATCGAACAGCCCGATATATTCGTGCGGGCGCGGCAGGAAGCCGGGCAGCACCAATTGGTCGAGCATTCCCATCCGCTCGGCGGTGTCGAGAATCGCCTGCCGCTCGGGGCCCTCCCCCACGATCACCAGCCGCACGCGCGACGACATGCCGCCGACCGCGCGGACCAGCATCGGCAGGTCCTTCACCGCGCGCAGCCCGGCAAGCGTGCCGATCACGATTTCGCCCGGCTTGCGCTTGAAGCCGGGGATCGCATCGGGCTTGGGCTTTTGCGCATACAGCGCAGTGTCGATGCCATTGGCGATCCGGTGGACGCGCGCGCGTGGCTGCTTCCACGTTTTCAGCGCAATGTCTTCCAGCGTCTCGGAGGGCACCACCAACGCCGCCGCCTTGGTCAGCGCGAAGCGGCGATAGAGGTTGCGCGTCGGCTTCAACCCATCGGCTTCGTCGGCGTTGAAGCCGTCCTCATGATGCACCAGCGGCGGCACCCCGGCGGACGACACGCGCCGCGCCATCGCCCCGTCGATCGCGCCCCAATTATAGGTGAGCACCAGATCAAAGCGGCGCATATAGGCCGCGATCGCTTCATAGCGCTTGACCGAGGGGCCACCGGTCAGCGGCGGCGGGTTTTGCGCGATTTCGTAATCGATTCCCTGCGCAATTGCATCGCGCGCGCCATAGTGGCCGTCCATGCTCGACACGATCGTGTGCCGCGCGCGGTCGCCAAAGGCGTTCATCAAACGCACCGCGCGCGCCTCCTTCCCGCCCAGCGAAAAAGTGGAGTGCAGATGCAGGATGTTGACCGGACGCGCCATTGGCCGGGGGCGTTAGCGGCAAATAACGCCCGCGTCATCTCCCCCCTCTTGAAAGCGCCCGTAACGATACATATTGTTGGTTTGCGGACCGGGCCCCTCTGGCGAGGGCTGAACAAGCCCTCGTGATGTCGGACCGCATCGAGCTCGCTCGGTGCAGGACGGCCCATAACACCGTCCCCGCCCCGAAACAGCCCGATCGATTTCACCATCGAAGAAGAGGCTGCTGCCATGACCAAAATGATCGACCGCCTGACCGCCCTCCACCGCGCGATTGACGCCGCTGTGGCGCGCGAACGCGCGCGTCTGGCCCCCGATCCCCTGCATATCGCCGCGCTGAAAAAGCGCCGTCTCGCGATCAAGGACCATCTTCACCGCGCGCTGACCCGGCGCACCACCGCTACCGCATAAAGGAACCGTACCCGTGCAACCCAATGCCTATCGCACCATCCCCAACACCGTCGCCGCGCGCGATGAGGGGCTTCGCCGCTACATGCTCGGCATTTATCGCAACATGGGGATCGGCCTGGCGCTGACCGGGCTGGTCGCGATGGGGGTCGCCTCGACGCCCGCGCTGGTCGCGTTGATCTTCGGCACGCCGCTCAAATGGGTGGCGATGTTCGCGCCGCTCGCCTTCGTGATGTTCTTCTCGTTCCGCATCGACCGGATGACGACATCGGGCGCGCGCACCGCCTTCTTCGCCTTCGCCGCGGTGATGGGCGTGTCGATGGCGAGCATCTTCCTGGTGTTCACCGGCACCAGCATCGCACAAGCGTTCTTCACCGCCGCCGCACTGTTCGCGGGCATGAGCCTGTGGGGCTACACCACCGGGCGGGACCTGACGCGGATGTCGACCTTCCTGATGGTCGGCCTGATCGGCGTGATCGGCGCGAGCCTGGTCAATCTGTTCATCGGTTCGTCGGCGTTGCAGACGATCGTGTCGGTCGCCGGTGTCGTCGTCTTCACCGGTCTCACCGCCTGGGATACGCAGCGCCTGAAGAGCGAGTATTTCGCGTATGCCGGCACGCAAGCTGCCGAAAAGCTCGCGATCATGGGCGCGCTGTCGCTCTACCTGAACGTCATCAACCTGTTCCAATTGCTGCTGGGCCTGTTGGGCCAACGCGAGGAATAAGCCCTTCCCCCTCCCGCTACCACGCGGGAGGGGTTCGTTCAGGCAAAGGCCGATTTCGGGATATGCGTGATCCGACACGCGAGATCGGCCTCACCACTCGCCACGACATAATGGTCGCCTGCATCGACGATGCCCGTGGTGAACACGACATTGTCGAGATACATCAAATCCTTGATCGGATCGGTCAACGCCGGATTGGCCTCGATCAGCGGATCATGGCTGGTGCGCAGGACGATGCTCGGGTCGTCGCGGTCCAGGATCGACCAATAGGTCCGGTAAATCCCGACCACGCCCGACGGCTCGACACCATGCCACAAAGTAAGCCAGCCCTCGGGCGTCGCAATCGGCGGGGCACCGCCGCCCATCCGCGCGGTCGCCATCGTCGCGGCGTGGGGGCGGATGCCGGGCTTGTCATACGGCTTCCAATGCAGCGCGTCGGGTGAACTGGCGAGGTTGATCGATGGCCCCGCGCGCCATTCGCTGCCCGGCGGATACGCGAAATACAGGTCACCCAAGGGCCGCGTCTGCGCCCAGTATTTGTCGCCGATCAGCCCTTCGAAAATCAACATGTCCTTGTTCTGGTGATCGAGCACGATCCCCTCCAGCGTCCAGTCGAGCGCATCGGCGGAGGTGTAAAGCGTGGTCGAATGCCGCTCCGGGCTGACCGAACAGGTCGTCATCAAATAACGATCGCCAACCTTGCTGATCCGCGCATCCTCGACGCCGTAACACTGATAGGACGCGCGCGGCGTGACCGCCTTGTCGTAATGCACCGCCTCGACACGCGTGCCGTCGGCATTCAGCTCGACCGGCAGCAGCCACGAAAGCGAGGTGAGCGCCATCACCCGCCATCCGCCGCCGCGCATCATGAACTTGCGCGGATCGGAGGTATCGACAAAATCGAGCGGCCAGGCATCGAGGCAATAGCCGCCGTCGAACCAGCGCAAGGCGTTGATATGCTGCTCGGCCATCGGCGTCCGCAACGCCTCCGCCACCCGCACCATCAGCAGCAAATTGCCATTCGCCAGCCGCGTCATGCCGGGGTTGAAGGCACCGAGCACATACGTCTCGGCATCAATTTTGCCGGCCAGCGGCGATCGCGCCAAATCGACATCGGCGGGGCCAAAGATCAGTGCATCCTGCGAAAAGGTCATTCCGAATCCTGCATTGGCGGCGGTGCGGGCGGCATCGTCGACGTGCGGGAGAGACGCCTCACGCCGACGCCGGTTCCGCCGCGATGTGGCCCAGCAGGCGATCGATCCCGCCAAGCGCCGGGGGCTCGCCGAGCGTCGGGGCATGGCCGACATCGGGCAGCGTCACCAATTCCGCCTGTGGGAGCGCCGCCTTCATACGATCAGCCACCGCGGCAGAGAGCACATCGGACTTCGCCCCGCGCACGATCAACGTCGGCACATCCTTCAGGCGATCCAGCGCGCGCCACATATCGGGGCCCGCCTCATTGCCGGGCACGCGGAACGGTTCGGCGATCTTCATGTCATAATCGAGCACGATCCGCCCGGCGCTGTTGAGCCGGTAGAGCCGCTTGGCCATCGCCAGCCAGTCTTCCAGGCCAAACGCCGGATAGACATCGCCATTCGCCTCGGCCACCGCGCGCGCCGCATGAATCCAGGTCGGCCAGGTGCTGGACTTGCCGACATAGCTGCGGATGCGCGACAACCCCTCGGGCATGATTTCGGGGCCGACATCGTTGAGCAGCACCGCTGCCAACCTCTCGCGTGCCGTCCCGGCAAGCAGCATCGTCACGATCCCGCCAAGCGACGTGCCGAAGGCGATATAGCGCCCCACCCCCAATTCGGTGAGAAGCGCCTCAATATCCTGCACATAGGTGAGCGGGACATAGCTCATCGGGTCCTTGGCATAGCCGCTCTCGCCGCGCCCGCGCAGGTCAATCGCGATTACGCGCCACTGCGGCGACAGCCGCCGCGCGAGGTCATCATAATCGCGGGCGTTGCGCGTCAGGCCGGGCAGGCACAGGATCGGCGGACGGTCAGCGGCGCCAGGATAATCGCGATAGTGCAACCGCACCCCGTCATTCGACCACCAATATCGATTTTCATAAGGCGACATGGTCAGATCCCGGGTTGCGTCCTGCGGTCGGCACCCTCCATATCCACGCATGAGCATTCCCCCGCAAGCATATGCACGCGAAAGCACGATCCTCGAACTGGGCGATGCGTTTTACGATTCCGTCGCCGCCGCTGATTTCCCCGAGACACGGCTCCGTTTTCGTAACGATCGCGCGGCGCAGGAGGTTGGGCTTGCCGGGCTTTCGGACACCGAATGGTTGCGCCATTTCGGGCGATTCGCACCCGTGCCGGGCAGCCTCGCCGAGCCGCTGGCGCTGCGGTATCACGGCCACCAGTTCCGCGTGTATAATCCCGAAATCGGCGACGGGCGCGGCTTCCTGTTCGCGCAAGTGCGGGATGCACGCGGGCGGTTGATGGATCTCGCCACCAAGGGATCGGGCACGACACCGTGGAGCCGCTTCGGCGACGGGCGGCTGACGCTGAAGGGCGGCGTGCGCGAGGTGCTGGCAACCGAAATGCTGGAAGCGCTGGGCGTCGCAACCTCGCGCAGCTTCTCGCTGATCGAAACCGGCGAAGCGCTGGAGCGCGGCGACGAGCCCTCGCCCACCCGCTCGGCGGTGCTGGTACGGCTGAGCCACGGCCATATCCGCATCGGCACATTCCAGCGCATCGCCTATTTGCGCGATGCCGAAAACATGACGCGGCTGGTCGGATACGTCCTGCGCAACCTGTATGATGAGCAGCCGGGCGATGCCGCCGCCGAACGGCTGCTCAACCTGGTGGTCGATCGCGCCGCGACGCTCGCCGCCAGCTATATGGCGGCGGGGTTCGTCCACGGCGTGCTCAATTCCGACAATATCAACGTGACCGGCGAAAGCTTCGATTACGGCCCGTGGCGGTTCGCACCAAGCTGGGACCCATCCTTTACCGCCGCCTATTTCGATCATGCCGGGCTTTACGCTTTTGGTCGCCAGCCCGAGGCGATTCATTGGGATGTGATGCAACTCGCAATCAGCCTGCGCACGATCAGCCCCGCGGAACCGCTAATTGCGGCGTTGGACGGCTTTGCCGGGCGCTATCAACGCGCCGTTTCCCGCGCGATCCTGTGGCGTCTGGGCGTTACCCCGCGCGATCCACAAGCGGACCGCGCCTTGGTGCAGGCGATCGAACGCGGGCTGCGCACCAGCGCGACCGGCATCGACCGCTTCTTCTTCGATGCCTTCGGCGGCACCGCGCCCGAGGGTGAGGCCTTTGCCGAAGCGCGCGTGGCGCTCGCGCCCTATGCCCCGCGCAAATCCCGCAAGCATCGTTATTGGCAAAGCGAGCCCTGTTCGATGCTGATCGATGAGGTGGAGGCGATCTGGGCGGCGATCGATCAGCGGGACGATTGGGGACCGTTCGAAACCAAGATCGCGCGGATCAGGGAAATGGGGGAAGCGCTTGCCTGATCCCCGCGCCACCTGAAGGTGGGAGTTTGAGTGGATTCGCGCGCAATTCTGGGGCAGAGACTGTCAGCAATGTCTTCCGAACTCCTTTCCTACGAACCCGCGACCGGTGCCCAATTGTGGCGGGGTGCGATTGGTGATGTCGATGCCGAGGTTGCCACGGCCCGCGCGAGTTGGGCGGCCTGGGCTGCGCAGCCGCTTGCCTATCGCATCGAGGCGCTACGCCGCGTTGCCAATGTTGTGCGCGCCCGCGCGGACGCCTTTGCCGATCTGATCGCGCGCGAAACCGGCAAGCCCTTGTGGGAAGCGCGCACCGAAGTCGAAACCGTGATCGCCAAGGTCGACATCTCGGTCACCGCTTATGCCGAGCGCACGCCGCAACGTCGTCTCGATTCGCAAATGGGCGGACGCATGGCGCTGCGCCACAAACCGCACGGCGTGCTTGCGGTGCTGGGCCCCTATAATTTCCCGGCGCATTTGCCGAACGGGCATATCGTGCCCGCCTTGCTCGCCGGGAATGCGGTGGTGTTCAAACCATCCGAAAAGACCCCGGCATCAGGCGCATTCCTCGTCGAGTGCTTCCACGCCGGCGGCGTGCCCAGCGGGTGCATCCGCCTGCTGATCGGCGGTGCCGCCGAGGGCAAGGCGCTGGCCGCGCATGACGGGATCGACGGGCTGCTCTTCACCGGATCGGCGCATACCGGGATCGCACTCAACCGCGCTTTCGCGACCCGGCCCGAGAAGATTCTCGCGCTGGAAATGGGCGGCAACAATCCAATCGTCGTCTGGGACTCACCCGATCTGCATTCGGCCGCCGTCATCATCGTGCAATCGGCCTTTACCAGCGCGGGCCAGCGCTGCACCGCCGCACGCCGCCTGATCGTCGATGAAAAGCTTTATGCTCCGCTGATGGACGAAGTCACCAAACTCGTCAGCCGCATCATCGTCGACGAACCCCATGCAAACCCCTCGCCCTTCATGGGGCCAGTGATCGACAATGAAAGCGCGGACCTGCTAACCGAAAGCTTTCTGGAGTTGATGATGCGCGGGGGGCGCCCGATCCGCCATCTCGAACGCCCGATCGCCAATCGCCCATTCCTGCGCCCGGCGTTGATCGACACGACCGAGATGAACGATCGCCCCGACATCGAATTGTTCGGACCGATTTTGCAAGTCATCCGAAAATCGAGCTTCGAGGACGCGATTACCGAAGCGAACAACACCCGCTACGGCCTGTCGGCCTCCTTGCTCAGCCAGAATCCGGTGCTGTACGATCAATTCTGGGCCAATGCGCGCGCCGGGATCGTCAACTGGAACAAGCCGACCAACGGCGCGTCGTCCGCCGCGCCGTTCGGCGGCATCGGCTGGTCGGGCAATCATCGCCCGAGTGCCTATTACGCCGCTGATTATTGCGCTTATCCGGTCGTTTCCAGTGAAGCGGATCAGGCACGCGCGTCGATTGGGGTTGGTTTGCGCGACGCATAGCCCGATCAGGCCGCCCGCAATCCTCGGGTGCGGCCAACCGCTTGTCGCAAAATCAGGAACTTGCGGGCGTACGGCGCTTTTGCGTGTTCGTGAAACACGCCGACTGCCCACCGCCCCGCGCCCGAAAACTGAAAACCGAATCGGACAATTGCCTCGCCATCGCGATTCGCGAACGCGACAGCGCGGTCGCCGCCTTGCTGATCGACGAGGCCGCAAAATTGGCGCGTCGATCGAAGGAGTTGGCAGGCAAGGGTTGATTGCCTAGCGGAATAGTAGGGAAAAGCTGGCCTACCGCGCGCCCAAGCAACCTTGAATTGCCCAAGCGTCCCGTGCAGCCCATCTGACAGCGATGGCAACGCTTCTCGACCCCACCCCGCGCGGCCGCGTGATCCTTGTCGGTGCCGGGCCCGGTGACCCCGGCCTGTTGACCGTGCGCGCGGTCGCGGCGCTCGAAAGCGCCGATGTCGTCGTACATGATGGACTGATCGATCCGCGCGTACTCGACATCGCCCCCGCGATGGCGCAGCGCATTTCGGTCGCCAAACGGCGTGCGCGGCACACGCTGCCGCAGGAGGCGATCAACGCCCTCATTATCGCGCATGTGAAGACCGGCGCGATCGTGGTGCGGCTGAAGGGTGGCGACCCGTTTATCTTCGGCCGCGGCGGTGAAGAGGTCGAGGCGGTGCGCGCTGCCGGATTGCCGGTGGAGGTTATCCCCGGCGTGTCGGCGGCGCTTGGCTGTGCCGCCGAGGCGATGCTGCCGTTGACGCATCGCGACCATTCGAGCGCGGTGAGCTTCGTCGCGGGCCAGTGCAAGGGCCTGGCCGATCAGGATTGGTCGGGGTTGGCTGGCAAGGGCCGCACGCTTGTCATCTATATGGGCGTCGCCACCGCCGCCGACATTGCCGACAAGTTGATGCGCGATGGCGTCGCCCCCGAAATGCCGGTCGCGGTGCTCGAACGCGGCACGCTCGACGGCCACCGCGCAATCCGCACGTTGCTCGCCGATTTGGGGTCGATGGTCGAGCGCGAGAAGGTCGGCTCGCCTGCGATCATCGTGGTGGGGGAGGTTGTCGATCTGTCCGATGCCGAGGACAAATTGGGCCGCTGGGCCCGAATTGCGGAGTCTGTTGCTTGAAACTGCTGACCGGAAACGATTTGCCGACGGGTGATGTGCTGTGGTGGACGGGCTCGACCTGGTCGCGCCATGTCGAGGATGCCGTCGATGTGGGCGACCAGGGCGAAAGCGTTGCCCGCGCCGAGGAAGGCGCACGCCGCGTCAACGGTGCCTATGTGATCGACGCCACCGCCACGCCCGAGGGGCCCCGCCCCGCGCACATCAAGGACCGCGTCCGCGCGCTCGGGCCGACGGTGCGGCCTGATCTGACCTTGAAGCCTGCCGACCCCGCTGCGGGAAGCTGGGTCATATGATCTTTTTGCACGCGAAGGCGCGGAGACGCGGAAAAGAAGGTTTGTTCGCGCAGAGGCGCGGAGGACGCAGAGGCCGCTTAATTGCCGCGCAGCGGCCCTCATCTTCCGTAGTCGCAGGGTCATCCCTTCCCTCTGACGCGGGCGGTCTCCCGTCACCCAGCCCCTCTGCGTCCTCCGCGCCTCTGCGCGAACCAATTTTTCTTCTTTTCTCCGCGTCTCCGCGTCTCCGCGAGAATCACAATGTATAAATACGACCAATACGACCAGCAGATCATCGACGCGCGCGTCGAGGAGTTTCGCGATCAGGTAAAGCGCCGTCTGGCGGGGCAGATCACCGAGGACCAGTTCAAGCCGTTGCGGCTGATGAACGGCCTGTATCTGCAGCTCCACGCCTATATGCTGCGCGTCGCCATCCCCTATGGCACGCTCGACAGCCGCCAGATGCGGATGCTGGCGACGATCGCGCGCAAATATGATCGTGGCTACGGCCATTTCACCACGCGCCAGAACATCCAGTATAACTGGATCAAACTGTCCGACGCGCCCGACATCCTTGCCGATCTGGCGACGGTCGAGATGCACGCGATCCAGACCAGCGGCAATTGCATCCGCAACATCTCGTCCGACCAATATGCTGGCGCCGCCGCCGACGAAGTCGCCGATCCGCGCGTGTGGGCGGAATTGCTGCGCCAGTGGAGCACCTTCCACCCCGAATTCAGCTATCTGCCGCGCAAGTTCAAGATCGCGGTGATCGGGGCCGAGGAAGACCGCGCGGCGATGCGGCTGCACGACATCGGCATTCAGTTGGTGAAGCGTGACGGCGTGCTCGGCGGGCGTATTTATGTCGGCGGCGGCATGGGCCGCACCCCGATGATCGCCCCCGAGATCAAGGATTTCGTCACCGCCGACGATTTGCTGAGCTATGTCGAAGCGTGCCTGCGCGTGTACAATCGCCATGGCCGCCGCGACAATATCTACAAGGCGCGGATCAAGATCCTGATTCACGAAATCGGCGCCGACGACTATCGCCGCCAGGTCGAGGAAGAGTTCGCGCACGTCAAATCGCTCGGGCTCGATCCGCCCAAGGCAGAGTTCGAGCGCATCACCGCCTTCTTTGCCTCTCCCGCGTTCGCAGCCGATGCACCGGAGACGATCGACCGCAGCGATCCCGATTTCGCGGTCTGGGTCGATCAGAACACCGCCGCGCACAAGCAGCCGGGCTATGCGATCGTCACGATCAGCCTGAAGCCCACCGGCGGCATCCCCGGCGACGCCACCGCCGAACAGATCGACCTGATGGCCGATCTCGCCGAGCGCTACAGCTTCGACGAACTGCGCGTGACGCATTCACAGAACATCGTCCTGCCGCATGTCCGCAAGGCCGATCTTTACGCCATTTGGCAGGCGCTCGACGGTGCCGGGCTCGCCCCCGCCAATCTCGACCTCATCAGCGACATCATCGCCTGCCCCGGTCTCGATTATTGCAGCCTCGCCAATGCACGCTCGATCCCGGTCGCGCAGAAGATCGCCACGCGCTTCGCCGACCAGAACCGCCAGCGCGACCTTGGCGAATTGAAGCTCAAGATCAGCGGCTGCATCAATGCCTGCGGCCATCACCATGCCGGGCACATCGGCATCCTCGGCGTCGACAAGAAGGGCACCGAAAATTACCAATTGCTGCTCGGCGGATCGGGCGCGGAGGATACCAGCCTCGCCAAGATCACCGGCCCCGGCTTTGACGAGGACGGCATCGTCGATGCGGTCGAAACCGTGACCAACGTCTATCTCGCCAAACGCGAAGCGGGCGAGCGCTTCCTCGACACCTATCGCCGCGTCGGCATGGACCCCTTCAAGGAGGCGCTTTATGGTTGAGCAACCGCATGACGAGCCCGCCGTCACGCTCGACGCGTTCCTCGATTCGCAGACCAACGCCACCGCCGTACGACTTGAGGCGGGCGACGATGCGCGCGCGCTGCTGCCCTATCTCGACCGGATTGCATTGGTCGAAGTGAGCTTCCCCACATTCCGCGATGGCCGTGGTTACTCCGCCGCGCGCGTGCTGCGCGAGGCGGGCTATACCGGCGAACTGCGTGCGCAAGGGGATGTCCTGGTTGACCAGATGCCGCTGATGAAGCGCTGCGGCTTTGACAGCTTCGCGCCGCAAGCGGAGATTGATCCCGCCACGCTCGAAGCCGCGCTTTCGCGCTACGAGAATGTCTATCAAAAGGCCGCCGACGGGCGCGTACCGGTCTGGGCGCTGCGGCATGGCTAGCACGGCCCGCAAGCTCGACCTGATCGACGTCACGCCCTTTTCCGCCGCCGATGCAGCGGCGATGGAAGCGCGTTTCGCCGGGGTTGGCACCAGCGAGATGCTGGGCGAACTGTTGACCGGCGAGCTCAAAGGGCGCGTCGCGGCGGTATCATCGTTTGGTGCCGAAAGCGCGGTGCTGCTCCACCTGATCGCGCAAATCGACCGCGATATTCCGGTGATCTTCCTCAACACGCAGAAGATTTTCGGGGAAACGTTGGCCTATCGCGATCAAGTGTCGGAGCAGCTTGGCTTTACGGATTTGCGCGTGTTCCGGCCCAATCCGCGTCTGCTCGCGGCGAAGGACGGCACGGGCTTGCGCTGGAATTACGATCCCGACGGCTGCTGCGACCTGCGCAAGGTCGAGCCGCTGCGCCGCGCGCTCAGCCCGTTCGACGCGTGGATTTCAGGCCGCAAGGGCTTCCAGGCGGGCACGCGCAAGGCGATGCCGCGCTTTGAGGAGGATGAGGGCCGCCTGAAGCTCAACCCGCTGGCGGATTGGGACAAAGCCCAGCTCGATGCCTATTTCGCCGAACACCAATTGCCGCGCCATCCGCTGGAAGCCGAGGGCTATCCCTCGATCGGCTGCGCGCCGTGCACGAGCAAGGTGCACCCCGGTGAAGACCCGCGCGCCGGGCGTTGGCGCGGCTGGGAAAAGGTCGAATGCGGCATTCACGTGCCGGAGAAGCCGGGCGAGGAGCCGGTATTTTAACGGGACGACGTCGTCTTCCCCCATGATCGTCATTCCCGCGCAGGCGGGAATCTATAATCGTAGCGATCGTTGAGGAGCGGTGAGGCCAACATGTATGGATCCCCGCCTGCGCGGAGATGACGGCTGAAGACTGGAAATCTTGCTCGTCGACAAGCTCAGGGCGAACCAAGGTATCGTCGGCCGCTAAGCCGCGACCACCGCCCTCGGCAGCACCGCCGCAGCATAATCACTTTCCGCCAGCGCGATCAACGCGCGGTCGTCATGCTTCCACGGATGAAAGCCCGGCAGGAAGAAAGCGAGCCATGCCCCGAGGATTTTCCGCGCCATCCCCGGCTGCCCAAGCGCATACCACAGAATCCCGAGATGCGCCCGCGCGCCGGTAATGCCGTCCTGCCGCAGCAGCTCGAGCATGCCCTTGTACCGCCCAGCGAAAAACTTCTGCGTCGTGCCGATCATAACCAGCGCCTTGATCTTCCAGCGCTGCCACCGCGACCAGTCGCGCGTCGCGTGGAGCCAGGTGTCGTAGGCTACGCCCTTATGCTCGATCTCCTCGGCGGCGTGCCAGCGCCACAACGCCGCCGCCTGTTCATCCCCGCCCGCCAGATGGCGCGGATCGGCGATCAATTGATGCGCAAGCATCGCGGTAAAATGCTCCAGCGCCATCGTCGCAGCCAGGCTCGCGATCGGCGGACGCCCCTTGGTCAGCGCCAGCGCCTCGTCGATATGCCGCTCCAGCAGCGTCACGTCATAGCCCTGATCGGTGACATGACGGTTGAAGGCGATATGTTCGCGCGTGTGGATCACTTCCTGCTTGATGAACGCCTGAATCTCGGCGTGCAGGCGCGGCGGCGTGCCCTCGCGGAAATTGCGCACGCTTTCGATGAAAAACCCCTCGCCCTTGGGAAACGTCACCGACAGCGCATTGTAGAAGGCGGTCGCAAACGGATCGTTATTGAGCCACCACCGCCGCATCGGCGTGCCGCGCCCGAAGCGCAGATCGCGCGGCGTGATCGACAGATCTGCAGGACTTGTTGCTTTCGCCACGAAAAACTCCGTACAGCGGGGAATAACAGGTCCGAAACTATGAGCTACTTACACTCGTGTCAATAGTGCGCAAACGGCTTACCCCGGAGGAATCGCGGGACGCCGCGATTGAGGCTGCGCGTGCGTTGCTGGTCGAACAGGGCCCGCAAGCCGTCACGCTCAAAGCCGTAGCGGCGCGGATCGGGCGGACGCACGCCAATTTGCTGCATCATTTCGGCTCGGCGGCGGACCTGCAAAAGGCGCTCATCACGCATCTGGCGGATTCGATCACAGCGCAAATCGGCGCGGCGGCGAAGCGTGCACGCGTGGGCGAAGCCGATCCGCGCGAAGTGGTCGATCTCACCTTCGACGCCTTCGCCCACGGCGCGGGGGCGATGGCCACGTGGATGATTCTGTCGGGCAATCACGATGCGCTCGACCCCGTGCTCAACGCGATCCACCGACTGGTCGACGAACTGGCCGAGGATGAGGATTCGGGAAAGCCGATCTACGAGGACACGCTCCAGCTCGTGCTGATGGCGATGGGCGATGCGCTGCTCGGCAAGGCGATGGCGAGCGCGCTGGGCCTGCCGCCGGAAGCCGCGCGGACCATCGCCACGCGCGCTTTGATCGCCTCGCGCAGCGTGCTGCCAGCCTGACTGGCTAAAATCGCAATTTCCGCTAAAGAGCGGTCATGCATTTTCTTGACCAAGCAAAGATCTTCGTCCGGTCGGGCGCGGGCGGCCCCGGTGCCGTCAGCTTCCGGCGGGAGAAGTACATCGAATATGGCGGCCCGGACGGCGGCAATGGCGGCAAGGGCGGCGACATCGTGTTCGAGGCCGTCGCCGGTCTCAACACGCTGATCGACTTCCGCTACACGCAGCATTTCCGCGCCCCGCGCGGGCATGGCGGATCGGGCTCGAACCGCACTGGCGCAGGCGGCGACGATCTCATCATCCGCGTGCCCATTGGCACGCAGGTGCTGAGCGAGGATAAGGAAGAGGTGCTCGCGGATTTCACCGTTCCCGGCGAACGGGTCGTGTTCCTGCGCGGCGGCGATGGCGGTCGCGGCAACGCCACCTACAAGACCTCGACCAACCGCGCCCCGCGCCAACACGGTACGGGCTGGCCCTATCAGGAAATGTGGGTGTGGCTGCGGCTGAAGCTGCTCGCCGATGCCGGACTGGTGGGCCTTCCCAATGCCGGAAAATCGACCTTCATCAATGCGGTGACCAATGCGCAGGCCAAGGTCGGTGCCTATCCTTTCACCACGGTGCGCCCGCAACTGGGCGTGGTCAGCCGCCACAATCGCGAATTCGTCGTCGCCGACATTCCCGGCCTGATCGAGGGTGCAGCGGACGGTGCCGGGATTGGCGACCGCTTTCTGGGGCACATCGAACGCTGCAAGGTGTTGCTCCACCTGGTCGATGCGACCGAGGATAACCCTGTGGAAAACTACCGGATCGTCCGTGCAGAACTCGACGCCTATGGCGCAGGGCTTGTGGATAAGCCGCAAGTGATCGGCCTCAACAAGATCGACGCGCTCGATCCCGCCGAGGTGAAGAAGCTCGTCACCAAGCTCAAGCGCGCGAGCAAGGCCGATGTTCTGCCGATGTCGGGCGCGGGCGGCGCAGGCATTGAGGCGGTGGTCGACCGGCTGATCGAGGTGATCGGCCCGGCGGAAGGCGCCCCCGCGCGCGACGATGACACGCCACCGGGCGAGTGGTCGCCTGTTTGAGACGCGCGCGTCCTCTGGTATAAGCGCCACATGGCCACGCAACCCGTCTATCCGCTGCTGACCGCCGAGGACTTTCTCGAGATCGATTTTGGCGACCGCAAAGCCGAACTCGATAACGGCGTGATTCGGATGATGGCAGGCGGCACCGCCAGACATGCGCGTGTGCAGGGAAATCTCTACGTCGCGCTTGCCGTTCGTCTTCGTGGCACGGGATGCACGCCGTATAATTCCGATATGGCCGCCCGCACGCGCGACCATTCGGTCCGGTATTCGGACCTTTCGGTTTATTGTGGCCGGGACGGCGCAGAGGACGATGATGCGAAGGCGTTTAACGATCCTCGGGTCCTCTTCGAGGTCCTCTCCGCAGGCACCGCACGCACCGACCTGCGCGTAAAGCTCGACGAATATAAGGCACTGCCAAGCGTCGACACGATCGTCTTTGTCGACATCGCCACCGAGCGGCTGCGGATCATCCAGCGTACCGGCCCGAGCGGCTGGACCGACATCGCCTATGACGCGCCAACCGACGTCGCCTTGCCCGCCCTCGACGTAACGATCCCGCACGCCGAGATTTTCGCGCGCGACTGAAACCACGCGACGGTTGGCGAGAGCGGTAACGCGCGCTAACGCAGTCACAATGTCCGCCTTTTCCCCTGCCTCCACACCTCGCCTGATCGTCAAGGTCGGTTCGTCGCTGCTTGTCGCGCCCGACGGGACCGTGCGTCGGGCCTGGCTGGCGAGTTTGGTCGCCGACATCGCCGCGCGCGTGCGGCTAGGCCAGGAAATCGCGGTGGTGTCCTCGGGCGCAATCGCGCTTGGCGCGCGGCGCTTGAAGTTGCCCAAGGGCGGCCGCGCCAGCCTGGAAGATGCCCAAGCCGCCGCTGCTACCGGGCAAATCGCACTGTCGGGCGTCTGGGCCGAACTGCTCGCCGCCGAGGGCCTGACCGCCGCGCAGATGCTGGTCACGCTTGACGATCTCGAGGATCGCCGCCGCTATCTCAACGCTGCCGCCACGCTTGGGCGGCTGCTGTCGCTGGGCGTGGTGCCGGTCATCAACGAAAATGACAGCGTCGCCACTGAGGAAATCCGCTTCGGCGACAATGACCGGCTCGCCGCGCGCGTGGCGCAGGCGGCGGGCGCGCAGGGTGTGATCCTGCTGTCCGACGTCGCTGGCCTCTACGACGCCAACCCCAACACCAACCCCGACGCCACGCTGATCGAACGCGTCGAGCGAATCGATGCGCGGATCGAGGCGATGGCCGATGGCGGATCGGGGTCGGGCATGGGATCGGGCGGGATGGTCTCGAAAATCGCCGCCGCGCGCATCGCCACTGCCGCCGGGGCGCAGCTCGCGATCGTGTCCGGCCATGCCGAACATCCGCTCGCGACGTTCGACGCAACCGCGCGCGGCACGGTGTTCGCTGCCGAACGCGCCGCACCTGCGCGCAAGGCCTGGCTGGCGGGCGGACTCACCGCAAAGGGTGAGATCATGATCGACGCAGGCGCGGCGCGCGCGCTCGCGGACGGCAAGAGCCTGCTCGCCGCCGGGGCGACGCAGATTTCGGGCAGTTTTGCGCGCGGTGATCTGCTGTCCGTGGTCGGGCCCGACGGGCGCACGCTGGCGCGGGGCCTGAGCGAATATGATGCCGCCGATGCCGCCGCGATCACCGGCAAGCGCAGCGACGAACATGCCGCGATCCTTGGCTATGCCCCGCGTGCGGCGTTGATCCACCGCAATCATATGGCGCTGGTGTGAAAGTGAGCCGCCCCCTAGTTCCTTCCCCGGCGAAGGCCGGGGCCCAGTTACGATGCGGCAGTAACTCTGGCGCCTCGCGCGATCCCGAGAGGCCTCTCAACTGGCCCCCGGCCTTCGCCGGGGAAGGACCTGGAGGACAAATGCTGTGACCATCCTCGCCACCACCGGCGGCACCGGCTTTGTCGGATCGCGCCTGATCGATCTTGCGCTCGCCGCCGGGCATGACGTGCGCGCGCTCACCCGTCGCCCGCAGCCCGCGCGGGCAGGCGTGGTGTGGATCGAGGGTGCACTCGATACGCCCGACGCGCTCGACCGGCTGGTGACGGGCGCGGACGCCGTGATCCACGTCGCGGGTGTCGTCAACGCGCCTGATCGCTCTGGATTCGTCGCTGGGAACATCACCGGCACGCAAGCCGTCGTGGATGCCGCCGAGCGCGCCAGGGTTCGCCGTTTCGTCCACGTCTCCTCGCTCGCCGCGCGCGAGCCGAGCCTGTCGATCTATGGCTGGTCCAAATATGAGGCCGAACAGGTCGTCGCCAAGTCCAGCCTCGATTGGGCGATGGTGCGGCCACCCGCCATCTATGGCCCCGGCGACATGGAAATGCGCGACCTGTTCCGCATGGCCAAAATGGGGATCGCGCTGCTCCCTCCGGCGGGCCGCGTATCGGTGATCGAGGTCGGCGATGTCGCCGCCTTGCTGCTCGCGCTTGCGGAGGCAGGCCCGGCACACAAAATCTACGAGCCGGACGATGGCCGCGCGGGCGGGTGGACCCACGGCGACCTGATCCGCGCGATCGGCGTTGCGGTTGGCCACAAAGTGCTGCCGGTCGCACTGCCCAAGGCGATCCTGTCGCTTGCCGCCCATGTCGACCAGATGTTCCGCGGGAAGGGCGCAAAGCTGACCGCCGACCGCGTCGGCTATCTCTGCCATCCGGACTGGACCGCCTCCCCCGCCAAGCGCCCCGATCCGGCGATGTGGGTGCCGCAGATGCCGACCCCGCAAGGCCTTGCCGCAACGGCGGCATGGTATCGCGCGAACGGCTTGTTATAGGCTTGCTATAAAGCCGCCGCATTTTGGCGGCACAGCCGACACATCACTTCAAGGACCGAGCATGAGCGACCGTCAGGCCATTTACGATACCGTTACCGCGCAGATCGAACCCTTCAACAAGAAGGGCGTCACGCTGAGCGATACGACGACGTTCCAGGGCGATCTCGAATGGGACAGCCTGACCGTGATGGATTTCGTCGCAGCGATCGAGGATGAATTCGACATCATCATCACCATGAACATGCAGGCGGAAATCGAAAGCGTCGGCCAATTGGTCGATGCCGTCGCGAAGCTGAAGGGTTGATCCGATGAGCGATGCCGGCCTAGCCCCCGAAAGCCTTCCCGCCGATCCCGCCACGATCGCACCCGAGCGCGACTTGATGTCGAAATTCGATGCGCTGATCGCCGAGCGTCAGGCGCTGATCGACACCGGCGTGACCGACCCCTTCGCGATCGTGATGGAGCAGGTGAAATCCCCGACCGAAGCCGTCATCGCAGGGCGCGACACCATCCTGCTCGGCACCTACAATTATATGGGGATGACCTTCGATCCTGACGTGATCGCCGCGGGGCACGCCGCACTCGACCAGTTTGGCTCCGGCACCAATGGCAGCCGGATGCTCAACGGCACCTTCCGCGACCATATCGAGGTCGAGGATGCGCTGCGCGATTTCTACGGCGTGTCGGGCGCGATCGTGTTTTCGACCGGATACATGGCCAATCTCGGCATGATCTCGACGCTCGCCGGCAAAGGCGAATATGTCATCCTCGACGCCGACAGCCATGCCTCGATCTATGATGGCTGCCAGCAGGGCAATGCCGAGATCGTGCGCTTCCGCCACAACAGCGTCGAGGATCTCGACAAGCGGCTCGGTCGCCTGCCCAAGGAGCCGGGCAAGCTCGTCGTGCTGGAGGGCGTCTATTCGATGCTCGGTGACATCGCGCCGCTGAAGGAAATGGTCGCCGTCGCCAAGAAGCACGGGGCAATGGTGCTGAGCGACGAAGCGCATTCGATGGGCTTTTACGGCCCCAACGGGCGCGGCGTGTATGAGGGGCAAGGCTGCGAAGGCGATGTCGATTTCGTCGTCGGCACCTTCTCCAAATCGGTCGGCACCGTCGGTGGTTTCTGCATTTCTAACCATCCGAAGTTCGAGGCGATCCGCCTCGCCTGCCGCCCCTATATCTTCACCGCCTCGCTGCCGCCGTCGGTCGTCGCCACCGCCGCCACCTCGATCCGCAAGCTGAAGCACGCCCACAAAAAGCGCCAGCAATTGTGGGAGAATGCCCGGTCGCTGCATGGCGGGTTGAAGGCGCTTGGCTTCAAGCTCGGCACCGAGACGCCCGACAGCGCGATCATCGCGATCATCCTGAACGATCAGGAACAGGCGGTGGCGATGTGGCAGGCGCTGCTCGATGGCGGGCTTTACGTCAATATGGCGCGGCCACCAGCGACGCCTGCTGGCACCTATCTGCTGCGCTGCTCGCTCTGCGCCGAACATACGCCCGAACAAATCGCCACGGTGTTGACGATGTTCGCCGCCGCAGGGCGTGCCACTGGTGCGATCGGCTGACCACCGTTCGCCGCCTGTTCAACAATGCTCCCTTGGGCTAAATCGCTGACATGAGCGGGACAGTGGCCGAGGCAACAGAAGCGGACCCGTCTGGCGAAGCCTGGCGTACCGTCACCCTGGTCGTGGTGGCGGTGTTGGGCGCATTGGTGCTGGTCGCGCTCAATCTGACGCTTGCCGAGGCGAACCGTCAGCGTGATCGCGCGCTGGCATTGCAGACGCACAGTTATGAGGTGATGATCCTCTCGGCCAATTTGGCCGGGACGATGGCGCATGCCGAAGCGGCGCTTGGCCGCTATGTCATCAGCGCCGATACCACGCTTGGCCAGGCCTATTCGGCCGATTGGCAATTGGCCGGGCAACAATTGGCGCGGCTCGACCAGATCACGCACGACAATCGCGAACAGCAGGTGCTGCTCAAGCAGTTGCGCCAAGCCTTTGAAGCGCGGCGCGAGGAGCTGTCATTGACCGCGCGCAGCACGCTCTATGGCAAAAACGCCCAGGCGCTCGCATTGTTCTACAAGACCCGCGAATCGCCATCGCTGACCAGGATCGACCTGTTGCTCGACCGGATCGGGACTCAGGAACGCACGTTGCTCGCCCGTCGCACCGGCGACGCGATGCGTTCGGTCGCGCGATCGAGCGGCATTGCCAGCGCCTTGTCGGTGTTCGGCGTGCTGCTGGTGCTGGGGGCGATTGCGCTCGGCTGGCTGACGGTGACCGCGCTTGGCCAACGCGCAACCGCCCGCGCCGAGGCCGAGGCCGAGCGCGATCGCGCCGTCGAGCTGGAAGCCGCGGTCGCCCGCGCCTCCGCCGTGCTGTTGGCGCAGGAAAGCAAGTTGCGTCAGGTCCAGAAGATGGAAGCGGTCGGTCAATTGACCGGCGGCATCGCGCATGACTTCAACAACATGCTGGCGGTGGTTCTGGGCGGTCTCGAACTGGCCAAGCGGCAGATTAACGGCGATCCTGCCGCCGCGCGCCGCCACATCGACAATGCCGCCGATGGCGCCAACCGCGCCGCCGCGCTGACCCGGCAGTTACTCGCCTTCTCGCGCGAGGAGGCGTTGCGCTCGGAACCGATCGAGCCGGTCGCCCTGGTCAAGGGCATGTCCGACTTGCTCGACCGCACGCTTGGCGACGGTATCGAGGTTACAGTCCATGCAGCGGACGACGCTGCCTGGCTGGTGCGGTCGGATCGGCACCAGCTTGAAAACGCCGTACTGAACCTTGCCGTCAACGCCCGCGACGCGATGAACGGGCGTGGCCAGTTGACCATTACCGCTGCCGCCGAGACGCTGGCCGAGGGTGCGGTGGGCACGTGCCGCGCTGGGGAATATGTCGCGCTCAGCGTCGCCGACACCGGCTGCGGCATGACGCCCGAATTACTGGAGCGCGTGTTCGAACCTTTCTTTACCACCAAGCCCGCCGGCAAGGGCACTGGTCTCGGCCTCAGCCAGGTGTTCGCCTTCGTGCGGCAGGCCGAGGGCGAGGTGGGGCTTCGCTCGGAGGTCGGGCGGGGCACCACGGTTACGATCTACCTACCGCGCTACGCGGACGGCCCCGTCGTTGAGCCGCATTCCGAAAGTGCTGCGATCGATCTGCCCGATACCCCCGCGCTCGACATCCTTGTCGTGGAAGACGATCCACGCGTCCTGACCGCGACGATCGGCGCCTTGCACGAACTCGGGCACCGGCCCGTCGCCTGCAGCGATCCACTGGCGGCACCGGCTGCGCTCGATCAGCTCGCCCATGTCGATTTGCTGATGTCCGACGTGTTGATGCCGGGGCAAACCGGCCCCGAAATGGTCGCCGCACTCCTCCATCGTCATACCGACATGGCGGTGCTGTTCGTCACCGGTTACGCCGGCGAAGCGGGCGGCGAGGTTGAATTTGGCGGGCACCACGTCCTGCGCAAGCCCTTCACGCTGGCCGGGCTCGAACGCGCGATTGCCGCGGCGCTCGAAGCGCGGTCGATGCGCGCGGCACCCGCCCCTGTTGCCGCCGCGTGATTTCGTAGCTGACGGACGGCTCGCGCGCCGATATAGCCGCGTGATGCGGGTTCCCCTTCCCCTCCGGCCAGAGGCCAGCTTCCTACCATCATGAAATCCATCGATCGCTACATGGCCCGATTGATCGCGGTGCCGCTGTTCTCGACACTGGTCATCTTCGCGATGCTGCTGGTGCTCGACCGCATGTTGCGCCTGTTCGATTTCGTGGCGACCGAGGGCGGCCCGGTCAGCGTGGTATGGCGGATGCTGGCCAATTTGCTGCCCGAATATTTCGGGCTGGGCATTCCGGTCGGGCTGTTGCTCGGCACGCTGCTCGCCTTCCGCAAGCTCGCCACATCGTCCGAACTCGACGTGATGCGCGCGGTCGGCATGAGCTATCCGCGGATGCTGCGCGTGCCCTATATGTATGCGATCACGCTTGGGCTGCTCAACTTTGCCATTGTCGGCTTCGTGCAGCCCGACGCCCGTTATAATTACGAAAAGCTGCGCTTCGAACTGCGGACCGGCGCGCTCGGCGCTTCGATCAAAGTCGGCGAATTTACCCATTTCGGCAATGGCATGACGCTGCGAATCGAACAGAGCCACGACAATGGTCGCAAGCTTTCCGGCATCTTTCTGCGCCGCGATGATGGCAAGGGCGGTTCGATCGCCGTTACCGCCGCCAGCGGGCAGTTCTTCGCGATCGACAATCCCGACGAGATCATCTTCCGGCTGAGCGACGGCACGCTGATCCGCAGCGAAGCAGGTGTTGCCTCGCCGCGCGTGCTGCGTTTCACCGCGTTCAGCTTGCCGATTTCGCTGCCCAAGACCGAAAGCTTCCGCATCCGCGGTGGCGAAAATCTCGAGCGCACTCTGCCCGAATTGGTCAAGGTCGGCACCGACTACGGTGCCACCAAGGAAGAACGCGACACCAGTCGCGCCGCCTTCAACTTCCGCACCGCCGAAGTGCTGTCGATTCTGGTGCTGCCATTGCTGGCACTCGCGCTCGGTATCCCGCCGAAGCGCTCGACCTCGGCGCTCGGCGTCTTCCTCGCAATCATCATGATCGTCGCCTATCACAAGGTGAACGAATATGCCCAGGCGGTGGGGGGCCTCGGCAAGATCGATCCGGTGCTGGCAATCTGGATCCCGTTTGCGGTGTTTACCGGCCTGACGCTGTGGATGTTTTACACCATCGCCTTCGTGCCCGGCGGGCAGCCGATCGGCGCACTGGAGCGTGTGTTCTCGAAGCTCGGCAAGGCGATTGGCAAATTGATGCCCGGCAGACGTGACGCCGCCCGCTTGCAGGAAGCTGCGGCATGACTGCGCTCGACCTTTTCCCCTCGCGCACCGTTGCGCTCTATATGGGCAAGATGTTCCTGACGCGCACGTTCGCTGTGCTGATGATGCTGGTGTTGGTGTTGCAGGCGCTCGATCTGCTGACCGAATCGGGCCACATCCTGGCCCATGCCGAGAACGGCCAGCCCGAGATCCTGCGCTATCTTTCGCTGCGAATCCCCGAAATCATCGCACAATTCCTGCCCTTCTCGGTGTTGCTTGGCACGATCATCACGCTGTCGACGCTCAACCAGAATAGCGAAGTCATCGCGCTGAAAGGGTCCGGCATGTCGGCGCATCAGGTGCTGGCACCGCTGTTGATTGCCAGCCTTGGCGTCGCCTTCATCTCCTTCACCTTTAACGATCGTATCGTCAGCCGCGCGACCGCCACGCTCGATCAATGGCAGAAGGTCGAATATGGACCGGTTCCGGTCGACCGGGGCGACCGCACCAACGTGTGGGTACGCGATGGCGATGATTTGCTGCAAGTCGATCAGGTCCGGGGGCGCGGCGATGCAACGCGGCTGTCGGGCATTACGCTGTTCGATCGCACCGGTGGCAATCTCGTCGGCATCATCACTGCCAAGGCAGGGGTGCGGGTCGCAGACGGTTGGAAAGTCGGCCCGGCGACACGCTTTGACGTTGCGAGCGGCAAATTGGTCCATGTCGGGACCGTGGTGATTGGCCGCGATGTGCGGCCCGACCAATTTGCGCTGTCGAACATCGACGCCAATGGACTGTCCTTCGGTGCCCTGCGCGATGCGATCGCCGACCTCAAGGCGGGTGGTCGCCCGACCAAGGCCTTGGAAGGGGCCATGTGGCACAAGCTGGCGGGGCCACTCTCATCGGTGCTGATGCCGTTGCTGGGCGCCGTTGCCGCCTTCGGTCTGGCGCGGTCGGGCAAGCTGTTCATCCGCGCGGTGATCGGGATGATGCTTGGATTTCTCTATTTCGTTGCCGACAATTTCGCGCTGGCGATGGGCAATCTGGGGGCCTACCCCCCTTTCCTCGCGGCCTGGGCACCCTTCCTGCTGTTCTTCATGATCGGCGAAGCGGTGCTGATCCGCACCGAGGAATAGCGGCGCATGGCGCTGGGTTGGAGCGTCGCACTCTTCGCCGTCGCGGCTTGCTCATCCGCGGCCTCTGCCTTGCAACCTTGCAAGGGCCGCCGATAAAGTGATGAGCCTGCGCGGACTTAAGCGCGGCGTCCCATCGTACTGCGGACCAGCCGCGCGACGAGCCCCGGCAGCCCCGCATAATTCGCCTTGTGATAGGGCGAATCTGCATCGAGCGCCGCCACCAGCCGACGGTGCGCCTCGGCCAGGCCATGATAGGGCACACCCGGCAGCAAATGGTGCAGCGCGTGGAATCGCAAACCAACCGGTGCCCACAAAAGCGGCAGCGTCGCGGGCGGCGGTACGTTGACCGAATCGAGATATTGCGCGGTGACGGTCATCACTTCCCCGTCATTGTCCCACAAATGCGCGACCAGAGTGCGAATCTGGTTGAGCACATAGACGCCCGAGGTGACCGCCAACACGATCGCAAATTTGCCTAGCGGGAACACGCCGCTTGCAACCAGCGCAACCAATGTGATCGCCCAGACGCTGCACGCCGCCTCCAGCCAACGCCATTGCACCGCCGCCGACCCCTCCGGAAGGCGCCGCCGGAAGGACGGGTTGATCGAAAGCGAGGAATAACGCTCGATCAACACCCGGCGCATCCCCGGTACGACCAGCGACAACGGCGTCAGCACGGCATAGCGCACCAGCAACGCAACCGGCGCGAGAAGCGAGGTCAGGATGAAAATCGGCAACGTCCACGGCTTCATCGATGCCAGCGGTAGATATTCAGGATCGTCGATCGTGCCATAGCGCGTGCGCGCGTGGTGCAGATTGTGAACGCCTTCATACATGAACGAGGGCACCAGCAACGGCACGCCGGCAATCACATTCCAGCCGAAACGAAAACCGGGCAACGCGCTGTGCCGGATATGCGTCACCTCGTGGATGAAGCTGCCCGCGCGGTACAAGGCCAGTACCGCGACCACGCCTGCCGCGATGATCCATCCAACCGACCCGACGCTCAGCGCGACCGCAAGTGCGCCATATCCGATGCTCGCGGAAACCAGCAGGTCGGTCCAATAAATCGCCGGGTTGGGCGCATTCAGATCGCGGGTCAGTTCGGCTGCGGTCCGCAGCATCGCCTTGTCGTCGGGGATGGTCGACAACCGCACGCGCGGCGAAAGCGCGGCGGACGCACCGCCATGACGATCAAGGGAAAGCGAACTGTTCATGGGATTGGCCATTGGCGGAAGATAGTGGCTAGATGGTGGCAACAACAGGGGACACGCGCCGCGCTTGACAGCGGCGACCCCACGCGAGACTGCTCGCTCGCTTTCCTTGAGGTGACCTGCCCGTGGCCAATGCTCCGCTTTCCATTCGCCCGATCGACAGCAAGGCCGATCGCAAGCGTTTCGTCGATTTACCGTTCCGCCTCTATGCCAACGACCCCAATTGGGTTCCCCCATTGAAGGGGGAGGCGCTCGGCCTCATCACCCCCGCCAAAAATGGCTGGTTCAGCCATGCCAAGGCACAATTGTTCCTGGCCGAACGCGACGGCAAGGTGGTCGGGCGGGTTTCCGCGCATATCGATACGCTGGCGCTGGCGATGAACCCCTCCAAGGGCTTCGGCCCCGGTTGCGGGCAGTTCGGCCTGCTCGACGCCGAGGATGCAACCACGGCGCAGGCGTTGATCAACGCCGCCGAGGGGTGGCTGCGCAATCAGGGGATGAACCGTGTGCTGGGGCCGATCAGCATGTCGGTGTGGGAAGAGCCGGGCCTGTTGGTCGAAGGGTTCGACCACCCGCCGACGATTATGATGGGCCATGCCAAGCCCGAATATCGCGGCTGGATCGAGGCGGCGGGCTATACCAAGGTTAAGGAATTGCTGACCTATGAGCTCGACATCACAAAGGATTTCCCGCCGTTGCTGCAACGGATCATCGCCTCGGGCGAAAAGAACCCGCGCATCCGCATCCGCAACGTCGACAAGAATAAATTCGAAGAAGAAGCCGACATCATCCTGACCATCCTCAACGACGCATGGTCGGATAACTGGGGCTTTGTGCCGTTGACCGCGCCCGAGATAAAAGATGTCGGCGTGAAACTGAAGCCAATCGTCTTCAACGACCTCATCCGCATCGCCGAACTGGATGGCAAACCGGTTGCGTTCATGATTACCCTGCCCGACCTCAACGAAGCGATCATGCCGCTCCGGGGCAATTTGTTCCCCTTCGGTTGGGCAAAGCTGCTGCTGTGGTTGCGTCGTCCGCGCGTCAGAACGATGCGCGTCCCGCTAATGGGGGTGTTGAAAGAGCTGCAATCGTCTCGCCTGGCGAGCCAGCTCGCTTTCATGATGATCGAATATATCAAGCGCGCATCGGTCGCCAATTATGGTGCGACGCGCGGCGAAATTGGCTGGATTCTCGACGACAATCAAGGAATGCGGTCCATCGCCGAGGCGATTAATTGCACGATCAACAAGCGCTACTGGATCTACGAAAAGACGCTGTAGTGCGGTGAAGCGGTGCTGCCGGGGTTCGCAGCACCGCTCATTTCTCGCACCTATTTGGCGAGCGGATCGTATCCCTCGTCGGCAATCCACTGCTGACGGGTCTTGCAGGTTTTGTGACCTATGCGCGAGCCGGTCAGTTGATCGATCACGCAATATTTGGTGGCGGATTTACCATCTACCGCCTGCTGGGCAGATCCGGCAGGCTGGCTTTCGGTCGCAACGGGCTTGGCGTCGCGCGCCACCACGGGCGTTGCGGTAAGGGTCAGCAAGCTGCTTGCGGCAATCAGGAAAAAATGGGTCATCGGGTCGGTCCTCCGCTTGGTTTGCGGGTTCCGGTGGTCGGCCCGCCACCGTGTTAGTGCATTACTCATGCCAAACACTTAAATATAATAATTTCAATATCTTAATGAAATTATTGAACCGGAAGTGAATAGGATTTTCTGCGAAATGTCAGGATAGAACGCTATTCGATAGCACCAACCCCAGGATCAAAATCGCTGCGAAACGCCGACATAGAGCTCAACATCGGGGGCGGCGCGATTGAGCCCCGCCACCGCACCGGCATCGAATTGCAGCGTATCCTTTGCTCGCCAGGCAAGCGAACCGGAGGCAAGCGCTTGCGTCGTCTTGCCCGCCGGATCCTCGTCCCGCAGCACTTCGGCTTCAAAGGTTGCGGACAATGTCCTGGCGATCTTGATGTCCAGCCCCGCGATTTCGGAATAGGCGATGTGTCGCCCCATTCCATCGCCATCGACCGCCGCATCCACCTCGGTCGTCGCCGCAAGATTGAGTGCTTTGGTCACATCGAAAGTTACCGGCGCGATGATGCCGCCGCCCCAATTGCCGGCACCCAGCGGCACGCGCGCGACGGGAATCGTCACGAACGGTTGAACGGCAATGGACAAGCCGGCGCCATCTGGATGCAGCAGATTGGCCTTGAAGCCGATCGTCGCGTCACCGACTCCCTTTGCGGTAGCCACACTTTGCGACGCCTTGTCGCGCGTCCGAACATGGGCGTAGGGCGTCCACCCGAATTGCGCCTCGACACTGTCGGTCAAGCCAATGCGAACCGCCGTATCGCCGCCCAATAGCGCATCGGTGCGCCGATCGGGCTGATTGTCGAGCGTCCAGTCGGTTAGTGCCACTTCCACCGACACATGCTTGGGCGCAATGGTGCACGGCGTAATTCCCAAGCCAGGACGCGTCGGGCAGTAATCACGCTCTTCGGCATGGAGTGGGGACGCGGTGGCCATCAGCAAGGCCACCCCCCACCAATAACGTTGCAGCACCTCGATGTCTCCCGGCGTCAGGCACGCGATCGGGCGCCCGCCGCTACCGCAGTTGAACCCAGGTCGGCGCATGGTCGCTGGCTTTTTCCCGCCCGCGATACGCCTTGTCGACCCCGGCATCGATCAGCCGGTCCGCGGCGACCGGACTCAGCAGCAGATGGTCGATGCGGAAACCGGCATCGCGCTGCCATGCCCCTGCCTGATAATCCCAGAATGTCCACACCCCGCCGCCCGGATGGCGGGTACGCAGCGCATCGGTCCAGCCCTGGGCGAGGAGCGCGCGGAAGCCCGCACGACTCTCGGGTTGCATCAATGCATCATCCTGCATCGCGCGCACCGAATAGGTATCGTCGTCATTGGGAATGACGTTGTAATCGCCCGCGAGCACCACCGGCGTTTCCTCCGCCAGCAATGCCTTCGCGCGCGCCGCCAGCCGATCAATCCAGCGCAGTTTATAGTCGAATTTGGGGCCCGGCTGCGGGTTGCCATTGGGCAAATAGAGCGATGCGACCGTCACGCCACCCACTTCGGTTTCGAGATAGCGGCTGTGATCGTCCTCGGTCTCGCCCGCCAGGCCGCGCTGGCGCTCGACCGGGTCTTGCCCCTTCGCCAGCACCGCCACGCCGTTCCAGCTCTTTTGTCCATGCCACACCGCGCCATATCCGGCGGCACGGATATCGGCCTCGGGAAAGGTTTCATCACTTGTCTTGAGTTCTTGCAGGCACACCACGTCAGGCTGCTGCTCGGCGAGATATTCCAACAGGCGCGGCAAGCGCGCCTTGATGCCATTGATATTGTAGGTAACGATCTTCACGCGGCGAGGCCCCTTTGTCCGGGGCGGACGTTACACCGAGAAGCTGGAACCGCAACCGCAACCCGACGCAGCGTTGGGGTTGGTCACCTTGAAGGCCGCGCCGCCAAGTTCCTCGACATAGTCGACCGCCGAACCGCGCACGAGATCAAGGCTGACCGAATCGACCACCAGCCGAACCTCGCCCTGCTCGGCAACGGCATCATCAGCCTCGATCGAATCGGCAAACCCAAATCGATATTGAAAGCCCGAACAGCCCCCGCCATCGACCGAAAGCCTCAGGATAGCAGGCTTGCCCTGTTTCGCCGCAATCGTCGCGACACGCGCGGCAGCGGAAGGGGTCAATACGATTTCAGGAGCAAGGATTGCGGACATGAGCGAGAGATAGGAGGTCGCAGCCCGATCGGCAACCGGATCAGTCCGCCGCAGCCGGCCCACCCACCGCGACCGGGATCGCCTGGATCGATCGATCCTGCGCTGCCAGCAGGTAATCCGCTGTTTGCAGGAAGGGCACCGGGTTCACCGCGTGGCCATCGATACGCACTTCATAATGCAGATGCGGCCCGGTCGAGCGCCCGGTCGAACCCATCAGCGCGATCAACTGCCCACGATGCACGCGGGTGCCCGCCTCGACGAGGATCTTGGAGAGGTGGCCGTAGCGGGTCTGAATGCCCTTGCCATGATCGAGTTCGACCAGATTGCCATAGCCGCCCGAGCGTTCGGCACGGTCAACCGTGCCATCGGCGGTGGCATAAACGGGCGTACCCACGGGTCCCGGAATATCGACCCCGGCGTGCATCGCGGCGACGCCGCGGAACGGGTCGGAGCGAATGCCGTAATTGCTGGTGAAGGCAAGACGCTCAACCGGCTGCGCCGACGGAATTGCGATCACGCCATGTTCGAGCGTATCGAGCTTCTTCCAGGTCATGAACAGCGAGCGAAATTGCGTGTCGGCGCGCAAATCGGCTTCGGCTACCGCGCTGTCGGCCGCTTCGAACGGGCCCCCCATTGCGGGCTGGCGCTGCATCAACCGCTCGGGAGCAAGACCAAGGCTGCGGACATGCGCAATGGCGCGGGCGAAGCGCTGCTCCGCAACACGGCGCGCCTGCACGACGACGGCGAGTTGCTGTTGCTCGACCTTCTTGAGCGGCGCGACCACATCGGCGGCGAGGGCATCGGCCTTGGCGTCGATCGTCGGCGTCGGCTTTGACAGGGCCGCGACATCGCCCTTGCCGGATACGACCGCGACCAGCAGCGCCTGACGCTGCTCCACGCGCGCGGCGTGCGCCTGCGCAGCGGCCTTGATCGTCGCAACATCGGCCTGCATCTTGCTGACACGCAACTGCATCTGGGCGACCTTGGCTTCCGGCGATAGCGGCGCACCGACGATTCCCGTCATCGCCACAGCGCCCACCGCCGCCTGCGCCACGCCATAAGCGGAGAAGCACAGGGTGACCCCCGCGACGCCTGCCATCATTGCCTGCGCGCGCGCGCCAAGGCTGAAACGTTGCAGATCGCGCCCGTCATGGAAGATGAAATCACGGGTCTTGAAATAGGTCTTTAGGCGCGAAACCAGCCGCACGCCCGACGCAATCGAAATTGAGTTCATGTGACCCCGGCGACCTTTTATGCGAATGCCGGAAAACACCAGCGCCCGCCCCTCTATCGCCCGCATACAGCCCCCCTGTATCCGGACGGGCAGTGTGTGCGGGAGTTTGGGAGGTTGGGGCAAGGCTTTCTGCCCTGCCCCACGTTGAAGCGGCTGATCGTTGCGCCGAGTCGTTGCACACTTCGTTAAGACTATCCGTAATGACCGCGAATCGATCGAATCGATCACGCCAATGCGCGTACCGCCTCGAGCACATCGACCACGTGCCCCGGCACCTTCACCTTTCGCCAATCGCGCACCAAAATGCCGGTCGTATCGAACAGGAAGGTGGAGCGATCGATGCCCATATAGGTTTTACCGTACAGCTTCTTTTCGACCCACACGCCGAAGGCTTGCATCGCGGCATCGCTATCGTCGGTCGCCAGCGGCACCGTCAGATCATATTTGTCGATGAACTTCTGGTGCTTGATCGGCGTGTCGCGCGACACGCCCAGCACGTCGGCCCCATAAGCCCGAAACTCGGGATAGAGACGACTGAAATCCTGCGCCTCGCGCGTGCAGCCCGAGGTGTCGTCCTTGGGGTAAAAATACAGCACGAAAATCTTGCCGAGATAATCATGCAGGTTCACGCGGCCGCCGCTTGGCGTTGCGAGTTCGATTGCGGGAAGCTTCCCGCCTTCCTCGATGATCTTCACGGTTCAACACCCTCCACATGCGCAAGCCAGGTCGCGACCTCCTGCCGCGTCGTTTCCAGCGACGCAACCACGCTCCTCCACTCGTCAAGGCCAAGGGCGCGCGCGACCAGGTCCTGGGTCGCGGGGCGCGGGGGCTGGGCGTCCGGTGCCACAAGGCGCAGCGTCACCAGCAACCGCGTCAGAAAATCATGCGCCGCGAGCATCGCCGCGGGCGCCCGGCCAGCGGCGATCAACGCCGCGATTGCGACGCGCAGGTCCGGGTCGAGCCCCACCCCGTTGCTGAGCTGCACCATGTGAACCGCAAATTCGAGATCAACCAGCCCGCCGGGCAGCAGCTTGGCATCGAGCGGCCCGAGCGGCGGTTTATGCGTCGCCATTTCCGCCCGCATCGCCGTGGCATCGGCGATCACGTCGCGTATCGGACGATCTCCACGCAGCACGCCGTCGATCACCTCCGTCACCGCCGTGCGCGCCACCACCGATCCAAACACCGGTCGCGCGCGGGTAAGCGCCATATGTTCCCACGCCCATGCGCTCTCGCGCTGATACCGCGCAAACCCGTCGAGCGAGACACTCAGCGGCCCTTGCGTACCCGACGGTCGCAAGCGCGTATCGATTTCATAGAGCGGCCCCAAAGCCGTCGGCACCGACAGCGCCGCACTCACCCGCTGCGCCAGGCGATTGTAATAGAGCACCGCGCCAAGCGGCTTGGGCCCATCGGATTCGGCAAGATGATCGCCGGTGAAGAGATAGACCAGGTCGAGATCCGAGGCATGGGTCAGCGCGCCACCGCCCATCCGCCCGAGCGCGAGGATAACCAGCTCACTTCCTGGAACCCGGCCATGCGCGGCGGCGAATTCGGCGATGGTCGCCTTGGCCAATATCCCGATCGCGGCTTCCGCAACACGCGCATAGCCTGCTGAAACAGTCAACGGATCGGCCGCGCCAGCGACGATTTGCGTGCCGAGCGCAAACCGCTTTTCGCCAACCACACGCCGGACATGATCGAGCCGCGCCTGATAATCCGCGCCGCCCGCCATCTCCACGGCGAGCGCCGTGACGTCGCCCACCGGATCAAGCGCGGTCGCGTCGATCAGCCCGTCAAACAATTCGGGCCGCCGCGCCAGCTCTTCGGCCAAGGTCACCGCATGGCTGAGAATCAGCCCGAGCAAGCGCGCGAGCGCGGGCCGCGCCTCCAGCAGGCGGAAGAAATTCACCGCACTCGACAACCGCGCCAGCATCCGGTCGAGCCGGATGATCGCCCCTTGCGGGTCCGGTGCCTTGCCGAGTGCGACAACCAATCCTGGCAACACCGCCTCCAGCGCCGCGCGCGCCGCCGGGCTGCGCAAGGCAGGATAGGTTCCGCTGCGCCACTGCTCGATACGCTGCGCCGCCACCTCCCCTTCGCCAAACCCGGCGGTGCCAAGCTGGGCCGAAAGATGGTCCCGATCAAAAGACAGGGCATCACTGTCATCGGGATCCAGCGCGTCATAGCTCGCCGCCGTCGCCACCACATGCGGTCGCAGCAAATCGAGCAACGCCGCGCCGTCAGACACCCCGTGCAACCGCGCAACCCCGTCCAGCGCCGCGCCGCCCGGCAATTGATGCGTCTGGCGATCATCGATCATCTGGACGCGGTGTTCGATCGTGCGGAACAGCGTGTAGGCGCGCACCAGTGCCGCCGCTTCTTCCGTGTCCACCCACCCAGCCGCCGCCAATGCGGCCAAAGCGGCGCACGTGTCAGGCACCCGCAGCGCCGAATCGCGCCCGCCATGAATCAGTTGATGGATCTGCGTGAAAAATTCGACCTCGCGAATGCCGCCGCGTCCGCGTTTGAGATCGAAGCCGGGGCCAAATGCCTGCCCCTGCGCATAATGATCGCGAATGCGCCGTGAAATGCCGCGAATTTCGCCAATCGCGCCGAAATCGAGCGCACGCCGCCACACGAACGGCTTTACCGCATCGAGAAAATGCGCGCCGAGTACAATATCTCCCGCCGCCGCCCGCGCGCGGATGAAGGCCGCTCGCTCCCAGGGCAATGCAAGCGATTCATAATAGGAAATCGCCGCATCGACCGACAGCGCGATCGGCGTGACCTCGGGCGAGGGGCGCAACCGTAGATCGACGCGCACCACATAACCATCGCCATCGCGCGCCTGCAGGATTTCTACCACACGCTTGCCGATCCGCACCGCCGCCTCTTCGGGCGCTTCGCGCGGGCGGCGCGGCAAGGTTGCCGGGTCGAACAGAAAAATCGGGTCGATGTCCGAGGAATAATTGAGCTCGCGGCTGCCCTGTTTGCCGAGCGCGATCGCGGCAAACCCTTGCGGTGTCGCGTCGGGGGTTCGTTCCGTAATCGCCGCAGCAATCGCGGTATCGAGCGCACGGTCCGCAAAATCGGACAGCGCGTGCGTCACCGCCGTCAAATCGTCGCGCCCGGCCAAATCCCCGATTGCCACGCGCAACGCCAACCGTCGCCGCTCCAGCCGCAACCGTCGCGATACGGGCATCGCGGGCTCATCTTCCAGGACCGCCGCAAGCGGCGGCAACTCGCCTTGAGCCAGCGCGGTCGCCAGCCGTGGCTCCCGCTCGAGCAGCATAGCGAGGAACGGAGAACACGCCCGCGCCCGCGCGACAGCGTCCACTACGTGCTGATCGTAAAGCGTGTTTTCCATGAATCGTGATCGTTTCCGGCCGACCAGGCACGAGCAGAAAGCAACAAAAGACGTGTTCGTCCGTTGTCGAGATATGTCAATGTACGACGCTCCCGATCCGCGAAACACACGCGATATCGCCTATATGGTGCCAACGCCCTTACGGTCCGACGTACTGAGCGTAACGCTACGCAGTGCGTATCGCCCCGCCGAGGACGCAAACGAAACCTTCGGCGACCTGCTTCGCGCGCTGGACCGTATCCGGGTCGGGTAAAACGATCGAAACGTTCAGCCGCGATCGCGGCTGAGTTCGTCCACTTCGCTCATAATGGTGTCGAGCGCCGTCATGCCCGGTTCGTTGGTATGCGTACGGCGCGAAGCGAGCGTGTTGCCGTTCATCACCGCTTCCAGCGCAACACGGCCCCGCGCCACACGGCTCTTGATCGTACCAACCGCAACGCCGCAAATCTCGGCGGCCTCCTCATAGGCAAAGCCGCCTGCACCAACGAGAATCAACGCCTCGCGTTGCGGCTGTGGCAAGTGCAGCAGCGCGCGCTGCATGTCGCCGAGCTCGACATGCTTGTCCTGGCTGGCCGGGGCCGCAAGGATGCGATCGGCGACAAGATCGTCCCATTCGCCCTTGAAGCGCGCGCGGCGCATCTGGCTGAGATAAAGATTGCGCAAGATGATGAAGGTCCACGCCCGCATATTGGTGCCCGCCTGGAACCGCAGCCGTGCCGCCCACGCCTTCATCAGCGTTTCCTGCACCAGATCATCAGCCAGATCGCGGTTACCCGAAAGCGAACGGCCAAAAGCACGAAGGTGGGGGATAACCTGCGCCAATTGCGTCTTGAACTCGCTGTCGGAAAGCGAGACATGCTCCACGACTTCGGGCGCGGCCTCGTCTTCGTCCTGGTCGATCGCGTCGGTCATGAAATACAGTCTCGCGTAGCGTAGCACAAATGGGGCCCGGGGACGTGGAAGTCCACCGTGCCAGCGGCATCAAAATTCAACGGTAAAAGAACAGCAACGCGGCAAACACCACGATCACCAACGTCAAGGATATCGCGAGCACATACCGCGTGACATGCGGGGTCTCCCCGGCGCGGGCGTCTTGCGCGGTTACCTTGATTTGATCGTCGTCGGCCATGTCGCCCCCGTGTCGTTGTGGCTCCGTATCGTATGGAACCCAACCCACGGGGGTACGAAACGGTTCCCTATACGGCGGGAACGGTCGCCTGGTCGAAGAACAGCGCCTGCGCGATCGCCGCTTTCACGGTCGAACGCTGGAAAGGCTTGGTAATCAGGAAGGTCGGCTCGGGGCGTTCACCCGTCAACAGACGCTCGGGGAAAGCGGTGATGAAGATGACCGGGACTTCGAATTCGGCGAGAATATCCTTCACCGCATCGATCCCCGAACTGTCGTCCGCCAATTGAATATCGGCCAACACCAGACCGGGACGGTCCTCCATCGCCAGCGCAACGGCCTCGTCGCGGGTCACCGCGACACCTGTGACTTCATGACCCAGATCGCGAACGATCGTCTCGATATCCATCGCGATGATCGGCTCGTCTTCGATGATGAGGACCCGCGCACGCGTTTGCTTCTCGATTTCGCGGAGCGCCTCTGCCACCAGGGATTCGACTTCGCTCGTATCAACATCGATCAGATAGGCTGCGTCTTCGGGCGTGAAGCCTTCCATCGCGGTCAACAGCAATGCCTGCCGCGACAACGGCGTCATCCGGGCCAGCCGCGCGCGCGCAATCGCCTCCTGCCCATCGCCGTCGGCGGCACTCATATTCTCGGGGCTTTCCTCGTAATTGGTCGAGTTCCAGATCGCATGGAACATACGGTACAAGCCGAGACGGGGATCGACTTCACGCGGAAATTCGCCCGGCGCGGCGACGATCGCCTCCAGCGTCGCACGCACATAGCGATCCCCATGCGATTGGCTGCCCGTCAGGGCGCGCGCGTAGCGGCGCAGGAACGGAAGATGGGGGGCAAGTTGCTGTCCTAGCGACATGACTGTCGGTGTCTCCCTGAGATAATCTCGAAGGGCCTTGTGGAAGCGGCCCCCCGCATATGCAACGCGTTTTGTCACCCCGACGGTGTCGGCGTTAATTCGCATCGGGCATGGAACCAACGACGCGCAATTTGGTTTCATGCTGAAATCCGGTCGGTGCAATCCGTTTGCGCTCGTTCACCGTACCGAATTGAGCATCGTGCCGGATTGTTACGGCGGTATTTTAACTCTATCCGGCGTATCCGGGTAATCAGGGGGACGACATTGCGTTCGGGCGACGGATCTTCAAAAAAGCCGGGTGCGGCACGCGCGTCCGAAACCGGCGCGAAGGTTCAAAGCAAGGACCGCGACATGGGCGCTGCTTTGCGCACGGTCTATCAACGCACCGTTGAAGAGGCCATTCCGCCCGAGATGCTCGATCTTCTGGGCAAATTGGACTGATCTACACATGACGGACATCGCCGGGGATATCGCCCCTGCGCGTCCAGGGAGCGGGCTGATCGATCGCATCCCGACGGGTGCGAAAATCTTTCTGATTTTGAGCGCCGCGCTGTTGCCGCTCGCCATCATCGCCTTCTTTGCAACCTTGCGGACAGCGGAAATTGCCGACGAGGCCACGCAGGCGCAATTGCGCGTCACCACCACCGAAAGCGCCCGCAAGCTGGCAATCGAGTTGGTTGGCGACATGACCGCGCTGCGCGTGTCGCTCAATGCCCTGGAGGCCGACCCCGCCGACGCCCCCAGTTGCGCGCGCGCGCAAGGGGTCTTCGCGCCGCAAGCTGCCGCAGGCACACGGTTCATGGTGTCGGACGCGCATGGCCGCATCATCTGCGGCCAGCAACTGCCAGTTGCCGCGTGGCCCGCACTACCGGGTTCCGACAAGATGATTGCAGCGCGCATCTATCCTGGCCGTGGCCTGACGCTTGCCACCACCAGCACCACCGGGCGAACCCGCGCCGCCGCTTTTTTCCCGGTCAGCGTGCTTGCCGCCACCGCTGCGCCAAGTGGATATGCCGCCCCCTATGAGGCGCGGCTGGTGCTTGGGGACGATGCGCTTACGCTTTCGGCGCTGCCACGCCAGGCGCAATTGGAGCGGCGCGCAGGCCTCAACATGGCGATTGGCGTCGGGGACATTGCGCTGACCACCCACGTGCGCAGCGCGCCGATTACCTCCCCGGTGCTGGTCGCGCTGATCCTTCCGATCATCATGTGGGCGGCTGCAGCGGGGATTGGCTGGTTCGTGGTGGATCGCCTGCTGATCCGGGCGTTGCGGCAATTGCGGTCGCGCGTCGCCAATTTTGTGCCGGGCGAAGAGATCGATCCCGGCGCGATGCACGCGCTCCCCGCGCAAGAGATTCGCGAATTGGGGGAAACCTTTCGCGCCATTAGCCGCACGGTTGCCGACCACGAAGCGGGCCTTGCGGAGGGTCTGATCCGACAAACCAAATTGACGCGCGAGGTGCATCACCGCGTCAAGAACAACCTCCAGGTCATTTCCAGCCTCATCAATTTCCATGCCCGCGCGGCACGCAGCACGGAAGCGACACAGGCTTATGCCTCGATCCAGCGCCGGGTCGATGCGCTTGCCGTCGTCCACCGCAACCATTTTGCCGAGCTTGAGGAAAATCGTGGCTTGTCGCTGCGCTCGGTTCTGGGCGAACTCGCCTCGAACATCCGCGCGACCGCGCCCGAGGATGCGCCAATCGGGGTTTCCCTCGACATCGCACCGTATCTCACCAACCAGGATGTCGCGATCGCCATTGCCTTCCTGTTGACCGAGATTGTCGAGCTGGCGATGACGGTCAATCCAGCGGCGCAAATCCGCATTTCGGTTGGGCCGAGCGAGACCGAGGATCGCGCGATCCTGCGCGTCAATTCATCTGCCCTGATCGATGACGACCGTATGCGGCTGCTGGTGGCGGAACGCTATGGTCGCGTGATCGAGGGCCTTGCCCGACAATTGCGCGCCAAGCTCCATTACGACCCACTCATCGGTGCCTACGAAATCACGGTCGCCGTTACCGGTCGCGACTGAGCATCGTCACTCACAAAAAATTCGCACATGCCGTATTTTTTTGGGGAACCCATTTTCGCGAAGGCCGTTCTGACCTTCGGATAGTGACTTTATGCCCCCCCGCTCTCGCTATCCAAGACATGGGCCCGGACGCGCTTACCCTCCCCCCGGTAGCGCGTTCGGGCCCAAACTTCTTCCACCACACCCCGTAGCGTAGCGGATGCAGCGCGAAGCGCGTGGAACGAAGCGGCTCACCGAACATTGCAAGCCAGGCGTCCGCGTTTCCCCGGACCAGCTCTTCAGGAGATTATCATGCGCAAGGTTACCACGATCGCCCTCGTCGCCACCGCATTACTGCTTGGCGCGTGCAACACCGTTGAAGGCGTCGGCAAGGATGTGCGTTCGGCGGGCGACACCGTCGCCAAGACCGCAGACGGCGCGAAGTAAGCGCATAGCGCGCCGACTGATGGCCACGCCCGCTTATCCGGGCGCGGCCATTTTCGTGTCAGCTTTCCACCAGCTCGGACGTGGTATCCTTGCCGCGCCGCCGCTCGGTAAACCAGATCGCGATCAGCGCGAGTTCGTAGAGTGCGACCAGCGGGATCGCGAGGATAATCATCGAACCGGCATCGGGCGGGGCCAACACCAGCGCCACCGCGAAGCAGCCGACGATCGCGTAGCGCCGCCCGTTGACCAATTGCTTGCGCGTCACCAGCCCCGCGCGCTCGACCAGCATCAGCAGGATCGGCAACAGGAAAGCGAGCCCGAAGGCAAACAGGAACTGCATCACGAAATCGAGATAAGAGGCGACCGAGGTCAGCGCCTCCTGCTCGACCCCACCCAAATTGCCCTGGAAACTCAGGAAAAAATGCAGCGCTGAGGGGATGGCAACAAAATACGCCATCGACGCACCGACGATGAACAGCACTGGCGTCGCGAACAGGAACGGCAGCAACGCGCGCTTTTCCTTGCGGTAAAGCCCCGGCGCGACAAAGCCCCATAATTGGTTGGCGATGACCGGAAACGAGATCATGATCGCCGCGAACAGCGCGACCTTCAACTGCACGAAGAAGCCGTCGAACACGCCGATCGTCACGATCCGTTTTTGCCCCGCCGCCAGCAACGGGTGCACCAGCACCGTAAAAATCTCGCGCGAATAGATATAGGTGCCGATCAGCGCCACCAGCACCGAGACGATGCAGAAGAACAAGCGACGGCGCAGCTCGACCAAATGATCGAGCAACGGCGCCCGGCTCGCTTCGAGGTCATCAATCGGAGCGTTCACGGATGCGCCCTGGGTTCTGGGTCGCCCGGCGATGTGATTGGCGGCGCGATGGCGGGGGATGCGGCGTGAACGATCGGCGGCTCGACCGTTACCGGCGGCGCATCTTCGCCATGAGGCTCATGCGCTTCTACCGCAGGCGTATCCGCCATCGGCAACATCTGCACCGGCTCGGCCGGGTGTTCGCGCATGATCCGCGCGTTTTCCGCCGCCCACTTCTTTTCCATTTCCTGCAATTCGGCCTCGCGCACCATATTGTCGAAGCCCGAACGGAACTGGTTGGCGACGCCGCGCACGCGCCCGACCCATTGCCCGGCGATCCGCATCGCCTTGGGCAAATCCTTGGGCGGGATGACGAGCAAGGCAACGACCCCGAGCAGGATCACCTCGGAGGATGCGACATCGAACATGACAGCGGAGCGCTAAATCAGATTTCGGTTTCGCGAATACGATTGCCATCGCGGTCGAACACGGGTTCCGCCGCCTTTTTGGCTTCGATCCGGCTTGGCTCGCGCGCAGACTCATCGTCCTCGGCCATACCCTTTTTGAAGGACTTTATGCCCTTGGCAACGTCGCCCATCATGTTCGAGAACCGGCCGCCGCCAAACACGAGGACCAACACCACGCCCAGGATGAGCCAATGTGTTATGCCGAAAGTACCCATTACTGAATCTCCTGAATTCCCTCCTATCTAGTCCTCCTCATCGGAAACTTCCACCTCTGCGGTGGTATCGACCCGTTCGAAGGCGAGATCGACCGGATCGAGCAAGCCCGCCGCGCGCAAATCGTCGATCCCAGGCAAGTCACGCCTGCTGGCCAGACCGAAATGCGCAAGAAAGCCCGGTGTGGTTGCGTACAGCAACGGTCGCCCCGGCACCTCGCGTCGCCCGGCGGGTCGAATCCAGCCGGCCTCCATCAGCACGTCCAGCGTGCCCTTGGAAATCGCAACCCCGCGAATGGCCTCGATCTCGGCGCGAGTCGTCGGCTCGTGATAGGCGATGATCGCCAGTGTCTCGATCCCCGCGCGACTGAGCTTGCGCGGTTCCTCGTGTGTCCGCCGCAGCAAATGCGCCATGTCGGCGGCGGTCTGAAAATGCCAGCGGTCGCCGCGCTGCACCAGTTCGATGCCGCGCCCGGCATAATCAGCCTGAAGGGTGCGGAGCGCGGCGCGCACCTCCACGCCCTCCAGATGCGCGCGGATCGCATCGACGGTCATCGGCTCGGTCGCCGCGAACAGCACCGCCTCCACCGCGCGGACCAGCGGATCGGGCGCGCTCATGCCAAGGCCCGGATGTAGAGCGGCGCAAAAGGCGATTGTTGGCGCAGCTCGATCTTGCCCTGCTTGGCCAGTTCCAGTGCCGCCAGGAAGCTGGAGGCGAGCGCTGATTTGCGAAAGGCACCATTCGCTTGCTCGGGCAGGAAGCTTTCGATCGTCGCCCAATCGATTTGCGTGCCGACCAGCGCCGATACCCGCTCCAGCGCGGTCTCCAGCGTCATCACCGCGCGATGCGCCACGACATGCAGCACCGGGCGTGTGCGCGCGCTGATGACGCCATACGCCGCGATCAGATCATAGATTTCGGCCTGCCACAGCGCCTTGCGCTGCGTGCGCAAGCCCTCCGGCGCGCCCCGCAAAAACACGTCGCGCCCGACCCGGTCACGCGCGACCAACCGGGCACCCGCCTCGCGCATGGCGCTCAATCGCTCGAGCCGGAGTTGCAACCGCAGCGCCATTTCCTCGGGCGACGGCTCGATTTCGGGGTCACGTGGCAGCAGCAGGCCCGATTTCAGATAGGCAAGCCACGCCGCCATCACCAGATAATCGGCGGCAAGCTCCAGCTTGATCGCGCGCGCCTCCTCAACGAAGCGCAGATATTGGTCGACCAGCGCCAGGATCGATATCGCCTTCAGGTCCACCTTCTGATTGCGCGCAAGCGCCAGCAGCAGGTCGAGCGGGCCTTCCCAGCCTTCCAGGTCGAGCGTGAGTGTTTCTGGTTCGTCGTTCACGCGAGGAAGCGTAGCAAATCCTCCCCGGCACGGGGAGGGGGACCGCCAGCCTTCTTCAGGCTGGTGGTGGAGGGGGCGAGCCACGAGCGTAGCGCGTGTTGAAAACCCGCTCCACCACTCGGCTGAAGAAGCCGAGTGGCCCCCCTCCCCGTTCCGGGGAGGATCAGGTCAGCGCCAGCAAAGCATCGCGTTTGGCGATCAGCGCTGCCACATCGCCCTCGGCACGCACACCTGCCACGGTCGCCATCGCGCGATCGAGCCGCGCGCGCGACACGGCCGACATTTCGTCCAGCCGGTCGACGATCGCCTCCATCTCGTCCATCCGCCCCCAACAATCGAGCACCAGATCACACCCCGCGGCGATTGCTCCCGCCGCTTTGTCGGACGCCGTGCCCGACAGCGCCTTCATGTCGATGTCATCGGTCATCAACAATCCGTCAAAACCGATCCGCTGCCGGATGATCTGCTCGACCACCACGGACGAGAGCGTCGCCGGGCGCGCGGCGTCCCACGCTTCGAACACGATATGCGAGGTCATCCCCATCGGCGCGTCGTTCAGCCGGGCGAACGGCTCCAGATCGACCACCAATTCGGCATCGGAAGCGGTAACGGTCGGCAAATGGTAATGCGTATCGAGTTTCGCGCGGCCATGCCCCGGCATATGCTTGACCACGCCGACCACCCCGCCACGCTGCAACCCCTGCAGAATCGCCCGGCCCAAAGCAGCAACGCGCATCGGTTCCGATCCCAGTGCGCGGATCGTGATCGCCTCGGTCGTGTCGGGCTGCATCACGTCGAGCAGCGGCATACAATCCACGTTGATGCCAACTTCGGCCAGCATCAAAGCGATCGCCTCGGCATTGGCGCTCGCCGCCTCGATCGCAGAGATGGGCGCAATGTCGTACAGCGCGTCGAACGCCGGGCCAGCGGGGAAACTCGGCCATTCGGGCGGCCCCATCCGCGCGACGCGCCCGCCTTCCTGATCGATCAGGATTGGCACGTCCTCGCGCCCCGACAGCTCGCGCAAACTATCGGTTAGCGCGCGCACCTGCGCGCGGGTCTCGACGTTGCGCTTGAACAGGATATACCCGGCGGGGTCAGCGCGCGCGAAGAAAGCGCGCTCGGCGGGGGTGAGGGCAAGGCCGGAAAGGCCGAAGATGACGGGCTTCATACCCGCTGCCTACAAGCCTGACACCGACCTGAGTAGCCCATACCGCCTGTCACTGGGCGGAAATTGGAACAACGCGCCTCACTCGTGCGGAACGAAGCACGCCTGTCCCGCCGCCGCCAGCTTGCCGCACAGGCTGCTCGCCTGCCCCGCGCTGCCCGCATTGACTCGCAAGCGGTACACCGTCTTGCCGTTCACCTGTGCTGCCTGCACCGATTTTCCAAGCGGTGCGAGATAGGCGTAGGTCTTCGAAATTTTGCTCCAGGCGGCGTTCGCTTCGGCTTCGGCTGGGAAGGAGCCAAGCTGGACCAGCGCCCCGCCGGACCGCGCGCCCGCAGCCCCCGGAATCGGCGTGATGGCCTTGTCCGATCCGGTGGCAACCGGGGTCGGCGCGACCTTCTTGCCCTCGACCGGCTTCTCCGGCAGCGCCTTCATGTCGATCGACGCATTCGCGGCCCCGGCACCATTACTGGTGGCAATCGCGGTATCGCCCTCGCCTTCGACCTTGAGGCCACCGGGATCATCGGGCTTGACCTTATAGTCACCCGCCTGGGCGGTAATCAGCGCGCCATTGCCGTCCACGCTCTGATGCTTCTTGTAATATTGGTAGCCCAGGATCACCGCCGCGACGATCGCCAGCGCAAGCACAACCAGCAGGATGATCCGCACGATCGACGGAGCATCGTCATAATCGTCTTCGACCGTCTCCAGCCAGGGGAGCCGATCTTCATCGCGGACATCGAAATCGCCGGTCGCCATCAGTTCATCTCCTGGACCGCCTGGACCCCCATGATCCCCAACCCGTTGCGGATAATCTGCCCGATCGCGTCGGCCAAGAAAAGCCGTGCGCATGTCATGGCAGGATTGTCCGGCAACAGGAAGCGGCGGTCGGGCCGGTCATTCCCGACGTTCCACAAAGCGTGGAGCGATGCCGCCAAGTCATAGAGATAAAAGGCGATCCGGTGCGGTTCGCGCGCCGCTGCCGCCGTGTCGACGATACGCGGAAACTGCGCCGCGAACTTCACCAGCGCGAGATCTTCCGTATCAAGTTGGGACAGGTCAACCGAATCGCACACGATCCCCGCCTCCGCCGCACGCCGGTGCAGCGACGCGACGCGCGCGTGCGCATAGTTGACGTAGAACACCGGATTGTCCTTCGACGCCTCGACCACCTTGGCGAAATCGAAATCCATTTGCGCATCGGCCTTGCGCGTCAGCATGGTGAAACGGACGACATCCTTGCCGACTTCGCGCACGACATCGGCCAGCGTGACGAAATTGCCCGCGCGTTTGGACATCTTGATCGGCTCGCCACCCCGCATCAGCCGCACCATCTGGACGAGCTTGACGTCGAAACGGGTCTTGCCCCCGGTCAGCGCCTGCACGGCGGCGACGATGCGCTTGACCGTACCGGCATGGTCGGCACCCCAAATGTCGATCAACGCGTCGGCGGTCTGCGCCTTTTGATAATGGTAAGCGAGATCTGCACCGAAATAGGTCCATTGCCCGTTCGATTTCTTGATGGGCCGGTCCTGATCGTCGCCAAATTGCGTCGAGCGGAACAGCGGCAACACGACGGGTTCCCAATCCTCCAGTTCCTGGCCCTTGGGCGCTTCAAGCAGGCCGTCATAGATGAGGCCGCGCGCGCGCAAATCGTGCTCGGCCGCCTCGGGCTTGCCCGCCGCCTGCAATTCCGCCTCGGACGAGAACAGGTCGTGATGGATGCCGAGCAAGGCGAGATCGGCCTTGATGAGTTCCAGCATCGCCGCGACGGCGCGCGTGCGGAACAGCACCAGCCATTCGCCCTCGGGTTTGCCGACATAGGCATCGCCAAATTCGGCAGCCAGCGCCTGCCCCACCGGAATCAAATAATCGCCCGGATACAGGCCCTCGGGGATTTCGATCGTCTCGCCCAGCGCCTCCAGATAGCGCATATGGACCGAGCGCGCGAGCACGTCGACCTGCCCGCCAGCATCGTTGACATAATATTCGCGGATCACCTTATGCCCGGAAAATTCGAGCAAGCTGGCCAGCGCATCACCCACCACCGCGCCACGGCAATGCCCCATGTGCATCGGTCCGGTCGGATTGGCCGAGACATATTCCACGTTCACCGTAATGCCCGCGCCACGCGACGAACGCCCATAGTCGTCACCCGCATCGCGGATCGCCGACAATTCGGCGCGCCACGTATCGTCGGTCAACGTCATGTTGATGAAGCCCGGCCCCGCCACGACGACGCTTGCCACTTCGTCCAGCTCGCCCAGCTTCGCCGCAATCTTCTCGGCCAGCGCGCGCGGATTGGTGGCGGCGGGCTTGGCCAGCACCATCGCGGCATTGGTTGCCAGATCGCCATGCGTGGTATCGCGCGGCGGCTCGACCGTGACGTTGGCGCGGCTCAGCCCACTCGGCAAATCACCGCTGGCTTCAAGGGCATCGAGCACCGCATCGATATGCGCGGCGAAACGGGTGTAGAGGGTCATGGCAGGTCCGGTCATGTAAGCGAGCGCGGCCCTTAGCCGAGTTCGCACCGCTGGGCAAAACATGGCTGGTGGGCATCGCGCATTGGTGCCGCGGAAGACCGCCAAGCGGATTTCGATTTTCCGTGATCGAGCATGACGTTATGCTGCTGTCCGTCTTGGAATGGTGTTGCGTTTTTTCCAACCCCCGCGATGACAAGCATTCCCGCGTTCCGCACGAGGTATGCCATGCGACTGCTCCGTCTGCTTCCGCCGGTCGTGGCTTTGTTGACTCCGGTTCCGGCAATCGCGGCGTGTCAGGTCAGCAAAATCGCCGAATTTCCCGTCACCATGTCGGGTCGCGAGCCATTGGTCGCGGCGCGATTCGGCACAAAGGAAACCCACTTCATTCTGGACAGCGGTGCGTTTTACAGCACCATTTCCGCCGCCAGCGCCGCGGAATTTGGCCTGCACGTCGAACCCGCGCCAGTCTGGTTCCGCGTGAAGGGCGTTGGTGGAGACGTGTCCGCCGGAGTCGCGGTGGCCAAGGATTTTTCGTTGGCGGGCATCAATATCCCCAAAGCCAATTTCATCGTCAGCGGCAGCGACACCGGCACGGCGGGCTTGATCGGCCAGAACATTCTCGGCCTGGCCGATGTCGAATATGATTTGCCCCACGGCATCGTGCGCCTGCTGAAACCGCAAGGCTGCTCGCGCAGCAATCTCGCTTATTGGGCGGGCACCAAGCCTGTCACGGTGGTCGAGCTTGATCCTGGGCCGGGCGGTCCGTTCAAACCCCATACGATTGGCACGGTCCTCATCAACGGCGTGAAGATCCGCGCGATGTTCGACAGTGGCGCGAATGGTTCGGTCCTGTCGCTGAACGCGGCGAAGCGGCTTGGGGTCACGCCCGGTGCCCCCGACGTGGTCGAAGTCGGCACCAGTCATGGCCTCGGGAAAAAACGGGTTCAAACCTGGCAGACAACCTTCGACACGATCGACATTGGCGGTGAATTGATCCGTCGGCCCCAGATGCGCATCTCCCAGCTAGACCTGGCCAACAAGGCCGACATGTTGATCGGCGCCGATTTCTTTCTCACCCACCGTATGTTCGTCTCCAACGCGGAACATTTGCTCTTCATCACCTATGAAGGCGGCCCCGTTTTCGGTTTGTCGCCCAAAGGCGCGGTTTCCTCCGACGGGACCGCACTCGACCTGACCAACAAGGCCCCTGAACCGACCACGGCGGAAGAATATAGTCGGCGCGGCGCGGTGTTCGCCTCCAATCATCACCTGGCCGAAGCGCTGGCCGATTTCGACAAGGCCTGCGCCTTGGCCCCGACCGAGGGCCGTTATTTCTACCAGCGCGCAATCGCCCATCTCGACAACCGCCAGTTCGAGGCGGGCGTGGCTGATCTTGACAAGGCCATCGCGCTCGCCCCCACCCTCGCCGATGCACGCCTGACCCGCGCGGCGCTGCGGATGCGGCGCGGCGGCAACTTGGCGGGGGCCAATGACGACGTACAGGCGGCGGATGCGGCTTTACCGCCATCCTCGGAAAAACGGCTGGGCGTAGCGGGCCTGTTCGACCAACTCGACCGCCCCGAGGATGCGCTGCGCAATTATGACCTGTGGCTTGCCAGCCACAAGGAAGATAGCAGCCGCCCCACTGCGCTCAACGGCCGCTGCTGGGCGCGCGGATTGCTCAACCGCGAACTCGACAAGGCACTGTCGGACTGCAACGCCGCAGTAAAGGCGGAACCACGCCGCGCCAGCTTTTTGGACAGCCGCGCGCTGATCCGGCTGCGACGCGGCGAAACGCAGCAGGCCTTATTGGATTACAATGCCGCGCTCGCCCTCACACCGCGCAATGCCTGGTCGCTGTATATGCGCGGCCTCACCAACGCACGGCTTGGCAATACGGCTCAGGCGAGCGCGGACCGTGCGGCGGCACTCGCCATCAACCCCAACGTTGCCGCGCGCGCGCGCAAGCTTGGCTTCGACGGATAGAATCGCGCGGGCGCTAAGCCCGCATCATCGCGCCCGCCATGCGCAGGAAAGCCTGCTGCATCTGGCTGCCCAGCGCCTTTTCGACGCGGCAATTGGCCATTGCCCGGCTCATCGCCTCCACCCATTGCGCCGCCGTATCGGGCGTGATCCCCATCGCGCGGTGCATCGACATGATGCAGGTGCCCGGTCGCGCCTCGAACCAGTCGCGCGGGCCACCGAGCCAGGCGGAGAGAAACTGAGTCAGCGATACGCGCACCGGGAACAAATCCTCGACATGCATCGCGCGCAAGGCGGCGTAGCGCGAATCGTGCTCCATCAGATCGTAAAAACGGTCCACCACCGCGCGCACGCCCTCGGTCCCGCCAATCCGCTCGAACATCGAGGGTGCGGGGGCTTCGGCAGTGGCAGTCATCACAGGGTCTCCGGTCGGCATTGGGACATTATTGCTGCATGAGCCGCCGCGCGATCGCCGTTCGCACCATCGGCAAACGTGCGGCGGCGCGCAGCGCGAGCGGACGCACGATCCGCGCGACCGGCCTGTCATCCGTATAAAGGCGCACCAGCAGGTTGGTAGAGGCATAAAGCGGCGCGCTCGCCAACCGATGCGCCGCCTCATAACGGCGCAGCAGAATGTCCCCGGCAATATCGCGCTTATGCTGCGCTGCCTCGGCGATCAGATCGGCGAGTTTTACCGCCCCCTGCAGCCCAAGGTTGAAACCGTGCGCGGTCACCGGGTGCATACCAACCGCCGCATCCCCAACCAACGCCGCGCGGCGCGCGACGAAACGATGGGCATAGGTCGTCGTCAGCGGATAGACATGCGGCCCCTCGAGCACCGCCATCGCCCCCAGCCGCGCGCGAAACCGGCGCGTCAGTTCCGCCCCCAACGCCACGCCATCCAGCGCCGCGAGCCGGTCGATTGCCGCCGATGGCAGGGTCAGCACGGCGGATGACACGCGCGGCGCGTTCAGCGGCAGCATCGCGATCGTTTGGCCATGCCCGAACCATTCGGTCGCGATGCCGCGATGCGCCGCAGCGTGCGCGACGCGCGCAACCAACATCGACCGACCGAGCGGATTGACCTGCGCCCCAATCTCCAATTGCCGTCGCACGAACGAAAAGCGCGAATCCGCCCCAACCACCAGCCGCGCCGACAGCGATCGCCCGTCGTCGAGCAACACCGTTGCCGCATCGGCGTCGGTCCGTACGCCACGAATATTCGTGCCTGCCAGCAGCGTCAGCCCGGTTTGATCGACGGTCGATTGAAACAGCGCACGCCGGATATGATGATTGGAAACCAGCGAGCCCAATCGATCGCCTTCATGCGGACCGGCAAAGGACAATGCAAAGGACCGCTCACCATTCAGCACCCGCGCCTCGCGCAGCGGCGCGATGTGCGCCGGGTCAAGCCGCTGCCACGCGCCCAGACGCTGCAAGGTCGCGATCGACCGGTGCGTCAGCGCAATTTCGCGCCCGTCACACGGCGGCGCAGCCAGTGTTGCGGCGGGGCTTTGGTCAATAATCGCGATCCGCAACCGCGTACCCGCCAGCGCGCGCGCAAAGGCGAGGCCGGCCGGGCCAGCGCCCACGATGATAACGTCATAGGAATGCGGCATGGTCATCGCGCCGCTTTCGACCGGACCGAAGCGACACGCTTTGCGCTGGATCAATTCGCAGCGAAAATCACACCAGACCGCGCACCGCCGCCACGCTCTTCGTTTCCGGGAACAACGCCGCCATTGCCCGCGCCGGTTCGACGCCGAAATGCCCGGCGACCGCACCGCCGATAAAGGCGTCGAGCTGCGTCGTCGGTTTCAGGTCGCGCGCTTCGAACAGCGCCGCCGGGTTCAGCCCCGGCCAATCCGCCAGCACCCGCCCGCCGCGCACGGCTCCGCCAATCAGCATCGCCGCCGTGCCCGTGCCGTGATCGGTCCCGCCCGTGCCGTTGATCGCCACCGTCCGCCCGAATTCGGTTGCGACCAGCACCATCGTATCGTTCCACAATGGCCCGAGACCGTTCTGCAAGGCGGCGATCATGGCGTCCAGACCCTTGAGCTGCGCGCCAAGCCGCTGGCGCTGCTGGGTATGCGTATCCCATCCGCCGGTTTCGATCATCGCGATGCGCGCGCCATCGGCGGGGACAAGCAACCGCGCGGCGAGCGCGCCCGTCGCCGCCGCATTGGCCCCGCCGCCGCCGGCCAGATCGCTGGTCAATTGCCGCGTGTTCATCGCCTCGCTCCACAGCGCGTGAAGCTGGCTGTCGCCCTGATACAACATCGTCACGCGTTGCAGCAGATCATCGGACGCCTGCGGCAGGCCGGACGGCGCATAAGAAGACACATCATACCGACCGCGCAGTGCCAGCGGCACCGTGGCCGAAACCGCAATCGCCTTCGCCTCGGTCGGTGGCAGTACGCCGAGCAGCCGGTTGAGCCAGCCATCCTTCCTTTGATAGGCGCTCGTTCCGCCGCCCTCGAGCACGTTCTGCCCGTCAAAATGCGACCGGTCGCGATAGGGCGAGGCCACCGCATGAGCGAACAGCGCCTGCTTCTGGCTGTATAACCCGCCCAGCACCGGCAACGCCGGATGCAACGCAAACATCGAATCGAGCTTGGTCGCCGTCGCAAAATCGGCCGCAAGATCGCCCCGCGCGCCGACGAACGCCGGATCGCCAACCGGGGCGACGATCCCCAAACCATCGGCGGCACCACGCTGGATGATGAAAATAAAGCGCTTGTCGGTCTCGGCCTTGGCGAAGGCCATGCGCGGGGACAGCGCCAAAGCCAGCGCGCCGGCGGCACCCGCACCGATGAACGAACGACGATCATACATGATCTTATCTCCGCATGAATTCAGGAGCGACGAGCAACAAGGCAAGCGCCTGTGCCGGGCTTTCGCAATTGGCGAGTGCCGTTTGCGTGGCGGGGCTTACCGACCCCGGCAATACTTTGGGGGCGAGCGCGCGCGCATCGACACTGCCTGCGCGCGCGGCAAAGCGTTCGGCGGCTTCGACCCGGCGCAACACCGCATCAGGCCCGGCCCAACTGGCGGCAATATCATCATAACCAACCGGTTGCCCCGGCTTCCACGTCGGCTGGCCAAGCTGATTGAGCAGCCCGACCATAACCTGGGGATCGACCGTTTTGACGTTCAAGGCGCGCATGGACGAGATCGTCCATTCCCACGGCGTCTTGAACTTGACCGGTTGCTCCACCCACGCCTCAGGCGAAGCGATCAACGCGCGATAGACCGTCGGCAGATCGCCCCCTGAGTTCAGGAACGCCGCCTGCAAGCGCGCGACCATCGCCGGGGGCGGCGTGTCGCCCGCAAAATGCCGCGCGAGCTTGGTGGCGATATGCGTTGCGGTCGCCGGGGAAATCGCAACATCGGACAGCACCGCCCGCGCCTGTTCGACCCCGCCCGCCGGATAGCGCTTGCCCATGATCGTCCGGTCGCCGGGTTCGTGCAACGGGACCGCAAACACGAAGTCCCCGGGCAAACCATCGGTGCCAGCCGCCGCCGCCCCTGGCCCGCGCCCGATCCCGGCGATGGTCCAGCCCGTCATCGCACGGGCGAATTCCGTCACGTCGGCCTGGGTATAACCGGTCCGCACGCCAAGCGTGTGCAATTCCAAAATCTCGCGCGCGAGGTTTTCGTTGAGGCCAACCTTGCGATTGCCCCGTGCGGCAATCCGCAGCCCGAGCGGCGAGTTTGGCCCTACCGACACCGCTTGATCGAGATACAGCAACATGGCCGGATGCTGTTCAACCGCAATCAACATATCGCGAAAGGTGCCGAGTACGTGAGGCCGGATCGCCTCGAATTCGAGCGTCCCCGACAGACCGATGACGGTCAGCTTGTCGGCGGACACCGCGAAATGGTTGGCCCAGAAATGCACCAGCCGTTCGATAAACGGCGTATCCGTCGTCAAAGCGTTGACGGCACGCGCACCAACCGCACCGGCATAATCACCGCGCCCGGTACGCTGCGCGAACTGCCGCGCCTGTCGCACCGCTTCGTCCTTGACCGGGGGCTCCGTGCCGGGTGCCATTATCGGAGGATTGGCCGGTGAAGCGCCAATTTGCGCCCGCAATGCGCGCTGTTGCCGAAAGTAATCCGCCAACTCCGCCGAAACCCCCGCGCTGGTCGGCGCACTCGCAATCCCGTCGGGCCGGGGATCGTATTTGGCGAATTGTCCGGTCAGCCAGCCGATCGGGTCGGTCGGCACCGGCTGATCGCCACGCGCGCCCAGGCCGAAACGGTTGAGGGCAACGCTTGCCTTTGTCATCGACTCTCGTCCCTTGCGATTCGCTGGAAACGCTTTGCACCGCACCTGTCGCAGGAATGTGCCCGATGCGGCCTTTGGCGTACGTTTATTGCAACTGGTCGCACGGTCTTTGCGCTTGGGCGCTTTGCTGCACTGCAATATAAAGTGCCCCAAGCAGGACATCCACCAGGAGGGGATGCGCGATCGGCCTTTGGCTCCCCGGTAAAAGGAACGATCATGTTCAAGACTCTCTTCGCCGCCACCGCCATGCTGGCCGTTGCCACGCCAGCCTTTGCCAACGACACCGCAGCGCGCACCTTCTCGCGCGATGGCGAAACCTACACCTACACAACCGTCAACAAGGGCAATTATGTCCTCATCAGCGGTCGCGCGGTTTCGGGTGGAACCTTCCAGCTCCGCGTGCGCGGTGACCATGTCAGCGGCGTTTCGCGCGGTGTCCCGGTTTCGTTTACGGTGCCCAATGCCCAGGCCAAGCTGACCAAGACCGAAGTCGCCTTCCGCTAAGGCACGGGCATTTCCTTCGTTTCGCCTCCCCGATACTGTCCGGGGAAGCGAAACGACGAAGCCGCGCGGACGTTAAAAGCCCTCGGGCAGGTCAATCGGTCCAACCGATGCGCGATAGCGGGCGATGGCATAGCGATCGGTCATTCCCGCAATGAAGTCGGCGATATGGCGGCTGCGCGCGGGTTCATCCTCGGGCATACGCTCCCGCCAATCCCCCGGCATTTGCGTCGGGTCGGCGTGATACAGCGCGAACAACCCCGCCACGATCCCTTCCGCCGCGCGCGCCGCCTGCAATTGGCGCGGGTGGTGGTAGAGGTTGGCATACATGAAGCGTTTCAGAAGGCGCTCGTCTTCGCGCATTTCCGGTGAAAATCCGACCAGGCACCGCCCCGCAGCGCGTACGTCCGCGATGCTGCCGATCCCCTGCAAGCGCGAACGGGTTTCGCCGATCAGATCGTTGACCATCGCGCCGATTTGCGACCGGATCAATTCGCCAATCAGGCGATGGTGCGCAACGCCGGGAAAGCGCGCCTGCACCTGCGCCCAGCCACGCGCCACCACCGGCACCTCCAGCAACTGCTCGAGCGTCAACAGACCCGCGCGCAATCCATCATCGATATCATGATTGTCATAAGCAATGTCGTCGGCAATCGCGGCGACTTGCGCCTCTAGGCTGGGCCAGCGCGCCAAATCGAGCGGGAAAGCGGCATCGCACTCGGCCAGTGCCCAGCCGGGCGCGGTGATCGGGCCATTGTGCTTGGCCAGCCCTTCCAGCGTTTCCCAGGTTAAATTCAGCCCGTCCCAGCGCGGATACGGGCTGTCGATCTTCATCAACGCGCGCAGCGTGTTGCCATTGTGATCGAACCCGCCCTGCCCGGCGAGCGCCGCTTCCAGCGCATCCTCCCCCGCATGGCCAAAGGGCGGATGTCCAATATCGTGCGCCAGGGCCAGCGCCTCGGTCAGATCTTCATTGAGCCCCAGCGCGCGCGCCACGGTTCGGGCGATTTGTGCAACCTCAAGGCTGTGGGTCAGCCGCACGCGGAAATGGTCGCCATCGGGGGCCATGAACACCTGCGTCTTGTGCCGCAGCCGTCGAAAACTGATCGAATGGATGATACGATCGCGGTCCCGCTGGAACGCATCGCGCGGGCCACGAAGGCCCGCATCGTCGGGCGTCCGTTCCTGATGGAGCCGACCGAAACTGCGCTCCGGGTGCGACGCCCACGGCGCGAGCGTCGTCATTGCGCCCCAACCCTCATCACTTCGCCGCCAATTTGGTGACCTTCTGGCCCGCTTCGCTGACGAACACGAACCCGGAAACACCGTCCTTGGCCAGGCCGTTGACAAAGCTCTGCGCCTCATCCTCCGATTTGAACGGCCCGGTCAGCAAACGGTTGGTCGCGCGCAGCGGCGTCGTCCAGCCTGATTTCCCGCCAAACGCCTTGGCCGATTTCGCGCGAATCTTGGCCCATTGCTTGGGCAAATCCCCCACATTCGCCCCACCGGCCACCTGCACCCACACGCGGGCGGGCTCCAGGAATTTGGGGTCTTTCTTCTTTTTCTCTTCGGCTGCCTTTTTGTCCGCCGCCAGCTTCTTCACCTCGGCCGCCTTTTTGTCCGCAGCGGCCTTTTTGTCGGCGAGCGCTTTCTTTTCGGCCGCGGCTTTCTTGTCGGCTAATTTCTTGTCCTCGGCTGCCCGGTCCGGCGCAGCCTCGACGGCTGGCTGCGGGGCCACGGACGCGCGTCGTGCGGCAGCGACTTCGGCGACCGGGGCGCTCGCCTGAGCTTCAAGTTCAGCGCCCGGCACCTTGATGTCGGAAATGATCGCCGCGAGAATCGATTCCTCGCTCCGCACCGGCGTTGGCGGCAAAGGCTGCACCGCTGCTGGTGGCGGTGCTTGTACGATAACAGGCGGTGCCGCCGGAACAGCGGTGGACACAGGCACCTTGCGATCCGCTTCGGTAGTGGGGGGAGCCGCGAAGCGCGCGACCTCCGGCGTCGGCACCACCGCCGCAGGGGGCGCTGGCCGCTGAGCGACCGACGGAGCCGGTGCTCGCACCGCATTGGCCGCTCCTGACGACGATGTTTGCGAAACCGGCGCGCGAGCGGACGCGACGTTGGCAGAAGCGGACGCTGTAGGAAGGATACCGGCGACACGCGACGTGGTCGCGGACGGCGGTAAAACAGCGATGTTGGATGCCAGCACGACCGGCGCGGCGACGGGCGCAGGGCTGTAAACCGGCGGGACAAGCGGCGGGGGCGGAGCCGGGGTCGTGACCGCCGCAATATCCACCCGTTCCTGATCCTTGCGCGATTTGCGGGCCTTGCGCCGTTCTTCGCGTGCATCCGCGACAACCAGCGGCTTGGCTACCCCCGCAACCGCCACCGGGCTCGGTGCTGTCGGATCAGGACCAAGTGCTGCCAACGGGGGAATCAGGCGGGCATCCGCCAACCGCTCTGCGCTGGGCCGCACCTCCCCGAAATGCACCGCAAACGCCCGATCGACCGGGCGCAGCGTGGGCAAAATTTCGAAGAATGGCTGCAACCCCTGCGCCATGCCTGCGGGCATCATGCTTGTGGCGATTGTCTCCGCGCCGGTCTTGTCCCCCGCCATCGCCAGGATGAAGGCGCGCGCGCGCCACGCCCCGCGATCGCTCTTGCGCAGCAACGAGTCGATTTGCGCCAGCGCCAGATCGCGCTTGCCGGAAATGCCGAGCGACAGCGCGTAGCGACGCTGCGTTTCATCATTGGCCCCCGCCTTCAACGCCAGGCGATAATCGCGTTGCGCGCGCTCCTGCTCTCCCACCAAATCGTAAGCAAGACCGCGATCGGCGGCAAAGCTGCGCGGATCGCCGCCCAATGCCTCGGCTTCGGCGAAATGACGAAGCGCATCGCCCGGACGTTCGGCAGCAACGAGCAACGCGCCCTCGCCTGCCTTTACGCGCGCGTTGCGCGGGTCGATGCGTTCGGCGCGCGCGAAGAAGGCCGCCGCTGCGGTATCGTCATCGAGCTTGAGCGCGAGTTCACCGGCCCGCACCAGGGCTTGCAGATCTTTGGGATCACTCGCCAGCGCGCGGATTTCGCTTGCGAGCAAATCCGCGTCCGAAAGGGGCTGTACGGTGTAGGGATAGGGCGCGGTCGGATACGGAGATGGTGCCCCGGTCTGCGCATGTGCCGCCGCCCCGCAAGCGGTCAGCGCGAGAATCGAACCGGCAAAACGAACGCGCATCTCATTTCCTAGAGCCGCTCACGCCGCAACCGGCAATGTCGCGAAGCGACCGAGTGCGGCAAAGCGACGCGCATCGGCGGCAGGCTGCGCGCTGCCCGCCGCCGATGCGTGCTTTCTCTTACTGGTTGTTCTGGCGGTGCAGAAAGCGCGGAATGTCGAGCGCATCCTTGTCTGCCGAAGGTTCCTCGTCACGCGCGGCACCGCGCGAGACGCTCGACATGCGTTCGAACAACGTACCGCCAAGCTTGACGCGCGGCGCCGGAGCGACCGGCTCCGGCGCTGCCGGTGTTTCTTCCGCAGCGGCGGCGCCAGGCGAGAGCCAGCGCCGACGCGTCGGCGCTTCGGTCGGCGTGTCGTCGGCTGCGGCGGCTGCGGCGGCTGGAACGTCGAAATCATCCCCGAAAGTCCGGATCGGTGCCGCAGGTTCCGGGACTACGGCGGCCTCGCTGCCCAACACCAACTCGTCGTTTGGCGAGGCAACCGGTTCGGGCTCGGCGACCACGGGTGCCGGTTCGGGCTCGACCGCAGGGGCTGCTACGGCTGCTATATCCTCGGTCTTTTTCGGGGCGGCGAAGCTGAACGCGCGCGACGCAGGCGCGGGAGCCGCAACAGGACGCGCCTCCGCCTCGATCCCGGTCGCGACGACCGAGACGCGAATCTTGCCTTCAAGCTCGGGATTGAACGCCGAACCCCAAATGATGTTCGCGTCTTCATCGACCAGCTCGCGAATGTGGTTCGCGGCTTCGTCGACTTCGAGCAGGCGCATATCGTCGCCGCCGGTGATCGAAACGATCACGCCCTTGGCCCCCTTCATCGACACCCCGTCGAGCAGCGGGTTGGCGATCGCCTTCGACGCCGCCTCGATCGCGCGATTGTCGCCCGAGGCTTCGCCCGTGCCCATCATCGCCTTGCCCATTTCCTGCATCACCGAACGCACGTCGGCGAAATCGAGGTTGATGAGGCCGGGCATGACCATCAGATCGGTGATACCGCGCACGCCCTGCTGGAGGACCTCGTCCGCCATCTGGAACGCTTCCTTGAAGGTGGTGTTCGCATTCGCCACCAGGAACAGGTTCTGGTTGGGGATGACGATCAGCGTATCGACATATTTCTGCAGTTCCTCGATGCCCGCTTCGGCGCTCTTCGCGCGACGCGTGCCTTCAAAGGCGAACGGCTTGGTCACCACGCCAACGGTCAGAATGCCCATGTCGCGCGCCGCCTTGGCGATGACCGGGGCAGCGCCCGTACCGGTGCCGCCACCCATGCCCGCCGCGATGAAGCACATATGCGCGCCTTCGAGCATCTTGGTGACTTGCTCGATTGTCTCTTCCGCCGCTGCACGACCGATTTCGGGGCGGCTGCCAGCACCCAGCCCTTGCGTGATCTTCGCGCCAAGCTGAATCTTGTGGCTGGCGGTCGATTGCTTCAGCGCCTGCGAGTCTGTGTTGGCGACAAGAAAATCGACGCCTTGCACATCGGCGCGCATCATGTTGGCAATGGCGTTGCCCCCCGCACCACCAACCCCGATCACCGCAATGCGCGGGCTGAGTTCGTCAACTTCGGGTGGCAAAAATTCGATGCTCATATCTGGTCTCCACCGTGCGCCCACACCCCGGCGCGAAAAATATAGGTTGACGCTGTTCTGCACCATCGGTTGCGGTCGTTCCAGCGCGAACAGCTAAATCCTGTCGTAATTCTTTAATAATTTGCCCGCGCCGCCGCCAGCAGGCGTCGAAACAGCGCGAATCCCTTTGGACGGTGCACCAACTGCTGCTTGCCGGACAACGCCCGCAGGTCGACCGGGTCCGCCGCCGCGTAGAAGGCCAGCCCCGCCAGCGTCGTGAATGCCGGGGTCGCATGTGCCTCCGGCAGGCCGGTCAGCCCGCGTGGACGCCCGATCCTGACCGAACGACCCAATGCCTGTTGCGCGTAATCGGCAATCCCTTTCAGCTCGGCGCCGCCGCCGGTCAGCACGACTTGCCGCCCGACCGGGCCTTCGAACTTCAGCTCGGCCAGCGCCTTGCCGACTTCGCCGATCAGATGATCGAGCCGTTGCCGGATGACCGCGATCAATTGCGCCTTGGTGATGCGCGCGCCGTCGCTGGCATCTTCCTCCGCCGAAATCGGCGCGACGTCGATCATTTCGTGATTGTCGCGCGGGGAGGCGTTGGCCGAGCCGTGGACGCACTTCATCCGCTCGGCCTGCGCGCGGCGCGTGCCGAAGGCGGAGGCGATGTCGTCGGTAATGTCCTGCGCGCCAATCGGGATCGACATCAGCCCGACCAGCATTCCGCCCGCGAACAGCGAAACGTTGGTGATCCCTGCCCCCAGTTCGACCAGGGCGACGCCTAGCTCGCGCTCTTCGTCGCTCAGGCACGCCATGCCCGTCGCCACTGGCGAGGCAATGATCGACTTCACTTCGAGATGCGCGTTGGCGACGCACAAACCAAGGTTGCGCACCGGCGATCCATCGGCGGCGACGACATGGATATGCACACCCAGCCGGTCGGCGTGGAGGCCAAGCGGGCGCTTTACACCGGTCAGCCCATCGAGCGTATAGAGCGCGGGCTGCGCGTGCAGCACCATCCGGCCCTGCGGATCGATCGAATCCCGCCCAGCCTGCAACAGCGCATCGATATCGGATTGCTCGACGCGGTGGCCGCCCAGTTCGAACTCGATCGAGGCGACATCGGACACCAGCCCGCCCGCCGAAAAGCTGACCCAGACATTCTCGATATTCGTGCCGGCAATGCGTTCGGCCTGCTCAACCGCCTCGCGCACCGCGACCTCGGTTGCGGCTGCGTCGGCGATATAGCCGCGTTTGACGCCCTTGCTCTCGCGCTGCCCGGTGCCGAGCACGATCAGCTCCCCGCCATCACCCTTCTGCGCGATCATCGCCGACACCTTGGAGGAGCCGATGTCGAGTGCGGTGATCAATCCTTCCGGTGCTGCCTTCGCCATTACGCCATACCCCTGTTGTCCGGCTTCGATACCCTATCCTTCACCGGCTGGCCCAGATTGTTTCGCTTCGATTCGCACCGGCTGCGTCACCGCCCCGGTTGCCCCCGCCACCGGAGCAGCAGGATCGGTAATCGCGCGGTTTGAAACCGTTCCCGGTTTACGCGCGACCAGCCGTGTCGGATCGCGCATGTCGAAGCCGAGCCAGCCCTTGCCGAGCAGCGGCTTGACGCCGTCAAGCTCGGCGAATTTGACCAAAGCCTTGCCCGCCGCGACATCGCCCTCGGGCAGCGCCAGCGTCTCGCCGGTCTCAAAGGTCAGCGTCCAGCGCCGGTTACCGACCCAGGTCGCCGCCTTTACTTGCCCACGTAAAGCCGGTGCCACGTCGAGCAACTGACGATAAGCGGGTTCCTGTTCATTGGCGTGCGCGCCGATGACGAGCGGCAAATCGGGCATCGCCTGCGGATCGACCGGTTCCAGCCACGTCCCGTTGGCTGCGATCAACGCGAGTTGCCCATCCTTCTGCCAGATTGCGCTCGGCTGGCGTTCGACGACATGTACGATCAACGTATCGGGCAAGCGCCGTGAAACATGCGCATCCTCGATCCAGCCGCTATGCGCGACCAGATCCTGCCGGATCTTTTCGAGGCTGACCAGCGGCATCGCCATTGACGGCTGGTTGGCCGCGATCTTGTAAATGACATTATGATCCATCCGGTTGAGCCCAGTGATCTGGATATTGGTGACGCGGAAGCCCGCTTCACCGATCGCCTCGCCCAGCGCCGAGCCGACTGCGCCCGGAACCCCGAAATAGGAGGCCGTCACCAGCCCGACCGCACCGATCATGCCCATGATCGTCCAGGTTGCGATGCGGCGCAGCGTCGCCTCGCTGAACGGCAACATCGCGATCACGCGGTCAATCGTCGAGACCTTGGGCGGGGGACGCCGCTTGGGTTGCACCGGGCGGCGCGCGGTGCCGCGCTTGATCGTGGCGCTCATGCCACCGCCCCCTTCAACGCCTCGTCGAGGAGCGTCTGGACGAGCGCCGGATAGGAAATGCCGCAATGCCGCGCCTGTTCGGGGAGCAAGCTGAGCGGGGTCATGCCCGGCTGGGTATTGACCTCGAGCAGGAACAGTCCATCGACACCCTGTTCGTCATCCCAGCGGAAATCCGAGCGCGACGCGCCCTTGCAGCCGAGCAGCCGGTGCGCATCAAGCGCGATGCGCTTGCACGCCGCCGCAATTTCGTCGGGCACGTCGGCGGGGAAGACATGTTCGGTCAGCCCGTCGGTATATTTGGCGTCGTAATCGTACCAGCCATTCTTTGGCTTGAGCTCGGTAACGCCCAGCGCTTGCGTGCCCAGCACCGCCGTGGTGAGTTCACGCCCGCGAATATAGGGTTCGGCGAGCAGTTCCTCGAATTCAGCCCACGGCCCCGGCGTGCTCCGTGCAATCGGGCTGCCGTAATTGCCTTCGTTGGTGACGATCGCGACGCCGACCGAGGAGCCTTCGTTGACCGGCTTCAGCACATAGGGGCGCGGCAGCGGGTCTGTGGTGTAGAGCGTTTCGCTCTTGACGATGCGCCCGCCCGGCATCGGAATCCCGGCGGGAACGAGCAGCAGCTTGGTCAATTGCTTGTCGATCGCGATGACCGAGGTGGCGAGGCCCGAATGGGTATATTTCAACCCCATCAGATCGAGCATTCCCTGCACCGAACCGTCCTCGCCCGGCGTGCCGTGCAGCGCGTTGAACACGATGTCGGGCTTCGCTTCGGCGAGCTTGACCGCGACGTCGCGCCCCATGTCGATCGCGGTGACACGGTGGCCGAGCGACTCCAGCGCCTTGACGACGTCAGCGCCCGTCATCAGCGATACTTCGCGCTCGGCCGACCAGCCACCCATCAGGACTGCGACGTGGAGGCTCATTGGAATCCTCCCCGTACCGGGGAGGGGGACCGTTTTGCCCCTTCCGGCAAAATGGTGGAGGGGGCGTGCAACGGGCGGAGCGCTCGTGGCGATCCCCCTCCACCATTCGCGTGAAGAACGCGAATGGTCCCCCTCCCCGTACCGGGGAGGATTGCAGAAACGCCCTTCACTTCACTTCCCCCACCCGCTGAATTTCCCACTCGAGGGTCACGCCTGAATGCGCCTTGACCCGCGCGCGCACCTCTTCGCCCAGCGCTTCGATCTCGGCGCTGGTCGCCGAACCGAGGTTCAGCAGGAAATTGCAATGCTTCTCGCTGACCTGCGCGTCGCCGATGCGCAAACCACGGCACCCGGCGGCATCGATCAGCGCCCACGCCTTTTCGCCCGGCGGGTTCTTGAAGGTCGAACCGCCCGTGCGGCTGCGCAGCGGCTGCGATTCCTCGCGCGCGGCGGCGATGCGGTCCATCTCGGCCTGGATGACAGCAGGGTCTTCGGCATGGCCACGGAAGGTGGCGCTGACCACGACACAACCTTCAGGCAAGGTCGAATGGCGATAGGTGTAGCCAAGCTGCTCGACCGTCAGCACCTGCCGCGCGCCTGATCGCAGCACGACCTCGCACTCGACCAGAATGTCCTTGGTCTCGCGGCCATAGGCCCCGCCATTCATGCGCACGAAGCCGCCGACGGTGCCGGGGATCGAGCGCAGGAATTCCACCCCGCCAATCCCGGCATCGCGCGCGGTGGACGACACGAGAATCCCGCTCGCCCCGCCGCCACAGCGCAGCGTGGTGGCATCGAGCCGTTCGACCGTGGCGAAGGGCTTGCCAAGGCGGATGACAACGCCGGGCACGCCACCGTCGCGCACGATCATGTTGGAGCCAAGGCCGAGTGCCATCACCGGGGTTGCCGGGTCGAGCGCGGCGAGGAAGGCGCTGAGGTCGGCGACATCCTTCGGTTCGAACAGCCATTGCGCCGCGCCGCCCGATTTGAACCAGACGAGCGGGGCGAGGGGGGCTGCGGAGGTGATGCGGCCTTCAATGACAAGATCCTCCCCGGCACGGGGAGGGGGACCCTGAGCATTTAGCGAAGGGTGGAGGGGGCTCGCCGCAGGAGAAGCGGTCGCGTGTGACACGCCCCCTCCACCAGCTTCGCTGGTCCCCCTCCCCGTTCCGGGGAGGATTGCGGGTGCAGCACTCACTTCGCCGCCTCGATGCCAGCCGCCAAGCCAACCGCCCACTTCGTAATATCCCCCGCGCCCAGGCACACCACCATGTCGCCGGGCTGCGCGACCTTGGCCAGCGCCTGCGCCAGCGCCGCCGCATCGGCAATCGTCGCCGCCGAGCGATGCCCGCGTCGCTTCAGCCCCTCGACCAGCGCTTCGGCATCGACGCCCGCGACCGGGGCCTCGCCCGCAGCATAAACCGGCGCGACGAACACCATATCGGCATCGTTGAACGCGCCCTGAAACTCTTCCATCAAATCACCGAGCCGCGAATAGCGATGCGGCTGCACCACCGCGATCACGCGGTTCTGCACGCCCTCGCGCGCCGCCGACAGCACGGCGCGGATTTCGACCGGGTGATGACCGTAATCGTCGATGATCGTGACGCCATTGGTCTCACCGACCTTGGTAAAGCGCCGCTTCACGCCGCCGAACTTCGCGAAACCCTGCTGGATCGTCGCATCATCGATGCCGAGTTCGAGCGCCACGCCAATCGCCGCCAGCGCGTTCTGCACATTGTGCCGCCCCGGCATCGGCAAATCGATGCCTTCGATCGAGCGCGTCGTGCCGTCGCGGTGGCGGATAATCACCTCGAAGCGGTTGCCGCCGGGCGTCGGCGTCACGTTGACGCCGCGCACGTCCGATTGCGCCGAGAAACCATAGGTCACCACGCGCCGGTCGCGCACGCGCGGGATGATGTTCTGCACTTCGGGATGATCGAGGCACAGCAACGCCGCGCCATAGAAAGGCACGTTCTCGACGAACTCGACGAACGCATCCTTCACCGCATCGAACGAGCCATAATGGTCAAGATGTTCGGGATCGATATTGGTGACGACCGCGATCGTACCGTCGAGCCGGAGGAAGCTGCCATCGCTCTCATCGGCCTCAACCACCATCCAGTCGCTCGCGCCGAGCCGTGCGTTCGAGCCATAGCTGTTGATTATCCCGCCGTTGATGACGGTGGGATCGACGCCCCCGGCATCGAGCAGCGCCGCGACCATGCTGGTCGTCGTGGTCTTGCCATGCGTACCCGCGACCGCGACGGTCGATTTCAGGCGCATCAGTTCGGCGAGCATTTCCGCGCGACGCACCACCGGAATGCGCCGCTCCAGCGCCGCTTCGACTTCGGGATTGCCGCGCTTGATCGCGGTCGAGGTGACGATCACCGCCGCATCGCCCAGATTTTCGGCACGGTGGCCGATCGCAACAGGGATACCCTTGGCGCGCAGCCCTTCCACGACATAGCCCTCGGCTACGTCAGACCCCTGCACGGCATAACCGAGATTCTTCATCACCTCGGCAATGCCCGACATGCCGATGCCGCCGATGCCGACGAAGTGGATCGTCCCGATGTCGGTTGCGACACCCTTCACGCAAAAGCCTCCCGTTCACCCATATTGACCACGCGTGGTGCGCCAATCGGCATGTCACCCGGCGTATCGCCCAAACTCTCAACCAGATCGGCAAGATCGCGCACCGCATCGGGCCGACCGCACGACCGCGCCCGCCCCGCCGCATTTTGCAACGCCGCCGGATCAAGCCCGAGCCGCTGCATCTGCTTGGCCAACTCAACCGGCGTGAAATTGCGCTGGTCGATCGTGCGCGCGCCGCCCGCCTGTGTCATTTCGCGCGCATTGGCGGTCTGATGGTCATCGGTCGCGGACGGCAACGGCACCAGGATCGCGGGCCGCCCTGCGCAAGTCAGTTCCGCCAACGTGGAAGCACCCGCGCGCGCGATCACCAGATGCGCCCAGGCGAGTTGCTCGGGCAAATCGGGCAGATAGGTCGCAAGATCGGCCGCAATCGACAATTCGGCATATTTGGCGCGGCACGCGTCGATATCCTCGATCCGCGCCTGATGCGTGACTTGCAGGCGACGGCGGAAGGCGACGGGCAGCAGCGACAGGCCATCGGGGACGACCTGGCTCAGCACGCTCGCACCCTGGCTGCCGCCGGTAACGAGCACGCGAAAGATGCTGTCCTCCTCCAGCAACGGATAGGGTTTGGAGCGCAGCGCCAGCACCGCATCGCGCACCGGGTTGCCGACCAGATGCGTCTTCGCGCGCAACTTGGGTGCCAGCCGCGCGATGTCTTCATAAGAGGTTGCGATCGCATCGACCTTGTTCGCGACCAGCCGGTTGACGCGACCGAGCACGGCATTCTGTTCATGCACCGCCGTCGGGATGCCCTGATTGAATGCCGCCAGCAGGGCGGGCAGCGCGGGGTAGCCGCCGAAACCGATCACCGCATCGGGCCGGAAGCTCTTGTAAAGCTCGATCGCCATCGCGCGGCCCTTCAGCATCGCCGACGCCGCCTTGATATAGCCGATCGGCCCGCCGCTCAGCCGTCCGGCGGGCAGGATGTGCGTCTGGATGCCCTCGAACAGGCCAGGAAAGCGCACCCCGCGCTCATCACTGATGAGTGCGACATAATGGCCGCGTTTGATAAGTTCGGCGGCGAGTGCTGCCGCCGGAACCATGTGCCCGCCGGTGCCGCCCGCTGCCAAAACGAAATGTCGTGCCGTACTCATACCCCGCTCCGATGCCCGCTGCCCCGCTGGGCGATGTATTTTGATCGCGTGACAAAAGGATTGCGCCGGGTGAACGCCAGCAGCAAGCCCATCCCGATCGACAAGGCGATCAGCGAGGATCCGCCATAACTGATAAAGGGCAAGGTCATGCCCTTGGATGGCGCAAGCCCGGTATTGACCGCCATCGAAATCAACGACTGTACGCCAAATTGCGTAGCGAGCCCTGCCGCCGCGAACAGGCGAAATTCGTCCTCCTCATCCAGCAGCTTGACGAACACCCGCACCACGATCGCCAAAAACAGCAACGCGATCACCATGCACGCGAGCAGCCCGAACTCCTCACCAATCACCGAGAAGATGTAATCGGTATGCCCCTCGGGCAGACGGAACTTCATCGATCCACCACCCGGCCCGGTGCCGCGCCAGCCCCCGGCGGTGATCGTGTCATGCGCGGCATTGGTCTGGAAATGGTCGGCGGCCCCCACCCCTTCCGTCCCCGGAAACAGGAAGGCGTTGATGCGCGCGCGCGCCGTGCCATAAAACAGATAGGCTGCGGCCAGCCCGGCGGGCACTGCGGCGATAAACCCGATCATGACCTTTGGCGGCGTGCCGGAGATTAACAGCAACGCCATCCACACCGCGCAAAACACCACCGTCTGCCCGAAATCGGGCTGCAGCATCAGCAGCAACGCAACCAGGGCGGTCATCGCGCCAGTGATGAACACGACGGGCAAGGCCTCATCCTGCGCGCGCATCGACAAGAGCCACGCGACCGTCACGATGAAGAACGGCTTCAGAAACTCCGATGGCTGAAGCAAGGACACGCCAAAATTGAGCCAGCGCGTCGCGCCGTTCTTCTCCACGCCGATCACCGGCACCAGCATCAGCAACACCAGACAGGCAATCGTCCCGATCAACGCCATCCGCCGCGCAATCGCCACCGGCAGCATCGATACGACCAGCAACACCGGCAACGACACGCAAACCCAGGCAAGCTGCCACCACAGATAGAAAAGCGGCGGTACGTGGTGCTTGTCGTCCGAATAGCGCGTCGCCGCCGCGGGCGAGGCTGCGCCAACCGCGACCAGCCCGACCGCGATCAGCAGCAGCGTCAACAATAGCAGCACCCGGTCAATATCCCAGAACCACATGCCGAGCGCCGAGCGGTCGCCGCGACCACCGCGCCCCTTCATGCCCCGCCACAATTTGGGCGCGGGTTGGCGCGCCTCGTTCATGCCAGTTGCGCCACGGCGCGGCGAAACTGCTCGCCACGATCCTCGAAATCGCGAAACTGATCGAACGATGCGCACGCCGGCGACAACAACACCGAGTCACCAGGCTGCGCGCCTCGCGCGGCAGCGGCGACGGCGGTGGCGAGATCGCCGCTTTGCTCGACCGGCACCCGACCTTGCAGTATCTCGGCGAAACGCGGGCCTGCTTGCCCGATGGTATAAGCGCGCACCACATGCCCGAAGTGCGGCGCGCACGCGTCGAGATCGTCGGCCTTGGCCTTGCCGCCGAGAATCCAGTGAATCCGCCCGAACGCGGCCAGCGCGGGGGCGGTCGATTCGGGGTTGGTCGCCTTGCTGTCGTTGACATAGCTAACCCCGCGCAGGACGCGGACGCGTTCCATGCGGTGCGCCAATCCGACAAAGCTTTGCAGGGCGGCATCGATCGCGGCTTCGGGCACGCCAAGCGCCTGCGCCACCGCAATCGCGGCCAGCGCATTCTGTGCATTGTGCGGGCCCTGCAGCGACGGCCAACGCGACTGATCCATGCACACGCCGGGGGCGATCTTGGTCAAATGCTCACCGCGCGCCGACAGGCCGCGCGCGATTTGCGCCGAGGGCGTATCGCCAATCCCGATGATCGCCGCGTGCGCCGCGGACTGCATCGCGAACAGACGCGCCTTGGAGGCGGCATAAGCGTCGAAGCCGTCATAGCGATCAAGATGATCGGGGGTGATGTTGAGCAACACCGCAACATCGCAGTCGAGGTTCTGCGTCAGGTCGATCTGATAGCTGGACAGTTCCAGCACATAGACACCCCCTTCGGGCAGCGGCGCCTGCTCCAGAATCGGCAAGCCGATATTGCCACCCAGCCGCGACGGGACCCCTGCCGTTTGCAGGATGTGATCGATCAGCGAAACCGTCGTCGATTTGCCGTTGGTGCCGGTGACGCCCACCACCTTGTGCGGCGGCAGTGCAGGCCGGGCCTGCGCAAACAGCTCGATATCGCCGATGATCGACACCCCCGCCGCGCGCGCCGTGGCCGCCACCGGGTGACGGTTGAGCGGCACGCCGGGCGACACGACGAGCGCGTCGAAACCGGCGAGATCGATCGTTTCGGGATCGGCGAAGGTCAAATCCTCCCCGGCACGGGGAGGGGGACCCTTCACCTCTTCCGGTGAAGGGTGGAGGGGGGCCTCAGCGAGCGGCGCGCTGTGCGGCGCGCCCCCTCCACCACCAGCCTGAAGGAGGCTGGCGGTCCCCCTCCCCGTGCCGGGGAGGATCTGATTTCGCCGCGTCGCGTCCGAATCCCATGCCGTCACCGCCGCACCGCCAGCCAGCAGCGCGCGCACGGTCGCGGCACCAGAGCGCGCAAGCCCCAGCACAGCGTAACTCTTGCCGCGCCAGAGGGGCGATACGATCACCGGAGCTTCAACGTTGCCAACCCCGCCAGCGCGAGCACGAGCGCGATGATCCAGAAGCGGATCACCACGGTTGGCTCGCTCCAGCCGAGTTGCTCGAAATGGTGGTGGATCGGCGCCATCTTGAATACACGGCGACCGGTGCGCTTGTAGAAAAACACCTGGATGATGACGCTCATCGCTTCGATCACGAACAGCCCGCCGATGATACCCAGCACGATTTCATGATGCGCCACCACCGCGATCGCGCCAAGCGCGCCGCCGAGGGCTAGACTGCCGGTATCGCCCATGAACACCGCCGCTGGCGGCGCGTTGAACCAGAGGAATGCCAGCCCCGCCCCGACAATGGCGCCGCAGAAAATGGCGAGGTCACCGGCGTGCGGCACGTGCGGAATGCCGAGATAGGCGGCAAATTTGGCGTTACCCGCCAGATACACGATCAGCATGAACGCGACGGCGGCGATGATGACCGGCATCGTCGCCAGACCGTCGAGCCCGTCGGTCAAATTCACCGCATTGCCGAACGCCACGATGGTAAAGGCAGCGAAGACGATGTAGAAATAACCCAGCTCGATCACCGGCCCGCTGTAAAACGGCAGGTACAGATGCGTGCCATTTTCATGCACGATCATCGTCGCGGCGATGCCGGCGATGGCAAATTCGCACACCAGCCGCAGCCGTCCGGAAACGCCCGCCGTGCTCGCCTTGCGCACCTTGTCATAATCATCGAGGAAACCGATCGCGGCGAAGCCCAGCGTCACGAAGGTGCAGGCCCAGACGAACGGGTTGGACAAATCCATCCACAACAGGATCGAAAACACCATTGAGGTCAGGATCATCAGCCCGCCCATCGTCGGCGTGCCGCGCTTGGCGAGGTGCGTTTGCGGGCCGTCGGTGCGGATCGGCTGCCCCTTGCCCTGGCGCACGCGCAGCCAGCCAATGAAACGCGGGCCGATCAACAGCCCCAGGAACAGCGACGTCGCCACAGCCCCCCCGGTGCGGAACGACAGATAGCGAAACAGGTTCAGCACGCTCGGGAAGCCGAGATAGGCGGCGATGAAATAGAGCATTAGTGTTCCCCGCTCCGCAGGCCAGCGACAACCGCCGCCAACCCCACGCCGTTCGATCCCTTGATGAGCACCGCATCGCCCGGTGCCAGCATCGTAGACAGGCTGGCGCGCGCCGCAGCGGCGTCGGCGACATGGACGAAATCGCCCTTGCCCTCAAGCGCGTTCATCAACGGGCGCGACCGTTCACCGACCAGAATGCCCGCTTCGACGCCCGCCGCCAGTACCGGTTCGGCGAGACCCGCATGATAGGCATCGCTGCCGTCGCCGAGCTCGCGCATTTCGCCCAGCACGACGATTTTGCGCTTGGCCGGTTCCGCCGCAAGCACCGCGAGTGTCGCGCGCATCGAGGATGGGTTGGCGTTGTAGCTTTCGTCGATCACCAGCGCCTGCCCGTCGCCCACAGCGACGGTAAAACGCGCGCCGCGCCCGGCCAGACCGCCCAGTTCGGCCAGCGCCAGCCCTGCCAAAGCGAGATCGCCGCCCACCGCATCCACCGCCGCCAGCACGGCCAGGCTGTTGGACACCCAATGCTGCCCCGGCTGGCTGATCGTGAAGCTCAGTTCGCGTGGCCCCACCACCGCAGTGACGAAGGTGCCGCCGCTTTCGGTGCGCATCGTCTCGATCGCGCGGACGTCTGCCCCCTTGTCGAGCCCGAAGGTCACAATCCGCGCGGCGTAAGGCGTGGCGGCGGCGATCAGACAATCGCGGTGCGGACTGTCATACGGGACGATCGCCACCCCGCCCGGCTCCAGCCCGGCGAAAATCTCGCCCTTGGCATCGGCGATGGCCGCTTCGTCGCGGAAGAATTCGGTGTGGGCGGGGGCAATGGTGGTGATGATCGCAACGTGCGGGCGCACCAACGTCGTCAAATGCGCCAGTTCGCCCGCATGGTTCATGCCCATTTCGAACACGCCGAAGCGCGTTTCGGCGGGCATCCGCGCGAGGCTCAGCGGCACGCCGGTGTGATTGTTGTAGCTCTTGACCGAACGGTGCGTGCGCGCCCGCGCACTCCGCTCCAGCGCAGCGTACAGCGCCTCCTTGGTGCCGGTCTTGCCGACCGACCCGGTGACACCGATGATTTTCGCCGCCGTGCGCGCGCGCGCGGCGCGGGCGAGGTTCTCCAGCGCGGCCATCGTATCGGGGACGAGCACATGCGGGTGCGCGCTCGGTCGTGACACCAACGCCCCCGCCGCGCCGCGCGCAAACGCCTGGTCGAGAAAGCGATGCCCGTCGGTCGCAGCGCCGGTCATCGCCACGAACAGGTCGCCGGGTCCGACTTCGCGCGAATCGAAGGTCACGCCGGTGGTGGTGAAATCACCCGACGCGGTGCCGCCGGTGGCGGCAGCGATCGCAGCGGAAGTCCAGAGACTCACGCAGCCATCTCCCGCGCGACGCTGACATCGTCGAACGGCAGCACCAGATCCCCGACGATCTGCCCCTGCTCATGCCCCTTGCCTGCGATCAGCACGATGTCCTGCGGCCCGGCCATGCTGATCGCCGCGCCGATCGCATCCCGGCGCGACCCGATTTCGGTCGCATCCGGCGCGCCCGCCAGCACCATCGCGCGGATCGTAGCCGGATCTTCCGAACGCGGATTGTCGTCGGTCACGATAACATGGTCGGCCATCGCCGCCGCAATGCGCCCCATTTCGATGCGCTTGCCCTGGTCACGATCGCCGCCCGCGCCAATCACCACGATCAGTCGCCCGCCTGCATGGGGCTTGAGCGCCGAAATCGCCGCTTCGAGCGCGTCGGGGGTATGCGCATAATCGACATAGACCGGTGCCCCCTTAGCCGCGATCACCGCGCGCTCCAGCCGCCCGCGCACCGGCTGCAACCGGGCGAGCGCGGCGATTGTTGTGGCGATGTACCCACCGCACGCAATCACCAGCCCAGCCGATGTCAGCGCATTGGCCGCCTGATACGCCCCGATCAGCGGCAGCGTGACCTTATACGTCTTGCCCTCCGCCTCGATCACCAGCCCCTGCCCCAGCAAAGTCGGATCGCGCCCGACCAGTTTAAGCGTTTCCCCCGCCGTGCCGACCGAGAGCACACGAAGACCGCGCGCCCGCGCCACCTCGGCGACGCGCGCCGAGGCGGGATCGTCAGCCCACACCACCGCCGTGCCATCACCTTCCAGGACTTCGCTGAACAGCCGCAGCTTGGCGTCCAGATACGCCGCCATCGTGCCGTGATAATCGAGATGATCGCGGCTGAGATTGGTGAACGCCGCCGCGCGGACGGCCAGCCCTTCGGTGCGATATTGCGACAAACCGTGGCTCGACGCCTCGAACGCGACATGGCTGACGCCTTCGCGCTTCAGCCCGGCGACGTTGGACAGGAAGGTGACGATGTCGGGCGTGGTCAGCCCGGTCGAGACGCGGTCATCGGCGGTGGTGACGCCAAGCGTGCCGATCGAGGCGGCGTGGAACCCCGCCATCCGCCACACTTGCCGCACCATCTCGACCGTCGAGGTCTTGCCATTCGTCCCGGTAACCGCAACCGCAACCTCCGGGAAGGGCGCGAAGAACCGCGCGGCGAGCTGCGCGAATTTGCGGCGCGGGTTCGCATCGGCGATGTGAAGCGCGCCGACGACCTGGGCCTCGGGACGCGCCACCACCGCAATCGCGCCGCCCGCGACGGCGGCTGCGATATAGTCTTCGCCATTGACGACCGCGCCCTGGAACGCGCCGAACACGACGCCCGGTGCTACCTTGCGATGATCGATGGCGAAACCGGTGACGGTAGCGCTCTCGTCCCCGCCGGTCAGCGCTGCCAATTTCATGAAACCCTCATTCCGCGTTCTTGCGATCGCCCGGTGCATGCCACAGCAACGGCGTCAAATCCGCTACATCTACGTCGCGGTGCGCATCCGGCATCACCCCCAGCATCGCCCCGGTCCGCGAAATTACGCGGCTGACGACCGGCGCAACCGTCCAGGCGGCGGTGGTGAGGCCATAGGATTCGGCATTGCCGATCGGCGAATCGAGCATGGCGACCACCACATAACGCGGTGCATCCATCGGGAAAGCCGCCGCGAAGGTGGAAACGTTGGTGTGCTTGGAATAACCGCCCGCGCCCGCCACTTCGGCGGTGCCGGTCTTGCCGCCGACACGGTAACCCGGTGCCTCGGCCTTCTTGCCCGTGCCCATCAACACCACCAGCCGCAACAATTGCCGCATCCGCGCGCTCGTCGCCTCGGACAGCACGCGCCGCCCGGCGGGGGCTTGCCCAGGCGCCACCTTCAGCAACGTCGTCGGGCGCATAATTCCGCCGTTGACCAAGGTCGCATAGGCATTGGCAAGGTGCAACGGCGTTACCGCGATGCCGTGGCCATAGGCCGTGGTCATCAACGTGGTACGCCCCCAATATTGCGGCCAGATCGGCCCGGCGCGCTCGCGCAGTTCGATCGCCGGACGTTCCCCGAAGCCGAGCTTGGTGAACATCGCGGTCAATTTGTCCTTGCCCATTTCCTCGGCAATGCGCGCGGTGGCGATGTTGGACGAATAGATCAGCGTTTCGGGGATGTTGAGCCAGCGCTTCTGTTCATCGCCGCGATCGTCGTGGATGGTGAAGCCGCCGACCTTCAACGGCACCGTCGCATCGAACCGGCGCGCCATCGAGGTGACCGTGCCCGTCTCGATCGCCGCCGCCATCGTGATCGGCTTGAAGGTCGATCCCAGTTCGTACACGCTTTGCGTCACGTTGTTGCGCAGCGCGTCGTTGCTGGTGCCGGTCAGCTTGTTGGGGTTGTACACCGGCAGCGAGACCATCGCGATCACTTCACCGGTATGGACGTCGAGCACCACACCGGTTGCACTCTTCGCCTTGAACGAAACCATTGCCCGGCCAAGCTCGCTCTCCATCGCGGTCTGCACGCGCGCGTCGATCGACAGTGCGATCGGCTCGCCGCGATGGCCTGGGTCGCTCAGGCGTGCATCGAAGGCGCGCTCGATCCCGGCGCGGCCCATGATCTTGGGGTCGGTCGCGGTCGGCCCGATATAGCCGAGTGCGTGCGCCGCCATTGTCGATTGCGGATACAGCCGCTCTGGCTCGCGCGCGAACACGATGCCGGGCTCGCCCAGCGCATGAATCTGGTTCACCATCGCAGGCGAGGCGTGCTTTTCCAGATAGGTGAACTTGCCCTTCATGGTCAGCCGCTGGAAATACCAGGCCGGATCATGCCCCGGAATCGCCGCTGCCAACTTTTCGGCCAACGCCTGGCGATCGCCCAGCAATTCGGCGGGCCGCACGCCAATCGTCCATGCCTCGATCGTGCGCGCGAGCGGCTGGCCATTGCGATCGAGAATGTCACCGCGCACCATCGGGTTGGCGGTGAGCGTCGCCGCGCCGGCCGGGGACCCCAGCAAACCCAGCAGCGCAATCCGCACGATCACCAACAGGAAGCCTGCGCCGATCAGCAGCATCAGCATCATCAACCGCACATGCGCAACCGCGACCAGCGCATGGCGTTGATCGCTCGATCGCCGGGTCGGGAGGGGGCGCGCGACGAGCGTACTCATCGCGCCGACCGGCTTTCCGCTCGAGCGCCGCTGCGCAAATCCCCGATCATGCTATCGTCCAGCAAGGCCCGGTCGAGCATCGCAACCGTAGCACGCGGCCTGGGTGGGGCGGCTGCCGCCATCGCCGCGCGCGGCGGCTGAGCCTCGCGCGGGGGCACCGCCCCCGCCTCCCGCGATGCCGGCGCTGCGGAGGGAGCCGTTTGTGCAGCAGCAGGCTGCTGGCTGGTCATCGCCGTTACGGGTGCTGCGGCAACAAACGACGCCATCTGCACGGCGGGCGTGCCGGGTACAGGGGCGCTGCCCGGTTCGATCGAAGCGAGCGCGGCTTCGTCCTGCACGAACTGCCCCTCGGCCGGCGCGACCAGACCGAGCGTCTCGGCATTCCATTTATCGAGCTGTGCGAGATTGGCGCGGGTGTCGAATTCGGTCTCCAGCGCGCGAATGTCACGCCGCGCGCGTTCGATCTCGCTCGCGGTGCGATCGAGCTTCTTGCGCTCGGCTGCCACCTGCAACGGCACCAGCAAAAAGCCGAGCGCCACCGCAACGCCGGCCAGGAACCATCCGAGACTCTTCCACGCCAGCCCCAGCATTATACCAATCCCTCTGTTCCAGGTGTTTCCGGCCACGCCGCCGCGCCGGTACGCCGTGCAGTGCGCAAGGTGGCCGACCGCGCACGCGGGTTGCGCGCGATCTCGTCTTCGCTGGCGCGAACCCCGCGCCCGACCTGCTCGAAGCTCGGCGCATGTTTCGCCGCCACTTCGGGCAAATGCCGTGATCCCGATGGCAAACCGCCCGAGCGTTCACGCAGGAAGCGCTTGACCATGCGGTCCTCAAGGCTGTGGAAGGTCACCACCGCCAGCCGTCCACCGGGGGCGAGCACCCGCTCCGCCGCCGCCAACCCGTCGGCCAGCTCGCCCAGCTCGCGATTGATGTGGATGCGGATCGCCTGAAAGGTCCGCGTCGCCGGATCCTTCTTGTCATGCGGTTTGTGGCCAAGCGCACGGCGCACGACATGCGCCAGCTCGCTCGTCCGCATGATCGGCCGCGCGGCGACAATCGCGCGCGCCACCCGCTTGGCGCGCGGCTCCTCGCCATAGGTCTTGAGCACATCGGCGATCCGGCTTTCGTCGGCTTCGTTGACGAAGTCGGCGGCGCTTTCTCCTTCCTGGCTCATGCGCATGTCGAGCGGGCCGTCCGACTGGAAACTGAACCCGCGCTCGGCCTGATCGAGCTGCATCGACGACACGCCGATATCCATCGTCACGCCCTGCACCGGCACGACGTCGCGCGCGGTCAATTCGGCATCCAGCGCGGAAAAAGTGGCGGGGACGAGCGTCAACGCACCACCTGCATCGCGCACCGCCGCCTCGCCCGCCGCAATCGCATCCGGGTCGCGATCGAAGGCGAACACCCGCGCGCCACGCGCCAGCATCGCCCGGGTATAGCCGCCCGCGCCGAAGGTCGCGTCGACATGCACCTCGCCGGATGCAATGGCGAGCGCATCGACCACTTCCTCCAGCAGCACGGGAATGTGCGGGGCGTCGCTCACAATGCGATCCCCTTCACCTTGCAGTGATAGCGGCACGCCGCCTGCATCGCCGGATCGACATCCACCGCATCGACCAGCGTCTTGGGGTCCCAGATTTCGATCCAGTCGAACGTGCCCCAGAAAAAGGCATTCTCGCCGATATTGGCGTAATCGCGCGGGAAGCCGGGCATGATGAAGCGGCCCGAGCCATCGAACGGCACGGGCTCGCCGCTCGCGCCACGGCGCTTCAGATTGTAATTGGGTTCGCCCAGTTCATTGAGCTGACGCGCCTGGATCGCCTCGATCTCGGTCTTCAGGATTTTGACGTAAGCAGGATCATAGGCGCGCAGGCATTTTTGCTGCGGATGGACGCCGACGATGACGGTGCCGCCATCCTTGCCATCGCTGCGCGGGCTGTTCGCCGCCAACGCCTGCCTGAGCGAGACGGGAATCGCGACTCGGCCCTTGTCATCGACAAGACCGAGACCGTCTCCCTGATATTCGCTCCGATCGTCCACGCTTTCCCCGCACGCAGCGGGCAAGCCTCCTCCATGCCCAGAATCGCGGGATCGCGACGCCAGGTGCCCGCATGTTCAGCGCATCGTGCGCAGGCGAGATGAGTCTGCCCCTGATGAAGCAGAAGTAACACGGGGCAAGCCGGGGATACAAGGGGAAAGGCGGGGATTTGAGGGGATAACCCCTCAATCGCTTCGATTCTCCGGGGATTTTTCGCGTGTCATATCAGCTTGTTCCCGGTGCGTTCGCGTATAGAGCGGGGATCTTTGGGGAATTTGGGGGTACGATGAGCGGTAGCGGGGCGTTTTCCCCGAAAATCCCCGGCCACATGGCGATCATCGCGCGGGCGTTGCAGCCGACTTGGAAGGCGCGACGTCATTCTGGTTGCTGGCTTGGGTCACCGCGCTCGGCGCGACGCCCAACTCGGCCAGTGGCTCCTTTGCGGGATCGACCATATTCCCGGATACCATAGTGGCAACGACATCGGGACGCGCACTACCGATCGCGGCGACTTGCCGGTCGCGGCTGATGGTGGCGAAGATGGCCGCAGCCAGCCCAATCAGCAGGAAAACGGCCGCAAGGCCGATCATCCCGACCTTGGCACGCTGCATCGTCTGCGCTGGGTCTTGTGCGATAATTTTCATAGGTTGTGGCATAAATGTAACGCATTAACGTTCGCTTGTCGATGCCAGCAAAAATCAGCCCCTGAGCCAGGGTGGTACAGCCAGCCCTTTTGCCTCCAGCCAGGCCCGATTGTAGAGCGTTGAGAGATAGCGAAAACCGGTGTCACACAGGATGGTCGCAACCCGGCTGCCCGGCCCGAGCTGGCGCGCGAGGCGCACGGCACCCGCGACATTGATGCCCGACGACAGGCCCAGGCAGAGCCCCTCTTCCGCGAGGAGTCGCGTAACCCATTCCATCCCCTCCGCATCCGAAATGCGGAATTGCGTATCAATCGGCGCACCTTCCAGATTGGCGGTGATTCGCCCCTGCCCGATCCCTTCGGCGACCGACGAGCCTTCGGCCTTCAACTCGCCATGCGCGTAATATTCATAAAGCGCCGCACCGTGTGGGTCGCTGAGCGCAATGCAGACCCCCTCATCCTTGGCCTTCAGCCCCATGCCCACGCCGGCAATCGTGCCGCCGGTGCCCGCCGCGCAGGTGAAACCATCGATTCGCCCGTCCATCTGCGCCCAGATTTCCTCGGCCGTGCCGACGATATGGGCACGACGATTGGCGATATTGTCGAACTGGTTGGCCCACACCGCATTCGCCGTTTCCTCGGCAATGCGGCGCGATGTGTGGACGAAATGCGCCGGGTTTGAATAGGACGCGGCGGGCACCAGCACGAGTTCGGCCCCGAGCGCGCGCAGCGTGTCCATCTTTTCGCGGCTTTGCGTCTCGGGCATCACGATGATCGTGCGATATCCCTTGGCATTGGCGACCAGCGCCAGCCCGATACCGGTATTGCCGGCCGTCCCCTCGACAAAACACCCGCCGGGTTCGATCTGTCCCCGCGCTTCCGCATCCTCGACGATGCCCAGCGCCGCGCGATCCTTTACCGATGCGCCGGGGTTGGCAAATTCGCATTTGCCGTAAATCTCCGCCCCGGCCGCTTCGCTTGGTCCCTTGAGCAGGACAAGCGGGGTGTTGCCGATGAGCGCGAGCGAGTTGGGCGTGGTGTGCATCCCCCCGAAATGCCGCGTGTCGCGCGTTGGGGCAAGCGAGCGTTGCTTGGGCGCGCTCAAGCGTGGATGTTCGGCCCGCGTCGGGAGGCGCGCGCGCGGAACAAATCGGCGCACAATCCGGGCGAAAAGTCGGCCAAAATGTGGGCAATGCGTTACACAATTATTGCAGCGCAAAAATGACACGCCTTCCGGAAAACACCACTCTTGACGCCCCGTGCTGCGTGCGCGAAGAAAAATGCCATGACCAAGCGCATCCTCCCCACCGCCGCCCTTTTCCTCCTGCTTTCGGCTTGCGAAAACAAGCCGACCGAAGTGTCGACCGTCGCGCCCGACCCGATGGCGGCAGTGCTGGCGAACAAGGCACCGGTGGAGCTGCCGCCCGCGATCAAGAAGGAAGTGACCTTCCGCTGCAAGGACAATAGCCTCGTCTATGTCACCTTCTTTGAGGGCGACAAGCAGGCTTTGGTCAAGGCGACCGAGACCGGCACCCCGGTCAAGCTGACGGCGGAAAAGGCGGGTGACCCGCTCAAGGCCGATGGCTATGAAATGACCGGCACGGTCAAGGCTGTCACGCTGACCCAACCGGGCAAGCCCAAGCAGCTTTGCGACATCTGATTGCCCGTCGGCGGTTGCGCACGCCGTCGGCATCCGCCACGATAGGCCGTTCCTGAGCGAAGGGTTCCGTCTGTGTCGACGATTGCGATCTACAGTCTGAAGGGGGGCGTCGGCAAAACGACGCTGGCTGTCAATCTCGCCTGGACGGCGGCGACACTGTCATCCAGGCGGACCTTGTTGTGGGACCTCGATCCGCAAGCGGCCAGCACTTTCCTGCTGTCCACACGCGCCGAAGGCAGCAAGGCAAAGGACCAGGCGCAATCGGTCTTCGCCAAGGATGTCGAACCCGAAAAATTGATCGAAAAAACAGCGACACCGCGCCTCGACCTGATCGGCGCGGACGCTTCGTTACGCGGGCTCGATTTGCTGTTTCACGAACTCGACAAAAAGAAGCGATTGCACAAGCTATTGACCGGGTTGCGCAAGGAATATGATCGCATCCTGCTCGACTGTCCGCCCGGGCTGACCGAAACCAGCGACCAGGTCATGCGCGCAGCCGACCTGATCGTCGTGCCGGTCATCCCCTCGCCCTTGTCTGAGCGTGCGCTGGATGAGGTCGTCAAACATCTTGGCACCAAGGCGCAAATCATGCCGGTGCATTCGATGGTCGATCGCCGCCGCAAATTGCACGCCGAGGCATTGGCCCGCCATCCCGATTGGCCGGTCGTGCCAATGGCCAGCCTGATCGAACAAGTCACCGCCAGGCGGGCGCCGGTCGGCAGCTTCGCCGCGCGGTCTGCCGGGGCACAGGCGTTCGCCCAATTGTGGCAGGCGATCGAGCGCCGCCTGGCCGCGTGACATCGCTCGCCGATCCCTCGCCTCGCCCCCACCAGACCCTCGATCCGCAACTTGTCCTTGGTGCCTATTCGGTCGGGGTGTTCCCGATGGCCGACAGTCGGGACGCCGCCGACGTTTATTGGGTTGAACCACAGGAACGCGCGATCCTGCCATTGGATGGCTTTCATCTCTCGCATTCGCTGCGCAAGACGATTGCGGCGGAGCGCTACCGCGTGACCGCGGACAGCGATTTCGCGCGGACGTTGCGCTTATGTGCCGAAGCTGTCCCCAACCGCCCCGACACCTGGATAAATTCTGGAATCGAGCGCGCGTTCAACCAGTTACATACAATGGGCTTCGCGCATTCGGTCGAGGTGTGGGATGGTGAGGAGCTGGTCGGCGGCCTCTATGGATTGGCCTTGGGCCGCGCCTTTTTCGGCGAAAGCATGGTTAGCCGCGCCCGCGATGCGTCGAAGGTCGCGATCGCTTGGCTGGTCGCGCGCCTGCGCGTTGGTGGCTTCACCCTGCTCGATTGCCAGTTCATGACCGATCATCTCGCTTCGCTTGGCGCGATCGAAATCAGCCGTAACGATTATCTGGTCGCATTGTCGGATGCGATCGCCGGCGCGGTTGGCTCCGGCGCGTCCGTGTCCGGGGTCGGCGACTTTTTCGCGCTGGACCGGGGGGTGTTGCCCGCGTCCGATGCCGCCACCGAATTGGGGCCACCCTCGGGGAAGGTCATCGCGCAGCTTTTGACCCACACATCATAGATCGGATGCTCGACCACGTTGAGCGCGGGGCGCTCCTTGAACAACCAGCCCGAAAAGACCCGGCGCCAGCTCTTGTCGCTGCTCGCGACATCGACCTGCACGAATGCGCCGGTATAATGCTCCTGCTCCCACGGCGCGGTTTGCTCGCACGCGCGCAAATGCAGCACAACATCGCCCACGCGCGCCGACTTTCCGGGCTTCAGTACGACATCGCGCGAAACACCGTTGCGCTTGTTGAGCAATCCGAGCGTGGCGACCCGCTCGGCCATAGGGGTCGCGCCATAGGATGGATCGACTCCACCGCCGACATCGACCGTAACGATATCGCTCGCGCTGGTATCGGCATCAAGTGCGGTTTCCGGAGTCGCCTTCGCCACCGGGGCGACAGTTTTCGACGGACCGCATCCCGCCAGCAGCACGACAAGCGCCAGCGCCACGCCGCCCGGCGTGCGGCGAATCACGCGTCGGGCGTCCACGCTTCGTAATCGCCGGTCGCAGGCGCACGCACGCCGCCCTTTTCCAGCGCGCCGCTTGGGCGATACGCGGCGACCGTCCCGGTCAAATTCGGTTCCGCCGGCTTTTGCCAGGCACGCGGCGCAGGCAGTGCCCGCGACGGCACGTCATCGACCTGATGGTGCAACCAACTGAACCATTCGGGCGCGACTCGGCTCGAATCATTGGGACCGTTATAGATCACCCAGCGGCGCGGATTGCCCGCCGTATCGCGCCCGCCCTCATAATAGACGTTGCCGAGCGCGTCCTCGCCGATGCGCGCCTTGCCGCGCAGACCGAACGCCGTGCCCCAGCTCGCGCCGGTCCACCAAGTGAAGGGATTGAGATTGATGCCCATAGAAATGCGCTTAGCGCGACGCCGTGCCGCCTTCAACCACGATCACCGGCTCTTCTGCCCCGCCCAGGAGACACGGTCGCCCTCCGCAATGCCAAGATCGAGCGCGCGACCGCCCTGAAGCTCCAATACCGCACGCACCGGCTCGCCCGACGGGATCGGGCTTTCGGACTGTGGCACCGTGTTTTCGGCGATTCGCGCAATGGTGCCATCCGCCCGGATGAAAACAATGTCGAGCGGGCTCGGCGTGTTCTTCATCCAGAAACTCGCCTCACGCGGCGGGCCGCCCTCGGGCGGATAGGGCGCAAACAGCATTCCGCCATTTTTGGGAATATCGGTGCGGAACATCAGCCCGCGCTCCTGCTCCTCTTTCGTCTTGGCGGCTTCGACCGCAAAGAGGTGCGAGCCGTTCGTGCTCTCGATGGTCAGCGCGAGCGTTCCTACGGGCGATTCGGCGACGTTGGATGCCGGTACGGTATTGCTGCAGGCACCGGTTGCCACAAGCACGGCAAGCGCGAGCAGGCGCGCCATTCGACCTGTCATAAAGCGGGTTCAGCCTTCCTGTTGCACCACCACCGCCAGCGGGCCCTTCTCCCCCGCCACCATGCGCGCGCGCAATGTCTGTCCAGGTTCGACTTCGGCTAGGCCCGACCGGCGCAAGGTCTCGATATGGACGAAGATATCAGCCGAATCCTGACTCCGCACCAGAAATCCATACCCTTTCATGCGATTGAACCATTTGACCGTCACCGGCTCGAACGGGCCCGCGCTTTCAAAGCCGCCCTCTTTATCGTCCGGCAAACCCGAAATCCGCACGCGTTCGACCGATTCGACCGCGTCGGTCAAATCAATCGACAGGATTTCGGTTGCCTGCAAACCACGGTTGCGCAGGATCGCGACGCATTCCAGGCGCGCCCCTTCGGGAAGGCTACGCCGCCCGTGCGGACGCAGCACCGAGAAATGGACGAGAATATCGCCGACCGTCGGATCGTCCGCCACGAGGAAGCCGAAGCCGCGTGTCATGTCGAACCATTTGAGAACGCCAGAATAAATCCGGGCTTCGCTGTTCGAGGATTCGGCGCGATGTCCGCGCTCATCCGCGCGATTGAGCCGCTCGGGCAACAGGATCGTTTCGCTAAGCATCGCCGATAAACCCCCACTCGCTGGCATAGCACGCAGCGTAGAGTGAAGAATAAAAACGAACGATTCTGTGTGAAACACCACAGACGCACGCAAGAATCTACTCGTTTTCGAGCAATTCGCCGGTGTCTGCGCCCGGCGCCATCATCGCGATGGTGCGGGCGAGCGTGAAATCGTGGCCGCCGCGAATCATTGCCGCAATGTGCTTTTCCCGTTCCGCCCGTTCGGCCTGCACGCGCGCGAACGGCCCGATCCGCCGCCGTCGCGCAAAAGCCAACGCGGTTTCCACCGCACGCGCCGCCACGGCCGGAGTGATGGCCGCGCTATCCTGTTCGGTAAGCCCGGCCGCGCGCAACACCCCCGTCACGCGGCGTATGCCAAGACCGCGCCGCCCCATCGCCACCGCACGCGCCTCGCCAAAAGCGCGGTCGTCGATATAGCCGAGATCCGCCAGTTTTTCGGCCAACGCCGCCGGATCGGGCTCCGCCCCGTCCCATCCCCGCTCGCGAATTTTGCGTTGCAGATAGGCAGTTAGCCGTCCGCGCGTCGTTGCGAACCGTTCGACATAGCGAAGGGCAAGCCGTTCCAATGCCGCTGCATCCAAGCGCGGCGCGATGCGTATCTCTTTGCGATTTGACCGGTTACGGGAGGGATCACGCATGACGCCATCATTGTGCCACAGTCGAACCGGATTTTGAACGCTTGGCATAAGCAGGGGTGCATGCCGAAGGAAATTAGAGGCGCAGGCGGCCGGGTGTCGCTGCGATCGAGGGCGCAAATACAGATGACTATCGATGTTCTGGGCGATGTTTTGGGCGACGCAGTCATGCGGACCGCCTCGGTGGAAACACTCAAACCAATCGCGACGCCGACCGAAGACTCGCTCGCGCGCCGGTTTGCCGATTTCGAGACGCTGGGGGCAGCGCTTGATTATGCGGCAAGCGGGCAACGCGGGCTGAATTTCCACGATGCGCGCGGTTCGCTGACGCGACCCTATCCGTTCGCCGAATTGCGCGACGATGCGTTGGCGATGGCACGCCGGTTGATCGCGGCGGGAATCAAGCCTTCCGATCGTATTGCGATCGTCGCGGAAACCAGCCCGGAATTCGCGGCTTTGTTCTTCGGCGTTATCTATGCCGGCGCGTGGCCGGTGCCGCTGCCGCTGCCAACATCGTTCGGCGGGCGCGATTCCTACATCGAACAGCTTCGCGTTCAGTTGACGAGCTGCGATCCGGTGATGCTCATCTATCCGCCCGAACTCGCGCAAATGGCGGGCGATGCCGCTGGCTTTGCGCGCGTCGAGGGTGTGGACTGGTCCGAACTCGCCACGCGGAACGCGCCCGATGTTACGCTGCCACAGGCGCGCGGCGACGATATTGCCTATCTGCAATATTCCAGTGGATCGACCCGCTTCCCGCACGGCGTCGCCATCACGCACCGCGCGCTGCTCAACAATCTTACGGCGCACGCTTATGGTATGCAGTTGATCGAGAGCGACCGCTGCGTGTCGTGGTTGCCGTGGTATCATGACATGGGGCTGGTCGGCTGTTTCCTGTCGCCCGTCGCCAACCAGGTTTCGACCGATTATCTGAAGACCGAGGATTTCGCCCGCCGTCCGCTGGCGTGGCTCGACATGATCAGCCGTAACCCCGGCACCTCGGTCAGCTATTCGCCGACCTTCGGCTACGACATTTGCGCCCGCCGCATGTCGAGCCAGACCAAGGCGTCCGAACGCTTCAATCTGTCGCGCTGGCGCATCGCGGGCAACGGTGCCGACATGATCCGCCCCGATGTGATGCAAAACTTCGTCGATGCGTTCAGCGATGCCGGGTTCAAGGCCAGCGCCTTCCTGCCGAGCTACGGTCTCGCCGAGGCGACGCTGGCGGTGTCGATTATGCCGCCAGCCGAGGGGATTCGCGTCGAGCTGGTCGAGGAAACCCAACTTTCGGGTGTCCCTGTCGGGCAGGACCGGCCACAGCGTTTCCGCGCGATCGTCAATTGCGGCAAGCCGGTCCGCGACATGAAGGTCGAGATTCGCGAAGAAGACGGCACACCACTGCCCGAACGCGCCATCGGCAAGGTGTGGTGCTCGGGCCCGTCGGTCATGGTCGGCTATTTCCGCGACGAGGCCTCGACCAATGCCTGCCTGATCGATGGTTGGCTCGACACGGGCGATATGGGCTATCTCAGCGACGGCTATGTTTACATCGTCGGCCGCGCCAAGGACATGATTATCATCAACGGTCGCAACCATTGGCCGCAGGACATTGAATGGGCGGTCGAGCAACTGCCCGGTTTCAAGGCGGGCGACATTGCCGCCTTCGCCATCACCACGCCCGGCGGCGAAGAAACCCCTGCGGTTCTCGTCCAGTGCCGCAGCTCGGACGATGCCGAGCGCCTGCGCCTGCGCGATGAGATTCGCGAGCGGGTACGCTCGGTTACCGGCATGAACTGCGTGATCGAACTCATTCCGCCGCGCACACTGCCGCGCACCAGCTCGGGCAAGCTCAGCCGGGCCAAGGCGCGCAACCTCTACCTGAACGGCGATATCAAGCCATACGACCTGGCAGCCTAACCGGGCGCAAAAAATACGGGAGGCTCTAACGATCTGCTAACGCTGCTTGCGCTATCTTTGGACTTGTGAGCACCGAAAGCACCTCCCAGTTCGCAGCGCCGCGGATCGACGGTCGGGCGCTGCTCGGCCTTTACGATCCTGCGGATGCCACCGACTGGGGCCCGATTCGCGCGGCTCAGCTCCACGCGGGTGGTCAGCTCGCCCTGTTCCTGCTCGGTGCCAATGTCATCGGCGCGGCGCTGGTCACGCTGATCCTCGCCCGGGTTGCGCCCTTGTGGGCGCTGGCGAGCTGGGGCGCGGTCGTCGCGGCGGTGTCGGCTGCCATCACCTTCCGCCGCCTCGCGGCACGGCACCGCGCCGGCAATGCGGCCAGCCTGCGCGATGTGCGCGACACGGTGTTGGAAGGGGTTGCGCTCGCCGCAATCTGGGCAATTCCCCCGCTTACGCTCGGCACGCGCGCCGATGCCGGTACGGCGCTGGGCCTGTGGATCGTTCTGTCGGTGCTGATGACCGCATCGGCCACCGCGATGGCGGCGTTGCCGCTCGCTACGTTGAGCTTTCTCGGCATCCTCGGATCGGCGCTGGCGGCGATGCTGTTTTTCGTCAGCGGGCCGCTCTTCGCCGCTGCCGTGCTGCTGTTTACCTCCTTGCTGATGATCTGCTGCTTCAGCCGAGCGCGCGCACTGGTGCTGATCCGCGCGGGCGAAATTTCCCTGGCCGAACGCGACGAAACCGTCAGCCTGTTGTTGCGCGAAGCCGAAGATCATGGCGCGGACTGGCTTTGGGAAACCGACGCCAATCGCCGCGTCGTGCGCGCGTCCACCCGTTTTGCCCTTTCCGTTGGGCTCGATCCGGTTTCGATCAATGGCAAGTCCTTGCTGCAAGTGCTTGCTGGCCCCACCTGGGACGGCGGCAATTTCTCGGCCGGGTTGCGCACGCTTGCCGAGAATTTGAAGGGCCGCGAGGCGTTTCGGGATCTGGTGCTGCCGGTGCTGGTCGGCGAGACCGAACGCTGGTTCGAGATCGCCGCCAACCCGCGCTTTGACGAACGCGGCGGGTTTATCGGGTTTCGCGGCGTCGGATCGGACGTAACCGAACAACGCGCCTCCGCCGACAAGATCAACCGCATGGCGCGGCTCGATACGCTGACCGGCCTGCCGAACCGCTTGCTCATCAACGAAGCATTGGTGCGTGCGCTGGCGGAGGCCGACAAATGGGGCAGCCGGTGCGCCTTCATGATGATCGATCTCGACCGGTTCAAGGCGGTCAACGATACGCTCGGCCACCCGATTGGCGACCGGCTGCTCAGTCGCGTGTCTGAGCGCCTCGCCAGCTTGATGAGCGACAATGAAATCATCGGTCGGCTGGGCGGCGATGAATTTGCGGTCGTCGTGCGCGATGCCAGCGACACGTTACGCCTCGAACAGCTTGCCCAGGCAATCGTCGATACGCTCGCCAGGCCCTATGAAATCGACCAGCACACGCTCTACACCGGCGCAAGTGTTGGCGTCGCGACCGGCCCGCGCGACGGACGGAGCGCCGAAATGCTGATCCGCTCCGCCGATCTGGCGCTGTATCGCTCCAAGGACGCCGGTGGCGGCAAATTCCACAGCTACGAACCGCAATTGCACGTCGCAGCCGAGGAGCGCCGCGTGCTGGAACAGGCGCTGCGCAAGGCGCTCAGCAACAATGAGCTGCATCTCAATTATCAGCCCGTGGTGGACGCCGGAACCGGCCAGTTGACCGGTTTCGAGGCGCTGGTGCGGTGGACGCATCCCGAACTGGGCGTCATTTCCCCCATGAAGTTCATCCCGTTGGCCGAAGACGCGCGGTTGATCGCACCGATCGGCGAATGGGTTTTGCGTGCCGCCTGCACGGAGGCCGCCGGGTGGCCGGGGGAGACGCGCGTTGCGGTCAATGTCTCGCCCGAACAGCTTCACAATCCCGGCTTCGTGTCGATCGTCGCCTCGGCTCTGGCCAATAGCGGCCTGCCCGCCCACCGGCTCGAACTCGAAGTCACCGAAAGCGTGTTCCTGCGCGACGATACGGGCGCGGTGAAGGTGCTCGAGCGGATTCTGGGCCTTGGCGTCCGCCTCAGCCTGGACGATTTCGGTACGGGCTATTCATCGCTCGGCTATCTTAGCCGCACGCGCTTCTCGACCATAAAGATCGATCGCAGCTTCGTGGTCGGTGCCGCCAAGGGGGTCGCCGAGGCGATCGCGATTGTCCGCGCGGTCGTGGTGCTCGCGCAGAGCCTGGGCATGACGACCACCGCAGAAGGCGTCGAAACGGCCGACCAGCACCGCATGGTTCAGGATCTTGGTTGCACCAAGGTGCAGGGCTATTATTTCAGCCGCCCCCTGCCCGTCGCCGAAGCGCGCGCGCTCGCCCATCGCGACGGCCACGAACGCGCGGTTGCATGAGGCGGCTTGCGGACCACGCAACCTCTCGCTAAACGGCCCGTCTGATAGGGGTGTAGCTCAGTTGGTTAGAGCGTCGGTCTCCAAAACCGAAGGCCCTCGGTTCGAGTCCGAGCTCCCCTGCCACCTTCCGCGCCATCGCGGCTTCGGGCAATTTATGGACATCCCCACGACTTTCGCTGCGTTCAGCGATAGATACCGTGATTCGATTTTACAGTAAAATCATGCTATGCCTCCTGGAAATTCGGGGGGATACTTATGGCATCGGGCATCCGTACTTTCGGAATCGACGTTTCTCACTGGAACGGCAAAGTCTCCTGGGATGTGGTCCTGAAGCCGGACGCGCCGATTACCGTCCATTTTGCTTATGTAAAGGCCAGCCAATTGTATCTTGGCTCTTCGGGGCACGTCGTTCGACAAAAAGACAGCGAGTTCGATGAAAATTGGGTGGCGTTGAAGCAGCATGGGCTGAAACGTGGTGCATATCATTATTGTATGCCCGATTTTACCGCGCAGGAAATGGCCGACCTGTTTCTAAGCGTCTATCACCCAAGCAAGGGTGATCTTCTGCCGGCGCTGGATGTAGAAGATGAATATGTCCGCGCCATTCAGGCAGGCACCAAGACGCGGGCGCAACTCGTCGCGCAGATCGCGGAATTCGGCAAAATTCTGGTGAAGGCGACGGGGCACCAGCCGTTCCTCTATATCCGCAAGGACATTTCCGATTTCCTCGGCAATCCAGCGGAATTTGCGGTGTTTCCGCTCTGGATCGCCAATTACAGCCACCCGCCAACGCCGCCGGTGCCCAAGCCGTGGCACGTCTATACGCTGTGGCAATATTCCGACCAGGGGCACCTTGCGGGCGTGCCCGGCAATTGCGATCTCGATTACCTGAACGGGCCGCCTGCGTTGCTCGACTCGTTCCTTATTTGACGCGGATGCGGCGGCGATGGCTGTTTCGACCTCCACGCCGTCGTCGCCCGTTTGTGACGCGAGTTGATTTCACCCGGCGCCCGCGCTAATGCTTGTATATTCCGAAATCGGGAATTCTCGTCATCGGGCCTTGGCAGGCCCGGACGGCGGGCCCATGTCCTGATCTTGGCCAAGAAAACATGAGTGCACAGCCCGTGGCGAAAACGACCCCCCTCGAATTCATCCGACAGGTCCAGGCGGAGACCAAGAAGGTCGTGTGGCCGACCCGGCGTGAGACGATCATGACCGGCGTGATGGTCATCATCATGACGACGCTGCTCGCCCTGTTCTTCTTCGTGGTCGACACCAGCTTCGAGGCGATCGTCAAGCTGCTGCTCAGCCTCGCCAAATAATCTAGGTAAACGAACACATGGCACGCTGGTACATCATCCACGCTTATTCGGGTTTCGAGGGCAAGGTCCGCGATTCGATCATGGCGGAAGCGACCCGCATGGGGCTGGAGCAACTGGTCGAACAGATCGAGGTTCCGACCGAAACGGTCACTGAGGCGCGGCGCGGCAAGAAAATCTCGGTCGAGCGCAAGTTCATGCCGGGCTATGTGCTCGCCAAGCTCAACATGAATGACGACGTTTATCACCTCGTCAAGAACACGCCCAAGGTCACCGGCTTCCTGGGGCCGAACGGCAAGCCGCAGGCGATCCCCGAGGCGGAAGCCGCGCGGATGCTCAACACCAAGGAAGAAGCCGCCGCTGCGCCCAAGCAGAAGATCAAGGTCGATTTCGAAATCGGCGATTCGGTCAAGGTGCTCGACGGCCCGTTCGCGAGCTTCAACGGTATTGTCGAGGAACTCGATTTCGACCGCAGCCGCGTCAAGGTGTCGGTGTCGATCTTCGGTCGCGCTACCCCGGTCGAGCTGGAGTTCGAACAGGTCGAACGCAGCAAATAAACCGTTCTTCCCCGGACGCGACGTTATGCGCGCCGCGTCCGGAATGACAAAATGCTGGCGTAGCGAACGCCACGGGTTAGGACTTTCCCTCACGCGCCCCATGAACGGGCCGACCGAGAGGGACCATGACGATCCAACCCGCCCCGATAGCCGCACACGGCCCTGCTCCCTTTTACCGCCATCTGTATTTTCAGGTGCTCGTCGCAATCGTGCTGGGCGCACTCGTCGGGCATTTCTGGCCGACGACGGGCGAGGCGCTGAAGCCGCTCGGCGACGGCTTTATCAAGCTGGTCAAAATGGTAATCGCGCCGGTGATTTTCCTGACGCTGGTCAGCGGGATCGCCGGAATGCGCGAATTGCGCGCGGTGGGCCGGGTTGCGGCCAAGGCGTTTGGCTATTTCCTGTTCTTCTCCACGCTGGCGTTGATCCTGGGGCTGGTGGTCGCCAACGTGGTGCAGCCCGGCGTGGGGATGAACATCAACCCCGCAACGCTCAATGCCGGGTCGGTCGCCGATTATGCGCATCAGGCGCATGAAACGACCTTCACCGGCTTCCTGATGGCGATCATCCCCAACACGATGGTCTCGGCATTGACGGAAGGGTCGATCCTGCAGACGCTGTTCGTCGCAGTTCTGTTTGGCATCGCGCTCAGCCTGGTCGGTGAGGCCGCCGAACCGGTGCTCGACCTGGTCGAGCGGCTGGGCCTGATCGTGTTCCGCATCGTCGGTATCCTGATGCGCGCAGCACCCGTTGGCGCGTTCGGCGCGATTGCCTTCACCGTCGGCAAATATGGCGCGGGCAGCTTGCTCAATCTCGGCGGGCTGGTCGCGACCTTTTATTTGACCTCGATTCTGTTCGTGCTGGTCGTTCTGGGCGCAGTGGCGCGCCTCCACGGATTCTCGATCGTGCGTTTGCTCGTTTATCTCAAAGCCGAGTTGTTGCTGGTGCTCGGCACCTCTTCGTCCGAGGCGGCGCTACCCAACCTCATCACCAAGCTGGAGGCGGCGGGCTGCGACAAGGGCGTGGTCGGTCTGGTCGTACCGACGGGCTATTCGTTCAATCTCGACGGCACCAATATCTACATGACACTGGCCGCGTTGTTCATCGCGCAGGCGTGCAACGTGCCTTTGCCGATCGGTGACCAAGTGCTGCTGGTCGGCGTGGCGATGCTGAGTTCCAAGGGCGCGGCGGGGGTGACCGGCGCGGGCTTCATCACGCTCGCCGCCACGCTGTCGATCGTACCGTCGGTGCCGGTGGCGGGCATGGCGCTGATCCTGGGGGTTGACCGCTTCATGAGCGAATGCCGCAGCCTGACCAACTTCATCGGCAATGCCGTCGCCGCGATCGTGGTCGCGCGCTGGGAGGGCAAGCTTGACCGCGCCAAGCTCGATCAGACGCTGCGCACGGGCACGGTTTAGCGGCGCTGCCGCGCTGCGGCGGATTGCCGCCCCCCTCTTCGCGCTTTAGGCTATCCCTTTTTACCAAACGGGGAAAATTGATGCGCCGCTGTTCCGTTGTCCTGTTGATCGGCACTATTCTCGGTAGCGCGGCGCTCGCGCAGCCCGCCCCCACCGCAACCGCTACTGCCGCGGCAGACATTGCGCTCGATTTGGCGAAAAAGGCGATCGCACTGCGTTCGGTACATGGTCCGGGCAATCAGACGCCACAGGTTGCCGCACTGTACAAAGCCGGGCTCGTCGCGGGCGGCTTTGCCGACAAGGATGTCGAAATCGTACCCGTCGACGACACGGCCTATCTCATTGCCACCTGGCCCGGCAGCGATCCGTCGCTCAAGCCGCTCGTAATTTCGGGCCATATGGACGTGGTCGAAGCCAAACCCGCCGACTGGCAGCGCGATCCCTTCACCCCCGTGGTCGAGAATGGCTATCTCTACGGGCGCGGCGCCACCGACATGAAACTCGACGGCACCATCGCCATCGCCGCGCTCGGCGACCTGCGCCGCACCGGCTACAAACCCAAGCGGACGATCATCATCGAATTTTCGGGCGACGAGGAAACCGCGATGAAAACCTCGGCGATGATCGCCGAGCGGCTGACATCGGCCAACCTCGTGCTCAATCTCGATGGCGGCGGCGGCGTGCTCGACGAGGCGACCGGCAAGCCCAAATACTGGACGTGGAACGGCGCCGAAAAAACCTATGCCGATTTCAAGTTGACCGTCACCAACCCCGGCGGCCATTCGTCGATGCCGCGCCCGGTCAACGCGATCGTGCAACTGTCCAAGGCGCTCGAAAAGGTCGGGGCCTATCACTTCAAGCCCGAATTGAGTCCGCTGACGCGCGAAGCGCTGGCCAAGGCTGCGCCGTTCGAGGAACCCGCCATTGGTGCCGCGTTGAAAGCGTTTGTCGCCGATCCAACCGACAAGACCGCCATCGCCACCTTGACCGCCAACCCCTCGACCGTCGGCAAGATCGGCACGACCTGCGTGCCGACACTGGTCAGCGGAGGTCATGCCGAAAATGCTCTGCCACAGCGCGCGACCGCCAATATCAACTGCCGCATCTTCCCCGGGCACAAGCCCGCCGACATCATGGCCGAACTGGGCCGGGCGATCGACGATCCGGCGGTGGTGTTGAGCGACGTTACCGAAGGATCGGTCGCCAATGACGCATCCCCGATACGCCCCGATTTGGTCACAGCGATCAATCACGCGATGGGCACGGTCTATCCCGGTGTGCCGGTCTTCCCGGCGATGGCTTCGGGGGCGAGCGACAGCATGTGGTTCCGCTATCACCACGTGCCAAGCTATGGCGCGAGCCCGACTTTCATCAAACCGTCGGACGAATTCAGCCACGGGTTGAACGAGCGTACCCCCATCGCCACGATCGAACCCGGAATCCGCTATTACCGGCTGCTCTTTGCCGACCTGTCGAAATAACTTTCAAGCTGGCGCTCGGCGAGGCTCCGCGCCTCGCCGGGCGTGAAAGTGCCCGGCGACAGGCACAGTTCGAGCCACAGCCCATCGACCAATGCGGTGATCGCGATTGCGGCCAGCCGACGCTCAGCGGCGGGCAGGCCGCAGGCGGCCAGCAACGCTTCAAGATCGTCGCGATACGCCTGGTACAGCGCATCGTGCCGCGCGGCGATGGTCGGTTTCGCCGAGAGGCTCCAGAACGCGATCCACGTCGCGAACAGGCGGCGATCGGCAATCGGCGGAGCGAAGCTGGCCGTGACATAGGCCGTCACGCGCGCGCGGGGATTATCTCCGGCCGCCGCGACCGCCGCCATCAACGCCACATGCACCTGCTGTCCGACTGACGCATAGGTTTCGCCGACAAGATCATCGATTCCGGCGAAATGATGCCCGATCAAGCCCGGCGACACCCCCGCCTCCAGCGCAATCGCGCGCACCGACGCGCCCGTCGCGCCGTCGCGCGCCAGCACGCGCGCGGTCGCCTCGATCAACGACTGGCGTCGCGCATCGGGTTCGGCGCGGGAGAAGGCAGGCTTGCTCATTCCTGGAGCCCGGTTGCGGTCCACCGATTCTTATTATACGATCGTACAACAAGCAACCGGAGCCACCCATGCCCCTCACCGTCGCGCAAGTGGAGCACGATCCCGACGCCGACTGGAGCTTGCCCGGCTGGCTTTACACCGACCCCGAATATCATGAGGTCGAGCTGGCGCGGGTGATTCGCCCGTCGTGGCAAATCGTCTGCCACCAGAATGATCTGGCCGAACCCGGCGCGTTCCACACGCTCGATTATCTGGGCGAGAGCATCATCGCGGTGCGCGGCGACGATGATGAGATCCGCGCCTTCACCAACGTTTGCCGCCACCGTGCGATGCGGCTGGTCGAGGGGCCACGCGGCTGCGCGAAGAAGCTCGTCTGCCCGTATCACGCCTGGGCCTATGAAACCGACGGGCGGCTGACCGGCGTGCCGATGCGGCGCGATTACCCGGCGCTCGACCTGGCCGAAAATGGCCTCGCTCGCGTCGATCTGGAAATCTGGCGCGGCTTCGTGTTCGTCCGGCTGGAGGGCGACGGCCCGTCGGTCGCCGAAATGATGGCCCCTTATGATGCGCAGGTCGCCCCCTATCGCTTCGAGGAGATGCAGACGCTCAGCCCGGTCCGGCTGCGCGACCGTGCGGTCAATTGGAAAAATGTCGGCGACAATTATTCGGACAATCTCCACATCCCGGTGGCGCATGACGGCCTCACCAGCCTGTTCGGCAAGAGCTATGCGATCGAGGCCACGCCGTGGGTCGACAAGATGTCGGGTCGCCTCGTCGATCGCCCGTCCGATAACCCGTGGGAGCGCTTCTATCAGAGGCATCTGCCACACGTCCCGCATTTGTCCGAGGCAAACCAGCGGCTGTGGCTCTATTTCAAGCTGTGGCCCAACATGGCGTTCGACATCTACGCCGATCAGATCGACTTCATGCAGTGGCTGCCGACCTCGCCGACGACGTGCGTGCTGCGCGAAATGGCGTTCGCGCTGCCCGATGACCGGCGGGAAATGAAGCTGGTGCGCTACGCCAATTGGCGCATCAACCGCGTCGTCAATGCCGAGGACACCTGGCTGATCGAGCGCGTCCAGCAGGGCATGGCGTCGCACAGCTACACCGCCGGGCCGATCGGCGCGAGCGAGGTGTGCCTGCGCAGCTTTGCACGGAAGATTCGCGAGCGGATTCCCGAGGCAAGGCTGCACCACGCGCCTGCGGCGGGATGGAGCAGGTGACGCAAACAGCATTCGATCCTCCCCGGCACGGGGAGGGGGACCATGAGCATATAGCGAATGGTGGAGGGGGCGAGCAACGCGCGCTGCGTCCGGTGGAGGTCCCCCTCCACCCCGCAGCTTCGCTGCGCGGTCCCCCTCCCCGTGCCGGGGAGGATCTATGACGAAACGCTACGACGCGCTTATCATCGGCGGCGGCCATAACGGCCTGGTCTGCGCCTTTTACCTTGCGCGCGCGGGGCTGAAGGTGCGCGTGCTCGAACGCCGCCATGTCGTCGGCGGCGCGGCGGTGACCGAGGAATTCCACCCCGGCTTCCGCAATTCGACCGCCAGCTACACCGTCAGCCTGCTGCGCCCCAAGGTAATCGCCGACATGAAGCTGCACGATCGCGGCTTTCGCATCATCGAACGCACGATCAGCAATTTCTTCCCCTTCCCCGACACCTATCTCACCCTAGGCGGCGGCACCGCCCGCACCCAACAACAGTTCGCGCGCTTCAGCAGACACGATGCCGACGCCTATCCCGCTTATGACGCCGCGCTGGAAAAGGTCGCGCAGGTGCTGCGCGATCTGGCGCTGAAAACCCCGCCCAATGTCGGCGGCGGCCTTCGCGCCTTGCTCTCGGGCGCGACGCAAGGCTGGCCGATCGCCAAGATGGAGATCGAGGCGCAGCGCGATCTGCTCGACGTGTTCACCAAGTCCGCGCGCGATTTCCTCGATGGCTGGTTTGAGGACGATCACGTCAAATCGGCCTTCGCCTTCGATGCCGTGGTCGGCAATTATGCGGGGGTATCGACGCCGGGCAGCGCCTATGTCCTGCTCCACCACGTCTTTGGCGAAGTGAACGGTAAATATGGTGCCTGGGGCCATTCGGTCGGCGGCATGGGCGCGATCACCCAGGCGATGGCGCGCGCGTGCGAGGATGCCGGGGTCGAGATCAGCCTGGAAGCCCCCGTCGCCAAGCTGCTGACCGAAGGCGGCAAGGTCGCAGGTGTGCGGCTCGAATCGGGCGAGGAAATCGCCGCCACAACCGTCGCCGCGAATGTCGGCCCGGCCTTGCTCTATCGCCAGATGATCGACTCCGCCGATCTGCCCGCCGATTTCAAGCGCCGGATCGATGGGTTCAAAACCGGCAGCGGCACCTTCCGCATGAACGTCGCTCTGTCCGAATTGCCTGACTTCACCGTCTTCCCCGGCAAGGACAAGGCCGAGCACCACACCGCCGGCATCATCATCGCGCCGGGCATGGACTATATGGACCAGGCGTTCATCGACGCGCAGCAGCACGGCTGGTCGAAAAAGCCGATCGTCGAGATGAAACTGCCGACTACGGTCGACGACAGCCTCGCCCCGCCGGGGATGCACATCGCCAGCCTGTTCTGCCAGCAATTCGACCCCAAGGTCGATTGGGACGCGCACCGCGAGGAGGTGGCCGATCTCATCATCGACACCGTCACCGACCATGCGCCCAATTTCAAAGCCTCGGTAATCGCGCGGCAAATCCACTCCCCGCTCGACCTCGAACGCAAGTTCGGGCTGATCGGCGGCGACATCTTCCACGGGACGATGGGGCTCGACCAATTATGGGCGGCGCGCCCGGTGCTCGGCCACGGCGATTATCGCGGGCCGATCAAAGGGTTGTACATGTGCGGATCGGGCACGCATCCCGGCGGCGGCGTGACCGGCGCGCCGGGGCATAATGCGGCGCACGAGATTTTACGGGATCGGAGCTTGGTGGGGCGGCTGTTCGGGTAGGCGGCCGCCGCCCTCTGCAAAACGCTTCCCCGGCGAAGGCCGGGGTCCAGTTGTGAAACGGCGGATCATCGCGCTGCGCTCCCTTGCTGCCACCTGCGCGACTGGGCCCCGGCCTTCGCCGGGGAAGCGTTTAGGTTTAAAGCGCGGCGACCGCCCCGCGCGCGCCAAACCGCAACCAAAACAGCGGCAACGCCGTCAGCATCAGCCCCACGCTCGATCCCGCCGCCTCCAACCCAGCCCCCCACATCGCCCAGAGCGCGAACACCAGCCCCGCCACCGCCGCAACCGGAGCGATACGCTTGACCAAGGCGGTCAGGCACGCACCGATATACAGCCAGATCGATGCCGCCGCCGTCAGCCGCAGCATGAAATCGAGCAAGCCGCCGAGCGAGCGCGTCGCATTGGACAGCACCAGCACGCTCGCCAATCCGGTCGCCAGCACCAGCATCGGGATCGGCACGTCGCGCGCGCTGGTGCGCCCGACCCAGCGCGGCAGCAGCCCGGCGCGCGCCATCCCGAGCGGCACCTCGCCTTGCAGCAGCGTCCAGCCATTAAGCGCACCGATCGCCGCGATCGCGGCAAAGGCAGCGGTGGCGAGCCCCGCCTGATGCCCCCAGAAGCGTTCGACAAACAACGCGAACGGCGCTTGCGCAGTGGCAACCTCGACAGTAGGCAGCGCGAAGATGATGCCGCTGCACACCACGATATACAGCAGCCCCGTCAGCCCCAACCCGAACAGCGTCGCGCGCACGACATTGCGCGCCGGATCGCGCACACGCTCTGCGGCGACGCTCGCCGCCTCGAACCCGACGATCGCAAAGAAGGCCAAGGTGAGCGCCGGGGTCAATTGCGACCAGACAAAGGGTGGATGCGCCTCGGCATGGAACGCGCCGCCGCCGCTCAGCGCGACGCCCGCTAAGATCAGCACGATCGCGGCGAGCGGCAGCAGTTTGAGCAAGGTCGTCGCCACCTGAAACGCCCCCGCCAGCCGTGCGCCGCCGAGATTGAGCAAGGTCAACACCCACAACAGCACCGTCGCCGACAGTGCCTGCGCCAGCGAGGTCGCGCCGAGCATGGGCGCAAATTGCGCGAGATAGCGGACAGCAGTCAGCGCGATCACTGCATTGGCCGACCATACGCTGACCCAATAGCTCCAGCCGACCAGCACGCCCGGCAACGGCCCCAGCCCCGCGCCGCAGATCGCAACCACGCCGGTCGCCTCGGGCATTGCCGCGGTCAGACGCGCGAGCACCCAGGCGATCAGCAAGGCACCCCCTACCCCCACGATCCAGGCGGCGATGCTCGTCCAGCCATAGGGTGCCAGTTGCGCGGGCAGCACGAAGATGCCCGATCCAATCATCCCGCCCATCACCAAGGCGGTCGCGGTCCAGAAGCCAAAGGGGCGCGGTGCCGACTCCATGCACGTCTCCCGGGATCAGCCCGACCCCGCCCGCGAATGCAGCACGCCACGCGCGCCAACGCCATAGTTCCTTTTCGGCCACTCTGCGCTACCACCGTCCCATGACACAGACGGCAAGCGCGACGGATATGGACTGGATGGCGGCGAGCGGTCGCTATCCCCCGCGCCTGATTGCGGCGGCACTCGCGCTGCACGACAATCGCCTGGGCGAGGCCGAGCCCTTGCTCAAGGCGCATCTGAAGGACGATCCGTTCGATGTCGCGGCGATCCGCATGTTGGCCGAACTCGCCGGGCGGATCGGGCGCTACCGCGATGCCGAAACGCTGCTGCGCCGCGCGGTCGAGCTGTCCCCCGCTTTCACCGCCGCGCGCGCCAATCTCGCGCTGGTGCTGTACCGCCTCAACCGCCCCGCCGAGGCGATTGCGGAACTCAACGTGGTCGCCACCGAAGATCCCGACAATCCCGGCCACGCCAATCTCCAGGCCGCCGCCTTCGGGCGGATTGGCCAGTTCGACGAAGCGATCGCGCTGTACGAGCGCGTGCTGGCCGATGCGCCCGAGCAACCGCGCGTGTGGATGAGCTATGGCCATATGCTCAAGACCGTCGGGCGCCAGGCCGATGGCGTCGCCGCCTATCGCCGCGCGATCACGCTGTTGCCAACGCTGGGCGAAGCGTGGTGGAGCCTCGCCAATTTGAAGACGGTGACCTTCACCGAGGACGACATTGCCGCGATGCAGGCTGCGCTGGAGCAACCGGGCATATCGGACGAAGACCGCTTCCATCTCGATTTCGCGCTGGGCAAGGCGTTCGAAGACCGCCGCCAAGCCGAGCGCGCCTTCGCGCATTATGCGGCAGGCAACACACTACGCCGCAAGCATATCAGCTACAGCGCCGATGAGATCGAGGTCTTTGTCGATCGCAGCATTGCGCTGTTCACGCGGGAATTTTTCGCGACACGCGCCGGACAAGGTTTCGCCGCGCCCGACCCGATCTTCATTCTCGGGATGCCGCGCGCAGGCTCGACGCTGATCGAACAGATCCTCTCCAGCCACAGCCAGGTCGAGGGCACGAGCGAACTGCCCGATATCCCCGCGCTCGCCCGGCGGGATGCCGCCTATCCCGAAGGGCTGGCGACCTGGTCTGCCGAGCGCCTGCGCGACATGGGCGAGGAGTATCTCCAACGCACCCGCATCCAGCGCCGCACCGACCGCCCGTTCTTCATCGACAAGCTGCCGAACAATTGGGCGCATGTCCCCTTCATCCACCTGATCCTGCCCGGCGCGCGGATTATCGATGCGCGGCGGCATCCGCTCGGCTGCTGCTTCTCCAACTTCAAACAGCATTTCGCGCGCGGCCAGGGCTTCAGCTACGCGCTCGATGATATGGGCCGCTATTATCGCGATTATGTCCGGCTGATGGGCCATATCGACACCGTGCTGCCCGGTCGGGTCCACCGCGTGCTGTATGAGGACATGGTCGAGGATACCGAGGCGACCGTGCGTGCGTTGCTCGCCGCCTGCGGCCTGCCGTTCGAGCCCGCGTGCCTCGCCTTCCACCAAACCGCGCGGGCGGTGCGCACCGCCAGTTCGGAGCAGGTCCGCCAACCGATCTTCCGCGAGGGCACCGAGGCGTGGAAACCGTTCGAACCGTGGCTAAGTCCGCTGAAGCAGGCTTTGGGCGATGTGCTGGAGAGCTATCCCGTGGCACCTGTCACAACGTTGTAATTTCGCAACGCCTGCGTAAGATTGTTACGTACCTGTGGTAGTCCGCTTGACGGATGCTGCGGTCGCGAACACCTTGTTGAAACAATACAGGGGGAATCTGATGTCGTCGTTCGGGTATCGTGCCGCAATCCTCGCCTTGTTGTCGTCGGCGGCTTTCGGGGCACCGGCATTCGCGCAAAGCGCGCCGCCCGAACCCACACCCGCCACCGCACCGACCGATGGCGGCGACATCATCGTCACCGCCACGAAGCGCTCCGAAACGTTGCAGAATGTGCCGATCAGCGTCCAAGCGTTGACCACCAAGAAGCTCGACGAACTCAACATTTCGAACTTCTCGCAATATGCGCAGCAATTGCCCTCGGTCTCGTTCCAGGCACTCGGCGGGACCCCCGGCACCAACGTCATCTACATGCGCGGCGTCGCCTCGGGGGGTGACGGCAACCATTCAGGCTCGCTCCCCTCGGTCGGCGTCTATCTCGATGAGCAGCCCGTCACCACGATTGGCGGCAATCTTGACGTCCATATTTACGACATTGCGCGAATCGAGAGCCTGTCGGGGCCACAAGGCACGCTCTACGGTGCTTCGTCCGAAGCGGGCACGATCCGCATCATCACCAACCAGCCCGACCTGTCGCATTTCTACGGCCGCGCCGATATTGAGGGCAACAAGGTCAGCAAAGGTGGCTTTGGCGGCAAGGCCGAGGGGTTGGTCAACATCCCGCTGTCGCCCTCGGTCGCCCTGCGCGTCGTCGGCTTTTACCAGCGCAACGCGGGCTATATCGACAATGTGCCGGGCACACGGCGCTTCTGCGGCGGCTCCAATTTCGATGCGTCGGGTAATTGCGTGAAGGATGGCATCACCGCCAACAACGCCGCCTTCGTCAAAAAAGATTATAACGACACCGAAATCGCGGGTGGCCGCGCCGCGTTGAAGATCGATCTCGACAGCAATTGGACGGTCACGCCGACCGTGATGTACCAGGATACGCGCAGCCACGGCGCCTATGGCTTCGACCCCAGGGTCGGCGACTTGCAGGTACAGCATTTCTACCCCGAATATCGCCGGGACCGCTTCATCCAGGCGGGGCTGACGATTGCAGGCAAGATCGGCAATTGGGACGTGACCTATGCCGGGGCGTATCTCGACCGCAAGGATTTCTCGTCGAGCGATTATACCGATTACGCCGAAGCCTATGACAATCTTTATGCCTCGGTCGGCGGCATTGCGGGGTATTTCTACTTCAAGGACAATGCCGGCAGAACGATCGATTCACGCCAACGCGTCATCGGCAGCGACCATTTCAAGAAGACGAGCCAGGAATTCCGCGTCTCGAGCCCGTCGAACGAGCGGTTCCGCCTTGTCGCCGGTGGCTTCTACCAGCGCCAGAGCAACGACATCCATCAGGATTATCAAGTGCCAGGGCTTGCCGACACGCTCTCGGTCAATGGTCACCCCGGCACCCTGTGGCTCACCCAGCAACACCGCGTTGACAAGGATTACGCGGTGTTCGGCGAGGCAAGCTATGACATCACACCGCGCCTGACCGCGACCGTCGGCGGGCGCGCCTTCATCTACGACAATTCGCTGATCGGCTTTTTCGGCTTCGGTCGCGATCCGGCCAATGGCTATAGCACGACGCCGTACAATGCAGCAGGCAGTTCGCGCACCGGCGTTGCCGGATGCTTCACCACCAACGGCACGCGACTGCGCGACGCGGTTGCGGCGGGGGGATTGACCACGTTGCTCCCGGCGGCGGTTGCCGGTGGCCCGTGCACCAATCTCGGCATTTATCGCGCCGGAGAGGGTGTGGTGCCCGTTCAGGCGTCTGGACAGGGCGTGACCTATCGCTTCAACCTGAGCTGGAAACCCGTTAGCGGCGTGCTGCTTTACGGCACGGTTTCGCGTGGCTTCCGCCCCGGCGGCATCAACCGGCGCGCCGACGTGGCACCCTATGCCGCCGATTTCCTGACCAACTACGAACTTGGCGCCAAGACCACGTTGCTCGGCGGCAAATTGCGGCTGAACGGTGCGATCTATCAGCAGGATTGGGACAAGTTCCAATTCTCCTTCCTCGGCGCCAACAGCTTCACCGAAATCCACAACGGGCCCAATGCACGTATCCGCGGCGCAGAAATCATCAGCAACCTTACGCTCGGCGCGCTCGCGCTGAGTGCATCGGGCTCCTATACCGACGCCAAGACGCGCAAGAATCTGTGTCTGGTGGATGACCCCACCTTTACCTGCGCAGGGGCCGGCAATTTGCTTTCGGCCAGGGCGGGGACACGGCTGCCGATCACCCCCAAGTTCAAGGCAAGCGGATCAGCGCGCTACACCGTGCCGGTCGGGACGGCCAAGGCATATGGCCAGGCGGTGGTGTCCTATCAGGGTTCGGCTGCGTCCGATATTCGATCGGCGACCTATGCACCGGGTGGCATCATCATCAACCCGGCGGCGCAGCTCGGACGTCTGTCGGCCTTCACCACCGCCGATTTTGCGGCGGGTGTGCAGTTCCCGCGCTACAGCATCGAACTGTTTATCCAGAATGCGTTCGACACGCGCGGGCAATTGTCGCGCTTCCAGGAATGCGGCAGTTGCGGTCAACGGCCCTATATCGTGCCGACGACACCGCAAACGATCGGCGTTCGGCTGCACACCGACTTCTGACCTCGTTCGACCACCCCGCCCCCAAAACCGGGCGGGGTGAGCGGCCTCTCGCAACAGCATTTGCACCGCCGCCTGCTTTCGGCTATGCGCGCCAGCTTCCTACACATTGCTGTTGGAAGTGCGGGAGGGCGCCTCGGTGCCCGCCAGGACCGCTAAACTTGAAAGAGAGTGACACATGGCAAAAAAGATTACAGGCTATATCAAGCTGCAGGTGCCGGCCGGCAAGGCCAACCCGTCGCCGCCGATCGGCCCGGCGCTGGGTCAGCGCGGCGTCAACATCATGGAATTCTGCAAGGCGTTCAACGCCTCGACCGGTGACCAGGAAGTCGGCACGCCGCTCCCCACCGTCATCACCGTTTATGCCGACCGTTCGTTCTCGTTCGAAACGAAGACGCCGCCGGCATCGTATCTCATCAAGAAGGCCGCCAATCTAAAGTCGGGCTCGAAGGAGCCGGGCAAGGTGTCCGCCGGAAAGATCAAGCGTTCGCAGCTCGCCGACATCGCGACCGCGAAGATGAAGGATCTCAACGCCAACGATCTCGAATCGGCAACGCGCATCATCGAGGGTTCTGCCCGCGCGATGGGCCTCGAAGTGGTGGAGGGCTAAGATCATGGCATTTGTCAGCAAGAAGCAAAAAGCCGTCACCATCGATCGTCAGAAGCTGCACGGCGTGGACGAAGCGATTGCGCTCGCCAAGGCCGGTGCAACCTCGAAGTTCGACGAGACGATCGAAGTCGCGCTGAACCTCGGCGTCGATCCGCGTCACGCCGACCAGATGGTCCGCGGCGTCGTCACGCTGCCCAAGGGCACTGGCAAGACCGTACGCGTCGGCGTGTTCGCCAAGGGTGCGAAGGCCGATGAAGCCCGCGCCGCTGGTGCGGACGTGGTCGGTGCGGAAGACCTGATGGAAACCATCCAGGGTGGCACGATCGATTTCGATCGCTGCATCGCGACCCCGGACATGATGGGCATCGTCGGTCGCCTCGGTAAGGTGCTTGGTCCAAAGGGCCTGATGCCGAACCCGAAACTCGGCACCGTCACCATGAACGTTGCCGAAGCGGTCAAGGCAGCCAAGGGCGGCCAGATCGAATATCGCGTCGAAAAGGCCGGTATCATCCACTCAGGGATCGGCAAGGCGTCGTTCCCGGCAGAAGACCTGCGCGCGAACTTCGACGCGCTGGTTGACGCCGTGGTCAAGGCCAAGCCGTCGGGCGCGAAGGGCAAGTATGTCCGCAAGGTCGCGGTTAGCTCCACGATGGGCGTCGGCATCAAAGTTGACGTGGCCGAGGTTTCGGCGGCGTAAGCCTCCGCGATTTGCTACGGAATGGAGGGCCGGGGGAAAACCCCGGCCCTTTTTCATGCGCGCCCTTTTCCGGCGCCACCCACCCACCATTTGCTATTCCCCGTAAATGCGCCTAGGCCCGCGCTTGCTACAGTCGCAAATCGACGGTCTCTGGTGCTTTGCGGCCCCATCTTCCTTCTTTCACTGCTGATCTAGGCACCGGATGGCGCGGCTTTCGCGCCACCGCACGACAAGAAGGACGACCATTATGACCATCGGCACCGTAAAATTCTTCAACGCAGACAAGGGCTATGGCTTCATCGCGCCGGAAGGCGGCGGCGAAGACGCGTTCGTGCACATCACGGCGGTTGAGCGCGCCGGCATGGGCACGCTCGATAAGGATCAGCGCGTCCAGTACGAGCTGGAGCAGGACAAGCGCGGCAAGATGAGCGCCGTGAACCTGCAGCAGGCCTAATCGCCCGCGCAAGCGAACGACCAAGGGCCCGGCGAGCAATCGCCGGGCCCTTTTTCTATGCGCTCACCGCAACGCCGCTGCCACCGCCGATTCGCAATCGAATTGCGCAGGCGGCGGGATCACGACGGCAGGCGGCGTCCTGGCCAGGCCGAATGCGCGCCGGAGCGAGCGCCCAAGCACCTTGAGCAAGCCACCGCTGCTGGGTTTGTCGGTCGTCCCCAGGCCCGCCACCGAAACGCTCGGCTTGCTGAGCGTGCCGCCAATCTGGATCGGGTCAGCAATCTTCAGGAGCGCGTGGCTCTTGCTGGTTCCGGCGAGCGTCAGCGCGATGCGTTCGCCATCCAGCACGATCCGGCCTGCCCCGCGCCCGACCGAGGTTCCCGTGTCGATGCCGAGCGGTCGGGGCACCAGCACGCCGTTGGTCGCGCGGAAATCGGCGACGAGGCAGCGCAGCGGCACCATCCGGCTGGGCGAGCCGATCGCGTGAAGCACCGCGCCGCTCAAATTCTGGCCGAGCACGTCTGCCACCATGCGGCGCACTTCGCCCCCGGTCGCGACCATCGCCGCTTTGCCATTGGCGCGCGCCAGCGCCTCGCGCACCGTATCGCCCTGCCCACTCAACACGATGCGCCCCTGCACGCGCCCCGACACCATGTCGGGCTTGCCGATCAACGAATCGAGCGTCAGCCCGGCAAGGCGAAGGTCGACCGAGAGCTTGGGCCGTCCGCTGCGATGGTCCACCCGCAGTGTACCCGCCATGCGTCCGGTGGCGAGCGTCGCCACCACGTTGCTGACGGTGAGGACGCGGTGGTCGAGCGTCAGCCTGCCCGACAATGTCCGGAACACCGTGCCCTTGCCGGCCAGGATGCGATCGACGCGGAAGGCAATCGTGCCATCGGTCTTGCCGAGCTTGCTGAGGTTGATCCGCGTCGGCGGAATGACGCGCGGGCCGATCTTTGCCGATCGCGCCGCCGAGGCGGCATGGCCGCGCGCATCGGCCAGATCGTCGAAATCGAATTGGGGTGCCCGTATCCTCGCGTCGATCTTGGTGCGGCCATCGATCTTGTGGACCGTCGCCAATCCGGCAAAGCGCGAGCGCCCGACGCGCCCGCCGATACGATCGATGTACCAGTCACGCCCGTCATGGCGAATCGCGCCGGTCAAATCGATCGGCTGCGTGCCGAACAACCCAGCTTCGATCACGCGATCGAGGTTTTTGAGCGTTGGGGCCTGCGCGGTGATGGCCGCGCTAAAGTGGCGCGTGTCGAGCACGCCCGCCATGTCGCCCTTGGCGGCCATGTGCAATGCGGGCGATGCCAGCGTCGCGCTGAACGGATAGGGCGCGGTGGGGTCGATCCCGGTAATCCGCCCGCCCGTCGCCTCGATCCGCACCGGTGTACCAAGGAGGGTGCCCGTCGCGGACAGGCGCAATCCGTTCCTGGCATCGACCGACAGCGGGCCCGCCACGACCAGATCGCGCCTGGCATCACGCACCACCACTTGCGTGTTGGTGATGGTGAGATCGGACAAGGTCGGGCGGTCGCCGTGCCCGTCGCCTTGCTCACCCTCGCGCTTCCAATTGGCGCGCCCGCTGGCATCGCGTACCAATGCGATCCGCCCGCCGTCGATCGTCACGCGATCGGGCTGGAAATGGCCGAACAGCAATGCGAACACCGGCACGCGCACGCTGGCCGAAGACAGCCGCACGAAATCGCCCGGCCCAACCCAATCGGGCTGCGCGATGTGGACGTCGCGCACCGAGATGACGGGTGCGTAGGAAAAAACGCTGTCCCGCGTTACCGCGCCGACCCGGACCGGGCTGCCCCAAGCCGCCGACAGGCGGCTTTCGACCAGACCGCGCATCATCCCGACCGGAAACGCACCCAGCGCCAACAGCAGCGACGCCGCCACACCGAGGATGGTGAACACCGTTCCCAGCAGGATTTTGCGCCAGCGCGGTGCGCGTTTGGCGGGAGCGGCGGTTTCGGAAGCGATCACGCCCTTACAACCCGATGCTCCCCCGATTGTTTCACCCGCGCAGCGAAATCCACATCGTTGGCGCCATTACCGCTCGAAACCGCTGGGAGCAGGCGAGATCGTCACCGTGGTGCCGCCGCGAATTTCCTGCACTTCCAGCGCGCGCTCGGCGACATTGTCGCGCCCGAAACGGAACGCGCCATCGATGCCCGCAAAACCGCCGCGATCCTTCAGGCGATCCTCCGGGAAGGCCGTGCCCATCGGCCAATCGCGCATGATGCGGATCGTCAGCAACACCGAATCATAGCCAAGGCTCGACAGGCGGAAGGGTGCGGCACCGAAGCGCGCGCGGTAACGCGCCGCATATTGGCGATACAGACCGTCCGAGACGCTGGCGAACCATGCGCCCTCCAGCCCGGCCTTGCTGGCGATTGCGCTTTCCGAATTCCACAATTCAGTGCCAAGCACGCGCGCACCGCCCATGCCGTTCTTGCGCAGCACCGGCACCGCCGCCGAAGCCGAATTGCCGCCATCGGCGATCAGGATCGCCTGATAGGGCGCACTCTTGCTCATACGGAGGATCGCGCTGGTGATCGATCCGGGGACACGATCATAGGTCTGCAAGGACGCAACCTGCCCGCCTGCCGATTCGACCGCGCGCAGAAAGGCGGTCGACGCCCGCTGCCCATAGGTGCCGTTGGGCACCAGCCCACCGAAGGTGGTGACGCCCTGTTCGCGCGCATAATCGACCACCCGGCCAATCGACTGGGCGGGCACATAGCCCATCAGATAGGCACCGTTCCCGGCGGCGGTCGCGTCGTTGGAAAAGCTGACCACGGGCACCCCCGCACGGTGCGCAATCGGGGTAACCGCCCGCACGTCGTCCGCCAGCAACGGCCCCAGAATCAACTGATTGCCATCCGCCAGCGCCTTTTGCGCGGCCAGCGCGGCGCCGGTGGCGGTGTCGTAACTGGTGATCCGGATACGCTCGTTCTTCGAATCGAGCAGCGCCATCTGCGTGGCGTTGGCGAGACTTTGGCCGACCCCGGCATTGGGACCACTGAGCGGCACCAGCAACGCGACGCGGTGGCGTTGCGTATCAGTGGGAATGCCCTGTTCGACCACAGGCTGTTGCGGCTGCACCGGGCGAACGACGGGGGGGTGTTTAACCGGCGCGGGCCCGCGCGGCACGACCGTCTGACACCCGGCCAGCGCAACCGCCCCCGCAATGCCCGCGATCTGCAAAAGCCGTTTAAAGCCGATGGGCCGTTGCCCTTTCGTATCCCGCTCTGCCATGACCGCTCCTGATGACCCCTGATCTCTCGCCCGGCCTCTACATCGTTGCCACCCCGATCGGCAATCTCGGCGATCTTTCGCCGCGGGCGGCGCACATCCTGACGCATGCCGCCGTAATTGCGGTCGAAGACAGCCGCGTGACGGCCAAACTCCTACACCATATCGGTGTAAGGCGGCCAATGGTTCCCTATCACGACCATAATGCCGAAGACGTCCGCCCTGGCCTGATCGCCCGCATGGGGATGGAAGCGGTGGCGTTGGTGTCCGACGCGGGCACGCCGCTCATCTCCGACCCCGGCTACAAGCTTGTGCGCGATGCGCGCGCGGCGGGGCATACGGTGTGGACCATCCCTGGCCCCTGCGCGGCGGTGGCGGCGCTGACGCTGGCGGGGTTGCCGACCGACCGCTTCCTGTTCCTCGGTTTCCTGCCCTCCAAGGCCCAAGCACGCGCCGCCGCGATCGCCGAAGTTGCCGCGATCCGTGCGACCTTGGTGCTGTACGAATCCGGCCCCCGTCTCGGCGCAACGCTGGCAGCGCTCGCCCAAGCTTTGGGTGACCGCGAGGCGGCGGTGACGCGTGAAATTACCAAGCATTTCGAGGAAGCGGTGACGGGCACGCTGTCGCAGCTCGCCGCACGCTACGCCGACGCCCCGCCCAAGGGCGAGATCGTGGTGGTGGTCGCCCCGCCCGGTGCCCCCGAAGCAGCCAGCGCCGACGCCGCCGATGCGGCACTGACCGAGGCACTGACGCGGCTCTCCACCGGCCAGGCGGCGAGCGAGGTCGCCAAGAAACTCGGGCTCGACCGCAAGGCGCTCTACGCAAGGGCGCTGGAGTTGAAGGCGTAAAACTCCCCTCCCGCTTGCGGGAGGGGCTGGGGGAGGGCATATTTCCTAGCGTGCCGCATCGTGCCAGCCCCTCCCCTAGCCCCTCCCGCAAGCGGGAGGGGAACGGAAAACGCCGCCGCGCCGAAGCATCCGGTCGCCGCGGCGAGCGCCTCGCCGGGTGGTGGCTCCGCCTCAAAGGCTGGCGCATCCTCGCGCGGCGCGTGCGAACGCCCGCCGGAGAGGTGGATCTGATTGCCAAGAAGGGCACGCTCGTCGCCTTTGTCGAGGTCAAGCTGCGTGCCACCGCCGCCGAACTCGATTTCGCGATCGACGAACGCCGCCTCGCCCGCGTCGCGGCGGCGGCGGAATATCTGATGCCGACTTATGCCGATCCGGGCGACGACATTCGCGTCGATGTCATCCTGATCGCACCCGGCACGCGCCCGCGCCATATCGAGAATGCGTGGATCGGGTGACTTTGGCGACGCACGCCCCTAGAGGACGCTCGCATCCAAACCGGTCGCCAGCGATCGGGTATCGAGACGGAGAATCTCATGTCGCTCACCGTTGCCGTCCAGATGGACCCGATCGCCGCGATCAACATTGCCGGCGATTCGACCTTCGCGCTGATGCTCACCGCGCAACAGCGCGGCCACAAACTGTTCCACTACAATGCCGAAGACCTGAATTATGCCGATGGCCGGGTGTGGACCAAGGCCGATCCGGTCACCGTGCAGCGCGTCATCGGCCATCATTACAGCTTCGGCGATTCCGTCAGCCTTGATCTGGGCGATGAGGCCGATGTCGTGTTGATGCGGCAGGACCCGCCCTTCGACCTCGGCTATATCACCGCGACGCATCTGCTCGAACGCATCGCGCACAAGACGCTGGTGGTGAATGATCCGGCCAGCGTGCGCAACGCGCCCGAAAAGGTGTTCGTGCTCGATTTTCCGCAATTTATGCCGCCGACCTTGGTCACGCGCAGCCTCGACGAAGCCCGCGCCTTTCTCGCGCAGCACGGCGAAATCGTCATCAAGCCGCTGCACGGCAATGGCGGCAAGGCGATCTTCAAGGTCGGGCAGGATGGCGCCAATCTGTCGGCGCTGATCGAGGTGTTCAACACCATGTGGCGTGAACCGCACATGATCCAGGCGTTCCTCCCCGCCGTCGCCAAGGGCGACAAGCGCATCGTGCTGGTCGATGGAGACGTCGCGGGCGCGATCAACCGCTTACCTGGCGAAGGCGAGATCCGCTCCAACCTCGCGGTCGGCGGGTCGGCGGTGAAGACCGAACTGACCGAGAAAGAGCGCGAAATTTGCGCGGTGCTCGGGCCGGAACTCAAAAGGCGCGGGCTGCTGTTCGTCGGCATCGATGTGATCGGCGGCGAGTGGCTGACCGAGATCAACGTCACCTCCCCCACCGGCATCGTTGCGATCGAGCGCTTCGACGGCACCGATGTCGCCGGCCTGATCTGGGATGCGATCGAGCGCAAGGTTGCCGACACCGCGCGATGACCGATGTCATCATCGCGTTGACCGCGTGGGGCGGCTATTTCGGCATCTTCCTGCTCATGGTGCTGGAGAACGTGTTCCCGCCCATCCCGTCCGAAGTCATCATGGGGCTCGGCGGCATCGCGGTCGCGCGCGGGCAAATGGAGATCGTGCCGCTGATCGTGGCAGGCACGGCGGGGACGGTCGTCGGCAATTATTTCTGGTACTGGATCGGCTGGCACCTCGGCTATCAGCGGCTGCGCCCGTTCGTCGATCGCTATGGCCGCTGGCTGACGCTCGATTGGGAGCATGTGCTCCAACTCGAACGCTTCTTCGGTCGGCACGGGCAATGGGTGGTGTTCGTGTTCCGCTTCATGCCGGCCTTCCGCACGATGGTATCGCTGCCCGCTGGCATGACACGGATGCCGCGCGGACGCTTCGTGATTTGGACGGCGGGCGGCGCCGCGATCTGGGACACTTTCCTGGCGGGTGCAGGCTATTATCTCGGCACCAACTTCCGCGAGCTGGATGCGTTTATCGGCCCCGCGACGATCGTGACGATCGGGGCGGTCGGCGTGTTTTACGTCTGGCGTCTGCTGCGCTGGCAGCCGCGTTGCTAGGCACGCGGATGCGCGTTGCGGTACACGTCGAGCAAATGCGCTGCATCGACTTGCGTATAGATTTGCGTGGAACTGAGGCTGGCATGGCCGAGCAATTCCTGAAGCGCGCGCAAATCCGCGCCGCGCCCGAGCAAATGCGTCGCGAAGCTGTGGCGCAGCGCGTGCGGCGTGGTGCGATCGGGCAATCCCAACCGCACCCGCGCGCGCTGCACCGCCAGCCGGACAAGGCGCGGCGATAGCGGCCCGCCCTTCGCGCCCCGAAACAGCGGCGCCTCGCGCGCGGTGCCATAAGGGCTGAGCGCGACATAGGATTCGATCGCGGCGCGCACTTGCGGCAACAGCGGCACGATCCGCGTCTTGTCGCGCTTGCCCGTCACGCTCAGCGTCGCGCCCAGCGGCAGGATCGCCCCCGTCAGCCCCAACGCCTCCGCCACGCGCAGCCCCGCGCCATACAGCAGCAGCAGCACCGCCAGATCGCGCGCGCCGATCCACGGTTCGGCGGCGTCATCGGCAACATCCTCGGCCAGAGCGACTGCCTCGTCGGGCGACACCGGGCGCGGCACCCCCTTTTTCACGCGCGGCCCTTTAAGGCGCGGCGTTATCCCCTCGCCCACCGCGAACGCCAGGAACCCGCGCACCGCCGACAATTCGCGCGCCGCCGAGGCATTGCCGATGCCGCCTTCGCCCCGACGCGCGGCGAGGAAGGCGCGCAGATCGGCCGCGCTCACCTTGGCCAGCATGTCGCGCTCCACCGCCGCCCCCCAATGCGCCTGCAGGAAGCCGCACAGCCGCACCGCTGTCGCTTCATACGCGCGCACGGTGTGCGTCGAGCGCCGCCGGTCACGCGCGAGATGGGCGGCATAAAGGCCGGGGAGTTCGCTCATCGCTGCGGTGTAGCGCATCGGGTGGAACAAGAGAATCGCCGAACAGTCCTCCCCTATACCCTTCCCCGGCGAAGGCCGAGGCCCAGTCGAAAGGACCAGGATGTTCTGGCGTAGCGCTCTCCATCACCTACGTCACGACTGTGCCCCGGCCTTCGCCGGGGAAGCGCGACACGGGAAGGAACGCCTCCGCTTAACCGCTGCCCCTTTGCCGCACGCCCGCAACCCGCCATATGCTCCCCATGTCCCGCGCCCGCGTCCTCGTCATGAATTCCGCGCTCGGCCCGCTCGATTACCGCGTGCCGCACGGGATGCAGGTCGAGCCCGGCTCGATCGTGATCGCCCCGCTCGGCCCGCGCCAGTTGATCGGCGTGGTGTGGGAGCCCGAGCGGATGCCGTCCGATGCCGAGGTCGGCGACAATCGCTTGCGCAACCTCATCGGCGTGTTGCCCGCCGCGCCGCTGGCCGCGCCTTTGCGCCGGCTGATCGAATGGACCGCCGATTATTATCTCGCGCCCCCCGCCGCCGTGGCGCGGATGGCGCTCGCCTCCAGTTCGGCGCTGGAGGGCGCGAAGACCGTCACCGAATATCGCGCGACCGGGCTGGTGCCCGACCGCATGACCCCACAGCGTGAACAGGCGCTCGAGCAGATCGGCAACCACCAGGGCCTAATCCGCGAACTGGCGGCGATCGGCAATGTCTCCGACGCGGTCATTCGCGGGCTCGCCAAGGTCGGCGCGCTGGAAGCGGTCGAGGTCGATATCGACAGCCCCTTCCCCGCCCCCGATCCCGATTTCGCCGCACCCGCTTTGTCACCCGACCAGCGCGCCGCCGCCGCCACATTGGTGGCGGGGGTCACCGCGCGCGCTTTCGCGCCGACCCTGCTCGATGGCGTCACCGGTTCGGGCAAGACCGAGGTTTATTTCGAGGCGGTTGCCGCCGCGATCCGCGAGGGGCGCCAGACGCTCGTCTTGCTCCCCGAAATCGCACTGACCGAACCCTTCCTGACGCGCTTTGCCGCGCGCTTCGGGGTGAAGCCCGTCGCGTGGCATTCGGGCCTGCGCCAGTCCCAACGCCGCCGCGCGTGGCGCGCGATTTCCAGCGGGCAAGCGCTGGTCACCGTCGGCGCACGCTCCTCGCTGTTCCTACCTTATGCCAATCTCGGCCTGATCGTGATCGACGAAGCGCATGAAACGAGCTTCAAGCAGGAAGAAGGCGTGCATTATCACGCCCGCGATGTCGCAGTCATGCGGGCGAAATTCGAACACATCCCGGTAATCCTGGCGTCCGCCACCCCCGCAATCGAAACGCGCCAGCAAGTTGCGCTCGGTCGTTATGCCGAGGTGAAACTGCCCGGTCGTTGGGGTGCCGCCGAAATGCCCGCGATCGAAGCGATCGACCTGATCGCCGAGCCGCCCGAGCGCGGCCACTGGATCGCCCCCCGGCTGGTGATGGCGATGCGTGAAACGTTGGCGCGGCACGAACAATCTTTGCTGTTCCTCAACCGGCGCGGTTATGCCCCGCTGACCTTGTGCCGCACCTGCGGCCACCGCTTTCAATGCCCCAATTGCACCGCCTGGATGGTCGAGCATCGCCTCGTCCACCGCCTCGCCTGCCACCATTGCGGGCATGTCGAGCCCGTCCCGAAGGTCTGCCCCGAATGCCAGAGCGAGGACAGCCTCGTCCCCGTCGGCCCCGGCGTGGAGCGCATTGCCGATGAGGTGAAGGCGCTGTTCCCCGACGCGTGCACCGCCGTCATCACCTCCGACACGATCTGGTCGCCCGCCAAGGCCGCCGAATTCGTCGCGCGGATGGAGGCGCACGACATCGACATCATCGTCGGCACGCAGCTCGTCACCAAGGGCTATCACTTCCCCAATCTGACGCTGGTCGGCGTGATCGATGCGGATCTCGGGCTCGATGGCGGCGATCTGCGCGCGTCCGAACGCACCTTCCAGCAAATCTGCCAGGTCGCCGGGCGCGCCGGGCGCGGGGCCAAGCCCGGCCATGTCTATATCCAGACGCACAGCCCCGGCGCCAGCGTGATGCAGGCGCTCGTCTCAGGCGATGCCGAGGCCTTTTATGCTGCCGAGACCGCGCATCGCCGCGAAGCGGGCGCGCCGCCCTTTGGCCGCTTCGCCGGCATCATCGTGTCGAGCGAGGACCAGAAGGCGGCGCTAGAAACCGCGCGGCTGATCGGCCGCAGCGCGCCGCAGCATGAGGCGATGGAGGTGTACGGCCCCGCCCCCGCCCCGCTGGCAATGCTGCGCGGTCGCCACCGCTTCCGCTTGCTCGTCCATGCCAAGCGCGCGCTCGACGTGCAGGACATCATCCGCGACTGGCTCGGCGCGCTGGAGTGGCCGAGCAAGGTGCGCGTGGTCGTCGATGTCGATCCGTACAGTTTCGTTTGAGCGCTTTCCGCTACGGCGTTCGACCATAACGCCCGCTATCTCACTCGATTTGAGCGTTTTTCTGCCGATCTAGCGCAACGATACTTGACTTGATCGTCTGCGCTTCTATTGAACACAGCGCTGCTCGCTTTCCGTTTACGTAAATGTTACCGAACCGGAATAATCTTCAGGCCACACCTCCTGAGCGATGCGCACGACCGTAAGAATGCGGCGTTGGGTGCCCATTTCCCGCCTGGTTGCGGGTGTAGGAGAGTGAGATACCATGTCGTTGTTGATGATCGGCGCGCTGCTGGCCGGGGCTCCCATAGCGACCGATACCGTCGTCGGACGCTGGAAGACCGAGACTCACAACGCCATCGTCGAGATCAGCCGGTGCGGCGAATCGCTCTGCGGCAAGATCCTCACCTCCGATGCGATCCGCACCAATCCCGCGCTGAAGGACACCAGGAACGCCAACGAAAAGCTGCGTTCGCGCCCGCTCCAGGGCCTGTTGATGTTGAGCGGCTTCAAGCCCGAAGCAGGCGGCGTATGGAGCGATGGGCAAGTCTACAACGCCGAAGACGGCAAAACCTATAGCGGCAAGATCACCCCCGTCGGCACCGACCAGTTGAAACTGCGCGGCTGCGTCTTCTTCCCGCTATGCAAGACCCAAACCTGGACACGCGTGCGCTAACGCTGCGGCCTTTCTTTACCCCCCGATACTCAGGAATTTTCAATGTCGTTTCGTATCAAGGCCCCGCTGCTGGGCGCGACCGCGCTCGTCTCCGCTTTCGGGTTCCAGGGCACGGCCCATGCCGATGCGTTTTATCTGGAAGCCCAATCGGCGATCGGCACCGGCCGCGCCTTTTCCGGGGAAGCCGCCGATCGCGGTGCCGCCTTTTTGTGGTGGAACCCGGCGGCGATTGCCGGCATCACCGACCGGAGCGCAGCGATCAGCGCGACCGCGATCCTGCCCAAGGGCGACGTGATCGACAATGGCACGCTCATTCGTCGCCCGGGCCAGTCGTTCGTGCCCGTTGGCGGCAACGGCGTCGCGCGTGATCCGATCAGCAACGGCGTGCTCCCAAGCGGTGCCTTCGCCTATCCGATCAACGATCGCATCGCCCTCGGCGTCGCGGTGACCTCTCCGTTCAGCTTCACCACCGATTACGATGCGAATAGCTGGACACGCTACAGCGCCGACAAGACCCGCTTGCGCACGATCGACATCCAGCCGTCAATCGGCGTGGTGGTGACCGATTGGTTGAGCGTCGGCGGCGCGCTCAACGTCGAATATACCGATGCCTATCTCAGCAATGCGCTGCCCAACGTGCAGGCATCGTTGCCCGATGGCAGCCAGACGCTGAAGGGCCACGGCTGGGATTTCGGCTGGACCGCAGGCGTGCAGTTGCACAACAGCGCAGTAAGCGTCGGCATTACCTACAAATCCAGCATCAAGCATACGTTGACCGGAAATTTGACCGTCGCCGGGCTGGTCGGCCCGCTTGCCGGGTCCAACGCCTCGCTGTCGGGCGTGCAGGCGCAGTTCAACACGCCGGGCCAAATCATCGCGTCGGGGCGTCTGCATGTGACCAACGCGCTCACGCTCAATGCCCAGGGCGCTGTCTATAGCTGGGGCAAGTTTGACGCGATCCGGCTCGGCGCGCCGCTCAACGTCGCGCTGCCCGAAAATTATCGCGACAGCTTCAGCGTGGCCGGTGGCTTCGATTACGCTCTCAGCCCCAAGGCAACGCTGCGCGCCGGGCTGCAGCGCACGATCACTCCGACGCAGAACGGTCTGCGCGATGCCCGCGTGCCCGATTCGAACCGGTGGACCTATGCAGCGGGTGGCAGCTATCAATTGAACCGGCACATCACGATCGACGCTGGTGCCAATTACGTGCAGTTCAACGACGCCACGATCGACCGCGTAACCGCGGCCTATGCCGGCACGCCCGTGCAGACTCCGATCCTCACCAACGGTCTGCTGCGCAATGCCCACGCGCTCGTATTGTCGCTGGGCGGGCGCGTAAGCTTCTGATGCGGCTCTCCCGCTTCCGCCAGCCCCTTTGGCGGAGGCGGGATTAGAAGGCTGCATTCGCCCGAAAGGACGATGCGGATTGCGCTAATCGGCTTACTTTCCTCTGTCTTATCGCGACCTCGGCTGGCACATAAGGCGGACATGGTCGCCGCAATTTTTTTTCGCCTTTCCCGCCCTCTTTCGCAAAGGGTGTGGCCGCTGTGGAGTACGCTCCTCGCGGCAGTGTTGCTGTCCGCGCTCGCCGGGCCAGCCCGCGCCGATGATATCTCCGCCACCGCGCGCGGCGTCGTGCGCGTCGTCACCATCGCGATCGTCGATGACGAAGTGGTCGGCTTCGGCCACGGCAGCGGCTTTGCGGTCGCGTCCAACCGCATCGTCACCAACGCCCATGTGGTCGAGCTGCTGACGCGCTATCCCGGCAATGTCGTGATCGGCATCGTGCCGTCGGAAGGCAGCAAGAGCTATCAGGGCAGAGTGATCGCGGTCGATGCCGTGCACGACCTTGCGTTGATCGAATTCTCCGGAACGCCGCTGCCACCTGTCGCACTCTATACCGGGCCGGTGTCCGAGGGCGGGATGGTGACCGCGCTCGGCTATCCCGGCAATGTCGATCTCGCGACTGCGCGCTCGGCGGTGGATTACATCCATCCGCTCTCGCCGATCCGCACCGAAGGCGTGTTTTCCGGGCGTCGGCAAATGTCGGGAACCGACGTGCTGCTCCACACAGCGGGGATCGCGCGCGGCAATTCGGGCGGGCCGTTGCTGGACCCGTGCGGGCGCGTGATCGGCGTCAATTCGGCGATTACGCGGGGCGAGGAGGGCGATTCGACCTTTGGCTTCGCCATCGCCGACAGTGAACTCGCCGCCTTCCTCACCAAGGCCAAGCAACCCTTTATGGCGGTCGGCACGCCCTGCACGAGCATCGCCGAGATCGACAAGGCCGATCGCGAAGCCGATGCGCAAGCCTCCGCCGCCGCCGATGCAGCCAGGCGCGATGCTACCGGCAAAGCGGTTCTGGCGCGCGAGGCCGCGTTGATCGCCGCGCGCGACGCCGCCGACCGCCACCGCGAGAACATCATGGCCATCGCCACCTTGATGCTGGTGCTCGGCGCAATGGGCATTGGCGCGGGCGGGCTGCTCGATGCGCAGGCGATGCGGCGCGAGGCAATCTGGGCCTGGGCGATCGGTGGTCTGGTGATGGCTGGTGCCGTCATCGTGTTCGTGCTGCGTCCGACCGGTGCGGCATCGCTTCCCGCCACGACCCCCGCCGCAATCGTGCCCCTCGCCCCGACCGTTTCCTCCACCGCGCCGCTCGGCAAATTGCAGTGCCATTTCGTGCCCGAACGTAGCCGCGTCATCTCCTCGTCAACCGCCGATCTGACGGTCGATTGGGGCAAGGCAGGCTGCATGAACGGGCGCACGCAATATGCCGAAAATGGCAGCAAGTGGGACCGTATCCTCGTCCCCGCCGAGGAACAGACCGTGTCGGTTCTGCAATTCGACCCGGCAACGCTCGGCTATGTCACGACGCGCTATTTCCTCAGCGCGGCCGAGATGGACAGTGTGCGCAAGATTCGTAGCCAGGTCACGCTGAAGGCCTGCTCCCCCGATGAAGCGGGTCGGGCCAATCTGGCGACGCAACAGGCGGCGATCCGCACCGCATTGCCCGCCCAGCCCAATGAGAAGATCGTCTATCGCTGCGAGCCTGCCGGGCCCGATGTGGTGACCTCAGGCGGCTGACGCCGCGCTTCGGGAAGCGGCTACTTTACGCCCTCGCGGGTGCGCAGCGCGACCTTGCGGTCGATGCCATAGGCATAGCCGCCCAGCGTGCCGTCGGTGCGTTGCGCGCGGTGGCACGGCACGATGATCGACACCGGATTGGCACCACATGCCGTCCCCGCCGCGCGCACCGCTTTGGGGTTGCCAACCATCGTCGCCAGTTCGGCATAGCTGCGCGTCTCGCCCAGCGGAATCGCCCGCAGCGCCTGCCAGATCGCCTCCTGAAACGCCGTACCCTGCACATCGAGCGGCAAGTCGCGGTCGCGATCGGGCGATTCGACGCTTGCGACGACCTGCGCCGCCAGATCGGCCAACGCCGCGCCTCCAGGCACGATCTCGGCGTACGGGAAGCGCGCGTGCAGCGCCGCCTCGCCCTCGTCGAACGACACGCGACACAGCCCCTTGTCGGTCGCGGCGACGAGCATCGCGCCAAGGCTGGTATCGGCCACGGTCCAGCGAATCGTCACCCCGGCCCCGCCGCGTTTCCACGCGCTTGGCGTCATGCCCAGTCGTTTGGCCCCGCCATCATAAAAGCGGCTCGGCGCGGAATAGCCAGCCTCATAAATCGCATCGGTCACGGTGGCATCCCCCGCCAGCGCCCGCGCCGCGCGCTGCGCCATCAATCCGCGCGCATAGGCTGCCGGCGTCACCCCGGTCGCGCGCTTGAACAGGCGGTGGAAATGATGCGGCGCATAGCCGACCTGCGCGGCGAGCGCGTCGAGCGCCACCACCTCCTCCGCCGCCTCGATCAGCGCGACCGCGCGCGCCACCGCGATCCGGTCGCGCCCCACCGCATCGGGTGCGCACCGCAGGCAGGCGCGGAACCCCGCCGCGCGCGCTTCCTCGGGGGTCCGGTAGAAGACGACATTCTCGCGCTTGGGGTGCCGCGCGGGGCAGCTTGGCTTGCAATAGATGCCGGTGGTTTTCACCGCACCGACAAAGCGCCCATCGGAATGCCGGTCACGCGCTTCAAACGCTTTCCAGGCGGCATCGGGATCAAGGGGAAGGGTTTGTGTCATGCCATGATATACGCACGAACCGGATGCGCTCACATCCCGCACCTTGCTCTCAAAGCATGACGATCAGCCGCCATTCGCCTCGAACAATTCCAGCGTGCGTTCCTTGGCCAGATCGGCGCTGGGCTCGTGATAATCCTTGCGGCGATCCGAGTTGAAGCCGTGGCCCGCCTCATAGACATAGACCTTCGCCTTGGGCCACGCCTTGGCGATCACCCTTTCAACCCCGTCCATCGCGATATGGTCATCGTGGCGGCCGAAATGCAGGATAACCGGGACCTTGGGTTCCTCGTCCGCCGCACCGGGGATCAGGCTGCCATAATAAGCCGAAGCGGCGGCGACATTGTGCAGGCGTGTTGCCGCAAACCACGCGACCGACCCGCCATAGCAATAGCCGACCACGAACACCGGCCCGCGCTCGGCCAGCGCATCGATACAGGTCTGCACATCGGCCAGCGTCAGGTCGAACGGGTGCAGTTCGCGCGCAAGCTGCACGCTGCGGGCAAACCCTTCGCCGGTATATTCCGCCTCGAACCCGGGATGCTCGCGGTCGAACAGCGCGGGCGCCAGCACTTCATAACCGTTGGCGGCATATTCCTCGCACAGGTCGCGGATATGATCGGTCACCCCGAAGATTTCCTGGACCAGCACCAACCCGCCCTTGCGTCGGCCCGTTGGTTGCGCGTGATAGACCCCGATTTGCGCGCCGTCAGACATCGCCATCGTCAGTATCTGGCCGGTCATCGAATCTCTCCGTGGTGCAATCCCCGCGCCCCCAACGCTATCAACAACGGCGTTTCGGTGAAAGCGGTGCGTCAGGCGGCGCGCACATCCACGATCAGACGGTCGATTTGCCCGCGCAACCGCTCGACCCCGCTCGCCACATCCTCGGCGGTGCGCGTGACATGGTCGGCGGTGAGGCGCGAACGTTGCGCGCGGTCGCGCAACGTCTGCATATTTTCGGCAGCATCCGCAGTACCATCCTCGACCTCGGCAATGGCCAGCGCGATCGCCTGGGTCATGCCGCGCTGCTGATCGACTGCCCCGGCAACATTGGACGATGACCGATCGAGTTCGGCAACCAACGCATCGACCGATTCGATCGTCGCGAGCACCGTGTCGCTGGCGGTGCGGACTGCGGCGAGGCGTGCCTCGATCCGCCCGGCGGCGGACTGGGTCTGGCGCGCAAGGCCCTTCACTTCATCGGCGACGACGGCAAAGCCCCGGCCTGCCTCGCCCGCGCGCGCGGCCTCGATCGTGGCGTTGAGCGCGAGCAGATTGGTCTGCCCGGCCACCGCCGTAATCATGTCGAGCACCGAGGATATTTCCGCGACCAGCGCGCCCAGCGACTCGGCACGATCCCGCCCTTCCAGCGTGCGTGCGCGCACGGTCGCGACGCTGGCGCGCGATTCGTTTGCGGCCCTGCTGATCTGCTCGATCGCCCCGGCCAGCGCGGTCGCCGAATGCGCGATGGTGCGCGCGTTGGTGGCGCTTTGTTCGGTCAATGCGGCGGTCGCCATCGCTTGCTCTTCGGTCGTACCCGCCTCGCCCGCCATCGCCGCCGCAGTCTCGCGCAGCGCCGGTCCGGCGGAGACAAGTTGACCGACCGAGGCCCCTGCTTCGCCCTCGAACACCTGAAACAGCGCGTCCAGATGCGCGGCGCGGCGCGCGCGCGCCGCATCTTCGCGACGTTCGCTGGCGCTGAGCGCATCCGCAGTGCGGCGCGCTTCCTCGCTCAGGCGCCGCGCATCGGCCGATCGCTGCCGCGCAAAGGCCAGCGCACGGGCAATCTCCCCGATTTCATCGCTGCGATCGAGCGCCGGGATCACCACATCGGCCTGGTCGAGCGTGATGCTGCGCGTCGCCTCGGCAATCTGCGCAAGCGGCCGTTCCACGTGCCGCGCCAGCATCCGCATCCCCCAAAAGGCGACCAGGATCGCCGCGATCGTCACAAAGGCCACCAGGAAATAGACGCGATCGAACCCGGTTTCGAGTGCGCCGCGCTCGTGAAGCGCATCGGCGCGCAGATCGGCGATCAACGTGCCGCTCGCCCCGGTCAACGGATCGATTGCGGCGTAGAGCGCCCCGCTGACGAAGAAGTCGAGTTGATCGACTCGCCCGGCACGCAGCAAATCCAGCAATTTGTCGAGCGCGGCATCGGCGTCGTGGCGTGCCGCTTCGACCTTGGCCACCTCATCGGCGCGCCTTGCGTCGAGATTGTGCTCCATAAAGGCGCTCCAGCTCGCGGCGATCTCGGCGCGGTTGGCTTCGATCGTCGCGACCGCACCCGGCGCAGACAGATTCCCGCTCCGCACTTTGTGCGCCGTCAGCAGGGCAGTCGCATAGTTCGCGTTGACGCGCTGCAATTCGCCAATCGGATAAAGCCGGTCCATGATGAGCGTGCGCACCCCCTGGCTGGTGGCCAGGGTCGCGCCGATCAAGGCCAGCGTCAGCATCGCCTGGATGCCGAGCAGCCCCCAAACGATGCGCCGCAACTGCACGCGCATGTTCCCGCTATCCCCCTCCCAGCGCAACAGCATTGCGCGTAGCGAGAGCAGGAGTGCGGAAAACGAGCGGGGCAATGCGAGGCTGTTCATAAACCCTGCTATGGCTCCAAAGGACCAAACAGATGGTTAAGCCTATGTTACACTTGCATGAAATATGAAGAGTATGCCGGTAGTTTGGGGCGCGCGCATAGCTGTACCTCCGGGCGGCTTGCATCGCGCCCTACCCAATGCTAACCGCCCGCCAACCCATCTGAAGGCGCATTCCCCAACGCCCTCTATTTGCATGGGGCCACCATTCGTGCCCAAGAGGACCCCAATCGCGTGGAGACATCCGGCGGTATTCAAGCAAGCTTAAGCGGACGCTATGCGACCGCGCTCTTCGAGCTTGCCCGTGACAGCAAAGCCATCGATGCGGTCGAGGCGAGCCTTGGCCGCGTTCGCGCCGCCATCGCGCAATCGAGCGAATTCGCGCAGTTGATCGGCAGCCCGATCGTTTCGCGTGCCGATGCGGCCCGGGCGGTTGCCGCGGCAGCCGAAATGATCGACGTGGACGACACCACCGCCAAGTTCCTCGGCGTGCTCGCCGAGAACCGGCGGTTGTCGCAATTGCCCGCGATCATCCGCGCGTTTCGCGGCCTCGCCGCGCGGCACCGTGGCGAAACCACGGCGGAAGTGACCTCGGCACATCCGCTGACCGACGACCAGGTCGACGCGCTGAAGCAGCAATTGCGCACGCGCATCGGCACCGATGTTTCGGTCGATCTCGCGGTCGATCCCACCCTCCTCGGCGGTCTGGTTGTCCAGATCGGTTCGCAACGGATCGATTCGTCGATCCGCACCCGTCTCAATACTCTCGCGCACGCGATGAAAGGTTAAGTCATGGATATCCGCGCCGCAGAAATCTCGAAGGTCATCAAGGACCAGATCGCCAATTTCGGCACCGAAGCGCAGGTTTCGGAAACCGGCCAGGTGCTCAGCGTCGGTGACGGTATCGCCCGCATCCACGGGCTCGACAACGTCCAGGCGGGCGAAATGGTCGAGTTCTCGAACGGCGTGCAGGGCATGGCGCTCAACCTTGAGGCCGATAACGTCGGCGTCGTGATCTTCGGCTCGGACAGCCAGATCAAGGAAGGCGATGTCGTCAAGCGCACGGGCACGATCGTTGACGTTCCCGTCGGCAAGGGCCTGTTGGGGCGCGTCGTCGATGGTCTCGGCAACCCGATCGACGGCAAGGGCCCGATCGTTTCCGACCAGCGCAGCCGCGTCGAAGTCAAGGCACCGGGCATCATCCCGCGCCAGGGCGTCAACGAGCCGGTACAGACCGGCCTCAAGGCGATCGACGCGCTCGTCCCCGTTGGCCGTGGCCAGCGCGAACTCATCATCGGCGATCGGCAGACCGGCAAGTCCGCCGTCGCGATCGACACCTTCATCAACCAGAAGGCCGCACACCAGGGCGATGACGAGAGCAAGAAGCTCTATTGCATCTATGTCGCGGTCGGCCAGAAGCGTTCGACCGTTGCGCAGCTCGTCCGCACGCTGACCGAAAACGGCGCGATGGACTATTCGATCGTGGTTGCCGCAACCGCGTCGGACCCCGCACCGCTGCAGTTCCTCGCGCCTTATACCGGTTGCGCGATGGGTGAGTATTTCCGCGACAACGGGATGCACGCCGTCATCGTCTATGACGATCTGTCGAAGCAGGCCGTTGCCTACCGCCAGATGTCGCTGCTGCTGCGCCGCCCGCCGGGTCGCGAAGCCTATCCCGGCGACGTGTTCTATCTCCACTCGCGTCTCCTCGAGCGCGCAGCGAAGATGAACGACGCGAACGGGGGCGGCTCGCTCACCGCACTGCCGATCATCGAAACGCAGGCCGGCGACGTGTCCGCCTACATCCCGACCAACGTGATCTCGATCACCGACGGCCAGATCTTCCTTGAAACCGACCTGTTCTTCGCGGGCGTCCGCCCGGCGATCAACGTCGGTCTGTCGGTCAGCCGCGTCGGCTCGGCGGCGCAGACCAAGGCGATGAAGAAGGTGTCGGGCTCGATCAAGCTCGAGCTCGCCCAGTATCGCGAAATGGCGGCGTTCGCGCAGTTCGGCTCGGACCTCGATGCCTCGACGCAAAAGCTGCTCAACCGCGGCGCACGCCTGACCGAGCTGCTGAAGCAGGCGCAGTTCTCGCCAATGCCGTTCGAAGAGCAGACCGTGTCGATCTTTGCGGGTACGCAAGGCTTCCTCGACACCGTGCCGGTCAACGCCGTCGTCCGCTATGAGCAGGCGATGCTGGCGGCAATGCGCAGCGATCATGCCGATCTGCTGAAGGACATTCGCGACAAGCGCGATCTGTCGAAGGAGACGACCGAAGCGCTGAAGACCGCGCTGGGTGCCTTTTCTAAGACGTTTGCGTAAAGAATAGGGAGCAACCCGTCATCCCCGCGCAGGCGGGGATCCATAATCTCGAACGCTGGGGAGTATGGATTCCCGCCTTCGCGGGAATGACGAACAGGGAATTAGAATGGCCTCGCTTAAAGCCCTCAAGATCCGCATCGGCTCGGTGAAGTCGACGCAGAAGATCACCAAGGCGATGAAGATGGTCGCCGCCGCGAAACTGCGCCGTGCGCAGGAGGCGGCGGTTGCTGGCCGTCCCTATGCCGAGCAGCTCGAAAAGGTGATGGCCAGCCTCGCCGCCAAGGTTTCGGTCAGCGAATCGAGCCCCAAGCTGCTCGCGGGCACTGGCAAGGATCAGGTGCATTTGCTGATCGTGGCGACGTCCGAGCGTGGCCTCGCCGGTGCGTTCAACTCGAACATCGTCCGCGCTGCACGTCGCAAGGCGGAAGAACTGCAAGCGGCGGGTAAAACGGTGAAGTTCTACGTGGCGGGCAAGAAGGGCCGCGTGATCAAGCGCTTCTTCCCGACGCAGATCGCCGCCGACCATGAGATGAGCCATATCAAGACGGTTGCCTTCGCCGATGCGCGTGCGATTGCCGACGATGTCATCACCCGGTTCGAGGCTGGCGAATTCGACATCGCGCACCTGTTCTACGCCAAGTTCCAGTCGGCGTTGGTGCAGGAGCCGGTCGGTCGTCAGATCATCCCGGTCGCGATTGACACCACCGCCGCTCCCGTGGCGGATGGCGGTGCCGCAGTCGAGTATGAGCCCGATGAGGAAACGATCCTCGCCGATCTGCTGCCGCGCAACGTCGCGATCCAGATCTTCCGCGCGCTGCTCGAAAACGCAGCGTCGGAGCAGGGCAGCCGCATGACCGCGATGGACAATGCCACGCGCAATGCAGGCGACATGATCAATCGCCTGACGATCCAGTATAACCGCAGCCGCCAGGCCGCGATCACCACCGAGTTGGTGGAAATCATCTCCGGCGCCGAAGCGCTCAAGTAGTCGATACGAGGAAAGAACGATGGCAACCGAAGCCCCGACCGCAGAAAAGCCCGCCCGCAAGCCGCGCGCGCCCAAGGCCGCAGCGCCGAGCGCAACCGCACCCGTCGCGACGACCAACAGCGTCGGTCGCATCAGCCAGGTCATCGGCGCCGTCGTCGACGTGACCTTCGAGCAGGACCGCCTGCCCGCGATTTTGAACGCGCTCGAAACCTCGAACAACGGCAACCGCCTCGTGCTCGAAGTCGCGCAGCATCTCGGCGAGAACACCGTCCGCACGATCGCGATGGATTCGACCGAGGGCCTCACGCGCGGTCAGGAAGTGACCGACACCGGCTCGCAAATCCGCGTGCCCGTCGGCCCGCAGACGCTGGGGCGCATCCTCAACGTCATCGGTGAGCCGATCGACGAGCGTGGTCCGGTCGGCCACACCGACACGATGCCGATCCACGCACCGGCTCCGCTCTTCGTCGATCAGTCGACCGAGAGCGCGATTCTGGTCACCGGCATCAAGGTCATCGATCTGCTCGCGCCTTATGCGAAGGGCGGCAAGATCGGCCTGTTCGGCGGCGCGGGCGTCGGCAAGACCGTGCTGATCCAGGAACTCATCAACAACATCGCCAAGGGCCACGGCGGCACCTCGGTGTTCGCGGGCGTTGGCGAGCGTACCCGTGAGGGTAACGATCTGTACCACGAATTCCTTGACGCGGGCGTCATCGCCAAGGATGCCGATGGCAACCCGACGCCTGAGGGTTCCAAGGTCGCATTGGTGTTCGGCCAGATGAACGAGCCGCCAGGCGCACGTGCCCGCGTCGCGCTGTCGGGCCTGACGATCGCCGAATATTTCCGCGACGTCGAAGGCCAGGACGTGCTGTTCTTCGTCGACAACATCTTCCGCTTCACGCAAGCCGGGTCGGAAGTGTCGGCACTGCTCGGTCGCATTCCGTCGGCGGTGGGCTATCAGCCGACGCTGTCGACCGACATGGGCGCACTGCAGGAGCGCATCACCTCGACCAACAAGGGCTCGATTACCTCGGTGCAGGCGATCTACGTTCCGGCAGACGATTTGACCGATCCGGCGCCCGCCACCTCGTTCGCACATTTGGACGCGACGACCAACCTCAACCGCGCGATTTCGGAGCTGGGCATCTACCCGGCGGTCGATCCGCTCGACTCGACCTCACGCGTTCTGACCCCGGCGATCGTCGGCCAGGAGCATTACGACACCGCCCGCCGCGTCCAGGAGACGCTGCAGCGCTACAAGTCGCTGCAGGACATCATCGCCATCCTGGGCATGGACGAGCTGTCGGAAGAAGATAAGTCGATCGTGTCGCGCGCCCGCAAGATCCAGCGCTTCCTCAGCCAGCCGTTCCACGTCGCCGAGGTCTTTACCGGCATTCCGGGCAAGTTCGTTCAGGTCGAAGACACCGTGAAGTCGTTCAAGGCGGTCGTCGATGGCGAGTATGACCACCTGCCCGAGAGCGCGTTCTACATGGTCGGCGGCATCGACGAAGCGATCGCCAAGGCCGAAAAGATGGCGCAGGACGCGTAAATAAAACGCCCTCTCCCCGCTTGCGGGGAGAGGGCTACTCACTCCCCTCCCGCTTGCGGGAGGGGCTGGGGGAGGGCCTGGAAGCAGGCGCTTCTCCAAGCAAAACGTCCCTCCCCCGACCCCTCCCGCAAGCGGGAGGGGGGAAGGAAGAAGAAAATGCTGCACTTCGAACTCGTCACTCCTGAAAAGCTCGTCCGCTCTGAGGACGTGTACATGGTCGTCGTCCCCGGCTCGGAGGGCGATTTTGGCGTGCTGGAGGGCCATGCCCCGGTCATGTCGACGATCCGCGACGGTGCATTGTCGGTCTATCGCACCGAAAAGGGCGAACCCGAGCTCATCACGATCGAAGGTGGTTTCGCCGAGGTCAATGCCAGCGGCTTGACCGTTCTGGCGGAGCGCACCGCGTAAATCCGCGCCTTTTGCGGGCTTAATCGAGCACGCGTCCCGCCTTTGGGCGGTTTGGTTAGGAAATTCTCAAACTCTCTTGCCTACCAATCGTTCATGACGATGAGGAAGCGGGCAGCATGAGTGCATTTGGGCGGCGACCGGGAGCAGCAGGTCCGGGCACCCGACCGGCCTTCGGCGTTGCGCGGCCGATGCAGGGCGGCAGTGTTCGCCCGGCGACCGAGGCCGACACCAACAGCGAGCAATTCCCCCCGCTCCCGCCGATGCCAGGCGAAACCGAGCCGACCGGCAACATGCCGGGCTTGCAGATGGACGCGATGCAGCGCCTCGCCGACCGGCAAGCTTCGTCGGGCGACGCGGGTAGCTCGAAGGTCGAGGGTTTCGAAAGCTCGATCCACAAGATCAAGGAACAGGTGCTCCCGCGCCTGCTCGAACGCGTCGATCCCGAGGCGGCGGCGACGCTCGACAAGGATGAGCTGGCCGAGGAATTTCGCCCGATCATCGGCGAAGTGCTGGCCGAGTTGAAGCTGACGCTCAACCGCCGCGAGCAATTCGCGCTGGAAAAGGTGCTGGTCGACGAATTGCTGGGCTTGGGGCCGCTCGAGGAGTTGCTCGCCGATCCGAACATCACCGACATCATGGTCAACGGCCCCGAGCAGACCTATGTCGAGCGCAAGGGCAAGCTCGAGCTCGCGCAGATCCAGTTCCGTGACGAAGAGCATCTGTTCCAGATCGCGCAGCGCATCTGCAACTCGGTCGGTCGCCGTGTTGACCAGACCACGCCGCTCGCCGACGCCCGCCTCAAGGACGGCAGCCGCGTCAACGTGATCGTGCCGCCGCTCAGCTTGCGCGGCACCGCGATCTCGATTCGTAAATTCTCGGCCAAGCCGATCACGCTCGACATGATGGCAGGCTTCGGCTCAATGAGCCCCAAAATGGCGACCGCGTTGAAAATCGCGGGCGCGTGCCGCTTCAACGTGGTCATCTCGGGCGGTACGGGTTCGGGCAAGACGACGATGCTCAATGCTTTGTCGAAGATGATCGACCCCGGCGAGCGCGTGCTGACGATTGAGGACGCCGCCGAACTCCGCCTGCAACAGCCGCACTGGCTACCGCTCGAAACGCGCCCGGCCAATCTCGAAGGCCAAGGTGAAATCAGCATCCGCGATCTCGTCAAGAACGCGCTGCGTATGCGCCCGGATCGCATCATCCTCGGCGAAATTCGTGGCGCCGAATGTTTCGACATGTTGGCGGCAATGAACACCGGTCACGATGGCTCGATGTGTACGCTCCACGCCAACTCCCCGCGCGAGGCGCTCGCGCGTATGGAGAACATGGTGATGATGTCGGACATCAAGGTGCCCAAGGAAGCGATCAGTCGGCAGATCGCCGATTCGGTCGAGATGATTATCCAGGTAAAGCGCCTGCGCGACGGCTCACGCCGTGTCACCAATGTAACCGAGGTGATCGGCATGGAAGGGCCGGTGATCGTGACGCAAGAGCTGTTCAAGTTCGAATATCTGGACGAGAGCGCCGACGGCAAGATCATCGGCGAATATCGCTCGATGGGGTTGCGTCCGTACACGCTGGAAAAGGCGCGGACCTTCGGGTTCGATCAGGCCTATCTGGAGGCGTGCCTCTAGCCGCCGTTTGGAGTATCGATGGCAACCGATGCGTTGCCTCGTGTTCCTGTTGCTTTTGCTGTGCGCCGCTGCACCTTCCGACGCGCAGCAAGATACGCTCGCGCCCGATGCCGAGTCGCGTTGGATCGCCTTTACGCTGACGCCCGCCGACCAGATCCGCTTTCAGGCGACCGTCGATGGCCGCCCCACGACGGCGATCCTCGATACCGGCGTCAGCACCTCGCTCCTCGCGCGCCACTTCGTCGATGCCGCCGGAATGCGCGTTCGCCGTGGTCACACTGCGCTTGCCATTGGCGGCAGCGTGGCGAGCGGCTGGGTCGATCCTGAGCGCGTGACGCTGGGCGCGTTAACGCGGCGTGGCGGGCATATGATGACCGCCCCCTTGCCGCCTGCCACCACGGGCCAGGCCGATATCGACTTGCTCGTCGGTCGCGACCTGACCGCGCATTACGCGCTCGATATCGATTATGAGATGCAGCGGTTTCGTTTGCTGCCGTCGGGCCGCCTGCCCTTTACCGGGAGCACGGCACCGCTCCATATTGCCGGCGCATGGCCGAGTTATGTCACCGACTTGACCATCGGCACCCGCCACATTGCACGCATGGCGATCGATACCGGCGACGGCAGCGCGATTACGCTGACCCGTGCCGCCTGGTCCGCATTGCCCAATGCGCAACGTCCAACCACCTCGACCATCGCTTATGGCGTCGGTGGTGCGATGATCGTCGATCTCGCAATCGTGCCCGGCGTGCGCAGTGGCGAAAGCGCGGCGCGCGAGGTTGAACTGCGCGTCGAAGGAGCCGGGGGCTACACCGCGACCATCGGCATGAACGGGCGGATCGGATCGGGCTTCCTGAAGCGCTATCGCGTGCTGCTCGACCCCGATGCCGGGCGGATGGTGCTGCGCCCCACCGCCGATGCCGACACGCCGCCGTTGCGCTCGACCAGTGGTTTGATCCTCAGCCGGGAACCCGGCCGGCTCACCGTACTGCACGTCATGCGCGGGGGCCCCGCTGCCGCCGCCGGATGGCGCGCTGGCGAGCAGATTTGCACGGTTGATGGCGCAACCGTTGCTGACGGAACGGCCTTGACGTGGCCGGTGGGAACCCCGGGGAGAAGCGTGCGGCTCGCGCTGTGCGGTGGGGAAATTCGCACGTTGACGCTACGCGCCTTTTACTGATGCCCCCTCACTGGTGCGCGGCCATGATCGCGCAAACCACTGCGCCCATCAGTGCGAACATCTGTATACTCGGCCAATCGAGCAGGCCAATCCTGTCGAGATCACGTCGCGAACGACGCCGCCAATCGCCGATTCCCGCCAGAACCGCGACAAGCCCGGCGCCCCCCGCCGCGATCCACCAAAACACCGCGTCGCTCAGTCGCCGAGCTTTTCGATCTTTTCATGGAGTCGACCGAGTTCCGCCTTCAGCGCGGCTATCTCGTCATCCTTGCTGGTCGCACTCGAAACCGGGGTTACACCCGGAACGACGCCGGGTTTGAAGGCGGCGGTGGCAGCTTCGAACATCGCCATATTTTGCTTTGCCAATTCCGCGAACGGCGAGTTGGCGAAAGCACCTTCGACCGCCGATTTGAATTGTTGCTGGTTGCGACGGAAGCTGTCCATCGACGCTTCGAGATAGCCCGGCACCATCGCCTGCATCGAATCGCCATACATAGCGATCAATTGGCGCAGGAACGGAACCGGCAGCATCGTCTGCCCGCGCTGTTCTTCTTCCATGATGATCTGCGTCAGGATGTTGTGCGTGATATCCTCTTCGGATTTCGCATCGAGCACCTTGAAATCCCGCCCCTCACGCGTCATCGCCGCGAGGTGCTCGAGCGTGATGTAAGACGACGTCTCGGTATTGTAGAGGCGGCGGTTTGCGTATTTCTTGATCGTAACCGGGCCGTCACCCGGAATGGTCTTCTTCATGAAGAAAGGCTCCCCGCCTGTGGTTGCGCCTGTCCTACCATCATTTATTGCCGCATCGCAACACGGCCCGCGCCCGTTGCCACTGTTCCTCGACATGCTGCGCGATCAGACGGCGGATTCACCGGAGCGACGCGCAGCCGCGCTGGCTGGTCTGCGCGCTTATCAGGACGCACCACGCGGAAAACTTCGCAAACCGATGCCGACGCGTTTCCGCAAGGGCAAGGCGCGCCTGCGTGACTATGGCGCGAAGGGTGCCACCGGGCGCGCAGTGATCGTTATCCCCTCGCTTATCAACCCGCCGCATATTCTCGACTTGCGCCGCGAAAGCTCGCTGCTGCGCTGGCTCGCCGATCAAGGCCATCGACCGTTTCTGCTCGATTGGGGAACCCAGGAACCAAAGGCACGCGGTCTGGATGTAAACGCACACATTACGCGCATACTGCTCCCGTTGATCGCCAAATTTCCGGTGCCCCCTATCCTTGTCGGATATTGCCTTGGCGGAACGATGGCACTGGCCGCCGCATGCCTGACCGAGGTTGCAGGGCTCGCGCTGATCGCATCGCCGTGGCATTTTTCCGGCTATGGCACCGCCGCCCGCGGCGAAATGGCAGCATTATGGGCCTCGGCCAAACCGGCGTGCGAGGCGTTGGGGCTGGTGCCGATGGAGGTGTTGCAATCGGGCTTCTGGCGACTCGATCCCGCGCGAACCATCGCAAAATACGAGGCGTTTGCCCGACAGGAGTCAGACAGCGACGCCGCCCGTACCTTCGTCGCGATGGAGGATTGGGCCAATGGCGGCGCGCCCCTGCCCTTTGCCACGGGCCGACAGGTGTTCGAGGATTTCATCGCAGCCGACACGCCGGGGACGGAAGCCTGGCGCGTCGCCGGGGTGCCGATCGCACCCGCCGCCTTGACCTGCCCCGCCATCGAATTCGTATCGCTCAACGACCGCATCGTCCCCGCCGCAAGCGCCGCCAATGTGCCGGATCGGCGGGATATTGGCGCCGGGCATGTCGGGATGATCGTTGGACGCGGCGCGCGCGCGCAAGTGTGGGAGCCACTGTCGCACTGGCTAAACACGTTGCCGCGCTCTAAATAGGCCGCAACACATATCAACGGAGAGCCCCATGCAGGACATCGTCATCACCGCCGCCAAGCGCACGCCGGTCGGCAGCTTCCTCGGTGCCTTTGCAGCGACTCCGGCGCATGAGCTTGGCCGCATTGCGATCGAGGCGGCGCTTGCTCAGGCTGGCGTAACCGGGGCGGACGTCTCTGAGGTGATCCTCGGCCAGGTGTTGACTGCGGCGCAGGGGCAAAACCCGGCGCGGCAAGCGTCGATGGCGGCGGGCGTTCCCAAGGAAATCCCCGCCTGGGGGGTCAACCAGGTGTGCGGATCGGGCCTCCGCGCGGTTGCGCTGGCCGCGCAGGCGATCGCCACCGGCGACTCGACCATCGTTGTCGCGGGTGGCCAGGAATCGATGTCGATGAGCGCACACGCACAATTGTTGCGCGCGGGCCAGAAAATGGGCGATCTCAGCTTGATTGACACGATGGTCAAGGATGGGCTGACCGATGCCTTCAACAGCTATCACATGGGCATCACTGCCGAAAATCTGGCCGAGCAATATCAAATCACGCGCGGCGCGCAGGACGAATTTTCGGTGCGGTCGCAGAACCTTGCCGAAGCCGCACGGAGCGCCGGCCGCTTCCGCGATGAAATCGCCACGGTGACGATCAAGGGCCGCAAGGGCGACACGATCGTGTCCGACGACGAATATATCCGCGCGGGCGTGACGCTGGAAAGCGTGTCGGGCGTGCGCCCCGCCTTCAAGAAAGACGGTACGGTCACCGCCGCCAACGCCTCGGGCCTCAACGACGGTGCCGCCGCGTTGGTGCTGATGAGCCGTGCCGAAGCCGAGCGCCGCGGATCACCGATTCTCGCGCGCATCGCCAGTTGGGCATCGGCAGGGGTCGATCCCTCGATCATGGGCATCGGCCCGGTTCCGGCGACTCGCCGCGCATTGCAGAAAGCCGGGTGGAGCATCGGCGACCTCGACTTGATCGAGGCCAATGAGGCCTTCGCCGCGCAGGCGCTGTCGGTTGGCAAGGAGCTCGAATGGGATACCGATCGCGTCAACGTAAACGGCGGCGCCATCGCCATCGGCCACCCGATCGGCGCCTCGGGCGCGCGTGTTTTAACGACGCTGCTGTACGAGATGGCCAAGCGTGATGCGAAGAAGGGATTGGCCACTTTGTGCATCGGCGGCGGGATGGGCATCGCGATGTGTGTGGAGCGGTGAGGGGACGGATTCCGTCGCGGTCGGGGGGCTGCGGCGGGTACACTGCCATTGTGACAATCCTGCAACAGCGCGACACATTCTTTCACGATCGGTCATCCAAGGTTCATGTGCCGCTTGATCGCGCCCGCTAAAATGGTTTGAATGCACCCCGTTAAGGGCAAATCCGCCCAACAAGTGGGGCTTATCATGAAAATTACCCGGCTAATGGGCGCAACCGCGCTCGTCGGCGTTCTGGCGGTGTTTCCGTCAATCGTTTCTGCACAAGCGGTTGCACCCGCAGCCAACGCAGCGAAACCCGCATCCGAGGAGGAGGCTGCTCCGAAAGACATCGTCGTAACGGGTTCGCGTATTGCGCGGCCGAACGACAACTCCACCATTCCGATCAGCAGCGTTTCCGCGCAGGAACTGACGCAGACAGCGCAGGTTTCCATTGGTGACGTGCTGAACGACCTGCCGCAGCTACAGAGCACTTTTAGCCAGGCAAACTCCACGCGTTTCCTCGGCACCTCCGGCCTCAACCTTCTCGATCTCCGTGGCCTGGGTACTCAGCGCACGCTGGTGCTGGTTAACGGTCGACGCCACGTTGGCTCCGACATCCTCAACAACGCAGTGTCGCCCGACACCAACACCTTCCCGACCGATTTGATCGAACGCGTCGACGTTGTGACCGGCGGTAATTCGGCCGTTTACGGTTCGGACGCGCTGGCGGGTGTGGTCAACTTCGTCTTGAAAGACCATTATGAGGGAGTGCAGGTTCGCGGCCAGGGCGGCATTAGCCAATATGGCGATGCTGGAGCCTATTATGGTAGCGTTCTTGCGGGCAAGAACTTCGCCGACGGTCGCGGCAATATCGCTGTGGACGTTGAATATGCGCGGCAGAATATTCTATACGGGTCAGACCGCGCCCGTCTCAGAACCACCAACGGCTTCGTGACCGCCGACACCGACCAGGCAGGTCTTGGAACAACCCAGCCCAATATTTCCCTCAATTCGGACGGCAATCCCGACAGCGTGTTTTTCCACGACATCCGCGTGGGAACATTCTCTGACGGCGGTCTCTTCGCAGCTTCGGGCGGCGCAAATGCGCTATGTGGTCGCGACAAAGATGGCCGCGCCTACACCTGTAACTATCTGTTCCAGCCCGACGGCAGCCTGGTAGCTCAGACGGGAACCCGCGTAGGCCTGGCCGCTGGTACTGCAGCATCGCCAAGCGCGACGCCGAGCGGATCGTTCATCGGCGGCAACGGCAACACGCGCCGAGAAGGCGAACTGCTTCAGATCCAGCCTGCGCTCAGCCGTTATTCGGCGAACCTAATCGGCCATTTCGAAGTTTCGAATGCGTTCATTCCGTTCATTGAAGCGAAGTATGTTCGTACCGATTCATACGGTCAGGGTGGCTCTGGTCCGGCTTTCTTCACCGGCGGAACCCTCGATGGTCTGTATGAGCGACCGCGCCTCGATAACCCGTATTTGTCGGCGAGTGCGCGCACCACGATTACCAATGCTTTGATCGCAGGCGGTGCCAATCCCGCCAATATCACCGATGCCACGCGCTTCTCGCTTCGCAAGAATTTGACTGACCTTGGTGTCCGCTCCGAGCAGGCCAAACGCGAAACGTTCCGTATCGTTACGGGCGCACGCGGCACGTTCAACGACGATTGGTCTTACGAGATCTCGGCAAACTATGGCGAGTTCAAGGAGCGGACCAAGGTTCTTGGGAACGTGAACGTGCAGCGTGAGTTGCTCGCGCTCGATACCACGCGGAACGCCGCAGGTCAGATCGTCTGCGCCTCGCAACTCGACGCCACGCGTGGGCAGAACGTCGTCGATAACGCTGGACTACCCACCAATCCCACGCTTCTCGCGGCGGATATCGCGGCTTGTAAGCCCCTCAACCCATTCGGCCTCGGCAGCATCTCGCAAGAGGCAAAGAACTATGTCCTTCAGGACACGGTTTCGGTTGGCAAAATTACGCAGCTCGACATTTCGGGCTTCGTAAGCGGTAATACCGGCAAGTTTTTCAACCTACCGGGCGGCCCGATCGGTTTCGCAGTAGGTGGTGAATATCGCCGCGAAACCGCGTTCTTCCAGGCTGATCCGTTGGTCGAAGCTGGCTATACCTTCTATAACGCCATCGCGAGATTCAATCCGACATCTTTCGAAGTGAAGGAAGGCTACGCCGAGCTTCGGTTGCCAATCTTGAAAGATCTTCCATTCGCGGAATCGTTGTCAATCAACCCGGCCGGTCGTATTTCCAGCTATAAGGGTTCTGCAGGAACGACTTATACATATAATCTGAGCGGCGAGTGGGCACCGATCCGTGATATTCGCTTCCGGGCGGATTATGCACGCTCCGTGCGAGCACCGAACTTGTCGGATCTGTATTCGCCTCAATCGCAAAACTTCGCCACGGTTGCCGACCCCTGCGCAGCTCGCAGTATTGCAGGCGGTTCACAGTTCCGTGCGGCGAATTGCGCTGCGGCTGGCATTAATACGACAGGTGCCAATCCGTTCGATTATCAATATGCCTCGTCGCTCGCAATTGTTAGCGGCGGCAACCCTGATCTGCGGCCTGAAAAATCGGACTCGTACACCTATGGCGTTGTTCTCCAACCCCGCTTCGTGCCAGGCTTGACGATCTCGGTCGATTATTACAACATCAAGGTGAACGACGTCATTACTGCCCCGTCTGCGCAAGGCATCATTAACAGTTGCTATGACTCGCCGACGACCAACAATCAGTTCTGCGCTTTGTTCACGCGTGACAATGCCGCAGGTTCGGTGACCGGAACTCCGTTCCGCATCATTGAGGGCAGCCTGCAGCAAACTCTACTTAACTACGCAAAGCTTCAGGTTCGCGGCGTGGACGTCGATGTGAATTACTCGCACCGCTTTGGTGGCACGACGTTGGGCGCACACGCGGTCTACACGCACTCACTGGCGAACCAGTCGTTCCTCGATCCGACACAGCCGGGCTTCGCGGACACAACGCTGGGCGAGTTGGGTACCCCGCAAGATGCGGCGAACCTGACGCTGACGGGTGATTTCGGGCCGGTCTTCGCCAGCTACGAAATCCGCTATCTGTCGAAGCAAGCGGTCGGAGCGATCGAAAATCACACGACGTTCCAGGGTCGCGCACCCCAGAACCTCGACGATTTCGACATCCCCTTCTATCCTGACGTCGTCTACATGAACGCTCGTTTCGGGTTCAATCTGGCGAAGAAGGGGAGCTTCTACTTCGGTATCGACAACCTGACGAACCAGGCTCCTCCGCTCGGTACGACCGGCATTGGTGGTGGCAGCGGCATCTTCGAGCCGATTGGCCGTCGCTTCTACGCAGGTTTCACTGCAAAGTTCTGATAGTTTGATACAAACTCGAAAGGGCTGGCGATTTTCGCCAGCCCTTTTTTTTGCTAAATACTTCAATGCTCCGTTTCGCACATGAAATCTAACGGCCAGGACAGCTCTACACTGGCCCTGATCGTTGAGAATTTCCGAAATTAGGCTTTTTAATTCGGCATTGGCGCTAGGCGCGAGGTTGACCAACTCTACTAAGTACAGTCGAGCACCCAACTGCCCTTCCTGGTATCGAGACTCGCCCAGGCCTTAACCCCAAACCCGCCCAAACCGCGCGCCAAGCCCGGTCAGCAACTCATATTGCGACATGCCCGAAGCCGCCGCCGCAGCGGGCAGCGCATACTCCAGCGCAACCCAGTCGCCTTCACGCAGCTCCGGTGCCGCGTCGACGGCAATTGCGGTCAAATCCATCGACACACGCCCCACCACGGGCAACGCAATATCTCCAGCCCGTGCGACGCCGTGATTGCTGAAGCCGCGCCAATAGCCGTCGGCATAGCCGATATTGAGGATCGCCACCTCCATCGGCGCGCGTGCGGTGTACAGCGCGTTATACCCGATCGAATCACCCGCCGCGAGCGTACGGCGTTGCAGGATTTGCGCCTCAGGCATCGCCACCTGTTGCACGACTCCGGCCAATTCTCCCCGCGCGACGCCCCCGTAAAGGGCAAGTCCCGGGCGGGTGAGGTCGAACAGATAATCGGGCCCAAGCGCGATACCCGCAGAATTGGCCAGGCTCAGCCGCCGCGCGCCCGTCCGTCCCTCGAGCGCCCGGAAAGCCGCTGCCTGACGCGCGTTGAGCGGGCTGTCATCATCGGCGCAGGCCAGATGGCTGAGTAAGGTATCGATCTGAAGTCCGTCGAGCAGCCCTTCCAGCACCTCGCGCGGCGCAACCCCGAGCCGGTTGATTCCGGTATCGACCATCACGTCGCACCGCCCGCCCCCAGCGGCCCGCCAGCGCGCCACCTGTGCGGCGCTGTTGAGCACCGGGCGCGCCACGCCGCTTAGCGCCAGCGCCATGTCCTCGGCGCGCACCCCGTGCAGCACCGCCACATCCAGTTCGAGATCGGCGAGCGCCGCCGCCTCTGCCCAGTTTGCGACAAAGAAATCACGGGCCCCCGCCTCGGCCAAGCGCGATGCCACGCCGCGCGCGCCCAGGCCATAGCCGTTGGCCTTGATCGCTGCGCCACATGCCGCCGCGCCACTCATCCGGTCGAGCGCGCGCCAGTTGGCGACAAGCGCGTGGGAATTGAGGCGGAGGCGAAGCGGAGCGGTCATCTCCGCCGGTTACCCCCCTGTGCTGCGCCGCGCTAGTCCGCGCTCGCTGTGCCCGGCTTGCCCTCTTCCAACCCGAACAGCGTCACAACCAATGCCATCGCGACCACGACAACCGTGTACCACAGACCCGCAAAGGGATTGCCGGTATGCACGACAATCACCTGGCTGATCAGCGGAAGGAAGCCGCCGAAATACCCTGTCCCAAGATGATAGGGGATCGACATCGAGCTATAGCGGATACGGGGTGGAAACAGCTCGGTCAGCAATGCCGCGACCGGGCCGTATGTAATCCCCGACAGCGCGCTGAGCGCAAGGATTGCCAACAGGATCAGCGCGATATTGCCGGGCGTCGGCACTACGGGTGCAAGATCGTATCCCGCGCGGGTGAGCGCCGCGTCGAGGCCGGTGTTGCTCATGTCATCCACCCCCACGCCACCGACGATCACCAGCGTCACGGGCGTGTGCGCCTTGGTGTAGGGGATGCCCTTCTTGGACAGATAATCGACAAGACGGCGACATTCGCCCGACTGGTTGGTCGGGAATATCATCGGAAACATTTCGGGCAGCAGTTCATGCGAACAGGCCGGCCCCGAAACCACCACGGGTGCCCGCTTCGCCGCATGTGCCAGTTCGGGGTTGGCGGCACTGCCCATCACCCAGAAAATCGGAAAGATCAGCACAAGTGTCAGCGCATAGCCGATGACGATCGGCGCTTTGCGACCAACCTTGTCCGACAGCCAGCCGAACAACACGAAAAAGCCAAGCCCGAACAACGCACCAACCCCGACGATCACCTGCGCCACGGTTTCCTGCACGCGCATCGTGCCCTGCAGAAACGACAGCACGGTAAACATCGCCGTGTACCAGATCACCGTCAGCCCCGCCGCAATCCCGAACAAGGCGACGAACAAGCGTTTGAGATTGCCCTGATAGGTAAAGCTTTCGACAAACGGGTTGCCCGCGCACGCGCCAGCCGCCTTCATTTGCTGAAACACCGGGCTCTCGGAGAGTTTCAAGCGCATCCATAGCGAAACGGCCAGCAGCGCAATCGAAAACAGGAAGGGGATCCGCCAGCCCCAGCCATTCCACACCGCCGTCGGCATCGCGCCCTTGGTCAACAGGACAACGGCGAGGCTGAGGATGAATCCACCCGCCACGCTTGCCTGAATGAAGCTGGTATAATAGCCGCGCCGCCCCGGCGGCGAGTGTTCAGCGACATAGATTGCCGCGCCGCCATATTCGCCCCCCAAGGCCAGCCCCTGCAGGATCCGCAAGCCCAGCACGATCAACGGTGCGCCCACGCCGATCACCTCCGCCGAGGGAACCAGCCCGACGCCCGCCGTCGCCAGCCCCATCACGGTGATCGTCACGAGGAAGGTATATTTGCGCCCCAGCGTATCGCCGAGATAGCCGAACAGCACCGCGCCAAGCGGGCGGAAGCCAAAGCCAACCGCGAAGCCGCCCCAGGCGTACAGCGTTTGCAGCAATTCGCTTTGCGCCGGGAAAAACGTCCGCCCGATGATACCCGACGCCGCCAGCGTGCCGTAGATGAAAAAATCATACCATTCGAAGATCGTGCCGAGCGATGAGGCGGCGATGATCAGTTGGATGTCCTTGCGCGTCGGCGGCGTGGCCGCCCCCGGGTCTGCATCGCCCTCCAACATCCGCGCCATTATCATCCCCCCAAACTCGCGCCGTTCGTCCGGCGAGACCCGAGGATAAGCGGATTTGGTCGCGCGGCAACCCGGCTAACGCCACATCTAGCTCAAGGGGATGGTGACACAGCTTTATAGCGATCCGCCTTAAGGCAAATGCCGCGTCGCAGCATCGATACCATCCAAACGGGATCATTCATATTGAGGACAATTTGCAACGCAGGCGCGATATCCAGAGAAAACGACCTACATTAAAGCAGGACATTAAACGTCTATCGGGTCGCAGAAATGAAAGTACGCTCGCTTAACCAGTTTCCCATTTCCACGGTTCGCGACAAGCGGCCTTACCCGCCGGGAGCGGGGTTTTTGATTGTCGGCGTCCTGTCGCTGTGCCTTTGGGCGGGGATCGCTGCAATTGCGGTGCTCTTCTGAAACCCGGTCGTTGGCTATCGGTAGAAGGTAACCGCCACCCGATCATTCAGCGGCGTGCATCGCAATTCTGGCGGTGGCGATAAGATTACCAGCCTTCACCGCCGGGCGCGCGGGCGGATCGAAGGGTTTGAGAACGTGAAATGCGCTCGGCGGCACTGCCGTCGATGCCAGAGTGCGCGGAGCGCGCTTCCAGCGTTGCTGCATAGCGCGAGCGGCGTCATAAGTCCGGCGCACAAGCCCGTCGCCGGCGACATGCTGACCTTGCGAGGATGCGACCGGCGGCATTGCCAAGGCGGCGGTGAGGACAAGTTCAGGCTCCTCTGCAACCACCATTGGGCACGGCGGGGCCGGATGAAGCTCCTCCACGTTTGAACATACCGTTGCGGGCGCGGTTACGATCTCCGTTGATGCCTCTTTGCTTGGTTGAAACACATAGGCTGCCGGCATGGGCGGCACCGGTTCGGGGATCGGTATTCCGCCCGCGACGATGCCCACCCGGACGCGCCCCGCGAGTTCAGGATCGATCACCGCACCCCAGACCAATTCGGTGCCCTCCGCCACACGTTTCCGAAGGCAGGTAATCGCCTCTTCCACTTCAAACAGCGTGAGGTCCTCGCCACCCGCCACCGTGACCAGCAACCGCTGCGCGCGCGCCGGCAACCCTTCCAGCAGTGGATTGCACAAAGCGGACCGGGCCGCATCGATGGCGCGATCAGAACCCGCGCAACGCTCCCCAAAGCCGATGACGGCATCGCCGGTCGATGCCAGCAGCGTGCGCATGTCGGCCACACCCACGCGCTTCAATGCCGGGTCCTGCAGCAACAGGGCAAAATCGGTGGCGCTTTCCCCAATGATCGAATCCGATGACCGTAGCGCGGCACTCAGCGTCGTATCGCGACCGGCGACCTCCAGCAGCTTCTGGTTGCACACCGTTACCATCACATCGACCTGCGCGCGTAGGTCGGCGGCACCAAGATCGGCTGCGCGCACGCGCCGCTTGCCCTCGAACGCGAAGGGCTTGGTCGCGACCCCAACGGTCAAAATACCAAGATCGCGCGCCGCCTTGGCGATGATCGGGGCTGCCCCGGTTCCCGTGCCCCCACCCAGACCTGCCGCGATGAAGCATAACGATGCGCCTTGCAGCGCCTCGACGATTTCGGGCAGCGCTTCTTCCGCCGCCGCACGACCGATTTCAGGCCGCCCGCCCGCACCCAACCCCGCAGTGCAGTGGCGCCCGAGTTGCAGACGATTGGCGGCGGGCACCGCGCGCATCGCCTGCACATCGGTGTTGGCGCACACGATCCTCATCCCGCATTCGGGGCGTTGCAACAGCGCCCGAACGGCGTTGCCGCCTGCACCCCCGACCCCGAAAACGATCACACCGCCCTGCTCGGCTCCCCTGTCCTGCCCTAACGTCATATCGATGCTCCCGAGAATCGCAGTACGTAACCTGCCTTCACGGAATTCCTGCGCCGAACCTTTATAGTTAACGATATAGTATCTTTACACTGATCGAAAGTTGTATCGGCGCCATTTCCCGCTCGTTACACGATGGAAACGATAGTTCATTCTTTAGTATGTGAAGAAATGGCAACTCCCCTCCGCAAGTTTACGGGTAGGGCGAATCCCATAAAGTATATCTACTCAATTCCCCGAATCGTTTTCCCGGCGTTAACCATATGTCCGTTGTAAGGGGCATTGGACATGGACGAACTTTTCATAGGCAGCGCGATTTGCGAAGTGACCGAGTGGGGCGACATTCTGTTGCCGCGCCGGTTCCACCAGACGCTGCAACTGCGCTCTCCCGAACCCGTTCTTCTCGTCGGGCTGCACGAGGAATCGCCGTGCCTGGTGGTGTTCGACCGGCTGTACGCGATGCAACGGCAATTCGAGGTGGCGGAACGGCTGGCGGCATCGCCGGGTGGTTTCCAGGACTATCATCGGCTGCGGCGCATCTATGGCTTTGTCGATGAGGCTCCGGTCGCGCCCGATGGCATGATGACGCTGCCACGGATCATGCGCGAACGCGGTGCGATCGGCCAATCCGCCTTGCTCGTCGCAACCGGGGCCCGCTTCGAAATCTGGGATCTGGCCTATGCGCTCGATCATGGCCCCTCCGATCTTGTTACGCTTGCAACGCTTCTGCGTGTCGGCCAAATCGCCAATGAGGTATGCAATGTCGCTACTGTGTCGCCTGTTCGGACATCGGGCCCGACCCCATATCCAGCGCAATCAGGGTTTCGCGTTCAGCACTTGCCAGCGCTGCAACCGCGACATGATCCGGTCGGCGGACGCGCCGCCCACCAGTGAGTGGCGGGACGTCCCCTCCGGGTTCCGGGTAACGCGTAAATCCCGCGCTCGGCCCTGCGATTCGCACCGTGTGTCGATCGGTCCGATGGGGACGTTACGCGTCCGTTCGACCGCGACATACCTGGTGCGCATCGGGGCGACCGCCTTGTTCTGGCACGTGCGCGATGCACTCCGCGCGCAACCCGCACGACGCCAAAAGACCTTGCGGCTGACGCTGGCTTAAGCTGCGTTGTCCAGCGCTTGCGCGATCGCCTCGGCCGCAGCATCGGCACCGTGTTCGTCCGCCATGCGACGCGCAATCTCGGCGGCAACCGCCCGATAGGACGGGTCGTGCAGCAAGCGTGCGATACACCGCGTCGCACGCGCGACCGAAAAGCGATCGGCCCTTAGCCGCAATCCCGCCCCCAGCCGCGCGATGCGGTGGCCGTGGTCATTCTGGTCGCCCATATGCGGCACCACCAATTGCGGCTTGCCCGCGCGCAGCGCCTGCCCCGTCGTCCCGACGCCGCCATGCTGGATGATCGCAGCGGCGCTTTGGAACAGCAACGAGTGCGGGGCATAGCCACACCGCAACACGTCCCCGTCAATCGTCGGCGCGGCATCGCCGCCAACGAGCAAGACCGCGCGCATTCCCAGCCGTCGCGCAACCTCGGCTGCCGTATCGTAAAATCCCCCCGCGCTGTTCACCGCGAAGGAGCCGAGCGTAAACACCAGCGGCGGCGGCCCATCGGCGAGGAAGCCGCAGAGCACCGGGTCCAGTGCCTCCTCGGTCCCGCTGTCGCTGTCGAATACCGGAAATCCGACGATCTTGGTCGAGGGTGGCGCATCGGGTGGCATCGGCGCCAATTGCGGCGAATAGCAGCCCAACCGCAGGATCGAACGCGCATCGGGTTCCAACGCACGCCGCGCGCCCTTGGGCGGCAGACCGTGCTCTGCGCGCACCTGATCGAACTTCCGCCCATAAAGCCCGTGCAGAACCCGCCGCAGCATGGTGTAGGCAGTGCGGTTCCACACACGCCCCACCCGCCCGACTGGCTGATCGCGCATCATCCAGAAATCGGGCGTGCGCGGCGGATCATAAGCCGACAGCATCGCCATTGGCTGCAGGATGACCGATATCAACGGCAAGTTGCGCTTTTCGGCGATCATTGGGGCCGCGAAAACGAAGATCGACGCAACGACCGCCTCTGCATCCGCCGCCACCGCATCCAGCGCGCGCGCACAGTCCGATAGGCCCGGCAACAGGACCTGTTCGAGCATCACCCGTTGATTGGCGATGACTCGCCGAACGGCTTCTTCGTGGCTGAGGCCCATGCGTTTCTGCACAGCCTCGAACCCCGGCAGAATCGCAACAGCCTCCAGCCCGGCCCGGCGACATTTGTTCACCTGGTCCTCGGGCACGGCCAGCACAGGTGTAAAGCCGCGCTTGCGCAGCGCCAGCCCGATCGCAATGAACGGGTGCAAATCGCCCAACGTCCCGATGGTAGTGAGAACGACTTTACGCATTGCGCTTCCACTGGTCGCGTCGGCGCATCGCGTCCAGCCCCTTCCTCACCGATTGCGTCCCATTTTCCGATAAATGGTATCGCCAGCCGATCCCCCTGCCGATCGCCAAATACGCAACGATGCGCCAAACCGACGCCTGCGGACCTCAATTTTCACGCGAAATGCAGCATCGCCGGAATCGTGACCGCGTCGCTCCCGCCTTGTGGAAGAATCACCACCGGCTTAATATGTATGAGTTATTGCTGAAAGGCCTTCCCGTGATCGATGGTTCCATTTTGATCGGTGCCGATGCGCATCAGGCAGCGACCCGCTTCACTGCGGTGAACCCGGCCAGTGGCGAGATTTTGACCCCCAGTTTTTCCTGCGCCGACAACGGCTCCGTTGCCGCCGCCACCGCGTTGGCGGACGCGGCATTCCCAATTTACGCGGCGGTCGATCTACCCACCCGTGCCGCCTTTCTGGAAGCGATTGCCGACAATATCATCGCGATCGGCGATGATCTGATCGTGCGCGCGGTGGCAGAAAGCGGCCTCCCCCGCGCGCGGCTGGAGGGGGAGCGCGGCCGCACCGTTGGCCAGCTCAAGCTGTTCGCGCAGGTGGTGCGACAGGGCGACTGGCTCGATGCGACGATCGACCCCGCGCTGCCCAAGCGTGCCCCGCTGCCTCGCCCCGATGTGCGCCGCGTCAACCTGCCCGTTGGCCCGGTCGCGGTGTTCGGTGCCTCCAACTTCCCGCTCGCTTTTTCGGTCGCGGGTGGCGACACCGCCTCGGCGCTTGCCGCCGGGTGTCCGGTAATCGTGAAGGGGCATCCGGCGCATCCCGGCACCGGCGAATTGGTGGCGCGCGCGATTGGCGCTGCGGTGGCATCGAGCGGCCTGCCCGCCGGCGTCTTTTCCTACCTGCCGGGCGACACCAATGATCTGGGCAGCGCGCTGGTCGCTGACCCGCGCGTGCAAGCGGTCGGCTTCACCGGCTCGCGCGGCGGCGGGCTCGCGCTGATGCGCATCGCCGCCGCGCGGACGCAGCCAATTCCGGTTTATGCCGAAATGGCGAGTATCAACCCGGTGATCCTGTTCCTTGCTGCACTTGCCGCACGCGGACCCGAAATCGCCGCCGGTTTCGTGCAATCGTTGACGACGGGCGCAGGCCAGTTCTGTACCAATCCCGGCCTGATCCTGGCGATTGAAAGCCCCGAACTCGATGCGTTCGTGGCGGAGGCGGGACGCCTGCTGTCGGGCACGCAATCGCTGACCATGCTCACCCCCGGCATCCACGCGAGTTTCGACAAGGGCGTCGAGGCGCTCGCCACGCATCAGGCGGTGCGCACGGTGGCGCGCGGTTGCCCGAGCACCGGGCCGAACCAGGCGGTCGGCGCCCTGTTCGAAACAGACGCCACCCACTTCCTTGCCGACCCCGCGTTAAGCCATGAAGTGTTCGGTTCGTCGTCGATTGTCGTGCGGTGCCGCGACACCGCCCAGCTTGCCACGGTGATCGCCGGGCTCGAAGGGCAATTGACCGCAACGCTGCAAATGGATGCCGCCGACGAAGCCGCCGCCGCCGCCTTGCTCCCCATCCTTGCCCGGCGCGCGGGCCGCATCATCGCGAACGGCTGGCCGACCGGCGTCGAAGTGTGCCCGGCAATGGTACATGGCGGCCCCTACCCCGCCACCAGCGATGGCCGCACCACCTCGGTCGGCACGCTGGCCATCGATCGCTTTTTGCGCCCGGTCGCCTTCCAGAATCTGTCGCAGACGCTGCTGCCGGTCGCGGTGCGCGATGGCAATCCGTGGGACATCGCCCGACGAATCGACGGACTGCGCGAAGCCTCCACGCGATGATGGAGGACGAGCGCGTCTTCTCACCGCGCCTCCACGGCACCATCGCGCACGATATCGGCGTGGAAATCGTCAGCGGCGTGCGCAAACCCGGCGATATGTTCGACGGCGAAATCGAAGCGAGCGAGGCGCTTGGCGTCTCGCGCACCGCCTATCGCGAGGCGATCCGCACCCTCGCCGCCAAGGGGCTGGTCGAAAGCCGCCCCAAAGCGGGTACGCGCGTGACGCCGCGCAGCCGCTGGAACGTGCTCGACATCGACGTGCTCGCCTGGACCTTCGAGGGTGAGCCCGCGACCGATTTCTTCATCGACCTGTTCGAATTACGCGGCGTGATCGAGCCAGCCGCCGCCGCCTTTGCCGCGACGCGACACAGCGATGCCGACCTGATCGAGATGCGTGCCGCGTTCGAGGCGATGAAGCGGTATGGACTGGCGGACCCACGCGGCCAAAATGCCGACCAGCACTTCCACCGCGCCATCCTGGCGGCGGCGCATAACGAGCCGCTGGCGGCGCTGGCCAACTCGGTCGCGGCGGCGGTTCGCTGGACCACCCGATTCAAACACCGCAACCGTGCGCTGCCGCGCGACCCGCTGCCCGATCATCTGCTGGTGCTAGAGGCGATCGTCGACGGTGACGCGGAGGGCGCGCGCCAGGCAATGGCAACGCTGCTGCAACGCGCCCTTTGCGATATGGGGTTCGCCCAGAATACAAAAAAGCCCGCCAACTCAAGGAGCTGGCGGGCCTTTAATGGTGGGCGTGGCAAGGATTGAACTTGCGACCCCTGCGATGTCAACACAGTGCTCTACCACTGAGCTACACGCCCACTTCGCCGCGACAATGCCTGGCGAGCGGCGGGCTTTAACGAAGCCTTGGCCGTCGCGCAAGCGTCTGCGTTACGATTTAAATGTTATCGCTGACCCGCTCATGTTCGAACATGCGATCGACCTCGAGCACAAGGTCGCGGAGATGGAACGGTTTGGACAGGACGCGCGCCTGCGGCATCGTCTTGCCTGCCTTCAGCGTGACCGCTGCAAATCCGGTAATGAACATCACGCGCAAGTCCGGCAGCATATCGCCGGCCTTTTGCGCAAGTTCGATACCGTCCATTTCGGGCATGACGATATCGGTCAACAACAGGTCGAAATGTTCGGTTTCCAGTAACGGAAGCGCCGCCGTTCCGCGATCGACCGCCGCAACCGCGTAGCCCGATCGTTCGAGCGCACGAGTCAGATATTCGCGCATCACGCTATCATCCTCGGCGAGCAATATGCGTATCATTCCAAAATCCCGCCTCACAGCCTTGCTGCGCTCCACGATGCTTACTTATGCGCAAAGGCCTTAACATTTTCCAGCCGGATCCTTGCATCCCTTGTGCTATCCTCCGCACGAATGACCCCACCCGACTGCGCCTTCGACCGCTATGGCGATGATCCGCCTGCCAGCCCGATCGTGCTGTCGGTTCCGCACGCCGGGCGCGATTACCCGATGGCGCTCCGCGCTGCGCTACGCGTCCCGCTTGCGGCGGCCACCGTGCTGGAGGATCGCTACATCGATGCCGTGGCCCTGGCCGCGCATGATGGGGAGCCGCTGTTCATACAACGCCGCGCCCGTGCCTGGATCGACCTCAATCGCTCGGAGCAAGAACGCGACCCGGCAATTGACGAAGGTGCTGCATGGACCGCGCTGCCGCTGGCATCGGCGAAATTGCGCGGCGGGCTCGGGCTCGTGCCACGGCGAATCGCGGGGGCGGGCGAATTGTGGCGGCGGCGACTCGATGCCTACGATGTCGCCGCGCGCATCCGCGACGATCATCGCCCATATCATGCCGCGCTCTCACAAGCGCTGGCGGTGGCGCGGGGCCGGTTTGGAACGGCGGTGCTGCTCGACATCCATTCGATGCCATCGCTCGGGCCGGATCGAGCGCGGCTCGTCATCGGCGATCGCTTCGGGCGTAGCGCAGGCACACGCTTCATTGCCGCGTTGGAGGTCGTAGCGGCGCGGCACGGCATCCCGGTCGCGCTCAACGTGCCCTATGCTGGCGGCCACATCCTCGATACCCATGCCTGCCCGGCCAACGGCATTCATGCCATTCAGATCGAATTCGATCGCACCCTCTATCTCGATCCCGCCGGGGATCGTCCCGGCGACAAGCTTGGGGCGATTGCGCGGCTCTTGCGCGACATGATCGATGCACTGGCCGACGAAGCCGCCACGCCGCTGTCGATTGCGGCGGAATAAAAAACCACCGCGTGCAATGCAGCACGCGGTGGCCAAGGTTCAGGGAGGAGGCACCCTGAAAGGGTGCCGCGCGGCCCCGCGAAAGGGGGGAACACGAAGCCGCGTGCAACAGATATAGGTAAGAGGTTTTCGCGCTTCAAGGACCAAATTATCGCGCGTCGCAGGCTATACTATTCCGATCGTGCGAGCAGCGGAATCATTCGCGAAAGCGTCCCGTCGCGCAGCACGAAATGGTGACGCAACGCGGCACAAACGTGCAGTACGACCAACCCCACCATGACATAGCCAAGCAAACCATGCGCCGTGTGCGCGAAACCGCTGGCGGCACGCGAAATCGGCAAGACCGGCACGTCGAACGCGCCGAACCAGGAGAAGGGCTTGCTGGTCGGCTTTCCGGACACCAGCATCCAACCGGTGATCGGCAACGCCAACAGCAACCCGTAAAACGCCAGATGCACAAACGCTGCGGCCCAGCGCTCCCATGCGGTTGCCGACGCAGGCGGTGGCGGCGGGCGATACGCCAGCCGCCACGCGATACGGACGAAGGTTAGAACCAGCACGGTGATGCCGATGGCCTTGTGCAAGGGAATCACCCCTTTCACGCCATCGAGCACCGATTCGTGCAGCAGCCCGATCGTCAGATTGACCAGGACAAGCGCGGCGAGGATCCAGTGCAACCAGATCGCCCCGCGCGTATAACGGTCAAGCACGATGATCGCGCTGCGTGCCATTTCAGTCGACCAACTGCGGCACGGGCACCTTGCCCTGCTTCACTTGACGGTCGAAAATCTGCGGCAGCGTCGAGAGCGAGAAGAGGTGCGCGTACAGCAAGGGCAGCAGGCCCGACTTTTGGATCTTGCGCAGTTGGTCCCCACGCAGATCGTTCAGCTTTTCCTCGTTCACCATCTGGAACCCGCGATAGATGAAGGGCTTGTCATTGCCTTCAAGCTGCAGCGTGACTTCGCCTTCCATCAGCAGGTCGAGCTCGCGCAATTCCGCCATGAAGTTTGCCGTGCGCGCGCCAGCCTGTTCGAACTGCTCGTTGAAGCTCAGAATGTTCTGCACAATGTCGGTTGGCTTGCCATCGGCGAACAGGGCCTCTCCCTCCTCGAAGGCGCCGATCGTCTTGTCGGTCGGATCGAAGCACAGCGACAATTCCTCTGCATTGGGACGCAGCCGCGCGAGCATGAAGGGATAACGGCGGACGTAGGCAGGCACATAAACCTGGTCTTCGATCAGCTTGCCATCGTCGTCGATGAACACGTTGACGCCCTCGTTCAGGCCCATCAACGCGATCGGGATCGCATCATCGCCGCTGGTGAAGACGATCGGCAGCGAACGCTGCGCCGCGACGAATTCGTCAACGGTGATCGGAATGGCATGTTGGCCAACCAGAAAGCTCGCCCGGTCCAGCGCGCGGAAACGGAAGGCCGCGTGTGCCTCGCTCGAAAGCGGCTCAAGCGCGTTGTAGAACAGCGGAAGGGATTGCGGCGCGCTGGCCATCAGACATTCTCCATCGACAAGGTAAAGCGCGCGGTTTGCTACGCCGGATGGCCGCTGGCTCTATGGTGCGCGCGGGGTTTCCGCAAGGCCGTGCAAAGGAGCGACCAATTTGCCCGGGTTCATTATGCCCTGCGGATCAAGCCCCGCCTTGATCGCGCGCAACGACGCAAGCCGCGCGGGCGACGACAGACGCTCCAGTTCCGCACGTTTCATCTGGCCAATACCATGCTCAGCCGAAATAGAGCCGCCCGCCGCCACCACCAGATCATGCACGAAGCGCGTGACCAGCGGTGCATCCCCGGCATACCAATGTGCGGGATCGGTGCCGACTGGCGCACGCACATGAAAATGCACGTTGCCATCCCCCAAATGACCAAAAGCGGTGGCGTGCGTGCCGGGAAAGCGGGCTTCCGCAGCCGCAGCGGCCTCGATCATGAAGCGTGGCATGGTCGCGACGGGCACCGAAATGTCGTGCTGCACCGCCGGGCCGCTGGCGCGCTCCGCCTCGGACAGCGAATCGCGGATGCGCCAGAACGCCTCGGCCTGCGCCTCCGACGCGGCAATCGTCGCATCGGCGACCAACCCATCGGCGATCGCCGGAGCGAGCAGCCGTTCGAGCAACGACGCGGGCGATTCGATTGCCGGATCGGACGTGGTCGCCTCGATCAGCACATGCCAGGCGTGCCGCCCTGCCAGCGGCGCGCGCGTACCGGCTATGTGCTGCAACACCAATGCCAGCGAATCGCCGGGCACGATCTCGAAACTCTCGATCGCATCGGTCGCGCGCTCCAGCCGCCGCAGCAGCGTGAGCGCGGCCTCGGGGTCGGCAAGACCGACCCACGCCACCGCGCGCTGCGCCACGGCCGGGTAAAGGCGCAGCGTCACCGCGGTGATGACGCCAAGCGTACCTTCGGCACCGATCAGCAGGTGATCGAGATCATAGCCGCGATTGTCCTTTTTCAGCGCGGCCAGCCCATCGTGAATGTCTCCGCTCGGCAGCACCGCCTCAACGCCAGCGACCAGCCCGCGCATCGTCCCGAAGCGCAGCACTTGCGTGCCACCGGCATTGGTCGATGCCAGCCCGCCGATCGTGGCACTGCCGCGCGACCCCAGCGTCAACGGAAAGCGCATACCCTGCGCCGCGACGGCGGCGTGGAGATCGGCCAAAATCACCCCCGCCTCCACCACCGCCAGCCCTGCTGCCGGATCGATCGAACGGATACGGTTCATCCGGCGCAACGACAGAATCAGCGCGGAACCATCGGGCGTGGGCGTGGCCCCGCCGACCATCGAGGTATTGCCGCCCTGCGGAACCAGCGGCACGGCATATTGGCTGGCAAGGCGGATAGCCTGCGCGACTCCGGCGGTGGTGTCGGGCGACAGGATCGCGGGGCTGCGCCCATGAAAGCGCCCGCGCCAGTCGTTCAGCCACGGGGCAATATCGCGCGCGTCTGTCGTCACCGCCTTGGCCCCTTGCGCGGACCGGACCGCCTCGATCACTTTTTGCTGGGCCGCATTGGCGGGTTCATCGTGCATCTGGACGTCGGTCATTCTATCGCCGTAACATTGCCATGATCTGTCGCCAATTCATCAGGTGTTCAACCATAAGCGGTAACGCTCGCGTTATCCGTATGCACAATCTTGCCCTTCCCGCTTCGTTGCTCCTTGCGCTCGTGCCGACCACCTCGGCGGCGACGGCGCAAATCGATGGCGTCGCACTCGCGCAATTGACCATCCACCAACGGATCGTGATCCGCATTCCACGGGTGCTCGGCGCGCGCACGGCGCAGCGATCGGAACCCGCGCCGCCGCGCTGGAACGAGAAAAAAGGGCCGAAATGCGTGGCGCTGGCCGCAATCGAGGGCGCGATCATCTCGGGCGAAGACAGCGTCGATTTGATCCTTGAAGACGATACGCGGCTGCGCGCGCGCTTTGACGACAAATGTCCGGCACTGGATTTTTATTCGGGTCTCTACATGAAAGCCACGCCCGACGGGATGATCTGCGCCGAGCGCGACTCGATTCGCGCGCGATCGGGCAGCGCCTGCCGAATCGACGGTTTCAAACGCCTGGTCAGCAAGACCAGATAGAACGACGCCCCGTTTACCTTGACATTTCGCCCCTGATCGGCAAGCGCTTTTCAACCGTTCGCGGGCGCTTCGCCCGGGCGCTTTTTCCGGATACCGCATGACTTTTGCCGATCTCGGCCTTTCCGACGAACTCCAGCGCGCCGTCAACGAGTCCGGCTATACCGAGCCGACTCCCATTCAGGCGAGCGCGATCCCCTCTGTGCTGATGGGCAAGGACCTTGTTGCCATCGCGCAGACGGGCACGGGCAAGACCGCCGCCTTCGTGCTGCCGATGATCGATATTCTCGGTGAGGGCCGGTCGCGCGCGCGGATGCCACGCTCGTTGATCCTCGAACCGACGCGCGAACTGGCCGCTCAGGTCGCCGAGAATTTCGAGAAATACGGCAAATATCACAAGCTTTCGATGGCATTGCTGATTGGCGGCGTCTCGATGGGCGACCAGACCGCCGCACTCGAAAAGGGGGTCGATGTCCTCATCGCGACGCCGGGTCGCTTGATGGATTTGTTCGGGCGCGGGAAAATCCTGCTCACCGGCTGTTCGATGCTCGTGATCGACGAGGCCGACCGGATGCTCGACATGGGGTTCATCCCCGATATCGAGGAAATCTGCACCAAATTGCCCAAGACACGGCAGACGTTGCTGTTCTCGGCAACGATGCCGCCGCCGATCAAGAAGCTCGCCGACAAGTTTCTCGACAATCCCAAGACGATCGAGGTCGCGCGGCCCGCGACCGCCAACGTCAACATCAAGCAGTGGCTGGTCAACGTTTCCGCCGCCAAGAAGCGCGATACGCTGATTGCGCTGCTGCGCTCGGAAGACGTGCAGACCGGCATCATCTTCTCCAACCGCAAGACGACGGTGCGCGAGCTCAACAAGGCGCTGCAGCGGGCGGGTTTCGCTTCGGGTGAAATCCACGGCGATATGGAGCAGGCGCAGCGCATCGCCGAACTCGATCGTTTCAAGAAGGGCGAGATCAAGATCCTCGTCGCTTCCGACGTCGCCGCGCGCGGCATCGACATCAAGGGCGTCAGCCACGTCTTCAACTATGACGCGCCGTGGCACCCCGACGATTATGTCCACCGCATCGGCCGTACCGGCCGCGCGGGCGCGACCGGCATCGCCTTCACCTTCGCGACGCCCGACGACGCCGAAAACATCCAGAATATCGAAAAGCTGACCGGTCTGAAGATCGAGCGCTACGAGACCGGCACTACCCTCGCTCCCGACGACACACCAGAAGCGCCGCGCGAGGCTGCCCCGAAAACACGTCGGCGTCCCAAGGCTGCCACCAAGTCCGCCGCAGCCCCGGTTGACGCCGAGGATGCTCCGGTCGAGGCCGAGCGCCCCGCCCGCGCTCCACGTCCGCCCCGTGCCGAACGCCCCGCACGCGAAGCCCGCGCGCCGCGCGAGGATCGCCCCGCACGCGACAGCCGCCCGCCGCGCAACGCACCGACTGTCCGCGCAGAGCCGCTGGAGCCAATCGATGCGGTCGATGATGGCGGCTGGAACGGCCCGATGCCGAACTTCCTGCTGGCCAAATTGACCCTGACCGACTGAGCGTGGCCGATCCGGGCACCGACTCAGTTTTGCCGCCGATCCAAAGCCCCTGCGTCAGCCGGTGCGAAATCGATCCCGTCATCGGCCTATGCGAAGGCTGCGCGCGCTCGCTCGACGAAATCGCACAATGGGGCAGCGCCACCCCGGCGTGGCGCGCCGCGATAATGGCGGCGCTCCCGGGACGGCGCGTTCGTGGCAATCCTCCCGCCTGATCGGGCGTATCGCGAAAGCAGGGCCACCTGCTCCTGCACCAAGCGTTACCCCGCCGATGCAGGTGCCGGCATCAGCGCATTGTCGATCTCGTGAGCCCGGCGATAGGCCGCACGTTCCTGCACCCGCCCCAGATAATCCTCAAATGCCGCGCGCTTGGGCAGCGTACCGAATTGCACACCCCAGGCGACTTGCGATCCGGCATAGACGTCCGCAGCCGTAAAGCTGTCCCCCGCGAAATAGCGATGCGCCGACACTGCCTTTTCCAGCGTATCGACCGCGAGATCGTACGAACCATAGCCCGCCATGCGTTGTTGCGCGTCGGTCGGCGTCACCCCGAGCGAGCGGTTGGTGATCGCATGTTCCAGCGGCCCCGCAGCGAAGAACAGCCAGCGATAATAGTCCGCCCGCTCCGTAGTCGCCGGAGCCAGGCCTGCCTCGGGAAACGCATCGGCGAGATAGGCGCAAATCGCCGCACATTCGGTGACGACATGCCCGTTATGGACGATTGCGGGCACTTTCCCCATCGGGTTGACCGACAGATACGGCTCCTGCTTCATCGTCGTCGCGTAATCGAGCAGCACCGTCTCATAGGGCGCACCGACTTCTTCAAGCATCCAGCGCGCGATCCGACCGCGCGACATCGGGTTGGTGTAAAAGGTCAGTTCCGCCACGATCATGCTCCCCCAAATAGCGCCTAGCGACTCTCGGGAACATTGGTGGAACGAATCGCCCTTATCCGTCAAGATGCCGGTGCAGGAAAGCGATCGTCCGCTCCCACGCCAAATCGGCGGCAGGTTTGTTATACCGTTCCGCCGAAGTATCGTTGTTGAAGGCGTGATCGACACCGTCATAAGTATAAGCGGCCACGTCCTTGCCCGCCGCTTTGAGCGCCGCGACCCACGGCTCGCCGGTGGCCGCAACGCGGGCATCCTTGCCGGCATAATGCAGCAACAACGGTGCCGCGACGACCCCCGCCTCGGCCGGATCGGGTGCCGGGCCATAATAAGCGACGCCCGCCGCCAGCGCATTGCCCGCAGCAACCGCGACGCGATTGACGAGCGCACCGCCCCAGCAAAAGCCGATAATGCCAACCTTCCCGTTCGCGCCCGGCTGCGCCGACATCGCACCAATCGTGGCGACGGCTTCCCCGATGATCGCAGCGAGATCGGCCTTGCCAATCATCTCGCGGGCGACATTTTCGTCGGCGGGGGTGCCGCCCTGGTCGCTCAGAAAATCGGGTGCAATCACCGAAAAACCCGCCAACGCCACACGCCGCGCAACGTCCTGGATATGCGCATTCAGCCCGCGATTTTCATGCACGACGATAACGACGCCCGCATGTTTGGCATCCTTTGGTGCCGCAAAATAGCCCGTCAATTGCTTGCCCGGCCCAACCGCATAGGTCCCCGTGCGCGTCACCAGCGCCGGATCATCGGGCTGGGTGATCGAGGCGGCGGCGGGCGAAGCCGCAATCCCCGCGATCAGCACTTCGGCAGCGGCCACCGATCCGACCAGCCCGACCATCTCACGCAACAGCGTGCGGCGGTCGCGATGTTCATGGGTGAAGGCATCGTAAAGCTGAATGGCGCGATCACGCATATCGGACATGGGAATTCCTCGAACGATTCGCCTCGCAGGCGTTACCGCACGCTACCCCGTCACACCGCGCGATACCACCATACACCGTCCTCGATCGTCTTCACCGCGCGCCCTTCGACCTCCAGCCGCCGGACATGCGCCAGGGCTTCGCCCGTTGCCATGCCGAGCATGTCGGGCCCGATCGCGCGCCGGAACAACCGCCCAAAACAATCGATCGCGCGACGCGGTTCGGCCAGGAACGCCTCCAGCTCATCGAGCCGCTCGCGATGTTCGCGGTCCATCGCATCGAGCCTGGCGTGCAGCCCGGTAAACGGATCGCCATGCCCCGGCAGCACCAGCACATCATCGGGCAATGCCTTCAACCGCGCGATCGAATCGAACCATTCGCCCAGCGGATCGGCCACGGGTTCGGTCACGCCGAGCGACACGTTGGGGCTGATTCGCGGCAGCACCTGATCGCCCGAAATCAACACCTTGCCGATTGGATCGTACAGACAGGCATGTTCGGGGCTGTGCCCCGACCCGACCACCACCTGCCACTCGACCGCGCCGATCAGCCGCGTATCGCCATGCTGGACGCGGGTGTAGCCGAGCGGCAGCGGCGTGACGATCCGTCGGAACCCCGCCCAGCCACGCTCGCTGGCATGGGCAATCTGCGCATCGTCCCACCCCGCCGCGCGCCAGAAGGCGATCATCTCGCTCGGCACGGCATCGCGCGCATCGGCAACCAGCATCCGCGCGGTCAGCCATTCGCCACGCGTCATCACCAAGGGGCAACCATGCGTGTCGCATATCCAGCCCGCCAGCCCGATATGATCGGGGTGGAAATGCGTGCCGATCATCTGCGTCACCCGCACACCGGCCAGCGGCCCCTGCCCCAAAGCCTCCCACGCCGCGCGCGCCTCGGGCGTGTTCATGCCGGTATCGACCAGCGCCACCCCGTCCGCATCGTCGAGCAGCCAGCAATTGACATGCTTGAGCGGTCCCGGAACGTGCAGCCGTACCCACCCAATGCCGGGGGCCGCGCGCATCACCGCGCCGGGCGCTGGCTCGGCCCCGCCATAGGGATAGGTCAGCCCCTTATGGCTGGTCGGAACGAAGCTCTGCTCGACCGGGACGGCCGCGTCTGCAATGGACATAGCTTCGGTTAGCGCGGGTGCGCGCGCCAAGTCACGCACTTCCTCAGGCAAGGAGCGTCGCCTGCTCGCCCAGCAACAGCCGCAACACCTCATCGGGCGATTCGAACAGGACGTCTGGGTTGAGCCGCGCCAGCCCATCACGATTGGCATAACCCCACAGCACCGCGCCCGAACAAATGCCGACCTTCTTCGCCGCCACCACGTCGCGCGTCTCGTCGCCGATCGAGATGACATGCTCGATCGCAACCTTGCTCTTGCGCAGCACGCGGCGATAGCGCGGTGCCTTGCCGAACAGGGACGCGCCGCATTCGAACCATTCGATCAACGCGGCATTTTCGGGGCCGAGGATGGCGCGGGCATTATGCTCGGCATTGGAGGTGACCAGCGCCATGCGCACGCCATTGTCCGCCAGTTGCCGCAGCAATGGCGTAACGCCCTCGAACAAGGCGATCCGGTCGGTCTGTTCGGCCAACAGGCGATGGAGGTAGCGCCCGATCTTGGGCAATTTCCAGCGCGGAATACCGAGATGACGGATCACTTCGCCCGTCGTGCGCCCGCGCAGCGACGCCACGTCCTCGGGTGCCACCCTACGGAACTTGAACCGGTCGGCGAGATGGTCGGCCACCGACAGGAACCAGTCCCCACTATCGGCCAGCGTTCCGTCGAAATCGAAAATCACCAGACGATAGCGCGGATCGGGCATGGTCATCTCAGCGCGATTGCGAGGGGCGGCGGTGGCCGCGCTTGCCGTCATCCCCCTGGGGAACCGCGACACTGCGAATGGTGACCAGTTCCGCCCGCGTCACCGCACCATCCTTGTTGGTGTCGAAACGGTCGAACAGGCTGGAAAACTGCGTCTGCAATTCGGCAAGCGTTATGCGGTTGTCACCGTCGCTATCCACGCCAAACGGGCTTGGCAGCGCATTGCGATCCCCCAGCCATTTCAACGCCCAGTCGCTAAACCCGATATAGCCGATCGAGCCGGTATGCGCGGAGTCGGCATCGGCGAAACTGCGCGCGATACAGGCGGTGAGCTCGGCGCGCGTGGTGCGCCCGTCGCCATCACCGTCACACGCGGCGATGAGCATTGCCGCCGGTTCAACCACGATCGTCGCCGCGGGCTGACGGGCTGGCGGGGGCGTAACGACGGACAGGGTTTGCGCCGACAGCGGGGCGGCGAGCGCAAGCAGCAAGACCGAACCGGCGCGCATCACTTCTCCCTCTTCGGCAGCAACAGACTGGCATCGCCATAGCTGTAGAATCGATAGCCGTCTCGCACCGCATGGGCATAAGCGGCCTGCATCCGCTCGGTGCCCATCAGCGCCGATACCAGCATGAACAATGTCGATCGCGGCAAGTGGAAGTTGGTGACGAGCCCGTCGATACCCTTAAAGCGATAGCCGGGCGTGATGAAGATCGCGGTGTCGCCCTCAAAGGGACGAATTACCCCGTCTGCCCCGGTCGCGCTTTCGATCAGGCGCAGGCTGGTGGTGCCGACCGCGATCACCCGCCCGCCACGCGCGCGCACCGCGTTGAGCCGGTCGGCGGTCGGCGCGTCGATACGGCCCCATTCGGCGTGCATCTTGTGGTCGGCTATGTTCTCCGCTTTGACCGGCAGGAACGTGCCCGCACCGACATGCAGCGTCAGCGTCGCATGGTCGATACCGGCCTCCGCAAGCGTCGCCATCAGGTCGGGGGTGAAGTGCAACGCCGCCGTCGGTGCCGCGACCGCGCCCTTTTCGGCGGCGAACATCGTCTGGTAATCGTCGGCGTCCTGCGCATCGGCGGGGCGGCGCGCGGCGATGTAGGGCGGCAATGGCATCCGGCCCGCGCGTTCCAGCAACACTTCGACCGGCTCGTCACCCGAAAAATCGAGCGCGAAGCTGCCATCCGTGCCGCGGTCGCGGGCATAAGCGGCCACGCCATTGCCGAAATCGATTTCGTCGCCATCGCGCAGCCGCCGCGCATTGCGGATGAAGGCGCGCCACCGCCGTGGCCCCTCGCGCTTGTGCAGCGTCGCGCCAATCCGCGAATCGCCTCGCCTTCCCTCCAATTGCGCAGGGATGACGCGCGTATCGTTGAACACCAGCATGTCGCCCGCGCGCAACGCGGCGGGCAAATCGCCAACATGCCAATCAAGCGTGGCAGCGCCATCCAGCACGAGCAGCCGCGCACTGTCACGCGGCGACGCCGGGCGCAGCGCGATGCACTCCGGCGGCAAAACGAAGTCGAACAGATCGACCTTCATGACGGTACTCCCCCCGTCGTGGCAGGTATCAGCGGTTCAGGCGGCCTTCTTCTTCGGCGCGGCCTTGGGCGCAGGCTGCAACACCGGCGTGGCGGGCGCGAGCGTTGCAGGCGCAACCACGGGCGCTGGCGGAGGAGGCGCATAAGCCGGGGGATTGTCCGCCGCGATATAGGCATGGAGAATGCGCGAGGGGTTGACGGGCGGCTCTCCGCGCACGACCGCATCGACATAGTCCATGCCCGAGATGACGCGGCCAAAGACGGTGTATTTGCGGTCGATCTTCAATATCGGGTTGAACACGATGAAGAACTGGCTGTTGGCGCTGTTTTCGGCCTTGGTCACTTCCTCGACGGTCGCGCCCTCAGCCGATCCCTCGCGCGCCGCCGACACGGCACCGCGCACGTGCGGCAGCCAGTTGAACTCGGCCGGAACGTCGGGCAGCTTCGATCCGCCCGTACCGTCGCCCTTGGGGTCGCCGGTCTGCGCCATAAACCCTTCGATTACGCGGTGGAACAGCAGCCCGTCATAAAAATGCTGCCGGGTCAGCGTCTTGACGCGTTCGACCATCTTGGGCGCAGCGTCCGACCGCAGCCAAATGACCACGCGGCCACCAGTCGACAAGTCGAGATAGAGCAAATTCTCCGGGTCGCTCGCCGAGGGAATGTCGGGTCGACCGACAGTGGTGACGACCGCGCTCTTGGGGTCCGGCTTCTTTTTGGCGGCAAAGGCGGGCCCGGCGACGAACGCGAGGATGAAGACCAGAAAGGTGGTAACGAAACGCATCATTTCCCCGCGAAAAACTCGGTGTGGACCCGCGCTTAGACCAAGTCGCCGCTTGCGCCAATCTGAACGTGGCGCGCGAAAGCGACCATATTAGGGCCGCGTGCCCTTGCGGCCAATCTTGTCGACCCGCGCCGCCACGTCCAGCGCAACGGCGGGAGTGACAAAACGGTCGATCGGCCCGCCGTAAAGCGCGATTTCCTTGACCAGGCGGCTGGCAATCGGCTGCAACGAAACGTCCGCCATCAGGAACACTGTCTCGACGCGCGGATTGATTTGCTGGTTCATCCCCGCCATCTGATATTCATATTCGAAGTCGGCAACGGCACGCAGCCCGCGCACAATCACCTTCGCCCCCTCGCGCTCGGCAAAATCCATCAGTAGCGAATCGAAGCTGACGACATGGATTTCCCCCGCCACGCCTTCGATTTCGCGCTGGACCATCGCCATACGCTCCGCGATTGTGAACATCGGGGATTTGGACGGGTTGGTGGTAACCCCGATGACCAACCGATCGACCAGCTTCGCCCCGCGCCGGATGATGTCCATATGCCCGAGCGTCAACGGATCAAAGCTGCCGGGATAGACCCCGGTGCGAATCGTCACCGGTCGCGCTCGAGCGTGAAGCGCGCGATGTCGCGCAGCAAATCGGCCTCAGGGCCAAAGGCGTGGAGATGCTCGATCGCCTGATCGACCAGCATCCGCGCCTGTTCGCGGGCACGGTCAAGGCCAAGCAACGACAGGAAGGTTTCCTTGCCCGCCCCCTCATCCTTGCCGAGCTTCTTGCCGACTGCAGCCTCGTCGCCCTCGACATCGAGGATGTCGTCGGCAATCTGGAAAGCAAGCCCCACGTCACGAGCATAGCCGCGCAAACCCGTGCGCCCCTCGGGCGGCACCTTGGCGAGGATCGCGCCCGCTTCGACCGAACAGGCGATCAGCGCGCCGGTCTTCAGCGCTTGCAATCGCGTGACCGTCGGCAAATCGAAGGTCGATTTCTCGGCCTCCAAATCCATCGCCTGACCACCCGCCATGCCCGCCGGGCCCGCCGCACGCGCCAGATCAAGCACGAGTTCGCTGCGCACGAACGGATCGGGATGCGTGTTTGGATCGGCCAGAATTTCGAAGGCCAGCGCGTGCAGCGAATCGCCTGCCAGGATTGCGGTCGCTTCGTCGAAGGCGCGGTGGACGGTCGGCTTGCCGCGCCGCATGTCATCGTCGTCCATCGCGGGTAAATCGTCATGGATCAGCGAATAGACGTGGATACACTCGATCGCCGCGCCCGACCGGCCAACCGCATCGCGGTCGAGATTGAACAGCCGTCCGGTCGCGAACACCAGCAGCGGGCGCAGCCGCTTGCCCCCGCCAATCGCGGCGTGACGCATCGCCCGATACAGATTGGCGCGCGGATCTTCCGGAATCGCCAGAAACTGGTCCAGCCGCCGGTCGATATCGGCACCGACGTCCGACAAGGCCGCAGCGAGCGACAGGGGGGTAGCGGTCATGCCCTCAACCCGCGGCAAAGGGCTGCGTGCCGATGGCGCGCCCCTCGCTATCGGCGCGGATCGCTTCGATCCGCGCCTGCGCGGCATTGAGCCGATCATCGCACCGACGACGCAATTTGTCGCCGCGCTCGTACAGCGCAATCGCCTGGTCGAGCGGCGCGTCGCCGCTCTCGAGCCTTGCCACGATCCCCTCCAATTCCTTTAACGCCGCTTCGAACGACAGCTCTTCAATCGCTATATCCATTTGTCAGCTATGCGGCAGGCGAGTGTTTGGGGTCAAGGATACGCTAGGGCCGCGATGCGTTTGTCGTGCAATTCGCAATAAGGAAGTTCCCGCATGTTCACCAGCATCGATCCGGCAACCGGCATCCCCGGCCAATCCTTCCGGGAGTTGACCAGCGACGAGATCGAAACCCGGCTGGCGCGGGCAAGCAGTGCGTTTCGCGCGTGGCGCGTCACGGATTATGCCACGCGCGCCGCCCTGCTCGAGCGAATCGCCGAACAGTTCGATGCCAACGCGCACCGCCTTGCCGAGATTGCCACGCGCGAAATGGGCAAGACGCTGAAATCCGCCATCGCCGAAGTCGAGAAATGCGCGGCGGGTTTCCGCCATTATGCGCAGGAAGGCCCGTCGATGCTGGAACCGCGCCAGTTCCAGGGGGCGACCGCGACCTGGCACCCAATGGGGCCGGTGCTGGCGATTATGCCGTGGAATTTCCCTTATTGGCAGGTGGTGCGCTTCCTCGCCCCGACGATCATGGCGGGCAATGTCGGCCTGTTGAAACACGCTTCCAACGTGCAGGGCGTGGCGGCGGCGATCGAGGACATGGTGATCGCCGCCGGCGCGCCCGCTGGTCTGTTCCAGAATTTGCCGATCAAATCCGACAAGGTCGCCGCGCTCATCGCCGACGACCGCATCGTCGCGGTCACGCTCACCGGCAGCGAGGGCGCGGGTATGCACGTCGCCGAGGCGGCGGGCCGTGCGCTGAAAAAGGTCGTACTCGAACTGGGCGGATCGGACCCGTTCATCGTCATGCCCTCGGCCAACCTCGATCTTGCCGCCAAAACTGCGGTCACCGCGCGCATTCAAAATACCGGCCAGTCGTGCATCTGCGCCAAGCGCATGATCGTCCATGCCCAGGTCTATGACGTTTTCCTCGAGAAATTTTCCGCCGGAATGCAGGCGGTGGTCGCGGGCGACCCGATGGACGCGGCAACCGACATGGGGCCCTTGTCGAGCGAGGCGCAGCTCCAGACCGTGCTGGACCAACTGCAGATGTTTCGCGAGGCGGGTGCCAAATTGCTGTTTGGCGGCGAACCCTTGCCCGGCAAGGGAGCCTATCTGTCGGCGGGCATCCTTGTCGATGTGCCGGTCGATCACCCCGTCGCGCAGGAGGAAGTGTTCGGGCCGGTGGCGATGCTGTTCAAGGCCGATGACCTCGATGCCGCCATTGCCCTCGCCAATGCCGTGCCATTCGGCCTTGGTGCCTCGGTCTGGACCAACGATCCCGCCGAGCGCGCGCGCTTCGAACGCGATATCGAGGCGGGGATGATCGCGGTCAACGCGATGCTCGCGTCCAGGCCCGATGCGCCCTTCGGTGGGATCAAGCGCTCGGGCCACGGACGCGAGCTTGGCCCCTATGGGTTACATGAGTTCATGAATTTGAAGACGGTGGTGGGGTGAGCGCCTGAGTGCCCCCCCCCCCCGGATCAATCCAGCGTCAGCACGATCTTCCCGACATGGTCGCCTGCCTCCATCCGCGCATGGGCGGCGGGGGCGTCTTCCAGGGTAAAGGTGCGATCCAGGACAGGCTTCAACCGCCCCGCCGCGACATGCGGCCACACCATGTCGTGCAGTTCGTCGGCGACCAGCCCCTTGAACGCCGCATCGCGCGGACGCAGCGTCGATCCGGTAAGCGTCAACCGCTTCCGCATGATGTCGAAGATCGGGATCGTCGCCATCAACCCGCCCTGCACCGCGATCGAGACATGGCGGCCATCGTCGGCCAGGCACTTGAGGTTGCGCGCCACATAATCGCCGCCCACCATATCGAGCACCGCCGCGCACCCCTTGCCGCCGGTAATCTCGGCGACGCGTTCGACAAAGTCTTCGGTCTTGTAATTGATCGCATGGGCGGCACCCAGCGCGACCGCCGCCGCGCATTTGTCGTCGGAGCCAGCGGTAACGATCACCTCCAGCCCGAAAATCGCCCCCAACGCGATCGCCATCGTGCCGATGCCGCTGGTGCCGCCATGCACCAGCACGGTGTCGCCCTCGGTCGCATAAGCGCGCTCGAACAGATTGGTCCACACGGTGAACAGCGTTTCGGGCAAGGCCGCCGCCTCGACCATCGACAGCGCGTTGGGCACCGGCAGCACCTGCCCCGCCGCCACCGCGACATATTCGGCATAGCCGCCACCCGCCAGCAATGCGCACACCGGTTGGCCTGTCATATCGATCGCGACATCGGCTCCCTGTGCGACGATCGTGCCGGACACCTCGAGCCCAAGGATCGAGGGTGCGCCGGGCGGCGGTGGATAGGCACCCTTGCGCTGCAACACATCGGGCCGGTTCACCCCCGCCGCGACGACGCGGATCAACACTTCATCGGCACGCGGTGTCGGCACCGGGCGCTGCACCACGCGCAGCACCTCGGGCCCGCCCGGCACGTCCGGGTCGATCGCTCGCATCGTTGTCGGAATACCGTCCATCGGTCGTGCGCCCTGTTTTGCTTTGCGCGCCTTATTGACATGGCGCGCCGCCGGGTCAACGATCCTGCTTATGGACCTCGACGAGATTCTCCCGAAACGCGCGGGCGATCCGCTCGCCGCGCTGATCGTACAGGACCTTGACCCGCTGTCGGTCAAGGAACTGGAAGCGCGCATCGTCGCGCTGGAGGCGGAAGTGGCGCGCACCCGAGCAAAAATACAAAACGCCGTTAACCATCGGGCAAGCGCGAACGACCTATTCAAGTCATGAGGGGTTTCGTCGCGGCGCCGAGGAAATGCCGCGACGTGTTTCAAGTGCTTGATGCGGGCGTCCTGCCTTCCGACATAGCAGGAAAGGGCCGCCCGTCTTTCGTGGCCCGCATGGAGTAAAGACAAATGCCATCCTTCGCCTCCGCGCTGGAAACCACGCTGCACAAGGCCCTAGAGGCTGCGTCGTCGCGTCGGCACGAATATGCCACGCTCGAGCACTTGCTGCTCGCGCTGATCGATGACGAACATGCCTCCAAGGTGATGCAGTCCTGCGGCGTGGACACCGCCGAGTTGACCGCCACGGTGAAGCATTATCTCGATACCGAGCTTGAGGCGCTCAAGGTCGACGCCGCGACCGACCCTTCGCCCACCAGCGGCTTCCAGCGTGTCGTCCAGCGCGCGATCCTCCATGTCCAGTCCTCGGGCCGCGACGAAGTGACCGGGGCGAACGTGCTTGTCGCGCTGTTCAGCGAGCGCGAGAGCTACGCCGTCTATTTCCTGCAGCAGCAGGACATGAGCCGCCTCGATGCGGTCAGCTTCATCAGCCACGGTGTCGGCAAGGGCACGCCTGCTCCGGAAGCCAGCACGCCCAAGGGCGTCGACGAGGAAAAGCCGCAAAAGCAGGGTGAGAAGGGCAAGAGCGAAAGCGCGCTCAAGCAATTCTGCGTCGATCTCAACGAAAAGGCCAAGAAGGGCAAGGTCGATCCGCTGATCGGACGCGGGCCCGAGGTCGATCGCACGGTGCAGATCCTGTGCCGTCGTTCCAAGAACAACCCGCTTTATGTCGGCGATCCCGGCGTCGGCAAGACCGCCATCGCCGAGGGCCTGGCGCGCAAGATCGTCGAGGGCGAAGTGCCCGAGGTGCTGTTGCCCGCGGTCATCTATTCGCTCGATATGGGCGCTTTGCTGGCCGGCACGCGCTATCGCGGCGATTTCGAGGAACGGCTGAAGGCGGTCGTCAACGAACTCGAGAAATTGCCCGATGCGATCCTGTTCATCGACGAAATCCACACCGTAATCGGCGCAGGCGCGACCAGCGGCGGCGCGATGGACGCGTCCAATTTGCTCAAGCCCGCGCTGTCGGGCGGAACGATCCGCTGTATCGGCTCGACCACCTACAAGGAGTTCCGCAACCATTTCGAGAAGGACCGTGCGCTGCTGCGGCGCTTCCAGAAGATCGACGTGAACGAGCCGACGATCGAGGATACGGTCAAGATCCTGACCGGGCTGCGCTCGGCCTTCGAGGAGCATCACAAAGTCAAATACACCCCCGACGCGATCAAGTCGGCGGTGGAGCTGAGCGCGCGTTATATTAACGACCGCAAGCTGCCCGATAAGGCGATCGACGTGATCGACGAGGTCGGCGCGATGCAGATGCTCGTGCCCTTTGCCAAGCGCAAGAAAACCATCACCAGCCGCGAGATCGAAGCCGTGATCGCGACGATGGCGCGCATTCCGCCAAAATCCGTCTCGACCGACGACACCAAGGCGCTCGAATCGCTCGAAACCGATCTCAAGCGCGTGGTGTTCGGGCAGAATGCCGCGATCGAAAAGCTTGCGTCCGCGATCAAGCTCAGCCGGGCTGGCCTGCGCGATCCGGAAAAGCCGATCGGCAACTATCTGTTCACCGGCCCGACCGGCGTTGGTAAAACCGAAGTCGCCAAGCAGCTCGCGCATATCATGGGCATTCCGCTCCAGCGCTTCGACATGTCCGAATATATGGAACGCCATTCGGTCTCGCGGCTGATCGGTGCGCCGCCGGGCTATGTCGGGTTCGACCAGGGTGGTCTGCTGACCGACGCGATCGACCAGCAACCGCATTCGGTGCTGCTGCTCGACGAAATCGAGAAGGCCCATCCCGACCTGTTCAACATCCTGTTGCAGGTGATGGACAATGGGCGGCTGACCGACCAGCACGGCAAGACGGTCGATTTCCGCAACGTCATCCTCATCATGACGACCAATGCGGGTGCCAGCGACATGGCGCGCGAAACGCTCGGCTTCGGCAACCTCACCCGCGAGGGCGAGGACGAGCAGGCGGTGCAGAAAATGTTCACGCCCGAATTCCGCAACCGCTTGGATGCGATCGTGCCGTTCGGCTACCTGCCGACCGAAGTCGTGGCGCGGGTGGTGGACAAGTTCATCCTCCAGCTCGAACTGCAACTGGCCGACCGCAACGTCCACATCAACCTCGACGATGAGGCGAAGACGTGGCTCACCGCCAAGGGCTATGACAAGCTCTACGGTGCGCGCCCGATGGGCCGCCTGATCCAGGAGAAGATCAAGCAGCCGCTTGCCGAGGAATTGCTGTTCGGCAAGCTGGTCCACGGTGGCGAGGTAACGGTGAAGATGAAGGACGGCGCGCTGTCGTTCGAAATCACTGCGGCGCCGCCGAAGAAGCCGAAGAAGAAGGGTGCCGCTTCGAAGGCCGAAAAGGACGCCACCCCCGCCAAGTAAACCTATCGGGCGAGTCCGCACACTGCGGACTCGCCGATTTTCTCAGGTTGACGGTCTCTCAGCGCGCGCCAATTACGGCTGCAAGTGCATCATTGCTGCGACAAGAATAAAAACGGCGGCGTTCCCGGGATCCGAAGCGATGAAATCGTGCCCGCCGGAGGTGCTGTAATCTTCAGCAACGAGCACCTTTGACGCTCCGCCATAGACATCCGCGTACGTGCCGTTGCTACGCAATCGATCTCTCGCGGCCAAAGCCACGGCCTTGTCATTGTAGATTGTCACATAGCCAATTGGTGGCGTTACATTGGCAACCATCGGGCATCCCCCAGTTATTGGAATTTATAGGCAGCCGCCACCGGCCAGACACGGGCAGGCATCGTCACCAAAGCGGGATGCTTAAAGGCTTCGATCTCGGTAACGCAGGCGGCTTTGGTCAAACCCGCACAGGCGATTCCGAAGCGACCGCTGGAATTGCTTGCCGTATCGAGTTTCGTCAGATCGCCGGCGAGGGTCGCATCCGTGACCGATGCCGCATCCGAAAGTGCCTTGGCCACCGATCCTGCATAGCTGACCCGGTCCGCGAGCGGCGCCGATGAACTCGCCGTCGCGGCGGCCTCCCCGGTTGCGACTGCGGCAGCACCGCCGCTCCGCGCCAATTCGCGCGCGGCGAGCCCGGTTGCGAAATATTGCGCTATGGCCCCACCTGCCTTGGCGTCGGTGCCCTCCTTGCTCGCGTCGAACTTGGCACCGAAGCTGGCCATAACGGACGGCACATCCTGCTTGTTGGGGCCGTCATTTCCGACGAACTTGCAATTCGTCGGCAGCGTCTCGCCCTTGTCGACCGCCGTTTCCACCGCGCACGGATAGAGTGTTCCGTCCGCCGCTCCGCCATTCACCCGGTGGGTATTGGCGAGCAGCGGCATCAATACCAGCTCTTGCCGATTATAGCCGACCTGGATGCTCGGGGATTGCGTCGCGTCGGCACCGACTTTCAGCCCGACCTGGGTGTTTGTGCCGAAAATCAGCAAATTCGTGTGCTGCGGTGTCGCGCATCCCGCCAGGATCAGCGCGAGGCCTGCGATGCCTGAGAACCGGTAATACATGCCCCCTCCGTCGATTTGGCGATCCTTTCGACGCTCGCAAGGTCGGCATGATCGCGGACAACAATGATTACGCGACACTCATCCGGCCGAGCAAAGACATAGTGACTGTCACGCCAGCCGAAAAACAACGCTCCATCGAAACCAAGGCCCAATGCCTTAACATCTTCTGTCGCAATGAAATTGTTATCAGAAGTATATTTTACACGTACAAAGCCGAAATACAGGTGATCGCCGTACCGTTTATTATGCGGCACTGCGACACATCCGCCAAGAACGGATAAAATCAAGATCAATGTACCGAATCTCATCGACCATGATGGTGTACATAAATTATCGGGTCAACACAAAACAATTATCGGAGCACAGGCTTCCTGCGGACCGATCCAATAACATCGGGCGTCAACCGTATTTATTCTGATATAGACCACGCTGGTGTTTGATAGCGACCTTAACCGCCTTATCGACCGATACGGCCCCTGCGCTCGCGGTATCGTGTCAAAATCGACGCGCCCCCTCCCCGGCAACGGCTCCCCCTGGGAGCCGGCGCTTCGCAGCATGACAAAGGTGCTCTTTACTCTATCTTTGGGTTAAGCAGGGTACGCCCCCACCATGTACCGTGTGATTTTGTCCAGCGTTCTGTTTTCGATTTTAGCACTGTTCGCGCCTGCGGCAGATGCGGCGGGGGTGAGCAAGGCTCTGCCTGTCTGTATCGTCCGCGCGCAGCCGGACATGACGGTGCACCAACTTTTACAGGATCGTGCCGCGTTCGACTGCCATTCGTCGCAAGGTGCCTTCAAGCGAGGAGACTTCTGGGCCATTTCCCCGCCAATCAGGCGCACCGGCCCCGTTGCCCTCCGCGTCGCAAGCCTGTGGCAAAACCGCGTTACGTTTTACGCCCTGTATGGCGATGGCAAAATTGTATCGGCGACGCTCGATCAGCACGGAGCCTCGCGCCACATGCAGCTCGGCGCGATCATCGAATTTCCTCTCGCTGCGCGCGCTGCGCCGCTGGTCCGGGTGCTCTGGCACGTTGAAGATGCCGGCAATTTACGCGGAATCCTGCGCGATGCACGGATCGAAACGCCCGATCAAAGTATCAGCGCCAACTTGCGGCTGGCCGCGCTCTATGCGGCATTCGCCGGGCTCTGCATTGCGATGCTGACGTACAATCTGGCGTTGTGGGTGGTGATGCGCCACCGTTTCCTCATCGCCTATTGCGCAATGGTTTCGGCCATGTTGCTGTATGCCTTGTCCTCGTCGGGCGCGCTTGCCTGGGCGTGGCCCGACATTGCCAATAATGACCGAATCCGGATAAATTACCTGGCGTTGGGCATCGCTGCGGTTGCGGCTTTTGCCTTTGCCCGCGCCTTTTTCGAGCCACGCGTGTTTGCCGGGCGCCTTGGACATCTGGCCCGGATCACCTCCGGCGGCATGATCGTGGCGACCCTCGCCTTCGCGCTCTTCGCGCCCGCCGCGCCTTGGGTGCTGGACCGTGTTTTCGCCTTTGCCTTTATGGCGCAAATGACGCTGGCGGCACCGCTCCTGTGGCGCGCCTGGCGAGTCCGGAGCGATTATCTGTGGATGTTCTGGCTCGCCTGGGGCGCGCCGATTGCACTGGCCTGTTTGCGCGTGGCCAGTTCGCTGAGCCTGATTGGCTGGAGTTTCTGGCTCGACAATTCGACAATTGCCTCGATGACGATCGAAGCATTGCTGTCGAGCATCGCGGTTGCCTACCGCATCCGGATGTTGAACCGCGAACGCGATGCCGCGCGGGAGGGCGAAATCGCTGCGCGCCTGCTTGCCGACACCGACCCGCTGACCGGCCTGCTCAATCGCCGCGCCTTTCTCAACGACGTAATCGGGCGGAGCGGCGAGCAGACGTTGCTGATCGCCGATCTCGACCATTTCAAGCGCGTGAACGAAACCATCGGCCATGATGGTGGCGATGAAGTGTTGCGCGTCTTTGCAAAAACGTTGCAGGATTCGCTTCCACCCGGAGCGGCCGTGGCGCGGATCGGCGGCGAGGAATTTGCCGTCGTGGCATCGGTGGAATCCTCGATCGAGCCCCGCGACATCCTTGCCAAGCTGCGCGCGGGGCGAATGCCCTATGATGTCACCGTGACTGCGAGCATCGGCACTTGCACCGGGCCGCTCTTGCGCGAAGTCGACTGGAAGGCGCTTTATGCCTGTGCCGACCGCGCCCTGTTCGAAGCCAAGTCCGCGGGCCGCGACCGCGTGCGCGGTCGCCAATTGCCCGACCGCTGCGCCGCCTGACCCGAATCATCCGAATCACCCGCGACCTTGCGACGACTCGGTATTAACGATAAGATGCGCGCAAGAAGGAGCCTGCCTTGCGCAATCGTCGCATCACGATTGGAATCCTTGCAGGTTTGGCGGTGATCGCACTTGCCCGTCATCCGACCGCCGACATCAAAATCCTGACGCATGACGCTACGGATCGCGCGCCGCACCAGATCAGGGCGGCACTCGACCTTGGCCTGGTGGCCGTGTCGGTGTTGGTAACCTGGACGGGCACCCACCTTTCCTGATGCTTGCGGGCGACGAAAAGCCTGCTTACACGCTTGTCAATGAGCTCTCCTGAAGCCATCTGGCGCCAATCCTATCGTCATCCAAACCCTTGGGAGAGCGCGTTTCCGCCGCTCTCGATGGTCGACCTGTTCGACCGCGCCGCTGCTGCGGCGGGCAAGGCTCCGCTGATCGATTTTCTCGGGCGCCATTTCAGCTATGCCGAGACGCTGGACGGGGCAAACCGCGTGGCCGCGGGCCTGCAAGCGCTCGGCTATGGGCCAGGCGACCGTATCGGCCTGTTCCTGCCCAACGTGCCGCATTATCTCGCTGCCTATTACGGCATCCTCAAACTCGGCGCGACCGTCGTCAATTTTTCACCGCTCTATACGGTCGCGGAACTGGAACATCAGGTCGCCGATTCAGGAACGCGTGTGCTGTTCACGCTCTCGGCCAGCGCGTTATTGCCAACGGCGTTGAAGGTGCTCGACGGAAGCGGGCTGGAACGCCTCATCGTCGGGTCGATCGCGGGTGCGTTGCCGAGTGCGAAATCCATTTTCTATCGCTTGTTCAAACGCGCGGAGGTGACACCGCGTCCGCACGACCCGCGCGTCATCGCCTTTTCGCACCTCATTGCCAATGACGGCAGGCACCGCCTCGCCACCATCGACCCCGAACGGGACGTGGCGCTGATCCAATATACCGGCGGCACGACGGGCGTGCCCAAGGGCGCGGCGCTCACCCACCAGAATCTGTCGGCCAATGCCCGGCAAGTGATGGCGATCGATCCCCATCCCGGCCCGCCCGACCGAATCCTTGGCGTGTTGCCGCTGTTCCACGTCTTCGCCAACACCTGCGTGCTCAACCGCACCGTGCTCAACGGTGGCTGTATCGTCATGCTGCCGCGCTTCGAGGCGGGGGCCGTACTCGCCGCCATCGGCCGCACAAAGGCAACCGCCCTGCCCGGCGTACCGACGATGTACCAGGCACTGCTCGATCATCCCAAGATCGCGACAACCGATTTTTCCTCGCTGCGCATCTGTATTTCAGGCGGTGCGCCGCTTGCCGCCGAACTGAAGGCAAAATTCGAAAAGGTGACCGGCGCGACCGTCGTCGAAGGCTATGGCCTGTCGGAAAGTTCGGGCGTGCTGTCGGCCAACCCCTATGAGGACGAAGGCAAAACCGGAACGATCGGCCAACCGATTCCGGGAACATGGTTGCGCCTGGTCGACAAGGCTGATCCGACGCAGGACCCACCGGAGGGCGAGCCGGGCGAGATCGTCGCGATGGGGCCGCAGATCATGCAGGGCTATTGGAACCGGCCCGACGCCGATGCCGACGTATTCCTGACGACCGCCAGCGGGCGTTGGCTGCGCACCGGCGATGTCGGCGCGATCGATGCCGACGGTTTCGTGCGGATCGTCGATCGGTTGAAAGACATGATCGCCGTGTCGGGTTTCAAGGTCTTCCCGAGCCAAATCGAGGGGATCTTGCATCACCATCCGGCGGTGAAGGAGGCGATGGTGATCGGTATCCCCGATCCCTATCGCGGGGAACAGCCCCGCGCCTATGTTACGTTGAACGACGGCGCCGACGTGACGGGGGAGGCTCTGCGCGACTGGCTTAATCCGCAACTCGGCCGTCATGAGCGGGTGGATGCGGTCGTAATCCGGTTGACCATGCCCAAGACGATGATCGGCAAACTCAGCCGCAAGGACTTGATCGCCGAGGTGATGGCGGAAACCCATCCGACTCCCGCCGCACGGGATTAAAAGCAAAACTGGTCCCACGTGATCGAACCGCCTACAGATCCGTCTCAGACGATCCAAGGCGCGCGCGAACAATGGCCAATCTGATCCTCCACGAAGACCCCGTTTCCGGAAACTGCTACAAGATTCGCCTGACTGCCGCGCATGTCGGCATCGCGCTCGAACGGCGTAGCTATGATATCCAGAACGGCGAAACGCGCTCGCCTGCGTTTCTCGAAAGCGTCAATCCCAACGGTCGCATCCCGGTGTTGCAGATTGGCGATGACTATTTGCCCGAGAGCGGCGCCGCGTGCCTGTACCTCGCCGATGGATCGCCGCTGATCCCGCACGAGCGGTTCGACCGTGCCGACATGCTGCATTGGATGTTCTGGGAACAGTATAATCACGAGCCTAACATCGCGACCTTGCGCTTCTGGCGCGCTTTCGTTGGGGAAGACCGGCTTACCGACTTTCAGCGCACACTCATCCCTGGCAAGCAGGCGGCGGGAGAAGCCGCGCTGGCGCTGATGGACGCGCATCTGGTGCAGACTCCGTTCCTGGCCGCCGGGCGCTTCACCGTCGCCGACATTGCGCTTTATGCCTATACCCATGTCGCGGAGGATGGCGGGTTCCAGCTCAGCCGCTATCCTGCGGTCACCGCTTGGCTCGCCCGCGTCGCCGACCAACCCGGACACTTGCCCATGTGACAGTTGCGTGAAGGTCCACGATTCCGATTGTAACATTCCGTCGCCATAGCTGGAGATCAGCCAAAGGTTTCGCGAAGGTTTCAACGCTATGGACGCTGTCACCAAGATTGCCATGAACGGCCTTTCGGGCGGCACGATCGCCGATTTCGCGGACTTCGCCAACTCGCACCCGACCATCCCCGAGCGCGCGACGAGCGAACGCCGCCGCTACCGCACGATCTGGATTTCAGACATCCACCTCGGCACGCGCGGCTGCAACGCCGACATGCTGATCGACTTTCTCGACCATGTTGACAGCGAGCGGATGTATCTCGTCGGCGACATTATCGATGGCTGGCGGCTGAAGAAGCGCTTCTACTGGCCCGCCGCGCATAACGACGTGGTGTGGCGCCTGCTCAAGCGCGCCAAGCGCGGCACCGAGGTAATCTACATCCCCGGCAACCATGATGAGGTGATGCGTCAGTTCACCGGGCTCGATTTCGGTGGCGTCGCGATCCGGCGCAAGGCGATCCACGAAACCGCCGATGGCCGCCGTCTGCTGGTGCTCCACGGCGACGAATTTGATGCGATCACGCTGGCGCATCGCTGGCTGGCGCATGTCGGCGATGTAGCGTATGAATTCATGATGGCTCTCAACCGCTGGGTGAATGCGTACCGCCGCTTCTTCAACTTGCCGTATTGGTCGCTGTCAAAGCACGCCAAGGCCAAGGTGAAGAACGCGGTGCAGTTCATCTCCAATTTCGAAGAGATCGTCGCGCAGGCCGCCGGTTCGCGCGGCGTTGATGGCGTGGTGTGCGGCCACATTCATACCGCCGAATTCCGCGATATCGGCGGGGTGGAATATTATAACGATGGCGACTGGGTCGAGGGTTGCACCGCCCTGGTCGAACATTTCGACGGACGGATGGAGTTGCTCCACTGGGCCGACGAGATCGCCGCGCGAGCGAAAGCGCGCCCGACGGCGAAGATCGAGATGATGGCGGCCTGACCGGCGTGCGCATCGCGATCGCCACTGACGCGTGGAGCCCGCAGGTGAATGGAGTCGTGCGCACGCTGCAGGCGGTGCGCGCAGAGCTTGAGCGTCAGGGGCATGAAGTGCTGATCGTCTCGCCCGACCTGTTCTATTCGCTGCCCTGCCCGACCTATCCTGAGATACGCCTCGCTTTCGCCAGCACGGGAACGGTCGGCAAAATGCTCGCCGATTTCGCGCCCAACGCCATCCATCTCGCCACCGAGGGGCCGGTTTGCCTGGCGGCGCGGCGCTGGTGCCTGACGCGCGGCTTTCCCTTCACCACCGCCTATCACACACAATTCCCCGATTACGTCTCGGCACGCACCGGCGTGAACCCGGAATGGGTATGGCGCTATATCCGCTGGTTCCATTGGCCGGCCCAATCGATCCTCGCTTCGACGCCATCGATCGCGGCGACGTTGAAATCGCACGATCTCACCAAGATCCGCCATTGGGGCCGCGGCGTCGATCTTTCGACCTTCAGCCCGCGTCTCGCGCCGCATCCGGCGATTCAGGCGCTGAAGGATGAAGGCAAAGGCCCGATCCAACTTTATGTCGGGCGCGTTGCGATCGAGAAGAATATCGAGGCGTTCCTTACCTCGTCTTATCCCGGCACCAAGGTGGTGGTGGGCGACGGACCGGCACGCGCCGCGCTGACCGCGCGCTTCCCCGATACCCATTTCCTGGGATCGCTGTTCGGGGACGATCTTGCCGCCGCTTATGCCGCCGCCGACGTGTTCGTCTTCCCCAGCCGCACCGACACGTTCGGGCTGGTGATGATCGAGGCGCTGGCCTGCGGCACGCCCGTTGCCGCCTTCCCGGTGACGGGGCCGGTCGATGTGTTGAACGCACAGGTCGGCGCGATGGACGAAAATCTCGATCGCGCCATCGAGGCGGCGCTAACGCGCGATCGCGCCGCCTGCGCCGCTTACGGCCAAACCTTCACCTGGGAGGCCAGCGCCCGGCAATTTCTCGGCGCGCTGGTGCCGGTCGATCATCCCGAGTCCATTGCGGCCTGATCTGTCCCAGCGACACGCTTGCCCTCCCCCGACAACCGCTCTACACTGTCGCCCAGCACAAGTGGCCGCTCCGAAAGGGGCGGCCCTTTCCGTTTTTAAGGAGTTTCCCGTGGCCCAGCCGCTCATGCCGCACGCGACCGCGTCCTGGCTCGTTGATAATACATCGCTCAGCTTTGAGCAGATCGCCGAATTTTGCGGTCTGCACATCCTGGAAATTCAAGCGATCGCCGATGACACCGCCGCGACCAAGCTGACCGGTCGCGACCCGATCCGCGCGCACGAACTGACCCAGGTCGAAATCGACAAGGGCCAGGCCAACCCCGATTATCGGCTGCAGATCCTGAAAGGGCCCGAGCAGGTCCGCCGCACCAAGGGCCCGCGCTACACGCCGGTATCGAAGCGCTCGGACAAGCCCGATGGTATCGCCTGGGTAATTCGCAATCATCCCGAAATCAGCGACGGCGCGATCAGCAATCTGATCGGCACGACGCGCACGACCATCGCCGCGATCCGTGACCGCAGCCACTGGAACATCGCCAACATCACGCCGAAGGACCCGGTGACACTCGGCCTGACGACGCAGCGTGAGCTTGACGCCGCAGTGTCCAAGGCGGCGAAGGCGGCGGGTCTCGAAGCCCCGGTCGATACCCGGCTGGAAGGCGACCGCGAGGCGCTGATTACCGAACTGCGCGCGCAACGCGACCAGCTTTCGCGCGACGCCGAAGCCGCCGAGCATGGCGAAACACCCAAGCCCGCCGAACCCACCGCCGAAACGCTGTTCAAGCGCTGAAAACCCTTCTCCCCTCCCTGACAAGGGAGGGGTTGGGGGTGGGTTGGTATGAGGCGGGTGCTGCGTTCGACAACGAACCGACCCACCCCCAGCCCAGCGTTGGATCGGTCATGCCCCCGGCATGACCTAAACAGCGCGAGGCGCTGTTTACCCAATGCTCTTCCAGGAAGGGCGAGCACGATATGACCGACCGACCCCGCTTCGCCTTCACCCTCCACGCCACTGACGGCAAAGCCCGCACCGGCGAAATCGCGATGCGGCGCGGGGTTATCCGCACGCCCGCTTTCATGCCGGTCGGCACCGCCGCTACCGTCAAGGGCGTGAAGCCCGCCGACGTGCGCGCGGCTGGTGCCGACATCATTCTTGGCAACACCTATCATTTGATGCTGCGCCCGGGGGCCGAGCGCGTGGCGCGGCTTGGCGGACTGCACGGCTTCATGGGCTGGGACCGCCCAATCCTGACCGATAGCGGTGGCTATCAGGTGATGAGCCTCAGCGACCTGACCAAGCGCGACGAAAATGGCGTGACGTTCAAGTCGCATCTCGACGGCACGCGCCACACGCTCAGCCCCGAACGCTCGATCGAGATCCAGCGTTTGCTCGGCTCGGACATCGTGATGGCGTTTGACGAACTGGTGCCGACCACTTCGCCACCCGAGGTGCAATCCGCCGCGATGGCGCGGTCGATGCGCTGGGCCAAGCGCAGCCGCGATGCCTTTGACAGCGGCGGTGCCCATGCCGAAAACGCCGCGATCTTCGGCATCCAGCAAGGCGCGCTCGACCAGACGTTGCGTGGCGACAGCGCGGCGGCGTTGATCGACATCGGCTTCGATGGCTATGCCGTCGGCGGTCTCGCGGTTGGCGAGGGCCAAGAGGCGATGTTCGGCTGCCTCGATTTCGCGCCCGATCAACTGCCCGCCGACAAGCCTCGTTACCTGATGGGCGTGGGCAAGCCCGACGACATTGTCGGCGCGGTCGAACGCGGGATCGACATGTTCGATTGCGTGCTGCCGACACGCTCGGGGCGTACCGGGCAAGCCTTCACGCGCGGTGGCCCGATCAACATCCGCAACGCGAAGTTCGCCGAAGACACCGGCCCGCTCGACCCGACCTGCGCTTGCCCGGTGTGCGCGACCTGGAGCCGCGCCTATCTGCATCATCTGGTCCGGTCGGGCGAAATGCTCGGCGCGATGTTGATGACAGAGCACAACCTTTGGTTCTATCAATCGCTGATGGCTGATTTGCGCCGCGTGATCGCCGAAGGACGGCTCAAACCCTTCGCCGATGCGTTTCGGCAAGAGTATCGCAGCCGAGGTGAGAGGGACCAATGAGCGAAATCAACGAAATCGAAGCCGCCGCCCGCGACCATAAGCGCGTGCGCGACGCAGCCGAAGCCAAGGGTGACACCGGCGGCAATTGGCCGCTGACGCCAATCGCAATCGGGATCGGATCGGCTGCGCTGGCGGCGGTGCTGCTCTACGTGAACCGGCCCAAGAAAAAGTAGCGCGCCTTTCTGCCCCTTTGCCTCCGCTCCCTTGCTGGGAGGGGAGGCACGCGGCAAGTGTCCCATACGATTGACACGGTGCCGGTCCCCGCGACACAAGAGCGCATACGCCTCTCCTTCCATCCGGAGTTTCCCCATGCGCTTGTATCGTGCCGCCCTTTTGCTGGGTGTTGCCCTGTTGCCGCTGCCTGCCATTGCACAGACGGCTCCCGCCACATCGGCCTCCGCGATCAAGCCGATCGCCTTTACCGAACGCACGCTTGCCAACGGTCTGCGCGTCTATGCGATCCGCGACACCTCGACGCCCAATGTCTCGGTGCAGGTATGGTACGATGTCGGCTCGAAGGATGATCCCGCTGGCCGCTCGGGCTTTGCGCACATGTTCGAACATCTCATGTTCAAGGCGACGCGCAACCTGGTGTCCGAGCAAATGGACCGGCTGACCGAGGATGTCGGCGGCAACAACAATGCCTCGACCAATGACGATTATACCGAATATCACGAGACGATCCCGGCCAACCACCTGCAGCGCCTGCTGTTCGCCGAGGCCGACCGGATGGCCGCGCTCGTCGTCGAGCCGAAGAGCTTCGCCTCCGAACGCGACGTGGTGAAGGAGGAGCTGCGCCAGAACACCAATGCGCGGCCCTATGGAAAGCTGTTCTCGCTCTATTTCCCGGCGATTTCATACACCCGCCACCCTTATGCGCGCGGCACGATCGGCAGCCTCGACAACCTCCAGAGCGCGCAGATCGATGACGTGCGCGCCTTCCACGCGACCTATTACCGGCCCGACAATGCCGTGCTGGTGGTTTCGGGCAATTTCGATTCACAGCAGCTCGATGCCTGGGTCGACCAATATTTCGCCGGGATCAAGCGCCCAACCACGCCGATCCCACGCGTAACCGTGGCCGAGCCCGAGCGCACCGCGGCGACGCATTATGTGGTGCGTGAGGCCAATACCCCGCTGCCCGCGGTGATGATAAGCTATCCGATCCCCGCCGACAGCGACCCGGATAACGCCGCGCTGACCGTGCTCAACGCGGTCCTTTCGCAGGGCGAAAGCTCACGGCTGTACGAGACTTTGGTCTATCGCGATCAACTCGCACAGAGCGCCGAGAGCGTGCTCGATTCCAAGCAGGGGCCGGGCAATCTCGCGGTGTTCGCGATCCTCGCCGGGGGCAAGCAGGCAAGCGATGGCGAAACCGCCCTGCGCCGTGAAGTCGCCCGCTTGCGCGACACGCCGGTCAGCGCGGCTGAGCTGGCCGAGGCGAAGAACGAGATCCTGACCGCCGCGCTTGAATCGCGCGAGACCGCCGAGGGCAAGGGGCGCACGATCGCTTCCTCGGTCATCATCGATCGCGACCCGCGCGCGGCGGACCGGCAACTCGCCGCGATCAGTCGGGTGACCGCCGCCGACATTCAGCGCGTCGCCACCAAATATCTGCGCGACGAACGCTCGGCGACGATCCAGTATCTGCCCGAGGACCCGGCAGCCAAAGCGCCGCAGAACGACCGGATCGAAGTCGCCAGCACCGTCGTGGTCAAGCCGCTGGTCATACCCGGCACGGTCGAGGTGGTGACGCCTGCAACCGCCGCCGAGCGGATCGCCCCGCCCCCGGCCGGCCCCGCCATCGCGGCGAACGCGCCTGCCCCGCAAGAGTTCAAGCTCGCCAACGGGCTGCGCGTGGTGGTGGTCGAAAAGCATGATCTGCCCCTGCTGAGCGCCTTGCTGATCGCGCAGGGCGGCGGCGCGCTGGACCCGGTCGATCGCGCCGGATTGGGCAGCCTCACCGCCGACTTGATGACCAAGGGCACCAAGACGCGCTCGGCCACCGAAATCGCCCGGCAAATCGAATCGCTCGGCGGGTCGATTTCGAGCGGTGCGAGCTTCGACGGATCGAGCGTCAACGTGACCGTAAAGTCCGATCAAGCCGCACCCGCGCTCGCCATCCTGGCCGATGTTGCGCGCAACCCGGTGTTCGCGTCCGAGGAAATCGAGCGGGCGCGGGCACAGACAATCGACGGCGTTCAGGTCGAGATCAAGAATCCGAGCCAGCTTGCCGGGCTCGTCGCCGCGCGCGCCGCGCTTGGCGATACCGCTTATGGCCACCCGCTATCGGGCACGCCAAGCTCGCTCAAGGCAATTACCCAGGCCGATATTCATCGCGCTTATGCCCAAGCATGGGCGCCGGGACAAAGCACGCTGGTGCTGGTCGGCGATGTGACCCCGGCGCAGGCGAAGACCCTGGCGGAAACCAACTTCGCCAACTGGACCGCTCCCGTCACGCAGGCCAAGGCGGCCACGCCAATCGCCGCTTATCCCAAACCGCGCGCCATCGTCGTCGACATGCCGGGTTCGGGCCAGGCGGGTGTTGTGGTCGCACGCCCCGGCATCGCGCGCAGCGACGCGGCATATTACCCGGCGGCGGTTGCCAACACGATCCTGGGTGGTGGTTTCTCGTCGCGGCTCAACCAGGAAATCCGCATCAAGCGCGGGCTGGCTTATGGTGCGGGCAGCAGCTTGCAAGTCGGGCGCAACCCCGGCGCGATTACCGCGCGCACATCGACCAAGAACCCCAGCGCGCCGGAAACGGTGTCGATCATCCTCGCCGAAATGAAGCGGCTTGGTGCCGAGCCGGTGACCGCCGCCGAACTTGAAACGCGCAAGGCGGTGCTCGTCGGCAATTTCGGTCGCGCGACCGAGACGACCGGCGGGATTGCCGGGACGATCGGCGGCTATATCGTGCAGGGCGTGCCACTGAGCGAGTTGGGACAATATACCCGAAGCGTCTCGGCGGTCGATCCGGCGGCGGTGCAGGCGGCAGCGGCAAAGCTGCTCGACCCGACCGTGGCCAGCGTCGTCGTGGTGGGCGATGCCAAGCTGTTCCTGGCCGAACTCCGCAAGACTTATCCCGATGCCGAGGTCATCCCGGCGGACGCGCTCAAGCTCGACAGCGCTTCGTTGAAATAAGGCCCGAGCGGCGAAATCCTTGCATTAACCAACAAGTGTTTCGCCGCGGGACGCCGCAAAATCGGCGGCATCCCGAAGCCGCAAGATCGGGTATGCGCGGCGCGTGCGCGTGTGGACGATCCTTGCCTGGGTACAGACTCGACGGCTGAGCAAGCTCGGCATGGCAGGGTTATGTGCGGTGCTGCTGGCAGGGGTGTCGGCGCACGCCGCCTTGCGCGCGATCGTCGATCAGCGCGCCAAGGCGGCGCACAGCGCAGCGCCGCCGACCGGGTACGAGGCCGAGGATCATTTCCCTGGCGCCGCCTATTTCTACACCGCCGACGAAGCGCCCGGACCGGCGCGGGGGGCTACGGGCACGATTGCGCTGCCCGATCTGCCTTTACCCCCCGATGCAACGCCGCAAATTCCCGATGCGTCGATCCACGCCGCGGCCCCCTTCTCGCTCGCCCGTGCCAGTGCGGTCGACCGCGGGCGGGCGCTGCAATGCCTGACCACCGCCATCTATTATGAAGCCGCGACCGAACCCGACGCCGGGCAGCAAGCGGTCGCGCAAGTAATCCTCAACCGCGTGCGCCATCCCGCCTTCCCGGCGACGGTGTGCGGCGTGGTGTTCCAGGGTTCCGACCATGCCGGATGCCAGTTCAGCTTCGCGTGTGACGGTGCCCTGCAACGCGGCACGCCCGGCAGCGCGGCGTGGCTGCGCGCCCTGAAGGTCGCCGCTGCGGCGCTGAACGGGCATGTCATGCCGCAAGTCGGGATGGCGACGCATTACCACACTTACGCCGTCACCCCGGCGTGGAACCGCAGTCTGGTGATGACGGCGGCGATCGGCGCGCATTTCTTCCACCGCTGGCAAGGCTGGTGGGGCACCCCCGCCGCCTTCCGCCAAAGCTATGCCGGAGGTGAACCGGTGCCGGGACCGCTCCTGCACCCGGCGGCACCCGTGCCCGCGATTGTCGCAGCGCTGCCGCTACCAACGGCAAAGCCGGTTACCCCACCCGCCACCGTTCAGGCGGCCTATGCGCAAAGCGGTACGCCGATCGCCCCGTCCAGGCCGGTCACCGAGGCGACAATGGGCGACTCGCAAATCCTCGACCGCTGGAAGGATTCGGGCAAGCCGCTGCGGTAACGCCCTCCCGGCGGGAGGGCGTCGCGCTTACTTCTTCTCCGCCAGATACGTGTCGAACCACGCCAGCGTGCGCCGCCGCAGATCCGCTCCGTTGACGGGATTGCGGATGCCGTGGCCCTCTTCGGGGTAGATCACCAGGCTGGTCGGCACGCCCATGTCGTGCAGGCCATGCCAATATTCGACCGACTGCGTGGGCGGCACCTCGATGTCGCGTTCGCCGACATAGATGAAGGTCGGGGTGTGCGCCTGCTTGATGAAATTGACCGCCGAGACATCCTCATAGGCCTTGCGGTCCTCATACAGCGTCTTGCCGAAGAACGGCAGCATCCACTGGTCGATGCCGTTGGTGCCATAATAGCTGACCCAATTGCTGAGCCCCGCGCCCGCGACAATCGCCTTGAAGCGATTGGTCTGGGTGTTGGCCCACATCGACATGAACCCGCCATAGCTGCCGCCGGTCAGCCCCAGTCGCGCATCGTCAACCGGCGCGACCTTTTCCACCGCGTCGATCCCGGTCAGGATATCGCGCAAGTCACCGCCCCCAAAATCGCGCTTGTTGGCGGCGGTGAACGCCTCGCCCTGGCCATAGCTGCCGCGCGGATTGGGCAGGAAAATATAGTAACCCGCCGCCAGCAGATCACTATAGCCACCGCCAAAGCTCGGCACGTTTGCCGCCGATGGCCCACCGTGGACGATGGTAATCATCGGCGCCTTCTTCGCCGGATCGGCGTTCAGCGGCGACAACAGCCAGCCCTGCACGGTGAAGCCATCATTCTTCCAGGTGATGCTGCGTGCGGCCATCGCCGCCGGGATGGTGTCATTATCATGGGTAATCTGAACCGGCGCTGCCACCGGTCCAGCAAAGATGGCCGGGGCGTGGGTGAAGTCCTGCGCGATCGTGGCAACGTTCAGCCCATCCGCGCTGAACGCAGCCTTGGCATCGCCTGCACCAAGGCTGGCGGCGCGGCTCCAGCCGAGGCCGTCCGTGCGCTCCCCGGTCAAGCTAAACAGACCCATCCGATCGCCGCTGAGCGCGGTGCCGCGGATAAACCGCCCCTTCCACACCAGCGACGTAACCGTCAGCGTGCTGTGCGGCATCAGATTCTGCGGCTCGCCACCGGCGAACGGCACCGTCCACACATCACCGCCAACCGAGCCGAAATCGCTCATCAAGCCGCCAATATAGGCGACCGTCTTGCCGTCGGGCGAGACGCGCGGAAAGTTGAGCTGCGTCGTCGGCTTGGCAATCGTGCGTACGGTGCCGGTCTGCGCATCGACGGCATCGAGTGTTGCCACCCACCAATTGTTGTCGCCATTGCCCAGCGCTGAAGTGACCACGAAGCCCTTGCTGTCGGGCGTCCAATCATATTCGTAAATGTAACGATCGGCCGGGGACACCGGCTTAACGGCGTCCGCCGCAACCGGCGCGCCCGCCAGGTCAAACACCGCGAGCCGCTGTTCGTCGCTCTTCTCGCCAATCTCACCGACTTGACGCACGCCCGCTTGCGCCGCGCCCGCTTCCTTGGCCGCGCCAATCGTCACCAATAGCGCGATCTGTTTGCCATCGGGCGAGAAGCGTGGGGTTTGCGCGATGCCGCTGATCGTCGCCACCGTCCGCGTCTTGCCTTCATGATCGAGCGCCAGCGTGACCGTGCCCGCCTTGCGATCCCGCGCGAGCCAGGCAAGGCTGCCATCCGGCGCAAAGGTGAGCCCCGACAGGCCACAGGCGCTGACGCACGGATCGAAGCTGCGCTGGACCTTGCCGGTCTTGGCGCTGCGCAGCGTAATTTTGCCCTTGCCCAACGCATCGCTTTCAACCGTCGCGATCGTGTCGCCCTTTGCCGACAGCGCAAGGCTGCCATAGCCGTGGACGGGTGCCGCGAGCGCCGGCGTGGCGACAGCGGAAAGCAGGAGGGCGAACACAGTGAGGCGCATGAAGGGGAGGCTCCGTCGAGGTGATGGAGCGATGTAGCACAGCGTAGCGGCGAGGCAACCGGGTGGCAGTACGCCTCCCCTCCCCGGCAAGGAGGGGAGAAGAAACCCTTATTTCTCCAGGCCCTTGGCTTTCCCCCACGACCGGGCGGCAGTGTACCCCAAATAGCCCGTGCCGAAGAGCGCGTAGAGTGGTTCGGGGATACCATTCAAATACGCATTCATACCTGCGGCAATGTCCCTGGCCATTTGCGGTTGCGCAGCGGAGATCAAACCCATCGGAATCGCCCACAACAGCAAGGTGTACATGACATAGAGAAAGCTCGGTCGCGCGCGGCTGGTCCAGGGATCGGCGCTTTGCGCTTCGGCCATGATCGCCGAGATCTGCGTTTTGACCTGTTCCATCTCCTGCGTGCCTTGCAGCGTCAGCAATTTGAGCTTGGCTTCGTCCCGCGCCTTGGGGTCGGGGATGATCTTGTCGATGATGCCGGTAATGGGGCCGATCAGGCCGTCGAGAAGTCCCATAATCACACTCCTGTTGAAAGTCGGAAGTCCACAAAGTCCACGCTACGTCCCCCCAATTTCGGGGTTCATGCGCGTTAACCGATACGGTTGGCGAGTCACCCGTAGAGAAAGGCTTCATTGGCCGGGCGGCTTTCAGCCAGCGCGACATAGCGCTCGCCCTGCAGGGCCTCGATCGCCTTGAGCAGCACCGCCTCGCCCCCCGCCCCGCGCCGCTTGAGAAACGCCGCGAGCGCGGTGAGCGTTACCGCGCCGATCCGCCCATCCACGGGCATGTCGGGATAATCGGTGGCTCCGCGATTGAGCGCGTTGAGCGCGCGTTGGAGGAAGGCGGCGACGACCGCTGGGCCCATATTGACGCCGCTGTCGAACAGTTCGGCGGCGAGACTCGGCGCGCTATCGGCAACGGCGTCGAAGCGCGGCGCCTCCCAATAAAGCCGCCGATACAGCGCCCGCGCCTGCTCGACCGGAAAGCTGCGCATCGGCCCGTCATAGCCGTTCGCGCGCGCCACGGCGGCGGTAATCCCAAATCGCGTTTCGCCGCCGCGATCGGCGGGATGGTTGACGTATCCCCCCTCGCGATCCAGCACGGTGTCGATCAAACTGTCTATGGTCATGGCTACCTCCTGATCGCAGGAAATAACCTATTTGGTTTTTGTAGGACAGCGTTGCTCCTCCCCTCCCTGGAAGGGAGGGGTCGGGGGTGGGTCGGCCGATGGCGGAGGGCTAACGCCCGATAACGGGCCTACCCACCCCCAGCCCCTCCCTTTCAGGGAGGGGAGGAGCTCACCCCCCAGCTACGGCCTTACGGCTTCCCCGCGCCCACTTGCGCCAGCAACACATCCACCGCCGCGCGCAACTGCGCATCCTGCCCAGTGGCCGTCTCGCCCAATGGTCGCTCGACCGCGACATCAACCGGGCGTGGATGCATTTCCATGTCCTGCCCACGCCCGTCCTGAACGCGCGTGCTGGGCGTGCGTACCGAGGAACCATCGATCAGTGGTTCTGCGCCGGTGAAAATGATCCACCCCGCCGTCGCTTGCCCGACAACCTTGCCAAGCCCGAGCGTGCGATACCCCTCGGTGAAATCCTCCGCATCCGACAGCGAGGATTCGTTGGTGACGAGCACGGTCGGCTTGCCGAGCGCGCGTTGCCCCAGTGCCTGACGACCGGGCAGCGAAAAGAGATCACGCGGCGTCATCGTCAGATAGTTGCGGCGCGCGAACACGTCGATCGCATAGCCGTTGATGAAGCCGCCATTGTTGTTGCGGATATCGACCACCACGCCCTGCTTGCCCTGATTTTCGGCATCGAGATCGAGATAAAGCTGGTCGAGCGATTCGGACGACATGTCGGCGATGTGGACGTAACCGAGCTTGCCGCCCGACAGCCGGTCCACCAACGCGCGGCGATCATCGACCCACTGCCGGTAAGCAAGCCCCGCCGCACTCCCGACCGAAACCGGACGCACCACGACCTCGCGACGACCATTCGCGCCCTCGACGCCCAAGCGCACGCGGCGGCCAACGGTGTTTTCCAACAGCGCATCGAGATTGTCGTGCGCGCCGACCGCGACGCCGCCGACGCTGACGATGCGGTCACCCGGCACGATTTTTTCGATCGCCGCTGGCCCCAGCGTCACCACCTCGCGCACAACCAGCCCGCGCCCGGCTTCATAAGCAGCGCGGTCGAAGCGCAAGCCCAGATCGCCGACACGGCTGGACGGCAATGCGCCCGCGCCCGCGAACGGGCGATTGATGCCCGAATGCGACGCGTTGAGCTCGCCGATCATGAGATTGATGATCCGCCGAACTTCGTCGGGCGTGCGCGCGCCCGCAACATAAGGCTGGAAGCGCGCGCGCAGCGCCGTCCAGTCATGGCCGTTGAACCCGGCATCGAAGAATTTGCGGTTGAGGATGCTCCACGCCTCATCGAACACGATCTGCTTTTCGCTGGCAAAGTCGATGTCCATATCGGCGGCGATGGCAATCGGCTTGGGCTTGGGCGTGTCGAGCGGTGTCGAAACGACGCGGCCACCGTCGAGGTAGAACAGCGTCTTGCCGTCGCCCGACAGCGCAAAATCACCCTTGGGACGATCGCTCTGCGTCAGTTGCTGCGCGACCGGCGGCTCATCGGCGAGCTCGTCGAGAGTGTAGCTATAGAGATTGGCGCGCCCTTTTTCCGATGCACGGAAGACCAGCGTCTTGCCGTCGGCACTGATGACCGGGGTATCGGCGCTGAGGCCGAGCGGCAGAATCGTCGCGCGCCCGCGCAGGCCCTGCCATACGATGGTAACGGGTGGCACTTTGGGTGCGGGCGACGGCGCGGCGCCCTTCTTCGCCGCGACCGGGAGCGGCTTTGGCGTGGCGGGCGCGGGCGTATCGGCAGGGGCGTCGGGCGTGCCTGGCTGTTTTCCGGGCTTGAACAGATCGCTGAACTTGTCCTCGCGGAACTTGGGCACGTGCGGCAGCAGATCGATGCGGACGATCCGCGAATCCTCGCTGCGCTGCGCGGTGTCGAACAGGATGTACTTGCCGTCGGGCGACCAGGCGATGCCACCCATCTCGCCATTACCGAGGAAGCTGACCGGACGCGCCGCACCGCCTGCCGCCGGCACGACATGGACGTTCACGAACGAACGCGCATCGCGCAAGGGGAAGGCGACATATTGGCCATCGGGCGACCAGGTCGGGCGCGGTCCCTCACGCCCCTCGGTGGCGACGGCGCCGGTGAACAACGTGCGATCGGCCCCGCCTGCCCCCAGCGTGACGACATGCAGTTCGCGATCGTTGAGCACATAGGCAACCGACTTGCCATCGGGCGCGTAAGATGGTGCCGAGGCAATGCCATGTGTGGTGAGCATCGTCTCGCGACCGCTGGCGACATCATATTCGACCAGCGCATGATCGAGCCCGCGCTCGGAAATGACCAAGGCGCGGCGGCTGTCGGGCGACCACACCACTTCGCGCTCGGCCCCTGGCGTGTTGGTGATGCGCTGCGCCGGGCCGCCATCCTTGGCGGGGGCCGCGAAGACCTCACCGTGGCCGATTACCGCAACCTTCTGCCCGTCCCCCGACACGGCGAGGCGACTGAAGTTTTGCAATTGTTCGTGTCGGCGCGGCGTAGCGCTGGCGGCACCCCGCAGCGTAATCGGCACCGCGCTCACCTGGCCGGTCGCAGGATCATAGCGCCACACGCCGAAATCGCGTTCGAATACGATGGCGGATCCATTCGCCGCCATCGACGGGTAGAGCAAGCGGCCATCGGCGAAGTGCGTCAGTTGTTCGGGGGCAGCCCCCTCGCCCAGCCCGACGCGCCACAGATTTTCGGTGCCGCCGCGCGCGCTCATATAAACGATGCTGCGGCCATCGCGGCTCCACATCGGCCAGGCGTGCTTCTCACCGCCGGGCAGCAAGCGGCGATACGCGCCACCCTCCGCCACGGGCTTCAGCCACAGTTCGGTCTCATCGATATGCGAGGTGCCGTTGCGCCACCATTGCCCGCCGCTCAGGCCGCGCGCGTTGATCGCCAGCGTGGAGCCATCGGGCGAGGGCGCCGCCTGAAATTCGGCGAGGTATTTCTCGCGGCTGACCTGCATCGGCGTACCGCCCGATGCCGCCACGCGAAAGATATCCGCCTGCCGCCCGACATCGGCAACGCCCGAGGCGAAATAAAGATATTTGCCGTCGGGCGACCAGGCATCGAGTTCCTCGGCGGCTTCCGCATAGGTCAGCCGCGTCACCGCGCCGCTGGCGAGATCGAGCACGTACAGATTCTGGCTACCGCCACGGGTCGAGGTGAAGGCGAGCCGGGTGCCATCGGGCGAATAAAGCGGGCGCCCCTCGGTCGCGGCATCGGTGACGAGCGGGCGCGCGGTGCCGCCGGTTGCGGCCACTTCCCAAATGTCGCCGCCCGAAGCAAAGGCAATGAGGCTGCCATCGGGGGACAGGCTCGGTTCGGCGAAGGCCGATTTGGTGCCCTCTTGCGCCAAAGCTTGCGGTAACGCGAAGGCAGTCGAGCTGAGCAGCGTTGCCACTGCGAGGGCGAGACGTCGGAACATCATGAAATACCGCCTTTTTATATTAGAGATTTGCTTGTCGCCAATTTCGCGCAACAAAGCGCAAAAGCGTGTTTCCCACAAGCGCGGCATGGTGTGTTAGGCAGCGCTTAACCGAAGAGGTTCAACAGGGCCGAAATGGACCCTATCGCTCTCCCGACTTCTTCCGACAGGGCAGCAACCCGCCCACCGCGCCTGGCCGCGCTGCTGCTGTTTGCCGGGTTCGCCACGCTTTTGGCGTGGGGCGGTGCCACGGTGTCGCGCGGCAACGGCTATGTTTCGCCCTTGTGGCTTCCCAATGCCCTGCTCGCGGCGATGATCTTGCAGGGCGGTTGGCGCAATGCCTGGTACTGGGTGGCAGCGGCGTTCGCCTCCTTGTGCCTCGCCGATGCTTTGAACGGCGACCCGCTTTTTCAAACCCCCGTGCTCGCTGCGGTCAATTGCGCCGAAGCCGTCATCGGCTGCTGGCTGCTGCTCCGGTGGCGCAATCACGTTCCAGACATGGCGAATTTTGCCGATCTCGCGCGGTTCACGGTGTGTTGTTGCATAATTGCGCCGGCTCTGTCGGGGATTGCGGCTACGCTTTGGCTGGACCCACACGGCCCCTGGTTTGGCATTTCAACGTGGCGGTATTGGTTCCTCGCCGACGGCATGGGTATGCTCATCGCCGGGCCCACCATGCTGATTGCGATCGACACCTGGTATAAGCGCCGCCCGCTCACCCGGCGACGCGCGCTGGAAATTACGCTGATTCTCGCGGCCAATGCCGTCGCCGGTGCGATCGTCTTCCTGCAACCCGCTTATCCAATGCTGTTCTTTGCCCTGCCGATGATCATCTTCGCATCCTTGCGCTTTGGCGTTCCGGGGGCGGCGGCGGCGATCACGGTGGTTGCGGTCTTCGGGGTCATCGGCACGCTGAACGGCCTGGGGCCAGCCTATCTGGTCAGCGGCACACTCGCGACGCGCATCCACATTCTGCAATTGTTCCTCGCCACCTGCTTTGCGATCAGCCTGCCTTTCGCCGCGACGATCGCCGGAATTGAGCGCATCAGTAAGGAGTTGAAACGCAGCCGGGATTTCTCCGAGACGCTCGTTTCATCGATGCAGGAAGTGGTATTCCGTACCGATGCGCAACGCCGCTGGATTTTCCTGAACCCGGCCTGGGAAACGCTCACGGGTTATACGGTTGCGGAAAGTATTGGCCGCTCGCCCGACGCGTTGCTTCCACCCGAAGAACGCGCTGAAAGCAACGAACGCTTTGCCAAGATCATCAGCGGCGAAATCACCGAAACGACGTTCCGGCATCGCTTTATTATTGCCACGGGCGAACACCGCTATGTCGAGGTCACGCTGCGCCGCCTGGCCGATCCGGATGGCACTTTTGCCGGGACGATCGGCACGACCCGCGACATCACACAGGCGGTCGCGACGCAGCACGCGCTCAGCGAAAGCGAAGCGCGTTTCCGAAGGCTCGCCGAAACCGCTCCGGTCGGCATCTTCCGCGCAGGGGCATCGGGCGGCCTCACCTATGTCAACCGCGCCTGGGTCGACAAGGTCGGGCTGACGATGGAGCAAGCGCTTGGCAATGGCTGGATGCGCGCACTCGTCGACCGCACACCGTTTATCGAAAGCCCCCCCTGGCAGGGTTTCAAACCTGGCGAAGTGCGTGTCCGCGACCTGGCGCTACGCCGCCCCGACGGACGCGAATTGTGGTTCCAAACCGTCAACAGCGCCGAATTCGATGAAAATGGCGTGCTGACCGGCTTTATCGGCGCGATCATCGACATCACCGAACAGCGCGAATCGCGGATCGAATTGGCCGAGAGCAAACGCCTGTTCGAAACGCTCGCGGATCTCTCCCCCGCTGGCATCTTCCGCACCGACACCGAGGGCCGGATCACCTACGTCAACCGTGCCTGGATGGAATTTGCCGGGCTGAGTTTCGAACAATCGATGGGATATGGCTGGAGGAAGGCGATCCATCCGGACGATCTGTCGCGCGTCTCGGAGACCTGGACCGAAGCGGTCCGTGGCGCCAAAAAAGTACGAATGGATTTCCGTTTCTCGCGTGGCGGCGTCTCGCGCTGGGTCGAGGTGCTGGCGGTCAACGAATATGATGCCGATGGAAAACGGATTGGTTTCCTTGGCGTCGATATCGACATTACCGAGCGCAAAGCCGCCGAAGCGGCGCTTGCGGCAAGCGAGGAGCAACTGCGCTTGCTCGCCGAAAACGCGACCGACGCGGTATTCCGCCTGTCCCTGGACGGCGTGTGCCTCTACGCATCGCCTTCGTTCCGCGACATGCTTGGCGTCGATCCGCAAAGGCTGATTGGACAAAATATCCTCGTCCGCTTCCACCCCGAGGATTCAGAGGCGGTCTTGGCCGCGCACCGGGCCCTCGCTGCCGGAGAAATCGAGCGATCGGTTACCGCCTTTCGGTGGGAATCGATCAAACGACCGGGGGAATGGGTCTGGCTGGAAGCCAATAATGGCCTGTTGCGCGACCAGGAAACACGTCGGCCGCTCGAGATTATCAGCTCGATCCGCGATATTTCTGTCCGCAAGAAGCTTGAGTTCGACCTCGATTCGGCACGTCGCCACGCCGAAGTTGCCGCCCAGGCAAAGTCGAGCTTCCTCGCCAATATGAGCCACGAAATCCGCACGCCGATGAACGGCGTGCTGGGCTTTACCGATCTGTTGCTGGCGGAAGACCCGCGCCCCGACCAGTTGCAAAAGCTGCAGATGATCGCCGAATCCGGCACGGCAATGATGCGGCTGCTCAACGACATTCTTGATCTGTCGAAAATCGAGGCGGGGCATGTCACGCTGGCACAGGACCGCGTCGATTTGCGGCATCTGGCGAAAAGCTGCGTCAAGCTGGTCATGCCGATCGCGATGCGCGGGGGGTTGGATTTGCGGGCCGACATCGCCGACGATGTTCCGAAACTGGTGATTGGCGACGGGCTGCGGCTGCGGCAGATCATCCTCAACCTGCTCGGCAACGCGGCAAAATTCACCGAACGCGGCTCGATTTTGCTGAGTGTGGCGATGGTGGATGGCGACGTCGCGATTTCGGTCGGCGATACCGGTATCGGCATCGCGCCCGATCGGCAAGCCGCCATCTTTGGGGAATTCGTTCAGGAAGACACCTCAACCGAGCGCAAATATGGCGGCACCGGGCTGGGCCTGTCCATCTCCTCAAAGCTCGCCAAACTGATGCAGGGTTCGCTGTCGCTGTTCAGCGCGGTCGGGATCGGCACGACGATCACGCTGCGCGTGCCGTTGCCGGCAGCGCTGCCTGAAGCGCCCATCGCCAGGCCGACTCCAGCCGCGACCCTGCCCCCTGTGCCCGGCGCACGCGTGCTCGTGGCCGAGGATCATGAGGTCAATCAATTGCTGATAAAGGCAATGTTGACGCGGTTGGGCTACGATCCGGTCATCGCAAAGGGCGGTATCGAGGCGATCGCAAAGGTGCAGGATGCGATTGCTGTCGGAAACCCGTTCGGCTTGGTGCTGATGGACATGCAAATGCCGGACATTGACGGCCTGATCGCCACGCAACGCATCCGCGAAAGCGGCATTTCATCCACCACCCTCCCGATCATCGCGCTGACAGCGAATGCCTATGCCAGCGACATTGCGGCGTGCCGCGCTGCGGGAATGCAGGACCATCTGGCAAAGCCCGTGCGGCTAGGCGCGCTCGACCATGCCGTGCGGCGCTGGGCGATCCCGCCCGCAACCGCTCCGAAACCGGTGGCACTTCCCGCCAGCGCCGACCCAGAATTGATTGCGCAGTTCGAAGCGCGTGTGCAGCGCGTTTTTACCGCGCTCGACACGGCGCTTGGCAAATCCGACACAGCGCCACCCGACCCGAAGCGTGCGATCGACGACGTGCGCGACGCGCTGCATCTGCTTGCGGGGACGGCCGCCTTCTTCGGCAAGGCTGCGCTCGGCACCGCCGCCGCCAATCTCGACGATCAGCTTGGTGCCGGCCACCATATCGCCACGCCGGCATTTCTTGAAACCGCCCGGACGCAATTGCGCGACGCGGCGACAGGAGCCGAATAAAATGGCGACGATCGTCATGGTCGATGATGACGAGCTGCTGTGCGCCATTGTCGCGCGGACGCTGGCGCCGGTCGGCCATACCGTCGTGGCGGTGCGCGATGGCGACGATGCACTCGACATCTTGTGGGAATGCGGCCCCGATCTGGCGATTTTGGACTGCGCCCTGCCCGGCAAGACCGGGCTCACCATTTTGCGCGAAATTCGCCAATCGGCGATGTTCCACACGCTTCCCGTGCTGATCCTGACCGCCCGACGCAGCGAATGGCACTCGAAGGTCGCGATGGAGGCCGGCGCCAACGATTATGTCCGCAAGCCCTTCGATCCGGGCGAGTTGGTCGACAAGATCGAGCACCTTCTGGCAACCGCTGCGGGCTCATCCGATATGGGCACGCTGATCGACCTAGCGCGGCTCGCCGATTTGCGCGCGGCGGTCGGCCACGCCCAGGCTGACACGTTGCTGGCGATGATGACGACCGATATTGCCGAGCGGACCAGCCGCATTGCAGCGTTGCTTGCCGATGGCGATATCGCACAAGCGATCAAACAGGCCCATGCCCTGCGCGGCGCGGCGGACGGGATTGGCGCGCTCGACCTTGCGCATCACTGTCGCGCGATCGAACAGCAAACCGAGCGCGGCAGCGAGCAGATTGCCGCCTGTGCGACCGCGACCATCGCCGCGATCGCACAAGCGCGTGGTCAGGCGGTGACGTCCAGCGCCTGAAGCGCAAGAATTGCCTGTGTGCGGTTGGTGACGTGCAATTTCTTGAAAATCTGCGCGAAATGCGTCTTCACGGTCGTCTCGGCGATGCCCAGTTCATAGGCGATCTGCTTGTTCTGGCTGCCATCGGCGGCGGCGCGCAGCACGCGAAACTGCGCGGGTGACAATTCCCCGATCAGCGACGGCACCTCGACCGGATCCGCCCCCTCCAGCATTTCCGACGGGAAGGACGTTTCGCCCGACAGCAACGTCGTGATTGCCGTTACCATTGCCGACATCGGCTCGCTTTTGGGAATGAAGCCTTTGGCCCCTTCGCGCGCCGCGCGGCGCATCATCGCGGGTTCATCGCTGCTGGTCACGATCGCGATTGTCGCATCCGGCTGCAGGCGCCGCAGCATCAGCAATCCGGCCAAGCCTTGGACATCGGGCAAACCGAGATCGAGCAGGATCAAATCGAATTTGCGGCCCTGCGCCAGGCCGGTCGCATCGGATATGGTCCCCACCTGTTCGATGACGGCATCGGGTTCCACCTGGCGCGCGGCCATCCCCAAGGCAGCGACACACATCGGATGATCATCCGCAATCAAGATCGTTCGAGCCAAACCCCTATCTCCCCTGCTTCATCGGCCAGCGGAAGGGCATTGTGAAAAACGATGCCCCAATCCGCCATCCGATATCCCCCCCCAAAAAATACAACGGAAGTTCAAGCTGTTCAAATGATGGTAGCCGAATTTTTTCGCATTTGTCAGGGGAAATGTTACGTATTGACGTACGATGGATTTCACTGTGCGAAATGATAGTCTGGCGACGTGCCACCGATAATGTCAGCCCGGTGGAGCAGGAGTCGGCGATCGTTTGCGCTGTTGGTTGTGCTCCTCACGGCATTGGCTGGCGCGCACGCGGCCTTGTTTTGGCCGGGCATCCTGACTTGGGATGCAATTCGCCAATATAGTCAGTCCCTTAGTGGACATTATGACGATTGGCACCCGCCAGCGATGAACTGGCTGTGGCGACAATTGGGCGTTTTCGCTGCGGGGCCTGCGCCGATGCTTGTCGGGCAGATCCTGCTATATTGGGGCGGGACGGCCCTGTGGCTGCGCGCGGCGTGGCGCGATCGCCCGTGGGCAGCGGTGATGATCGCCGCGCTGGCAGTGTCGCCAATCGCGGTGGTGCTGGTCGGCACGATTCTGAAAGACAGCCTGTTCGCCGGTGCCTTGCTGCTGGCGAGCGGGCTGCTCGCGGTGGCGCGGCCCGATGCGCGGTGGCTGCGGAGTTTGGCGGCGGCGCTGCTGGTGGCTGCGGCAACCTTGCGCTTCAACGCCGTCCCCGCCTGCCTGCCGCTGCTGGTGCTCGCCCTTCCGGCGGCATGGCGACGGACGGCCCCGCGCCTGGCGGCCACAAGTGTGTTGGCGGCAATACCCCTGGCGCTCGCGCTGCCCGCCGCCAATGCGGCCCTGCGGGCGGAGCGCAGCGGGGTCGAACTGTCGCCGGTGATTTACGATCTCGGCGGAATCGGGCGGTTCAGCGGCGTCGACGTCTTTCCCGCAGCGGGTGTGGCGGATGCGGTCGCGGTCAATGCCGGTTGCTATACCCCGGTTTCGTGGGACCGCTATGCCTGGTGGGGGGCGGAGCCGTGCGCGATTGGCTTTGCCAATCTGCGCGCGCCGCTCAAGGCGGGGCATGGCCCTTATGCCTGGTGGGCAGCGGCGGTGCTGGCGCATCCGCTGGCCTATACGCAGCATCGGCTGGCGCATTTCAACAACAACACGCGCTTCCTGGTGCGCGACGCGGATTTACCGAAGCTGTCGGTCGCGTCCGATCCCAATCCCTGGGGCTATACGCTGCCAGCCTATGCCGCGCGCGATGCGGTGGCGATGGCGGCACAGGCGCTGCTGCAAACGCCGTTCGGCTGGCCGCTATGCTGGCTCGCGCTGGGGCTCGGGCTACTGGTGCTGCGGCCTGCGGTGCGGACGCTCGACCCGGCAGCGGCGATGGCGTGGTCGGCGGTGCTGTATGGCTTCAGCTATCTGCCGCTGAGCGTGGCGTCCGAAGTGCGCTATCATTTCTGGACGATCACCGCGACCGGCATCGCCGCCGCGCTGACGCTCCCGCGCGCCGATATCCGCGCGCTGCCGCGCTGGCGGTGGGTGCTGGCGGGGGTGCCGTTGGCGGTGGTGGTGATTGGTGGGGTGGTGGCGCGGGCGCTGTAATGCTTGGCAGGGTGGCATCGGGGTGAGCAGACATGCGGAATGCGGCGTCACCGTTGCGCCTGCGACTGGCATCGAGGTGCTGGTTCGCGTCGGGTTCAAGTGGCGGAAGATCGCGCAGGGCTGAAATGGCATCGCCGCGCGCCCTCCTCGCCCGTGTTGCCCGCTTGGAGCAGGCAAAGGTATCGGTGCTGGTGCGCCTGATTGGTTCAATAGAGCAATTCGAGGTGAGTGTGATATCGGGCATCGAGAATGAAACGCTAGACAGTCGCGATATGCCTATTGTTTTGGCTTCGGTCCGACGCTGGGCGGATCTGTGAATATTTTAATGTCGATGAATATCCGCTAAGGCCATCACCAGCTTCAATGCAGTCACTCGGGTATTGAGGGTATAATGCTTGCAAAGATCATCAATGTTTTCAGTTGAAACTTCAATGGTTTCCGTCAACTGATAGAAAGCAGAGTTATCAACCAAAAACAAACGGTTAAGCTTTTCGAATGCTTGACTTATGCCATGAAGCACATGAGCCTCCACGTCTTCGTGGAAAATCATCTTTCTATAGCAAAAGCGTTCCAAATCCAGCATTGGGCTGGCCTGAGCGGCTTTTTCAATGATGGTCGCGATTGTTGCAGGGGGCATAGGCTGGGCATCATACCCAGCCCAAGTGGATACTTTCTTAAGCGGCATATGCCGCCGCCACCGGCGGGGGGGCTTCATTACCTTCGTAAATTTCTTCTACGATAAAAAGATTCCGCCTCATCTTTATTCTGAAGATAAGCCCCACAGCACTTACGTGAGTATTGTCATAGCAACAGAAGTAAGAGCCTTGAGGGTAGCCTGGAATTGAAACGATACGGTATCCTGGAATTACAAGCCTGCCGTCCTTCAGGTCATCAGCGTCCATTTTTGTAACAGCATAATAAACGGCGCTAGAGATTTTTGTTACATGACCGTTCGGAAATTTCTCTTGCAGCTCATGCCAAGAGTTTGAGGCGTTGGCCGAGTATTTGAATTTCAGTTTCCACATACTGCTCACTCCGCCCCTCCAGCGTTTGCCATCAATGTCTCGTTAACCAAATCCTTAGCACGTTGCATCTCAGCATCCAAGGTGCGAAGTTGCGTTTGAAGCTCAGATAGCTGTTCAACAAGTCCGCTGCCTTGGGACAAGGTCATAGCGAGGCTTTGGAATTCCGTAAAAATCCCATCTCGCATTGAGATTATTGAACCGACAGCGTCAATAATGGGCTGGCTTGTGTAAGCTGGATCAATGTGCATCCAGAGGGTGTCTGTATCAAGCCAAGCTTCGAGAAGAGAAATAAATCTATTTCTCTCAACCTTGAAACCTCTATTCATTAATAATGCAATGAGGCCTCTTCCAGAATTTATTTGTAGTTCGTCGGTATTTATTAAAAGTTGATCAACACCTTTACTCATGCGAAATAGATCGAGAGCAATCATTTTTAGAACGCGCTGCTGTCGCTCGTTGCGGTCTTGTTTTGACTGTTGCCTGAGCCGATTACCCTCTTTTTGCCATAGGACAATTGCTATTGCCGCACCAATGATGGCGCCGATGAATGCGCCTATAATTTGCGACAATGCACTAGGGTCAAGCCAAGACGATTGAGCGACTGGCAAGTTCACAATTTTGACAGGAATTGCCGACCAATATTGCAAGGTGTGCCCCCGTGCGCTTCCAGCCATCGAGGCAACTGATCGCATAGCGATGTCGATTGCGCAACTATCGCCTTAGCTTGTCGGCAGGTGCTGTCAGTCACAACGGTTGCGGCGGTGTTGCTACACATACGTTAGACAGTACCGCGCATACGGAAACGGGCAGCTCAGGGCTGCCCGTTTAAGTTACTGTCTTAATTGTAATCCATTGGTCGGGGCGACAGGATTCGAACCTGCGACCCCCACACCCCCAGTATGGGACACATGAATACTTAGCTGCACGTCGTAGCACGCAGACACCTGTAAAAGCCTTTTAGTTCAACGGCTTGAAGTCCTTGCAAGGTCGCAGCAACTCGTCGTAACCCGTTCTTCCGTGCTAGATATGTGCTAGAGGAATTGGGAATGGCGAAGATCACGAAAGCATTCATTGACCGGGTCAAAGCACCGGAGACTGAATACGACAATCACTGGGATGAATCGGTGAGGGGGTATGGGTTGCGCGTTACTTCGGGCGGGAAGAAGGTGTTCTTCGTTCAGGGGCGCGTGAGGGGGAAAGCCGTTCAGTTCACGCTCGGTCCCTACGGCGTGCTGACCGAGGACTCCGCCCGCAAGAAGGCGCAGAGCGTGCTCCAGCAAATGCGCGAGGGGATCGACCCGCGTGACGCGCAAAAGGAAGATGCCGCTGCCAAGGTGACGCTCCGCGAGGTGGCGGACGCATATCTCTATGAGCGCCCCGGCATGTTGCGCGAAGCGACGGTCGTTGAGAAGAACCGCCATATTGAGACGGTGTTCGCTGCGTGGAAGGTCAAGCCCATCGCGTCCATCACCGAGGCGGACGTGCGCAAGCGCTACACCGAGATGGCGACAAAGGGGCTGCGCGGCACCCCAGCGCCAGGGCAAGCCCAGATCGCTATGACCACGCTGTCCGTCCTCATCAATTTCGCCATGCGCCGGTATAAGCGGGCAGACGGAACGCCGCTCATCGCGCATAACCCGGTCGCCGCCATGAAAGGTGACTGGCCCGGTTTCAAACCCCGCACCCGCGACATTGACGAGAAGCATGTCGGCGCGACGTGGAACCTGCTCACGGAAATGCGCGCCCATCCGAAGAATCAGGATGCACTTGCCGGTATTGACCTTGTGCGCTTCCTCATGCTCACGGGGTGTCGCCGGTCGGAAGCGGCAAGCCTTGAGTGGCGGAACGTCAATCTGGACGAGGCTTGGTTCCACCTCCCGAACACCAAGAACGGCAATCCAGTTTGGCTCCCGCTGTCGTCGCAGGCGGTGGCGTTGCTCAAGGCGCGCAAGCCGAAGGACGATGACAAGGAGGCCAGCGCATATTGCTTCCCGTCTCGTGCCAAGGGTGGCTTCGTTACCGACACGCGCGCCCCGCTGGAGCGCATCGCCAAGCTGATCGACCAGACCATTTCGGCGCATGACCTGCGGCGCACGTTCGTATCAACGGGTGTGGCAACGCTGGACATCGCCCTCCATAAAATGGAGTTGCTGACCAATCACGTGCCGCAGGGTGTCACGGCGAAGCACTATCTCCGCACCCAGCGCCTCCAATACCTCCTGCCCGAAGCCCAGCTCATCTCGGACTGGATTGAACAGCAGGCAGCAAAGGCGAGCGGTGCCAATGTGGTGGCTCTCCGCGCTTGACGCACGGCGGGGAGCGCACAGCCTCGCGCACAGCGGCGATCGCGTAGCGCTGCCGGGGTAGGGGCGACAGCGCAGCGATTGCGCCCCACGCCGCCTTACAGCGAAGGTCCAAAAGGCACAGGTGCTTAGCCTGTCCCTTTTCGTGACAGGCTGGGCGACAATCGCCGCATTAAGGGGCTTGCACGACTTACTGCGAGCCGTTTAGGGTAACTGCCGTTGCCTACGGGTGACCGCGGCCTAGCACGCGCCCACGAGGGAAGACCTAGGACCGAAGCCGGATATACGGGAGGGTGGAAGTGCCCTCTTAGTCCCCCGGCCAGTCTGCCAGAAGGGGTTCTTCTGGTGCTGCTGACCACAGCTCATCTCATTCGAGTTGAAGGTCACGCCATGAATCCCGATCACATGAGCTTCGAGCAGCTTTGCGAGCTGTTCAACTACGCGCCAAAGGGGCGTCCCCTCGATCCCAAAGAAGCTGCCGAACTGCTCGGCCTCTCCGTCGATACGTTGGAGGGCTACCGCACGCGCGGCGTGCCGCTTCGTCACTTCGCGCCGCCCGGTTCGCGCATCATCCGGTATGCCGAGCGCGACGTGCTGGGATGGCTGGCGGTCGGTGCCCGCTACAGCACCAGCGAGCAGGTCGCCGCCTGACCCATTCCCTCACGAATGGAGGCAGGGCGCGACCCCTGCCTCCGAAAGGTATCAACGTGAACACCGCTACATTAACCGATCTCGCGGAGAGGTCGCAAACATCGACATGCCCCGAAGTTTTTGGGCAAAACTATGCACCGCGTAAAAATTCGCCGAGTGCGGATGGACGCGCGCGTAAATTGACTACCGCCCCGACCGGCAGGGAGGCGCGTAATGGTTGATAAGTCCGTCGATGGTGTGTCCTTCAGCGCAGCCTTCCTAAACGGCGGGGAAGCTGAGCGACTGCGAATTGCTGCTGAGATTGAAGCAGAGCACAAGGCGAAGCTGGCTCAAGCGGCAGCGCGGACACCGAATGGCGGCGCGTATGTCGCTGATGGTCCCGCGCTGCCAGTGCAAGGTGCGCTGCCCATGCCGCCGGGCTTCGTCGGGGACATGGCGCGCTTCATATATCAGAGCGCGCTGCTCCCGGTCCCCGAGGTCGCCATCACCGCCGCCCTTGGGTTCATGGCGGGCATCTGCGGCAAGGTGTGGGTGATCCCTAAGAGCGGGTTGAACCTGTATATCGTCCTCGTGGCCCGCTCCGGTGTCGGGAAGGAGGCGCTGCATGATGGCATCGCGGACCTAATTAACGCCGCCCTGCCGCTCTGCCCGGTGGCAGGTAACTTCGTGGACTTCACAGAGTATGCGTCCGGGCCAGCTTTGTTAAAGGCGTGCGCGCACAACCAATGCTTCGTGAATGTGAGCGGCGAAATCGGGCGAAGGTTCCTTGCCATGGCAGCGAACAAAGACCCGAGTATGCAGACCCTCCGAACACAGATGACGAACCTCTATAGCAAGTCCGCACCGCACAGCATCACGGGAGGCATCACCTACAGCAGCCAAGAGAACAACGTCGAGTCGATGAAGGGTTTGGCGTTCAGCATCGTTGGCGAGACGACACCGGGGACGTTTTACGAATCCCTGACGCCCGCCATGATGGAAGATGGCTTCATGTCGCGGTTCTGCGTCATCGAATACCAAGGGGACCGACCTGAGAAGAACGGCGCTCCAATCTTGAACCCGCCAGAGAACCTAGTCCGTGCGCTTGCCGCACTCATGACCCATTCCGATTTGGCGCTCGCGGCGGGCAACAATCAGATGGTGGCATTCAGCGCGGATGCGGCGGAACTGCTCGAACAGTTTGACCTGCGGTGCGCTGCCGGGGTCCGGGCGACCGACGACGAAGCCAAACGGCAGGTCTGGAACCGCGCCCATTTGAAAGCGCTCCGGGTCGCCGCGTTGCTGGCTGTCGGTGATGCCCATCTCAATCCCATCGTGACCGCCGAGCAGGCGCAGTGGGCTATCGGTCTTGTCGAATACGGCAACGGCACGTTCTTGGGTCGCATTGAGTCCGGCGAGGTGGGCGTGGGCACTGACAGCGGGCGCGAGCAGAAGGTGATTGACGTTTGCGTCGAGTTCACGGGACTGGCTGATAACCACAAAAAGCTGGGCGAGTATAAGCATGGCAAGGCGATGCGGGATGCGGGTATAGTTCCGCGCCGATACATCCAGCAGCGGACCCAGCGGTTCTCAATGTTCGAGAATCACCCCCTCAGGCACACCGGGTCAATGATGGGCGCGATCAAGTCAGCCATTGCGAACGGCAAGCTGATGGAAGTGAAGAAGGACAAGATGGCAGAGAACTATAACTACCACGGGGAGGGTTACAGGCTGATCGACCCCGGTTGAGCAACTAGGCGAAGGCTACAGCCAGCGGCTACGTTAGCCTGCGTAGCCCGGCCACCGGCTCGACCTCAGGCTAACTGTAGCCCGCGTTAGCCTTCCCGAGGCTAACGCAAAAAACCGGCAAAACCCTAGGGATTCTATATGAAATATGTGTGTGTTAGCGTGTTAGTTACACTGTCCCCGATCTCACGAAATCTCGCTGAAAGAGGGTGCATATACTCTCTCTCCCGAGGCTAACGGCTTACAGGCTACAGCCGGTCATGTCGTGTAGCTTGTGTATGGTGTGGTCAAACGCGAACGATTTCTTAAACCCTACACATCATACACGACGATATGGCAGGAAAATGGCTCTATTCCGTGGATTCCGAAGGACTGAGGGTCATTCCTGAGTTTATGGAAAAGCTGCAAAATGGTAATGCGGCGGCGCTGCGCGCGCTGCGAAAGCAAAACCTCTCCATTCTTTACCGCGCCAACTTTACTCGCGCACCCCGCCGGGCCGACGCGCATGGGTTCTTCTGGTCCGACATACCCGCCACCGCGCTCATACCGCTCGTGCGCGGGGCTCGGTCCCGCCTTCGCCCATGGTTGCCCGACTACCTCTTAGCGTCCCATGAGGCGACGACCGCGCGGCGACGCAAGGCTGTTGCCCGATACGTGGGATGGCTTCGCAGGTCGCTGGCGCCAGATGAGGGGCTGTATGTCAGATTCGAAAAGGGAGGGAGGAAAGTGACCGCCACCAAGATGAAACCGAACCCGAAGTTTGAACTGGTCGTGGTCAATAGGTTCGACAAGGCGGCGTTGCTGAAACTGCTCGATGAGTTGGATAGCGCGGAGAACGTCGCGCAGTGGCTCAAGGATCGCACAGTGCGACGGGGTGCCACCGCTCATAAACTGCTCCATACCGACTACAGCGCATGGTGCGAACAGCGCGGCGAAGCGGCTGCCGGGACGAAGAAATTCGCCCAAGCCCTGATCGCCGCTGGTGTGGTGCGGCTGACACGTAGCAATGCCGCGCAACCCTACCAGCTTGAACTACGGTAGAGCCGGGTAGCCGCCGCGCTGGGGCGCGAAAGCACCCCGCTCGCCACTGGGGTGCCGGCAACCCCGTGCCACCGCTACAGCGCCAGGCACAGCGGCCCGCAAATTGCCGACCCGCACATATGCTATGTCACGGCCTGCCGCGCCTGAACTGACCTAAGCGATTGTTATAACTTATTTTTCGCTTGCGTGACCTTCACCGGCCTCCCTAGCCTGTAGCCAATATCCAGCCGCATCCAGCTTGGGAGTTCGATAAATGGCCGATGACACAGACATCCGTATTTCGCCCACTTTGCATCCCGGTATCGCCGGTGAGATTGCCGATTATGACGACGAGACGCGCCCGCTACTTGGGCAGACCGAAACGGCGGTCGATGCTGCATTCAAGGCGTTGCAGTCCATCCACAATGCCAAGGAGGGCGCGAAGCTCAACGTCACTCTGAACGACTTCGAACAGCTCGTCGCCGTAGACGATCATGCCACCAAGGTGATGAACAAGGTCTATGGCTCGTGGTCACGCGCGGTCGATACGCTGAACAACAATATCGCGGCGATGGAGAAAGACCTTTACGCGCCGGTCGAGCAGCGCGCCACCGCCTCCATGGCGTCGGAAATTCGACGGCACTTTGCTAGCCTCGAACAGGGACCGCGCATGAACGCGCTGCGGAAGGCGATTGAGGCGGGTGACGCGACGACCGCGACCGCTGTGCTGGGCGCGCCCGCATACCTGTCCGGTCTCGATCCCGACCTGCACGCCGAATATCTGCGCGACTGGCACAACGCCCAGCGACCCGTCGAAGCGAAGAAGCTCCGCGCCATGCGCGCCGCTGCCGACATGCTCAACAACCGCTATCAGCTTCTCACGAAGGCAGTCGAGAAGGCGGTCGGCGTTCATGAGGAATATCATGAGGACCGGCAGGGTCGCCGCACCCTCGCTCGGACGTGGACGGCCGGGGAGATACGCAATCGCGTAAAAGCGTCAAATGAACGCTTCGCCGTGCCGGTCTGACGCTTGTTCTAATCAAATCGAGATAGTTCGATGAGCACTGACATCACACCCCCTTGGGGGACGGACTGGAAGCCTGCGCCTCCGCCCGTTCCATCGGAACCGCGCGGTCCCGGCAATCCCTCATGGGTAGCTGGTGGACCATCGCCCAACCCCTCTGGCAGACCCCCTGGCATTCCAGATCGGCGCTTGCTGGCCACACAGCAGATGCTCGACGAGATGCGCAACATCGTGGCGGTGCTGATCGGCAAGGCGCTGGAAGGGGATTCCAACTCGGCTGCGATCCTGATGGCGAAGTGTCTGCCCAGCATTAAGGCTCAGGCGGAGAAGGTGAACTTCGAGTTCGATGCGACCGCGCCGATCAGCGATCAGGTGGCCGCTGTCCTCGACGGGGTAGCGCGCGGGCAACTGGCTCCCGATGTGGCGCGGCTCATCATCGACAGCATCAAGTCGCTGGCGGACGTTCGGGCGACCGAGGAACTGGCCGCTCGGATCGAGGCTCTTGAGGAGGCTTCCGATGCCCGGCGCTAATTTGGAATTATTTGCACTTCGGTTGCGAAAGTCGGCGATGCGACCGGCCTTCGTCCAGATTGACACATAGGGGCACCGGCTCATGACGACGATAACCACACAGCGGAACAAGGTCGTAACGGACCAGCCAGAACCGGATGACGTGATGGTCTATATCGGCTGGACAGGTCCGACCGATCAACCGGGCGTGCGCCGCGCTATCTCAACCCGCTATCTTCCCATCGCCTCCTATCAGGAGTGCTTGGACTGGGCGGTAGGCATCGCGGACCAGATGACGCATCCGCTCTATGTCGTGCCGCTCAACCATAACGACATTCTCCGCACCGACCGCTGGACGCCGTTTGCCGACATGCTCGCCACCCTGAACGATCAGGAGCGCGGGGCGCTGCGCCGGGATGTGGTCAACAGCATGTGCGAGATCATGCGCGACTGCGACGATTGGCACGTCCGCGCCGAAGCCCACGACATTCTCACTCAACTGAAGGTGATCCACCATGACTGACAAGACTGAAGAACTGAAAGCTGACATCTCCCTTGAGGAGCGCCAGCGCATCGACCGCGAGAAGCAAAACGAGATCCGCGAAGGCATTCGCAACCGGCACTTGAACTTGCCCACCGAGGCATGTGCTGTGGATCGCCGGTCCTGACCACATGAGCCTCCGCGCCCTCCAACGTCGCGTTAAGCGGATTGAGGAGGGCCGGAAGCCGCGACCGTCGCTCATCGTGATATGGTTCGGTTCGTGGGATGCCTTTGTCGATAGTGCGTATGCGGCGGTGAGCACGGGCACGCTGGACGCGGAATTCCTAGACGTGGTGGATGCCCTTCGCTCTTGGGAGGGGCTGTATGATCGCTGACGGTGAGCCAGCGTGGCTACTAGCGTGGCGGCACGAGCAGAGTCAGCCGCGCCCCGCACCAGCGCCACCCGCACCTCGCCCCAAGTCGGACGGTCCCCATGTGCCGCTCCGTATGCGCGGGCAGGCTGCGGCCATTGGCATCGTTGAGCCGGACCCGTGGCCCTTCGATGGGTGCGTGCGCCGCGAGCCTGTGCTGGACGCGGAATCGCGGCGTGTGGTCAGGAAGGTAGGCTGGCACCGCTGTCTCAAGTGCCGCCGCCCATTTTTCTCAGAGGACGTGATCCGCTTACGCCTATGCAGCGGCGCGCAAGGCTGCCGGGGAGACGAGGACAGATTCAGATAGAGGTTGCGGGAGGTTCTTGCTTAACTCCCGCGATGAGGGTCAAGGCCACCGACCCCTCGCCTTCACAACATCGGGGCCAGCAGCGGGGAACGGACACTCCTTTTCGTCCTGACGCTGTGCACCGCCTCGCGCCTTCGGGTGCGGGGCGTTGCTGCGAAGAGCCGCTCTATGTAGATTGGCGCTATGTGGGCAACAATCATCACGGCGCTAGTCGCACTCGTAGGTTCAGCGGGCGCTATTCTGCTGACCAAATGGCAGGAACGAGAAGCCACATGGCGCGCAAAGAAGCTGGCATACTATGAAGAGTTCTTCGGCGCGGCGAGCGGAATTGTCGGAAACGCACCCGTGCCTGCGAAGATTAGATTCGCCACTGCCGTCAACAACCTGCATCTGATTGGGTCAGCAGACGTGATCCGTGCGCTGCACGCTTTCACGGACGAAATTGCCGAATCCAATTCGCCGGGCATGACTAAGGAGAGGCATGACCAGTTATGGTCTCGTTTAGTCTGGGAGATACGCGCTGACCTAGGCGATCCGCCCGGAGAGCAGTCCACCTTTACAGCCCGGCTTTGGGCGTCGGGGGCAGGGACCAATTCATTGTCGCCACCCTGAACTGGCGAAGGAGGTGGAATGCCAGCCCGACAAAGGGTTGGCCCGCCGCCGGTCTAAGCGGCGCCGCTAGAAATACGCTAGAGTGCGGCGCGCAAAAGCAAACGGGCAGCTTTCGCTGCCCGCTAACCGCTTGAAAATACAAGGTAATTTGGTCGGGACGAGAGGATTCGAACCTCCGACCCCCACACCCCCAGTGTGATGCGCTACCAGGCTGCGCTACGCCCCGACCGAGGGAGGCGCGTCTAGGCTGGCGCGCGCCGCGATGCAAGCCACTTCCGCGTTACCACCGCTTATTGCGTCATCGGAACCTTGGGCAGCGGGCGTTCGCGGCACCATAGCGGCGTGGCGATGCCTCGCCTGCCATCAGCAGCATCCGGTTGGGGGGTGAGTCGCAGCCGTTATTCGCCGCGTAAGGTCCGCCAGAATGTGCCGTCCCATGCCTTCACGCTGAAATCGACAATCGCGAAGTCGCCAAGCGCGCGGCCGAACGCCTTTTGGTGCGGCGCCTCGCCATGCGCGGCCAGCGCCTCGACCGAGGCCCAGCGCTCCGAAATGTGCAGCAAGTCGGGGTCGGCGACATCGACCGCGAAGGCGTAAAGCTCGCACCCCGCTTCGGCGCGGACCTTTTCGACATGCGCGGCGAGCAGCGCGGTCATCTTTGCCAGATCGCCCGGTGCCGTCTTGATATGGCCCATTACGATGATCGTCATCTGTCTGTCTCCAACCGGCATGTTGCGCGAACGCACATGAGATGATAGCGCCCGCCGCTTGTAACGAGGTCGCAAGATCTCGCCATCCCCGCGTGCCGCGATGCGCAGGCGGGTCCAGCTTTACCAAGGTAGCCCATGTTCGCCACCCCCGCCTTCGCCCAGACCGCCGGTGCCGCTGCGCAGCCCGATGGAATTCTTCCGATGATCGTCAGCTTCGCGCCGTTGCTGCTCGTCTTCGTCGTGTTCTACTTCCTCATCCTGCGCCCGCAGCAAGCCCGCGCCAAGGCGCAGGCCGCCGCGATCAACGCCGTGAAGAAGGGTGATTCGGTCATCACGGCGGGTGGCGTGGTCGGCAAGGTGACCAAGGTCGAGGACAAGCTGGTCGAGGTCGAAATCGCCCCGACGCTCAAGATCAAGGTCGTCAAGACGACGCTGGCCGAAGTGACCCCGCTCGGCGCCGCCAAGCCCGCGAACGACTGATCCGATGCAGGATTTCCCGCGCTGGAAGGTCGCTTCGATCCTGGGGTTCCTCGCCTGCCTGATGGCGCTGGCGATCCCCAGTTTCCTGCCCGATTCGGTGACCGATCGCTGGGGGCGTTTCCCGCACCCCAAGGTCAATCTCGGGCTCGATCTGGCGGGGGGCAGCTATTTGCTGCTCGAAGCCGACACCAAGGAGCTGGTCAAGAACCGGGTCGAGGCCAAGCGCGAGGAAATCCTCAACGACATGAACAGCGCGACGCCGCCGATCCAGATCGGCGATATCGCGACCGATGGCGGAAAACTGAGCTTCCTGCTGCGCGACGTCCGCCAGCTTGAGGCGGCGCGCGAATTGCTTAGCAGACATATCGGCGGTGCTGGCTTGACCGGGCAGCGCGACTGGGATCTCAGCGTCGTCGACGGACAGCGGATTGTGCTGACGCCGACCCCGGCGGGCATCACCCAGGCGGTCAACGATGCGATGTCCACCGCCACCGACGTGGTGCGCACGCGTATCGACAAGCTCGGCACCAAGGAGCCGACGATCGTCCGCCAGGGCACCGACCGCATCGTCGTGCAAGTGCCGGGGTTGAAGGACCCCAAGGCGCTGAAGGAACTGCTCGGCAAGACCGCCAAGCTCGAATTCAAGATGGTCGATGACACGCCCTATGTGCCGGGCGGCATCGTCCCCGCGGGCAGCCAGGCGCTGCCCTATCCCGAAGGCGGGCCGCAGGCGAAGATCCTGGTCAAGCGCCAGGCGATCCTGACCGGTGACCAGTTGTTGACCGCAAGCCAGGGCTTCAAACCGGATTCGACCGAAGCGATCGTCAATTTCGGCTTCAATGCCGAGGGCGGGCGCAAGTTCGCGCGCATCACGCAGGAAAATACCGGCAAGGCCTTTGCCGTGATCGTCGATGGCCAGGTGATTTCCGCGCCGCGCATCAACACGCCGATTCTGGGTGGTTCGGGCTATATTGAGGGCCGTTTCACCGTCGAATCCGCCAACAACCTCGCCATCGCGCTCAGCTCGGGCAAATTGCCGATCACGCTGAAGCCGATCGAGGAACATAGCGTCGGCTCGGACCTTGGCACCGATTCGATCCATGCCGGCATTCTCGCCTCGAGCATCGCGGTGGCGCTGGTCGTGCTGTTCATGATCGTCACTTACGGTCGCTTCGGTTTTTATGCCGATTATGCCGTGGTCATCAACGTCGTGGTCATCATGGGCGTGCTCGCTTTGCTCAACGGCACGCTGACGCTGCCGGGGATTGCCGGTTTTGTGCTGACGATCGGCACTGCGGTCGACGCGAACGTGCTCATCAACGAGCGTATCCGCGAGGAACGCCGCCGTGGCCGCAGCGTGATCCAGTCGGTCGAACTCGGCTATAAGGAAGCGAGCCGCACGATCTTCGAGGCGAACGCAACCCATGCGATTTCGGGACTTATCATGCTGTTGCTCGGCTCGGGCCCGGTCAAGGGCTTCGCGGTCGTGCTGCTGATCGGCATCATCACCTCGGTGTTCACCGCCGTCACCTTCACGCGGATGCTGGTCGTGTTGTGGATTCGCAAGAATCGCCCGACCGAAATCAATATTTGATCGGCCAGATATATGCGCCTGCTGAAACTCGTTCCCGATAACACCAACCTGCCGTTCGTCTCGCTGCGCAAATGGGCGTTCGGGCTGACGCTGCTGCTGTCGATCGCAGCCGTTGGGATCGTCTTTGCGCGCGGCCTCAATCTCGGGGTCGATTTCGTCGGTGGTCTGTTGATCGAGGAAAAGTTCGATGCGCCGCCTTCGCTTGACCGGCTGCGCAGCACGGTCGACCGGCTGAACCTTGGCGAAGTGCGTCTGCAAAGCGTCGGCACCGACGGCAAGACCATCTCGATCAAGCTGCCGCCCCCGCACAGCACCGATGAGGGCGCCGCCAACCGCGTTGTCGCGCAGGTACAGGCGGCGGTGACCAAGCAGTTTCCCGACGCCAAATTCTCCAAACAGGATGTCGTCGGCGGCAAGGTTTCGGGCGAGCTGATCGGCAAGGGCATCCTCGCGGTCGTGCTCGCGGTGATCGGCATTGGCCTGTTCGCGATCCTGCGTTTCGAATGGCAGTTCGGCGTATCGACCGTGGTCGCCATCGTCCACGACGTGCTGATGACGCTCGGCTTCTTCGCGCTGACCTGGTTCGAATTCGACCTCAATATCGTCGCCGCCGTGCTGACGATCATCGGCTATTCGATCAACGACAAGATCGTGATCGACGACCGTATCCGCGAAAATATGCGCCGCTATCGCAAGATGGATATGTCGGCGATCGTCGATCTGTCGGTCAACGAAACGCTGCCGCGCACCGTCATGACCTCGGTCACGATTCTGCTGGCGCTGTTCGCGCTGCTCATCTTTGGCGGGCATGTGCTGCGTGGCTTCACCGCCGCGATGATCCTCGGCATCTTCGTCGGCACGTATTCGTCGATCTACGTGTCGTCGTCACTGCTGATCTCGCTCGGTCTGCGCCCCGATCCCAAGATCGACGACGCCCCTGTCGCCGGAACGCCCAAGGTCGGCTAATGCGAATCGAACGCGAACGTGGAGTCGGACCGATCATCACCGGCTTTTCGCAAGGCGGGTTCAAGGTCGAGGCGGAGGCGTTTCGCGGTGTCTATCGCGCGTTGCTGATCTGGCCCGAGGGCTCGGCCGAATGGACCCCGCCTTCGTTGGACGCGCTGGCCATCGATGCGGTCGCGCCCTTGCTGACGATCGATCCCCGGCCCGAATTTCTGCTGCTCGGCACCGGTGCGACGATGCAGCGTCCGTCGCCCGGCTTTGTCCGCGCGCTGGAGGCGCAGGGGATCGGCGTGGAAGCGATGGACAGCCGCGCCGCCGCGCGCGCCTGGGCGGCGCTGCGCGGCGAGGGTCGCTGGGTGGTGGGCGCGCTCTATCCGCTTTGACGGGCGCACAGGCGGCGTTATCCTCACCCGCAAAACACTTGGGGAGAGACGCCGATGACCAAGAAACTGTATCTGGCGGCTGCACTAGCCGCCATCCCTGCTCTTGCCAGCGCGCAAGCCGCCCCCGGCATCCCGCTCGCACCTGCTGCTGCGCCCGATTATGGCAAGCCCGAAAGCTGGCTGTGCCGCCCCGGCAAGGTCGATCCGTGCGACGCCAACCAGGACGCGACGATCATCAAGGCCGATGGATCACGCAGCACCGAGAAATTTTCGGCGGCCAGCGATCCGAAATTCGATTGTTTCTACGTTTACCCGACCGTCTCCAACGATCCCACGCCCAATAGCGATATGGTCGCGGGGCCCGAGGAAAACACCGTCGCCGCCTTCCAGGCCGGACGCTTCGCCAGATATTGCCGGGTGTTTGCACCGCTCTATCGCCAGGTGACGCTGGCCGCGTTGCGCGCGAAGCTGCTGGGCAAGCCCGACACTGCCGACCGCGACATGGCCTATCGCGACGTAAAGGCGGCGTGGGACGAATATCTCGCTTACGACAATCACGGACGCGGGGTCGTGCTGATCGGCCATAGCCAGGGCGCGGGTATCCTGAAGAGCTTGGTCGCCAAGGCGATCGAGGGCACGCCGGCGCAACAGCAGATCATCTCGGTCTTGATTCCCGGCACCAATGTTGCGGTCCCCGACGGCAAGGATGTCGGCGGCGATCTGCAATCGACCCCGCTTTGCCACGCCGCCAAGGACGTCGGCTGCGTCGTCAGCTATGTCACCTTCCGCGCCGATGCGCCGCCGCCCGCCAACAGCCATTTCGGGATTGTCAGCGAGCCTGGCATGGTCGCGGCCTGCGTTGATCCGGCTGGGCTAACCGGCGGTGCCACGACCGATGCCTATCTCGGCGCGATGGGGGCTGGCTCGAGCAGTTTGCCGATGGGGCCGTGGACGACCGACGGCGCGCCCGTCACCACCCCCTTCGTCAAGGTGCCGGGCCTGCTCAGCACCGCCTGCGCCAGCACCGGCAAGGCCCAATATCTCGCGCTGACGATCCACGCTCAGCCGACCGACAAGCGTACCGGCACCATCGTCGGCGACATCGTCTATGGTGGGCTGACGCTTCGCGACTGGGGCCTGCACCTGATCGACATGCCGGTGGTGATGGGGAATCTGGTCGAGCTCAGCAATGTGCAGGCCAAGGCCTGGCTGGCGAAGCAACCGGCCTCACCGGCGGGTTGATACCAACCCGCTGAGATGATCGTAGAGCGCGGCGGTATTGGCCGCCCAGGTAAAACGCGCCGCGCCACGGCGCACCTGCTGCGCACTCGGCGGATCGGCCAGCACAGCGCCGATTGCTTCTGCAAAGGCGGGAGCCGTCCGGTTCACGATGCGACCAACGGCACGCTCGGTCACCACCTCCGCCGCCCCGCCAGCGCCGGTAATGACAATCGGCGTGCCGCACGCCAGCGCCTCGACCCAGGCATTAGCAAGGCCCTCCGAAGCCGACGCGAGCGCCATCACATCCGCCGCGCCGAGCAAGGCGGGAAGGTCACCATGCGGGACACTGCCCAACAGCCGCACGCGATCCGCCAGGCCTAACGCCGCAATCTGCGCGGTCAGTGCGCCGCGCGCGGGCCCCTCGCCCGCGATCAGCAGCGTCGCGCCGGGCAAGGACGCCATCGTCGACACGACAAGGTCGTGCCCCTTACGCGGGATCAGCGCGCCAAGCGAGACGATCAGCGGCCCCGCGACACCGTAAGCCGCCTTGGCCGTGACGCGGTCGCGCGGCCCGAAACGATCGAGATCAACGCCGGTATGGTGCACCCGAATCCGCGACTCCGCGAGGCCAAGCGCCGCCATATCGGCGCGCATCGCTTGCGATACCGCGAGCAGCCCATCCGCCGCCTGCCCCGCCGCGATCACCTGCGCTGCCGTCGCGGGCGCCCCCCCCCAATGATGGATGTCGGCACCGCGCGCCTTGATCGACACGGGCACCCCGAAATGCCGCCCCAGCGCAACCGCTGCCGGGCCATCGGGGAAAAAGAACTCCGCGTCGATTACATCGAAGCGAAACTCGCAGCGCAGCGCGGTGAGCAGCGGTATCAACCGTCGCACCAGCGCGCCCGCATGGAACCGCCCGGCTGTCCCCGGCCATGTGCGAAAGCGCGGGCGAAGCGTGTCGAGCCCCTTCCACACCTCGCGCTCCGGCAACGCCGCCAGCGGCGCATAATGCCCGTGTCGCGACAAGGGCCACGGCGGCACCCCCAAGGGCGCGACGACACGCAAATCAACGTTCGGATGCGCCGCCAACCCCAGCGTCTGCCGCTCGACAAACACCCCGAAATTGGGCCGCGACGCATCGGGAAACAGCGTCGAAAGGGTCAGCACGCGCAGCATTGGAGCGATGTAGCGCGAAAGGCTTACCGTTTCCCTCCCTCAACCTTTGGGTGGGGGAGCGGTTTAGATGCGGTTGGCGCCCGGATAGGCCAGCAACAGGTCGCTGCCGACATCCGCCGCAATCTCGCAGCGACCGGCCAGCGTCAGGCATTCGCCCGCTTGCCAGGCGACCCCATCAACGACACCCGCGCCCGCAACCGGCACCAGCCACGCGGTCACCCCGTCGGGCAATGCGATCACGCGGTGGCCACCGGTAAAACGTTCGACCACGAATTTCGGCCCCTCGGCCAGCACGTGATGATCGCCACCATCGGCATCGGGCGTGGGCAATGGCACGAACGGCACCGGGTTGGACACCGCCACGCCCGCATCGAGATGCAGTTCGCGGTTGCTGCCATAATCGTACAGGCGATAGGTCAAATCGACATTCTGCTGCACCTCGATCACCGTAATGCCGGCGCCAATCGCGTGGATCGTGCCTGCTGGCGAATAATAAAATTCGCCCGCCTTGACCGGTTTCCAGTCGAGCAGATGCTCGATCGAACCATCGAGCGACGCCGCGCGCAATGCCGCGTGCGTCATCGGCTCCAGCGTGCCGAGTGCGATCGTCGAATCGGGTTCCGCCGCCAGGATCAGCCACGCCTCGTCCTTGCCGCGCGGATAGCCCGCCGCTTGCGCCGCCGCATCGTCGGGGTGAACCTGCACCGACAATTTTTCGCTGGTGAACAGATATTTGATGAGGAGATCGGGCTCTCCGGCGTGGGGTGTCTGGAACCATACCTCTCCGATTTTTTCGCCGCCCGGCGCAGGGTTGGCGAAACCGGGCCATAGCTGCGCGCGCCCCCAGGGCTTTTCGACGCGTTTGGTGGCGAGCAGGGTGGCGGTCACGGGGCGGATACTCCAATGGAATCTGAAGGCGGCAACGCCCCGATAGCGCGAAGCGATCCCCAAGAAAAACGCTCCCTTGCAAAGCCACGCCGGAAGGCCCCCGTCGAAAAGGATTGTTCGCGCATCCGGGGTTAGGCTAAGGCTACCGCCGATGCGTACCCCCCTTACCCGCTCGCCCCTTTTCCGCAGCCTCGCGGTCGGCCTGATCGCCGCGACCGTGCTCACCTCCACAGGGTGCGCGCGCAACCGGACCAAGGGCGATATTCCCTATGTCGCGCGCGACGTCGGCACGCTGTACACAGCGGCGAAGAAGCGGCTCGACAATAAGGAATATAAGCTGGCGGCGGCGCTGTTCGACGAAGTCGAGCGGCAGCACCCCTATTCGGTATGGGCCCGCCGTGCGCAGTTGATGAGCGCGTTCAGCTATTATCTGGCGCGCGATTATACCGCCTCGATCCAGTCGGCGCAGCGCTTCATCTCGGTCCATCCGGGCAACCGCGATGCGGCTTATGCCTATTATCTCGTCTCGCTCGGCTATTACGAACAAATCAGCGACGTGACGCGCGACCAGAAGATTACACAGCAGGCGCTCGATTCGCTGGGTGAATTGACGCGCCGCTACCCCAATACGCGCTATGCCGCCGATGCGCGCCTGAAGATCGATCTCGTGCGCGACCATCTGGCCGGCAAGGAAATGGAAATCGGTCGCTTCTACGAAACGCGCGGCCAATGGCTCGCCGCGACGATGCGCTTCCGCAAGGTGGTCGATGACTATCAGACGACCACGCACGCACCCGAAGCGCTGATGCGGCTGACCGAGACCTATCTCGCGCTTGGCGTTCCCGACGAAGCACGCAAGGCCGCCGCCGTGCTGGGGGCCAACTATCCCGGCACGCAATGGTATAGCCGCGCTTACAAATTGTCGGAGGGGCACCCGCCCGTCGCCGTTGCGTCGATCGCGCCGGGCCAGTTGATCGTGCCACCGGTCGATAAAACACCGATCGACACCCCGCGCAAACACCGCGAGCCGAAGCGCGACTCCGGCGCTTTGCCGACCACGGGCGGATCGTCGACCAACCCGGGCAATCCGAATCCGGGTAGCTGATCGCGCGCGACAAAAAGAACGATACCGGAACATTGATTGTTCGGGTAAAGCGGGCGGCAGACCCATGCTGATCTCTCTCGCCATCCGTGACGTCGTGCTGATCGAAGCGCTGGACCTGCATTTCGGGCAGGGCCTGGGCGTGCTGACCGGCGAAACCGGGGCGGGCAAATCGATCCTGCTCGATGCACTCGGCCTGGCGCTCGGCGCGCGCGGCGAGGCCGGGCTGGTGCGACAGGGTGCCACGCAAGCCGTGGTGACCGCGACCTTCGACACGCCCCACGCCACCGGCCCGATCGCGGTTTTGCTCGGCGAAAACGGCTTCGATGTCGATCCGGGCGAGCCGCTGATGATCCGCCGCATCGTCAAGGGCGATGGCGGCAGCCGCGCCTTCGTCAACGATCAGCCCGCATCGGCCGGTCTGCTCCGCGAACTGGCGACCTATCTCGTCGAAATCCACGGCCAGCATGATGATCGCGGGCTGCTCAACGCGCGCGGGCACCGCGCCCTGCTCGATGCGTTCGGGCGGATCGACGCGAGCGCCACCGCCACCGCCTATAAGACCTGGCGCGATGCCGAGGCCGCGCTGACGGCGGCGCGCGCCACGATCGACACCGCCGCGCGCGACCGCGAGTGGCTGGAACATGCCGTCGCCGAATTGCGCGCGCTTGCCCCGGAACCGGGCGAGGAAGAGACGCTGGCCGAGCGCCGCCGGACGATGCAGCGTTCGGAAAAGATCGCTGCCGATCTTGCCGCGATCGACACCTGGCTGGAGGGATCGGATGGTGGCCTGGCCCAATTGCGCCAGGCAGCGCGCGTACTCGAACGAATCGCCGGCGACCATGCCGCGCTGGCCGAAGCGCTGGCGGCGGTCGATCGCGCGGTGATCGAGGGTGCGGTGGCCGAGGATAAGCTGCGCGAAGCGAAGGCCGATTTGTGGTTCGATCCGGCCACGCTGGAGGAGGATGAAGCAAGGCTGTTCGAGCTGCGCGCGATGGCGCGCAAGCACCGCGTCCAGCCCGATGCATTGGCCGAATTGGCGGACGAGCTGACCGCCAAGCTCGACGCGCTCGACGCCGGTGAAGAGGGCATCGTCGCACTGGAGGCAAAGCTTACTGCCGCGCGCGCCGCTTATGACAAGGCTGCCACCGCGCTGAGTGAGGCGCGCACCGCCGCCGCGCTGCGGCTCGATGCTGCGGTCAAGGGCGAACTGGTTCCGCTGAAACTCGATGCCGCGCGCTTCCGCACGGTCGTCGCGCCCGCGCCCGGCGAACAATGGTCGGCGGCGGGCAAGGACCGCGTCGAATTCGAGATTTCGACCAACCCCGGCGCGCCGTTCGCGCCGCTGGTCAAGATCGCCTCGGGCGGCGAATTGTCGCGCTTCATCCTCGCGTTGAAGGTCGCGCTGGCCGAACAAGGCGGGGCCGCGACGATGATCTTCGATGAAATCGACCGCGGCGTCGGCGGTGCCGTGGCGAGCGCGATCGGGGAACGGCTGGCGCGGCTGGCGCAAGCGACGCAATTGCTGGTGGTTACGCACAGCCCACAAGTCGCGGCACGTGGTGGGCATCATCTGCTGATCGCCAAGAGCCATGACGGCACCGTTACCCGCACGGGCGTAACGACGCTCGACGACACCGCCCGGCGCGAGGAAATCGCGCGGATGCTGTCGGGCGCGACGATCACCCCCGAAGCACGGGCGCAAGCTGATCGGTTGCTGGAGACGGCGTAAAGCCATTCGCATCGACAACCCGCAAACCCAGCGCCAACCCCGTCACCCCGGGTTTATCCCGGGGTCCACAGTGCCGCCTCACCTCGGCCCGCAGAAAGTGCATCCCGGCGGCCCCGGGACAGGCCCGGGGTGACGGAACGATGGCCGGTCGCCCCGCCTCTCTCCTTCCCCCTACTTCTTCCCCGGCGAAGGCCGGGGCCCAGCAGCGAAGGTGTTTGCAAGCGAAAGCAACGCACGCCTTCGGGCCGCTCCCAACTGGGCCCCGGCCTTCACCGGGGAAGAAGTAGGGGGAAACCCACCCTCAAAACGGCAGCGTCACCGTAAACAGAATCCGCTGGGCGACCTTGCCATCGATGGTTCCACCCGGCTCGGTATGGAGATTGCCGCGCGCACCCTTGCCCAGATCAATCCCAATGCCCGGCCCACCGACTTCCGCATATTTCTCCGGCAGCGGGCGCGCGCGAAATTTCTCATTCGCGTCGCGTTTGCCGCACACGACGATGTCGTTCCCGTCCTCCGCCCTCACGCATGAAGCTGTGTGCCAGGTGGCAGGCAAATCGATGCTTGCCCCACGCTGCGGCGCGGCCTCGGGCGGATCAGCCTGCGCGAGAACCAGCATCGTCAGGATCATGGCCAGCTTCTCCACAGCGATAGCCCGGACAGGCTAATCCGCTTCTTAAAACGACACAATCACCCCGCCGACGCAAACCCTGCGACATTCTCGCCACAACCTGCTATGCCTTTTCTATCGCGCGAGTCCGCTCTCAAGCATCGCGCGGCTGAGAGACGTCCCGCGCTCCCGCTTGCCTGGCATCGGATGCGCACTCTTGGCTCGCCTTTCCCGCTTTCTCGCACAGCCCGTCCGCTGCGGACGTTCCGCGCACGGCTGATGCGCCCGCGATCGGATGCGCCGGCCGGGGCCGGACGTCGCATCCGTCTTTGATCTCGGCCCCACCCGGCACCGACGCTGCGGCGCGGCACCGGCACGTAAGGAATTAGGTATGGCTATCGGCACCGTTAAGTTCTTCAACGCCGACAAGGGTTATGGTTTCATCGCGCCTGAGGGCGGCGGTGGCGATGCCTTTGTCCATATCAGCGCGGTGGAAGCCGCCGGCATGGCCACGCTCGACCGCGACCAGCGCGTTTCGTATGAGCTGGAAGAAGACCGTCGCGGCAAGGTTTCGGCGGTAAAGCTCGCCCAGGCCTGAGCGACAGCGGGGTGTCGCCAAGCGGCGGCACCCTGCATCATCGCCCCCATTTGCGGAGACACCCAACGAACACCACCGCCCTCTTCTATCGCGACCGCGCCCGCCAGGCCGAGTCCGATGCCGCGTCGGCCACGCTCGACAATGTCCGCAGCCGCTGGCTGCGCGCCGCCAAGGCGTGGGACGAAATGGCCAGCCGCGCCGAAAAAACCGCCGAGCGCCGTTCGGTCAACGAGGAAGCCAAGCACCTCGCCGAAATGGATGCCAGCGAAGACGATTAGCGGGCTCTTCTTGGCCGTTCGCCCTGAGCTTGCCGAAGGGCTTGCGCGCCACCTTCCGGAAGCCTGCGCGACCGGGTGCTTCGACAGGCTCAGCACGAACGGTTCCGCGTGGTGCCACCCAATCGCGCTTGATCCGGGTTGGCGCAGTCCGCTACCCCGCCTGCCATGACCGCGCCCCTCCCCACGACCGATGACGCCGCCGCAACCGAGCTGGCCCGGCTGGCCGAGCTGATCGCGCACCACAACCGCCTGTATCACACCGAAGACGCGCCCGAGATTTCCGACGCGGACTATGATGCGCTGGTGCGGCGCAATATCGCGATCGAGGCGACATACCCACATCTCGTGCGCAGCGATTCGCCGAGCGTGCAGGTTGGTGCCGCACCCGCTGCCCATCTCGCCAAGGTCGCCCATGCGCGACCGATGACCAGCCTCGACAATGCCTTTACCGACGAGGATGTCGCCGATTTCGTTGGGCGCGTCCGTCGCTTCCTCGCGCTCGGTGACGCTGTGCCGGTCGAACTGACCGCCGAACCCAAGATTGACGGCCTGTCCTGTTCGCTGCGCTATGAGAAGGGGCAGCTCGTCCAGGCGCTCACGCGCGGCGACGGACAGGTTGGCGAGGATGTCACCGCCAATGTCCGCCACATTGCCGATATCCCGCAGAGCCTCCCCGCCGACGCGCCCGCGATCTTCGAGGTGCGCGGCGAAGTCTATATGGCCAAGGCCGATTTCGCCGCCCTCAACGCACGCCTGCTCACCGAAGCCGAAGGAACGGGCAAGGAGGCGCGCCAATTCGCCAACCCGCGCAATGCCGCCGCCGGATCGCTGCGCCAGAAGGATGCCGCGATCACCGCGACGCGGCCCTTGCGCTTCTTTGCCTGGGGTTGGGGCGAGGCGAGCGCGCTGCCCGGCGAGACCCAGAGCGGGGTGATCGCGGCGATCAAGGGCTGGAGCTTCCCGGTCGCGCAAGGCTTCACCCACGCCGCGACCACGGGGGATGCGCTCGCCGTGTATCGCGCGATCGAACACCGCCGTGCCGACCTGCCCTTCGATATCGACGGCGTCGTTTACAAGCTCGACCGGCTCGACTGGCAGGAGCGACTCGGCACCGTCGGGCGCACCCCGCGCTGGGCGATCGCGCACAAATTCCCCGCCGAACGCGCCGAGACGACTTTGCTCGCGATCGACATCCAGGTTGGCCGCACGGGCGCGCTCACCCCGGTCGCGCGGCTGGAACCCGTCACCGTGGGCGGCGTCGTCGTCGCCAACGCGACGCTGCACAATGCCGACGAGATTGAGCGGCTCGGCGCGCGCATCGGCGACCGCGTCGTGCTGCAACGCGCAGGCGACGTCATCCCGCAAATCGTCGAGGTGCTGACGCGCGCCGAGGAGCGCGCGCCCTTTATCTTCCCGACCGTCTGCCCCGAATGCGGCTCGCTCGCCGAGCGTGGCGAGGGCGAAGTCGTGGTGCGCTGCACCGGCGGGCTGATCTGCCCGGCGCAACGCGTCGAGCGGTTGATTCATTTCGTCTCACGCCACGCTTATGACATTAGCGGCCTCGGGCTGGTGCGCATTGAGGAGTTTTTCCGCGACGGGCTGATCGCCTCCCCCGCCGATATCTTCCGTTTGCACACACACCGTGACGCGCTCGTCACCCGCGATCGCATGTCCGAACTGGTCGTCGACAAACTGCTCGCGGCGATCGACCTGCGTCGCAAGATCGGGCTCGACCGCTTCCTGTTCGCGCTTGGCATCCGCCATGTCGGCGAAATCACCGCGCGCGACCTGGCGCGTCGCTATGTCAGCATGGCGGCGTTTTCGGAGATGATCGAACGCGTGCTGGCGGTGCGCGCCGAAATGGTGCCGGCATTGGGCGAAACCGACGCGAAATTCGTCGTGCGCCGCGGCAAGGCACTCGCCGCCGCGATCGAGACGGCGGGAATCGGTCCTGAAGTCGCCGACGCGCTGATCGAATTTTTCGCCGAACCGCACAATCGGGAGGTGGTGGCGGCACTGCTGCGCGAGGTTGAGCCGCTCGATGTTGTCCACAAAACGTGCGAATCACCCGTCACCGGCAAGACGATCGTGTTCACCGGCACCCTGGAAACGATGAGCCGCGACGAAGCCAAGGCCCAGGCGGAGACGCTTGGCGCGCGCGTGTCAGGTTCGGTTTCCGCCAAAACCGATCTGGTCGTGGCGGGCCCGGGCGCTGGCTCCAAGCTGAAAAAGGCCGCCGAATTGGGGATTTCCGTCATCGACGAAGCGGGCTGGGCGGAGATTGTCGCCGCTTCGCAATAGGGGGGCATGACCCGGAATTTGGTCGGTGATGCCATTTTGCAACGCATCATAACGGAATGCGTCCGATACCTTGCGGAATCGTGATTGTCATATAACCGAAATATCCAAGTCGCATGGGGGCGCCAGGCGACGAAACAGTCGCATTCTCCGCGACCAGGGCACCAGGGGCAAAAATCATGCGTAATAGTCTTTTTTTCGGCGTGGCAACGGCCGCGCTAATGATTCCGGCTGCGGCGAGCGCACAGGAAACGACCGCAGTCATTCGTGGTTCGGTCACCGCGAACGGCGCGCCGGTTAACAACGCAACGATCACCGTTACGGACACGTCGTCGGGGACGGTATCGCGTGCATCGACCGATTCGTCGGGCCGCTTCTCGGCTTCTGGTCTGCGCGCCGGCGGCCCTTACACCATTGAGGTTGCCAGCACTGCGGGTAACACGCAGATCACCGGCATTTTCACCGTCATCGGCTCGCCTTACGATCTGCCGATCGAACTCGGCGCCAAGACGGACAGCAGCCAGGACATCGTTGTGACGGCCAGCTCGATCAAGCGCGCAGGCATCACCTCGGACGGTCCCCAGACGGTTCTGAACGCGCGCGCGGTCAGCAAGGTCGCTTCGGTCAATCGCGACATTCGCGACATCGAGCGCCGCAGCCCCTTCGCAACCTTCGACCGTAGCAGCGGCGGCGGCAGCGCGGTGTCGTTCGCCGGCGTCAACCCCCGCTTCAACCGCTTCACCATCAACGGTGCGCAGGTTGGCGACACTTTCGGTCTCAACCCCGATGCCAGCCCGACCAAGCGCGGGCCCGTTCCGTTCGACGCAATCGGCCAGGTGTCGGTGTCGATCGCACCGTTCGACATTCGCCAGAGCAACTTTCAGGGCGGCGTCATCGACACCACGCTGCTCTCGGGCACCAATTCTTACCATCTGAACGGCTTTTATTCGCAGAGCACCGACGGCCTGCAGGGCAACCAAATCGGCGCGCTGCCGGTCGCTTTGCCGAAGTATAAGAGCGAAACCTATGGCGTCACCGCCTCGGGTCCGATCATCAAGGACAAGCTGTTCGTGGTGGTTTCGTACGAAAAGAACACCGACCCCCGCCCGCTCACGCCCGGCGCGGTAAACCAGGTCCCGGGCCTGACCGACGCGCAGGTCGCCGCGGTTCAGTCGATTGCCAAGAACGTCTATAATTATGACGCTGGCGGCATCCTCGCGGTCACCAACAATCTTGACGAGAAAATCGTCGGCAAGATCGACTGGAACATCACCGAAGGTCAGCGTTTCTCGCTGAGCTACATCAACGCTTTCGACGCGCAGGACAATCCGCAGAACAGCAGCACGTCGACGACGTCGCCAGCAATCGGGCTGGCATCGAACGCCTACAAGCTGACCGAAACGCTCCGTACCGGCATCGCACAGTTGAACTCCGACTGGAGCGACCGAGTTTCGACCGAAGCGCGCTTCGTGTACAGAGCCTATAAGCGCGGTCAGGATCCGGAATTGGGCCGTGGCTTCGCGCAATTCCGCATTTGTACTGCGCCGACCAGCGTTTTGACGCCGGTTGCAGGTAACGGCGACAATGCAACGTCGTGCGGTAACGGCAATCCAGTGATTGCTCTCGGGCCGGATATCAGCCGCCAGACGAACGCGTTGTTCACCGATACCTATGACGGTTCGTTCCTCGTCCGCTTCAAGGCTGGCCAGCACGACTTCAAGGCACTGTTCGAATATGCCGAGAACCGTACCACCAACGCCTTCCTGCAATATAGCGCTGGTGCCTATTATTTCGACTCGCTGGCGGATTTCCAAAATCGTAACGCAAGCTCGTTCGACTATCAGAACGCGCTGACGCTGAACCCGAACGATACGACGTCCAACTTCAAATACGGCGTCTATACCTTCGGCCTTCAGGACGATTGGAACATCACCCCGGAACTGCGGGTTACCTATGGCGCGCGCTACGACCTTTATGGTTCACGTGACCAGGTCATCAACAACCCGAACTTCTTCAACCGTTATGGCTTCTCGAACACCCAGAGCTTCAAGGGGCTTGAGGCGTTTCAGCCGCGCTTGAGCTTCAGCTACAAGCCAACGCCTTCGCTCAGCCTGCGCGGCGGCGTCGGGATCTTCAGCGGCGGTACGCCGGACATTTACTTCTCCAACTCCTACAGCAACAGCGGCTTCATCCAGAACCGTATTTCGACCGTCAACCGGGTAGCCGTTGCGGCGGGAAGCACGGCGACGGCGACCTGTACGAGCCCTTATACGGGTGCGAACGCTGCGCTTTGTGCGGCGGCCCTCAATGGCGTAACCGGTACGTCGATCCCGGGTTCAATCAATACGTTCCTCTCGACCAACACCGCTTCGCTGCTCACCGCGCCTACGGCATCGGTGGCGCCGAACTTCCGGTTGCCGTCGCAAACCCGCGCGACACTCTCGGCTGACTACCGCTTGTTCGGGGTTGACCTGGGTGCCGACTACGTGTTCTCAAAGGTCAATCAGGCGGTAACCTTCACCGATCTGCGCGCGCTTGTCGTCGGCACGTTGCCGGACGGTCGTCCGCGCTACACCTTCCGGCCAACGCCGGGCGCGGGTGTCCAAGCTGCCGACACCAATAACGATATTCAAATCGGTAACACCTCGCTCGGGCGCAGCCATATCTTCACGCTGCGTGCCAACAAGGACTTCGATTGGGGTTTGTCGGTCGGCGGCAGCTACACCTGGCAGGACGTGAAGGACGTCAGCAACGCGACGTCGTCAGTTGCTTCGTCGCTCTATGCGGCTCAAGCGTCGGTAGATCCGAACAATGCCAGCTACGGCATCAGCAGCAACGAAACGAAGTGGCAGTTCAAATATAACGTTGGCTTCGACCATGCCTTCTTTGGCGATTACCGTACCGTTGTGCAGTTCTTCGGCGAGACCCGTGCAGGGCAGCATTACAGCTTCTCGGCGCAGGACACCTCCTCGGGCCGCTCGGCGGTGTTTGGTACGACCGGTAACAACGATCGTTACTTGCTGTACGTGCCCACCGGCTTGAACGACCCGTTGGTCTCCTACGCCGCCAATGACACCACCACTGCGGCGGCGCTCAACAATCTCATCAACAACACCGCACTTCGGAACTTCCGCGGCAGAATCGCACCAAAGAACATCGCGCGGGCCCGTGCCAACACCCGTATCGATCTTCATCTTGAACAGGAAATTCCGACCTTCGTGTTCCATTCGCGGATTTCGCTGTTCGCGGACATCGAAAATCTGCCCAACCTGCTGAACAAGAATTGGGGTGGCCAATATTATACCGGCTTCCCTTACACCTCGGCAGTGGTGCAGGTGACCTGCCTCAACGCGGCTGGCGTTGCGCTTACCGGTGTTGTCGGATCGGCAACCAACCCGTCCAACGGCTGCGCCCGGTATCAGTATAGCAGCTTCCGGTCGCCGACCGAAGCAGTGAGCGTGAATCAGTCGCTGTACCTGATCCGCGTCGGCGCTCGCTTCAAATTCTGAGGCGTACGCAATTCGATAAAAAATTGGCCGCCGTCCCTTGGGACGGCGGCCTTTTTTGTCCTCACCGCATCGGTATTAAGCGTCAGCCCGCAGCTTTTGCCCCCGCCCCCGCGTAGATCGAGTTGATTGGCCGCGCGAACACCCGGCCCACCATTGGTTCGAAAAAGGACAGCGGCGCGCTGTCATAGGCCGGGTCGAATCCAGCCTGATCGTATTTCTCGCAAAACTCGGCGCAGGCTTCGAAGTGCGGATGCCCGCGATACGCTTCGCGCAAGTCGCGATCGCCGCCGATATAATGAAAGAAATAATAGCCCTGGAACACGCCGTGCATATTGGCGATCCAGTGCAGCTCCTCCGACACGAACGGTCGCAGCATCGCCGCACCGATCTCGGGATGGTTGAAGCTGCCCAGCGTATCGCCAATGTCGTGCAACAGCGCCATCACCACATAGGCTTCGTCGCGCCCATCGCGGTGCGCGCGGGTTGCGGTTTGCAGCGAATGTTCGAGCCGATCGATCGGAAAGCCGCCATAATCGCCGTCGAGCAGCTTCAAATGCGTCAACACGCGCGCGGGCAAGCCCTTGGCAAAGGTGGCGAAGTGGCCGGAGATCGTGCTCCAGTCGGCCTGCGTGCCATGTTCCATCGCGCTGAAGCGCGCGCGGTCGGGCTGATGGTTCATGCCTCTCTCCTCTCGTCACCCTTCCCCTGCCATGAAGCGGGGGAGGTCCGCGTTATCGCGGTTGCCCCGACGATAGCGTACTTTGCGCATCCCTCCCAGCCGGGCTAAGACGGCGCCATGTCGCTTCCTCCCCAACCCGCGATCCTTTCGCGGCCCTTCTTCGAAGACAAGAATCGCGCCTTCTGGACGCTGCAGGCGGCGGGGTGGACCGGCTATCTGATTCTGCGCAGCGTTTCGAACATTTCGAACGCCAGCGACATGACCAGCATGGTGCCGGTCGTGATCGAATCGATCGTGGGGTACAGCATCACGCTGCTGCTCTCGACGCTGTACCATTATTACCGCCGCCAACCGCGCTTCGCGATGGCGATTTTGACGGTGCTGACGCTCGCCGCCGCGACCCTGGTTTATGCGGTGCTCGATGCCTTTTCGTTCTCGTTCATCAACGCGAGCAATCCCGGGCTCAACCTCGGGCTGGTGCTGGGCACGATCTTCCTTAATTTCACCGTGCTCGCCGGGTGGACCGCGCTCTATTTCGGGATCAATTTCTATCTGATCGTCGAGGATCAGATCGATCAGCTCGCCGCGCTCGAGAACACCGCGTCCTCGGCACAACTGGCGATGCTGCGCTATCAGCTCAACCCGCATTTCCTGTTCAACACGCTCAACTCGATCTCCACATTGGTGCTGCTGAAAGAGACCGAGCGCGCCAATGCGATGCTCGGGCGGCTGTCCTCGTTCCTGCGCTATACGCTGGCCAACGAACCGACCGCCAACGTAACGGTGGTGCAGGAATTCGAGACGCTCAAACTCTATCTCGAAATCGAGAAGATGCGCTTCGAGGACCGGCTGCGCCCGTCCTTCGAGCTCGATCCGCGTGTCGCCAAGGCGCGCCTGCCCTCATTGCTGCTGCAACCTTTGGTCGAGAATGCGATCAAATATGCGGTAACGCCGCAGGAAGATGGCGCCGAAATCGCCGTGATCGCGCGGCTCGCCGGGGATCGAGTGCAGATCGTCGTATCCGACACCGGCCCCGGCTTGAACGAAAGCCGCGGACGGCCGAGCGTTTCTGCGGGCCAGCCCCTTTCAACCGGGGTCGGGCTTGCCAATATCAGGGAAAGACTGGCCCAGGCTTATGGGCCGGACCATAGATTCGAGACGCGATCGATCCCGGGGGGCGGTTTCGGGGTCGAGATTGAAATCCCGTTCCAGCTCGAGGAACCGAAGAAAGAGGCCGCATGACGATCCGCACCATCCTCGTCGACGACGAAAAACTGGCAACCCAGGGCCTCGCCCTGCGGCTGGCCGCCCATGAAGATGTGGAGATCATCGATACCTGCCAGAATGGCCGCGAGGCGATCCGCTCGATCAAGACCAACAAACCCGACCTCGTTTTTCTCGACATTCAGATGCCCGGCTTTGACGGTTTTTCGGTCGTCCAGGGGCTGATGGAGGTCGAACCACCGTTATTCGTGTTCGTAACGGCGTATTCAGACCATGCGCTGAAGGCGTTCGAAACCGACGCGGTCGATTATCTGATGAAACCCGTGGAGGAAGCGCGCCTGGCCGATACGCTTGACCGGGTACGCCAGCGTTTGGCCGAAAAGCGCGGGATCGAGGAGGTCGACCGGCTGAAGGAAGTGATCGCCGAAATTGCGCCCGACTCGGTCGAAACGCTCACCGATGGCGGCGAACAGGTTTCGTCCAACCGCTTCGAAAAGCTCATCAACATCAAGGATCGCGGGCAGATTTTCCGCGTCGATGTCGACACGATCGAACTGATCGAAGCAGCGGGCGACTATATGGTCATCAAAACCGGCGACAATTCGCTGGTGCTACGCGAGACGATGAAGGATCTCGAACGCCGCCTCGACCCGCGCCGCTTCCAGCGCGTTCACCGCTCGACCATCGTCAACCTCGATCTGGTGAAAGAGGTGAAGCCGCACACCAATGGCGAATGCTTCCTAGTGCTGCAGTCGAACGCGCAAGTGAAAGTGTCACGCAGTTACCGCGACGTGGTGGCGCGCTTCGTCCACTGACCAAACGCGCCGCAACCGACGGGATCGTTATTCGCTCGCGTCGGTTTCCGCGCCTTCCGCAGGCCGTTCGAACCACGCCTCGACCTCGCCCGATAGTTTCAGCGTCAGCGGCTGACCGTGGCGATCGACCTTCTTGCCCAGGGCAACGCGGATCCAGCCCTCGGAGCGGCTATATTCCTCCACATCATGGCGCTGCGCGCCCTTGAAGCGAATGCCGATGCCGCGCGACAGCGCCGCTTCGTCATAATGCGGGCTGCGCGGGTTGGAGGACAGGCGGTCGGGGGGAAGATCGGTCTCGGTCATGATTGCGGCTCATGGCGCAAAATGCGCGCATACGCCAGATGCGAAAACGGCGCGGAGCCGAAGCCCCGCGCCGTGTTTCCGGTCACCCGGCGATCAATCGCAGACGCGGACGCGGACCCAATCGTCATAATAGCGATCATAGCGCCGCTCGATCCAGCACCGGTCATAGCCGGCGCGCGACCGGTACGCGTAATAGCCGTCATTGGGATAATAACCGTGGCTGTGATAATAACGGTCGTCATAATAACGATCATATCCGCGCTCACGGTAATAATCGTCGCGATAGCGGTCGTTGCGGTTGGACGCGATCGCCGCGCCTACCGCCAGCCCGGCGATGCCCGCGACGATGGCGGTGCCCGCGCCGTCATTATGGCGATAATAGCGATGGCCATACCCACCCCAACGCTGCGCCTCCGCCGGAGCCGCCGCCGTCAACGCGGTCGCGCCGAGCGCCGCCGCGAGACCGATCTTCTTCAACAGGCCGTTCATCTCGAATCTCCTCACTCCAGCAGCCCTGCATACGTCGCCCAATAACGCATTGGCGGACTGGCTTGTTGCAACCAATATGCGAGTCGCCCTGAATGCGGGCGGAATGGTGCGTTTAACCGGTGTTCAGCGAAGGAAAATCGCAATGGCCTATTGGCTGCTCAAATCCGAACCCGACAGCTACAGTTGGGATGATCTGCTGGCCGAAGGTGCCACCGAATGGACCGGCGTGCGCAATGCCGCCGCCGCCTTGCACCTGAAGGCGATGCAGGTTGGCGACCGCGCCTTTTTCTACCATAGCGGCGGCCCGAAGGAGATTGTTGGCACGGTGGAAATCACGCGCACGGCGCGGCCCGATGGGGGCGATCCGCGCTGGGTGTCGGTTGCGGTCAAACCGCTTGTCGCCTTGGCATGTCCGGTCCCGCTGGCAACGATCAAGGCGACGGCGGGGCTTGCCGATCTGGCGATGCTGCGCCAGTCGCGGCTGTCGGTGTCGCCCGTCAGCGACACGGAATGGACGATGCTGCTGGCACTGGGTGAAGGGTAAGGGTTTGATGCGGGTTCGCGCGTTGTTGTGGATCGGGGCGTTCGCGCTCGTCACCGCCGCCAAGGCACCTCCTGCCCCGCCTCCTTCCCGCGAACCAGCCACCGTCCGCGTGCGGCTAGTGACGGGCGCGGGACCGATCGTGATCGCGCTTGATGCGCGCCATGCCCCCGCAACGGTCACCAATTTCCTCGCCTATGTCGACGATGGCCGGTTCGAAGGCACCAGCTTTTACCGCGCGACGCGCCGCAAAACCGCGCCCAGGACGGGCTTCGTGCAGGGCGGCATCGGCACCGACGCGCACCGGATGCTCGGGCTGGTGCCGCTGGAACCCACCAGCCAGACCGGGATCAAGCATCTCGACGGCGTGCTGTCGATGGCGCGCTATGATCGCACCGATTCGGCGACGGGCAATTTTTCAATCATGGTCGGCCCCACCCCCTCGCTCGACGCGCGACCGGGCTTTGTCGGCTATGCCGCGTTCGGGCGCGTGATTGCGGGCATGGACGTGGTCAAGCGGATGCTGGCCGAGCCAACCTCCCCCGGCGGCGAGGGCGCATTCAAGGGGCAGTTGATGGTCAACCCGGTCCGGATCCTGCGGGCCGAGCGGCTCGACGGTACGCCCAAGCCGACCGGCGCGCCCAAAGTGTGGCAAATGCTAAGGGGCGTGAAGCGCTAAGCGCACGCCGCGCCGCGCAGGCAAAGGGGCTGGGGTTATCGCCCCCACCGCCCGCCCGCACGGCAACGGGGGGGCGGACGATGGTGGCCTTTGGCCGCGCTCAGGCCTTGTGCGCGTAAAGCGAGCACCAGCCCGATGGCGCGATATCGCCCGCGACTAGCTTGCACCCCTTGGGGGCTTGCCACTGGAGGCAGACGTCGCAGCGCGCCTTGCCCTTGGGCTGCGGCTGATAATGCACGGCCTTTTGCGGCAGCTTGGTCGCGGCGGCGGCGGGTGCGGAGGTGACAGCGCCCACCAGCAACGCCCCGCCCCCAGCCGCCGCAAGCGACAAGAGCCGGCGGCGCGACAAATCGGCGGATTTCGGGTCGGTGGACATATACGCTCCTGTGATATTCGTTCCCTGGCGGCAGGAACCATCGCCGTCGCGAGTGCAGCGCGACGGCGATGCGCCCCCGCGCGCGCTATGCGCCCGGCGGCGGGCGAAGCGAAAGCTGCGGAAGTTACTTATTGGGTGCCGCGTGGGCACCGATTAGGGCATCGCCCCATCCCCGCTCCGTCGCCGGCGATTTCTTCCACTGACAGCCAAAAGCAATGCAGCGCGTCAGCGCTATACCGCCCTACCCCCAAAAACAAAAAGGCCGGCCGCTTTCGCGCCCGGCCCCTTTGGTATCACGCTCTCGCGTCACTTACGACTGCTTCGCCCGCGCTGCGCGCTTGCGCTCGTTCGGGTCGAGGTAGCGCTTGCGCAGACGGATCGACTTGGGCGTCACTTCGACCATTTCGTCATCGTCGATATAGGCAATCGCCTGTTCCAGCGTCATCTTCTTCGGCGGAGTCAGGCGGATGGCATCGTCCTTGCCGCCGCTGGCGCGGAAGTTGGTCAGCGCCTTGGTCTTCATCGGGTTGACTTCGAGATCGTCCGGCTTGGCGTTCTCGCCGACGATCATGCCCTCGTACAGCGCTTCGCCGTGGCCGACGAACAGGATGCCGCGCTCTTCGAGCGGCCCTAGCGCATAGCTATTCGCTTCGCCCGCGCCGTTCGAAATCAGCACGCCGTTCTTGCGGCCTTCGATATTGCCCTTGTGCGGGCCATAACGCTCGAACAGGCGGTTCATGATGCCGGTGCCGCGCGTGTCCGACAGGAACTCGCCGTGATAGCCGATCATCCCGCGCGACGGCGCGGAGAAGGTGATGCGGGTCTTGCCGCCGGTCGACGGACGCATGTCGGTCAGCTCGGCTTTGCGCAGGTTCATTTTCTCGACGACGGTGCCCGAATGTTCCTCATCGACGTCGATGATGACGGTTTCGTATGGTTCGGTCTTCTTGCCGTCCTCATCTTCCTGGAACAGCACGCGCGGACGCGAAATGCCCAGTTCGAAGCCCTCGCGGCGCATCGTCTCGATCAACACGCCAAGCTGAAGCTCGCCGCGCCCGGCGACTTCGAAGCTGTCCTTGTCGGCGGCTTCCACCACCTTCACGGCAACGTTCGATTCGGCTTCGCGGAACAAACGGTCGCGGATCATGCGGCTGGTCACCTTGGTGCCCTCACGCCCCGCCATCGGCGAATCGTTGACGGCAAAGCGCATCGACAGCGTGGGCGGATCGATCGGCTGTGCGTGCAGCGGCTCGGTCACGGTGATGTCGGCGATGGTGTTGGCGACGGTCGCAACGGTCAGACCAGCGAGGCTGATGATGTCGCCTGCCTTGGCTTCATCGACCGGTACGCGATCAAGCCCGCGGAACGACATGATCTTGGAGGCGCGGCCGGTCTCGATGATCTTGCCGTCATTGTCGAGCGCATGGATCGGCTGGTTGACCTTGACCGTGCCCGAATTGACGCGCCCGGTAAGGATGCGCCCCAGGAACGGATCGCGGTCGAGCAGCGTGACGAGGAAGGTGAACGGCACGCCGGCCACTTCCACGGCGGGTGGCGGAACGTGGCTGATGATCGTCTCGAACATCGGGATCAGCGTGCCTTCGCGCGCGTCCATGTCGGTCGAGGCATAGCCGTTGCGGCCCGATGCGTAGAGCACGGGGAAATCGAGCTGCTCGTCATTCGCGTCGAGCGACACGAACAGGTCGAACACTTCGTCGAGCACTTCCTGGATGCGCGCGTCGTTACGGTCGACCTTGTTGACCACGACGATCGGCTTCAGGCCCAGCGCCAGCGCCTTGCCGGTGACGAACTTGGTCTGCGGCATCGCGCCTTCCGACGAATCGACCAGCAGCACGACGCCGTCGACCATCGACAGGATGCGCTCGACTTCGCCGCCGAAATCGGCGTGGCCGGGGGTATCGACGATGTTGATGCGCACGCTCTCGCTCGCGCCCGGCGGGGTCCAGTCGACCGAAGTCGGCTTGGCGAGAATGGTGATGCCGCGCTCTTTTTCGAGGTCGTTCGAATCCATCGCGCGCTCTTCGACGCGCTGGTTGTCGCGGAAGGTGCCGGACTGGCGGAAGAGCTGATCGACCAGAGTTGTCTTACCATGATCGACGTGTGCGATGATGGCCACGTTGCGGAGGCTCATGTGTGTCTCGTTACAAAATCGGGAAAAGGATCGCGTGCCCCTAGCCGAAACGGTGCGGTGCAACAAGGCCGGGCAACACGCTGTGCTGCCCGGCCCGTGTCGATCAGGGTTGGTCGCGCTGCGGCGATCAGAACTTGCCGCTGACTTCGACGCCGTAAACGCGCGGTTCGCCACGGATATAGGACGGGATACCGAAGCCACCACCGGTGTTGCCCGCGTCGATCAGATATTTGCGATCGAGCAGATTGCGCGCGAATCCGCCGACCTGATAGCGGCCCCCGGCCAGCTCGACACCCGCACGCAGGTTGACCAGCGCATAGCCGCCCTGGCTGATCGCCTGGGAGTTCGGCAGTTCGAAGAACACCTTGCTCTGATAGGTGGCCGATGGCGTGGCGTAGAAGGTCAGATCGCCCGCCGGTACGCGCAACGTCGCGCCGCCCGAGGCGCTATACTTCGGTTGCAAGCGGAACTGCGCGCCCGAATAGACGCCATAGCTGGCATTGTTGGCGATCTTGCCATCGACATAGGCGAAGTTGCCGAACAGTTGCAGCAGCCTGTTGACGCGCACATTGCCCTCGAACTCGACCCCAGGATTGGTCGCCTTGCCCGCGCTTTGCGTGGTGGTGACGCCGTTGTTGGTCACCGACACCTGGAAGCCGTTATAATCCTGATAGAACACACCAAGCGAGCCGCTGAACGGGCCGACCTTGCCCTTGATGCCCGCTTCGTAGTTCCACACCACTTCGTCTGGTACGATCTGCAGGTTCGGCACCACCACGCCAGCCGAGGTGGTCGCCCCGAGTTGCACCACCGGCGAGCGGCGGCCCTTGCTGATCGTGGCATACAGGTTGATGCTGTCGGTTACGCGGTACAGCGCGTTGAAGCGCGGCAGGATCGCTGCGAAGCTCTTCTTTGCGGTGAAGATGGTGCCCCCGGTGCTGGCGGTGCCGAGCAGGCTGCTCCGCACGCCCAGCGACGCGAGGATCGTCGAATTGGGCTGGACCGAGCTGTAGCCCGACTTGCGCCGCTCGATCAGCAAACGCGCACCCGCCGTCAATTCAAGCCGTGGGGTGGGGATCCAGGTGCCATCGGCGAACACCGAATAGGTGTCGTTGGTGCCATAATTGGTGAACACCGATTGATACGGAACCTGCGTCGCCGCACCGCGCGTCAGCACCGCGGTTGCGTTCGCGGCGGTCACGGTGCCGTTCGGCGCGACGCACCCGGATACGCCATTGGCCGCAAGCACCGACCGAACCGCAGCAAAGGCCGGGCTGACGGAGCAAGCGAGATAGGTGCCTTCTTCGGTCGAGAAGGGCACGCGCTGCAGATTGTTCTCGAAGAACGCGTTCCACCCGAATGACGCGCGATAGGTGTCGCCGGTAAAATTGAAACGACCTTCATGGCTCCACTGATCGCCGCGCGCATCCTCGGCGAATTCGAGATACCAGGCCGGGCCGCCATCGGCATCGAACACTTCGTTGCTGTCGAACTTGCGATAGCCGTTGACGGTGGTGAAGGTGACGCCCGGTGCCAGTTCCCACGCGACCGTCAGGTTCGCATCATAAACGTCGCGCTTCAGGCCGAGTTTCGCCGCGCCGAGCACCTGCGCGCTGAACGGTGAGCCCGACAATTCGGCATAGCTATAATCGCCGCCATTGCCGCCGGTGGGCGCCAGTGCGCGCGAGCGGAAAGCGGTGCCGGGGTTGCGCTGACCGTCATAGGTCAGCACCAGGCTGGCGGTGATCGCATCGGTCGGTGCCCAGCGCAGCGAACCGCGAATACCGCGTTGATCCTGCCCGTTGAGATCGTCCTGCTTGATCTTGCCCTGGTTTTGGTTGGGGACATTGGGGTCGCCCGCGATGTTGCGGACGAAACCGTCATGATATTTGTAGGCGAAGGCAAGGCGGCCAGACAGCGTGTCGTTGCCGACATTGACGAAGCCCGACACCTGCCCACGATTGTAATTGCCGTAAGACGCGATGATCCCGGCCGAGGTCCCGGCCTTGGGTTGGGCGGAGATGATGTTCACCGCGCCAACCGCCGAGGCGGTACCGAACAGCGTCGCCTGTGGGCCCTTGACGACTTCGATGCGCTCCAGATCGTACAGATCCTGATACGCACCGCGCGTGCGCGAAATGTCGACGCCATTATAGTAAAGCGAGACGCGCGCGCCCTGCTGCGACGAGCCACTGTCCGAGGTGATGCCCCGGATGACGAAGCCGGGGTTGTTGTCGCTTTGTTCCTGAATGCGCAGACCCGGGATATACAGTGCCACTTCGGCGAGCGAATTGACGCCGAGTTCCTGCATCCTCGCGCCGGATACTGCGGTCACCGTAATCGGCACGTCCTGCAGCTTTTGTTCGCGCTTTTGCGCGGTGACGATGATGTCGCCTCCATCCGCCTCGGGTGTGGTCGGCTGCACTACCGACTGCGCGAGCGCCGCCGTCGAGGAACATCCGAGCATGACGCCCAGAAACGCGAGCGAATAGGAACGACGCATCAAAAACACCCTTTGTTTTTTGGAGTTTGTTGCGGTGCGGTATCGTCCGGGCATGTCGAATTCGCGTCACCGGAATGAAAGTTATGTGACGGTATGCGTGTTATTGAAATGATACACTTGAACCGCGCCGCGATCCGCTTCATCTAGGGGGCATTCCCGGTTGGAGTGACGACATGGCGACCGCTGCCGATAGCGAAACGACCCCCCTGGTACTGACCCCGCCCGAGCCCGTGGCGGTGCTCGCGCCCGAAAGGGCGGTGGGGCTGGTGCCGGTCGAAGATGGCGTGCGCACCAAACTGCAGGCCAAGGTCGCCGATTTCATCGACGATCTCGTCGCGCAGGACGTCAACTCCCCCGAATTTGGCAAGCGCGTCGATGCGATTTCCGCAATGGGACAAAAGGAAATCCGCGCCGCCGCCGATCAGTCGAACCGTTTTCTTGATCGTCCGGTCAAGGCGATGGACGGCGAAACCGGGATCGGTGCCGACCTTACCGAACTGCGCCGCACGATCGAAAAGCTCGACCCTTCGGTCAACGGCAAACTGATTTCGGGCCGCGGCGTGCTGAGCAAGATCTTTGGTGGCGGCATCAACACCTATTTCGACAAATACCGTTCCTCGCAATCGCACATCTCGGCGATCCTCAAGACGCTCGCGCGCGGCAAGGACGAACTGTTGATGGACAATGCCGCGATCGACACCGAACGCGCCAATCTGTGGACCGCGATGGGGCGGCTCGAACAGATGATCGTGCTGTCCAAGGAGATGGATGCACGGCTGGAAGAGAAAGCGAACGATCTCGACCATAGCGACCCGGCCAAGGCCAAGGCGATCCGCGAAAGCGCGCTCTTCTATGTCCGCCAGCGCACGCAGGATCTGCTGACGCAAATGGCGGTGACGGTGCAGGGCTATCTCGCGCTCGATCTGGTCAAGAAGAACAATGTCGAGCTGGTAAAGGGCGTCGATCGCGCGTCCACCACCACCGTCTCGGCGCTCCGCACGGCGGTGACGGTGGCGCAGGCGCTCGCCAACCAGAAACTGGTGCTCGACCAGATCACCGCGCTCAACACCACCACCGCCAACATCATCGATGCGACCGGCAAGCTGCTCAAATCGCAGACCGCGACCATCCACGAACAGGCCGCCGCCTCGACCATCCCGGTTGAAACGCTGCAACGCGCCTTCCAGAACATCTATGACACGATGGACGCGATCGACAGCTTCAAGCTGAAGGCGCTCGATTCGATGAAGACCACGGTCGGCACGCTCTCCAACGAAGTCGAAAAGTCGAAGGGCTATATCGCCCGTGCCGAGGGTGCCGCGCAGAACCGCCTGTCCGGCCCCGACGCCAGCTTCAAGCTGGAAGCGGAGTAACCCCCGTGACCGATGTCGATCGCCAGATCGCGCGCGCCGGCGAATTGCTCGAACGCACCCGCGCGGGTCGTGAAGCGCTGGCCAAGCGGCGGCGGCAGGGCACCGGCATCGCCCGACGCCTCACACTGGCGGCAAGCGCGGACCTCGCGATCGTCGTCGCGGCGATCGCGATCGGCTGGTTCGTGCCGCTCGGCATGGGCGGGGCGTTGCTGGTCGGCGCATTGCTGGTAGCGGTGACGCTGTTCCTGCTGTTCGCGACGCTAACCCCGACGGTGCGCGTCGAACAGCTCACGCAGGTGCCGCTGAAAGTGCTACCGCTGATGACCGAGCAATGGCTCGATACCCAGCGCAAGCTGCTGCCAGCACCTGCACAGACGCTGGTCGACGGCATTGGTGTGCGGCTGGAAACGTTGTCGCCGCAGCTTGCCTCGCTCGACGAGCACGAGCCCGTCGCCGCCGAAGTGCGCAAGCTGATTGGCGAGCAATTGCCCGAATTGCTGAAAGGTTATGCCAAGGTTCCCCCGCCGCTGCGTGGCGTCGCGCGCAACGGCAAGAGCCCTGATGCGCAACTGGCCGATGCGCTCAAGCTGATCGACGACGAAATCGGCGAGATGTCGGCGCAGATCGCGCAAGGGGATTTGGACTCGCTCGAAACGCGCGGGCGGTTTCTGGAGATCAAGTATCGGGATGAGGTTTAGCGCGGGACAGCGTGGATTGCTGGAGGACGGCCCCACCCCGCTCAGACCGAAAGCGTCCGTGCGCGCTCGCTCAGGCGCTCGACCGCCGCTGCGTGAATGCCAGGTGTCGTCGCCAGCACGCCAAACGCCTGCGCGCGCGGGGTGTTGAAGGCGAGCGGTGCGCCAAACGCATCGGTGACCGTCGCGCCCGCTTCGGCGGCAATCAGCGCGGCGGCGGCGACGTCCCATTCATAGCCCCAGCGCAGCGTCGCCACGAGATCGGCCTCGTCGGCTGCCACCATCGCGATGCGCAAGGCGATCGAATTGGGCTTGGCCACCGCAACCAGATCGCGGTCGGCCTTGGGCAGGCCATCGCTCGGTACGCGCGACCCGCTGAACACCCCCCGGTCGCCGACATGGATCGCGGCACCGTTGCGCGTCGCCCCGTGCCCCAGCGTCGCGCGCCAGATGTCGTTCCGGGCGGGCGCATCCAGGATGCCGATCGTCACCCGACCCTGCTCGACCAGCGCCACCGACACCGCCCAGCCATCGCGCCCACGAATGAAATCACGCGTGCCGTCGATCGGATCGACCACCCACACTCGCCCACAGGCGAGCCGGTCGGCATTGTCGGCGGTTTCCTCGGACAGCCATCCGGCATCGGGCAACAACGCCGACAACCGCGCGTGGAGCAGCGTGTTTACGTCAAGATCGACTTGCGAGACGGGGTCGCCCGGGCTCTTTTCCCAGCGATGAAAATCGGTGCGCCAATGCCGCAGGGCGAGCGCGCCCGCCTCCTGCACGATCGCAGTCACCGCATCGGCAAGACCGGAATCAGCCACTCGCCACCGTCATCCCGTCGATCCTGAGCGTCGGCACATTGGTGCCATAGCGGAATTCAAGGTCGTTGGCGGGCGTCAGGTTGAGGAACATGTCCTTCAAATTGCCCGCGATCGTGAATTCGGCGACTGGCCCGGTAATTTCACCGCGCTCAATGCGGAAGCCCGCAGCACCCCGACTATAATCGCCGGTAACGCTGTTGACGCCCATGCCAATCAGCTCGGTGACGAACACGCCGTCGGTGATATCGGCGATCAGCGTTTCCGGGGGCACATGGCCCGCCGCCATATGTAAATTGCTGGTCGAAACCCCGGGCGCGCCGCTCACCCCGCGCGCGGCATGGCCGGTCGGCTCCAGCCCCAATTGCCGCGCCGAGGCACTATCGAGCAGCCAGCGTTCGAGCATACCCGCTTCGATGATCGCGGTCGGCGACACCGGCAGCCCCTCGCCATCGAACGGACGCGAGCGCAGGCCGTGCGGGCGGTGCGGATCGTCGAGCACGGTCACGCCGCTGGCGAACACCTGTGTGCCGAGCGCCTCCAGCAGGAAGCTGGTCTTGCGCGTGATCGCCTGCCCCGAAATCGCGCCGGTCAAATGGCCGAGCAGGCTGGAGCCGACGCGCGGATCGAACACCACCGGCATCGGCCCGCTGGCGAGCCGTCCGGGATTGACGCGGGCGACGGTGCGCTCACCCGCACGCGTGCCGACGATCTCGGGCGCTTCCAGCGCGCGCAGGTGGCGGGCCGAGCTATAGGCATAATCGCGCACCATCGCCCCGCCCTCGCCCGCCAGCACACTCGCCGACACGCCATAGCCGGTGGCAGCATAACCTGCGGCAAAGCCGTGGCTGGTCGCCAGCGCCCAGATCGAGCGCGAGGCGCTGGCAGAGCCACCCTCGCTATTGGTGACACCCGCCACCGCCCGCGCGGCATCTTCCGCCGCCCGCGCCGCATCGCGCAGCGCTTCGGGGCTGGGCTCGCTGCCGCCCTTCGCCAGATCGTCGAGGTCGAGCAATGGCGGCGCGCCGTGCATCAGGCGTGCAGCGGGCGCGAGGCCGGCCCACGCATCCTCGGGGGCCTCGCGCGCCATTGCGATTGCGCGATCGACCAAAGCCGCCAGCGCATCCTGCGACAGGTCGGAGGTGGAGACGCTCGCCGAACGCTGGCCGACGAACACGCGCAAGCCGAGTTCCGCGCTTTCCGATCGTCCGACATCCTCCAGCACGCCCAACCGCACCGAAATGTCGAGCGCGGTGTCGGCGGCATAGACCGCATCGGCAGCATCGGCCCCGGCAGCGCGCGCGCGGGAGACGATATCGGCGGCGCGATCGCGCCCTTGGTCTGGGGTCAACATCCTCGTGGACTTAGGAGCGGCGGGACGGGCGCGCAACCGTGCGCGGTGTCGTTCAATACGGCCAGGGCGTGCCCACCACCACACAGGCCAGAAACATCAGCAGCCCGGCAAAGCGGTTGGAGCGGAAGCGGCGCAGCGCGCCTGTGCCGTCATCGGGCGACAAGGTGGCCACTTGCCAAAGGAAATGCCCCGCCACCGGCAGCAGCGCGACCAGCGCCAGCCAATCGGGCCGCAGCACCCAAATCGCCCCCGCCCACAGCGCCAGCGCTGCCAGATAGAACAACCCGACGCCCAAACGCACCCGCGCGCCCATGCGCAACGCCGACGAGCGCACCCCGATCAACGCATCATCCTCACGGTCCTGCAGCGCGTAGATGGTATCATAGCCGACCACCCAGCAAATCGACCCGGTATAGAGCAGCAGGCCGGGCACGCTGAGTGCGCCCATGATGTCGCTCCACCCGACCAGCGCCGCCCAGGAAAAGACGAGGCCCAACCACACTTGCGGCCACCAGGTAATGCGCTTCATGAAGGGATAGGCGGCAACCGGGGCCAAGCTCAGCACCGCCACCACCTTGGCATAAAGATCAAGCTGCAGCAGCACGAGCAGGCCAAGCAGGCACAGCACCACCAGCCACACCCACGCCGCCTTCAGCGAGACCGCTCCGCTCGCCAGCGGACGGCTGCGCGTGCGTGCGACTTGCCGGTCGAGATCGCGGTCGACGATGTCGTTATACACGCAGCCCGCGCCGCGCATCGCGATGCTGCCGAGCAGCAGCCACAGGATCAAATCCCAGCGCGATACCGCCCCGCCTGCCAGCGCGACACCCCACGCCCCCGGCCAGAACAACAGCCACCACCCGATCGGCCGGTCCAGCCGCGCCAACAATGCGAACGGACGCGCGGCGCGGGGAAGCCAGCCGACCAGGCCGCGATATTCGGTATCGGGGGTGGTCTGCGCTTCAACCATGTCGAGTCGCCCGCCCGGAAGTCCACAAAGTCCACGCTACGTCCCCCCGTTTTCGCCCCCTCTGCATGGTTTTGGTCGATACAGACGAGCAAGAGCGAAGGGCGGCGGGCGCGAGGGGTTGGTGCATGGCGACGAGCATGCACCAACATGCGCGTGTAGGACAGAGTGCAATCCGTGCCTCGACACCGCCATGTTGCGCCGCGATAGCAAGGGGGGATGGCCCGGCTGCGGGCCGGGGCATTGCAACAAGGGCGGACAGTGTGATCCATCTCTCCGTCGCGATCGGACGATTCTTCGAAGCGTTGCTGTGGGCGGTGGCGCGCGGGGTCGGCGTGATGGCGGGCTGGGCGGCACTGGCCATAGTCGCGCTCGCGCTCTTCGCCGTGGCGCTGCGCGCGCTGTGGCAGGGACGCAAGTGAGCGCCGACGATTTGCCACATCGCGCGCGCCTGCTCTAAGGCGCAGCCATGCCCGCCACCCCCGCCTGGCCCCCGCAATCGACCCCGCGGCTGTTCGTCGAGTCCCCGCTCGCCCCCGGCCCGCTGCGCATCGATGGCCCGCAGGCACATTATCTGGTCAGCGTGATGCGGATGAAGGCGGGTGATCCAGTCAAGCTGTTCGACGGCGCTTCCGGCGAGTGGCTGGGCGTCGCCGCCAGCGTCGGCAAGCGCGACCTCGTGCTCGACGTGAACCAGAAGCTGCGCGAGGCCGAGACGGTGCCCGACCTGTGGCTGTGCGCCGCCCCGATCAAGAAAGGCCGGATCGACTGGGTCGCCGAGAAAGCGTGCGAGCTTGGTGTCGCGCGCCTCGTGCCGGTGCTGACCCGCCGCACGATCGTCGACCGGCCGAACGGCGAGCGGCTGCGCGCACATATGATCGAGGCGGCTGAACAATGCGGGCGCACGGCGGTGCCCGAGCTTGCCGAACCGGTGAAACTGGCCGCGTTGCTGCGCGACTGGCCCGCAGACCGCGCGCTGTTCTTCGCCGACGAAACCGGCGGTGCGCCCGCTTTGGCAGCAATGCGCGCGGCGAGCGGTGCGGCGGCGATCCTGATCGGTCCTGAAGGCGGCTTCGACGATGACGAACGCGCCGCGATTCGGGCGGTGCCCGGCGCCGTTGCCATTGGCCTGGGCCCGCGTATTTTGCGAGCGGATACGGCGGCGGCGGCGGCCGTCGCGCTGTGGATGGCGGCACGCGGCGATTGGTGAGGCGCATCGGTAGCTAAACGAAACGCGCTGGCGGGCGACCGCAGGCGGCGCTAAGGCGCGATCATGACGACGCGCCCAGAAACCAAGAAAACATCCCCCGTAATCGAGTCGCGCGACCAGCTCGTCGCGAGCTTTGCGCGGGGCGAGAAGGCCCCTGATCGCTGGCGGATCGGCACCGAACACGAGAAGTTCGTCTATGCCGATAGCGACCATCACGCGCCAAGCTACACCGAGAAGGGCGGCATTCGCGACCTGCTCGACGCGCTGACCGAATTCGGCTGGGAACCGGTGATGGAAGGCGACAACGTCATCGCGCTCAACGGTGCCGACGGATCGATCAGCCTCGAACCCGCCGGCCAGTTCGAGCTGTCGGGCGCGCCGCTCGAAAACCTGCACCAGACCTGCGCCGAAACCGGGCGGCATCTGGAACAAATCAAGGCGATCGGCGACAGGTTCGGCATCGGCTTCCTCGGGCTCGGCATGTGGCCCGACAAGACCCGCGCCGAGCTGCCGATCATGCCCAAGGGCCGCTATGCCATCATGCTGCGCCACATGCCGCGCGTCGGCAGCATGGGCCTCGACATGATGCTGCGCACCTGCACGATCCAGGTGAACCTCGATTACAGTTCCGAAGCCGACATGGTGCAGAAGTTCCGCGTGGGGCTGGCGCTGCAACCGCTCGCCACCGCCTTGTTCGCCAATTCGCCCTTCACCGAGGGCAAACCCAACGGGATGCTGTCGTACCGCAGCCACATCTGGTCGGACACCGATCCTGCGCGCACCGGTATGTTGCCCTTCGTGTTCGAGGATGGCTTCGGCTATGATCGCTACACCGAATATGCGCTCGATGTGCCGATGTACTTCGTTTATCGCGAGGGGCGCTATATCGACGCGGCAGGCCTGTCCTTCCGCGATTTCCTGAAGGGTGAATTGTCGGTCCTGCCGGGCGAAAAGCCCACGCTCGACGATTGGAACGACCATCTCTCCACGGCCTTCCCCGAAGTGCGGCTGAAGACCTTCCTCGAAATGCGCGGGGCCGATGGCGGCCCGTGGGGCCGGATTTGCGCGCTGCCTGCTTTGTGGGTCGGGTTGCTGTACGATCAGAGCGCGCTCGATGCGGCGTGGGATGTGGTCAAGCACTGGACGATCGAGGAACGCCAGACGCTGCGCGACTCGGTGCCCAAGCTCGGCCTCGACGCGCCGATCGCGGGCGGGCGGACCTTGCGCGCCATTGCCGGCGACGTGCTCGATATCGCCAGCGCAGGTCTGACGGCACGTAACCGCACCGATGCAAGCGGCAGCAACGAAACCGGCTTCCTCGATCCGCTGCGCGAGATCGTGCGCAGCGGCAAGGTGCCCGCCGAATTGCTGCTCGAAAAATATCACGGCATTTGGAATGGTGACGTGTCGAAGGCGTATGAGGAATTGCGGTTCTAGGAGCCGATAACGCTGGGGGGCGAACATGGTCGATCATCCGGAACGGATTACCGAGTGCTTTGAAGCGGCTTGGAATGCGCATGACATGGGCGCCTTTGGCGCGCTGTTCCATCCGGATGCCACCTTCGTGAATCGCTATGCGATGTACTGGCGCGGCATCGACCAGGTCGTTGCCGGACATCGCTTCATCCATGAAACGATCTACAGCGATTCGGTCCTGCGGGTTGATCCCGCCGACATCGATTGGGTCGGGGAGGATGCGGCGATCCTGCATTTCTGGACACGCCTCACCGCCGGTGCCGCGCATCCGGCTGGCCCCCATGCCGCCGACACACTGATCCTCGCGATCGCCACGCGCCGCGATGGCGATTGGCGCATCCAGGCGGCGGAAAATGTCACCCTCGCCGATCCGACGACGGGCAAGGACATTTTGCGCGCGGGCTAACGCAGCCGATATTTTTACGGTTTTTGAATATCTTGCCGAAATTCTCGGCAAGAAAAACCGTGCCCGTTGCTCATCCAAAAATAGCACTTCACAAAAGTGCCTCATAAGTGTCATCATTCTGTAACCGAATGACTCGATGAAGGATGAAACCCATGACCAAATTGATTGCTTTGAGCTTGCTTGTCCTGGCGCCACTGTCGGCGCCGGCAGTGGCGACCCCCTCGGCTGCAACGCCGTCTGCGCGTGCGGCTGCCCAGAACGCAGATGCGATCTCGGCATTGGAAACTCGGGTTCGGCTCAACCCGGATGATGGCGGACGCCATATCGAACTGGCCGCCGCCTATTTGCGCAGTGGACGCACGGCTGAGGCACTCACCGCCTTCCGTCGCGCCCGCGCGCTTGAGAATGAGATGCTGGAAACGCCGACGGGCGACGCGATCTGGTCGCACCAGATTGCCGACAGCGTGCTTGCCCGCGCCGCAGCGCGCCCGGTCCAACTGTCTTCGCGCTAATATCCGCCGGGACCATCGGGGTTCGGGTCGTCCCGAACCCCGCAGGGCGCGTTAAACTGCGGCGGTGCGCCCGCCGCCGAGCCAGGCGAAGAAGCGCGGCACCAGGCCGTTGCGCGCCATCCATTCCGAATAGTCGCGATACGCCGGGTCCATCCCAAGGTGGCGCTCTTCGGTCTTGGCGCGCCAGTAATAGACGCCGCTGACCACGCCCAACAGGATCGTAGCGCGCGCAGCATCGACCAGCGAGCCCGTCGTCAGGAACGGCACGGTCGAAATCCACCAGAACAGGTTCTTCGACAGATAGGCCGGGTGTCGCGAAAAGGCGTAAGGTCCGTGCGTCAAGATACCGCGATGCGTTAGATTCGAAAAACGAAAACCGAACGCAACCGTCGCCCAGGCATAGATCGCCGTCAAACCAACCAGCACCGTGCCGATGGCGACCAGCACCACCGGATGTCCGGCGAACCAGACCGACCAGCCATCGGAGCCATAAGTGCCGGGATGATAATCGAGCGGCCCGTTTTCGGCCATCAGCGTGAAGGGGGGGTAGCAGATCAGCGCCGCCATCCACGCCGCCGCAAACGGGTTTGCACTGCGGATGTGCGAATCGAGTGGACGGAAGGTGAGGATATAGCCGGCGGTCGCGAACGCGCAGTCGATCACGAACATGAAGCCGATCAGCCAATTGGCCAGCACCACCGGATTGTGCAGCACCTCCGCGACATTCCCGTGGATGAACCCGGCGAACCCCGGCGGCACCACCGCCAGCATGAACGCCAGGAAAAAGGCCTTCACGCCCCAACTGCGCAAATGGTTATACAGCGCCTCACGGTCGATCGGCTCGTCGAGCCCCATCAACCACGCGCCGAGCGCCCAAGCGCCATCCTTGGGCGCAACCAGGCGACGATCGATCCACAAGACATAGGGTACAGAACCGACGAACAGCAGCGGCGCGGCGACGCCAAAGCATTGCATCGCAAAGGGAAAACCGCCCCATTGGTTGCTCCAGTAAAAGCGCCCGGTGCCATAAATCAGCGCGATGCCCGCCCAGGTTGCCCATAGCCCCGCGAGCTTGGTCAGCGACACATCGAGCGTCTCGCGCCACGGCTTCGGCTTGCTCCAGTCGATCCCGGTCGAGGCACGCCGGTGGACCTTGTCGACCAGCACCGCCCACAGCACCATCGGCAGCGCGCAGGCAGCGATGTTGACGAGCGCGGCATAGGGCCCGTCCATGCCAAAATAGCGCGCAATCGCGACCCACACGAACAAGCCGCCGAGCCCCGCCAACCCGCAGCCAGTGCTGACCGCCGAGACCGGGCGAGGATCGGCCACCTTGGCGGCACGCGCGAGGGCGGTGTCATGAAACATCGCGCTAGGCGTAGCGCAGGAACGGTTAGCGATGCGTAAAGGACAATCCCGGCAACTGGCGGCGGTCCGCTATCGCCCCACCCCGGCACGGCATTGCATCAACGGTTGAATGCGCGTGCCGAACGCCTCCACCCCTTCAACGAAATCGTCGAAGGTCAGCAGCACGCCACCGGTATTGGGCACCGCTGCCATCTCGTCGAGCATCCGCGCGACATTGGCATAGGAGCCGACCAGCGTGCCCATGTTGATGTTGACCGCCCCTTCCGGTGCCGCAAGCTGGCGGACATTGGTGTCCTTATTGTGCGTGTCCTTCGCGCCCTGGTCGGCCAGCCAGGCGATCGCCTCGAGATCGGCACCGTCATTATAGGACTGCCACTTCGCCATCGCCGCTTCATCGGTTTCAGCCGCGATAATCATGACCAGCACGAAGATCGACACCGCACGCCCGGTCTTTGCGGTGGCCGCCGCGAGCCGCGCATTGTTCGACGCGAACGCCGTCGGCGTGTTCACCCCCTTGCCCAGGCAGAAGGCATAATCCGCCCATTTCGCCGAGAAAGCGAGCCCGTCATCGGAAGACCCCGCGCAGATAATCTTCATGTCGCCGCTCGGCACCGGGCGGACGCGACAATCGTCCATTTGATAATAATCGCCCTTGAAGTCACTCTCGCCGGTTTCCCACAGTTCGCGCAGGATATGGGCATATTCATCGAGCATCGTGTAGCGATTGCGGAAATGTTCGTCGCCGGGCCACAGCCCCATCTGGGTATATTCGGGCGGTTGCCAGCCGGTGATGAGGTTGAGCCCGAACCGCCCATGACTGATCGAATCGATCGTGTTGCACATCCGCGCGGCGAAGGCGGGCGGGATGATGAGCGTGGGGCAGGTCGCGAAGATCTTGATCTTCTCCGTCACCGCCGCCAGCCCCGCCATCAGCGTGAAGCTTTCCAGCCCATATTCCCAAAATTCAGTCTTGCCCCCGAAGCCGCGCAGCTTGATCATCGACAACAAGAAATCGAGCCCGTGTTTTTCCGCCGATTGCGCGATCGTCTTGTTGAGATCGAACGACGGCAGATATTGCGGGGCGTTTTCCGAAATCAGCCAGCCATTGTTGTTGATGGGGACGAAGACGCCGACTTGCATGGTGTTACCCTTCCGCGATTTCGCCCGCCAGCCAGGCGAGCACGAAGTTGTTGAACGCATCCGGATCGACCACGTTGACGGCATGGCCGCCATGTTCCGCCCGGCAGAAACCCGCGATCGGCAAGCCATTGGCAAGCGCGACCCCGGCATTGGACGGCACCAGCATATCGTCATCCGAACACACGACCAGCACTGGCCGGTGGATCTCACGCAGGCGATCGGCGATGTCGAAGGTGGCTAGCGCGGCGATGCGTTTTTCCATCGTGGCGACGCCCGGAAACTGCGCCAGTTGCGCGGGCAGCTCCGCCTCCAGCGCCGCGTGATGCGCCGAAATCCAGTTGGCCGGATACAGAAAGATCGGCTGCGCCCGCAGATACGCCTCCACACCGCTATCGCGCAGCAATGCAAGGCGCGCGTCGAAACAGCGCAGGAAATGCGGATCGGGGGACGCCCAGCCATTGACCACGACGAGCTTGTCGATCCGCTCCGGCGCCAACAGCGCCAGCGCGAGCGCCGCCACACCGCCTGCGGCATGGCCGACGATCGTCGCGCGCGCCAAGCCGAGCGTGTCGAGCAGCGTCAGCATGTCCGCCGCCAGATCCTCGACCGTCACCGTCTCGGGCAAAATGCGGTCGCTGCGACCGGTCCCCCGGTGATCGTAGGCGATGACGTAATAGCGCTCGGCAAGCGCCGCGATATTGGGCGCCCAATAGCTTGCCGAACCGCCGAGGCCCGACGACAGGAGGAGCGGCGGCGCAGCAGCGCTGCCGTAGGTTTCATAATATAGGCCGGATGCGTGAGGCATGGCGTTAGCCCCGCATCGGCAGCGATCGCGTGCCGACCATCTCAACCAAGATGCGCGACCGAGGCGATTTCCACCAGGCAATCCGGCTTCACCAGATCGGCGCGGATGCAGTAGCGCGCGGGCTTCGCGCCCGGAAAATATTCGGCATACACGCCGTTGAAGGCCGCATAATCGGCCAAGTCTTTCAGGAAGATGTGGTTCATCGCAACGTCTTCCAGCGTCGCACCCGCCGCTTCCAGCGTCACCTTGATAACCTCCAGCACATGCCGCGTCTGTGCGGCGGCATCGCCGACATGCAGCACCGCACCGCCCTCACCAAGCGCCAGCACGCCCGAGACATAGACGGTGTTCCCCGCCCTGGCTCCGGCCGAATACGGCGCGATCGGGGTCGGGAATTGCGGGGGATTGATCGCTTCGAAGGGCATGAACCTACTCCTTGGGCGACTGGCCGAACGACCCGCAAAAATCTGCCGTCGTGCTGACCCAGCCGAAGAATTTCTCGACATTGTAAACGCTCGCCGCCTGCATTTCGGGCGGGCCGAGATGATGCGTGGCATCCGCCAGCATCACCCCGAAATATTCGAGATGAAACGCATCGCGCAGCGTCGATTCGACGCAGACATTGGTCGCAATGCCGACGAATATGAGAGTCCGGATCCCGCGCGCGCGCAACGTGCTGTCGAGCTGGGAATTGAAAAACGCCGAATAGCGCGTCTTTTGCAGCGCGATGTCGCCGGGTTGCGGCGTCAGCGTATCGACCAGCGCATAATCCCACCCACCGCGCGCCAGCAAGGTGCCCGCCAGTTCGGCGCGTTGGCGCATCGTCTTCAGCGCGTTCGATTTGTGCCAGTTGGGCGAACCCGGCCCGCCCGCCTCGCGATACGCGGGGTCCCAGCCATTTTGCAAGAACACCACCTGCACGCCCGCAGCCCGTGCCGTATCGAGCACCGTGGCGATCTTGCCGATCGTCCCCGCCGCGCCCGAAATGTCGAACCCCGCCAAATCGACATAGCCGCCCTTGCTGGCATAGGCGTTCTGCATGTCCACCACTATGACGGCGGTATGCTCGGGCGCGAGCCGCAGCGCTTCGGGCCGTGCCGGGAGCGTCACCGCCGTGTCGCCATCCCCGCCGGGGCAGATCACGGTCTGGTCATCGGCCACGCAACACTCCCTCGCGAAAGCACGCGATCCTGTCGTGGATGTCGCACAAGTGCAAGGGCCGCATCTTGCGCACCGGCTTTACCCACGCTAACCGGAGCCATCGCCGCAGCAGCGCGCGCAGCCGGCGAGCGGGTATAGTACAATGGTAGTACAGCAGCCTTCCAAGCTGAATACACGGGTTCGATTCCCGTTACCCGCTCCAGCCCGCATTCCGGCGCGCGCATGACCACCCTTTCCTTTTCCCAGGCGCAGGACGAGATCGTCGCGGTCGGGCGCTGGCTTGATGGCAAGGGCTGGGCTCCCGCGACATCGGGCAATTATTCGGCGCGGCTTGAGGACGGCAGCATCGCCGTCACCGTATCGGGCCGCCACAAGGGGCGCCTGACGCGCGACGATATTATGCGCGTGGATGTCGAGGGCCACGCACTCGACGGTAAGCGGCCCTCGGCGGAAACCGCGCTGCATCTGGCGCTGTACCGGCTCTTCCCCACGTGCGGCGCGGTGCTGCACAGCCATTCGCCCGCCGCTGTTGGCCTCAGCCGCGCGACGCCGGGCGCGGGCTACACGTTCACCGGTCATGAAATGCTCAAGGCCCTGCCCGGCATCATGACCCATGAAACTTCTGCGGTGCTGCCGATCGTCGACAACAGCCAGGACATGGCCGTGCTCGACGCCGCCATCGCCCCCCGCCTGCTGGCGCAGGACGCAATCCCCGCCTACCTCATCCGCAGCCACGGTTTGTATGGCTGGGGCCAGGACATGGCCGAGGCCGAGCGCGTGATCGAGGCGGTGGAATGGATGATCGCCGCCGAACTGGCCGAAAGGAGCTTTCAATGAGCCGCCTGCAAGTCTTTGCCGAGGATGACGCCGCGACCCCGCTGCTCGACACCACCGACACCGCCGAAATCGAGGCCACACTGCGCGGAGCGGGCGTGCGCTTCGAACGCTGGCCGCTCAAGCCGGTGACGGCGGACAGCGATCCGCTCACCATCTATGCCGACGAAGTGGCGCGCCTGACCACCGCGGGCGGTTATCAGTCGATCGATGTCGCGCGGATCACGCCCGATCATCCCGATCGCGCTGCGCTGCGCGAAAAATTCCTGTCCGAACATACGCATGGCGAGGATGAAGTGCGCTTCTTCATTGACGGCGAAGGGCTGTTCACGCTCCACCATGACGGGCGCGTCTTCAACATGCTGTGCCGCGCGGGCGACCTCATCTCGGTGCCGGCCGGGATGCGCCATTGGTTCGACATGGGTACGGCACCGCGCTTCACCGCAATCCGCCTGTTCGTGAACCCCGATGGCTGGGTCGCCGCCTTTACCGGCAGCGACATTGCCGAGCGCTTTCCGCGTTTGGAACCCGCGACCGCGTGAAGGCGATCCTCACCGATATCGAGGGCACGACATCGAGCATTGCCTTCGTGGCGGAAGTGCTGTTCCCATACGCCCGCGCGCGCCTTGCCGACTATGTCGCGGCACACCCCCTGGAAACCGCACCAATCCTCGCCGAAGTCGCCGCAACCGAGCCGGGCGACCCGGTCGCCACGCTGCTGCGCTGGATCGACGAGGACCGCAAGGCGACCCCGCTCAAGACGCTGCAAGGCATGATCTGGACCGATGGTTATGCCTCGGGTGCTTTTACCGGCCATGTCTATCCCGACGCGGTCGCAGGCTTGCGCCGCTGGCACGCGGCGGGAATCGCACTCTACGTTTTTTCCTCCGGCTCGGTCCCTGCGCAGAAACTGCTGTTCGGGCATAGCGAGGCAGGCGATCTGACCCCGCTTTTCTCGGGCTTTTTCGACACCACCACCGGCCCGAAGCGTGAGGCCTCCTCCTATGCCAAAATCGCCGGAGCGATCGGGTTGCCGCCGGGTGAGGTGCTGTTCCTGTCGGACACGCCCGAGGAAATCGCGGCGGCACGCGGTGCGGGGATAAACGCGCGGCTGATCGACCGCTCGGGCGACGGCGGGGATATCATCACCTTCGACGATCTCTTTTAAGGACCCGCGATGATCCTCCAAGGCACGCATCAACGCTCGATCACGCGCACCGTCGATGGCGCGGGCGCGCGCATTCTTGACCAGCGCGAACTGCCTTGGACCGTGAAATGGGTCGAACTCCGCTCCGCGCGCGATGCCGAGCGGGCAATCCGGGAGATGTGGACGCGCGGCGCACCCCTTATCGGCGCGACCGCAGCCTATGGGCTGGCGATGGCACTGGCGGAGGACGGATCGGACGGCGCGCTTGATGCGGCCTACACGTTGTTGCTCGACTCGCGCCCGACTGCGGTCAATCTGAAATGGGCGCTCGATCAGGTTATGGAGACTGTACGCCCCCTCCCCGCCACTGACCGTGCCCAAGCCGCGTTCGCGCGCGCCGATGCCATTTGCGACGAGGATGTCGCGCTGAACCAGGCGATCGGCGAACACGGCCTTGCCCTGTTCCGCGCGCTTCATGCGAAACACCCGGATCGTCCGCTCAACATCCTGACGCATTGCAATGCGGGCTGGCTGGCGACAGTCGATTACGGCACCGCCACCGCGCCCATCTATCTGGCGCATGACGCCGGCATTCCGGTGCATGTCTGGGTCGACGAGACGCGCCCGCGCAACCAGGGCGCGTTGCTCACCGCCTTTGAACTTGCCGGGCATGGCGTGCCGCACACTGTGATCGCCGACAATGCCGGTGGCCATTTGATGATGACGGGCCAGGTCGACGCCGTCATCGTCGGCACCGACCGCGTGACCGCCAATGGCGACGTTTGCAACAAGATCGGCACCTATCTGAAAGCGCTCGCCGCCCGGGACAATGGCGTGCCCTTCTATGTCGCTTTGCCTTACACCACCTTCGACGCAAGCACCGCGACGGGGGCGGACATTCCGATCGAAGAGCGCTCGGGCGACGAAGTGACCTATGTTGCCGGCGAAGGCGGGCGCATTCGCGTGACTGCGTCGAACGCCGCCAACCCTGCCTTCGACGTGACGCCCGCGCGGCTGGTGACCGGCTATCTGACCGAGCGCGGGCTGCTGGAGCACATATGACTTCGTGGCTCAACTTGACCACGGTCTCGCCGCTGCGGCGTTATGCGACGGCGCTTGTCGCTATTCTCGGACTGGCCTTCGTTTTGCGCGTCGCCGCAAGGGCGATGGGGGGTGCCAAAGGGTTTTGGGAAAATAGTTACTTCCTGTTCTTCGAGCTCGCCCAACAATTGGCGAAAGGACAGGGATATTCCTTTCCAGGCCCGGTCCCGACAGCCTTCCGCGTACCCTTATACCCAATCTTCATCGCGCTGGTGACGCAAGGGCGGCAGGATTTCTGGGCGCTGCTGATCGCGCAATCGCTGATTTCTACTGCAACGGTCGCCTGCGTGGCAGGGCTTACGCTGTTGTGGTTTGGACGGCGCACCGCCCTGGTCGCGTCCGCAATCGCCGCTGTCTATCCATATTATCTGTGGCACGACACCGCCCTGCAGGAAACCGGGCTGTTCACCTTTTTGAGCGCCTTCGCCATGCTGCTGTTGGTCATCGCGCAGCGACGGCGCTCGCCTGGCACCGCCGTGGGCGCGGGCTTCGTGCTTGGCCTGGCGATCCTGACGCGCGCGACCTTGATGCCTTTTGCGCTGTTCGCGGTCGGCTGGTTGCTGCTGCCGGACGCTCTGGGCCACGCCCTTCGACGCCGTACGCTAACGGCGGCGTTGTGCTGCGCCGCACTGGTCGCGACCCTGTCGCCCTGGCTCCTTCGTACGCACGCTTTGACCGGTCGTTATACGCTCGGCACGGAATTCGGCGCCGCCGTCTTTATCGGCAATAACGACGCCACCTTCAGCGCCTATCCAACACGCAGCATGGACCGTAGCCGCGATATTGCCATGACCACGCTAAGCCCTGCCGACAAAGCCGAGATTAGAGCGCTCCGCTTAAACGACACAGCGACCAGCGATTGGTTTTTAAAGCGTGGGCTTGGCTATATCGCGGCGCATCCCGGCACCTTCGTGCTCAGTGCGCTCCGCAAGAACATGGCGGCATTCGGCCCGATGCCCAGCCCGGCGCGGGATTGGAAGGGCAATTTGGTCGAGGCGTTGAGTTACGGCCCGATCTTGCTGCTCGGTTTGATCGGCGCATGGTGGACGCGGAGGCGATGGCGGAGCTTCCTGCCGGTTTACGCCCATTTCGTGTCCTTTGCGGCGATCACCGGCATACTCTGGGGGCATTCAAGCCACCGTACCTATTTGACGGTCTATCTCATCATTTTCGCCGCACATGTATTGGTGACGTGCTGGTCCAGATTTACGGGCGACGGATCATCCGCTCCAACGCGGCGTCCAGGGTAGCATCCTGCTTGGCGAAGCACAGCCGCACGACGCTCTTCACCGGTTCCTCCGCGTAGAACGCCGAAACGGGAATCGTCGCCACCCCCACCTCTTCCAGCAGCCACTGCGCAAAGGTGGTATCGTCCATGCCGATGCCCGAGGCAGCGAGATCGATGTTGAGGAAATAGGTCGCGGCACTCGGCAGCACGGAGTAGCCAAGCCCGCTCAACCCCGCCGCCAGCCGATCGCGCGAACGCTGGTAGCCGGCACGCATATCCTCGAAATATGTAACATCCTTGCCCAGCCCGAACGCAGCGGCGGCCTGCAAATTGGGGGGCGTGGTAAAGGTTAGAAACTGATGCGCCTTGGCCAGCACCGAGGAAATGGCAGGCGCGGCGCACATCCAGCCGACCTTCCACCCCGTTAGCGAGAAAATCTTGCCCGCCGAGCCGATCTTGATGGTGCGATCCCGCATTCCCGGTTGCGCCATTAACGAGCGGTGCTGCCGCCCGTCGAACACGACATGCTCCCACACCTCATCGCAGATCGCGATGGCATCGTGGGTGATGCAAAAATCGGCGAGCAGCGCCAGTTCATCCGCCCCCATCATCGTCCCCGTGGGGTTGAGCGGCGAATTAAGCAGCACCAACCGCGTGCGCTCGCTTCCAACCGCGCCCAGCGCGGTGGCCGTGATGCGCCATTCGGGCGGTTCGAGCCGTACCAGCTTCGCCACGCCCCCGGCGCGTTGCACCAGCGGCAGATAGGCATCGTAAAGCGGCTGGAACATCACCACTTCGTCGCCGGGCGAAACCAGTGCGAAAATCGCCGCCGCCAGCGCCTCGGTCGCGCCCGAGGTGACGATCACCTCGCTCGCATCGAGATCGAGGCCCTGATGCACGCGGTAATGATCCGCCACCGCTTGACGCAGCGCGGGCGTGCCCGCCATCGGCGGATATTGATTCGAGTCCTCAAGCAGCGCGCGCGCCGCTTCGGCCAGCACATCTTCGGGGCCACGCCCGTCGGGAAAGCCCTGCCCAAGGTTGATCGCACCGGTCGCGCGCGCGCGCGCCGACATCGCTTCGAAAATGGTGGTGCCGAGCGCGGCGTAAACCGGGTTCATCGCTTGCTCCGCTCCGCGAAAGGGATGGTGGTCGGGCGTCCATCGTACAGCGACACTAAAACTTTATGAAATCGTAATTTTCAGCATCTCTGCGGGTTTTGGTCGGCATGGGATTTCACATCCCCTTCTACGCCCCCGGATCACAATCCGATAATTCCAATTTCGGTGAAATTACGAATTAAGTTGACTCGCGGTCATATCTTATTCCATAATTCCACATATCTCGAATTATTGGGTCGATTTTCGAGCGAAAACCGTAGGAGGGTGGAATGTTCAAGGCCGTATTTTTGGGATTGTTTGCACTGGCCGGCACGGGCGCATCCGCCGCGCAAGCAGCCGATGCACCGGCGCGCGCCACCGCGCCGGACGCATTTTTGATGACGGCCAAGGGCGATGGCGGCTGGTCAATCTGGTGCGATTACGAACAGCGTGGTGCCGGTGACGTGAAGCGCGAAGTTGCACCAGACAAGAATCACTCGGGCGCGCTGACCATTGCCCAACTCAATCACGGTGCGTGTCATTACACCGGCGGCAGCGGGCCATTGACGATTACGATCTCGGGCGACGCGTGGGCCTGTCCCTTCAAGGTTGCGACCGACGCCGCTTGCGAAAAGATCATCGCGCGTCTCGACTCCGGTGAGTTCAAGCTCACTCGGCGAAGCGCTCCCCGTTGAAAGAAAAAGGATCATGGCGTGTCATTGAGACACGCCATGTTTCCGGTATAGACGAATCATGGAACTGAAAAACGCTGTCACCGGGCTTTCCGCCCTGGCCCATCCAGGACGCCTTGCCGTCTTTCGTCTGCTGGTGAAGGCAGGGCGCGAAGGCGTCGCGGCGGGCGAAATCGCGCGACAGCTCGACGTTCCACCCAACACCTTGTCGTCGAACCTCAATATCCTTGCCCATGCCGATTTGATCGAGAGCCGCCGCGACGGACGCTCGGTGATCTATTCGGCGCGATATGAAAGCATGGCGGACCTGCTCGAATATCTCATGGAGGATTGCTGCGGCGGCAACCCGGAAATCTGCGCGCGGCTGGCCGATATGGTCCTGCGCAGCCACTGCGACCAAGAGGGGCACGCATGAGCGAGCGTATCTACAATGTCCTGATCCTCTGCACGGGCAATTCCGCGCGATCGATCCTGGCCGAGGTGTTGCTCAACACTTTGGGCCGCGGGCGCTTCCGCGGCTTTTCGGCGGGTAGTTTCCCAAAGGGGGCCGTGCATCCGATGGCGCTGGAGGTGTTGCGCGCATCGGGCATGTCGACGGAAGGCCTGCGCTCGAAAAGCTGGGACGAGTTTTCCGGGCCGGACGCGCCGGCAATCGACATCATCATCACCGTTTGTGACAACGCCGCCGGTGAGGTTTGCCCCATCTGGCCGGGCCACCCGGTTACCGCGCATTGGGGCATCGAAGACCCCGCCGCCGTGGAAGGTGAGGGTCAGCGGCACGCGTTCGAGACTGCGATGCGCTATCTCAGCAATCGCATCAACCTGCTGCTCGCCCTCCCGATCGAGAGCATCGACGCGCTCACGCTGAAGACGAAGTTGCGCGAAATCGGCCAGACCGAGGGCGCAACCGAGACGGCAGGAGCCATCGCATGAACCCGGACATCATCATCTATCACAATCCGGAATGCGGCACCTCGCGCAACGTACTGGCGATGATCCGCAACGCGGGGACCGAACCGCACGTGATCGAATATCTCAAGACGCCACCGTCGCGCGCGCTGCTCGTCCAGTTGATCGACCGTGCCGCGATACGCCCGCGCGATCTGCTGCGCGAAAAGGGCACACCGTTCGCCGAGCTTGGCCTTGGGGACGAGAGCCTGAGCGACGACGCGCTGCTCGACGCAATGATGGCGCACCCGATCCTCATCAACCGTCCGCTGGTGGTGTCGCCACTTGGCGTCAAGCTGTGCCGTCCCTCGGAAGCGGTGCTCGATCTGTTGCCCACACCGCAACAAGGCGCGTTCGCCAAGGAAGATGGCGAGCAGGTCGTGGACGCAACCGGCGCGCGGATCGCCTGATGCTCGTCGCCGCTTTGATCTTTCTCGCGACGATCACGCTCGTCATCTGGCAACCCAAGGGCCTCGGCATCGGCTGGAGCGCGATGGCCGGGGCGGGTGTGGCGTTGCTGGCGGGCGCCATCACGCTCGCCGACGTGCCGGTGGTGTGGAACATCGTCTGGAACGCAACCGGCGCGTTCGTCGCGATCATCCTCATCAGCCTGATCCTCGACGAGGCCGGTTTCTTCGAATGGGCCGCGCTCCATGTCGCGCGCTGGGGCGGCGGCAGCGGCAAGCGGCTGTTCGCACTGGTTGTCTTGCTGGGCGCGGCGGTGTCTTCCGTGTTCGCCAATGACGGGGCGGCGTTGATCCTCACCCCAATCGTAATCGCGATGCTCCGCGCACTTGGTTACGGCATCAAGGCGACGCTTGCCTTCGTAATGGCGGCGGGGTTCATCGCCGATACCGCCAGCTTGCCCCTGGTCGTTTCCAACCTGGTCAACATCGTTTCGGCCGACTTCTTCAAGCTTGGCTTTGCCGAGTATGCGCTGGTGATGGTGCCGGTCGATCTCGCCGCGATCGTGGCGACGCTGGGTGCGCTGCTGCTGTTCTTCGGGCACGATATTCCCGCCGATTACGATCTCGGCCAGTTGCGCGCGCCCGGCGACGCCATTCGCGACCGCGCGACTTTCCGCGCCGGTTGGGTGGTGCTCGCGCTGCTGCTGGCAGGATTCTTCCTGCTGGAGCCGTTGGGCGTGCCGGTCAGCGCAACCGCCGCCGCCGGTGCGTTGGTGCTGATCGCGATCGCCGCGCGCGGCCATGTTATCCAGACTGGCAAGGTCATTCGTGGCGCGCCCTGGCAAGTGGTGATCTTTTCGCTCGGTATGTATCTGGTGGTCTATGGGCTCAAGAATGCCGGTTTGACCGGCTATATCGCCTCCGCGCTGGATCATGCGGCCCAGGGCGGCGTGTGGGGCGCGGCGTTCGGTACGGGATTCATGGCGGCGATCCTCTCGTCGATCCTCAACAACATGCCGACGGTGCTCGTCGGGGCGCTCTCGGTCGATGCAACGCACGCGACCGGCGCGGTGCGCGAGGCGATGATCTACGCCAATGTCATCGGGTGCGATCTCGGCCCGAAAATTACGCCGATCGGCAGCCTCGCGACGCTGCTGTGGCTCCACGTGCTCGGCCAGAAGGACATTCGCATCGGCTGGGGCTATTATTGCCGGGTCGGTGCGATGCTGACGATTCCCATCCTCACCATAACGCTCGCCGCGCTTGCGCTGCGGATCGGTGCTGGCTGATGGCACTGCGAATCCTTTCCGATCCCGACCATCTTCCCGCGCTCAACCCCGCTTTCGCGCATCGACGCCCGGCCACCGGGCTCGGCCCGGATGAACCCGCCCCGCGCATCCTGCTGCTCTACGGATCGCTGCGGGAACGCTCTTACTCGCGGTTGTGCGTGGAAGAGGCGGCGCGGCTGTTACGCTTCTTCGGTGCGGAAACCCGAATCTTCGACCCTTCGGCCCTGCCGCTTCCCGACCAGATTGCTGGTGACGACCATCCGGCGGTCCACGAACTGCGGGAACTTTCGATATGGTCGGAAGGGCACGTCTGGTGCAGCCCCGAACGCCACGGCCAAATCACCAGCATCATGAAGGCGCAGATCGACCATCTGCCGCTTGCCCTGCGCGGCATCCGGCCGACCCAGGGGCGCACGCTTGCCGTGATGCAGGTTTCGGCGGGGTCGCAATCGTTCAACAGCGTCAACACGCTGCGCATTCTCGGTCGCTGGATGCGGATGTTCACCATCCCCAATCAGTCCAGCGTGGCAAAGGCGTTCCAGGAGTTTGATGAAGCCGGGCGGATGAAAGCATCCGATTATTACGACCGGATCGTCGATGTGATGGAGGAATTGGTCCGGTTCACCGTCCTGCTGCGCCCCCACGCAACCCAGCTCGTCGATCGCTATTCGGAACGCAAGGCAAGCGGCGTCGCGATCCATCCGGCGACCGACTTGTCGAGTATTGCGAGCAAGCCCTAACGCGCTGCGCTTGCCGCCACTAACGGCAGCATCAGGCGGCTGAAGACCCGCGTACCGCCCCCGCGTGGCGGATCAAGGTTCGACGAGCGCTGCATCCGTGCGCGATATTGTCCGGGCGTTAGAAGCCATTCAATCCCACAACCATCCCCCCTGGAACATTGCGCAAGCTTCGCCTTGGTGGCCGACCGGACGCACTTTTTTGCGTCATCCAACACGATCACGTCCTCAGCCTTCTACAATACGACCAAACTGAGGGCAGATGATGATGAAAGTATATCAGCTATTTTTGGGCGTTGCTACATGTACGCTTGCGTCAACCGCGATGGCTCGTGAAGTCCCCGCTGTTAAAGATGCAGTAACGAACGACGCAGCCAGTGAACCGGCCAAGGTCGCGCCTGCTGAAGCGGTCTTCTCGACCGGCGTCGCCAAGGGACGCGACCGCCTCGACAGTGCGACGTCGACCAGCGCGCTCAAAAATGATGATATCCAGAAGATCGGCGCGCGCTCGCTTGCCGAAATCCTGCGCAGCATCCCCGGCATCCGGACCGAAGCGTCGACCGGTGAGGCCAATGGCAGCTATACGATCCGTGGCCTCCCCCTTGCCTCGGGCGGCTCCAAATTCATGCAGATCCAGGAAGACGGCTTGCCCGTCCTCGAATTTGGCGACTTTTTCAACGTCGCGTCGGACCTTTTCATCCGTGCGGACTTCAATCTGTCCGCCGTTGAGGCGATCCGTGGTGGATCGGCATCGACCTTTGCCTCAAATTCGCCGGGCGGCGTAATCAACCTGATCTCCAAGACCGGCGATGTCTCGGGTGGCGCGATCCAGCTAACCAGCGGGCTCGACTATGACACGAAGCGGCTCGACTTCGACTATGGCGGCCGGATCAACGATACGCTGCGCTTCCACGTGGGCGGCTTCTATCGCACGGGCGAAGGCCCCCGCGCGGTCGGCTTCAACGCCTTTCAGGGCGGCCAGATCAAGTTCAACATCACCAAGGAATTCAACGCGGGATATGTTCGCCTCACGGGCAAATATCTCGACGACCGGGCACCCGCTTATTTGCCCGGACCAATCCGGATCACCGGCACCGATGCCGACCCGCATTATTCGAGCTTTGCAAATTTCGACGCCCGCCGGGATTCGGTCCTGTCGCGCTATATCACGAGCTTCCCGACGCTCGACGGCAATAACCAGCCGATCAAGGTGCCGGTCAGCCAGGGTCTGAGCGCGCTGGTAAAGGCAATCGGCATCGAATCGCAGTTCGATGTCGCCGGCTGGACCGTTACCCAACGCGCCCGCTATTCGAAGATTTCGGGCACCACCATTCGTGATCTCGTGGCCAACATCTATCCCGCCAACGGCCTGCCCGCATCGCTTGGCGCGGGGACCGGAACGCTGACCTACGCCAACGGCCCCAGAGCGGGCCAGGTCATCACGCCCGCCGCCAACATCAACGGCAACGGCCTGATCGTCGCCACGTCGCTGTCAAAGATCGACGTGCGTTCGCTGGACAATTTCACCAATGACGTTCGCGCGACGCGTGTTTTCAAAATCGGCCGGGGGAACCTGACGCTGACCGGTGGCGTGTACAAATCGCTGCAGGATCTTGTATCGGACTGGCTCTATTCGAACATTACCCAGGATGCGCGCGGCGGAGGCAATTCGTCGCTGATCAACTACACCAACGCCGCCGGTGTTCCGCAAAGCCAGGATGGTTTCCTCGGGTTCACGCGATCCGGCAGCACCGGCTTTTTCCGGCGGACCTACGATGTCCAATATGACGTGACCGCCCCTTATGGCTCGATCAATTATCATATCGGCAAAATCGCGATCGGCGGCAGCATCCGCTATGACTTTGGCAAGGTGCGTGGCCAGTTGTTCGGCTATGATCTGGGCGGCGGGCGCATCGGGACGATTGGCTACGACTTCAATGGCGACGGCGTGATTTCGGTTGCCGAATCAAAGACGAACGTCATCCCGCTGACGCGCCCCGCCCCGGTCAGCTACGATTACGGGTATTTAAGCTATTCGACCGGCATCAATTTCCGCGTTGCCGAGCCGCTTGCCGTGTTTGCGCGTTACAGCCGCGGCGCGCGGGCGAACGCCGACAAGATCCTGTTCTCGTCCAAGGTCAGCGTTACCGATGGCAGCCTGCCCGATTCGGCCGATGGTTCGGACATCGTGACGCAGGCGGAGGCTGGCCTGAAGTTCCGCAAGCCGGGGCTGACCTTCAACATCACCGGCTTCATTGCCAATACCGAAGACACCAACGTTCAGGCCGGTGCCATCACGACAGATCGCAAATATCGTGCGCATGGTGCCGAAATTGAAGCCGGTTTCCAGCGTGGACCGTTCAGCATCAACGGCGGGTTGACCTACACCTCCGCCAAGATCATCAGCGACCGGTTGAACGCTGCCGTCGCCGGTATGGTGCCACGCCGCCAGCCCAAATTCATCTACGAAGTCACGCCGCAATATGAGAGCCGGAAGTTCACGGTCGGTGCCTATATCGTGGGCAACACGAACAGCTCTGCGCAGGACGTCAACGCCCTGAAGATTCCGGGCTATACGCTGGTCAACCCCTTCATTCAGTATCGCCCGGTCGATCGGCTGCAGTTGATGCTCAACGTCAACAACGTCTTCGACAAACTGGCCATCATCGAAATCAGCCAGACGAACGTTCCGGCAAGCGGTGTCGGCTGGGGCCGGGCAGCGAACGGCCGCACGATTTCAGCATCGGCGCGCTATACTTTCTAAGCGGGAGGAAACACAGGATCGGTGGAGCGGAGGGTATCTCCGCTCCACCGAATCAGTCCCCGCTGCCAACGGGCACCGATCAACCGATTCTCATTTTCAAAGCGTGGACGCCGGACTCGACGAAGATTTGTTTGCACACGATCATGATCGATACGATTTCCCGAAACCGCGCACCAAGGGAGATTTCGTTACAGACACCCCATCTCACGATGGCCCATATAACGCACAAAACCCCAACCAATACGGATCGCATCCAAATCGGGGTTGCCAATTAACCATTTGATTTTACTATAACAAATGGAACGTATTCCGCTCTCGCTTCAGGCGGGATCGCACCGCCGCCACTGTGCGACGGCGCGTTGGCGGAACCCTTACCAAACCGAATTTTCGACCGCGCCGACGCGCCCGATTGGAAAAACGTTTGTTAACTAAGTGAAATTACCCAGCTCCTGCGATCTGTATTGCAATGGGGCTGGTAAAAATGAGTATCAAGCGGAACGGACAAATTGGCGGCGCCTTGATTCTGGGGGCAATCGCCATCGCGGGCGTGGTCGCATCGATCGAAATTAATCAAATCCGCTTTGGCGGCCCAATCCAGGTAAAAAGCCAGCTAGTCAGCGATCTGTCAGCCGAAATTCTGACGCCCCCCGAATATGTTATCGAGCCCTATCTCGAGGCAACGCTGCTCGTAAACGACCCATCGTCTTTGGGGACTCGCAAGGCCCGCATCGCGGAACTGCACAAGCAGTATGACGACCGACACACCTACTGGTCCAACGCCGACCTGGATCCCACACTCAAGCAAGAGCTGATCGATCAAGCGGGGGCATCCGCTAACAAATTCTGGAACGAAATCGACAATGAGCTAATCCCTGCGATAGAGCGGAAAGATGATGCGGCAATGCGCGCCAGCTATGCGCGCTTGTCGAACGATCACGACGATCAACGCAGCAAGATCAATAAGCTTATCGCGTCGACGCTCGCTTACCAGACCAAGCTTGGCGAAGCGAGCAACGCTGGAGTGGCGTGGGCGATGGCATGGTTGATCGGCATCGGGCTTATCGTCACTGGCTTGTTGGTCGCCGGGCTTTGGTACGTCATGAAGCAGGCGCTTTTGCCGCTTTCCGTCACTGCGGATGCGATGCAACGCATGGCCGCTGGCGACTTCGATGTCGCCGTGCCGGGAGCCGAGCGCCCGGACGAAATTGGCGCGATGGCTGCCGCCGTTGAAGTCTTTCGCGGTGCATCGCGGGCACAGGCCGAAAATGAGGCCAAGCAACGCGTAGTCGTCGATGAGTTGGCGCGCGCGATGGATGCGCTTGCCGCAGGGGAAATGACCTATCGGATCGAAACCCCGCTAGCACCCGAATATGAAAGCCTGCGAACGGGCTTCAACCGTTCCATCGCCGGTCTTGGCGAGATTTTGTCGAGCGTATCGGCCACCGCGACCAGCGTGCACAGCGGCGCTTCGGAAATCCGCGCGGCATCCGATGACCTGGCGTTGCGCACCGAACAGCAAGCGGCAAGCCTGGAAGAAGCTGCGGCTGCGATGAATCAAGTGACGACGATGGTGCGCGAAACCGCAAAGGGTGCCGCCGAAGTCAGCCGTTCGATCGATGAAGCGCACCGCGAAGCAAGCCAAGGTGGTGCGGTCGTCAAGCGTGCGGTTGGGGCAATGGGCGCGATCGAGAAATCGGCGAGCGAAATTACGCAGATCATCAACGTCATCGACGGTATCGCCTTCCAGACCAATTTGCTCGCGTTGAACGCGGGCGTCGAAGCGGCGCGCGCAGGCGATGCCGGTAAGGGCTTCGCGGTCGTGGCAAATGAAGTCCGCGCGCTCGCCCAGCGATCCGCAGACGCGGCGAAGGATATCAAGGGGTTGATTACGACATCTGCCGAGCAGGTCGGCGCGGGCGTGTCGCTTGTCGGTGAGACCGGCACGCTGCTCGACCGGATCCAGATGCACGTGAGCACCGTCAGCACGATGATTACGACCATTGCCGAGTCTGCGGAAACGCAGGCCACCAACCTGCAACAGGTCAACGGCGCGGTTGGCGAAATGGACAAGATGACCCAGCAAAATGCCGCAATGGTCGAGGAATCGACTGCGGCGGCGCGCAGCCTGGCCAGCGAAGCCGAAACGCTTGCCGATGTCGTCTCGCGCTTCAAGCTCGCCAGCGAACCGCCCGCACCTCGTGCGGTAGCGCCAACCCGGCTGAAACCAAAGCGCAAGGCGCGCGCGCCGATGGTTTCGGGCAATCTCGCCCTGAAATCCGACGATGGCGATGACAATTGGTCTGAATTCTAAGCGGGATTTGGCACCATGCCGCATTCAACCCTGATCCTGCCGGCCCGATGCGATCGACAGGCAGTTGATGATTTAATCCCCGAATTGCGGGCCGCAGTGGCGGCTGGCGATGTCATGATCGACGGTGGCGGCGTGGTCCAATTCGGCCAGGCGATGTTGCAGGTGCTGTTCGGCGCCCGGAAGATGGCGTTCGCGCATCAGACGGCGCTGACGGTATCAGCATCCGACGCGATGCGTGCGACCCTGACGATGATCGGAGCCGATCACCTGCTCGACGGTGGAGACGCGCGATGACCAACGAAGAAATCCAGGCGATCTTCTTCGTCGAATGCGATGAAGCGCTTGCGGCTGCGGAAGCGGCACTCGATCGATGTCGCTTGGGCCATACCGACGATGAAACGGTCAACGCGATCTTTCGCGCGGTCCATTCGATCAAGGGCGGCGCGGGTGCGTTCGGCTTCAGCGCCTTGCAAGCCTATACGCATGGCTTCGAGACCTTGCTGTCCGATGTTCGCGACGGGACACTGGCAATCAGCGAACCATTGGTCGGGCTGATGCTGCGTGCGCTCGACGTTCTGGGCGATCATGTCGGGGCCGCCCGCGATGGCGATGCGGCACCGGATGACTCCGCGTTGCTCGCGCAGCTCGCCGCGGCTCAGACTGGCGTGCTGGCAACGGACATGACGGATGGCGTGACGAATGGCGACGCCGTTGGGGTGACGGACGACGACGATTTTTCCTTCGATCTTGATGCGATGCTCGGCGATATTGCTGCCGACATTGCGACCAATGTCGACTGGATCGTCACGGTTCATCCGCATGTCGGTGCTCTCGCCAATGGCGGTGAGCCGCTGCTGCTGCTGCGCGAACTTTGCGAACTGGGCAATGGCCAAGCTTGCGTCACGCTCGACGATAGCGCGGTGCCAGAGCTCGATGCGCTCAACCCCGGCGAAGGTTATCTTCGCTGGACGGTGATCCTGTCCGGCACGGTCGAGCGCGCCGCGATCGAGGAGATTTTCGATTTTGTTGGCGACGGTTGCAGCCTGACCATCACGCAAGCGGGCAACGAAAACGCGACACCGGTCGCCGCCGAAGCACCCGTGCAAGCGAGCATCGCTACGCCGATCGCCCCGCCCGTTGCCGTGCCGGTTCAGCCTGCGATTGCAGTGGTGCCTTCCGCTACCGAAGCCGCAGCACCCGCATCAGCGGCCAGTCAATCGATCCGCATTGACCTCGCCAAGCTCGATCGCCTGATCGACGCAGTCGGGGAACTCGTGATCGCGCAGGCGATGATGACGCAGCGCCTGGCCGGCCACAATCTCGGCGGGATCGAGGAGCTTGCCATGCTCGACGGGCTGACTCGCGACATTCAGGAAAGCGCGATGGCGATCCGCGCGCAGCCGATCGGATCGGTGTTCAGCCGCGTGCCGCGCATCCTGCGCGAGCTTGAGGCATCGACCGGCAAGAAGGTGCGGCTTGAGCTGGCGGGCGAAGCAACCGAGCTCGACAAAACCGTGATCGAACGGCTTAGCGAACCGCTGACGCATCTGATCCGCAACGCGGTCGATCATGGCATCGAACCCGTCGCCGACCGGATCGCCGCCGGTAAGCCGCCGGAGGGCGTGCTGTCACTGTCGGCCGAACATCGTTCGGGCCGGATCGTCATCCGCATTGCCGATGATGGTCGCGGGATCGACCGACCGCGCGTTTACGCCAAGGCGGTCGAACGCGGACTGATCGCCGCCGATGCCGTGATGAGCGACGAGGAGATCGACAATCTGATCTTCGCGCCAGGCTTCTCGACCGCACAGACGCTATCGAACATTTCGGGGCGCGGCGTCGGCATGGATGTGGTGCGGCAAAATGTGAAGGAACTCCGCGGTCGCATCTCGATCGAATCGCATCCCGGAAAGGGGTCGGTTTTCACGCTCGCGCTGCCGCTGACGCTCGCGATATCGGACGGGATGATCGTGACCGTGGGCGACCAGACCCTGGTCGTTCCGCTCGCCCATGTCGTCGAGAGCCTTCGTCCCGAGCCGCGCGATGTCCACCATCTGGGCGCTGGGCGCGGGATGCTCAACGTGCGCGGGCGGTTCATCCCCATTCTACCGCTTGAGGGACCGGTTGGCGCGCGCGGGGCGGTTGCTGATCCGACCAAGGCGGTGTTGATTGTCGTCGATACCGAAACGGCGGGCCAGGCAGCCTTGCTCGTCGATACGATCTGCGACCAGCGCCAGTTCGTAATCAAGAGCCTCGACACCCATTACCGACCGGTCGAAGGGGTGGCCGGTGCAACCATCCTCGGCAATGGCCGCGTCGCCCTGATTATCGATGTCGATGGGCTGGTTGCAGGCGCGGTGAGCGAAGCACCACCGCTCAAGGAAGCCGCGTGAACGCGCTCGCCGAGGCCTTTGAGAAGCTGCCCGGCATCGGCAAAGGCGTTTACGCGCCCGCTGATTTCGAGGCCGTGCGCAAGATCGTCCACCAGACCGCGGGGATCGTGCTGGTGCCAGGCAAGGCGATGCTGGTCTATTCACGGCTGGCCCCGCTGGTACGCAACACCGGCTGCGGCACCTTTGCCGCTTATGTAAAGCGGATCGAAGCGGACGATTCGGAACGGCGGCGGGCGATTTGCGCGCTGACGACCAACCACACTTTCTTCTTCCGCGAAGATCACCATTTCGATCATCTCGGCACAGAGGTTCGTCCCGGATTATTGAAGCGCGCGAGCGCTGGCGAGCAAGTGCGGATTTGGTCGGCGGGCTGTTCGAGCGGCGAAGAAACCTGGTCGATCATCATGACGATGCTCGGCTCCGACCGCGCCGCCGCCGCGCGGCTGGGCGGGCTCGATTTCCTGCTGCTCGCAACCGACATCGCCGACCACGCGCTCGAGACGGCAGAGGCGGCCCGATATCGCGTCGATTCGCTCAACGCGGTGCCGAGCGAGCTACGGCGCGCGTGGATGCGCGAGCGCGACGGCCATGCCACCATCGCCGATGAAGCCCGCGCGCTTGTACGATTCAAATCGCTCAACCTGCTCGGTGATTGGCCGATGGCGCGCCCGTTCGACGTGATATTTTGCCGCAATGTGATGATCTATTTCGACCAGCCCACCAAGGACCGGCTGGTCCACCGCTTTGCCCAGCAACTCGCGCCGGGCGGCCATCTGTACATCGGCCATAGCGAGCGCGTAACCGGGCCCGCCGCGCAAATGCTGACGGCAGTCGGCCCGACCATCTACCGGAAGGTGGCGGCATGACGATCCGCGTCCTGATCGTCGATGATTCGCCGACCATGCGGGCTTTGCTGAGCGAATTGCTTCGGCGCGAAGCCGATATCAATGTCATCGCGACCGCCGCCGATGCCGCCGAGGCCCGCACCATCATCCGGGAACAAAACCCCGATGTCGTAACGCTCGATATCGAAATGCCGGGCATGAACGGTCTGGAGTTTCTGGACAAGGTTATGCGGCTGAGGCCGACCCCGGTCATCATCGTTTCGGGGCTGACGCGCGCAGGCGCAGATGCAACCGTCCGCGCGCTTCAAATTGGCGCCGTCGATTGTTACGCCAAGCCCGATGGCAAGATCGGCTCCCTGCTGACGAGCGATGATGGACGGCTCGCCACGCTGATCCGCAATGCCGCCTCCGCGCGCTTGCGGGATCGGAGCGCGCGCCCCATCGCGCCCCCCAACTCGCCCACGCCTGCCCCGCCCGTGCCCACCCGGACCGCACATCAGCGACCAGCCTTGATTGCAATCGGGGCCTCGACCGGTGGGGTCGAAGCATTGCACGAAGTGCTCCAGAACTTTCCCGCGGATTGCCCGCCAACCGTCATCGTGCAGCACATCAATGGCCACTTCGCCGAGGCGGTTGCCCGGCGTCTCGATCAGCGATGCGCGCCTACGATCACCACTGCCGAACCCGATCAGCCGCTGAAGCCTGGCCATGTCTATCTGGCACCCGGCAATGATCGGCATCTGCAGATACGCGGCAGTGCAACCAGCCCGTGGGCCAGAATGCGCGCGGATGACAAGGTTTCCGGGCATCGCCCGAGCGTTGACGTTCTGTTTCGCACGGTTGCCGAAACCGTCGGCAACAAGGCCATCGGCATCTTGCTGACCGGCATGGGATCGGATGGTGCGCAAGGACTGCTCACGATGGCGCGCGCCGGGGCCACCACCATCGCGCAAGACGAAGCGACCTGCACCGTCTTCGGTATGCCCAAAGCCGCGATTGCCCTGGGGGCGGCTGGCTTGGTCGCTCCGCTCCACCGTATCGCTGACCACGCGCTTGCAGGGGTTATTTAATGCTGCAACAGATTATCGAAACACCAACGCCCCCCCAGCCCCGCCCCGTGCGGCTGACGGTAATGCAGGGTCAGGCGCGCGTCAGCGGCGATCCACGCGTCGAATTCACCACCGTGCTCGGTAGCTGCATTGCCTGCTGCCTGTTCGATCCGACGAGCCATGTCGGCGGCATGAATCACTTCCTGCTGGCCGAGCCAAAGGGCGGACGCGGCGTTGACGAACATTATGGCGCCTATCTGATGGAAGTGCTGATCAACGAAATGCTGGCTTATGGTGCCAGCCGGACGGCGATTCGCGCGCATCTCTATGGCGGTGCCAACATGCACAGCGGCATGACGCGGATCGGGATGGCCAACGCCACCTTTGCCGTCAACTTTCTGGAACGGGAGCGGGTTCCGCTCGTGCGATCGTCCCTGGGGGGCGTCCACGCACGCCGGGTCGATTTCCGGCCCACGCGCGGCCAGGCGCGCTTCCGGCTCGTCGATGACAGCATCGCTCAGCAGCCAACAGAACGTCCCGCCACAACGCGCGGCGAAGTCGAATTTTTTTGAACCGGGTGGAGCAAATGATGACAGCGCTAAATCCCAAGATACGCGTTTTGACGGTTGACGACAGCGCGACCATGCGCGGGTTGCTCAAGAACGCATTGGTCGGCCACGGATTCGAGGTCGAGCAAGCCGATGACGGCATTTCGGCACTCGAATGGCTTGCCAGTAACGATTGCGATGTCGTGATTACCGACATCAATATGCCGCGCCTCGACGGTTTCGGGCTGATCGAACGCGTTCGGGCGGGTGGGGCGCATGTCCACCGTCCCATCCTCGTCCTGTCGACCGAATCTTCCGACGAGAAAAAGGCGCGCGCGCGAACAGCCGGCGCAACCGGGTGGATCGTCAAGCCATTCGACGCTGAAAAGCTCGCCGCCGCGGTCCGGCGCGTAACGCACTAATCCCATTGTCAGGATCGATCATGACTCGTCAGCTCATCACCTTCGAAGTCGAATCCCAAGTCTTCGGCATCGACATCATGGCCATTCGCGAAATCCGCGCCTGGACGCCAACCACGCGCCTGCCGCAGGTGCCGCATTATATCGCAGGCGTGGTCAACCTGCGCGGTACGGTTTTGCCCGTGGTCGATCTTGCCGCACGGCTCGGCTGGCGTGCGACTGCGCCGACCGCGCGCCATGTCATCATCGTCACCCAGATCCTGGGGCAGTTCCGCGGGTTGATCGTCGATTCGGTCAGCGACATCGTCACCTTCCCGATCGCATCGCTGCAATCGCCGCCGACGACGGGCGATGCGGTCGTCCCTTTCCTCGAAGGGCTCGTTTCGATCGACGACCGGATGGTGATGGTCCTCGACCTGCCGTCGCTGACCGATGCCAACGACATTGCCGAAGCGGCCTAACCCGCCCCCCCGTTTTGTGAAAGTGTACCAGTATAATGGCCGTCACCAAAGTTCTTGTTATCGATGATTCGATTACCATGCGCGCGTTGTTCACCAACGCGCTGGAGCGCAGTAAGGATATTGTCGTCGTCGGCGCGGTCGATAGCGCCGATGAAGCCCGCGCGATGATCCCGAAGTTGCAACCGAATGTCTTGACGCTGGACGTCGAAATGCCCGGCATGAACGGCCTCGATTTTCTGGCAGAGCTGATGGAGAAGCAACCGATTCCGGTCGTGATGCTCTCGACGCTGACGCAAAAGGGCGCCGATGTATCGCTGCGCGCGATCGAACTCGGCGCGGTCGATTGTTTCCCCAAACCCCAGCGCGCGACGCCCGATGAGTTCGAGAAGATTTCCGGCAAGCTCTGCAAGGTTGTGCTGACCGCCGCGAAGACCAACCTTGCTGCCCGCAAAGTGCCTGCCGCAACTGCACCCGCCGCCGCGCTCGGCGATTATGTTTGGGATGGGGAAATCATTGCCGTTGCTGGCGGCATGGGGGCGATCGAGGCCGCTTCCGACATGCTCGTCGCCTTCCCCGCCAATTGCCCGCCGACCATCGTTTCACTGGCAATCGACGAAGGGCTTGGTGTGCCCTTCGCCTCGCGCCTGTCGAAAAATACGTCAGCCAAGGTCAAACTGGCCGCCGATGGAGAATCGCTCGAACCAGGCACGATGTACATCGCCGTCGACCCACGTTTTCACGTTGTGGTCGACCGCTGGCCCGGCGGACGCCTCCGTCTCGTCGAGCGCGATCCGGTCAATGGCGTACGCCCGTCGGCCGATTTGCTGTTCGGCTCCGTCGCGAAGACCGGCGGCACCAAGGCGATTGGCGTCGTGCTTTCCGGTGACGGCAACGACGGCGCGGCCGGCATCGCGGCGATCAAAAGCGCTGGTGGCATCTGCCTTGTCCAGGATCCTGCCACCGCGCTGGTTCCATGCATGGCCCAAGCCGCAATCGCACGCGGGGTAACCGCGACGGCTGCACCCATTCAACTTGCCGCGTACGCGTGCCCAACACGGAGCCCCAGCCTTGCCGCTTGATCACAGCCAAATTGAGAACGTCGCGCGGGAGCTGGCGGCGTTAGCTATCGACATCGAAGCGATCGGCGTGGAGTTGTGCGTAGATGCTGCAGTGGCAGCGGCGCACAGCACCTCGCTGCAATCGATCGACCTGATCGGGCAACGCCAGCGCGCGCTGGCGGATCTGCTACGGGCCGAAAACTTTGACCATGCGCTCGCCGACTGCAATTTGAGCCGCATCGTAGATCTCTTTGCGGATGATAGGACAGCGCTCGAACGGTAGATTTTTGACCGGATCCATTCGAATGCGCCTGATCCCTCGCGATACCGGTCGCGTAGGTCTCACCCGGTAGAACCGCCTGGGGCTTGAGCCGATGCACCGTCCCCCAATGTCCTTAACAACGCGCGTAAAGATGTGCCGTCAACGAGGTGTCCAGCGCACCCACCATACGCCCCCTGAAAGGGCAGAACACTTATTTGGCTTTGTGCAAGCCGTTGGCGGAGACGGAGGCATCTCTCATTTCTTGCTAATCTGATGTAATTGTTAAACGTTTTGACAAGCAGACTTTGTCTACCCCACACTTTTCCCCACATCGGGTCAGAGATGTAACGGATCGCGCTGGCATCGGGTGGCCGCTTTGCTTCCTAATCTCTGTCATAGCGGATAGCGTCTCTATCGCTTGAAAGCGGTTATGCTTACAAGCTTATCTCAACGACGGAGTTTGGGACGAATTCGCCATCCCAACATGCATCCCTGGACCGTCGGTTCAGCCGAGAGTTGCCTTTCGCCAGCGTTCCCTGACTAAATCGCGGGCGACAATGCCGCCTTCGCCTTATTCCGCGGCGTTACGGAGTTGCTGGCGCGCTCCGAAATTCGCTCCGCTTCGGCGGTCTGCATGAGCTGTCGGTGTCCCGCCTCGTCGGGCATGGCGTGGGCTTCCAGAAGATCGCCATCGAGGTCGGCGTGAGTGCGCAGGGCGGTGCCCTCCAGCCGCTGCGTCTGCACGGCCCGGGCGCTGACAACACCCGCGGCGACTTGCTCGCTGCCTTCTTCGGCTGGGGGCAGGGCCGGACCGGATCGACCGCAACGTGCAGATCGATCCGGTCACGCATTGCGCATCTACCAAGCGAAAAGTTCGGGCCGCGTCATGACGGTTTGCGCGGCTGAAGCTCCTCAATCGCCTTATCAAGCTTGCGCTTATGCGCGGTTCGCACCTTCAACATGTCCTCGCCAGGCGACCCCGGCTGCGGGTTCGTGGCGCGCAGCTTTGCGATTTCAGCATCGTTGTCCCGGCCGAGCTTCTCCATCCGCTGGCGATAGCCTTCACGCACGCGATCGACAGCCGAGACGCGTTTCATCGTAATCGGTGGGAAAGTGCGAAGGTGCTCCGGCAGGTCCATCTCGGTATCATGCATCGATACCCAAATCTGGAGAGGCGTGATCACGACTGACGGCACGTCGGCCTCGACCGCCCTCTCGATCATGTCGCGAAGCTCCTGCATGGCCTCTGCTGATCCGATCAGGTGAGGTTCTGCCACGATTCGATCGTTGAGATTCTGGCACTCGGCCACCAGTTCGAGTTGTTCTTGCGTCGCCTTCCAAGCCGGCATCATGCTCTCCTGCTGTGAGTGTCGCGCCTGCGCGCCAGCCCCATATAGGCAGGCGCTGGCTGATCGCCCGCTCTGGTCACCACGTCGGGTGAAGTTCCTTCGTGTGTTCATGCCCGGTAGCGTCGTCCCACGTCAGCCGAATATGCACGCGATTCGGTGAGTCCATGTGGACTGTTGCGATCAATTCGACCGACGCATGTTGCTCCATCGAAGGCACCGGAAACTTGCGCCTGATATCGCTTGCCATCAGCAAGCCGCTGTCATCGAGCACCTCGATGCGGACGTTCGATGCGACGCCCTTGCCCCGGTTAAACACCTTCAAGCGATAGTTCGACTTCCCGGCTTTGTAGAAGTTTGCCGAGATATCCGCCTGCTTCTGCGCCACCGTCTCCGCCGACTCCTTCTCAACCAGCAGTCGGTTCAATCGGTCAGCCGTCTCCTGAAAATCAGTCTGCCGCTTGTTGAACCGGGCTGTTGTCCACGCCGAGTAGATGGCGATAACCAAGGCCAGAGTTGCGACGATATCACCGGCATCGACCTGGACCATGGGCATCAGCGGAATTTGATATGCTTGGAGCCGGAGAACGCCTTCCGCATCGAATCACGGAAGTCCTTTGTAAAATCGTCAACGATCTCCTTTTTCACCTCGGACACCTCCGCTTCGATGATCTCTCCGTTCTCGCGGATCAATTCCTCTCGGCTGAACACACGATCGCAGGCCGTGCAGCGGATCGGGCCGCCGTCGGTCTCTTTGTCATACTCGAAGTCAGCGCTAGCGCATGTTGGACAAATGAGCCTAATCGACCGGGAATACTTGTTAGAGTCCATGTCAGCCTCCGATAGTGGTTTGCGGGCCGTGAATGATCCGGTCAAGCATCTGTATGCGAATGACCGTCAGCCACGAACCCTGCCGTGCCTGTAGCGAGCGATGAACGGCTAGGTCTGGGGAGGACGTTGCCGACGCACCCTGACTTTGCGAATGACTGTTAAGCCAGCGCGATTTCCTAAATCCAGCCAGTCCCCGATCGGCCCATCAACCGCCCGTTCGCTCTCGTCGGGAGCAGACTGTCAGCAATACGCCCTATTCTCAGCCGTTCAGTCTGTTTCGGAGCAATCCCAAAAGCTGATGGGGTGGACGCCCCCCGGCGGCATCTATGTGCCAGAGTGGAGGTGTTGATTCACCACTGAGGGAGGCGTCCGTGTCGCAGGTTATCACAATCGGTCTGGATATCGCCAAGAACGTTTTTCATGCGCACGGCGCAGATGAGCGCGGTGCGATGGTCTTCAGTCGGAAGCTGACGAGGGGCAAGCTGCTCGACTTCTTCGCCGGTCAGCCGGCGTGCGTGATTGCGCTCGAAGCGTGCGGCGGCGCGCATCACTGGGCGCGCGAGTTGCAGGCGATGGGACACGAGGTTCGGCTGATCCCGCCAGCGTACGTGAAGCCGTTTGTGAAACGGCACAAGAACGACGCGATCGATGCGGAGGCGATCTGTGAAGCGGCGCAGCGACCGGGAATGCGCTTTGTGGCGGTGAAGAGCGAGGAGCAGCAAGCGGCCGGGCTCGTGTTCCGCACCCGCGATCTTGTGGTGCGTCAGCGCACCCAGCTGATCAACGCGATCCGGGGCCACCTAGCGGAATATGGTTGGGTGGCACCGCGCGGGACCGCGCACATGACGATGCTGGCTGATCTTCTGGAGGATGAAGAGATGACCTTGAGCCTGCCGGAGGCGGCGCGACCGATGTTCAAGCTCATGGTCGATCTCCTGGGCGAGCTCGGCCAGCAGATCGCCGTGCTCGACCGCGAGATCGCGCGGCGGGCGAAGGCGGACGAGGCGGCCCGGCGTCTGATGACCATCCCGGGGGTCGGACCCATCGCAGCGACGGCGATTATCGCGCTCGCTCCGTCGATCGAGACGTTCCGCAAAGGCCGCGACTTCGCGGCGTGGCTTGGCCTTGCGCCGCGCCAGCACTCAACCGGCGGCAAGCAACGGCTCGGCAGCATATCGAAGATGGGCGAGCGAACGATTAGACGGCTGCTGATCATCGGCGGCAGCTCGATGGTGCGCCAGGCCTGTCGCCACGGTGCGCCAGCGGGTTCATGGCTGGAGCGGATGCTGGCGCGCAAGCCACGCATGCTCGTCTCGGTCGCGCTCGCCAACAAGATGGCGCGCATGGTCTGGGCGCTGCTCACCAAGAGGGAGGATTACAGGGCTCCGGCAGCGGTCGCGGCGTAAGCCGGGACGGCGGTCAGAGGCGTCGGGGACGTAGGCGGTCGAAGGAGGGTATGGCACAACAGTCGGCGAGACGGGGCTGGAAGAACCAGGGAATGGCAGAGCGCTAGCCAAGCGCGCAAAGCTGAAATGGATCCGGTCCGCGCACTCCCATACTGGCCCGCAGCTATGGCGCTGCTCATCGAGGCCGGACAGATGACAGCATCCGACTACGTGCCAACATACCCCGATTTAGCGCTTGCATCCAAAGGGGCGTCCACAGATGCCGTTGGTTCATCGTGTCTGAGGCTACAGGCTCAAGGCAACCTAAGCCCGAAGCGCGTTTCGTATGAAAACCCTAGGATTCATCCAGATCATCGAACGCCAAAAGCGCCCAAGCCGAACGTACCCGATCTGTCGTCGCCTCAAAGTCCTCGTTTTCGGTGCCTGCGGGTATCGCCTGAGCGATTTGATCGTATAGGCCGCGTGCCGCTACCCTAGACACGGACGATCCCGCGTTCTTCCGCACCGCCAAACATTCTGCTCCGCTACACCCCTCGCGCACTGACCCACTTAAGGTAGTGAGGACGGATCGTATGGGGGCCTCAATCCCGTCCTTCGCATTTCGCGCATGTAATATGCGCGCTGGCAGCCCGGCGAGAAACGCGAGGTCAGGAACCAGCCGGAGAACGAAGTGTCGTGAATATTCGCACTTCTCACGATCACCTCCGCCGGGATAGGCCTCTTCAATCTTTTTCAGTGGCTCGCCTGCCATCCACCGTTTTAGCATCGGTTCAATTACAGGTAGCGCGTATCGACCGCGCTGATCGTCGGTCGCCAGTTTTTCGTATGCGCCGCCAAACAGACCTTGCACATTCTCGGGCCGGACCAGCTCAAGCAGTTTGGCTGGTTTTTCGTTCAACCAAGCGACCAGCGCGTCAACCGCGACTGTTGTATCCACGCTACGCTGCGGATCGTCGAATACGGCGCCAATTTCGCGGAGGGTTTCAACGGAAACGCCGGTCAAACCTGACACGCGATCAAGCCAATGGTCTGCTTCGGGCGGCTCCAGCTTCTTTTTTGCGGCAAAGGCTGATGCGATGCGACTCTCGATCCACTCCACGTCACCGCGTTTGCGGGCCCGGAAAGCCGCAAAGGAGCGGCTTAGGAGGGTCCGCAAAGGAGCGTCCCCGCCATCATCTGCTGGCAGCGGTAACCTGCTTACCAGGTAGGCAGGCATGCCGTGATCAACTGTTCCTTCGTGAATTTTGTCCAGCAATGCCGTCGTCGGATCGTCGATCACCAAGCACTGGTCACTTTGGGAAAAGATCGACTGGAGCGTTATCCAGTGGGCATTAATCAGGTTCGACTGGTCATCGAACTCAACAACCCGACTGGGAACGACCATAACAAATCCTTGCGAACCTTCGCCCGCTCGTCCGGCCCGACCCGCGGCGTTCAGGAGTTCGTGCGCTTCTAGCTGCGCCATTTTGTCGACCTCGGGATCAAATCGCGAATCCCCGGAGATGATGACGACCTGGCTGGGCAAATTCATTCCCTGGGCGAGCGTCGAAGTTGCGAACAGCACGCTAATACCGCCTTCGCGCTTGAAAAGCGCTTCGTGCAATTGGCGCTCCTCTCGCAATAGCAGTGAGTGATGACTTGCCGCACCGCCGACGAAAGCGCCGTCTGCCCTTAGCCTGAGATAACAATGGCTAGCGTTGCCCATCTCCTCGGCGGCCAGACGATATAGCTCCGCTTCACTGTCTGACAGGGTGACCGTCGGCGCGTCGAGCTGCCGATGGAAATCACGCGCGGAGGCTTCAGCCAGCGGAATCGTCTGCACGAAAACAAGTGTCTTTAGCCCAGAAGAAGCCGCCGCAGCTGCCAGCGTGGCGCTGGTCTGATTGCCGTTTGGCGTGAGATACCAGCGCCCGCCTTTTGAGCGCCCCGTCGAAAGGGAGTGTTCCTCGGGTAGCAGTGGCAACAACGTGTAATCGCCGCGATTTTTGGTAGCCCACGTCTGCAAAAGGCCGAAGAAACCGAAGGGCTGTGCTTTCATCTCCCGCTTCACCGCCACAGGTGCGTTCTGGTGATTGGGATTGGCATCGCGTGCGGCTTTGAGCTTGCCGTTTAGTTCCGTGATCCGTTTTGCGGGATAGACGACGCTACCCCTGACTTGCCGTGTGGGCTTCCACGCGAGGTTCAGCGCAAGGCATTGTCTTCCGGTCAGCTCGCTCGCCCATTCGGCGATTTCTTCAGCGTTCTTCATCATCGCGGATAAAAGCAAGAGATCGGCCGCAGGCGCGAGCTGGGTCAAATTCAGCACTGCCAGCATCGCATCGACGCTGCGGCGGCTGCGCTCAGCATCTCGCGGATGAAGCAAATGGCACTCGTCAAACACGATCAGCCCTAGATCGGCGAAAGCCTCTGGCTGCATCGACATCAGCATTAGACAACGTTCGGGGGTGGTGACGATGGCCTCCGGCAGCACGAGAATGTCGTCGAGCCGTCCAACGCTCAAATCCTTCACGCGCTGAAAAAATTCGGTGGCGGGCGCGATGCCTCCTACGCCGGGCGCAGCATCGACACGCAGCATAAGCCGCGCGGCGATGCTCCTCACGCCCTTAAGAAGCTCCAGCAAAAGCGCCTCGACGGCAAGTTCGGGCGATTCCAATTCCAGATCGATTGCTGGGGCAGGCAGGCGGCTCGCGTCACGCAGACGCCCCGACGCCAGCAATTTGATCGCGAGCAACAGTGCCCGTTCAACAGGAGTGCTTTCGTCACGGTCGGCCCTGATACGTTTAGCGCTTTCAGCCGCATCGGCATGCGCCTCCGCGACGAGGAACAGAAGCGTGGCAGAAACCTCCGAGGCCACTCCCGCACCATCAACATAGGACGCGATCCGCTCGCCTTTACTCTCTTCCCCTAATAGGCAAACCTGATGTGCAGACGCCGCGACAAAAGCTGCGGCGCGACGATTTTCGCGCTCGGGAAGCAGCGCGACAAAGGCCTCATGCGCGGCGGCGAGCCGCCGCACCTCTGCAAGGACGGTCGCCAGCTCTGCCGAAGCCGCTTCGCCTTGCACCCCGCGCAACCTGATGCGCGCCGCGACAATGTCGGTGAACGCCTCAGTCAATTTCTTCGGCAACGCGTCGAGATCCAGCCCGGCCAGTGGAGGCGAGGACGCAATTAGGGCGGAGGTGATCGGATCAAACACCTGCAGCCGCCAATTCGTTGATCTTTTGGGTCACGCGCGCGGCGAAGTCGTTCATAAAGCCGCGCAGATCATCGAAATGCATGGTTTCGGCGCGACGTTTGATGAGGTCGCCCTTAGCAGACGTATCAAACCCTGCGAACAGCGCTTTTCGGTTTTCTTCGCTTTTATGCTCATTACTCACGGTGACGCTGACGCGATAATGTCGCGCCTCATGCCATAGAATCGATTCGATCGCCTCGTCGATGTCTAGGGCAGGAAAGGCATGCTGCTGCGCCTCTAGCATCGCGGTCGTCTCGCTCGTCAGTTCCGCGACGCGGGCGCCGGCTTCCAAATCGACAATGTCAGGCCATACCTGTTGCGTTATCTTGCCGCGCGGATTGGACGTGGCCTTGTCCTCGAAAATCACGATCGCCTTCACGGACTTTCCGTCTTCGGCAATTTCGAGCTGGAGCCCGTCAAAGCCTTTATGCGCATGGTACGGATGCGGGGGTTTCAAGATCGCGCCCTGCTTTTGCTGATTAGCGGCGATCCAAGAGATCACTTGAAATATCCAGCCGTCGCGCTGCCACGCATTGCCCTTCTTATCGACCTTCATTTTTGTAAGTGCATCTGCGCCAATTTCGAAGGATGTCTTTGGGGGCCTAACGTTCAGCCCATCAAGTATGTGTCCCACATGACGATATTGCCCCAAGGCAACACGCGCTACGCGCTCGGCCAACAGATCGATATCTTCAACAACCCATTCCGAACCGTGACAGAGGGGATCATGCGCAATTGGGATAAGAATTAAGGTCATAGTTTGCATTTTAATCTAGACCGTTCTCAGCTCTCCGAAAAGCGATTTGTCCATAATGGCGCATCCTACTTCTGATCCAGATCGTAGCCGAGCCTTAATGCGGCAGAGTTGACTGCTTCCCGCGGAAACGTCATTCCTCTTTCTACCTTTGGATACTGGATGACTCTGGATTGGGGACCGGGGTTGTGGCAGATGGGACTCTCCCTGAGCCCAGCTGCGGCATATCCCGTTACCGCGTCGCGGCGGTTATTACGGATGCTCCCAGAATTCGCCGATCAGCAACCGGCCCATTTCTCGCCTTTACCGTGCGCCTCTAAAGAGGCAGATTTCGGGCGGCGAGTTACAGCTCTCGATGTCCGCTTTCGCCCTCGCTCAGCCAAAAGCCGCCAGTCCGCAGCCGGCCCAGTTCCTGCCGTTCGGCAGCCGTAGAGGTCACCAGCGTCAAGCTGAAAATGGGAAAACTGCGTCGTTCCGGACGATCTGACCGTTTCGGTTCCCACTTTTCGTCCCACATTTTCCCTTGGCTTTGATGGTATCTTTTGGCGCACTATGGCCAATCCGTCGCAAGGTCGGTCGGTCGCGATCCTGTCGCCCAAATTATTCGTCGACCATCGAGACACCTTCTGACCCCTCAATCGGTGTGGGTTTGGCGCCAGTGCTTAACATTTGGCACAAGCGACTGAAGAACGTTCTCACGAAATCATCCTGGATCATGCTGAGGAACAGCTCGTCCCGTCGCGCAAAATTCAGGTTCTTAAGAGCGGCGAGCAACGATAGAAGATCCTCGCCCCGAACGTCACTCTTTTCCCTCGGCAGAAGTTGTATTCTGTTCGCATATTGGACCAGTTCGACCTGATCCAGAAGGCGCCTCGACTCGAGCGTCAGCAGGCTTGACAGCTTTCTTTCATCTTCCAGCGTTATTCCTTTCGAACTTAGCAAGCTGGAGGAGGTCCACCTCAGTGCCTTTGGTCCGTTCGACGTTCGAGCGGCCAACTCGGACGCGAATTGCTCCGGTTCAGCGCACAAGTCTGAAATCTGAGACCACACCCCATCCCATCGCAAGTCCTCAGCGTGATTGGTCAGTTCACGTTCGAGACCCGCCGTGCGTTCGGTGAGGTGCATTGCGCAAAAGAAGTCCTGGAAGTACCGGTGCGTGAATGACCAGCCGCCCCCGCTGTCACCGATGAGACCGGTCGCATCCCTAATCTCATCAAGCACTACGCTACCCTCGAGACCCGCAAGGCTTGCGGGCATGATATCTACGAGTAGGCCCTCCGCGAATCTGGTCGCTCCGGTCGCTTGGAGCTTCGCCGCAAGCCTTCCAAGAATTGATTTCACGAGCGGCGCGTTGAGGTGACGATAGCGTCGGATTCCGCGCCTCAGATCCCAACCCTCCGTCAGCTGGCTGACCACCTCCTGGGCGACCTCGCCAACGTTAAAGGGCATCAGTCCGCGGACCAGAAAAAGCGCGAGCGCGAGCGAGAGACTTAGAGGGTTCGTGAGGAAGCTCTCAGAGTCTGATTCGAAATTATCCGTCGTAATTTCATGACGTTGCGATGCGTCGGACGAAGAGTTGGATTGAGGCGATGAAGATCCAGGCGGTTGCCGAGGCGATGGTCTGTTCGAAGTCCTTGGC